>NZ_JBIVNB010000003.1:166937-292063 GCF_044753345.1 Kitasatospora sp. NPDC088391
TGGGGGGGGGGGGTGGGGGGCGCGCGCCCGGGCGGGGCGGGGCGGCGCCGCGGGCCCGCGCAGGCCTCCGCACCCGCGGGGGGGGGGCCGCCGCACTTCCCGCGGCGGCCCCGCCCCGGCGCTCCCCGCTCCCCCGCACCGCGATCCCTCCTCGCACCGCACCGCTCCGCACGGAACAGGAAAGACCCTTGGCATCCCTCCTCCGCTCCCGGCCCCGGCTCCTGACCGCGGCCGCCCTCGTCCTCGGCGCCTCGCTCGCGCTGTCGGCCTGCTCCTCCTCCGGGGACGGCGGCAGCGAGGGCGCGGCCAAGGTGGTGCGGCCCGCGTCCACCAGCAAGTACCAGGGGACGGTGCTGAACAAGCACTTCGACAAGCCGGACCTGGTGCTGGACGACACCTCCGGGCAGCCGTACGACCTGCGGGCGCGGACCGCCGGGCGGACCGTGCTGCTGTTCTTCGGGTACACCAGCTGCCCGGACGTCTGCCCGACCACGATGGGCGACATCGGGGTGGCGATGTCGAAGCTGACGGCGGAGCAGCGGCAGAAGCTCGACATCGTGTTCGTCTCCACCGACCCGCAGCGGGACACCCCGCAGGTGCTGCGGACCTGGCTGGACTCGATGGGCAAGGACTTCGTCGGGCTGACCGGCGACCTGGCGAAGGTGAAGGCCGCCGCGAAGCCGCTGGGCATCCTGGTGGAGGACCCGGTGGTGGACGCGAAGGGCGCGGTGACCTCCACGCACGGCGCGCAGGTGCTGGCGTTCCTGCCCGCGGACGACAAGGCGCACCTGCTGTACATGTCCGGCACCGCGACCGGCGTCTACCAGCACGACCTGGCGCTGCTGGCGGACGGGGTGGCGGTGTGAGCCGGTCCTTCCGCCGCACCGCGCTGGCCGGGGCCGGGGTGGCGGCGCTGCTGGCGGCGGGCGCCGGGGTGGTGGCGTACCGGTCCGTGGACGGCGCGGGCGCGCCCCGGCTGACCGTGGCCGACCCGTACATACCGCTGCCCGCGACGCCCGGCGGGATGGGGGCGGGCTACCTGACGGTCCGCAACGAGGGCGGCGCGGACCGGCTGGTGGGGGTGAGCAGCCCGGCCGCCGGGTCGGTGACGCTGCACCGCTCGACCGAGACCACGATGGAGGCGGTCGGCGCGATGGAGGTGCCGGCCAACGGCGTGCTGGACCTGGCCCGGGGCGGCGCCCACCTGATGATCATGGACTGGGCGAAGCAGCCCGCGCTCGGCGACGAGCTGGAGCTGGACCTGCAGTTCGCCAAGGCGGGCAAGGTCGTGGTCAAGGTCCCGGTGAAGCCGCTGACGTACCGTCCGGGGAGCTGATCGGCGATGGCGACGAGGAGAGGCAGGCACGTGGTGACGGTGGCGAGGCGGCGGCTCGGGGCGCTGCTGGCGGTGCTGGTGGCGGCGTTCGGACTGGTGCTCGGCGGGGCGACGGCGGCGTCCGCGCACGCCACCCTGGAGGGCACCGACCCGGCGCAGGGATCGGTGGTGGCGACCGCCCCCGCCGCGGTGACGCTGACCTTCAGCGAGGGCGTGTCGCTGGCCGCGGACTCGGTCCGGGTGCTCGACCCGCAGGGCAACGCCGTCGACGACGGCCGGCCCGAGCACGTCGACGGCCGGTCCTCGACCGCCCGGGTGGCGCTCCGTCAGGGCATCGCCAACGGCACCTACACGGTGGCCTGGCGGGCCGTCTCCGAGGACTCGCACCCGATCGGCGGCGCGTTCACCTTCTCCGTCGGCGCCCCGTCCGACACCTCGGTGAACGCCGCGGCCGTGCAGGGCGCCAAGGCCGACAGCACGGTGGCCTTCGCCTACGGCACCGCCCGGACCGTCGCCTACGGGGCGTTCGCGCTGCTGGTCGGCGCCGCCGCGTTCGTGATCGTGGTCTGGCCCGGCGGGGCGGCCGTCCGGAGCGTGCAGCGGCTGCTGATGACCGGCTGGATCGCGCTGCTGGTCTCCACCGTCGCCGTGCTGATGCTGCGCGGCCCCTACGAGCGCGGCACCGGCATCGGGCAGGCCCTCGACCTGTCGCTGGTGCGCGCCACCCTGGACGAGCGGATCGGCACCGCGCTCGCCGCCCGCCTGCTGCTGCTCGCCGCCGCCGGCGTGTTCCTCTCGCTGCTGGTCGGCCAGCTCGGCCTGCAGCCGAAGCCCGCCGGGCCGCCGGAGCCCGCGCCGGACGAGGCACTGGACGGGCCGCTGGACGAGGAGGCCGAGGAGGAGGCCGAACTGCGGCGCCTGGAACGGGCGGTGGCCGAGCGGCCGCAGCGCGACACCCGGCTCGGCCTCGGCCTGGCCGGGCTCGCCCTGGCGCTCGCGCTGTCCGCGACCTGGGTCGGCGCCGACCACTCCTCGGTCGGCATCCAGGTCGGCCTGGCGCTGCCGCTGGCCGCGCTGCACCTGCTCGCGATGGCGGGCTGGCTCGGCGGCCTGGCCGTCCTGGTGGCCGGCCTGCGGCACGGCCTGCCCGCCGCCGCCGTCGACCGCTTCTCCCGGCTGGCGTTCTGGCTGGTCGCCGTCCTGGTCGTGACGGGCGTCTACCAGTCCTGGCGCGGCCTCGGCTCCTGGGGCGCGCTGATCGACACCGAGTACGGGCGGCTGCTGCTGATCAAGACCGGCGCGGTGGTGGCGATGCTCGGCGTGGCCTGGATCTCCCGGGCCTGGACGGCCCGGCTGCGCACCGCCGGCGAGCCGGACGACGCGTCCGCCGTCGCCGACGGACCGGCGGAGCCGGCGGACGGGGCGGCCGACCCGGAGCGCGCCGCCCAGCTCGCCCGCCAGCGCGCGGTGCGGGACCGGGAGCGGGAGCGGCAGGCCGCCGAGGGCTCGCCCGCCCGGGCCGGGCTGCGCCGCAGCGTGGCGGTGGAGAGCGCGGTCGCGGTGGTGGTGCTGGTGGTCACCACGATGCTCACCAACTCTCCGCCCGGACGCGTCGCGCAGGCGGTCGCCGCGCAGCCCGGCGCGACCGGCGCGCCCGCGGCGGGGGCCAGCGCGGTGCCCGGGAAGACCCAGGAACTGACCCTGAAGTACGACACCGGCGGCCGCACCCCGAACGCCAAGGGCACCGCCGTGGTGACGGTCAACCCGGTCGGCACCGGCCCCAACGCGGTCACCCTGAAGCTGACCGACAGCACCGGGGGGCCCACCGACGTCCCCGAGCTGCAACTCGCCTTCACCCTCCCCGACCGGGACCTCGGCCCGCTGCCCGTCACCCTGCAGGCCCAGGGCACCGGCAGCTGGAGCGGCACCGCGCAGCTGCCGCTGGCCGGGGTGTGGGTGGTGTCGGTGACCGTCCGCTCCTCCGACATCGACCAGGTGACGGCCACTCAGCAGCTGAAGGTCGGCGTCCAGTGAGCGGCCCGGCGACGGAGCCGGAACGCGCGGAGCGGGAGGACGGGGGAACCGGCCCGGCGGGCGGGCGGAGCGGTGCCGCGGCCGGGGCGGGCCCCGGCGGGGTGTCGCGGCGGGCGGTGCTGGGTGGGGCCGGGGTCGGGTTGGCGGTCGGGGCGGCCGGCGGGGTGTGGGGCGGGCGGGCCTCGGCGCGGGTGTCCGATGCCGTCGGCGGGGGGCTGGGGGCGGCCCGGGTGCCGTTCCACGGGGTCCGGCAGGGCGGGATCGTGGAGCCCGCGCAGGCCAGGGTCGAGTGGGTGGCGTTCGACCTGCTGGGCAGCACCGCCCGGCCGGGGCTGGTCACCCTGCTGCGCGGCTGGTCCGCGGCGGCCGCCCGGATGGCCGCCGGGGAGCCCGCGGCCGAGGGCGAGAACCAGATCGCGCTGGACGCCGGGCCCAGCTCGCTGACCGTCACCTTCGGCTTCGGCGCCTCGCTGTTCGCCAAGGCCGGGCTGGCGGACCGGCGCCCGGAGGCGCTGGCCGCGCTGCCCGCCTTCCCCGGCGACGTCCTCGACCCGGCCCGTTCGGACGGCGACCTGTGGGTGCAGATCGGCGCCGACGACGCCCTGGTCGCGGTGCACGCGCTGCGAGTGCTGGCCCGGCTCGCCACCGGGCTGGCCGCGCCGCGCTGGCAGATGTCGGGCTTCGCCCGCACCCCGGGCGCGACGGCGCGCCCGGCGACCGGCCGCAACCTGATGGGCCAGGTCGACGGCACCAACAACCCGCGCCCCGCCGACCCGGACTTCGCGGCCAGGGTGTTCGCCACCGGCCCGGACTGGATGGCGGGCGGCAGCTACGCGGTGCTGCGCCGGATCAGGATGCTGCTGGAGGGCTGGGACACCCTGCCGACGGACCGTCAGGAACGGGTGATCGGGCGGCGCAAGAGCGACGGCGCCCCGCTCTCCGGCGGCCCGGACGCGACCGAGCGCACCCCCGTCGACCTGGCCGCGACCCGGGCCGACGGCACCCTGGCGATCGGCCCGGACGCGCACGTCCGGTTGGCCGCGCCGGACTCCAACGGCGGGGCGGCGATGCTGCGCCGCGGCTTCTCCTTCCAGGACGGGCTGCTGCCGGACGGCTCCCCCGACGCGGGGCTGCTGTTCGCGGCGTTCCAGGCCGACCCGGCGCGCGGCTTCGTGCCCGTCCAGCAGCGGCTGGCCCGCGGCGACGGCCTCTCCCGGTACCTGCGGCACGAGGCGTCCGCGCTGTTCGCGGTGCCGCCGGGGGCGCCCGAGGGCGGGTACGTGGGGCAGCCGCTGCTGGAGGGCTGAGGGCCCGTACCACAGGCGGTGCGTCAAATGCCCGCAGAGCGGGACGGCGCCCGGCGGGGCGGCGGAAGTGGCTATGGTGACGTGGTCGGGCGGGGCACCGCCCGGCGTGCGTTCTCGCTGTCGGTTGTTCGTTCGGAGGCGGTCATGTCGGCGACCCGTTACACCTACCTCGGGCCCGCGGGCACCTTCACGGAGGCGGCGCTGCGCACCCTGCCGGAGGCGGCGACCCGGGAGCTGACCCCGGTGGCCTCGGTGTCGGCGGCGCTGGACGCGGTGCGGGCCGGCGAGGCCGCGGGTGCGATGGTGGCGATCGAGAACTCGGTGGACGGCGCGGTCACCACCACCAGCGACGAGCTGGTCAACGGCAGCCCGCTGATGATCTACCGCGAGGTGCTGCTGCCGATCTCGTTCGCGGTGCTGGTCCGCCCGGGCACCGTGCTGTCCGAGGTGAAGACGGTGACGGGACACCCGGTGGCGCAGCCGCAGGTGCGGCACTGGCTGGCGGCGAACCTGCCGGACGCGCAGTGGGAGTCGGCGGCGTCCAACGCGGAGGGCGCCCGGCTGGTGCAGGACGGCCGCTACGACGCGGCGGTGGCGGGGGCGTTCGCCGCCGAGCTGTACGGGCTGGAGGTGCTGTCCGACGAGATCCACGACGCGGCGGCGCCGACCACCCGGTTCGTGCTGGCGGGCCGGCCGGGGCGGGTCTCCTCGGCGACCGGCTGGGACAAGACCTCGATGGTGGTGTGGCTGCCGGACGACCACCCGGGCGCGCTGCTGGAGCTGCTGCAGGAGTTCGCGGTGCGCGGCATCAACCTGATGCGGATCGAGTCGCGGCCGACCGGCGAGGGCATGGGGAACTACTGCTTCCTGATCGACTGCGAGGGGCACCTGAGCGAGCGGCGGGTCGGCGAGGCGCTGATGGGCCTGCGGCGGATCTGCCCGCAGGTGCGTTTCCTGGGCTCCTATCCGCGGGCCGACCGGGGTCCGGCTTTCCCGGTCCGGCAGGGCACTTCGGACCTGGATTTCGCGAACGCCGCGGACTGGCTGTCGCGCTGCCTGGACGGCCGCGGAGAACTCTGAGGCCCTGCGCTCGGAAGGCCCTGTACTCCGCACTCCGGGTGTTGAGGCACTCCGGGCGTTGAGCACTTCGGCGCCGTTCGTCGCAAGAGGGCGATTCGAGCCGGGGCGGGGCCGGGCCCGGTCCCGCCCCGTTCA
Source organism: Kitasatospora sp. NPDC088391 (assembly GCF_044753345.1). NCBI lineage: Bacteria > Bacillati > Actinomycetota > Actinomycetes > Kitasatosporales > Streptomycetaceae > Kitasatospora > Kitasatospora sp. NPDC088391. The sequence continues at coordinate 172,830 of NZ_JBIVNB010000003.1, forward strand.
TGTCCGACACGCCGGGCCGTCACCTGCCCGGCCGACGGGCGTTCACCGGGGGCCTGGGCGGGCGGTCGCGGCCCGTCCGGTTCATCCACAGGGGGAGGCGCGGCGTCCACAGGGCCGGTTGTCCCCAGATCGGGTCCGGTTATCCACAGGGCGCGGCCCGAGTCGACAAAACGGTAAAGACATCCCCAGTCCCGGTCAGATCATCAGCTAGGGGCATAGGGCGGACTAATCGCACCAGAGTCACCCTCGGTCCGACAAATCACCTGTCCGAGCGAGCCAATTCCCTCACTCGTGAGGCCGTATCGAGGTTTGAAACCCGGAATTGCCGGTTCGACGGCCGATGCGCCTTGGGTTTTCCCCTGTCCACAGGCTTTGCCGCGAACCTGTGGAAAACCGCCTCCCGGACGGGTTGTCCACCGGGGTTATCCACAGGACGGGGCGGGTTATCCCCAGGCTCCGGCGGCTTTCCCCCGGCCCCGCCGCCCCGGGCCCGGCACAGGATGCCAGAAATACGGACAGAAAGTGACACACCTCCCCAATCCGGGGCAGCCCGCGGCAGTGGCCGGTTCCGGGCCCCCGGCGGGCCCGTCGGGGGCCCGGAGCGGCACCCCGCCACCGGTAGGCTGGAGCCCGTGATCGACCTTCGCCTGCTCCGTGACGACCCCGACCGAGTGCGTGCCTCGCAGCGCTCCCGTGGTGAGGACGTCGACCTGGTCGACGCCCTGCTCTCCGCCGACGAACGCCGCCGCGCGGCCGGAACCCGCTTCGACGAGCTCCGCAGCGAGCAGAAGCAGCTCGGCAGGCTGGTGGCCGCCGCCAAGGGCGAGGAGAAGGCCGCGCTGCTGGCCCGCACCAAGGAGCTGGCCGCCGAGGTGAAGGCCGCCGACGCCGCGCAGGGCGAGGCGAAGGAGGAGGCCGAGCGGCTGCAGCGCGCGCTCGCCAACCTGATCGACCCGGCCGCCCCCGTCGGCGGCGAGGAGGACTTCGTCACGCTGGAGGAGATCGGCACCCCGCGCGACTTCGCCGCCGAGGGCTTCGAGCCCCGCGACCACGTCGAGCTGGGCCGGCTGCTCGGCGCGATCGACACCGAGCGCGGCGCCAAGGTGGCCGGGGCCCGCTCCTACTACCTGACCGGGCCCGGCGCACTGCTCGAACTCGCCCTGGTCAACATGGCGATGGCGCAGGCCACCGCGGCCGGCTTCACCCCGATGATCACCCCGGCGCTGGTCCGCCCCGCCGCGATGGACGGCACCGGCTTCCTCGGCCAGGCCGCCGAGAACGTGTACTACCTGGAGGACGACGACCGGTACCTGGTCGGTACCAGCGAAGTCCCGCTCGCCGCCTACCACATGGACGAGATCCTGGACGCCGAGCGGCTGCCGCTGCGGTACGCCGGCTTCTCCTCCTGCTTCCGCCGCGAGGCCGGCACCTACGGCAAGGACACCCGCGGCATCATCCGGGTGCACCAGTTCGAGAAGGTGGAGATGTTCGTCTTCACCACCCCGGAGGACGCCGAGGCCGAGCACCGCCGGCTGCTCCAGTGGGAGAAGGACTTCCTGAACGCCCTCGAACTCCCCTACCGGGTGATCGACGTCGCCTCCGGCGACCTCGGGGCGTCCGCCGCCCGCAAGTTCGACATCGAGGCCTGGGTGCCCACCCAGGGCAAGTACCGCGAGGTGACCTCCACCTCCAACACCACCGAGTACCAGGCCCGCCGGCTCTCCATCCGGATGCGCGAGGCGGACGGCGTCCGCCCGCTCGCCACCCTCAACGGCACCCTGGTCGCCGTTCCCCGGGTCATCGTCGCGCTGCTGGAGAACCACCAGCGGGCCGACGGCTCGGTGGTCCTCCCCGAGGCCCTGCGGCCCTTCCTGGGCGGGAAGGCCGTCCTGGAGCCCGTCACCGAGTGACCTCCCCTCCCGCCGACTTGGAGCACTTCCGCGCATGAGCACCGACGCCCTGCCCTACCGGCTGGTCGCCACCGACCTGGACGGGACGCTGCTCACCAGCGCCGACACCGTCTCCACCCGGACGCTCGACGCCCTGGCCGCGGTCACCGCGCGCGGGGCGCAGCACATCATCGTCACCGGCCGGTCCGCGGGCTGGACCCGGCCGGTGCTCGACCGGATCGGCTACACCGGGATCGCGGTCTGCGGGCAGGGCGCCCAGGTCTACGACGCGGGCGCGCACAAGCTGCTGACCTCGGTCACCCTGGACCGGCAGCTCGCCGCGCTCGCGCTGGCCAAGATCGAGGCCGAGACCGGGCCGCTCGCGGTGGCCGCCAACCGGGACGGCCTGGACGGCGAGGTGCTGGCCGGGCCCGGCTACGCGCTGCACACCACGGGCGCCGGCCTGCCGCTGCGCGCGGCCGCCCCGGAGGAACTGCTGGCCGCCCCCGTCGGCAAGCTGTACATCCAGCACCCGGAGCTGACGGACGACCGGCTCGCCGAGACCGCCGAGGCGGTGGCCGGTCAGCTGGTCGGCGTGGTGATGGCGGGCCCGGGCATCGTCGAACTGCTGCCGCTCGGCCTGACCAAGGCCACCGGCCTGTCCATCGCGGCCCGCCGGCTGGGCGCCACCGCGGCCGGGACGATCGCCTTCGGCGACATGCCCAACGACATCCCGATGTTCCGCTGGGCCGGCCACGGCGTCGCGATGGGCAACGCGCACGAGCACCTGCTCGCGGTCGCCGACGAGGTGACGGCGAGTCACGACGAGGACGGCGTCGCGGTCGTCCTGGAGCGGGTCTTCGGCCTGGGCTGAGCACGGGCCGGGTACCCGGACGGCGGGGGCGCTCCCAGCGGTGGGGGCGCCCCCGCCGCCGTCGTGCGGGGCCGGGCGGCCCGGTCAGCCGTCGGCGCCGTAGCTGAGCTTGGAGCAGGGGTCGTCGTCGGCGGAGCGGGCGTCCTCGGCGACCTTGCTGGGGACGGGGCCCGGGTCGGTGGCGCCGCCGGTGGCGGGGGTGCCGGCGGTGGCGGCGTAGTCCTTGCCGAGGATCAGCGAGATGCCGGCGGCGGTGCCCGCCTCGACGGTGGCGCCGGGGAAGAGCGCGGCGACGGCCTGCGCGTTGGCCTTCTGGCCGGAGCCGTACTGGACCACCGTGGTGGCGTGGTTCTGGCTGGGGGCGTTGCCGACGGTGGTGACGGTGAAGTTGGCGCCCTTGAGGGTGGTGGCGGCCTTGGTGCCGAGCCCGCCGGTGGGGGTGCCGTTGTAGACGCCGACCTTGATGCCGGCGCCGTTGGCGGCCGGTGCGGCGGGGGCGCTGGCGGCCGGGGCCTCCGGGGTGGCGGCGGGGCTGGCGGCGGCGCCGCTGGCGTCCTTGCCGTCGAGGGTGCGGTCGGCCTTGAGGGAGGCCCAGAGCTGGTCGACCTCGGGGTGGTTGAGGCCGATCCGGTCGCCCTGGTAGTGCCAGGGGGTGGTGAGGAACTTGATGTTGTGCAGGTCGATGTCCTTGAGGGACATCGCCAGGTCGAGCAGTTTGTCGACGCCGGCCAGGTCGGGGTCGACGGTGAGCGACTTGGTGGCGGCGTCGGCGAGCGGCAGCAGCGTGGTGGGGTTCATGCCCTTGGCCTTGACCTGTTTGATCAGGGAGGACAGGAACGCCTGCTGGCGCTGCATCCGGCCGACGTCGGAGCCGTCGCCGATGCCGTGCCGCAGCCGGACGTAGTCCAGCGCGGACTGGCCCTTCACGTTCTGCAGGCCCTTGGGGTAGATCTCCTTGCCCTTGCGGGGGAGCTTGGGGTTGAGGTCGCGCTCGTAGATCGCGTTGGGCAGGCAGACCTCGACGCCGCCGACGGCCTCGGTCATCGAGGACAGGCCCTGGAAGTTGACCACGATGGTGTGGTCGACCCGCAGGTTGGTCATCGCCTCGACGGTGTTCTGGGTGCAGGCGGGGTTGCCCTTCTCGCTGTTGCCGACCGAGAAGGCGCTGTTGAACATGACGTTGGTCTGCGGCTTGGTCCAACTCTTGTTCGGCAGCATGCACTTGGGGATGTTGACCAGTGCGTCGCGGGGGAACGAGACGCCGACGGCGTTCTTGTGGTCGGCGTAGACGTGCAACAGGATCGTGGTGTCGGAGCGGGCGCCGCCCTCGTCGCCGCCGCCGAGGTCCTTGTTGGCGCCCTCGCGCGAGTCGGAGCCGATCAGCAGGATGTTCATCGGGCGGCGGCCGGCGGCGTCGGCCTCGGCGGCCGCCGGGCGGTCCGCGCTGACGCCGTCCCCGTCGAAGGAGTCGATGTTGGCGTTCAGCCGCCAGTAGAAGTAGCCGCCGGTGCCGAGGACGGCGAGGCTGGTGCCGACCAGCGTCCAGATGACAATCCGCTTGGTGCGACGGGGCTTGCGGCGGCCCTGGGCGGCCCGGCGGGCGGCCCGGCCGCCGCCGGGGGGCTGCTCGGCGGACTCGGTCTCCGCGGGGGCGCCCGGGCGGCCCTGGCCGGCCCGGCGGGCCTCGGCGCGGCCGCCGTTGCGGACCGGGGTGGCGGCCGAGGTGGCCGCCCGGCGGGGCGTCGTGGCGTCGTGGGCGCCGGAGCGGCGGCGCGGGATGCCGGGCGCCGCGTCGTCCCGGTAGGGGGCGTCCTGCTCGTAGCCGCCGCCCTGCGGAGGGAGGTTCTCCCACCAGCCGGCGTCCGAGTCCGACGCCCCCGCCCTCTGGCCTGTCATTCCTGCACCCTTCACCGGAGGCGGCCCTCGGGCGCCTCTGCCACCGCTCCGTCTGCTGGGCGGACGGATGAAGCCGGAGAGCGGAGCATATAAAGGGATCATGTCCGAGTCACTGCCCGGGGCACCACTCCGAGCACTGGAACGCCGTATGCGGATGGCCGGTTCCCGATTCGGCGTGTGAGCCTCACCGCTCCCGACTTCCAGTTGTAGGACGACCGGGCAACTGGTTGTAGGATGACTCGGGTCGGATCGGTGGGCGCGGTGGAAGGGGCTCGGCGTGGAGGGGTTGCAGGCAGCCGGGCGGCGTTCGCTGGTGGACGAGGCGATCGAGCAGTTGCGGGAGCAGTTGGCGGGCGGGGCGTGGCCGGTGGGGGCGCGGATTCCGACCGAGCACGAGCTGGCGGAGCGACTGCGGGTGGGGCGCAACACGGTGCGGGAGGCGATCCGGGTGCTGGTGCACGCGGGGATGCTGGTCTCCCGGCAGGGGGAGGGGACGTTCGTCCGCTCGACCAGCGACCCGGCGGCGGTGCTGCGCGGGGTGCAGCGTTCGGGGGTGCGGGACGTGCTGGAGGTGCGGGCCGCGCTGGAGACCGAGGCGGCCCGGCTGGCCGCCGAGCGGCACACCCCCGAGGACCTGGCCCGGATGCGGGCCGCGCTGGCCCGGGAGGCCGAGGTGATGGCCGCGCACCCGGAGCGGACGGGCCGGGAGGCGACCGTCGAGCACGACCTGGAGTTCCACACCGCCGTGGTGGAGGCCGCGCACAATCCGGCGCTGACCGAGGTGTACCGGTACTTCGGGGCCTCGGTGCGGGAGTCGATGCGGACGGCGTTCGGCGACCAGGAGATGCCGGAGGTGGTGATCGCCACCCACGCCGCGCTGGTCGACGCGATCGAGAGCCGCGACCCGGAGCGGGCCGAGGCGGCCTGCCGGGCCCTGCTGGCGGAGCCGACGGCGGCCGTGGAGCAACTGCTCGCCGAGATCGCCGCGCGCAAGTAACGGCCCGCCGGCGCCCGTACTCCTTCACCCACTCCTCAGCACAGAGAGCCAGTTCTGCCATGTCCTCGGTCGTCCGCGCCGCCCGTCCCACCCTCGACCGAAAGGTCGGTACCCGAACCGCCGCCCGGTTCGCGCATCCCGCCGTGCTGCTGGTCGGCATCGTGCTGGTGGCGCTGAACATGCGGGCCTGCCTGGCCGCGGTGTCGCCGATGGTGGCGGAGATCCAGCGCAGCTTCGGCCTGTCCGCCGCGGCGGCCGGTCTGATCACCACGGTGCCGGTGCTGTTCCAGGGCGTGGGCGCGCCGCTGACGCCCCGGCTGACCCGGCGGTTCGGCGCCGAGCGGGTGGTGCTGGGCGCGGTGCTGCTGCTGGGCGCGGGCGTGCTGCTGCGGGTGCTGCCCTCGGTGCTGGCGCTGTACGCGGGCTGCGTGGTGATCGGCGTGGCGATCGCGGTGCTGAACGTGTCGATGCCGGGCCTGGTGAAGCGGGAGTTCCCGCACCGGGCGGCGGCGATGACGGGTGTCTACTCGACCACCATGCTGGTGGGCGCGACCCTGGCGGCGGGCCTGTCGGTGCCGCTGGAGCACGCGCTGGGCGGCGGCTGGCAGGCCTCGCTGGGCGCCTGGTCGCTGCTGGCGCTGGTGGCGGCGGTGGCCTGGCTGCCGCAGGTGCTGAAGGCCCGTCAGGAGCGGGTCGCGCCGGTGCGGACCGTCGCGGCGGCCCCGGCCCTGCCGCAGGCCCCGGGGGCGAGCCCGTGGAAGTCCGGGCTGGCCTGGCAGATCAGCGCGTTCATGGGCGTCTCCTCGCTGCTGGTGTACACCCTGGTGGCGTGGATGCCGCAGATCCTCGCGGACCACGGGATGCCGCGCGGCGAGGCGGGCCTGGTGTTCGCGTTCAGCAACCTGGTGCAGGTGGCCGGCGCGTTCCTGGTGCCGCTGGCGGCGGGCCGGATGACCCGGCAGCGCGGCCTGGCGGCGGGGATGGCGCTGCTGAACGCGGCCGGGATCGCCTGGCTGCTGCTGGCGCCGGTGTCCGGGGCCTGGTTCTCGGCGGCGGTGCTCGGCCTGGCGCAGGGCGGCTCGCTGGGCCTGGGCCTGGCGTTCATCGTGCTGCGCACCGACAGCGTGCTGGGCGCGGCCCGGCTGGGCGGGATGAGCCAGGCGGTGGGCTACCTGGTGGCGGCGGCCGGTCCGGTGGGCGCGGGCACGCTGCACCAGGTGACGGGCGGCTGGAACACCACGCTGCTGGTGATGCTGGTGCTGGCCGTGCTGGCGGCGGCGGCCGGCTGGGGCGCGGGCCGCGACCGGACGGTCTGAGGGAGCGGCGCCGGAGCACGGAACGCCGAACGGCGGAGGTGCGCGGAGCACCGGGCACGCCGGGCGGCGGAGGTGCGGCGAGGAACAGGACGGCGGGGACGGCCGAAGCCGTCCCCGCCGTTCCGCTGTCGCGGCCGCCGTCACTCCTCGCCGCTGAGGGTGAGCCCGGCGAGCTTGACCGAGGCGAGGGCGGTGGCGCCGGCCGCGACGATCGCCAGCAGCCAGACCGCGGTGGACAGCGCCACCGCGGGGATGACGGTGCCGTCGGCGGCGACCGCGTCGGTCACCGCGAGGCCCCACTGCTGGATCGACAGGGTGCGGGCGCCCTCGACGAAGTTGCCGATCAGGCTCTCCCAGATCAGCGCGTAGGCGAGGCCGGCGATCACCGCGTGCCGGGTGACCACGCCGAGCAGCAGGAACAGCGCGCTGTACGCGGCCCCGGCGACCAGGGTGCCGACGGCGTAGCCGAGCGCGACGTCGCCCTCGGTGCCGTAGATCAGCAGCCCGGCGATGTACGTCGGGACGGAGGCGAGCAGCCAGGTGGAGCCGATCGCGACCGCCAGCTTGGTGGTGACGATCTGCCAGCGCGGCAGCGGCTTGGCCAGCAGGTAGACGATGGAGCCGTCCTCGATCTCGGTGGCGATGACGCCGGTGCCGACGATCAGGCCGGTGAGCGGGACGAGGGTGCCCAGGGCGAGCTTGCCGAGGATGGTGTGCGCGAGGTCGAGCTTGTCGAGGTCGGTGTTGCGGGCGATCACGGAGATCGCCAGCAGGATGATCGGGACGGCGAGCAGGATCAGGACCCGTCGGCGGCCGAACAGGCCGCGCGCGGTGAGCCTGGCGACGGTGGTGTTCATCGGGTGCGGCCCTTCAGGACGAGACCAGGTACGAGAAGACGCTTTCCAGCGACTCGTCGGCCGGGGAGACGGTGTAGAGGCGGATGCCGGCCTCGCGGGCGACCTTCGGCAGCAGGGTGGTGAAGCCCTGGAAGTGGATCGCCTCGACGCGCAGCGCGTCCTCGCGGGTGTCGACCTCGATGCCCGCGGTGGAGCCGTCCGCGATCAGTGCCGCGGCGAGCCGCCGGTTGTCGCTGGAGCGCACCAGGTACTGGTGCGGGCGGTCGGTCATCAGGCGGCGGATCTCGCGGAAGTCGCCGGAGGCGGCGTGCCGGCCGGCCACCACCACCTCGATGTGGCGGGCGAGCTGCTCGACCTCCTCCAGGATGTGCGAGGAGAACAGCACGGTGCGGCCGTCGGCGCCGAACCGGCGCAGCAGTTCCATGAGGTGGAGGCGCTGGCGCGGGTCCATGCCGTTGAAGGGCTCGTCGAGGAGCAGCACGGCGGGGTCGTGGACCAGCGCGGAGGCCATCTTGACGCGCTGCTTCATGCCCTTGGAGTAGGTGCCGGTCTGCCGGTCCTGGGCGTACTCCATCTCGACCAGGGCGAGGGCGCGCTTGGCGGCGCCCGCCGGGTCGGCCAGGCCGTGCAGTTCGGCGTTGGCGAGGACGAACTCCCAGCCCGTCAGGTAGTCGTACATCGACTCCTTCTCGGGGACCAGGCCGATCTGCCGGTACACCTCCTGGTTGCGCCAGATCGGGGCGCCGTCGAGCTGGACCGCCCCGGAGGACGGGGCGAGGAAGCCGCTCATCATGTGGATGAGGGTGGACTTGCCGGCGCCGTTGGGGCCGAGCAGACCGGTGATGCCCGGTCCGATGGTCATCGTGACGTCGTTGACGGCGACCACGTTCCCGAACCAGCGGGAGACCTTGTCGATGGTGATGACGGCCATGGCTGCCCTCTCAGACGTTCCGGTAGCGGCGCAGCGTCAGCGCGTAGCAGGCGGCCGTGACGGCGACGACCGCGGCGGCGAAGACCAGGGCGCCGAAACCGCCGGGGGCGTGCGGGGCGTCCGGGGAGCCGAGGTCGAAGAGCTGGTTGATCAGCGCGGCGACGGTCTGGGCGGGCGAGAGCAGGAAGGCCCAGCCCGCGGACTGCGGCGGGACCGGCCGGAAGCCGCCGACCAGGTTGTACGAGACCACCGCGAGCACCGCGGTGATCATCAGGGTGCCCATGATCGCGGCGACGCCGAAGCCGCGGCGCGGCGTCAGGGCGGCGATCAGCATGCCGAGGGCGGCGTACAGCAGCGCGTGGAGCAGCGCCGACAGCAGACCGTACGACAGGTGGGTGAGGTTGTCGCCGAGCGGGAACTTGGCGAGCTGGGAGCCGGCGAACAGCACCACCAGCGGCAGCACCAGGATGATCAGCAGGGCGCTGAACAGGGCGGCGAACTTGGCGGCCACGTAGTCGCCGCGGGTGGCGGGCCGGGAGAAGTACAGCGGGACGACGTGGTGCCGCAGGTCCCGGGACATCAGCACGGGGGCCTGGGCGGCCAGGAAGATCTGCGGCAGGACGCCGAAGCTGACGACGTAGTCGGCGTAGTCGAGCGGCATCTTCGTCAGGTTGGCGAACACCGCGATGGCGAGCATCACCAGGGCGGGCGCCGTCATCGCGCCGAGCAGCAGGAACGGCAGCACCTTGGACTTGCCGGAGCGGCCGAGGCCGTAGGCGGCCCGCAGGCTCTGCACGTAGAGCGACCGGGTGGCGTAGCGGCGGCCCAACCGGGGCCCGGTGTAGGGGCGGTAGCCGATGTCGTGGATGACGCCGGTGTGGGCGTCGGGGCGGGTGGTCATGCCTGCTCGCCTCCTGCCGCCACGGCTGCGGCCTGCTGGTCCTCGGACGGGGTGCTGAAGATCTCGGCGACCCGGTGGCGGCGCTGCTCCAGCCGGATCAGGCCGAGGCCGAGGTCGTCCACGGTGTCGCGGACGGTGTCGTAGGTGTCGTCGCCGGCGAGTTCGACCAGCAGGACCCGGCTGCCGTCGGCGCGCACCGACAGGCCGGCGGCGGTGAGCCGCTCGCGCAGCACGGCGTCCGCGTCGAAGGAGCGGTCGGTGGGGTGGTCGGTGACCTCGACGGCGAGCAGCTGGGTGGCCTCGGTGAAGGAGGCGGTGGAGGAGGAGCGCAGCAGCTTGCCGCCGTCGATGACCACCAGGTGGTCGCACGTCCGCTCCAGCTCGCCCAGCAGGTGGGTGGTGACCAGCACCGAGATGCCGAAGTCGGAGTGGACGCGGCGGATCAGGCCGAGCATCTCGTCCCGGCCGACCGGGTCGAGGCCGTTGGTCGGCTCGTCCAGCAGGACCAGCTGCGGGTCGTGGACGAGGGCCTGGGCGAGCTTGACGCGCTGCTTCATGCCGGTGGAGTAGCCGCCCATCGGGCGGTAGCGCTCCTCGTACAGGCCGACGTGGCGGAGCGTGTCGGCGGTGCGCTCGCGGGCCGCGGAGGCCGGCAGGCCGGACATCCGGGCCATGTGCACCACGAACTCGGTGGCGGACACGTCGGGCGGCAGGCAGTCGTGCTCCGGCATGTAGCCGACGCGTTCGCGGATCGCCGGGCCCTGGGTGGCGATGTCCAGGCCGAGCACCTGGCCGGTGCCCTCGGTGGCCGGGGACAACCCGAGGAGGATCTTGATGAGGGTGGACTTGCCCGCACCGTTCGCCCCGACCAGGCCGACCACGCCGGGCTGCACCTCCACGGTGAGCCGGTCGAGCGCGGTGACCCGGGGGAACCTCTTGGTGAGGCCGTCCGTCTGGATGACTGTGGACACGGCATCAACCTAGCCCTGGGCGCGGAGGCGCGGAATGCGCTGGGAGGACCGGGCTCCCTCCGTCCACGGGATGACCTTCCCGGCCCGCCCCCTAGGGGTTCGGTGGGGGCGGCGGGCCGGGTGCGCGGGATTCCTGACGCGGCGTCAGGACAGCAGTTCGCTCTGGAGCGCGACCACCTGGCGGAACGCCTGCACCGGGACGCCCTTCGGGTCGGTCAGCTGGACCAGCGCGACCACGTCGCCGGACTGCAGCCAGGCGAACCGGCCGGTCGGCACGTCGCCGGCCAGCGCGGTGGCGTTGCGGACCTCCACCTGCCCGGACGCGATCGGGTACTCGCCGTTGGTGCTGGGCTTGCTGCCGTCGATGTCCTTGGTCGAGCCCATCAGGGTCGCCCGCGAGTAGAAGTCCGAGGCGTCGTACTGCGAGCCGAACCTGAACAGCCGCAGCTCGGTGCGGGTGCCGTCCTTCGCGGTCCAGCCCTGGGCGGCGGCGGCCCGGCAGGCGGCCGTGGTCAGCCGCAGGCTGTAGGTGCCGTCCTTGGCCAGCATCGCGTCCTGGTCGCACGGAACCCAGCGGCCCGTCACCGGCGGCAGCGCGGCCGCCGGGGCCGAGGACGCCGAGGACGCCGAGGGCGCGGCGGACGGGCTCGACGAGGCGGCGGCGGAGGCGGTGGCGGACGGGGACGGGGCCGAGGTCGGGCTCGCCGGGCCGGTCGCGGTCGCGCCCTCGGGCAGCGGCAGCAGCAGGGCCCGCAGGTCCGCGGCGTGCGTGCGGACCGGGGACTGCGCCGGGGCCGAGGCGCCCGCCGGCAGCGGCGGCAGCGTCAACGCCGGGAAGGCGTACCGGCCGTCGTTCGGCGTGGCCAGGCCCGGCAGGTCGGTGCGCTCGGGCAGGGTCACCGCGACGGCGGTGGCCGCACCGGTCACCACCGCCAGCAGGACGGCGGCGCCGACCTGCAGGAGCCGCTTGCGCTCGGCGGGCGTGCGCGGGGGCGCGGGCGGCGGGCCGTACGCACCCGGCGCGAACGGGTCCGCGGCCGGGGCGAACGGGTCCGCGGGCGCGGCCGGGGCGGCGGGGGCAGCGGGTGCGGGCACGGCGGGCGCGGCGGCCCCCGCGGTGGGCTCGGCGCCCGGGGTGGTGGCGCTGTCGCTGCTCATACGGAGGCTCCCGGAATGGCCAGTCGGTCGAGTTGCTGACGGAACAGGTCGACGACCTTGTTCTGGTCGAGGGGGGCGACGCCGGAGACTTCCATCTCCACCAGCAGGTCGCCGATCGCGGAGTAGCACTGCACGAAGTCCAGCTGGTCGCCGGCCTTCAGCGCGGGCAGCGCGCAGTGCGCGTCCGGGTGGCCCGCGACGCCGGGGCCCTGCCGGTACAGCTCGTTGTCGGTGTACCAGGCGCCGTACGCGGTGCTCTGCGCCGCCACCCACTGCTGGTTGAACTGGCGCAGCGACAGCGCGACGGAGATCCGGTTGTCGCCGGTCACCAGGGTGCGGGTGCCGATGCCCTGGAGGCGCATGGAGGAGAGCAGGTCCTCGGTGTTCTTCCGGTACTTCTCCGGCACCTCGGCCAGCATGTCCTTCTGCGCCTTGTCCAGCGCCTCGCCGCGGAGTTCGCTGTCGTTGCCGAGGGACTGGTAGTCCGGCCCGGCCCGGTACCCCGCCGGGATCGGCAGCAGCAGGTCGCGCAGGCTGCCGAAGTGGCTGCCGTTGGACTTCGCGCCCCACGGCGCGGGCGTGCTCGACGACGGGGCCGGGGCCGGGGCGGCCGCGACCGGCGCGTCGTCCCGGTAGTTCGTCCGGAGGATCACCTCGCCGATGCCGACGCCGACCAGCGCCGCGGCGACCACCGCGGCGGCGGCCTTCAGCGCGGTGCGGCGCGGGCCGGTGCGGACCGGCGCCGGGGCCTCGGCCGACGCCTCGACCGGCACCTCGGCCGGTGCCTCGATCGGTGCCTCGGTCGGCGTCACCCGAGGTTCCGTCACCTCGGCGGCGGGCTCGGGGGATTCGATGTCGGTCATGCGATCCGCTCCCACTGGCGCTTGGCGAGGTCCCCCAGCTTGGCCGGGTCGACGGGGTTCTTGCCGTAGACCTGGACGTGCATCAGCACGGTGCCCTTCCGGGCCACCGCCTCGCCGTAGTAGTACTGCTCGGTGCTCTTGGCGTAGTGCAGCGCGTCCTTGCGGACCACGACCAGGCCGTCCTCGTTGCCCGGGATCCTGGAGATGTCCGCGTGCGTGGTGATGATGTTCAGCTGGCTGATCACCTCGCTGGTGTTCTCCGGCAGGTACTGGAGCAGCTCGACCCGGTACTGCGCGTCGTCGGCCTCCCAGGCGACCACGGCGGCCCGGCGGAAGCCGTTGGTCAGCAGTTGCTGGAACACGCCCTTGGTGTCGCCGAAGGTCTCCGCGATGTCCGCGGCGTCCATCCAGCCGTCCGTGCCGAACTCCTTGGTGTCCTGCGCGCCGTCGGGCTTCTTCACCAGCAGCTCGCGCAGGTCGCCGTCGATGTTCAGCGGCTTCGGGGCGGCCGCGGCCAGCGCCGCCGGGTCGACCCGGGCGGCCGGGTAGGCCAGCGGGGTGGCGGTGATCTTCGGCAGCGGGGTCTCCGGGCGGGACGCCTGGACGCCGTAGCCGACCCCGACCCCGAGCGCCGGACCGGCCAGCACGGCCGTCAGGAACAGCGCGCCGACGCCCAACTTCCGCTTGCGCGGCGCTGGTTCGGCCGCCGAACCGATCACCTCGGAGGACTCGGGCGACTCGGACGACTCGGACGACTCGATGGTCGGCTCCGGGGACGACTCGCTGGCCGGCTCGGGCGACCGGGTGGGGGCGGGCGGTTCGGACGGACCGGCGGCGGCCGTCCCGGGCTCCGCGGCGCCCGTCGGTTCGGTGCTCAACTGGTGCTCCTGGAAGAAGGGTTCGGGACGGCGCTCAGCCGTTGGCGAGGCGGTCGCGCTGACGCTTCATCGCGTCGGCGAGCAGCGCCTTGTCGGGGTCGCCCTGGACCCGGACGTGGACCTCGTACACCACGTCGCCGACCACGCCGATGCCGTGCAGCCGCCCGGTGAAGGCCTGCTGCTCGGGCTTGTCGATGTAGCCCCGGGCGCCCGGCACCCCGTCGACGTCGAAGGGCTCCAGCTTGTACGTGGTGGCCTTGCCGAAGCCGCGCGCGTCGTCCGCCCGGTTGAACCGGCGCAGCTCGACGTCCACCTCCATCTTCCCGTCGCGGGTGCGGTAGGTGCGGGTCGCCGCGTCCTTGAAGCCCCAGGAGTCGAGGATGCCCTTGATGTCGACGTCGTCGCCGTACGCCTTCTGCATCTCCTCGACCGACAGCATCGCGCCGTCCGGCGAACCGTACGGGTCGGCGATGTCCGGCACCGGCAGCAGGAAGTAGCGCAGGTCGCCGCTGTGCCGGTCCCCCGAGACGCTGCCCTGCAGGGTGCTGGCCGGGCGCGGGACGGGCGTCACCGCGTTCGGGACCGGCGTCGGGGTCGGGCTCCCGCTCGGGCCGGGCGACGCGCTCGGGGCGGTCGAGGCCGTCGCCGCGGGGGCCGCGACGGTGCGTCCGGCGTGGTCGGGCTTGCCGACGGCGACGGTGACGGCCGCGCTGGTCGCGGTCACCGCGAGCAGTCCGGCCACCGCGAGCGCGACCCCGGCGGCCCGGGGCAGCTTCCGCGCCCCGGCGGGCGGCTGGTCAGCAGGCGGCGCTTCGGCGTTCGGCGGCTCGACGTCCGGCGACTGCTCGGGGGCCGGAGGCTGCTCGGGCAGTGGGGACTGCTCGGGCAGCGGCGGCTTTTCGGGAACGGACAAGGGTCTCCCCCCAGGGCTCACATGGCAGACCGCACGGCGGTGCCGGCCGTCCCCCCGGCCGGTCCGGACACCGATTTCCACGTGCGGTGAACGAATTATGTGAGCCCTGTAAGACCGTCAACAACACGATTCCGGTGCCCAATAGCCGTATTCCTCAGCAATCGGACAGGCCGTGATCGAACCGCAACCGACACAAGGTCAGTTCGACCCCGAACCCTCCTCCGCGGGCTTGGCCGGGGCGTCCGCCGCAGGGGCCTGCGGCGGCACGGTGGGCTCGGCCGCGGGGGCCGGAGCCGGGGCCGGCGGGGCTTCCGGAGCCGGGGCCGGGGCCGGGGCGGTGGGCGGCTGGTAGGCCGGGTAGCCGGCGGACTCGGCGAGCCGGATGCCCGCGGCCTCGGCCAGCGCGACGTCCAGGCGCTCGTTGCGAATCCGGCGGTCGATGTAGAGGATGCCGTTGGCGATCATGCCGAGCGGCGTGGTCGCCACCGCGGAGATCAGCGTCAGCAGGCCGATGCCGATCAGGGCCACGGTGATCGCGCCGGTGCTGTCGGAGGGCGAGCCGTTGGTGTCGACGGCGCTGAACACCACGGCCATGCCGACCATCAGCACGGGGTAGGTCACCAGGTTGACCGCGATCCGGCCGACCAGCGAGACCAGCAGCGGCAGGCCCAGGCTGCGCCACCAGTTGCCGTCGTTGAGCTGCCAGGCCCGGCGGAGCGCCGCCACCGGGGTGCTCTCCTCCAGCACCAGCACCGGGATCTGCAGCGCCAGCCGCACCGTGACGTAGGTGCCGCCGAGGATGACCGTCCACCACAGGAGTTCGGTCACCACCAGGGTGCCCGGGGAGTCGTCGAGCAGCAGGACCAGCAGCAGCGGGCCCACCGCCACCAGCATCATCGGCAGGAACAGCAGCCCCAGCGCGCCGGCCGCCCGCAGCAGGTGCGGCTTGGACTCCTTCCAGGACTGGCCCGCCGTCATCGGCCGCCCGAGCGCCGCCGCCCGGACCACCACGGCGGACAGCACCGAGGCGACCACGTACTGGACCAGCACCGCGAGCAGGTAGCCCACGGCCACCACGGCGATCGCGCCGAGGACGGTGAGCACCTGCTCGTCGGTCACCGAGTCGTCGCTTTCGGGCAGCTTGTCGAGCGCCTTGCCCAGCCCGTCGACGAAGAAGAACGACAGCACCAGCGCGGGGACGGCGGCGATGCCGGTGACCGCCAGCAGCGGCAGGTAGATCGCCTTGAAGTAGCGGCGGACCGTCTCCAGGACGGCGGAGAACATCTCGCCGAACCCGAGCGGCCGCAGCGGGATCACGCCCGGCTTCGGCGCCATCGGCACCCGGCCCCAGGGCCCCTGCCCCCACCCGCCGGGCGCACCCCAGCCCGGCTGCCCGTAGCCGCCCGGCTGTCCGTAACCGCCCGGCTGCCCGTGACCGCCCGGCTGCTGCTGCCCGTAGGGCTGCTGCCCCGGACTGCCGCTGTCCCCACTCATCCGTACCCCTCCTGAGTCCGTCGCTCCCGCGCCTCGGGATGCCAGGCCGAGCCTAGGGCGCTGCTCCCACGTTTCCCACAGCGCCCCTGGGCCCGTTCCGGCCGCGCCGACGGACCCGGATGCACATGTCGGACCGGGGGTCCGGGTCGGCCTGCGGTCAGAGCAGGGTCTCGATGACCGCCGCGACGCCGTCCTGCTCGTTGCTGACGGTGTGTCGGGCGACCGAGGCGAGCACCAGCGGGTGGGCGTTGGCCACCGCGTACGACTGCCCGGCCCAGGCCAGCATCTCCAGGTCGTTGGGCATGTCGCCGAAGGCCACCACCTCGGCGGCGGAGATGCCGTGCTGGGCGCACCAGCGGGCCAGGCTGCTGGCCTTGGTGACGCCCGGGGCGCTGATCTCGACCAGCGGGATGGGGCTGGACCGGGTGCTCTCGGCCAGCGGGCCGATCGCGGCGCGGGTCCGCTCCAGGAAGACGTCCGGGTCGAGGTCGGGGTGCTTGGCGAGGATCTTGAACAGGCCGTTGACCCGGCCGTCCGCGAGCAGTTCCTCGGTGGGGGCGACCGGGTGCTCCTTGTCCGACTCCCACATCACCACGGTGTAGCCGGGCTCCCGGGCGAAGCCGCCCGGGAACTCGAACGCGAAGGTGGTGCCGGGCAGTTCGGCGCGCATCCGGGTGACGACGGTGAGCGTGTCCGCCGGGTCGAGCGGGGAGGTCTCCAGCAGTTCGCCGCGCCGGACGTCGACCACCGCGCCGCCGTTGGAGCAGATCGCCACACCGTGGCCGCCGATGTGCGGCCCCAGGTGCTGCATCCAGCGCGGCGGCCGCCCGGTGACGAACACCACCTGCATCCCGGCCTCCTCGGCGGCGGCCAGCGCGGCCGCCGTCCGGGCCGAGACCCTTCCGCCGGAGCACAGCAGGGTGCCGTCGAGGTCGGTGGCGATCAGGCGGGGGCGCGGCGAGGAGGTCACCCGTCCATCTTCGCGCACTCGTCCGGGAACCGGACCAGGGCGGCGACCCGGCCGGGGCGGGACACGGGGCCGGGCCCGCCCGGACGGGGGCGGGCCCGGCCCCGGGATCAGGCCGCGACGTTCAGGGTGAGCGCGGCGGTGTGCAGGGTGCCGCCGGTCTGGAACTGCAGGAACAGCCGCCAGTCGCCGGGGGCGGGCAGTTCGGCGTGGAACGGCAGGGTCGGGCCGCCGCCCGCGCCGGTGGCCTTCGTCTCCGGGTGGAGGTGCGCGAAGGCCCGGTCGCCGGCGTGGAACGCCGTCAGGTGGGCGTAGGTCTCCAGGTAGGGCTGCAGGTCGGTGACGGGCTGCCCGTCCTTGCTGACCGTGACGCTCAACTCCCCGGCCGTCCCCGCCTTCGGGGCGCCCGCCACGGTGACGGTGTAGCCGTCGACGGTGGTGCTCGCGGCGGCCGGCGGCAGCGGGACGGCGGCGGCGGTGCCGGGCACGGTGGCGGTGCGGGAGAGCACCAGGCCGGTGCCCGCGCCCGCCCCCGCGCCGGGGACGAACGAGGCGTACATCCGCCAGTCGCCGGGCTCCAGGGCGGCCAGCGGGGCGGTCCAGGTGCCGTCCGCGGCCATCGTCGGGTGCAGGTGCTGGAAGCCGGACAGGTCGGCGCGGATCGCGTAGAAGTGCATCTGCTTGGTCGCATCGGGCCGGTACGCCGTCAGCCTGGCCCCGTCCGGCCCGGTGACGGTGAACCGGTACTCGGTGCCGGACAGTCGGCCGTCCAGCCGGTAGCCGCCCTGCTCGGCGGCCAGGCCGGGGGCGGCCCCGCCGGCGGACGCGCCGGTGGACGCGCCGCCCATGCCGTCCGGGCCGTGGCTCATCCCCGCCATGTCGTGCCCGGAGGGGGCCGCCGGGGCGGACTTCGCGTGGTCCATGCCGGCCATCGACTCGCTGCCGCAGGCGGCCAGGGTCAGCGTCAGCACGGCGGCGGCCGCGACGGCGGCCGGGGTACGGGTGTTGCGGGTCATCGGAGTTCGCTCCAGGGTGTGCGCGGATCGCGCGGTGGTGGACAGGACGCGACGCCCGGCCGACCCGTACGACGGGCCCGGCCGGGTGGCGCCCTCACCTGCGGGCGACGCAGACCCGGAGCAGCAACTCCCGCCCCCCGGGCGGCCCCCGCCCGTCCTCGGCCGCCCCGACCGGCCCCGGCGCCACGGTCCCCGCCGACCACGACCACGCCCACCCCACGGCCGCAGCCCCCGGAGCACCGACCCCCACCCGGTCACGGGCCTGGGTCGAGACGCACACCTCGGCGGAACCACCGTGCCCCACCGGCACCTTGGCAACGTACCGCCCGCCCGCCACCACCCCAGCGCGCGACTCGCCCCCGCGCAACGCGGCGGCCTGCGGCCGGGCACCGTGGGACTCAGCGGCATACGGCCGGGCGTCGCGCACCATGACGGCCTGCGGCCTCGCACCGTGCGGCTCGGCGGTCAGCGGCCTCGCCTCACGCAGCACAGCGGCATACGCCCCCGCGCCGTGCGGAGCAGCGGCCTGCGACCCCGCGCCGTGCGTAGTGGCGGTCGTCGTGGGGTGGCAGCCGGCGGCGCTCGCCGGGCTGCCGTGCATCAGGAAGAGGCCGAGCAGGAGGGCGCACAGGACGGCCCACCGGGCGGGGGGCCGTCCGGCGGGGGCCGGGGTGGTGGCCGGGGTCCGCTCCATCCGGGCAGCATACCCCCTCCCCGTATGTTCGATGTCCGCTTCGGCCCTCTCCCGGCGGGTTTGTCGGCAACCGCCTCCCTGGTCAACGGGCTTGCGGGTGAAGGTCGTTGTCGCATTCTGTGACGAATCGCATTCCGGCCCCTTCCGGTTAGCGCGCCCGTCCGGCGCGTCACTAGAGTTCCGCCGACGAACCGAACGGACGAACGGGGAGATGCGTGGCGGGCAGGCGGGGGACGGGCAGGGCGGGCGGCGCGGACGTGGCGGAGCGGCCGGCCCCGGGGGGAGCCGAGGCCTCGTACTGGCAGGTGATGGCGGCGGCCGACGAGCGGGAGGCGCGCCGCAAGAAGACGGTGGCGATGACCGCTTGGGCGACCGCGATGGTGGCGGTCGGGGCGATGGTGGCCGTGGCCGTCATCGTGCAGAACCGGGCCGACGGGCGTCCGGCCGACGACCGGCAGCGGACCGGCGCGGCCGGTGTCGCCGCGTCCGCCGCGCCTGGCACCGCCTCCGCCGGGCCCGCGCAGGCGGACGGCCCCGGCGCGGGTACGGCCACCACCGTTTCGGCCCCCGGCCTGAAGCTCGGCCCGGCGGCGAAGGTCGGCGCGGCGGCGGGCCGGGACGGGCAGGCGGCGCTGCTGACCGGCAGCGGCGACAGCTGGGCGGAGGCGACCGGCGCTGCCGTCGACACCACCCGCGACTTCACCGTCTCGGCGGTGGTCCGCAACGAGGCGGCGAGCGCGCCGAAGGCGGCCCTCTCGCAGAACGGCGCCCAGTTCTTCGCCTTCTACCTGGGCCGGGAGGACTCCTCGGCCGCCACCCGCAACCGCTGGGTGTTCAAGGTGCAGACCGCCGAGGACGCCGGGAAGACCGCGATGGCGCTCTCCCCCGGCGCGGCCGCCACCGGCCGCTGGACCACCCTCACCGGGGTCTACAGCGCCAAGGCGAAGACCATCTCGCTGTACGTGGACGGCGCCCTCGCGCAGACCACCGCCGCGCCCGCGATCATCCCCGGCCAGGGCCCGCTGGAGCTCGGCCGGGCCCGCTGGAAGGGGAAGTGGTCGGACGCCTGGAACGGCGGCATCACGGACGTCCGGGTGTGGAAGGAGGCGCTGACGGCCGATCAGGTCGGCAAGCTGCCGAAGGGCGGCCCGGCCACTGCGGGCGGTGTCCTCAACCCCTGAGCGGAACCGGCCTGATCCGCACTCAAATGATCTGCCTCGTACGGCGATCGGGATCGTTTCGGAACGGTCCCGATCGCCCGGCGACCGGATCGGCTCCCGGCGTCACGGTGTGCTACGTTCCGCGCACATACAGAAACTTATGACCCCGGCGGTGCTACCAACACCCCGGGGCCCGACACCCGGAGCTGAACCTCCCGATGCACGTTCATCGTAGCGCGCACGCGCGCCATTTCACGGTCCTGCCCAACTTCCTGCTCCAGTACCGGCAGCTGTCGTACACCGCCCGGGGCCTCCTGGCGGACCTGCTCTCCCGGCCCGACGGCTGGCGCGAGGACGGGCGGCAGATGGCCGACAGCAGCCCGCAGGGGCGGCGCGCCGTGGCCAAGGCCCTCAAGGAACTGACCGAGGCCGGCTTCTACCGGGTCGAGAGGATCCAGCTCGCCGACGGGCGTTTCGTCACCGAGAACCACGTCTACGACACGCCGTGGCAGTTCCTGCCGAGTACCACCCGTCCGGTACCCGGTGGGACGACCGTCGCCGAGGTTGACGCTCCCCTCCGAAAGGAACGGGACCAAGCACCCACCCTCCCCGCCGAGCCGTCGCCTCCCGCCCCGGCGCCCCCGGACGCCCGGACCCGCGCCGCGATCGACACCCTGTTCCGGGCGATCCGCCCCGAACCCCGGCTCCGCCTCGGCGAGTCCGAGGCCCGGGCGCTCGCCCCGCTGGTCGCCCGCTGGCTGGAGCGCGGCGCGACCGTCGCCGACCTCGCGCAGGCCCTGCTCCCCGGCCTGCCCGTCCCGATGCACTCCCCGACGGGCGTCCTGCGCAACCGCCTCGAACGCAAACTCCCGCCCGCCGCCGCACCCCCCGCCGTGCCCCGCCGCCGCCCCGAGTGCCCCACCTGCCACGACCCCGTCCCCCGCCCGGGCCACTGCCTCCCCTGCACCGGCCTCGTCCCCCGCCCCACCACCCCCGACCCCGCCGTCGCCCGCAGCGGAGCCGCCCGGGTCCGCGCCGCCCTCGCCTCGGCCCTGCCCTCCCCCCTGGCCCCCGCCTTCCCGAACTGACCGGCCCGCCCGGGCCGATCGGACCGGGAATGTGCACGGTCAAGGTTGTGGAAAATTCGTCCCAACCGGTACACGCCGCTGGTTACGGTCGCCTGCATGTCCGGACGTCTTCGGGGGAGGGCTTGGCGTGGCGATCGAACTACCCGGTGAAGTGGTGGATCTCCTGTCGTTCATCGGCATCAACTGGCCGACGGTGAACGAGGACAGCGTGCGCGAGTTCGCGGGCCACGTCAGGGAGTTCGCCGACAACGTGGAGTCGGCGCACCAGCAGTCGACGCAGACCGTCCAGGGCCTGGGCGAGGCCTACCAGGGCGCGTCCTACGAGGCGCTGCTGGCGAAGTGGGCGTCGGTCTCGGACAGCCACCTGAACGAACTGGTGCAGGCGTGCCACGTGGTGGCGCAGGCACTGGAGATCGCCGCGGACGTCATCGTCGCCATGAAGGTCGAGACGATCGGCGAACTCGTCGTGCTGGCGGCGGCGTTCGTCGCGGACCAGGCGGCGGCGGTGGCAACCTTCGGCATCGCCGAGGCCGCGGTGATCGCCATCGAGGAAGCCGCGAAGCGCCTGATCAACTACCTGGAACAGCAGTTGGAGCAGTACATCATCGCCCAGGTGGTCGAGGCCGCGATCGAACCGCTGATCGACACCGTCGCCGGGGCGGTGCAGGGCCTGGTGTTCCAGGCCGCGGAGTCCGCACTCGGGGTGTCGGTGGACGGCGGCGGGGGCGGCACCGGGTTCACCATCGACCCGGACCTGCTGGAGGAGCACGCCCGGACGATGCACGAGCACGCCGAGACCGTGGCGGGCCACGCCGAGATGTTCCAGTCCAAGATCGCGGCGGTGAGCTTCGAATGAGCAACCAGATCGTCAAGGCGCTGGAGCACGGCGCGCAGAAGCTCGGCAAGACCCTCGCCGAGGACGCCGGGAAGGCGCTCAAGAACTTCTACCGCAAGGCCGGCGACAACCTGAAGAAGGTCGCCCACAACACCCGCGAGATCGAGGCCAAGCACACCAAGGACCTGAAGAAGATCCTGGAGGGCCACGACTCCAAGGTCTCCCACCCGGGGCGCGGCAGCGGCGGCGGGAAGCGCGGCGGCTCGCACCCCAAGGGCCGGGGCCGCGACCAGGTCCGGAGCCCGCGCACCGAGGGCCGCCCGCAGGACACCCGCTGCGGCGGCGGCGAGCCCGTCGACATGGCCACCGGCCGGATGTACATCGACCAGGTCGACGCCTCCTTCCCCGGTTCACTGCCGCTGGAGTTCACCCGCTCCTTCGACTCCGGCCTGCTCACCGGCCGCTGGATGGGCACCAAGTGGCTGTGCCCCTTCGACGAGCGCCTGGAGATCGACGCCGACGGCGTCGTCCACGTCCGCCCGGACCGGATCACCCAGTCCTACCCCCGCCCCGAACCCGGCGACCCCGTCCACGCCTCGGCGGGCTCACGGCACGAACTCGACATCCGTGACGGCCTGTTCACCATCACCGATCCCGCCACCGGCCTGGTGAAGACCTTCACCCCCGACGGCGACGAAGCCCTGCTCACCGAGGTCCGCGACCGCCACGGCCGCCACTGCGCCCTCGCCTACGACGGGGACGGCGTCCCGCTCTCGATCACCCACTCCGGCGGCTACCAGCTCCTCGTCACCGTCGACAACGACCGCATCACCGCCCTGCGCCTCGCCAGTGCCGGCGACACCGGCGGCGACGCGCTGCTGATGCGCTACAGCTACACCGACGGCCACCTCACCGCCGCCTACAACTCCAGCGGCAAGCCCATGCGCTTCGCCAACGACGCCGCCGGCCGGGTGCTCTCCTGGACCGACCGCAACGACTCCCAGTACCGCTACACCTACGACGCCCACGACCGCGTCACCGACGAGGGCGGCACCACCGGCGCCCTCGCTTTCCGCTTCACCTACTCCGACCCGGACCCGGCCACCGGCCTGCGCACCCACACCGAGACCGACGCCCTCGGCCACACCACCACCTATCAGGTCAATGACCACGCCCAGATCACCGCCGTCACCGACCCCCTCGGCGCGGTCACCCGCTACGAACGCGACGACCACGACCGCCTGCTCACCGAGACCGACCCCCTCGGCCGCACCACCCGCTACGCGTACGACGGCGCCGGCGACCTCGTCCGCGTCACCCGCCCCGACGGCGAACACGCCACCGCCGCCTACCTCGACCGCCTCAGCCTCCCCACCCTGATCACCGAACCCGGCGGCGCCACCTGGCAGCAGACCTACGACGACAACGGCCTGCGCACCACGCTCACCGACCCCCTCGGCGCGGTCACCCGCTTCTCGTACGACGAGAACGGCCACCGGTCCTCGGTCACCGACGCGTTCGGCCACACCACCCGGATCAGCTGCGACGCGGCCGGCCTGCCGGTCGAGATCACCGATCCGACCGGCGCCACCACCCAGTACCGGCGCGACGCCTTCGGTCGGCCGGTCGCGGTCGTCGACCCGCTGGGGAACACCACCCGCCTCACCTGGACGACAGAGGGCCGGCTCGCCGCCCGGACCACGACCGACGGCTGCACCGAGACCTGGACGTACGACGGCGAGGGCAACTGCCTCACCCACACCGACCAGCTCGGCCGGACCAGCACCTTCGAGTACACCCACTTCGAGACGCTGGCGGCCCGCACCTCACCCGACGGCGCACGGATCACCTTCACCCACAACGCCGCCATGCAACTCGTCGCGGTCACCAACGCCCTCGGCCAGCAGTGGCAGTACAGCTACGACCCGGCCGGCCGGCTCACCGCCGAGCGGGACTTCCACGGCGGCGTGACCAGCTACCGGCTCGACGGCGCGGGACGCATCTCGGCCGCGGTCAACCCGGCCGGCGAGCAGACCGCCTACACCTACGACGTACTCGACCGCCTGGTCAGCAGGGAGACCGCCGACGGTGCCACCACCTTCGGCTACGATCTGGCCGGGAACCTCGTCCGGGCCGCGAACGCCGACACCGTCCTCGCCCGCACCGTGGACCCGGCCGGCAACCTGCTCACCGAAACGGTGAACGGACGGACCGTCAGCTTCACCCTGGACACCCTGGGCCGCCGCACCGGCCGCACCACGCCCACCGGGCACACCAGCGCCTGGAGCCACGACGCCGTCGGCCGGCCGACCGCCCTGGCGACGCCCGGCGGCAGCATCGACATCGCCTACGACCGCGCCGGACGCGAACAGCGGCGGACGATCGCCGAGCACCTCACCCTGACCAGGTCCTGGGACGACCTGCACCGGCTCACCGGCCAGAGCCTCGACACGCCGCACCAGCGGCTGGTGGAACGCGCCTACAGCTACCGGGCGGACGGCGCCCTCGCCTCCGTCGGCGACCGGACGAACGGGCCCCGGACCTTCGACCTCGACCCGGCCGGACGGGTCACCGCGGTCCACGCCGCGGACCGGACCGAGTCGTACGCCTACGATCCTTCCGGCAACCTGACCGACGCCCGGTGGCCCGCCTCCGGCAGCGGCGGAGCCGCCGTCGGACCCCGCACCTACGCCGACGGCCGCCTGACCGCGGCCGGCCGGGTCCGCTACGAGTACGACGCCGCCGGCCGCACCACGCTCCGCCAGGTCACCCGGCTCTCCCGCAAGCCCGACACCTGGCACTACACCTGGGACGCCGAGAACCGCCTCACCGGAGTCACCACTCCGGACGGCAGCCGCTGGCGGTACCGCTACGACCCGCTCGGCCGACGCGTCGCCAAGGAACGGCTCGCCGCCGACGGCCGCACCGTCGAGGAACGGACCGACTTCACCTGGGACGGCCCCACCCTCGTCGAACAGACCGCCGAAGCCCCGTACCTCCCGGGCCCGCACACCATCAGCTGGGACCACGACGGGCTGCTGCCGCTCGCCCAGACCGAGACGATCTGCGCCCAGGACCGGGTCGACCGGCGTTTCTTCGCCATCGTCACCGACCTGATCGGCACGCCCACCGAACTGGTCGACCCGACCTCCGGGTCCGTCGCCTGGCGGGCCATCTCCAGCCTCTGGGGCCACACCACCTGGCCGTCCGACAGCACCACCTACACCCCGCTGCGCTTCCCCGGCCAGTACTACGACCCGGAGACCCGGCTCCACTACAACCTCAACCGCTACTACGACGCCGAGACGGCGCGCTACACCACACCGGACCCGCTCGGGCTGGCGGCCGCCCCCAACCCCGAGACCTACGTCCACAACCCGCACACCTGGACCGACCCGCTCGGGCTCTCCCCCCACCCGCAGGGAAGCACACCGACCCCGCCGAAGAAACCCGCGAAGGGGTACGACCTGCGCGGCAAGGACCCGCTCAGCATCGTCCCGAAGGACGCCGAGGTCCGGCAGCTGACACCGCACTCCGGCGGCGGGGCGCAGTACGGGGTCGAGTACAAATGGACGAACGAGGACGGGCACGTGGTCCGCATGCGCATCCACGGACCCGACGGCCTCGCCCCGGCCGGCTCCAACGCCGCCAACGGCGACATCTTCCGCATCCAGGTCGGCAAGCGGTACCAGGACCTCGCCGGCAACCTCCACCACCCCAACTCGCACAACCCGAACAGCCCGCACTACAACCCGACCGCCGCCAACGACTCGCACATGCCGTGGCCGGTCCCGTGGGCCTTCCCCCCGGGGTACGGTCCGACCACCCCCTGACCCGCGCTCCCGACCGCGCCGAACCGCACCGACCCGCACCGACCCGCACCACGAGAAGGACACAGCAGCGATGCCGGCCACCGACCGCGAAATCATCGGCCTCCTCCACGGGCTCACCTCCCCGGACTCCCGGGTCCGGGAGGACACCTGCGGCACCGTCACGGACTGGATCTCCGTCTTCGACCCCTTCCAGGCCCGCCTGCTGGCGATGACCCTCGCCACCGCGGCGGCCGCCGAACCCGACCCGTCCTGCCGGGAGAGCGAACTGCACGCCCTGGGCGAACTCGCCGACACCGGGTTCTTCGGCGTCGAGTCCTTCGAGCCCGTCGAGCGGCTCGACCGGAACACACTGGGCCCGAGCGAGCAGGAGTACCTCGACGCCCTCCAGGAACTCGGCGAATGAGCGCACGGTGCCCGGTCTCCTCCCGGCACCGGTCCGGGGCATCGACCTCAGGGTGCTGTCGGACGACGTCCTGCCGGGGCGGTCCTGAAGGCCGTCCGCCCTCCGGCAGCGCGGACGGCGGCACCCGGGTCCTGCCCGAACTGCTCGACCCTGCCGCGCTCGACGCGGCCGTGACCGTCTCCGACCGGGCCGGGTTCTTCGACGCGGTGCGGGACGCCTTCCCGATGGCCCCGCCCCTACTCGGCCGACACAGCTGGGACGCGCTGTCGGACTCCCCGTCCGGCGGGCTGCTGGACACCCCCGGCGGCCCCTGACCGGGCTTCCGGCCCGAACCGGAGATCACCACCTCTTCCCCTGGAGCAAGCGATGCCCACCTCTCCCGAGGAGGCGAGGCGGCTCCTGCTGGAGGCCGCCGGTCTCACCGTCCTCGGCGCGCCGGACCCGGCCGGACTGCCGTCGCCGACCCAGGTCCGGCAGGCGGTCGCCGGTTTCCCCCTGGAGCCCGACGGCCACGCCTCCTGCGGCGTCACCACCGAGGAGCACGACATCTGGCTCGTCCGTTCCACCACGTCATGATCGTCTTCCGTTTCACCTGCCGCCCCGACCAGGCGCCCGAGAGCGGCTTCGACCTGGGCGACCTGGAGATCGAAGGAGACCTGGGCCGCAGCACCTCGGCCGGGCGCTCGCCCGACCAGGGGATGATGGTCTTCCTGTCCCTGGTGCTGCTGCTCGACGGCCTGGCCCGCCTGGAGACCGGGCACCGGGGGACGTTCCCGTTCGTGGCCGTCGACTCCTCGTTCCGCGTCGACTTCCGTTCGAAGGACCGGACGGTCACGGTCTCCAGCGACGGCAGGGTCCTGGGCCGACCGCCCCTGACGGAGCTTCTCCACGCCGTACTGTCCGCGGCCGAGGAGTTCGCGGCCCGCGAGCTGCCCGCACTCCCGGCCGACGACGCGGGCCGACAGGACCTGGAGACGTCCCTGGCGCAGTTCCGCCGGTTCCTGGCCGCGAGCCGATCTGGCTGACAGTGCGTCAAGGACCGGCTCCGCCCGCCGCCGCGGGCGGAGCCGGAATCTGTGAGGGGGGTCAGGCGGCGAGGCGGGTCAGCGCCGCGGTGACGAGGCCTTCGACCCGGGTCTGGGCGTCGGCGGAGCGGCCGGTGAGCTCGACCACGGCGGACCTGGTGCCGCTGCGCAGGACCGCGACCCCGCCGCTGACGGTGCCGTCGCCGTTGTGGGCGAGGTACCAGTGGGCGGTGCCGCCGGCGGTGGTCAGGGTGTGGGCCGCGCCGTAGTACCAGTGGCCGGCGGGCTCGGTGCGGCAGTCCTCGACGAGCGCGACGAGCTGCTTCTCCCAGGCGGCGGCCTCGGCCGCGGTGCCGGCGCTCGCGGCCGACTCGGTGAGCAGGCCGTCGGCGGCGAAGTTCCAGCTCGCGGACGCGTACCCGGTGGCCCGGCCCTTGGTCAGGTCGCGCATCGTCTGCTCGCCGGAGCAGGCGGACAGCGCCTGGCCCCCGGTCAGCGAGACGGTCGCGCCGACCGGGTTCAGGCCCCGCTGGTCCTCGCTCTGGAGCAGACCGGCGGAGCCGACCGGCCCGGTGGCGGCGGAACCGACCGCGACCGGAGCCGGAGCCGCGGGGCGCCGCTCGGCGTTGTCGGCGGTGGCCGACTGGGTGCCGATCACGCTGGCCGTGATCAGCGCGGCGGCGAAGCAGGCCGCGGCGACGACCCGGTTGCGACGACCGGACTTCGGCCGGACGGACTCCTGCTCGGCGGCCTGCTGCTGGACGGTCAGGTTCTCGGTCATCGTGGTCCCCCTGCTGGTCGGGACGCCCGCTGCGTCCTCGTACAACCGGGGAGATGCCGCCGGGGGAAGGAAAGTTGGAGCCCCGGACCGCTGTTTCACAGCTGTGACAGAGCGGCCCTGACGACCCGGTCCATCTCGGCCGTCCCGAGGCAGGCCGAGACCTCCAGCACCCCGTAGTGGCTGCCGCTGCGCAGCACGGCGATGCCGCCGCAGGGCTCCTCGCCCTCGGGCGCCCGGCCGGTGGTGTTGAGGTCCCCCCGGTAGTAGCCCATCCAGTTCGCGGTGACGTCCGGCGCGAGCTGCACCGCGGTGGTCCTCCCGTAGACCCAGTGGCCGGGCGCCTCCTCCTGGCAGGGCACCTCCTCCAGCAGCAGGCGGTCGGAGAAGTTCTGCGCCAGGGAGGGGGTGCGGGCGTCGCCGACGACCTCGCGGGCGACCTGGTCGCTCTGCAGGAGCGCCTGCGTGGCGTCCTCCGGGACGGTGCGGGTGCCGGTCATCAGTCCGCGGAAGTGGGCGCCGGGCCCGCCCAGCGTCTGTTCGAGGGTCTTCTCTCCGGAGCAGGCCGCGTTGGCGTAGGACCCGTCGCCGTACCGGTCGGCGACGTGGATCTTCGCGCTGTCGATGCCCGGGGCGAACGCCGCCGGGCCCAGCAGGTTCGCGGCCGTCACGGGCCCGGTCGCACCGGCCGGGGGCGCGGAGGCGGACGCGGTTGCGGACGCGGGGACGGGGGCGGGCGCGGACCTCGGGCGGTCCCCGTCCGAACGCGCCGGCAGCAGGAACCCGCCGGTCACCAGCCCGAGCGCGGCGGCCGCCACCAGCGCGGCGACGGCGGTCCGGGGCCGGACGGCGATGCGGCCGCCGCCCGTCGCGGGACCGCCGTTCACAGGCCCCTGACCAGGCGCTCGCGCATGAAGCGCCGGGCCTGGTGGATGCGGTCCTTGACCGTGCCCAGCGGGGCGTCCAGTTCCTCGGCCACCTGGGCGTAGGTCAGGTCGCCCAGGTCGCGCAGCACGAAGGGCTCCACCAGGACGGGGTGCTGCTGCTCCAGCGCGGCCAGCGCCTCCATCAGGTCGAGCCGGGTGCCGGCGATGACGCTGGTGGTGCGCGGGTCGACGGACTCGGGGAGGTCGGCGTGGCTGTCCTCGGCGCGCCGGCGCATCGAACGGTAGGTGGACCGGGCGGCGTTCGACGCGATCACCGTCACCCAGCCCAGGAAGGAGCCGCGGCCGCCGTACTCGCCCAGGTGCGTGCTGATGGACAGCAGCGCGTCCTGCGCGGCCTCCTCGGCGTCGGCGTGGTGCGGCAGGAAGCGCGAGCAGCGGCGCAGCACCACCGGTCGCAACTTGGCCAGCAGGTACTCCGTCGCCCCCGGGTCCCCCGCCCGGGCCGCCGCCACGAGCCGCTCCAGCTCGTCTTCCTCGAACACCCGGACTCCCCGTTCCGCCGACCCACCTGCGTCGAACGGGAGTTCCGCACTCCCCCCGACTCCGGCAGAATGCTGCCACATGCACAAGCTCGGCCGTTACCTCCTCCTGGAGCGGCTCGGCGCCGGCTCCTTCGCCACGGTCTGGAAGGCCTACGACCCGGAGCTCGACACCGAGGTCGCGGTGAAGGTGCTGGCCGAGAACTGGGCCGCCAACGCGGACGTCCGCGAACGGTTCCTGACCGAGGCCCGGCTGCTGCGCCGGATCGCCGACCCGCGCGTGGTCCGGGTCCACGACGTCGGCGTCCAGGACGACCGGCCCTACTTCGTCATGGACCACGTGCGCGGCGGCACCCTGGCCGACCGGGTCGGGCAGTGCGACCCGCAGGAGGCGCTGCGGCTCGCCGCGGAGGCCGGCTACGCCGTCCAGGTCCTGCACGAGGCGGGCGTGGTGCACCGCGACGTCAAACCGTCCAACCTGCTGCTCACCGCCGGCCCCGGGCCCGCCGCGGTCCTGGTCGCGGACCTCGGCAGCGCCAAGCACCTGGCCGACGCCTCCGGACTGACCGTGACCACCGGCACGCCCGCGTACATGGCCCCCGAACAGGCTTTCCAGACCGGCGGCCTCGACGGCCGCGCCGACGTGTACGCCCTGGCCGTCGTCGCCTACGAACTCCTCACCGGCCAGAAGCCGTTCGGCCCGGGCGGCCGCGCCACCGCCCTGATGACCGACCTCCCCACCGCCTCCACCCTCCCGGCCCTCCCCGCCCACCCCGACCTCCCGCCCAACATCGCCCTCCTCCTCCGCACCGCGATGTCCACCCACCCCGCCGACCGCCCACCCACCGCCCGAGCCTTCGCCGACGCCCTCCTCACCCCACCCCCGCCCCCGCAGCCCACCCCCGGCCGCCTGACCCGACGCACCGTCACCCTGGCCGCGGGCGCGGTGTTCACCGCGACCACCCTGCTGACCTGGCTGCTCCGCTGAACCCGTCCGGCAGCCTGCTCCCCTCCGCGGCGACCGAGTGGATCAGGTGGGGAACGCTGGTGACCCAGGTCGGTCCTCGCCCTCCCATCATGGCCCGGACCTGCGAAGACGCGGCAGGCCGGTAGAGGGGAAGCTCAGATCTGCTCGACTGCGATACGCGGGTGGCAGAGCCGGCGCAGGTCGTCCGTGTCGCTCGTGACGATGGTGACATCGCCACGCTCGAGGTGGGCCGTGGCCGCGAGCATGGCGTCGATGGCGTACTTGTGGCCGTGCAGCCCTTCGGTCACGAGAAGCCTGCTCGCGGCGCGTGCGACCTCCTCCGTGACGGGGCGCACCTTGGCCAACGAGAGGGCGTAGTCGAACGCGGCTTGCGGCACTTTCGGGTCGCGGGCCTCGACCAGGGTCGCCGCACTGGTGACGACCAAGAGGTCGAGGCTGCGGGCAACGTCCAGCCAGACCGTCATGTCACGGTGGCGGCGGGAGAGTTTGGAGAGCGCTTCGCTGTCGAGGACAAGCGTTCCGCTCACGCCGCATCCGCCGGAGCCGAGTTGCCACGGTGGGCGGCGTGGTGGGCGCGGATGCGTTCGGCCCTGGCCGCCACCTCGGCCGGATCGACCGGGCCGTGCTCCGCTTCGGCGGTGGCGATGTACTCGTCGATGGCTTCGCGCTGGAGCTGCCGCTGCACGGCCTCCTCGATGTACGAGGAGACCCCCTGCTTCCCGGCGCGCAGGCGAATCGCCTCCAGCGTCTCGGCACGCAAGGAGACACTGGTGACCCGGGTCTTGCCGGCGCGAGGGGCGTCCATGGGAAAAGTGTAGTACATCACTTGTGAATCCATGGCGGTGCTGAGATCGCGCCGATGCCGTCGCTCCGCGTTGCCCGACCCTCGCCCACGCAATCTCACGCGTAGGGTCGGCGGTATGCGACTGAGTACGGTGATCCTCCCCATCCACCGGTGGAGCGAGGGGCAGAAGGTGTGGCGGCGGGCCGAGGAACTCGGCTTCCACGCGGCTTACACGTACGACCACTTGAGTTGGCGGAGCTTCCGGGAGGAGACCTGGTTCGGGGCGGTGCCGACGTTGACGGCGGCGGCGTGCGCGACGGAGCGGATCAGGTTGGGGACGCTGGTGACCTCGCCGAACTTCCGGCATCCGGTGACGTTGGCGAAGGACCTGATCACGTTGGACGACGTGTCGGGCGGGCGGCTGACGCTGGGGATCGGGGCCGGCGGGGCCGGGTTCGACGCGACGGCGCTGGGGCAGGAGGCGTGGTCGCCGAAGGAGCGGGCGGACCGGTTCGCGGAGTTCCTGCCGCTGCTGGACGAGTTGCTGACGCACGACGCGACCACGCGCGAGGGGGCGTACTACTCGGCGGTGGAGGTGCGGAACATCCCCGGCTGCGCGCAGTCGCCGCGGGTGCCGTTCTACGTGGCGGCGACCGGCCCGCGCGGGCTGCGGCTGGCGGCGGAGTACGGGCAGGGCTGGGTGACGTACGGGGACGCGAAGGGCCCGGCGGACGTGCCGGCCGAGCAGGCGCCCGGGGTGATCGCCCGGCAGATCGAGAAGCTGGCGGCGGCCTGCGCGGCGAAGGGCCGGGACGTCGGCGGGTTGGAGAAGGTGCTGCTGCAGGGGTCGACGCTGGAGAAGCCGCTGCAATCGCTGGGCGCCTTCGTGGACTGGGCGGGCACCTACCGGGAGCTGGGCATCACCGAGCTGGTGGTGCACTGGCCGGTGCCCGACTCGATCTTCGCCAACGACCTGGCCGTGTTCGAGGAGATCGCCACCGAGGGCCTGGCCCAGCTGGGCTGAGCGGGCCCTGACGGCGGGTCAGAGCCGGGAGGTCCAGCGGACCCGGGTGCCGCGGCCGTGCGGGCCGGGCTCGTGCCAGGCGTCGCCGCCGAGGGCCTCCGCGCGGCGGGTGAGGTTGCGCAGCCCGGAGCGGCGGCCGCCGTCGGGGATGCCGACCCCGTCGTCGGTGACGGTGAGGAGCACGCCGGGCAGGCCGGTGCGGGCCGGGTGCGCGGAGACCGGGCGGCCGTCGTCGTCGAGGTGGACGGTGGCGTCCAGTTCGACGGCGACCCGGGAGGCGCGGGCGTGCCGGGCCGTGTTGGAGAGCATCTCGCGCAGGGCGGCGAGGAGTTGGCGGGAGGTCTTCTCGCCGACCAGGCTCTCCACCGGCCCGGTGAAGGTGATGGTGGGCCTGAAGCCGAGCGCGGCCGCGGCCTGGCTGCCCTCGCGCAGCACCCGGGTGCGCAGGGTGTCGGGCCGGTCGTCGGTGTCGGCGTGCTGGAGCGCGTAGATGGTGGTGCGGACCTCCTGGATGGTGGCGTCGAGTTCGTCGACGGCCTGGCCGATCCGCTCCTGCACCTCGGGGACGACGACCCGGCGGGCCGCGGACTCCAGCATCATCCCGGTGGCGAACAGCCGCTGGATGACCAGGTCGTGCAGGTCGCGGGCGATCCGGTCGCGGTCCTGGAAGACCGCCAGGCGCTGCTGGTTGAGCTGGTACTCGGCCAGCCGCAGGGCGAGCGCGGCCTGCGAGGCGAAGGTCTGGGCGAGCTGCCGCTCGCTGTCGGTGAAGGGCGCGGTGCCGGCCCGCCGCCACACCCCGAGCGCGCCGAGGACCCGCCCGGAGGACACCATCGGGACGGCCATCAGGGGCCCGAACTCCCTTGCCAGCCGGTCGAACTGGGCGTCCGAGCCGGTGTCGGGCGAGCCGGCCGGGTCGTCCAGGTGGACGGCCTCGCCGGCCAGCAGCCGGGACGCGAGGCCGTGCTCCGGGAGGAGTTCGCCGGTGAGGAACTCGGCCCGTTCGCCGGCGGCGTGGGCGACCCGCATCCGGTCCTCGCCGGCCGGCAGCAGGACCATTCCGGTGGCGCCCTCGGCGAGTTCGCGGACCTGCTCGGCGGCGACGGTCAGGGCGAGCCGGGCCTCGTCGGTGGAGAGCAGCGCGGTGGTGACGGCGGCGGCGCCGGTGATCCAGCGCTCCCGGCGGCGGCCCTCCTCGTACAGCCGGGAGTTCTCGATCGCGACGCCGGCCGCGGCGGCCAGCGCCAGCACCACCTGCTCGTCCTCGGGGGTGAACGCGGCGCCGCCCTGCTTCCCGGTCAGGTACAGGTTGCCGAACACCTCGCCGCGGACCCGGATCGGGACGCCGAGGAAGGACACCATCGGCGGGTGCCCGGCCGGGAAGCCGACCGAGCGCGGGTCGGTGGACAGGTCGGTGAGCCGCAGCGGGCGCGGGTCGTCGATCAGCGCGCCGAGGATGCCGCGGCCGGTCGGCAGGTGGCCGATCCGGTCGGCCGTGCCGTCCGCGATGCCGACGTGGATGAAGTCGGACAGGCCGCTGCCGTGCGGGTTGACCACGCCGAGCGCCGCGTACTCCGCGTCGACCAGCTCGGCCGCGCCGGAGGCGATCCGCTGCAGGGTGGCGTGCGGGTCGAGGCCCGCGCCGACCGAGACCACGGCCTCCAGCAGGCGCTGCATCCGGTCGGTCACGGCGGCCGCGGACTGCAGCCGTTCGGAGACCTCGGTGACCAGGGTGTCCAGCCCGAGCGAGGAGATCTCGGGAATCCGCGGCGGGCCGCTCTCGGCGACCGGGGCGTTCGGGTCGTTCGGGTCCTCCGGGGTCTGCATGCCACCAGTGTGCCCGTTCGTCACTTTTGTCCCGCTGTTCGCGGTGCGGTTCACGGGGCGGGGACACCCGCTCGGGCCAGACCGGCGGCGGCCGCCTCCCCGGCCCGCTCCCGCTCGACCATCCCGGCCAGTCGGCCGCCCGGCCGCCCGGCCAGCTCCGACCAGCGCCCGCGCTCGACCACCCGGCCGCCGTCCAGCACCAGCACCTCGTCCACCGAGTCGTCGTCCAGGCCGGCCAGCCGGTGGGTGATCAGCAGGGTGGTGCGGCCCGCGGTGGCGGCCAGCAGGTCGGCGGTCAGCGCGTCGGCGGTGGCGGTGTCCAGGTGCTCGGCGGGCTCGTCCAGCACCAGCACCGGGAAGTCCGCGAGCAGCGCCCGGGCCAGCGCCAGGCGCTGGCGCTGGCCGCCGGACAGCCGGGCGCCGTGCTCGCCGACCGGGGTGTCCAGCCCGTCGGGGAGGCCGTCCGCCCAGTCCAGCAGCCGGGCCCCGGCCAGGGCCGCGCGCAGCCCCTCCTCGTCGGCGTCCGGCCGGGCCAGCCGCAGGTTCTCCCGCACCGAGCTGTCGAAGACGTGCGCGTCCTGCGCGCACAGCCCCACCACCCGGCGGACGTCCTCGCCGGACAGCTCGCGGACGTCCACCTCGCCCGGGCGGCCGGCCGCCAGCCGCACCGTCCCGGCCGCGGGCTCGACGAAGCGCAGCAGCGCCTGCGCCAGCGTGCTCTTGCCCGAACCGGACGGGCCGACCACGGCGACCCGGCGGCCCTCCGCCAGCTCCAGGTCGACGCCGGACAGCGCGTCGCGCCCCACGCCCGGCCAACGGACCGTCAGGCCGCTTACCGCGAGCGGCAGTCGGACCGGCGGGAGCGGGCGCGGGGCGGCCGGCTCCACCACCGGGACGGGCGCGGCCAGCACCTCGGCGAGGCGCTCGCGGGAGGCCAGGGCCCGCTCCCGGAACCGCACCGCGGTCGGCATGCCCGCCACCGCCTCGAACGCGGCCAGCGGCGTCAGCACCACCACCGCCAGGCAGACGCCCGGCAGCGTGCCGTCCGCGACCCCGCGCACGCCCACCGCGGACGCGGCCGCCACCGTCAGGCCGGAGACCAGCGCGACCAGGCCCGCCGAGAGGGCGGCGAGCGCCGCCGAGCGGGCCGCCAGCCGGGTCAGCGCGCCGTCCGCGTCGCGGGCCGCCCGCAGCCGGGCCGGGAGCGCGCCCGCGACGGTCGCCTCCGCGGTGCCGGTCAGGGTGTCGAGCACGGCCGTCGCCAGCTCGCCCCGGGCGGGGGCGTGCCGGCGCTCGGTCCGGCCGGCGACCAGGCGCTCCAGCGCCGGGACGGCGACGCCCGCCAGCAGCAGGCCGCCCGCCAGCACCAGGCCGGCCAGGGGCAGGAACGCGGCCAGCGCGAGCGAGGCGCCGACCGAGACCACGGCGGCGACGGCGGCCGGGAGCCGCCAGCGCAGGTGCAGGTCCTGCACCGCGTCCACGTCGGCGACCAGCCGGGACAGCAGGTCACCGCGCCGGAACTGCGGGAGCCCGGCCGGGGCCAGCCGCTCCAGCCTCCGGTAGACCGCGACCCGGACCCCGCCCAGGGCCTTCAGCACGGCGTCGTGCGCCAGCAGCCGCTCGGCGTACCGGAACACGCTCCGGCCGATGCCGAAGGCCCGCACCGAAGTCACGGCGACCATCAGGTACAGCACCGGCGGCATCTGCGAGGCCCGCGAGATCAGCCACCCGGACGTCCCCATCAACGCGACCGCGCACCCGAGCGCGAGCGCGCCCAGCAGCACGGCCGGCCACAACCGCGGCCGGCCCGCGGAGCCGTCCCGCTCCACCCCGCGCCCCTGCCGGGGCGGGACGGCGGCGGACGCCGGGGAGCCGACCTGCTCCGCCGTCCCTTCCTTCTCCCGTCCCTGCCGGGGCGCCGGAGGCGCGGGCGGTGCGGCCTCGGCGGGCACGGCGGGTGCCGCCGGGGCCGGGAGGTGGAGGTGGTGGTGGGCGAGGGGGGTGAGGGCGGGGCGGTGGGTGATGAGGAGGACGGTGCGGTCGAGGGTGCGGAGGGTTTCGAGGAGGGCGGACTCGGTGACGGGGTCGAGGTGGGCGGTGGGTTCGTCGAGGACGAGGAGGGGGCGGTCGGCGAGCAGGGCGCGGGCCAGGGCGAGGCGTTGGCGCTGGCCGGCGGAGAGGCCGTGGCCGTTCTCGGCGAGGCGGGTGTCGGGGGTGGTGAAGTCGACGTGCGCGGCGGCGAGGGCGGCGGCGAGTTCGGTGTCGGTGGCGTCGGGGCGGGCGAGGCGGACGTTCTCGGCGACGGTCCCGGCGAACAGGTGGGGGTGCTGCGGTACCCAGGCGATCCGGGCGTGCCAGCTGTCCAGGTCGGTGTCGGCGAGGTTCTGACCGTCGATCAGGACCCGTCCGCCGTCCGGCCGGACGAAGCCGAGCAGGGCGTCGACCAGGGTGCTCTTGCCCGCGCCGCTGGGGCCGGTGAGGACGGTGGTGCGCCCGGCGGGGACGGTGAGGGTGAGGTTGTCCAGGACGGCGGCGGGGCGGCCGGGGCGGCGGACCGTCAGGTTCTCGACCCGGATGTCGGGGCGGGCGGGGGCGGGCAGCCGGCCGGTCTCGGGGCGCGGGGTCTCCAGCACCTCGAAGATCTTCCCGGCGGCCGTCAGGCCCTCGGCGCTGGAGTGGTAGAGCGCGCCGACCTGACGCAGCGGCAGGTACACCTCGGGGGCGAGGACCAGCACCAGCAGGCCGGTCTCCAGGTCGAGGGTGCCGTTCACCAGCCGGAAGCCGATCGAGACGGCGACCAGGGCGACCGAGAGGGTGGAGAGCAGTTCCAGCGCGAAGGAGGAGACGAAGGCGAGCCGCAGGGTGCGCAGGGTGGCGCGGCGGTAGTCCTCGGTGATCCGGCCGATCGCGGCGGCCTGCGCCTTCGCCCGGCCGAAGACCTTGAGGGTGGGCAGGCCGGCGACCACGTCGAGGAAGTGGTGGGAGAGCCGGGAGAGGCCGGCGAACTGACGGTCCGTCCGGGCCTGGGTGGCGTACCCGATCAGGATCATGAAGAGCGGGATCAGCGGCAGCGTCCCGCAGATGATCGCGGCGGACTCCCAGTCGGCGCCGAGGACCCGGGCCAGCACGACCAGCGGGACGACCACGGCGAGGGCCAGTTGCGGGAGGTAGCGGGCGAAGTAGTCGTCGAGGGCGTCGATGCCGCGGGTGGCGAGGGTGGCGAGGTCGCCGGTGCGGCGGCCGGCCAGGTAGCCGGGGCCGAGCGCGGTGGCGTGGTCGAGCAGCCGGCGGCGCAGGGTGGACTTCACGGCGGCCACCGAGCGGTGCGCGGTGAGTTCGGTCAGCCAGGCGACCAGGGCCCGGCCGGCCGAGACGGCGGCGAGGCCGAGCAGTTGCCCCCACAGCCCGGAGCGGCCGTCCTGGAAGGCTCCGACCACCAGCGAGGCGATCAGCGCGGCCTGGGCGACCAGCAGGAGCGCGCCCGCCCCGCCGAGGACGACCGTCCCGGCGAGGAAGGCGCGGGTGGTGCGGGCGTACGCCAGCAGCCGGGGGTCGATCGGACGCATCCGCTGCCGGCTTTCCATCGGGTGTGCTCCTGCGGGAGGGGGGTTCAGTGGGCGGCGGGGATGTGCTGGACGCCGATCCGGCGGCGGAACACCCAGTACGTCCAGCTCTGGTAGAGCAGCACGAGCGGGGTGAAGACCACCGCGACCACCGTCATCACCTTGAGGGTGTAGGGCGAGGAGGAGGAGTTGGCGACGGTCAGCGACCAGGCCGGGTCGAGGGTGGAGGGCATCACGTCGGGGAACAGCGAGAGGAACAGCATCCCGACGGCGGCGACGATGGTCAGGCCGCTGAAGGCGAACGCCCAGCCCTCCCGGACCAGCCGGGTGGCGGCCAGCGCGGCGAGCAGCGCGAGCACGGCGACGACCAGGGCGGCGAGGCTCCAGCCGTTGCCGGAGTGGGCCTGCGTCCAGACCAGGAAGACCAGGGCGAGCACGGCGGTGGCCAGGCCGAGCGCGGTGGCCTGGGCGCGGGCCCGGAGCCGGATCTCGCCGTCGGTCTTCAGCGCGGCGAAGACCGCGCCGTGGAAGGTGAACAGCACCAGGGTGGTGAGTCCGCCGAGCAGGGCGTAGGGGTTGAGCAGGTCCCAGAGGGTGCCGACGTAGTTCTTGTCCCGGTCGATGTCGACGCCGTGCACGATGTTGGCGAAGGCGACGCCCCACAGGAAGGCGGGCAGCAGCGAGGTCCAGAAGATGGCCAGTTCCCAGTTGCGCTGCCAGCGTTCGCCGCTGCGCTGGTGCCGGTACTCGAAGGAGACGCCGCGGACGATCAGGCAGACCAGGATGAGCAGCAGCGGGACGAAGAAGCCGCTGAACAGGGTGGCGTACCAGTCGGGGAAGGCCGCGAAGGTGGCGCCGCCCGCGGTGAGCAGCCAGACCTCGTTGCCGTCCCAGACCGGGCCGATGGTGTTGATCAGGACCCGGCGCTCGGCGGTGTTCCGGGCCAGGGTGCGGGTGAGGACCCCGATGCCGAAGTCGAATCCCTCCAGGAAGAAGTAGCCGATCCACAGGACGGCGATCAGGATGAACCAGAAGTCGTGCAGCTGCATGTGATCCGTCCTCAGTACGCGAAGGCGAGGGGCTGGTCGGCGTCCTCGTCGGAGGAGGGGCCGCGCAGCGTCGGGTCCTTGGCGGGGGGCCGCTCGTCGGTGTCGGGGCCGGCCGCGGCGTACTTGGCGAGCAGCCGGACCTCGATGACGGCGAGGATCGCGTAGAGCAGGGTGAGGGTGGCCAGGCCGAACACCTGGGTGCCGACGGTGACGTTGGGGGAGACGGCGTCGCGGGTGCGCATCAGGCCGAACACCACCCAGGGCTGGCGGCCCATCTCGGTGAAGATCCAGCCGAAGCTGTTGGCGACCAGCGGGAAGCCCATGGTGAGGATGCCGATCCGCCAGCTCCAGCGGGTGAAGAAGACGTTCATCTCGCGGTTCCTGGTGAGCATCAGCTTCGGCGGCTCGTCCTCGCCGGTGCGGTGCTCGGGGGCGAGCCAGAACTTCCGGCGGGTGGTCCACAGGCCGATCAGCGCGGCGACGAAGGACGTCATGCCGAAGCCGATCATCAGCCGGAAGCCCCAGTAGGTGACGAAGATGTTGGGGATGTAGTCGGTGGGCCGCCCGCCGTACTTCGCGGCCTCGGCGGCGGCGGTGTCGTTGATGCCGGGGACCGAGGAGGAGAAGTCGTTGTGGGCGAGGAAGGACAGTATCCCGGGGATCTCCAGCTCGACCGAGTTGTGGCCCTGGGTGACGTCGCCGATCGCGAACACCGAGAACGGGGCGGGGGCCTGGGTGTCCCAGAGCGCCTCGGCGGCGGCCATCTTCATCGGCTGCTGCTCGAACATCACCTTGCCGAGGGTGTCGCCGCTGATCGCGGTGCCGAGGCCGGCCACCACGGCGATGGTCAGGCCGACCCGGAGCGAGGTGCGCATCGCGGCGGTCTTCCGGCCGTCGGGCTGCTTGCCGCGCTTGGCCCGCCAGAGGTGGAAGCTGGCGATGCCGACCACGAAGGCGGCGCCGGTGAGGAAGGCCGCGGTGAGGGTGTGGAAGACCTGCACCACGGTGGTGTTCTGGGTCAGCACCGCGACGATGTCGGTGAGCTGGGCCTTCCCGGTGGCCGGGTCGATCTTGTAACCGACGGGGTGCTGCATCCAGGAGTTGGCGGCCAGGATGAAGTACGCGGAGAGCGCGGTGCCGATCGCCACCAGCCAGATGCAGGCCAGGTGGATCTTCTTCGGCAGCCTGTCCCAGCCGAAGATCCACAGGCCGATGAAGGTGGACTCGAAGAAGAAGGCGATCAGCGCCTCCATCGCCAGCGGGGCGCCGAACACGTCGCCGACGAAGCGGGAGTAGTCGGACCAGTTCATGCCGAACTGGAACTCCTGGACGATGCCGGTGACCACGCCCATGGCGATGTTGATCAGGAAGAGCTTGCCCCAGAACTTGGTGGCGTGGAAGTACTTCTCCTTGCCCGTGCGCACCCATGCGGTCTGCAGGCCGGCCACGATCGAGGCCAGGCTGATGGTGAGCGGGACGAAGAGGAAGTGGTAGACGGTGGTGATGCCGAACTGCCATCGGGAGATGGTCTCGTGAGCGACTGCTAGATCCACTGCGCCCTCTCTCACAGGGTGTGCTGCATACCGGACAAATGCACACATAGCACGCGAACGCGCCGAAGCATGCCAAGCTTGCCCGCTTGTGAACGTGAACACGTTCACAAGCTCAGTATCCATGATGCTTATCAGCGCGGATGCACGGGGGTGGGTGTTTTCGGACAAGCAGATGATCCGACGCCCGGCCGGGCCCTCACAAGCAGCGGCCGGGCCCGGCCGGTGTACCGAACGGCGCTTGACAGCGGCCCGGCTGACCGGCCGTCAGTACTGGCGCGGCAGCGACACCCGGAACGCCGCGCCCTCGCCCGGCGAGGTCCGCAGGGTCAGCTCGCCGCCGTGCGCCGACACCAGGGCGGTGGCGATCGCCAGGCCCAGGCCCGCTCCCCCGCCCTCGCCCGGCCGGCGGCTGCGCGAGGCGTCCGCCCGGTAGAAGCGCTCGAACACCAGCGCCGCCTGCTCCTCGGTCAGGCCGGGCCCGCGGTCCGCGACCTCCAGCAGGCAGCCGCCGCCGGCCCGGCCCACGCCGATCCGCACCGCCGTGCCCGGCGGGGTGTGCTTGACCGCGTTGCCCACCAGGTTGGTCACCACCTGCCGCAGCCGGGCCTCGTCGCCCAGCACCGGGGCCGGCTGCGGGGCGCCCACCCCGTTCGGGCCGGTCAGCGCCACCGGGCGGCCCGGGTCCAGCGCGGTCAGGTCGTGCAGGGCGTCCGCCGCCAGCGTGCGCAGGTCCATCGGGGCCAGGTCGAGCGGGCGCTCCTCGTCCAGCCGGGCCAGCGTCAGCAGGTCCTCCACCAGGCCGCCCATCCGGACCGCCTCCGACTCGATCCGGTCCATCGCCCGGTCCACGTCCTCCAGCGCGCCCATCCGGTGCAGCTCGGCGAAGCCGCGGATGCCCGCCAGCGGGGTGCGCAGCTCGTGCGAGGCGTCGGCGACGAAGCGGCGCATCCGGCGCTCGGAGGCGGCCCGGTCCGCGAACGCCTTCTCGATCTGCGCCAGCATCCCGTTCAGCGCCGCCGACAGCCGGCCCGCCTCGGTCCGGGCCGGCAGCTCCGGCATCCGGTGCGACAGGTCGCCGTCGGCGATCCGCTGCGCGCCCGCCTCCAGCTGGCGCAGCGGCCGCAGCCCGGCCCGGACCGCGACCGCGCCGAGGCCGGCCAGGCCGACCAGCACCGCGCAGCCGATGGTGAAGAAGGTGGTGCGCAGGTGCGCGATGGTCGACTCCACCTCGTCCAGCGGCACGGCGACCTGCACGTACCGGGGCGAGGCGAAGTCGCTGCCCGAGGAGCGCTGCAGCGGCAGCACCAGGGAGCGCCAGTGGCTGCCGCGGGTGACCTTCACGGTGACGGGCTCGCTCTCCCCCGCGGCCAGCCCGGCCCTGGTCGGGGTGGGCAGCTGCGGGGTCGGGTCGGAGTCCGCCACCGGCTGCCGGATCACCGACAGCACCGTGCCGTCCGCCCCGAGGTAGCGCACCACGTACTCGCTGGGCAGGGTCTGCCCGGCCCGCTTGCTGACGGTCTGCGGGCTGAACACCGAGACCGGGGTCTGCTTGGTCGGGGGCCGCCGCGACAGCGGCTCCGCGAACCGCTCCAGCTGCTGGTCGACGCGGTCCAGCAGCTGCCCGCGGACGGTGCCCAGCACCAGGGTGTCGCTCACCACCAGGCCGGTGGTGACCAGCAGCAGGGCCAGCACCAGCAGCCGCACCCGGAGCGAGAAGCGGGCCAGCGGGCGGCGGGGCAGGCGGAGGCCGCGGGGCAGGCGGAGGCGGCGGGGCGGGCGGAGGGCCATGTCAGCCGTTCGGCGGGCGGCGCAGCGCGTAGCCGATGCCGCGGACGGTGTGGATCAGCTTGGGGCCGTGGCCCGGGCCGGAGTCCAGCTTGCGGCGCAGGTAGGAGATGTAGGACTCGACGATGGAGAGGTCGCCGCCGAAGTCGTAGGCCCACACGTGGTCGAGGATCTGCGCCTTGGAGACCACCCGGCCGACGTTGGCCATCAGGTAGTGCAGCAGCTTGAACTCGGTGGGGGAGAGCGAGACCGGGACGCCGCCGCGGGTGACCTCGTGCGCGGTCGGGTCGAGGGTGAGGTCGGCCACCACCAGGCGGCCGTCGTCGGCGGGGCCGCCCGCGCGGCGCAGGATCGCCCGGATCCGGGCGATCAGCTCCTCCAGGCTGAACGGCTTGGTGACGTAGTCGTCGGCGCCGACCGCCAGGCCCTGCACCTTGTCGCCGGTGCCGTCCTTGGCGGTCAGGAAGAGCACCGGGACGTGCTCGGGGCTCTGCGCCCACTGGGTCCGGTCGCGCAGCCGCTGGACGACGGTGAAGCCGTCCAGGTCCGGCAGCATCACGTCGAGCACCACCAGGTCGGGGCGCTCGGCGGCGACCGCCTCCAGCGCCTCCTGGCCGGTGGCGGCGGAGGCCACCCGGAAGCCGGAGAACCGCAGGCTGGCGGAGAGCAGCTCGCGGATGTTGGGTTCGTCGTCCACCACCAGCAGGAAGGGCTCGCCGCCCGCCGGGGGCGTCCGGTCCGGGTTGGACTGCACTGCGCTCGACACGATTGCTCCGCCTCCCGGCCGGACGAATGGGCCGCCCCGGACATCACGGGGCCTGTCCGACGGCGCGCTGCCGGGCCGAATCCGACCGAACACCGTCAGACAGACCCTAGCCCGGGCAGGCTACGCAAAGTGAATGAAGATTGGATTAGTCATCCGGTCGTGCCCGAACCGGTACCTGCTCCGGTCCCCGGCGCGGCCCCGCCGTTGCCGCCGCCGCGGCTGCCGAAACCGCCCGCGCCGCCCTCGGTGAGCTGGGTGGCGGCGTAGGAGCCGTCGGCGCCCTTGCTGCCCAGCACGGTCACGGTCTGGCCGGGCTGCAGGTCGCCGACCTTGCCCTCCTTGGTGGTGGTGACCTTGGTGGAGTCGCCGGTGGTGATCTTGATGGTCTCGCCGTTGGGGCCGGTCAGGTAGACGGTGTCGCCGTCCACCGACTTGACGGTGCCGCGGGTGAAGCCGCCCGCCGCGCCGCCGGGGGCCTGGCCGCCGTTCTGGCCGCCGCCCTGACCGCCGCCGTTCTGGCCGTAGCCGCCCTGGCCGGTGCCGCGGCGGCCGCCGTTCTGGCCGTAGCCGCCGGGGAACTGGCCGTTCTGGGCGCCGGCCCGGGTGCCGCTCCCGGCGGCAGGGGTGTCGCCCTTCTGGTACCAGACGCCGCCCGCGAAGGAGAGCACCGCGATGACGCAGCCGGCCAGCGCCAGGGTCGGCCAGGGGAGCTTGCGGCGCGGCGGCGCGGCCAGCTCGGCGGTGATGTCGCGGGCGTCCGGCGCGGTGGCCAGCAGGTCCTTGTCGTCGGACACGGGGGTCTCCTTCTACTCGTGCCGGAGGGCGTCGATGGGCCGCAGCCGGGCGGCCCGGTTGGCGGGGTAGCTGCCGAAGAACAGGCCGATGGCGACGGCGATGGCGAACGCGCCGAGCACCGACTCGGGGATCACCACCGGTCTGATGCCGACCACCTGGAAGTGCGAGCCGACGATCCCGGCGAGCACGCCGAGGCCGGCGCCGATCACCGACAGCAGGGTGGACTCGGCGAGGAACTGGCCGAGGATGACCGCGCGGGGCGCGCCGAGCGCCTTGCGGATGCCGATCTCCCTGGTCCGCTCGGTGACGGTCACCAGCATGATGTTGGTGATGCCGATGCCGCCGACCAGCAGCGAGATCGCGGCGACCGCGCCGAGCAGGACGGTGAAGGTCTTGGTGGTGGACTCGCGGGCGGTCAGCAGCGAGGTCTGGTTGCTGATCCGGAAGTCCGCCTTGCTCGCGTCCTTGATCGCGTGGGTGCCCATCAGGATGCGGGTGATGTCGGCCTGCGCCTCGGTGGTGGTCTCCGCGGAGGCGGCCTGCACCAGGATCTGGTTGACCGAGCCGAA
Source organism: Kitasatospora sp. NPDC088391 (assembly GCF_044753345.1). Classification (NCBI taxonomy): domain Bacteria; kingdom Bacillati; phylum Actinomycetota; class Actinomycetes; order Kitasatosporales; family Streptomycetaceae; genus Kitasatospora; species Kitasatospora sp. NPDC088391. Next base: position 216,696 of record NZ_JBIVNB010000003.1, read on the forward strand.
GCCGGTGAACGCGTTCTGCACGGTGGGCAGCGGCGCGACCACCACGTCGTCGGGGTCGTTGAAGCCGGTGGAGCCCTTGGCCTTCAGCACGCCGACCACGGTGAACGGGGTGCCGCCGACGGTGATCTTCTTCCCGATCGGGTCCTCGGCGGCGAACAGCTCCTTGGCGGTGGTGGAGCCGAGCACCGCCACCTTGCGGGAGTTGAGCACGTCGTCGGCGGAGAAGTAGTCGCCCTTGTCGACCTTCTGGTTCGCGGTCTCGAAGTACGCCGGATAGGTGCCGACGATCTGGCCGGGCTGGTACGAGATGTTCCCGTACAGCGCGGTGCCGGTGGTGGTGACCACCGGCGCGACCGACTTGATCGCCGGGGTGTCGGTGGCCGAGGCGAGCGCCTTGGCGTCGTCCACGGTGAGCTTCTTGGCGGCGGTCGCCGAGCCGCGCGAGGCGGACGAGGAGACGGTCAGCGAGTTGGTGCCGAGCGAGGTGATCGACTCCTTGACCGCCACCGAGGAGCCGTTGCCGACCGCGAGCAGCAGGATCACCGAGGCCACGCCGATCAGCACGCCGAGCATGGTCAGCGCGGAGCGGACCTTGTTGGCGGCCAGGCCGCCGACCGCGAAGCGGAGCATCTGCCAGGCGATCACGCGACCACCCCCGCGACCGCGGCGGCCCGGGCGGGCGGCGGCCCGTCGACCGGGGCCTGCCGGACGTCGGACACGATCGCGCCGTCGACCAGCCGGATCACCCGCTTCGCGTGCAGCGCCACCTCGTCCTCGTGGGTGATCACCACCACGGTGCGGCCGAGCGCGTTGAGGCCGTCGATGATGTCCAGCACCTCGGCGGTGGAGCGGCTGTCGAGGTTGCCGGTGGGCTCGTCGGCGAGCAGCATCGCGGGCGCGGTGACCAGCGCCCGGGCCACCGCGACGCGCTGCTGCTGGCCGCCGGAGAGCTGGTTGGGCTTGTGCCCGGCCCGGTCGGCCAGGCCGACCAGGCCCAGCGCGGCCAGCGCCCGGCGGCGCCGCTCGGCGGCCCGGACGCCCGCGTAGGCGAGCGGCAGCTCGACCTGGGCCAGCGCGGTGGTGCGCGGCACCAGGTTGAAGGACTGAAAGACGAAGCCGATCTTGCGGTTGCGGACCAGCGCCAGCTGCCCCTCGTCGAGGTGGCCGACGTCGGTGCCGTCCAGCAGGTAGCGGCCGCCGGTGGGCACGTCCAGGCAGCCGAGGATGTTCATCAGCGTCGACTTGCCGGAGCCGGAGGAGCCCATCACGGCGACGTAGTCGCCCTCGGCGATGTCCAGGTCGACGCCGAGCGGTTCGCCGTCGGGCCCGGACGGGCCGTGCAGGGCGTGCACCACGGCGTCGCCGTGGCCGTAGGACTTGGTGAGCCGGCGGATCTGGATCACCGGGGGCTTGGCGGTGCTCATCAGCGGTTGCCCCCGCCGCCGCCGTTGCGGGTGCCGCCCCCGCCGTTGCCGCCGCCGAAGCCGCCCGTGCCGCCGCCGAGGCCGCCGCCGTTCAGGCCAGGGAACTGGCCGGACGGGAAGCCGTTGCCGGTGCCCGCGGTGGTGGCGGTCAGCTCGACCTTCTCGCCCTCGGTCAGGCCGTCGGTGACCTGCACGGTGGTGTCGCCCTCGATGCCGACGGCGACCTGCACCCGCTCGGTGCTGCCGTCGTCGTGCACCACGGTGGCGGTGCGGCTGGCGCCGGTGCCCTGGAGCGCCGCGGCGGGCACCGAGAGGGCGTTCTCGACCGAGCCGGTGGTGACCGAGATGGTGGCGCTCAGGCCGGTGCGCAGCGCCGAGGTGTCGGAGCCGATCTGCAGCACCGCGCCGTACTGCACCGCGCCGTTGGTGGAGCTGGAGGGCAGCGAGGAGACCGACAGGACGGTGGCCTGCAGCTTGGTGTCGGACTGCGCGTTGAGGGTGACGGTGGCCGCCTGGCCCTTCTTCAGCTTGAGCGAGTCCAGTTCGGAGAAGTTCGCGGTGACCTCCATCCCGGACGGGTTGGTCAGCACGATGAACCCGGTCGGGGTGGTGCTCGAACTGCCGCCGCCGGTCGATGACTTGGCGCCCGACGAGGAGGAGGTGCCGCCGGTTCCGGCGGAGCCGGTGCTGCCGCCGCCGGAGACGTTCTCGCCGACTTTGCCGGAGATCGAGGCGACGGTGCCGTCGGTGCTCGCGGTCAGCGTCGTCCCGGCCAGCGCGTCCTTGGCGTTGGAGAGGGTGGCCCCGGCGTTGTCGACCTGCTGCTGGGCGGAGGCGATCTGCGCCTGGTCGATCTTCACCGTGGTCGTGGTGGTCGGCTGCGGGGTGGCGGCGGCCGTCCCGCCGGAGCCGCCGCTGCGGCCGGAGGAGCCGCCCGCGGAGCCCGCGCCGGTGCCGGGGACGGTGGTGGTGACCGTCTCGCCGGCCTCGGCCTTGGTCAGGTTGGCCTCCGCGGTGTTCAGCGCGGCCTGCGCCTGGTCGACCTGCTGCTGCGCGGCGGCGGTGTCGACGGTGGCGAGCACCTGGCCCTTCTTCACCGCGTCGCCGACCGCGACCTTCACCGCCGTCAGCCGGCCGCCGGTGGTGAAGTCCTGCCCGGCGTCGGAGGGCGAGAACAGCGTGCCCGATCCGGACACCGTGGCCTGGACCGTGCCCTTGGCCACGGTCGCGGTCCGGACCTTGGTCGCGGTGGCGGCCCGGCCGGTGCCGCTGTCCACGGTGGTGTACGCCAGCGCGGCCCCGCCCAGCAGGGCCACGCCGAGCGCGGAGTTGACGAGGACGGCCCCACGCCGTCGCGGAAGCACCTTCATGGCGCAGAAGCATCGCCGGAGGCTCTTGCGCCGTCCTGTGCGGAGCCTGGGAGCGGGCTGGGACCCTCGATCCGGACGAATCCGGACAGGCCGCCCGCTGCGGGGGCCGTGCCGCACCGGCGGACGACCAGCTCTTGACCCGTCTCCCAGGAACCTCCCAGCGAAGTCCGGTCAGTGCTTCACCCGGGCGCCCGGGCGCCCGGCTCAGTCGGTGAGCCGCCCGGCGAAGTGGTCGAGGTACGCCTGCATGTCGAAGTGGCCGTGCCCGGAGAGCGCGAACACGATCGCCTTCGACTCGCCGGACTCCCGGCAGGCCAGCGCCTCGTCGACGGCGGCCCGCACCGCGTGGGTGGACTCGGGGGCGGGCACGATGCCCTCGGCCCGGGCGAAGGCCACGCCCGCCTCGAAGCAGGCGGTCTGCGGGACCGCCACCGCCTCGATCAGCCCGAGCTCCTTGAGGTGGCTGACGATCGGTGACATGCCGTGGTAGCGCAGGCCGCCGGCGTGGATCGCGGGCGGGGTGAAGCCGTGCCCGAGGGTGTGCATCTTCATCAGCGGGGTGGTGCCGGCGCTGTCGCCGAAGTCGTAGTCGTAGCGGCCCGCGGTCAGCGAGGGGCAGGACGCGGGCTCCACCGCGACCGCCCGGACCGCCCGGCGGCCCGCCAACTGCTCGCCCAGGAACGGGAAGGCGAGGCCGCCGAAGTTGGAGCCGCCGCCGGCCGCGCCGATCACCACGTCCGGGTAGTCGTCGATCCGGGCGAACTGGGCCAGCGCCTCCTGCCCGATCACGGTCTGGTGCAGCAGCACGTGGTTCAGCACCGAGCCGAGCGCGTACTTGGCGGCGCCGCCGGAGCGGGCCACCGACTCGACGGCCTCGGAGATCGCCAGGCCCAGGCTGCCGGGGGCGGCCGGGTCGGCGAGCAGCGCGGCCCGGCCGGCCTCGGTGAGCTGCGAGGGGGAGGCGTGCACGGCCGCCCCGTAGGTCTCCATCAGGGCCCGCCGGTAGGGCTTCTGGTCGTAGGAGACCCGGACCATGAAGACCTCGCAGTCCAGCTCCAGGAAGGAGCAGGCCAGGCCGAGGGCGCTGCCCCACTGCCCGGCGCCGGTCTCGGTGACCAGCCGGGTCACCCCGGCCCGCTTGTTGTAGTACGCCTGGGCCAGCGCGGTGTTGAGCTTGTGCGAGCCGGTCGGGTTGCCGCCCTCGTACTTGTAGTAGATCCGGGCGGGGGTGCCGAGCGCCCGCTCCAGCCGCTCGGCGCGCACCAGCGGGGCGGGGCGGAAGCGGCGGTACAGGTCGAGGACGGCGCCGGGGACGTCCACCTCGCGCGGGCCGCCGAGCTCCTGGGCGACCAGCTCGGCGGGGAACAGCGGGGCGAGGTCCTCGGCGGTGACCGGCTCCTTGGTGCCCGGGTGCAGCATCGGCGGGACCGGCGCGGGCAGGTCCGGGAGGATGTTGTACCAGGTGGTGGGGATCGGGTCGGTGTCGTGCGGGCTCATCCGGAGTCTCCCTGCGGTGCGGTCGCGGCCGCAGGGGTCCTTCCACGCCGAGGGGGTGCGCAACCTCCGCGCGCACCCCCTGGACTGACGTTCGATCAGCTGACGGACGGTCACCCTCCGGACGACCGAAGGCCGGACTGCGGCCGGTCTGCGGCGGGTCTGCGGCCGGACTGCGGCGGGTCGGTTCAGAGCTCCTTGCGGAACGCCTCCGCGGCGGCCAGGAACAGGTCGTTGCCCGCGACCTCGCCGATCGACACCCGGACGCCCTCGCCGGGGAACGGGCGGACCACCACGCCGGCCTCGGCCGCGGCGGCGGCGAAGTCCGCAGTGCGCTCGCCGAGCCGCAGCCAGACGAAGTTGGCCTGCGAGTCGACGACCGTCCAGCCCTGGGCGCGCAGCGCGGCGCTCACCCGGGCGCGCTCGCCGACCAGCGACTCGACCCGCTCCAGCAGCGCCTCCTCGGCGCGCAGCGAGGCGACCGCGGCGTCCTGGGCGAGCTGGCTGACGCCGAACGGGACGGCGGTCTTGCGCAGCGCGTCGGCGACCTGCTGGTGGGCGACCGCGAAGCCGACCCGCAGGCCCGCCAGGCCGTACGCCTTGGAGAAGGTGCGCAGCACGCAGACGTTGGGGCGGTCGCGGTACAGCTCGATGCCGTCCGGGACCTCCTCGTCGCGGATGAACTCGCGGTAGGCCTCGTCCAGCACGACCAGGACGTGCGCGGGGACGGCGTCCAGGAAGCGGACCAGCTCCTCGCGGTGGATCGCGGCACCGGTCGGGTTGTTGGGGTTGCAGACGAAGATCAGCCGGGTCCGGTCGGTGACCGCGGCGAGCATCGCGTCGAGGTCGTGGGCCTCGTCGGCGGTCAGCGGGACGGGCACGGGGGTGGCGCCCGCGATCCGGGTGATGATCGGGTACGCCTCGAAGGAGCGCCAGGCGAAGATCACCTCGTCGCCCTCGCCCGCGGTGGAGAGCACCAGGGACTGGGCGACGCCGACCGAGCCGGTGCCGGTGGCGATGTGCTCGGCGGGGACGCCGAAACGGGCGGCCAGCTCGGCGGTCAGGCCGCCGACGGCCATGTCGGGGTAGCGGTTGAAGCTCCCGGCGGCGGCGAGGGCGGCCTCCAGGACTCCCGGCAGCGGCGGGTAGGGGTTCTCGTTGGAGGACAGCTTGAAGGCGTCGGCGCCGGCCGGCTTGCCGGGCTTGTAGCTGGGGATGTCGTCCAGGTTCGGCCGCAGCCGGGGACCGTGCTCACGCTGAACCACGGGGGTCTCCGTTTCTTCTTCCTCGGCGGTGGCGCCGTTCCGTCCCCGGTCGGGTGCCGTGAACGATACCGACCGCCCTCACCCGTGAGGGTGAGATGCTCGTCCGGGTTACGGGTGCAGATCAGCCATTCTGCCGGGTTCCTTTGGCACATGTCAGAGGTATCCGAGCCGGAAAACCGCAGCTATCGAAGGGAACGTCCCAAACCTGTTCATGGAGAAACGTATCTTCTTCGTCCTGTAGCGAACCGGTCACGGAACGCCGTCATGAGCCATACGATCGGTCCGCCATGACAGCAGCAGCCAATCAGAACGGTCGCCGGACCACCGCATCACGGCGCCTGGAGCGGGCCGGTATCCGGGACGTCGCGGCCGCCGCCGGCGTGTCCATCACCACGGTCTCGGACGCCCTGAACGGCAAGGGCCGACTCCCCGACGAGACCCGCAGCCGGGTCCGCGAGGTCGCCGAGCGGCTCGGGTACCGGCCCTCCGCCGCCGCCCGGACCTTGCGCACCGGGCGGTCCGGCCTGATCGGCCTGACCGTCACCACGTACGGCGAGGAGCCGTTCACCTTCACCGAGTTCGCCTACTTCGCGGAGATGGCGCGGGCCGCCACCAGCGCCGCGCTGGGCCGCGGCTACGCCCTGGTGGTGCTGCCCGCGTCCTCCCGGCACGACGTGTGGAGCAACATCGCGCTGGACGGCACGGTGGTGATCGACCCGCCCGACCAGGACCCGCTGGTCACCGAGCTGTACCGGTCCGGGGTGCCGGTGGTCTCCGACGGGAAGCCCGGCAACTGCCCGGTCACCGCCTGGGTCGACAACGACCACGAGGCCGCCGTGCTCGGCATCCTGGAGCACCTCAGCGAGGCCGGCGCCCGCCGGATCGGCCTGCTCACCGGCACCTCCACCGACACCTACACCCGGCTCTCCACCGAGGCGTACCTGGCCTGGTGCGACCGGGTCGGCCAGGAGCCGGTGTACGAGACCTACCCGGCGCACGACCCGGCGGCCGGCGCGGTCGCCGCCGACCGGCTGCTGGCCCGCCCGGACCGCCCGGACGCGGTCTACGGCCTGTTCGACCCGAACGGCACCGACCTGCTGGCCGCCGCCCGCCGCTACGGCCTGCGCGTCCCGGACGACCTGCTGCTGGTCTGCTGCAGCGAGTCCGACGTCTACGCCAACACCGAACCGCCGATCACCACCCTGTCGCTGAAGCCCCGCCGGATCGGCACCACCGTGGTCAACCTGCTGATCGACGCGATCGAAGGAGTCGACGCCGGCTCCGGCGCCGCCCCCGGCCGGCTGTTCCCGCCCCGCTACCGGACCGCCGGGCACGGCCCGCCGCCCGGCACCCTGATGCCGACCGAGCTGATCGTCCGGGCCTCCTCGCAGCGCCGCAGCCCGCGCACCACGGTCAGTCCGCCCCGCCCGCCCGGCGAGGTGTGACCCCGCCGCCCGCGCTCCCGCCCAATGGTCTGGACCAGCCCAGACCGGGGCAGACCGGGCGGCGGGGCGGCCCCGCGGCGGGGTCGGCGACATCGGATACCGACCAGGTGAGGACGCCGGGAGAGTGCGCTTCCTATGATGGGCGAATGACACCCGAGGACCTCTTCCGCGATCCCGAGCAGCCGTACTCGGGCCACGGCCCCCGTCAGGACCTCGACGTGCTCCCGCAGGGCTCCTGGTTCGAGCCGGCCGAACCCGCCGGCGCCCCGTACGAGGAGACCCACAGCACCTACGGCGGCGCCCGCTACCTCGAACAGCACTGGGCCCCCAGCGGCCAGTTCGGCGACGCGGCCCCCGTCCCCGGCCACTACGCGCCCACCGCGGCCTCCTCGGAGGACCCGCCGACCATCGAGCTCGGCCCGCCGCTGGACGCCCCGCCGGTCGAGGTGCACTTCCCCTACCCGCAGCCCGAGCCCGGCGAGGGCCCCGGGCCGCTGTTCGTCATCGGCGACGTGCACGGCTACCTCGACGAGCTGCTCGCCGCCCTCCACCAGCAGGGCCTGATCGACACCGAGGGCCACTGGTCGGCCGGCCGCTCCCGGGTCTGGTTCCTCGGCGACTTCACCGACCGCGGCCCCGACGGCATCGGCGTCATCGACCTGGTCATGCAGCTCGCCGCCGAGGCCGCCGCGGCCGGCGGCTACTGCCGCGCCCTGATGGGCAACCACGAACTGCTCTTCCTCGGCGCCGCCCGCTACGGCGACGAGGCCGTCCAGTCCACCGCCGGGACCGCCTCCTTCCTGGCCGCCTGGCGGCTCAACGGCGGCCAGCAGCACGACCTGGAGCGCCTGCAGCCGCACCACGTCAGCTGGCTGTCCCGGCTGCCCGCGATGGCCCTGGAGGACGGCCACCTGCTGCTGCACTCCGACACCACCGCGTACCTCGAGTACGGCGAGACCGTCGCCGACGTCAACGACGCCGTGCACGCCCTGCTCGCCGACGAGGGCATCGACGAGTGGTGGGACGCCTTCCGCAAGTTCACCAAGCGGTTCGCCTTCCGCGGCCAGGCCGGCACCATGTCCGCGCAGGAGCTGCTCGGCGTCTACGGCGGCTACCGGGTGGTACACGGCCACAGCCCGATCCCGTACCTCACCGGCGACCAGCCCGAGGACGGCGCCCCGCCGCACGTCCCCGGCCCCTACATCTACGCCGACGAGCTGGCCATCGCCATGGACGGCGGCGTGACCATGGACGGCCGCCTGCTGGTCGCCCGGCTGCCACTGAACTGACACCCGCCGCGCACGCCCGCGCACGGAACAACTGCACGGCGGCGCACGGCCACTGACGGTACTGAAGTTCCGGAAAGAGCCTGTCCGCACGCTCCCGCGCACCCCTACGATCGAGGCCCACCGACTCTCCGTCGACCTCGCGGAACGGGGTACCCATGAGCAACCCCCCGCGCCTGCTCGCCGAGGACCGCGCCGCCTTCGCGCGCCTCCTCGACGAAGCCCTGCGCGAGCCCACCGTCCGGCAGGCCCTCGCCGCGCCCGGCGCGCACCTCACCGCCGAACAGCTGCACACCAGGGCGCTCGCCGACGCCGACCGCGTCGCCGCCCCGGCCTCCCCCGAGTACGCGCACTACCTCGCGCTGCGCACCGCGCTCGCCGAACGCCCCGACGGCGTCCCGCCCGCCGGGCCCGGCGTCTTCCCCGTCCTCACCGTGCTCACCCCCGTGCTGGCCGGCACCGCCGGCCTGATCCTGCTGCTGGTCGGCTGGCTGCTCCGGGCCGCCGCCCCCGACCTCGCGCTCGGCCGCTCCACCGTCACCGCCGGCGTCCTCGCCCTGGCCGTCGCCGCCGCCGCGCTGCTGATCGGCGGCGCCGGACTCGTCCTCACCGCGCTGCGCGACGCCGCCGCGCCCGACCACGCCGACCCGCAGCAGCACGCCGACCTCGCCGAGGCCCGCGCCGCCTGGCAGGACGCCCTGCGCGACCGCGCCCTGCTGCCCTGGCTGCACGCCAACCTCGGCGCCGAACCCCCGGCCGCCCCCGTCCTGCGCGCCCGGACCGCCCCGCCCGAACTGCACCGCCCCGGCTACAGCCGGGCCGCGTACGCCAGCCCCGGCTTCAGCAGCCCCGGCGCCGAGGGCCTCACCGACGCCGAGGGTCGCCGGCCCCGGCCCGCCGAGTTCAGCGGCCCCGGCTACTCCTCCCCCGACTTCACCAGCCCCGGGCCCGAAGGGCTCACCGACACCGACGGCCGCCCCCGCCCCGACGGCCCCGGCTTCACCAGCCCGGGCCCCGAACGCCTCACCGACCCGCAGGGCCGCCCCCGCACCACCGACCGCAACCCCGGCTACACCGCGCCCGACTTCACCAGCCCCGCCGAAGGACGCACCCCCCGCCGCCCCGGCTTCAGCAGCCCCGACCACGACAGCCCCGACTACGCCTCCCCGGACTTCGACAGCCCGGGCCCCGAAGGCATCACCGACGCCGACGGCCGCCGACGGCCCCCCGGCTTCACCCCGCCCGGCCACGACAGCCCCGACTTCACCGGCCCGGACGAGGTCTGACCGGCCGTCGGCCCACCGGCCGTCGCGGCGGACCGTCAGGCCCGCCGCTGCCGCAGCGCCAGCGCCACCGGCACGCCCAGCGCGCACGCCGCCGCACAGCCCGCCCACACCAGCGTGTACGCGCCCTCCGAGGGCACGCCCGCCCGCAGCACCAGGTGGTCCAGCACCGCCGCCGCCAGCACGCCCGCCGCCGCGCCCGCCAGCGACTTCAGCGTGTTGTACACCCCCGTGCCGACGCCCGTCCGGTCGGCCGGGAGCCGCCGCATCAGCAGCGCCGGCAGCAGGCTCAGCCCCAGCCCCGCCCCGTACCCCGCCAGCGCCCCGCCCAGCACGAACTGCCAGGCCGCCGCGTGCCCCAGCGCGATCACCCCGTAGCCGGTGGCGCACAGCGCGAACCCGAGGCCCAGCACCCGCGACACGTCCTGACGGAGCGTCAACCGGTGCGCCGTCAGGGCGCCCAGCGTCGCCGCCGCCGTCTGCGGCAGCACCAGCAGGCCCAGCACCAGCGGCACCGCGCCCAGCCCGTACCCCGTCTCCGCGGGCTTCGCCGCCTGGAACGCCAGCGTCGGGCCCTGCGCCCCGTACAGCGCGCAGCCCAGCAGGAAGCTCAGCCCGAACACCGGCGCGGTGGCCCGGCGGGCCAGCAGCCGGACGTCCACCACCGGGGCGTCCGACCGCAGCTGCTGCCGGACGAACAGCGCCAGCAGCAGCACGCCCGCCGCCATCGACGGCCCCGTCACCGCGCCCGGCAGCACCCCGCTCGCGCCCAGGCCCGCCAGCAGCAGCGTCAGGCCCAGCGAGAGCAGCGCCGCGCCCGCCCAGTCGATCCGGCCGGCCGCCCGCACCACCGACTCCGGCACCAGCCACCACACCACCGGCAGCGCCAGCACCGGCAGTACCGCCAGCGCCCACAGCAGCGGGCGGGTCGCCGCCGGGTCCGCGCCCAGGCCGCCGACCGCCAGCGCGCCCAGCGTCGACCCCACCGTCAGCGCGCCCACCAGCGGGCCCACCGCCCGGCCGCCGCGCTCCTCGCCCAGCCGGTCCCGCAGGATCGCGAACTCCAGCGGCAGCCAGCACGCCAGGAACCCCGACAGCGCCCGGCCCGCCAGCAGCACCGGCAGGTCCGGGGCCAGCGCCGTCACCACGAAGCCCAGCAGCGTCAGCAGCACGGTCGCCCGCAGCAGCCTGCGGTGCCCGTACAGGTCGCCCAGCCGCGAGGTCAGCGGCACCGCGACGCCCGACACCAGGAACTCCGCCCCCAGCGCCAGACTCAGGTCGGCGGCCCGCAGGTCCAGGTGCTCGCCCAACCGCGGCAGCAGGATCGGGAACCCGCCCTGCAGCACGCCCGAGGCGAACTCGACCAGGGCGAGCAGCGGCACGGCCGCGGCGGCGGCCCGGACGGCCCGGTCGGCAGGGACGGTGGGGTCGGCGGGGTCGGTCGTCGTCGTCATCGGCGGTTCCACGGGGGTGCGCAGGGGTGGGGGTGGCCGACAGGATGGCTAACCTGGAGACCCCGGCAGCGCCCGCGCACGAATCCGTTCCTGCGGCCGACCCCGCGCAAGGATCAGCCATGATCGACGAGTTGGACCTGGCCCTGGTCGACGCCCTCCGCGTCGACCCGCGGGCCCCGTGGTCCCGGCTGGCCGCCCCGCTCGGCGTCGACCCCGCCACCCTGTCCCGCCGCTGGTCCCGGCTCACCGCCGACGGCAACGCCTGGGTCACCTGCTACCCCAACGCCGACCGGATCGGCCGCGGCCTCACCGCCCTGGTCCAGGTCGACTGCCCCGCCGACCGGATCGGCCGGGTCGCCGCCGAGATCGCCCGGCACCCGCAGACCGCCAGCATCGAACTCGTCACCGGCGACGCCGACCTGCTGCTCACCGTCGCCGCCTACGACCACGCCTCGCTCACCGGCTACCTGCTCGACCGGCTCGGCACCGTCCCCGGCGTGCTGCGCACCCGCACCGCCCTGGTCGAACGCACCCTGGTCGAGGGCAGCAGCTTCTCCAACGGCGCCCTCGACGCCGAACAGCGCCGCGCCATCGCCGCCCCGCCCCCGGACGGCGGCCGCCCCGGGTCCGGCGGCCACCGGGTCGAGGAGGACCTCGCCCTCATCCAGGCCCTCGGCGCGGACGGCCGGATGCCCTACGCCGCGCTCGCCGCCCGCACCGGCCTGCCCGCCAGCACCGTCCGCCGCCGCCTCGCCGAACTCCGCGACTCCGGCCGCGCGGTGCTCCGCTGCGACGCCTCACCCCTGGTCACCGGCCACCCCGTCGGCGCGATGCTCTGGCTCGACGTCCCGCCCGCCGCCCTCCCCGACACCGCCCGCCGCCTCACCGCCCTCCCGCAGACCCGGATGTGCGCCGTCACCGTCGGCCCCGCCAACCTCGCCCTCTACCTGGTCACCCCGCAGCTCCCCGACCTCCGCCGGATCGAACAGGACCTCGCCCACCACCACCCCGCGATCCGCGTCCACAACCGCCACATCACCCTCCGCACCCTCAAACTCGTCGGCCACCTCCTCACCCCGGACGGCCGCCGCACCGCCTACGTCCCCATCGAGCCGTAGCTCGCGGCCGCCGGGCTCTCGCGGGAGCGAAGCTCCGCCCCGGGCCCGATGGAAACGAAGCTCCGCCCCGGGCCCGAGGAGCGAAGCTCCAGGGGCCCGGGGAACGGCGGGGCCGAGTGGCTGGTGACCGACGGGCCGCGAAGCGCCACCCCGTTTCGGGCCGAAGGTCCTCGGCCGACGCCCCGTAGCGCCCCACTGTGTCCCGGCGATCAGCCCCTCGGCCCCGCCGTTCCCCGGGCCCCTGTTTTCTCCCGTCCCGCCTGCCGAGAAGTTTCCCGGGCCCCTGATTGACCAGCGTGTGCCTGGAGTCCCCCGGGCCCCTACCTGCCGTCCCGGGTGCCCAGGGCGAGGGCCGCGAGCAGGGCGGCCGCGTCCGCCAGGACGCCGTCGTCGAAGCGGGCCTCCGCCGAGTGGTTGTACGGCGCGGTGAACGGGTCGGCGTCCGCGGGACACGCGCCGAACATGACGTACGCGGCCGGCACGTACCCCGCCAGCACCCCGAAGTCCTCCGAGCCCGCCAGCGGCCTCGGCATCTCGACGTACCGTTCCTCGCCGAGGAGTTGACGCACCGTCCGCTCCACGTACCCGGCCTCGGCGGGGTCGTTGACCGTGACGGGGTAGCCGTGCTCGACCACCGCGTCGACCTCGCAGCCGTGCGCCTCGCCGATGCCGCGGACCACCCGGACGGCCTCGGTGAGGACGCGTTCGCGGGCCGCGGGCGAGAAGGAGCGGACGGTCGCCGCGAACACCGCCTCGTCCGGGATGACGTTCTCGACCGTCCCGGCGTGGAACGTCCCGACGGTCAGGACGACCGGGTCGAAGGCGTCGAAGCGCCGGGTGACCATGGTCTGCAGGGCGAGGACGGCCTCGCACGCGGCGGGGACGGGGTCGAGGCCGAGGTGCGGGCTGGAGCCGTGGCCGCCGCGGCCCCGGACCACCACGCGCAGGGTGTCGGAGGCCGCCATGATCGGGCCGGGCCGGCCCGCGACGTACCCGGCGGGCAGCAGCGAGGCCCCGACGTGCAGGGCGTACGCGGCGGCGACCCGTTCCCCGGCGGCGTCCAGCACGCCGTCCTCGACCATCAGGGCCGCCCCGCCGCCGCCCTCCTCGCCGGGCTGGAACATGAACACCACGCTGCCGGCGAGCTGTTCGCGCCGTTCGGCGAGCAGCCGGGCCGCGCCGACCAGGGCGGCGGTGTGCAGGTCGTGCCCGCAGGCGTGCATCGCGCCGGGGACCTCGGAGGCGTACGGCAGGCCGGTGTTCTCCTGCACGGGGAGGGCGTCGAGGTCGGCGCGCAGCAGCACGGCGGGGCCGGGGCGGGCGCCGCGCAGCACGGCGGTGACGGAGGACAGGCGCTTGCCGAGGGTGATCTCCAGCGGGAGGCCGTCGAGGGCGGCGAGCACCTTCTCCCGGGTGCGGGGGAGGTCGAGGCCGATCTCGGGTTCGCGGTGCAGGGCGCGGCGGAGCGCGACCAGTTCGGGCCGGAGCGCGGCGGCGCTGCCGCGCAGGGTGTCGAGTCCGGGGTGAACGTCGGCCGACATGGGTGCGCCTCCTGGGTGGACGGGGAGCGGACGGTTCTCCCGCATCCTCGCCCGGGCCCCGGCGGGTCCGGCCGGGGCGCACGGATCACCCCCGATCGGCGGGCGCCGCGCACGATTCCTCCAGCGCCGCGCCGCCTGTTCCCGCTCCGGCCGCCAGCAGTGCGGCGGCCACGGCCCGGGCCTCGGCGGCGGCGTCCGGGGTGCCCTCGCGCAGGGCGGTGACGATCGCGCCGTCCATCAGCAGGACCAGGCGGCGGGCGAGCGCGGCGGCCTCCTCCGCGGGGCGGCCCTGGGCGGCGAGCAGGCCGGCCACGTACGCGACCACCTGCCGCTTGTGGGCGGCGGCGACCCGGTGCGCGGGGCTGTCGGGGTCGGCGGTCTCGACCATGGTGTTGATGAAGGCGCAGCCGCGGAAGTCGGCGCGGGCGAAGCGTTCGGCGAGGGCGTCGAAGACGTCCAGCGGCCGGCCGCCGCGCTCGGCGACGCCGGCGGCGAGCCAGTCGCGCCAGGCGCGGTCGCGGCGGGTGAGGACGGCGACGACCAGTTCGTCCTTGCCGGTGAAGTGCCGGTAGAAGGAGGCCCGGCCGACGCCGGACTCGGCGAGGATGCGCTCGACGCCGACGGCGCGGATGCCCTCGGCGTAGAAGAGCTCCTCGGCGGTGTCGAGCAGGCGGGCGCGTGCGTGGGTGGCCATGTCTCCCAGCGTAGCCGGTGGTTGACGAATTACGGTACCGATCGGTACCGTCTCTGCTGTCAGAACGGAACCGATCGGTACCATCTGGAGGGGTCGTGCCACGCCTGCCGCTGCTCACCGAGGACCCGGACGGACTGCTGGAGCGCACCCGCGCCCGCCTCGGCCGCGTCCCGAACCTCTACGCCACCCTCGCCAACTCGCCCGCCGCGCTGGGCGGTTACCTCGCCCTGCACGAGCACCTGGGCAACGGCGCGCTCGGCCCGAAGCTGCGCGAGCAGCTCGCCCTGCTGACCGCCCAGCACAACGAGTGCACCTACTGCGTCAGCGCCCACACCCTGCGCGGCCGCCGCCTGCTCCACCTCACCGACGAGCAGCTCGCGCAGACCCGCAAGGGCTTCGACGACACCGACCCGCACGCCGACGCGGTGCTGCGCCTGGCCGACCGCATCCTGCACACCCGCGGCCGGGTCTCGGACGAGGAGCTGGCCACCGCCCGGGCGGCCGGCGTCACCGACGCCGAACTCGCCGAGATCACCGCCCACGTCGCGCTCAACACGCTCTCCAACTGGTTCAACCACCTGGCCCGGCCCACCCTCGACTTCCCGGAGGTCCCCGCATGACCCCGCAGCCCCGCCGCGGCACCGTCGAACTCCGCCCCGGCTACACCGTGCTGGACGCCACCGGCACCCCCGTCGACCGGGCCGAGGACGTCTCCTTCACCCTCGAAGGCGGCTTCGCCCACCTCCGCCTCCCCGGCACCGACACCGTCCAGGTGGTCTCCGCCCCGGCCGTCCAGCGCTTCGCCTATCCGGCCTGATGGATCATCAACTCTTTCTCCTTTCCTCCGAGTTGAACATTGCTTGACCACCCGCAGGGCGTCGGTCCGGCTGCCAGAATGGCGTCATGAAGCCATCGATGCGGACCTCGACGCGGATCGCCGGCACCACCGCCCTGCTGCTCGCCTGCGCGGTCGGCGCCGCGGCCTGCGAGTCCGGCGGACCGGCCGAGAAGGCCGCCGTCCCGCGGACGGTGACGGCCTTCAGCACGGACGGGCAGCTGAGCGGTGACGCGCTCACCCGGGCCGCCGAGCAGCTCCGCCGCCGGGCCGAGCTGCTCGGCCTGCCCGACCCGCAGGTCAGCACCGGCTCCGGCACGCTCTCGCTCTCCGTCGCCGGCCCGCCCCCCGGCAAGGCCGAACTCACCGCGCTCACCCAGCGGCCCGTCCTGGAGATCCGCCCCGTCCTCGCCGACCTGGTGGACGGCGCCGCGCCCGAGTCCACCGGGAGCACCGTCCCGCCCGCCCTGCGCGCCGGGTTCGACGCCCTGCACTGCGCCGCGAGCCCGTCCGCCACCGCCACCCCGACCGCCGCGAGCCCGACCACGGCCGACCCGGCCGCCGGAACCGTCGCCTGCGGCGGCACCGAACCCGCCGACGGCACCCGGCACAAGTTCGCCCTCGGCCCGGTCGCCCTCAAGAACGCCGACATCGCCGACAGTTCCGCCGCCGCCGACCCGCAGGGCGGCGGCTGGCAGATCACCGTCCGCTTCACCCCGGCCGGCGGCACCGCCTTCGCCGACCTCACCGGCCGGATCGCCTCCGAACAGCCCCCCGGCAACCAGCTCGCCGTCCTCCTCGACGGCACCGTCATCACCCACCCCTACGTCATGCAGTCCATCACCGGCGGCGAGGCCGTCGTCACCGGCGCCTTCACCCAGGACCAGGCCCGGACCGTGGCCGCCCAACTCGCCACCGCCGCCCTCCCGGCCGGCCTCCGCCCGGCCAACCCCTGAGGCCGCCGGATACCCCATACCGGTTCTCGGACGCCTTACCGGGCAGGTGCCGTCGGCACCCGAACCCTCCTGTCCCAGCGGGCTGTTACAGGGTGGTGACGCTCCTGTGGAGGTAGGCGAACGATTCCCCTGGGAAGATCTTCACATCGCAGCTGCTGGGCCCCGCAACGAAGAGGCGGACCGATCTCGGCAGTGGTCCGTCACCAGGTCTTCGTCTTCCCAGGGGGGAAACACCCATGTCCGCTCAGCCGCCCGCCCGCCGTTCCCGCTTCCTCGTCCTCGCCACCCTGGTGGCCGCCACCGGCACCGCCGTGCTCGCCCCGGCGACCGCCTTCGCCGACACCCCCGGCACCGGCACCCCCGCGCCGGGCGGTGCCAAGCCGCTGGTGGCCACCCTGGTGCCGAACGCGGGGCAGGGCCCGCTGGTCCGCGGCGGCAACGGCGCGGAGCTGACGATGACCGTCACCAACAACTCCGACGAGGCCCAGCCGTTCCACCCGGAGGTGGCCGTCAAGCCGACGGGCTCCAACCCGCGCTCCTGGAGCTGGATAGACTTCAGCGCGAAGGCGATCTCCGCGCCGGCCACCTACGGCATCGCGCACTGGGGCAACGACAACGAGTTCTCCGGCGTCGTGGTGCCCGAGAACCGGATGGCGTCGGTGCCCTTCACCGTGCCGGCCCGCACCACCTACAGCTGGGCGGTCTCCGTGAAGCTGAAGGCCGCGCTCCCGGTGAACGAGACCGCCGTGAAGGTGGAGCTGCTGAACGACCAGGACGACAGCACCAACAGCGCCCCGATGACCTTGCCGGTCGACGCCCCCACCGGTGCCCTCCTCCAGACCTTCGCCGACTACTCGGGCACCGTCTCGTACAAGCAGCCGTTCCGGACCGCCCTCAACCTGACCAACAACGGTGGGGACATCACCTCGGCGATCACCCCGACCCTCCGTTTCGACAACGCGTCCGGTCAGAACACGTTCCCCTTCGAGCTGGACGTGCTGCAGGACGACAAGTGGGTCACCGTCGCCGGAACGAACAACACCTGGAAGCTGCCGGCGGTGGCGGGCGGTCTCGCCAAGGGCGCGAGCCACCAGTACGAGGTGCGGATCTCGCTCACCGACCCCGCCGCGCAGGGCCACTACTACTCCGAGTGGCTCAGCCTCCTCCCGGACACCGACCAGGGCCCGGTCGACATCGACTCGAAGAGCCTGCTGGCCGTGGACGGCACCCCGCTGCCCACCCCCGCCCCGAGCACCTCCGCGCCCCGGCCCGGCCCGGGCGCCCCGACCACGGCCCCGACCGGTACCCCGACCACCGGGAGCACCCCCGCCACGGCCCCGACCGGCACCCCCGGCACCCGGGTCGCCGCCGCCGCGCTCACCTCCCCGGTCACCGGCACCCTGGCCAGCACCGGGGCCGACGAGTCCGGCGCCCTGCTGGGCGCGGGCGGTGCGCTGGTGCTGCTGGGTTCCTGCGCGGTCCTCTTCGCGAAGCTCCGCCGCACCCGCCCCCAGGACTGACCGGTACCTGCACCTGCACAGACCGGAGCGCCGCGCCGGGAGACCCCCTCCGTCTCCCGGTGCGGCGCGGTCGGTGGGGCCGGGGTCAGTCGGCCAGCGGGAGGTAGACGCGGTTGCCCTGGGCGGCGAACTCGGCGGACTTCTCGGCCATGCCGGCCAGCGCGGCCTGCTCGGCCTCGCCGCCGTGCTCGTCGCGGATCTGCTGGGAGATCTTCATCGAGCAGAACTTGGGACCGCACATGGAGCAGAAGTGCGCGGTCTTGGCGGGCTCCGCGGGGAGGGTCTCGTCGTGGAAGTCGCGGGCGGTCTCCGGGTCGAGGGCCAGGTTGAACTGGTCCTCCCAGCGGAACTCGAAGCGGGCGTCGGAGAGCGCGTCGTCCCAGGCCTGCGCGCCGGGGTGGCCCTTGGCGAGGTCGGCGGCATGGGCGGCGATCTTGTAGGTGATGACGCCGGTCTTCACGTCGTCCCGGTTCGGCAGGCCGAGGTGTTCCTTCGGGGTGACGTAGCAGAGCATCGCGGTGCCCCACCAGGCGATCATCGCGGCGCCGATGCCCGAGGTGATGTGGTCGTAGCCGGGCGCGACGTCGGTGGTCAGCGGGCCGAGGGTGTAGAACGGGGCCTCGTCGCAGATCTCCTTCTGCAGGTCCATGTTCTCGCGGATCTTGTGCATCGGGACGTGCCCGGGGCCCTCGATCATCACCTGGACGTCCTTGGCCCGGGCGATCCGGCCCAGTTCGCCCAGCGTGGTGAGCTCGGCGAACTGCGCCTCGTCGTTGGCGTCGGCGATCGAGCCGGGCCGCAGGCCGTCACCGAGCGAGAAGGTGACGTCGTAGGCGCGCAGCAGGTCGCAGAGTTCCTCGAAGTGCGTGTAGAGGAAGTTCTCCTGATGGTGCGCCAGGCACCAGGCGGCCATGATGGAGCCGCCGCGCGAGACGATGCCGGTCTTGCGCCGGGCGGTGAGCGGCACGTACCGCAGCAGCACGCCGGCGTGCACCGTCATGTAGTCGACGCCCTGCTCGCACTGCTCGACCACGGTGTCCCGGTAGACCTCCCAGCTCAGCTCCTCGGCCCGGCCGTCGACCTTCTCCAGCGCCTGGTAGAGCGGCACGGTGCCGATCGGGACGGGGGAGTTGCGCAGGATCCACTCGCGGGTGGTGTGGATGTTGCGGCCGGTGGAGAGGTCCATGACGGTGTCGGCGCCCCAGCGGGTGGCCCAGGTCATCTTCTCCACCTCCTCCTCGATCGAGGAGGTGACCGCGGAGTTGCCGATGTTGGCGTTGATCTTCACCAGGAAGTCGGTGCCGATGATCGCCGGTTCGACCTCGGGGTGGTTCACGTTGACCGGGATGACCGCCCGGCCGCTCGCCACCCGCTCGCGGACGAACTCCGGCTCCAGGCCCTCGCGGAGCGCGACGAACTCCATCTCGGGGGTGATCAGGCCGCGCTTGGCGTAGCCGAGCTGGGTGACGGCGACGCCGTCCCGGGCGCGCAGCGGGCGGCGGGCCCGGCCGGGGAAGACCGCGTCCAGGTTGCGCAGGTCGCCGCCGCGCGGCGCGGTGTGCTTGATCCCGTCGTCCTCGGGGCGGGCCTCGTGGCCCTCGTACTCCTCGACGTCGCCGCGCTGCCTGATCCACGGGTCGCGCAGCGCGGGCAGCCCGCGGCGCACGTCGGTGGGGACGTCGGGGTCGGTGTACGGGCCGGAGGTGTCGTACAGCGGGACGGTCCCGCCGCTGGTCAGCCGCACCTCGCGGTGGGGGACCAGCAGGTCGGGGCGGCTGCCGCGGCGGTACGCCTTGCGCCAGGCCGGGGTGGGGTAGCCGGTGGTGGCCGACTGGTGGGCAGACGTCTCTTCGGAAAATGCGGTCATGCGACCTTCCACTCCCTACGCCGGCATTACCCGGTCAGGTTCCTGCGGTCGGCGCAGCAGCTGGTCCGCGGTTCGCGTACCGTCAGCGCCCTCTCAGCCCGGTGCTCCGAGCTCCCGTTCCGCGCGGGGGCAGTTCGCCGCCCGCGTTCGCCGTTCACCGTAGGGCACCGGGCGCGCGCGGTCCAGGGCGCATCCCCCGCCCTTCCGTGCGCCGGACGTGCAACTGCCGCGCTCCGCCGACCTGTTCGCCACCCGGCCGACGTGGGAGAATGGCCGGGATGATCGGGCTGACGGGGCGGGTGACGGGGCGGATCGGCGCCGGGTTGGTCGGCGAGGTGATGGTGCACGTCCCGGAGCGGCAGGGCACCGAGGCGTTCCTGGCGTACCTCGCCGTCCCGGGCGAGCGGCTGGAGCCCGGTTCGATGGTGGTCGTGGTCGAGTACCAGCCACCGCGCACGGTCTACGTCGCGCCGCTCTGAGCCTCCGTCAGTACACGCACGACGGCAGCCGTCGAACTGTTTCGAGACAGTGACGGTCGACACCGGCGTTCCCTCTTCCACCGCGATCAGGACAAGCGCAGAATGCGGGCTGCCACCGGATTCCGCGCCATCCTGCACGACCGAAGCGCAGCCACGGAACCGGTGTGCCCTGAAGGGGGAGATTGCCGATGCTGATCGGCATTGTCGGCGGAGCCGTCGCTGGCCTCGTCGCACTGATCGTGCTGTTCAAACTCATGTGGCGGGTGGCCGAGCCCAACGAGGCCCTGGTCATCTCCGGTTCCAAGCACGGTGAGGGGCTCGGCTTCCGGGTCGTCACCGGCCGGGGCACCCTGGTGATCCCCGGCGTCCAGGCGGTGCGCCGGCTGTCGCTGGACCTCAACGAGGCCGCGCTGGACGTCGAGTGCGTGACGTCGCAGGGCATCCCGGTGCACGTCAAGGGCGTGGTGATCTTCAAGGTGGGCGACGACAACGCGTCCATCGCCAACGCCGCCCGCCGCTTCCTGGACCAGCAGAAGATGATGGGCCAGCGGGTGCACAACGTATTCGCCGGACACCTGCGCTCCATCGTCGGCGGGCTGACCGTCGAGGACATGATCCGCGACCGCGAGCGCCTCACCGGGGAGACCCGCTCCGCCTCGGGCATCGAGATGGAGAAGCTCGGCCTGATCATCGACTCGCTGCAGATCCAGGAGATCCTGGACCCGACCGGCTACATCACCAACCTGGCCGCGCCGCACGCCGCCGCCGTCCAGCGGGACGCCCGGATCGCGGCCGCCGAGGCCGACCGCCGGGCCACCGAGGCCGAGCAGGAGGCGTTCGCCCGCAAGGCCGAGGCGACCCGCAACTCGGGCATCCAGCAGGCCGGCTACCAGGCCGAGATGGACACCGCCGCGGCCCGCGCCATGCAGGCCGGACCGCTCGCCCAGGCCGCCGCCCGGCAGGAGGTCGTGGTCCAGGAGACCAAGGTCGCCGAGCTGGAGGCGCGCCGCAAGGAGCAGCAGCTCCAGGTCGACGTCCGCAAGCCCGCCGACGCCCGCGCCTACGAGACCCGCACCAAGGCCGAGGCCGACCGCGACGCCCGGATCTCCGCCGCCGAGGCGCTGTCCCGGGAGACCGAGCTGAAGACCGCCGCCGAGGCCAACCGGGTCAAGGTCGCCGCGGCCGCCGAGGCCGAGGCCACCAAGGCCCGCGGCCTGGCCGCCGCCGAGGCCACCCGGGCCACCGGTGAGGCACAGGCCGCCGCCGAGGCCGCCAAGGGCCTCGCCGAGGCGGAGGCCGCCCGCGCCAAGGGCTTGGCCGAGGCCGAGGCGACCCGGGCCCAGGGCCTCGCCGAGGCCGAGGGCATCAAGGCCCGCGCCGCGGCGCTGGCCGAGAACCAGGAGGCGGTGGTCGCCCAGCAGCTCGCCGAGAACTGGCCCGCCATCGTCCGGGCCGGCGCCGACGCGTTCGGCAACGTCGAGCACATGGTGCTGCTGAACGGCGCCGAGGGCATGTCCGAGATGTTCGCCAAGGCCCTCACCATGGGCGGCACCGGCCTCGGCCTGGCCCGCCAGCTGCTCAACTCGATGACCCCGGACGCCCCGGCCGAGCCCGCCAAGGCCCCGGTCCCGGCCACCCAGGTCATCCCGGTCCAGAGCACCGACTCCGAGTAACCGGCCGCCCGGGCGGCCGCACCGCCCGCCGACGCCCCGTCAGGAGCGCCGACCGATCCGCCCGGTGGAGGGGACACCCTTCCGCCGGGCGGATCTCCGTATCCCCCGCCCCCGCTGAGTACTCGTACTCACGCCCGAACGGCCGCATCCGCGCCAGCATCGAGACATGGACAGCCTGCCCCGCATCGGTATCACCGCCGTCGGCTCCGCCCTGCCCCGACAGACCGTCACCTCCGCCCAGCTCCAGCGGGAGGTCGCGGCGGGCTCCCGGCTGCCGCTGCCGGACGGCATGTTCGAGAAGGCCACCGGCATCCGCACCCGCCGCTTCGCCGGACCCGACGAACACCCGTCCGCGCTCGCCCTGGCCGCCGGCCGCCGGGCGCTGGCCGCCCGCGGCCTGGAGCCCGCCGACCTCGACCTGCTGGTCTTCGCCTCCGCCTCCCGGGACGTCTGCGAACCCGCCACCGCCCACCTCGTCCAGGCCGAACTCGGCTCCCGGGCCCACGCGTTGGACGTCTCCAACGCCTGCAACAGCTTCCTCAACGGCATCGACACCGCCCGCGCGATGATCCTGGCCGGCCGGGCCCACCGGGCCCTGGTCGTCACCGGCGAGACCCCGAGCCGGGCGATGCGCCGCGACCCCTCCGGCCTCGCCGAGTTCCGGGACGGCTTCGCCGGCTACACCTTCGGCGACGGCGGCGCCGCCGTGGTCGTCGAGCGGGTCGAACGCGGCGGCATCCTCGACATCGAGACCGAGACCGCCTCCGAGCACTGGGAGGTCGGCGGCATCCCCGGCGGCGGCTCCCGCCACCCGCGCGGCGACGAGTGGAGCTACTTCCGGGGCGGCGGCAAGGAGTTGCGCGGCGTCTTCGAGAAGATCGGCTCCGACATCCTCACCCGGGTCGCCGCCCGCACCGGCTTCGGCTGGGACGCCTACGCGCGCGTCCTGGTCCACCAGGTGACCCTGCCCTACCTGGAGCGCTTCGTGGAGCTGACCGGCGTCCCCGCCGAGAAACTGGTGGTCACCGTCCCCGAACTGGGCAACCTGGCCTCCGCCACGATAGGCGTCCAACTCGACCGGATCATGCCCGAGTTGAACCCCGGCGACAAGGTCCTGATGGTCGGCCTGGGCGGCGGCGTCAGCCTGATCACCATGGTCTGGGAGAAGTCGTGACCGCGCTCTGGGTGGTCGTCCCCGCCTACCAGGAGGCCGCCCGGATCGACGGCGCCCTGCACGCCCTGGCCCGCCAGCACGACCGCGACTTCACCCTCCTGGTCGTCGACAACGGCTCCACCGACGCCACCGGCGACCGGGTCCGCGCCTTCGCCGAGCACGCCCCGTTCCCGGTCCACCTGCTGGTCGAACCCGAGAAGGGCGTCGGCAGCGCCATCGACACCGGCTTCCGGCACGCCATCGACCACGGCGCCCGCCTGCTCGCCCGCACCGACGCCGACTGCCTCCCCGAACCCGGCTGGACCGCCGCCGCCCGGGCCGGCCTGCTCGCCTCCGACGGCCTGGTCTGCGGCCGGGTCACCGCCCGCCACGACGAGCACGGCCCCGTCGGCCGCGGCGTCTTCCTCGTCCTGGTCGCCCTCGGCGCGTTCTTCGGCCGCATCCGCCCCGCGCACCGCCGCCGCCACGGCTACCTGACGCCCTACCGGATGCACGCCGGCAACAACATGGCCGTCACCGCCGACCTCTACCTCGCCAGCGGCGGCATGCCCCGCCGCCCCTCCCCGACCGACCGCACCTTCATCAACCGGGTCCGCCGCCGCACCACCGCCATCGTCCACCGCCGCGACATGGTCGTCCAGAACTCCACCCGCCGCATCCGCGCCTACGGCCTCCGCGGCACCGCCCGCTGGTACCTCGAACGCGGCGCGGGCCACCGCGACGTCGACATCCGCTGACTCCTGCGGAGAGCGCCGGGGCCCAAGCTCCAGGGGCCCGGGGAACGGCGGAGCCGAGGGGCGGGTGACCGACGGGCCGCGAGGCGCCACCCCGTTTCGGGCCTGAGGTCTTTTGCGAAAGCCCCGTGGCGCCCCACCGTGTTCCGGCGCACCGCCTCTCGGCCCCGCCGTTCCCCGGGCCCCTGACGGGGCTCCCCGAATACCCCGCTGCGAAAGGAACCTGCTCGTGCTGGACCGGCTCGATCGAACGCTGCGGGAGGGCGGCCCGCGCCCGGCGCTGCTGGGGAGCACCGGGGCGCAAGCCCGTTGCGGTGAGCTGGCCGCCCTCGCCGACCAGTACGCCGCCGCCCTGCACCACCGCCACGGCCTGCGCCCCGGCGACACCCTCGGGGTCGCGGTCCGGCCCGGCCCCCGGGCTCTCGCCGTGCTGCTGGCCGCCCACCGCCTGGGCCTGCGGGCCGCCGTGCTGGACCCGTCCGCGGGGCCGGACGTCCTGCGGGCCCGGCTCGCCCTCGCGCCGCCCGCCCTGGTCCTCGCCGACGCCGTCGTGCAGGCCGCGGCCGGCTGGGCCCGCCCGCTGGCCCGCCGCGCGCACCTGGAACTGCCGCCGCTGCACCTGCTCGGGCCGGTGGCGACCGTCGGCCGCCGCCTGCCGGGCTGCGCCCCGGGCCTCGGCGGGCACCCCGGGCCGCCGCCGAAGCCCTACGAGGGCGACGGGGACGCGGTGGTCGTGTTCACCTCGGGGACGACCTCCGCCCCGCGCGGCGTCGTGCACACCCGGTCCTCGCTGGCCGCCGGCATGCGCGCCGTGGACGCGCTGGTGCGGCCCGGCCCGGGCCGGACGGTGCTGGGCGGGACGACCTTCGTGCTGGTCCCGGCCCTCGCGGCGGGCGCCACCGTCGCCCTGCCCGCCCGCCGGACCGCCGCGCTGCAACGGCAGATCGACCGGCTCGCCCCGGACGAGACCTACCTGACGCCGCCCCGGCTCCGGCCGCTGACCAGGCTCACCGGCCGGGTCTGGACCGGCTCCGCCCCGGCCGACGCCGCCCTGCTCCGGCGGGCCAAGCAGGCGGGCGCGACCGAGGCGTGGGGGGTGTACGCGCTGACCGAGCTGTTCCCGGCGGCGGCCGTCGAGGAGCGCGAGAAGAGCGCCCACGAAGGCCCCGGCGACCTGCTCGGCGCACCGCTGCCCGGCGTCCGGACCCGGCTCGGGGCGGACGGCGAACTGCTGCTCGCCGGCCCGTCCGCCCGCGACCGCTACCTCGGCGAGGACCCCGACCCGTGGGTGCGCACCGGCGACCGCGCCACCCTCGACCCGGCCGGGCGGATCGTGCTGGCGGGCCGGCTCAAGGACATGGTGCTGCGCCGCGCCGAGAACATCTACCCGGGCCTGTACGAGCCGTCCCTGAACCTGCCGGAGGTCGAACTCGCCGTCCTGGTGGGCGTACCGGCCCCGGACGGCGACGAGCTGCTGGTCGCCCTGGTCCAGCCCCGGGCCGGGGCGGACCACCGGCGGCTGCGCGCCGACCTGCGCGCACCGCTGGCCCGGATGGGCTCGGCCCGGCCGGACGCCGTGCTGTTCGGCCCCGTCCCGCTGGCCGGGCGCTCCCGCAAGCCCGACCGCGCCGCCGCCGCCCGCCGGTGCGCCGACCGCCTCGCCGCCGACCCCGCCGGGAGCACCCCTTGACGCCCCGTCGGACCGACCCGCGCCGCACCGACCGGTCCGTCTACCTGCGCAGCCACCCGGTGCTGTTCGCGCTGCTCGCCGCCACCCGGCACCGCCCGCTGCTCCGGCTGGGCCGGACCGTCCTGGTCCACCACCCCGACGCGTACCGGCAGATCCTCACCAAGGTCCCGCTCGACCGCACCGCCGAGCACACCACCGGCGGCACCGCGGCCCGGCTCACCGGCGGGGGCCTGCTGTTCGACCAGAACGGGGCCGAGCACCGGGCCTCCCGGCGGGCCCTGGGCCACCTGCTGGGCAGCGAGGGGATCGCCGAACTCCGGCCCGGCTGGCGGCAGTTGATCAACAGCGGGCTCTCCTCCGCGAACGGGCCCGTCGACCTGGTCCCGGTCGTCCGGCTGCTCGCCGGCACCACCGCCGCCGCCCTCACCGGCAGCACCGCCGACCCGCTGGACCTCGCCGCCGCCACCGAACGGGCCGCCGCCGCCACCGCCCGCGCCCACCTGCCCGGACTCCCCCGACCGGGCGCGCGGCGCCGCGCCCGCGCCACCGCGGAACACCTCGGCCGCCTGCTGCCGGACCCGCGGGACGCAATGCTCGCCGTCGCCGCCGTCAACACCACCCTCGCCGCACTGCCCCGCGCCGTCGCCTGGTGCGCCCGCGCCGACTGGTGGGACCGGGCCCGGCAGGACCCCGACGCGCTCGCCGCCGAACTGCTCCGCCTCACCGCCGCCTCACCGGTGCTCCCCCGGGCGGCCGCCGCCGAAGCCACCGTCCTCGGCCACCGCCTGCGCCCCGGCGACCGCCTCCTCCTGGTCGCCCGGCACGCCGCCCAGTCCCACCGCGACACCCCCGACCACCCCCTCGCCACCCGGGCCCCCTTCGGCCTCGGCCCCCACACCTGCCCCGGCGCGACCCTCGCCCGCGCCCAACTCGCCACCCTCCTCAGCACCCTGGCCCCCCACCACCCCCACCTCCTCCGCACCACCCCGAACCCCCGCAGCGCCCTCCCCTCCTACCGCACCTGCCTCCTCACCCTCCGGGAAGCCCCACCGGGGGCCCACTGAGCTTCGCGTCCCCGGGCCCCTGATTCCTCCTGCTGCGAAAGGACCTTCTCCGTGCCCCCGCTGACCCTCGCCCTGACCGGTGCCACCGGCTTCTGCGGTTCGTACGTGGCCGGGCTCGCCGCCGCCCGGGGCCACCGCGTCCTCGCGCTCGGCCGGCGCCCGGCCCGGCACGGCGAGCACGTGCCGTGGGACGCCGCCGCCCCGGAGGTCCCGGATCTGCGGGGAGTGGACGCGGTGGTGCACTGCGCGGCAGCCGTCGGCGACCTGCCGCCGGGTTCGGCCGGCGAGGCGGGGCAGTGGGCGGTGAACGTCGGCGCGACCGAGCGGCTCCTCGGGGCGGCGGCCGGCCGGCCCTTCGTGTTCGTGAGCAGCGCCAGCGTGTACGACCCCCGGCCGGACCGGTCCCTGGTCACCGAGGAACACCCCACCGAGGGCGGGCACTTGAACGCCTACGGGCGGACGAAGGCGGTCGCGGACCGGCTCGCCCTGGCGGCGGGCGCCGTCGTGCTGCGCCCGCGCGCGGTGTACGGGGCCGGCGACCCGCACCTGGTGCCGCGGCTGCTGGGCTCGGTCCGCCGGGGCGTGCTGGCGCTGCCGGGCGGGGACGTGGAGCTGAGCCTGACCGCGGTGGAGAACCTGGCGGCGGCCTGCCTGGCGGCCGTCGAGTGGCCCGCGGGCGCGTACAACGTGGCGGACGCCCGGCCGTACCGGCGCGACGCGGCGCTGCGCGGGGTGCTGGCCGCGCACGGCCGGTCGGCCCGGCTGCTCCACCTGCCGGGCCCGGTGGCGGCGCTGGCGGTGGGGCGGCGGGAGGGCGTGACCCGGTACGCGCTGGACCAGTTGGCCCGGCCGGTGGTGCTGGACACGACGAAGTCCCGGCTCCGGGGCTTCACCCCGGGCCGGGACCTCGACGACTACCTCGTACGGCCGGGCCGTCCGTCCCCCTGAGCGGACGGCCCCCGCCGCGCCGAGCGCAGCACCCCCGTCACCCCTGCCCCGTCCCCCGGGGCTAGCTCTTGGCGGCCTTCTTGATCAGGATCACCACGGCCGCGGCGATGCCGACCAGGACCAGGATGTTGACGGCGAAGCCGATGGCACCGAGCACCGCGCCCACGATCGTCCAGAAGATCTTCCAGGCGATCACGATCAGGACGATCGGGACGACGATGTTGCGCACCCACGAGGGCAGCGACTTCCAGAACTCGGCCATGTCCGTACCTTCTCCCCTCGGGCTCGGCGCCGGTGGTTCCGGCTGCGTTCCGCTCCCTCGATCTCGACACTTCGATCCTAGGCGGGCCGGAAGGGCGGAACGAGGCTTCCCGGCCCGGAGAGAACCCGGAGATCGACCCCGAGCCGCCGCCGGGGGAGAACCCTCAGACCGGCCAGGTCTCGCCCCGCCAGGCGGCGTCCCAGAACATCCACTCGTAGCGCGAGGTGGTGGTGAAGTGGTCGAGCACGCGGGCGCGTTCGGTGGGCGAGAGCTCCTCGCCGAGCCGGTCGGTGAGGGCGAGGACCCGGCGGACGACCTGCTGGAACTCCTCCCCGCCGTAGGCGGCGATCCACTTGGCGTAGAGCGGTTCGGGGGAGGAGTGCCGGGCCAGTTCCTCGCCGACCCGGGCGTAGATCCAGTAGCAGGGCAGCACGGCGCCGAGCGCCTCGGCGAAGGAGCCGCCGTACACGGTGGCCAGCAGGTAGCTGGTGTAGGCCCGGGTGGTGGGCAGCACCGGTTCGGCGTCGACGCCGCCGGGGCCGCCGAGCGCGGACATGAACTCGGCGTGCATCTGCCGCTCGGCGGCGATCGCGCCGACCGCGTCGTTGGCGAAGGCCAGCACCTGGTCGTCGGTGGGGGCCTTGGCGGCGCAGACGGCCAGTGCCCGGGCGTAGTCGCGCAGGTAGTGGGAGTCCTGGACGACGAAGTGGCGGAACGCGGCCCGCGGCAGGGTGCCGTCGGCGAGTCCGGTCAGGAAGGGGTGGTCGAGGATCTGCCGGTACACGGGCTCGGCGGCCGCCCACAGTTCGTCGGTCAGCTTCACGGGAGTCGTCCCTCCTGGACGGGCGTCGGCGGGTGCGGGGGGCACGGGGAGCACGGGGGCGCTGGGTCCGGGCACGGTCAGTCCTCCGGCGGGGAGAAGACCACGAGCACCCGGAGCTCCTCGGTGACGTGGTGGAAGCGGTGCTCGGTCCCGGCGGGGACGAACACCACGCTGCCGCGGCCGACGGTCGCGGTCTCCCGGCCGACCGTCAGCTCGGCCCGGCCGCTGACGACCAGGTAGATCTCGTCCTGGGCGTGCGGGGTCTGCGGGTCGGTGTCGCCGGGGGAGAGCGCGTACAGGCCGGCGGACATCGTCGGCTGCTTCAGGAAGCGCAGGTACGCGCCGTCGCTCGCGGCGCGTTCGGCGTCGAGTTCGTCCAGCCGGAACAGCTTCATCGGGGGCACGGCTCCTCTCCCGGTCCGGCCCCATTCAACAGCACCGCGCCGCCGGGCCGACCGGGGAGCTTCCCCGCGGGCGCCCCGGCCTGTCACCATCCGCGCATGAAGAATTTCGTGATCAAAACGCTCATCAACGCGGTGGCGATCTGGATCGCCGCCTGGATCGTCACCGGGATCACGCTCTCGGGCGACGACTGGCAGCACAAGGCCCTCACCGTGGTCGCGGTGGCGCTGGTGTTCGGCGTGGTCAACTTCCTGATCAAGCCGCTGGTGAAGCTGCTCTCGCTGCCGCTGTTCATCCTGACGCTGGGTCTGTTCACCTTCGTGATCAACGCCCTGATGCTCTGGCTGACCTCCTGGGCCTCGGACAAGCTGAGCCTGGACTTCCACGTCGAGGGCTTCGGGTCGGCGCTGCTCGGCGCGCTGATCATCAGCGTGGTGTCCTGGGGCCTCAACCTGGCCCTCGGCGACGACTGATCCCCGCCGTGCGGCGGCCCGCGGGCCGGCCCCGGACGCCGGGGTCAGCCCGCGTTGCCGTGCCCGGTGGCGGAGAGGATGCCGGCCAGCTCCTGGTCGAGGTCGTCGCCCGCGCGTTCCTGGCCCATCGGGACCAGCCGGTCGGTGCGGGCCAGGAAGGCGAGCAGCGGCGGGACGGTCGCGTGCATCAGGGCGTCGCCCTCGGGGGAGCGCAGCCGCAGGGCGGCCTCGGTGAGGTCGTCGCCGATCGGCTCGATCCGCACGTCGCCCTCGCCGCTGGGCCGGCTGAGCCCGTCCACCAGCAGCTCGCGGGCGAAGACCCAGGCCACCGGCTCGTCGCCGGGCAGGTGGAAGGTGAACCGGATCGCGAAGGGGTCGGCGCCGTCGTAGTCCAGGTCGACCACGATCCGGAAGGAGAGTTCGCTCGACACCACCAGGTGCATGGTGGTTCGGGCCTGGACCGTGTTGTGCATGGCCGGTACCTCTCGTTCTGCCCGCCCGGCGCGCGGTGGGGTCGGGCGCGGTTTCGCTGGTCGGTTCGCTCTCGGTTCGGACGGTCGGGCTGCGGTTCCGCGGGTTCCCGTTCCGCTGGGGCGGACTTCGGACCCATGGTCCCGATTCGGCGGTAATGCGGGCAAGGCGTGCTTTTTCAAATGGTGAACGGCCGCTGCCGGACGGCCCAGGCCCCCGGTCACCGGACGAACGCCGGGAACATCGCCCCCACCAGGGAGCGCAGCCGGGCCGCGGCCGGGCCGAGCCGGTCGGCGCGCTCGGTCGGCAGCGAGATCGCCAGGGTGGCGACCACCGGGCCGACCGTGATCGGCACCGCCGCGCAGACCGTCCCGAGCGCGTACTCCTGCCGCTCCAGCACCGGCATGGTCGGCCGGACCCGGTCGAGCCGGCGCAGCACCGTGCGGACGTCCGCCGAGGTGGACGGGGTGAGGCCGGTCGGGCGGTGGCGGGAGAGGTGGTCGAGCTGCTCCTCCTGGCCGAGCTGGGAGAGCAGGCAGAGCCCGACGGCGTGCGCGTGGGCGGTGGCCCGGAAGTCGGCCCACTCCTCGACCGGCGGCTGCGCGGCCCCGGAGACCACGTCGACCACCCGGACCTCGCCGTCCTCGTAGACCGCGTGGTAGACGGCGGCGCCGAGTTCGTCGCGCAGGTCCGCCATCCGGGTCCGCAGGTCGACGCGCTCGGACTGCCGCAGCCCGGCCCGGCCGATCCCGTCGATCGCGGCGCCGTAGTAGAACCGGCCGCCGTCCCGGCGCAGGTAGCCCTCGTGGGTGAGGGTGCGCAGCAGGTGATAGGTGGTGCCGAGGGGGAGCGCGGCGCCGCGGGCGAGCTGCTTGGCGGTGGCGCCGTGGACGTGGCCGCCGACCGCCTCCAGCAGGCGCAGGGCGCGCTGCACCGAGGAGATCAGGGTGGGTGCGCGCGGCGCGCGTATGCCGCCGGTGGCCGCGGTGCTCCCGCCGCCGACCGCTTCACCGGTCCGGTGCATGCTCATCCCCGTCCCCCGGGCCCGGAGGGGTGTCCGGAGGAGGGTGCTCCGAACCGGCCCGGCAGGCGGACATTGCAGCACAGGACGGACATCCCTGCAATCACAATGCCGCACACATCGGGCAAATCACCTTCGCTTTCCAGCCACCTTCCGGGCAGGATTCGCGGATTCGCAGGCAGCGAACCGACAGATCCGGCCAATCCAAGATCGACGGCCGCCGCGCCCGTCGTTCCCGTCCGGACCCCCCGGGCATGGCGCTCCACCCGGTCGGCGGAACAGGTGCCTCCGAATCGTCCGCGCGTGCGAGTTTCGCCGCCGCCGCCGCGCGGGAGACTCCCGCACAACGCTCGCGCCCCGGAGGTGGCAGCCATGTCGGGCCAGGTCCGTCCCATCGTCAAACGCACTGCCCGCGCGATCCTGCTGGAGACCGACCCGGACGACCCGCACGGCCCCGCCTCGCTGGTGCTGATCCGCCGGGTCCGCCCCGGCTCGCCGCACCCGTACTGGATCACCCCCGGCGGCGGCGTCGAGCCGACCGACGGCTCGGTGGTCGCCGCCCTGCACCGCGAGGTCGACGAGGAGCTCGGCGGCAAGGTCACCGACGTGGTGCCCGCCTTCGTCGACACCGTCGCGCACTCCCACCACGAGGACGGCACCCCCGCGCACCCGCACGGCGTCAAGGTGCAGCACTTCTTCGCCTGCCGGCTCGCCTCGATCGACCCGTCCCGGCGGCACGGGCCCGAGGTGGAGCAGCCCAACGGCGAGTACGAGATCGTCCGGGTGCCGTTCACCCGCGAGGGCGTCACCTCGGTCAACGTCGTCCCTCCCAGCCTGCGCGCCTATCTCGCCGCCAACATCGAGGGCGTCCGCGCCCTGCTCGCCGAGGACCTCGGCTGACCCGCCGTCAGCGCACCCGCTCCGGCGGCAGGTCGTGCCGCAGCCGCCCCTCCGGCACCCCGCAGCGGCGCAGCGCGGCCACCCCGCCGCGCACCATCGCCACCGGGCCGCTCAGGAAGGCCGTGAAGCCGTGCCAGGGCGCGTACCGGGCCACCACCTCGGGCAGCTCCCCGAGCAGTTCGCCGCCGCTCGCCACGCCCTCCGCGGAGAGCACCGGACGAACCGTCAGCCACGGGTGCCGGGCGGCCAGTTCGCGCAGCTCGGCCAGCCGGTAGAGGTCCGCGGCCCGCCGCGCCCCGTAGAACACCTCGACCCGGCGGCCGGCCGCGCCGTGCTCGGCGACCTCCTCCACCAGGGCCGCGATCGGGCCGATCCCGGTGCCGCCGCCCAGGCAGAGCAGGTTCTCCCCCGCCGCGTGGTCGACCGTCATGGCGCCCTCGGCCGCGCCCAGCCGGAGCACGTCGCCCGGCCGGGCCCGGTGCACCAGCGCGTTGCTCACCCAGCCCGCCTGCACCGCCTTCACGTGCAGCGTCAGCAGCCCGTCCGGCCGGGGCGCCGAACCGAGCGAGTACGGCCGCCACACCCGCGGCCACCACGGCGTCTCCAGCGCCGCCCACTGCCCGGCCCGGAACGGGTAGGACTGGTCCGGACGGAGCGTCAGCACCGCGACGTCCGGGGTGGCCCGCCGGTGCTCCACCACCTCGGCCTGCCACCACGGCGGGACGGTGCGGGCCTGCTCCGTCGCGCCCTCCACCATCAGGTGCGCGCCCAGCGCCAGCAGCCGCCGCCAGGCCGCCTCGGTGCGCTCGTCCCAGCCGCTGCCCGCGTACCGGCCCAGCGCCGCCACCAGGCACTCCTCCATCGAGGCGTAGTGCCGGGACTGCGCCCCGTACTTGCGGTGCCGACGGCCCAGCGGGACGAGGTACTCGCGCAGCGCCGCCGCGTCCTCGCCGTACCCGGCGCAGCGCCGCAGCGCCCGGAACAGCCGCTCGCGCTGGTCGTCCATGGCGGCCGGGAACATCGCCCGCAGCTCGGGGTGGCGCAGGAACATCAGCGCGTGGAAGTGCGCCATCGCCCGGTCCGCGACGGGCTGGACGGCCGCCAGCGCGGCCCGGATCAGCACCAGTTCCTCGGCGTTCGGCGGCCGCGGCGGGGCGGCCGGCCGGTCGTCCGCCGGGCCGGCCGGCTCCAGCTCGGCCACCGCCCGGCCGGCCGGGGGCAGACCCCAGGCCCGGGTCCACCGGTCGTCCGGGCCGACCCAGTTGAGCGCCGGGGCGTCCCGGAACAGCGGTTCGAAGGCGGGCAGCGCGGGCAGCGCGGGCAGCACCGACGCCCCGACCGGCTCGAACGCGGGCAGCGGCGGCACCAGCGGCGGCCGGGCGGGCTTCGCCGGGACGGCGGGCACCGGGGTGAGCGGCACCGGCGTCAGGACGGGGCCGTCGGCGGCCGGTCCCGGTCCGGCGGAGGGCTCCTCCGCCGGACCGGCCGGGCCCCGCTGCTCCACGGCGGTCGGGGGTTCGTCCGCCGGCTCGGCCGGTTCGGACGGGGTGGGGACGGGGGCGGGCGCGGCCGCCGCGCCGGGCAGCGCGGCCACGGCCGCGCTGCCCCGGCCGAGCCGGACCCGCAGCGGCCGGCTCTCCAGTGCGAGCTGACGAGTACTCAAGAGAATCGTTTCGCTTCCGGTCGAACTGTCTGCTGACGCCCTCAGCACAGTGACACCGGCCGCACAGCTCATCCGACAAATCCGGGGAACCCCGGACATCCGGACCGCCGACCCGCTACCCTCCCCGCCGCAGCACCCGCGACAGCACCTGCCGCAGCACCCGCGGCGGGCCCGCTACAGCCCGCGCAGCAGCGTTCCCGGACGCTCCACGCAGTCCGCGACGAAGCGCAGGAAGCCGCCCGCCGTCCCGCCGTCGCAGACCCGGTGGTCGAAGGTGAAGGACAGCTGGGTGACCCGGCGGACCGCCAGCTCCCCCTCGTGCACCCACGGCTTGGGGGCGATCCGGCCGACCCCGAGCATCGCCGCCTCCGGGTGGTTGAGGATCGGCGTGGAGCCGTCCACCCCGAACACCCCGTAGTTGTTCAACGTGAAGGTGCCGCCGGTCAGTTCGGCCGGTCCGAGGGTTCCGACCCGGGCCGCCTCGGTGAGCCGGGCCAGCTCCTCCGACAGCCGCTCGGTGCTCAGCCGCCGGGCGTCCCGCACCACCGGCACCACCAGGCCGCGCTGCCCCTGCGCCGCGAAGCCCAGGTGCACCGCGGAGTGCCGGCGGACCGCCTCGCCCTCCACGCTGGAGTTGAGCTCCGGGAAGCGCTCCAGACCGGCCAGGCAGATCCGCGCCAGCAGCGCCAGCACGCTCACCTTCGGCCCCGGCACCGCGTTCAACTGCGCCCGCAGCGCCATCAGTTCGGTGGCGTCGGCGTCCACCCAGCAGGTCGCGGCCGGGATCTCCCGGTGACTGCGGGTCAGCTTCTCGGCGACGGTGCGGCGCAGGCCGCGCAGCGGGACCAGCTCGCCGTCCGGCTCGGTTCCACGTGGAACAGCCACCGGTCCGGGCGCGGCGGCGGCCGCGATCGCCCGCTCCACGTCCCGCCGGGTGATCAGCCCGTCCGGCCCGCT
Source organism: Kitasatospora sp. NPDC088391 (assembly GCF_044753345.1). Lineage (NCBI taxonomy): Bacteria > Bacillati > Actinomycetota > Actinomycetes > Kitasatosporales > Streptomycetaceae > Kitasatospora > Kitasatospora sp. NPDC088391. Next base: position 250,982 of record NZ_JBIVNB010000003.1, read on the forward strand.
GCCGGGCACCCCGGCCAGGTCCACCCCGTGCTCGCGGGCCAGCCGGCGCACCAGCGGCGAGATCACCGCGAGCACCGCCGGGGCCGCCGGAACCGGCCCGGCGGGAACGACGGGAACGACGGGAGCGACGGGAGCGACAGGTACGGCGGGCGCGGCGGGCGCCTGGGCCACCGGCGCGGCCGCGGGCGCGCCGCCCGGCAGCACCCGGCGGCGCCCGGCCCGGCGGGACTCCGCGACCCCGTAGCCGACCAGCGGCCGCTCCGGCTCGGCCGCCGGGGCCGCGGCGCCGGGTGCCGCCGCCACCGCGACGGTCACCAGCGGGGCGCCCACCGGCACCTCCTGCCCGACCTCGCCGAACCGCGCGGTGACCACCCCGCCGTACGGGCAGGGCACCTCCACCACGGCCTTCGCGGTCTCCACCTCGACCACCGGCTGGTCCACGGCGATCACCTCGCCGACCTCGACCATCCAGCGCACCACCTCGGCCCCGGTGAGTCCCTCACCGAGGTCGGGCAGCGTGAACTCGCGGACCACCGCCACCGCCATCACTCCTCCCACTGCAGCCGCGCGACGGCGTCCAGGATCCGGTCCACCCCGGGCAGGTGGTGGTGCTCCAGCATCGGCGGCGGGTACGGGATGTCGAAGCCGGTGACCCGCAGCACCGGCGCGGCCAGGTGGTGGAAGCACTTCTCGGTCAGCCGGGCGGCGAGCTCCGCCCCGGCGCCGCCGAAGCCGGCCGCCTCGTGCACCACCACGGCCCGGCCCAGCGAGCGGACCACCTCGCAGGCGGTGGCCTCGTCGAACGGCACCAGCGAGCGCAGGTCCAGCACCGCCAGGTCCCGGCCCTCGGCCCTGGCGGCCTCGGCGGCCTCCAGGCAGACCGGCAGCGAGGGCCCGTAGGTGATCAGCACCGCCGAGTTGCCGGGGCGGCGCAGCACCGCCTTCCCGATCGGCTCGACGGCCGCCGCCGGGTCCCACTCGGCCTTGCCCCAGTAGAGCCGCTTGGGCTCCAGGAACACCACCGGGTCGTCCGAGGCGATCGACGCCCGCAGCAGCCCGTACGCGTCCTGCACGGTCGCGGGCGTGACCACGTGCAGCCCGGGGGTGTGCGCGTAGTACGCCTCGGAGGCGTCGCTGTGGTGCTCGACGCCGCCGATGCCGCCGCCGTACGGGATGCGGATCGTGATCGGCATCGGGAGCTTGCCGGCGGTGCGGTTGCGCATCTTGGCGACGTGCGAGAACAGCTGCTCCAGCGCCGGGTAGGCGAAGGCGTCGAACTGCATCTCCACCACCGGGCGCAGCCCGTACATGGCCATGCCGACGGCGGTGCCGAGGATGCCCGCCTCGGCCAGCGGGGTGTCCAGGCAGCGCTCCGGGCCGAACTCGGCGGTCAGGCCGTCGGTGATCCGGAAGACGCCGCCGAGCGCGCCGACGTCCTCGCCGAGCACGTGCACGGTCTTGTCGGCGTGCATCGCGTCGCGCAGCGCGCCGTTCAGGGCCTGCGCCATGGTGCCGGTGCGCAGGCCGGACTGCTCGCGGGTGGCGGTGGTCATCGGCCGTGCACCTCGGCCTCCGCGGCGAGCTCGGCGGCCAGCTGCGCGGCCTGCTCGCGCAACTGCTGGGTGGGTTCGGCGTAGACGTGCGCGAACAGCGACATCGGGTCCAGTTCGGGGTCGGCGTGGAACTCGGCGCGCATCCGGGCGGCCAGCTGCTCGGCCTGCTCGGCCGCGTCGGCGACCAGGGCCTCGTCCAGCAGGCCGCGCCCGCGCAGGGCGTCCTCCAGCAGCCGGATCGGGTCGTGCGCCTGCCAGGCCGCGACCTCCTCGGCGTGCCGGTAGCGGGTGGCGTCGTCGGCGTTGGTGTGCGCCTCGACGCGGTAGGTGAGCGCCTCCACCAGGGTCGGGCCGCCGCCGGAGCGGGCCCGCTCGACGGCCTCGGTGAGCACCGCGTGCACGGCGAGCGCGTCGTTGCCGTCGACCAGTCGGCCGGGCATGCCGTAGCCGACCGCCTTGTGCGCCAGGGTCGGCGCGGCGGACTGCCGGGTCAGCGGGACGGAGATCGCGTAGCCGTTGTTCTGCACCAGGAACACCACGGGGGCGTTCAGCACGGCGGCGAAGTTCAGGCCCTCGTGGAAGTCGCCCTCGCTGCTGCCGCCGTCGCCGAGCAGGGCGAGCGCCACCGTGTCGTCGCCGACCAGCCGGGCGGCGTGCGCCAGGCCGACCGCGTGCGGGACCTGGGTGCCCAGCGGGGTGCAGAGCGGGGCGGTGCGGGTGGCGCGCGGGTCGTAGCCGGTGTGCGCGTTGCCGCGGAGCAGGGTGAGCGCCTCCAGCGGGTCGACGCCGCGGGCGACCACCGCGAGGGTGTCCCGGTAGGAGGGGAACAGCCAGTCGTCGGGGCGCAGCGCGAGCGCGGCGGCCACCTGGCAGGCCTCCTGGCCGGTGGAGGCCGGGTAGACGGCGAGCCGGCCCTGCTTGGTCAGGGTGGTGGCCTGCTGGTTGTAGCGGCGCCCGGCGACCAGCCGGCGGTACAGCTCGCGCAGCAGCTCCGGGTCGGCCGCGTCGGCGGCGGGGGTGCCGAGCACGCGGTGCGGCTCGGGGTCCGGCAGCAGCGGGGCGGGGTCGGTGCGCGGCGCGGTGGCGCCGGGCAGCCAGCCGGGGACGGGGGCCCGGTCGGGCCTGTGGTCGAGAACGGTCATCTCGGGCACCTCCGGGGTGGTGGGGGCTCCCTACCGATTGTTCGGTCGACTGGTCATCTTGGCCATATCCGCGTCAAGACGGTGGACAGTCGGCCGAAAGGGCGGTCTGCTGGGGCCAGCACGTCCAATCACCAGGGATGGGGGGCCATGTCGGCTGAACAGGTGTCCAGACTCGACCGCGTCGACCGCGCGATCCTGCGGCTGCTGCGACAGGACGGCCGAGCCTCGATCCGCTCGGTGGCCGAGCGGGTGCACGTGTCCCGGGCGAACGCGTACGCCCGGATCTCCAGAATGGTCGAGGACGGCGTGATCCGCGGCTTCACCGCCCGGGTGGACCACGAGAAGGCCGGGCAGGGCGCGTCCGCGTACGTCACCCTGCGGATCGTGCAGAACTCCTGGCGGGCCGTCCGCGAGCAGCTGCTGCAGCTGCCCGGGGTCGCGCACATCGCGCTGGTCGGCGGCGACTACGACGTACTGATGCTGGTGCACACCGCCGACAACCGGGAGCTGCGCGAACTGGTGCTGGGCAGCATCCAGTCGATCCCGCAGGTGCTCAGCACCCGGACCATGCTGGTGTTCGAGGAGACCGACCTGATCCCGCCGGACGGGTCGTAGCCGCTCAGTCCTCGCCGGTGGAGACCAGCACCACCGTCCACCCGGCGCCGATCCCGACCAGCGCGGCGTCGAAGGTGTACGGGGTGACCGAGCTCCAGTGGCGGTTGCCGCTCGGCGGCGGGTGCGCGGCGTAGCCGTTGGCCCGCCAGTCCGCGTCCGGGCCGAGCAGCTCGACCAGCGGGGCGGCCAGCACCCGGGCCGACTCGACCGACCGGAACGAGCCGTACACCAGCTCCTGCCCGAGCGTGTGGGCCACCCAGCCCTCCGCGTCCGCCACCGGGACGCGCACCCCCAGGCGCTCGTGCATCATCCGGTCGCTGTGCGGGATGCTGTGCCACCCGCGACTGCGGCACCGGCAGGTCGGACCCACCAGCGGGGTCGCCCCGTGCGCCAGCACGCCCCAGCACAGCTGCCCGTGGTCGAGCCCGCGGTCCTCGGCGACGACCACCACCTGGCCCTCCCGCCGGGCGGCCCACTCGGCCAGCAGCTCGCGCAGCGCGGCCAGTTCTCCCGGGTGGTGGACGCTCACCGGGCCCGCAGGCCGTCGAAGGCGAGCCGGACCACCGCGTCCGGCAGCGCCTCGGCGCCGCGCTGGCCCGGGCGGTACCACTCCGCCAGCGAGTTGATCATGCCGAACAGCAGCCGGGTGGCCAGCCGGGGCTCCAGGTCCGCGCGCAACTGCCCGGCGGCGACGGCCTCCTGCAGCAGTTCGGCGACCCGGTGGTCGAAGTCGCGCCGCCGCTCCAGCGCCCACTGCTCGGTCGCGGTGTTCCCGCGCACCCGCAACAGCAGTGTCACGTACGGCAGTTCGCCCAGCAGCACCTCGGCGGTGCGGCGCACCACGTGCTCCAGCCGGTCCACCGGGCGGCCCTCGACGGCCGCCGGCTCGGCCAGGATGCCGAACAGCGCGTCCAGCGCCCGGCCGACCGCGAGCCGCAGCAACTCCTCCTTGCCGCGCACGTGGTGGTAGATCGAGGACTTCGAGATCCCGGCGGCCCTGGACAGGTCCTCCATCGAGGTGCCGTCGTAGCCGCGGTCGTTGAAGACCCGCACGGTGACGGCGAGCAGCGACTCGACGGTGTACGAGGCGCGCGGGGAGTGATCGGCCATGGGTCGAGTATCCCCGGGGCGGCGGCGGACCGCCCCGGGGGGTGGGCGGAGAACACCCTGCCCGCTGTCTGGTCCGGACCACTGCCGCGTACCGTAGGCTCGCCCGGAGCATCCGGGCGGCCCGGCGGGGCCGAGACGCAGACAGGACCTGATGGCCATGGCAGCACGCTCCGAGCCCGACGTGGCCGAGCGCCCGGAGTCCCCCGCCGAGGCGGGCCCGGCGCGGGACGCGCGGGCGTGGTTCCGTGCGGTGCTCCGCGAGTACGGGCCCGCGCTGGCGGCCTTCGGCGCTGCCCGGCTGATCGCGTTCGCCTCGTTCATGTGGCTGCTCTCCGCCTCGGGCGACTACGCCACCAAGCACCCGCGGTTCGGCGGCGGCAAGCACGTCTGGGACGTGCTGGGCAGCTGGGACGGCTGGTGGTACCAGCAGGTCGCGCAGAACGGCTACCACCCGCAGCTCGTGCGGACCAACGGCGGCCCGTGGGCGATCGAGCAGAACTCGGTCGCGTTCTTCCCGCTGTACCCGGGCCTGATCAAGATGGTGTCCACCGTCACCGGCCTGGGCACCTTCGGCGCCGGGATACTCGTCTCGGTGGTGACCTCCTTCGTCGCCGCCGCGGGCATCTACGCGGTGACCAAGCTGCTGCTCGGCCGCCGGGCCGGCATCGTCGCCGCCGCGGTGTGGGCCGTGTTCCCCGGCTCCGGCATCGAGTGGGCGGTGTACTCCGACTCGCTGTTCGTCGCCCTCGCCTCCTGGGCCTGCTACTTCGTCCTGACCCGCAACTGGCCGGCCGCCGGCGCCACCACCTTCGTCGCCGGCCTGAACCGGCCGACCGCCGCCGCGCTGGCCGCCGCGGTCGGCGTGGCCGCGCTGATCGCGCTGTGGAAGCGCCAGGACGGCATCCTGCGGCCGCTGAGCGCGATGGTGCTGGCGCCGCTCGGCTTCATCGGGTACCTGGCCTGGGCGAACTGGCGGATGGGCAGCCCCACCGCCTACTTCGACCTGCAGCGCGGCGCCTGGCTGCACTTCTTCGACTGGGGCGCGCACACCCGGAAGGTCGTCACCGGCCTCCTGTTCGGGCACAACGACTACGTCTTCGCCTTCCTCACCGAGGACCTGATCGCGCTCTTCCTGGTGTGCTGCCTCCCCGTTCTGATCTTCCTGCTGATCCGGCTGCGGCCGCCGGTGTTCCTGCTGGTCTACACCGGCATCACGCTGGTGATGGTGCTCGGCAGCCAGCAGATCTTCGGCAACACCTCGCGCTACCTGCTGCCCTGCTTCCCGCTCTTCCTCCCGATCGCGGCCGGCCTGCAGCGGCTCTCCCGCTCCTCGCTGGCGGTCGTCCTCGGCACCTTCGCCGTCACCTCCGGCTGGTACGCCGGGTACGCCCTCTTCGAACTCGGCGTGCCGTAGACCGCCCGCAGCACGAAGGCCCGGCCCCCCCGCGCGGGGGGCCGGGCCTTCGCCGTTCGGGCCCGGGATCAGTTCGGGGCCAGCGGCATCGCCGGGAAGCCGTCGAACAGGTAGGCGTACACCTGGGCCAGGTACGCGGTCAGCTCCCGCTGGTCCGGGAAGCGCACGTACGTCAGGTCGTACCACTGCTCGACCTGGAGCGGCCGCTCCGCCACCAGGTGCCGCAGGCCCGCCCGGAGCACCTCCCGGTAGTCCGGCCACGCCCCGTCGAACGCCTCGCGCAGCTCCGCCAGGTCGTCCACCGCCTCCACGCCGAGCGCGCCCGCGCAGAAGTGCACGAACCTGCGGTCCACCCCCGGCACGTCCAGCCCCAGCTCGGCCAGCGGCACCGTGGTCGGGTCCAACTCGCCGCCCGGGTACGGGTACAGCGTGGTGTTCCACAACTCCTCGGGAGCGGCCGGCCCCCGCGCGCCCACCCCGTCGGCCGGCCGGTACACCCCGTACGCCAGCGCGTCGGTGTAGAAGTCCCCGTACACGTAGTTGATCTCGCCGTCCGGCAGGTACGGCCGCACCGGATCGATCCCGATCGCGGTCGCCTGCGCGGCCCGCACCAGCATGTCCGGCCCGTACAGCTCCTCGAACCCGGCGATCGGCACCAGGTCGTGGTCGCGCAGCGCCGCCGCCCGCAGCACGTCGTCGGCGCGCACCAGCGCCTCCTCGGAATCGAACCGGGTCGCCCACGGCCCGGTACGGGGCGGGAGTTCATCACGCAGTGGCACGGTCGCTCGGCTCCAGGGTGCGAAGGGAAAGGACGGTCGACGAGGCCGGACGGATCACTTCTCGTCCTCCTCGTCGTCGTCGAGGTACTCCACCTCGGTCACGACCCAGTCCGTCCAGAACCTCGGGTCGTCGGACGGCGGCTTCCGGTTCGGGTCGGGCGGCATCGGCTGGTGCTCCACACCCTCGAAGAAGTATGCGTACACCTCGGCGAGGTACCCGTACAGCTCGTCCTCCGAGTAGTACTGGGTCCCCGACAACGCCAACCAGTTGTCGATCGTGGCCGGCCGGTGCTCCAGCAGGTGCTCCAGGCTCACCCGCAACCGCTCCGAGTACGCGCTGCCCTCGGTCGCCCCGCCCTTGTAGCGGTCCATCTCGTAGTACGCGAACGGACTGAACGCGTGCTTGTAGAACGACCGCAGCCGCTCGTCCTCGTGCCAGCCCGGGAGGTCCCAGAACGTCCACTTGTTCAATGCCGCCCCCTGGGAGAGTGGCCGTGGAGGTTACGACCCATGTTCGGCTCCGGAAACATCGTGTGCAGAACGAATCCGCCCTTGCTGCTGTCGTAATCGTAGACGGCTTTGATCCGCGCCCCTCTGAAATCCACGTCGTGGTAGTTGACCTGCCCGTTCGACATCGGATTGTCGGGGTCGACAAAGTATCCCTTGAAACGCCCGGTGTGCCCTCCCGGCCCCCACGCCTCGTGCGGGTGGAACTCGATGACCTGACGTTCCCGCTTGTTCGGATCGAGCCTGCCGCGGGCGTGCTGCTCCGCGTACACAAAGGACTCCGGATCAGTGAAGGCCGTCGAGAAACGATCACAGGTGTGGTTCGCCGGATTGCCGTGCTCGTCCTTCTTCTCCACGTCGTGGAAGAGGTCAGGCGGCTGGTACTTGGTGCGGGCATCCGGTCCGCGCAACGGGTCGATCTTGTCCTGTCCGTTGGGGTAGCCGTACCGGTCACGCGACCAGCGGGTCCTGGTGACCCTGACCCGCTTCTTCGGGTAGCCGTTCGCGTCGAGCTCCCGCGGCAGGACCTCCTTGTAGGACTCCTGGAAGGGCGTCCCCAGCCGGTCCTTCAGCTGCTGGTCCGTCACCTTCAGGTGGCGGCCGACGCCGTGGCCCTGCAACTGGAGCTCGCCGACCCGCTCGTCGATCCGGCGGTGGTAGAGCTGCCGCAGACCCTTGCGGTCGGGCACGGACTGCCCGGGCTTCAGGTGGACGTTGTGCTTGTTGAGCGAGTCGCTCTTGCTCCGCATCGCGTCCCGGACGCCCTGGTCGGCGTCCATGATGTTCTTGCGGGTGATCTCCAGGCCCTGGCCGAGCGAGCGGTGGCCCTTGGCCATCGCCTTGCCCATGTCCTTGATCATCGAGTCGATCACCGGGCGGACCGAGCGCTCCACCAGGGCGCCGAACTTGCCCTTGCCGAGACTGCGCCCGCGGGTGCGGCCGTCCAGGTTGCGGGTGTGCGACTCGATCTGCTCCGCGTGCCGGTGCGCCTTCTCGGCGGCCGCCGCGAGCCGCTCCGGCTCGGCGTTGAAACCCCCGCTCACGCGGCACCTCCGAGGGCCGCTTCGACGCCCTGGAACACCAGGCCGGAGACGGCCTCCTCGATGGCGGCCTGGAACGGCTCGACGGCCATCGAGACGAGCTGGCCGACGATCTCCTGCTCGATCTGGTCGAGGATCGCGTTGACCACCCGCTTGCCGGCCTCGACGATCAGCACGTTGGCGGCCTCGGCCAGGCCGAGGGTGGCCACCGCGGCGGCCTGTTCGGCGGCGAACTCGGCGACCATGGCGACCAGTTCGGCGATCACCGCGCCCTTGGCGACCACGATGCCCGCGGCCGCCACCTCCAGGCCGACGGCCAGCACCTCGCAGCAGTCCAGCAGGACCGTCGTGTGCTGCTGGGACATCTGGCCCCAGCGGGACACCAGCGCCTCGTAGGAGGCGCCCTGGTAGCCCTCCGCGAGGCTCTGCACCATGCCGTGGGTGCCGTCGTGGGCGTCCTGCAGCCCGACGGCGAACTCCCGCACGTGCGAGGCCCACTCGCGCAGCTCGTCCTCGTCCACGTCCGGCCAGTTCAGGCCGATCAGGTTCATCACCCAGACGAGTTCGTCGGGCAGTTCGATGGACATGCCGATCACTCCCCCTTGTCGTTCCCCGTGCGGTCCGCGCGAGCGGACCCCGACAGCCGCCCAGTATGGGCCCGGGGGCCGGAACGGGAACAGCGGAGGGCCTTGCACCGACCGATCGTTCGGTTACCCTGAGGCGTGTCCCGCCTCTGCCCCCGTGAGGAGCGCACCATGGCCGCCGCGACGACCGTCGCCGAACTGATCGCCCGCCACCAGGACACCCTCGATCGCGCGCTGACCGCGATCGCCGAGCGGGACTACTGGTCCCCGTACCCCGAGTTCGCCAAGGCGTACGGGGAGAACGCCGCCGCCGACGGGAAGGCCGCCTTCGAGGCGCTGCTGGGCCGCGAGTTCGAGCTGCCGGGGCACCCGGCCGGCGGCGAGCCGGTGACCGGCGAGACCTCCCCGTGGGGCATCGAGCTGGGCGTGTCCTACCCGCACGCCGAGCCCGCGGCGCTGCTGGCCGCGCTGGAGGCCGCCCGGCCCGGCTGGGCGAAGGCCGCCCCGGCCGAGCGCGCCGCGGTCTGCCTGGAGATCCTGGCCCGGATCAACGCCCGCTCGCACGAGTTCGCGCAGGCGGTGACGCACACCACCGGCCAGGCGTACGGCATGGCGTTCCAGGCCGGCGGCCCGCACGCGCAGGACCGCGGCCTGGAGGCGGTGGCGTACGCGTACGCCGAGCAGACCCGGCTGCCGCGCTCCGCGCAGTGGACCAAGCCGCAGGGCAAGCGCGACCCGCTCACCATGACCAAGGAGTTCGTCGTGGTGCCGCGCGGCAGCGCGCTGCTGGTCGGCTGCAACACCTTCCCGACCTGGAACGGCTACCCGGGCCTGTTCGCCTCGCTGGCGACCGGCAACGGCGTGCTGGTCAAGCCGCACCCGCGGGCCGTGCTGCCGCTGGCGCTGACCGTGCGGATCGCCCGCGAGGTGCTCGCCGAGGCCGGCTTCGACCCGAACCTGGTCTGCCTGGCCGCCGAGCACGAGGGCGCCGCGGTCGCCAAGGTGCTGGCCGTCCGCCCCGAGGTGAAGCTGATCGACTACACCGGCTCGACCGCGTTCGGCGACTGGCTGGAGGACAACGCCCGGCAGGCGCAGGTGTACACCGAGAAGGCCGGCGTCAACACCGTCGTGCTGGACTCCACCGACGACTACCGCGGCATGCTGAACAACCTGGCGTTCGCGCTCAGCCTGTACAGCGGCCAGATGTGCACCACCCCGCAGAACCTGCTGATCCCGCGCACCGGCATCCGCACCGAGGACGGCGAGCGCTCCTACGACCAGGTGGTGGCCGACCTCGCCGCCGCGATCGAGGGCCTGCTCGGCGACGACGCCCGGGCCGCCGCGATCCTCGGCGCCGTGGTCAACCCGGGCGTGCTGCAGCGCTCGGCCGCCGCGGCCGGCGGCGAACTGGGCGAACCCGCCCTGGCCCCGCGGGTGGTGGTCTCCGCCGAGTTCCCCGGCGCGACGATCCGCACGCCCGCCCTGCTGAAGGCCGACGCCGACAAGCCGGACGACCGGGCCCGCTTCCTCACCGAGTGCTTCGGCCCGGTCGCCTTCGCGGTCGCCGTGGAGTCCACCGCCGCCGCCGTCGAGCTGCTGCGCCGCACCACGGTCGAGCACGGCGCGATGACGGCCGGCGCGTACACCACCGACCAGGCGGTCGAGGACGCCCTGGTCGGGGCCTGCCTGGAGGCCGGTGTCTCGCTCTCGCTCAACCTGACCGGCGGGGTGTACGTCAACCAGACCGCCGCCTACTCCGACCTGCACGGCACCGGCGCCAACCCGGCCGCCAACTCGGCGTACTGCGACGCCGCGTTCGTCGCCAACCGGTTCCGCACCGTCGAGATCCGCAAGTAGCCCGCCGCCCCCGCGGGCGCGCACGAGCGGGCCCGGACACCGTTCCCACAACGGCGTCCGGGCCCGCTCCCCTGTCCCGGGGGGGGAGAGGACAGGGGGTCTCAGGAGCGCCGCGGGTGGAACACCCACACCCGCAGCAGCACGAAGCGCACCAGCGTCGCGGCCGCGTTCGCCGCCACCAGCACGGCCAGTTCGACGCCGCGCCCGGCCCCGGGGGAGGCCGCGTGCAGCACCGCCACCGCGCCGGTGGTCAGCAGCAGGCCGGTCAGGAAGGCCAGCCCGCCCTCCAGCTGGTGCCGCAGCGCGTGCCGACGGCCCGTCACCCCGAAGGTGAAGCGCCGGTTCGCGGCCGTGTTGCCGACCGCCGTGACGGCCAGCGCCAGCGCGTTCGCGGCCAGCACGGGCACCGCCTGACGCAGCGCCAGGTACAGCAGCAGGTAGGCCAGCGTGGACAGCGCGCCGACCGCCGCGAAGCCGGCCACCTGCCGGCCGAGCCCGGGCGGCGGCGGGACCGGCCGCCGGTCCGGGAGTTCGACCGTCCCCCGGCCCGCCAGGGTCCGCCGGGCGATCCGGGCCATGCCCTTCAGGTCGTCGACCGCGGTGCGGACGATGTCGACCCGGCTGTCCGGGTCGTCCACCCAGTCCACCGGCACCTCGTGGATGCGCAGCCCGGACGCCTCGGCCAGCAGCAGCAGTTCGGTGTCGAAGAACCAGGCGTTGTCCTCGACCTCCGCCAGCAGCCGCCGCACCACCTCGGTCCGCCCGGCCTTGAACCCGCACTGGGCGTCCGAGAACCCGGCGGCCATGGTGGCCCGCAGCAGGAGGTTGTAGGTCCGCGAGACGAACTCCCGCTTGGGCCCCCGGACCACGGCCGAACCCCGGTGCAGGCGGCTGCCGATGGCCAGGTCGCTGTGCCCGGACAACAGCGGCGCGACCAGGGGCAGGAAGGCCTCCAGGCCGGTCGACAGGTCGACGTCCATGTACGCCACCACGTCGGCCTCGCTGCTGCCCCAGACCTCGCGCAGCGCCCGGCCGCGGCCCTTCAGGTCCAGGTGCACGGCGCGCACCGGCCCGAGTTCGGCGGCCAGCGCGGTGGCGACCTCCCAGGTGCCGTCGACCGAGGCGTTGTCGGCCACCGTGATCAGGTAGTCGTACGGGAAGGTCGCGGACAGGTGGGCGTGCAGCTCGCGGACGCAGCGCTCCAGCGAGTGCTGCTCGTTGTACACGGGTACGACGATCTCCACGAGCCGGGTGCGGACCGCGGTGTCGGCCGTGTCCCGGCCGCCCACCGCCGGAACGGCCCGGAGCGTCGGGTGCATCGCTGGCTGTGTCATGGGAAGGAGGTTCACAGCCCCTGATGGGCCAGCGATGATGGCAGTCTGAGAGCGCGCTGAGAACCCGTGCGCCGAGGACTCCGCGGCCCCGCGGCCGACAGTTGCAAGACGAACGGGAGAGACCGATGTCCGAGACGGAGTTCACCGCCGACGTGGTGGTGGTCGGTGCCGGGCCGACCGGCCTGCTGCTGGCGGGCGACCTGGCCGCGGCCGGCCTGCGGGTGACGGTGCTGGAGAAGCGCGCCGAGGAGTCCAACCTGACCAGGGCGTTCGGCGTGCACGCCCGCACCCTCGAACTGCTGGACGCCCGCGGGCTGGCCGACGAACTGATCGCCACCGGCCGCCCCACGCCCTCGCTCCAGGTGTTCGGCCGGCTCCGGGTCGACCTGGCCGGCCTGCCCAGCCGGTTCCCGTTCGTGCTGATCACCCCGCAGTCCAACACCGAGCGGGTACTGCGCGAACGGGCCGTCAAGTCCGGTGCGGACCTGCGCCGCGGCGCCGAGCTGACGGGCCTGCGGCAGGACGCCACCGGCGTCACGCTGACCGCCCGCACCGCCGACGGCGAGCAGCGGCACCGGGCCCGCTACGCGGTCGGCGCGGACGGCGTGCACTCCGCCGTCCGCGACCTGCTGGGCGTCCCGTTCCCCGGCGAGGCGGTGCTGCGCTCGGTGATGCTCGCCGACGTCCGGCTCACCGGCGACCCGGACGAGTCGTTCACCGCGGCCGTCGGCGACGCCGGGTTCGCCTTCCTCGCCCCGTTCGGCGACGGCTGGTTCCGGGTGATCGGCTGGGACCGCGAGGACCAGCTCCCGGACACCGAGCCGGTGGTGACGGCCGATCTGGAGAAGTTGCTGCGCGAGGTGACGGGCCGTGACCTGGAGTTCGCCGAGGTCCGCTGGACCTCCCGGTTCCACAGCGACGAACGGCAGGCGGCGAGCTACCGCTCCGGCCGGGTCTTCCTGGCCGGCGACGCCGCGCACTGCCACTCCCCGGCCGGCGGCCTGGGCTTGAACACCGGCATCCAGGACGCCGCCAACCTCAGCTGGAAGCTGGTCGCGGCGGTCCGCGGCTGGGCCCCCGACGCCCTGCTGGACACCTACCAGACCGAGCGGCACCCGGTCGGCCGGGCCGTGCTGCGCAGCTCCGGCGCGCTGGTCCGGCTCGCCCAGGGCCGGCACGCCCCGGTCCGGGCGCTGCGCTCGGCGCTCGGCGCGGCCGCCGGACACCTGGGCCCGCTGGCCGAGTTGGGCGCCAAGCAGGTCTCCGGCATCGGCTACGCCTACCCCGCCGAGAAGGGCGCGCACCCGCTGACCGGCCGCCGGGTCCCCGACCTGCGGCTGGCCGTCGACGTGCCCGGCGGCCCGTCCCGGCTGCACGAGGCGCTGCGGGCCGGCAAGGCGGTGCTGATCAGCAACGACGAGGTGTCGGTGGCCGACTCCTGGGCGGACCGGGTGGTCACCGCCGCGCCCGCCGACCCGCACGGCAAGCTGCGCGACACCGTGCTGCTGGTCCGCCCGGACGGCCACGCGGCCTGGGCCTGCGCCGACCCGACCCGGGGCGAGCTGCGGGCCGCGCTCAGCCAGTGGCTGGGCCGCCCCTGACATTCAGTTCAGCCACGACCGGCATTCAGTTCATTCACTGAATTCGTTTCCCATTCCACAGTTGACTGTTTTTTAGTAAGCAATTGCTCGGGCATGGGCCTATTCCTGAGTGTCCTCTGAGAGATTCTGGCGAGCGCTTTCCGAAGACCCGGAACGCCCCCAGATTTCCGGAGGAGCCCGTGCGACCCCGCTCGCTCGCCCTTGCCGCAGCTCTCGCTGTCCTTCCCCTCACCGCCGTCTCGCTGGGCGTCGGCACCGCTCAGGCGGCGCCGACCCCGAACGCCACCGCCCGGGTGGCGCTGCCGCAGACCGTCACCCCCGCCGTGGCGCGCTCGCAGAAGCAGGGCGACGTCCCCGCCGACCGCCGGATATCCGTCGCGGTCTCGCTGAAGCTGCGCAACACCGCCGAACTCGACCGTTTCCTCACGGCGGTCGCCACTCCGGGAACCGCCGAATACGGGCACTACCTGACGCCCGCCCAATTCACCGAGCGTTTCGGCCCGACCTCCGCCGACGTCGACCAGGTCCGGGCCTTCCTCACCGCCCAGGGCCTGAAGGTCGACTCGGTCAGCGCCAACCGCCAGGTGGTCAACGCCACCGGCACCAACGCGCAGCTGGCCGCCGCGTTCGGCACCCACGAGTCGACCTACACCGACCCGCAGCAGGGCGGCCGGGCGTTCTTCGCCAACGACGCCGCCGCCTCGGTGCCGGCCGCGCTGGCCGGCGTGGTCGAGGGCGTCAGCGGCCTGAACGACCACACCGTGCGCACCACCCGGATCGCCAAGCCGAACGCCTCGACCCCGCACGCCACCCCGTCCGGCTTCGGCCCGGCCACCTACGACGGCGCCTACCGGCTGAACCAGCTGGGCGCCGACGGCACCGGCTCGACCGTCGCGCTCTGGGAGTTCGACGGCTACAAGTCCTCCAACCTGACCACCTACGACAGCCAGTTCGGCCTGTCCGGCCCGACGGTCAGCACCGTCTCGGTGGACGGCGCGAACTACGACTCCAAGCCCGGCGACGGCCAGGGCGAGGTCGAGCTGGACTCGGAGATCGTCCGCGGCGTCGCCCCCAAGGCGACCCAGCTGGTCTACGAGGCCCCGAACAGCGACCAGGGCGAGATCGACATGGCCGCCAAGATCGTGGCGGACAACCGGGTCTCGGTCATCTCCATCTCGTGGGGCTCCTGCGAGCCGGACACCACCGCCGCCTCGATGACCGCGGTGAACAACTCCTTCAAGCAGGCCGCCGCCCAGGGCATCTCGATCTTCTCGGCCTCCGGCGACGACGGCTCCCGGGACTGCACCCGCTCCACCTCGGGCTCCACCGTGAAGGCCGTGGACTTCCCCGCCTCCAGCCCGTACAACACCGGCGTCGGCGGCACCAACCTCAAGGTCTCCGGCAGCACGTACAGCTCGGAGAGCGCCTGGTCCACCGCGGGCGGCGGCGTCTCCACCCAGTACGCCAAGCCGACCTGGCAGACCGGCACCGGCGTCTCGGGCACCATGCGCACCGTCCCCGACGTGTCCTCCAACGCCGACCCGAACAGCGGCTTCGCGATCTACACCCAGGGCACCAGCAGCCCCGGCTGGCAGGTCTACGGCGGCACCTCCGCGGCCGCCCCGCTCTGGTCCGGCTTCGCCGCCCTCTACAACCAGAAGGCGCTGGCCGCCACCAAGCCGGTGCTCGGCGAGGCCAACCCGAAGATCTACGCCGTCACCAACTCGTCCTCGTACGGCAGCGCCTTCCACGACGTCACCAGCGGCGCCAACCAGGACTTCTCCACCAAGGCCGGCTACGACCAGGTCACCGGCTGGGGCACTCCGATCGCCGACGGCCTGGCCACCGCCCTGCTCGGCGGCGGCGGCACCACCCCGCCGCCCACCGGCGGCTGCACCGCCGCCCAGCTGCTCGGCAACCCCGGCTTCGAGACCGGCTCCGCCAGCCCCTGGACCGCCTCCTCCGGCGTCGTCGACAACTCGTCCTCCGAGGCCGCCCACAGCGGTTCCTGGAAGGCGTGGATGGACGGCTACGGCTCCAGCCACACCGACACCGTGTCCCAGTCGGTGGCGATCCCGGCCGGCTGCAAGGCGACGCTGAGCTACTGGCTGCACGTCGACACCGCCGAGACCGGCAGCACCGCCTACGACAAGCTGACCGTCACGGTCAACGGCACCTCGGTCGCGGTGTACTCCAACCTCGACAAGAACACCGGCTTCGCGCAGAAGACCGTCGACCTGTCCTCGTACGCCGGACAGACCGTCACGGTGAAGTTCAGCGGCGTGGAGGACTCCTCGCTGCAGACCAGCTTCGTGATCGACGACACCGCGCTCTCCGTGTCCTGACGAGCCGTCACCGGACCCCGCCGGAAGGGCCCCGCCCGGGCCCTTCCGGCACCGGTGTGTCAGGAGTGTTTCCTGTTCGATCCGTCTGCGAAATGCTTGTCGTGACCACTGTCATATGTCCGGATTGATGACGTAGCCTCTCAACCCTCAATAGGGTTCCCACACGCTCGGCGGCGGACCACCGACGTAAGGCCGGGGCCGTGGCGCCGGGGTGGACCCGCCGAACCCGCCGGGTGGGGGAAGGTCTCGCATGGGCTCACAGCAACCGCAGCACGCCGGCCGGCTCCGACTGGTCGGACAGCGCGACCCCGGCAGCGAGCAACGGCCGCCGAGCGGGGTGCCCGCCACGGCGCCGACCCCCGCGCCCGTCCCGGCCCCGGCCGCTGTCCCCGTCACCACCGTCACCGCCGTCACCGTCACCGCCGTCCCCGCCGTCCCCGTCACCGCCGCCCCCGTCGCCGCTCCCGCGCCGAGCGGCTTCGCCGAGGCCCTCAACTCCGCGATCGAGAACAGCGGCCTCAGCCTGGACCGGATCCGCGCCGCCCTCGCCAAGCAGGGCGTCCGGGTCAGCGTCACCACCCTCAGCTACTGGCGGCGCGGCCGCAGCCAGCCCGAACGCGCCACCTCACTGCGCGCGGTGCACCTGCTGGAGGAGTTGCTCGGCCTGCGCCACACCGCCCTCACCGCCCTGCTCGGCCCGCCCCGCCCGCGCGGCCGCTGGGTCTCCCAGGGCCCCGCCCCCGACGGCCTGCGGGTCGAACAGGTCTGGCCCGGCCAGGCCGACATCGCCGAGGTCTTCGCCGAACTCGACGCCCCGCCGGCCGGCCAGCTGGAACGCCAGTCGATCCACGACTCCTACTACGTCGACGCCGACCGCCGCGGCCACCTGCTGCGGATGCGCCAGGTCGTCCGCGCCACCGTGGACGGCGTCACCCGGCACGTCGTGGTGCACAAGGCCGACGAGGGCGTGGAGATCTGCCCCGAGATCACCTCGGTCCGGCACGCCCGGCTCGGCCGGGTCCGCCGCCGCCCCGCCGGCGGGCTGCTGGTCGCCGAACTGCTGCTGGACCGCCCGCTCGCGCTCGGCGACTCCACCGTCCTCGAGTACGAGGTGCGGATCCCCGACTCCGGCCCCACCACCGACTACGGCCGGTTCTTCCCCAGCCCCGTGCGGGAGTACGTCCTGCAGGTGCACTTCGACCCCGGCGCCGTCCCGGTCCAGTGCGAACGCTTCGACCGCACCCCGGGCACCGAGGTCGACCGGCACCGCGAACCGCTGTGGATCGGCGCCTCCGCCAGCGCCCACGTCCTCGCCTCCGACCAGCAGCCCGGCCAGGTCGGCATCCGCTGGCAGTGGGAGTGACCGCACCGTCCGACGCACCGTCACCCCTCCTCCCCCCGAAGCCGATTGCGACGCGCCCGACCCCGCGGTGCGCGCGTTCACCCGAACCGCCCTGTCCGACCCCCGATCAGGTGGTCCCGGCCCTCTCCTCCTAGGAACGTGAGTCCCACTCAACCGGGTTCACCGGGGTTCACAGGAGAGGCGGGTCCGTCCGTGCTGATGGAGTTCAACGAGGTCGAACCGGACGACACGTGCGCGTGCGGCGGCTGCGACGGCCGCCGCCGGGCCAGGCTGCTGGCCGTCCGCTCCGGCCGGGTCGTGCCCCGCCGGACCAGGCGGGCGGCGGTGCTGCTCGCCGCGGTCGGCAGCGTGCTGGGCGGCGGCGGGGCGGCGTCCATAGCCGTGGCCGCGCCGGGCACCGACGCCGGAACGCAGATACCCGGCTCCCCGCAGGGCGAGGTCTCGGGACTGTACGGCGGATCGGGGGCCCGCCGCGGCCTGGCCGCGCAGCCCGCCACCACCCGGGCGGAGATCATGCGCCGGGCCCAGACCTGGGTGGACCAGAAGGTCCCGTACAGCATGGGCCGGTACTGGTCGGACGGCTACCGCCAGGACTGCTCGGGCTTCGTCTCGATGGCCTGGGGCCTGGGCAGCAGCCAGACCACCTGGACGCTGCCGGACTTCGCGGAGCGGATCTCCAAGGACGACCTGCAGCCCGGCGACGCGCTGATCTACAACAACGCGTCCGACCCGCAGGGCGGCTCGCACGTGGTGCTGTTCGGCGGCTGGGCGGACGCCGCCCGCACCAAGTACACGGCGCTGGAGCAGACCCGCCCGAACACCCTGAAGCGCACCACCCCGTACGCGTACTGGAGCCACGCGGGCAGCTACCTGCCGTACCGCTACAAGGGGTTGAGCCAGCCGATGCCCGCGCCGGAGAACGCCGACGCCTTCCCCGGCGCGGACAAGTTCGGCCCCGGCCAGGTCAACCCGTACGTGACCCGGCTGGGGAAGATGCTGGTGGACCGGGGCGGCACCCGGTTCTACGGGGAGGGCCCGAGCCCCGACTGGGGCGAGGCCGACCGGCGCGCCACCGAGGCGTTCCAGCTGGCCCAGGGCTGGCGCGGCGCCGAGGCGGACGGCTACCCCGGCAAGGACACCTGGGACCTGCTGGTGCGCCGCCTCGGCAAGGACATCCCGACCGCCGCCGGCACCCCCTCGCCGCCCCCGCCCCCGCCCGCCGGGGCCCCGGTCTTCCCGGGCGCGGACGCGTTCGGCCCCGGCCGGGTCAACGACTGGGTCCTGCGCCTGGGACAGCAACTGGTCGCGAAGGGCTTCGGCGCCGCCTACCGGGAGGGCCCGAGCCGGGACTGGGGCGAGGCGGACCGGCTGAACGTCGCCGCCTTCCAGCGCGCCCGGGGCTGGTCCGGCGCCGAGGCGGACGGCTACCCGGGCCCGGACACCTGGAAGCTGCTGTTCTCCTGACGGAACCCCTGACGGCCCGTCACCCCTGCGGGAGCGCGCCCGAGGCGTGCTCCCGCACCCACGCGTGCATGGCGATCGCGGCGGCCGCGCCCGCGTTGATCGAGCGGGTGGAGCCGAACTGGGCGATCGAGCAGACCGCCGCCGAGTGCGCCCACGCCTCCTCGGTCAGCCCCGGCCCCTCCTGCCCGAACAGCAGCACGCAGCGCTCCGGCAGCGGGTAGGTCTCCAGCGGGACGGCCCCCGGCAGGTTGTCGATCCCGATGATCGGCAGCCCCCGCTCGGCCGCGTACCCGGCCAGCGAGGCCACCGAGCCGTGGTGCCGGACGTGCTGGTACCGGTCGGTGACCATCGCGCCGCGCCGGTTCCAGCGGCGCCGGCCGACGATGTGCACCTCCCCCGCCAGGAAGGCGTTGGCGGTGCGCACCACCGAGCCGATGTTGAAGTCGTGCTGCCAGTTCTCCACCGCGACGTGGAAGCCGTGCCGCCGGGTGTCCAGGTCCGCCACGATCGCCTCGTGCCGCCAGTACCGGTACCCGTCGACCACGTTGCGCCGGTCCCCGCCGGCCAGCAGCTCCGGGTCCAGCCGGGGGTCGTCGGGCCAGGGCTCGGGGTGCGGGCCGACGCCGATCTCCCGGTCGTCGGGGAGGTGTCCGTCGTCGTACTGCTCGCCCAGCTGGGGCACCGAGGTGTCGCTCACGCACCCAACGGTACGTGCTCCTCGACGGCGGCCGGCGGGCGCGTCCGGACGGCCCGCTCCAACTCGGCCAGGGCCTGCACGGCGAGCCTGGCCCCGGCCCGGAGCACGTCGATCCCGTCGTCCCGGGGCAGCGCGGCCAGCTGCCGGTCCCAGCGCCGGTGGGCGTCCCGCAGGGCGGAGAAGTCGACGTCCTGGCCGAGCAGGACCGCGGCGGCGGCGATCGCGGTGGCGTCCCGCAGCTCCTCGCCGAACGCCGCCGCCCCCGGCACCGGCGGGGCGTCCCCACCAGGGACGTGCGCCTCCAGCAGGACGGTGCAGCGGTCCAGCATGCCGACCGCGGACCGGGCCCGGTCGAACTGCTTGCGGCTCAGCTCCGGCACCTGCTCGGCGTGCCGGACCGGCTCCACCTCGGCCCGGTCCAGCGCGGCCAGCATCTCGCTGCGCGCCTCCCGGACGTCCAGCAGCGCCGGCCGCACGTCCTTCTCCGCGTGCCCGCCCGCCGGGTCGCCGTACGCGGTGAACACCGCCGCCGCGTACCGCCCCGCGGCGGCCAGCCACTCGGCCAGCCGCTCCGGCAGCCGGGCGGTCTGCCAGGTCGGGAACAGCGCGTACGCGGCGAGCGCGACGAAACCGCCGAGCAGCGTCATCACCACCCGGTCGACGGCCAGCCGGAGCGGGTCGCCGGGCTGCAGGCCGAGCAGGAACACCACGTACGAGGAGATCGCCACCGTCATCACCGCGTACCCGGTGCGCAGCGTCAGGTAGGCGAAGCCCATGCAGGTGACGGCGAGCCCGGCCAGCACCCAGTCCCCCGGGTCGAAGAGCTGCACCACGGCGGTGGCCAGCAGCACGCCGGTGGCGGTGCCGGCCACCCGGGCGACGCCCCGGCTGAAGGTCTGCGCGAAGTCCGGGCGCATCACCATCGCCGAGGTCATCGGCGCCCAGTAGCCGTGCTCGAAGCCGACCAGCCGGGCCGCCAGGTAGGCGGAGGTCACCACCGCGGACATCCGGACCGCGTGGTGCAGGATCGCCGAGTGCCGGTGCAGCTGGCGTCCGACGGTGGCCAGCGCGGCGGGCACCACCTTGACCAGCGGCGGGCGGCGCAGCCCGCCGCCGTCCGGGGTGCCGCGGGTCGGGACGGTGGTGCGGTCCTGCCGGTCGAGGCGGTCGGCGGCCCGGCCGAGCAGGCCGGACAGCCGGCGGGCGGAGCGGCGGGCGCCGCCGCGCAGCAGGTCCTCGCCCTCGCCGGGGCGGGCCAGTGCCAGCGCGGGGGTGTCCTTGGGCAGCCGGACCGGGTCGCCGGTGCGGATCGCCCGGGCCAGCGCGTCCAGCACCTCGGCGGCGGCGGCCAGCACCTCGCGGGCCCGGTCCCGTTCCGGGCCCTCCTCGGCGGCCCCGACCCGGGGGTCGGCGAGCGCGGCCAGCGCGGGCCTGATCCGCTCCGCGATGGTGCGCAGGCCGCGCAGCTCGGGCGGGCGGCGGCGGGCCTGCCGGGCGGTCAGCCGGGCGGCCTGCCGGCCGACGATGAACGGCTCCGGGTCGACCTGCGCCACCGGGTCGTGGCGCAGCCGCCGGGCGTAGTCGCCGAGTCCGGCGTAGATGTCGGCCAGCGCGTCGCGCTGGGCCCGCCAGCTGTCGATCGGCCAGACCGTGATCACCAGGGCCTGGACCGCGCCGCCGACCGAGCAGAGCAGCCCGTGCTCCACGGCGGTGGGCACCGACACCGGCAGCTGCACCACCACCAGCATCACCGCCAGGGTGTTGGCGGCGACCACCCCGGCGGTCGGCCCGATCGCCCAGGCCAGGCCCGCGCCGAAGGCCCACAGCGCGAGCAGCACCGGGAACGCGCCGGGGATGCCGACCGCGACGTAGCCGAAGAAGGTCGACAGGCCCAGCCCGGCCGCGGCCACCAGGGCGAGCGAGGCGCGCGGGCGGAACGAGCGCTGGAAGGTCGCCGTCCCGGCGATGAACGCGCCCATCGCGGCCGAGGTGGCCTGCGCGGGCCCGAACAGCCCGAGCGCCGGGAACACCACCAGCGCGGCGGCGACCGCGCCGCGCAGGGCGCGCCGCGGGTTGGTGAGCGAGCGGTCCACGGTCAGCCCGGCCTTCGCGGTGTCGCGCAGGGACGTGAACCAGGACATAACGGGAGCGTACCGACTTTTCGCCGCCCGGCTCGCCGGGCCCGACGCCCCGTCAGACCTGTTCGGCCGGTCCGGCCGGTCCGGCCGGTCCGGTCGGTTCGGCCCGCTCGGCCGGTCCGGCCCGCCGGACCCGGCCCGCCGCCGCCGTCACGGCGCGCTGCACCGCGAGCAGCGCGGCCGTCGGCACGAACACCGCGTCCGCGGAGAGCATCGCCAGCGAGAAGAACGGCAGCCCGAGCAGCACCGCGATCCCCAGGTGCTCGGCCGCCATCACCACCAGCAGCGCGTTCTTCAGCCGCCGGGCGGCCAGCGAGAACGGGAAGCCGACCTGGAGGACCACCGTGCCGTAGGTGAACAGGAAGGTCAGCAGCAGGCTCCCGGCGAGCAGCCCGGACAGCTCCGGCCAGGGCGTGAAGTAGTCCAGGTGCAGCGGGTAGTGCACGGCGGTGCCGTCCTGCCAGCGGGCGCCCTGCACCTTGTACCAGCCGGCCGTGCCGTAGACCAGCACCACCTGGCCGGCGATCACCAGCATCGCGCAGTTGTGCAGCATCGCGGCCAGCGCGTCCGCCACCGCCCGCGGCTCGCCCCACTCGGCCGGGTCCTTGCCGGGGCGCCGGGCCCGGCGCCGGGCGTCCAGCGACCAGACCGTGCCGCACCGGGTGAACACCAGGTAGATCGCCATCAGGTGGACCAGGTTGTCGCCGCCGTCGCCGACGAACACGTTGCGGTTCTGCAGCGACAGCACCGTCAGCGCGAACAGCACCGAGGAGGCCCGGGTCCGCCAGCCGAGCGCCGTCGCGGCCGCGGCGAGCAGCGCCAGCAGGTACACCGCCTCGAACCACCAGCGGCCGTCGCTCCAGGCCAGCGCGGTGAAGGCGTGGGTGTCGCCGATCAGCCGGGCGTTCAGCTCCGCCGACCACGGCGAGCGGTCCCCGTACAGCACCCGCCGGTTCGGCCACTCGCGGAGCAGGAACGCGCCCCAGGTCCCGGCCGTGCCGATCCGCACCACGGCGGCCTGGTACGGGGCCAGCGTGGTCAGCAGGCGGGGCAGCGCGGCGCGGATCGTCACAGGTTCCGCCGGTCCTCGGCGGCCACCGGCCACCAGGGCAGTTCGCGCAGGTGCACGGCGGTGTCGACCTGCTCGGTGCTCCAGGGCGGCGGGGCCACCGTCGCGGTGCCGACCCGCAGCTGCACCTGCAGCACCCGCTCGCCGCCCGGGCCGATCCGCTGCAGCGCGATCCGCTTCAGGTACTGCTCGGCGAGCCGCCCGCGGGAGCCCGCCGGGGACGGGGCGTCGCCGTCCCCGTGGGTGGAGTCGTAGAAGTCCCAGGCCCGCCGCAGCAGGTTCTGGTCGACGTGGCTGGGCGCGGGGTGGTGCCGGACCGCCGCCAGGTCCCGGGCCGTCAGGCTCTGCCAGTCCCCGGTGGTGATCCGGCCGTCCTCGGCGATGGTCTGCACCCGGGCGTCGACCGTGACGTTGCGCTGCAGCGGGTCCGGCGCGAACAGCTTCCAGTTCTGCTCGAACTCGGGGTACACCACCGCGTCGATCCCGGCCCGGTACTCCCGGGACACCGCGTTCTCCGGGGCCACGTTCAGGAAGAGCGCGCCGAGGAACACCAGGGCACCGGCCGCGAGTCCCACCCCGGCGGTCACCAGCACCACCCGGGCGGATTTCGACCAGACGCGCACGGCGGCCATCCTGCCGCACCGCCCACGCGTTCGAACAGGGGTCGGAGCTGACCGCTACAGGACGAACGGCTGCTGCCCGCCGCCACCGACCATCGGACGGCCCGCGGCCTCCCAGGCGAACATGCCGCCGTCCACGTTCACCGCGTCCCGGCCGTTGGCCACCAGGTACTGCACCACCTGGGCGGACCGGCCGCCGACCCGGCACATCACGTACAGCCGGCCCTCGGGCAGCTCGTCGAGCCGGGCCACCACCTGGCCGATCGGGATGTGCAGCGCGCCGTCCACGTGCCCGGCGTCCCACTCGTCCTGCTCGCGGACGTCGAGCAGGGCGGCGTCGGCGGGCACCGAGGCGGCGTCGGCGGTGGGCAGCTGAGCGAACATCTGGGGCGTCTCCTGAGGGGTTTCGGACGGTTCGTTCCGGCCATTGTCGGGCAGCAGCGCGGCCAGTCTCGCCTGCCGCTCGGCGGCGGTGGCCAGCAACTGCTCGGCGAGGTCCTCCAGCAGCCGCTCCGGCTCGTCCGGACGCAGCAGCAGGATCTCGCCCATCGGGGTGCGCTCCAGCCGGACCCGCTCCACGGCGAGCGCGGTGATCCGGCCGGTCAGCCACTCCAGCCGCTGGCGCAGCCAGGCCAGCCGGTCGGGGGAGTCGGCGGCGGGCGCCGAGTCCGGGGAGGTCGACCACTCCTCGGCCAGCTCGGACAGCTGCTCGGCGTCGGCCAGCGCGTACGCCTCGTTGACCCGGGCGATGAACGCCGAGCGGCGCCCCTGCTCGGCCGGGTCGGTGGTCAGGTCGGGGTGGGCCCGGCGGGCCAGCTCCCGGTAGATCCGCTGGGCGTCCTTGTCCGGGCGCACCCTCCGGGCCTGCGGCTCGCCCTCGCGCGGGCCGCGCTCGGCGGCCGGCTCGACCCGCTCCCGGGCCTCCCGGGCCCGCCGCAGGTCCTCCGGGTCGCCGCTGAGCGCCGCCACCGACTCGGCGATCAGCGCGTCCAGCTCGTCGAGTTCGGCGTACAGCGGGCCGAGCAGCTGGTGGTGGGCGAGCGCGAAGTTGTCGATCTCCACCCGCAGGGTGGCCACGTCGACGTCCAGCGTCAGCCAGGCCAACTCGGCCGCCGCGACCCGCTCCTCCAGGTCCTGCCGCTCCGGGTCCGCCCACACCTCGACGCTCGGTACGCTCACCCGGGCCACCCTACCGGGGCCCGGCGCACGGCCGACCGGGTGACGGCGGAGCGCGCCCGGGGCGTGCCCGGAGCGACACGCAACTGATACGGAGGAATCTGCCCGATTACCTACCTGAGGTCGGCATGTCCGTGCTTCATTTGAGGATGCGCGCAAGGACGCGCGCACCGGCCAGGAGGAGCAGCGAGCAGCCAAAGGGGCAGACCGATATCCATGGCGCACCAGCCCAACTCCACACCGGACCGGGCCGACGGCCCGGGCGGCCACCCCGCCGGGGTGGTGGCACTGCTGCGGGTCGCCGCCGTGCTGGTGGACCCGGACGGCCGGATCGCCCTGTGGAACCGCACCGCCGAGGAGCTGTTCGGGCACCGCGCCGAGGTCGCCCTCGGCCGCACCGCGCACGGCCTGCTGCCCGCCGTCGAACCCCGCCAGGACAGCGCCGCCCCCGCCCACCGCTGCGACGCCTTCGACACCCTCGACGACCTCGCCCTGCGCGGCCCGTGGGCCGGCGCGATGCCCGTGCACGACCGCGAGGAGCGGCTGCGGGACGTCCTCTGGTGGGCCTACCCGCTGGTCGAACCGGCCGGCCGCTCGCTGCTCGCGCTCGCCGCCGACGCCCGCCCGCTGCGCACCGCCGGCCCGCGGATCGCCCTCGGCGAGCGCCTCGTCCCGTACGCCGCCGCCCCCGCCGCGGCCCGCCCGCAGCAGGTGTCCGCCGTCCTGGCGCCGCCCGACGGCACGCCCTGCGAGGCGCTCGGCGGGCTGCTCCCGCCCGGCTCGCCGGAGCGCCGGGCCCGGCTGCTGGCCGCGATCGCCGAGGCCGGGGCGCCCGCGCTCGGGGTGGACGCGGCCACCCGGCTGCCGGTGGTGCCCTACCAGTCCTCGCCGGCCGGCCCGGCCGGCACCGCCCGGGTCGCCGCCGGCCTCGGCCGCCGCTACCCGACCCCGCAGCAGCGCGCCGCCCAGCAGCGCGAGCGGGCCGCCCACCGCCCGGTGGAGCCGCCGCCCGGCACGGGTGCCCGGGGCCCGCTCGGGGTACGGATACAGGCTGCCGGTCCCGCGGCCGCCCCGGAGGGTGCGCCGGAGCCCGGCAGCACCGTCCCAGGCCCACGCGAAGCCGCCGGCCACGGCCCGACCCCGGGAGGCCCCGCCATCGACCCCGCAGCCGCTGCCGCCCCCGAACCGACCTCCGCCCCCGTCCCCGTGCCCGCGAGCCGCCCGGGCGGCCTGGGCGGCCTGGGCGGCGTCGAGGTGATCCACGGGCTGCCCGACGACGGCGACCTGGCACTGCTCGCCTCGGTCGGCAACCAGGTCGGCACCACCCTCGACCTGGACACCACCGCCCGCGAACTGTGCGAGGTGCTGGTCCCCCGGGTCGCCGACTTCGCCTGCGTCGACCTGCTCGACAGCCTGATCTCGGACGCCGAGCTCCCGGTCGGCGCGCCCGACGACGCCACCATGCTGCGCCGGGTCGCCCGCACCTTCAACGCCGCCCAGCAGCGCTGGAACCACGTCCTGGACGAGGGCTCGCTGCTCGCGATGCCCCGCACCACCCCGCCCGGCCTGGCCCTGCAGGAGAACCGGCCGGTGCTGGTGCCGCTGATCTCCGCCGACGTCGCGGTCGACTACGCGGCCTCGCTGGGCGGCCCCGAGCTGGAGCCCGCCGTGGTGGGCCGCTCGATGCTGGTGCTGCCGCTGTCCGCCCGCGGCGCCGTCCTCGGCATCCTCAAGCTGCTGCGGCTCTCCGACCGGGCGCCGTTCACCCGCTCCGACGCCGACACCCTGAAGGAGATCGCCGCCCGCGCCGCGCTCTCGCTGGACAACGCCCGGCTGCACCGGGCCGAGTCCAAGGTCGCCACCACCCTGCAGCGCTCGATGATCCCGACCCGCCCGCCGAAGATCCCCGGCGTGCAGATCGCCCACCGCTACATGCCCGGCGACCGCAAGGCCGAGGTCGGCGGCGACTGGTTCGACGCCATCCAGCTGCCCGGCAGCCGGGTCGCCCTGGTGGTCGGCGACGTGATGGGCCACGGCCTGCACTCGGCCGCCGCGATGGGCCGCTTCCGCACCGCCATGCAGACCCTGGCCGCCCTCGACCTGCCGCCCGGCCAGCTGCTCCGCCACCTCGACAACCTGGCCCAGAAACTCGGCGACGACCACCTGGCGACCTGCCTGTACGCCGTCTACGACCCGATCAACCGCACCTGCGAACTCGCCTCCGCCGGCCACGTCCCGCCCGTCCTGGTCCACCCCGACGGCCGCGGCGAGCTGCTGGAACTGCCCTCCGGCGCCCCGATCGGCGTCGGCGGGGTGCCCTTCCTCACCAAGAAGATCGACGTCTCGGACGGCTCGATGCTGGTGCTCTGCACCGACGGCCTGGTCGAGGTCCGCGGCGGCGACATAGGAGAGGGCCTGGCGGCGCTCTGCGGCAACCTGATCGACCCCAAGCAGACCCCCGACGAGGCCTGCGACCGGGTGCTGAACACCCTGCACTCCGACGACCGGCAGGACGACATCGCGCTGCTGGTGGCCCGCTTCGACGGCGTCCCGCCGACCGAGGTCGCCACCTGGCAGCTCGGCGTCACCGAGCTGGAGGTCGGCCGGGCCCGCCGCCTGGTCCGCGACCAGCTGGCCGCCTGGCGGCTGACCGCGCTCACCGAGACGGTCGAGCTGCTGGTCTCCGAACTGGTCACCAACGCGGTCCGGGTGGCCAGGGCCGAGGTCCAGCTCCAGCTGATCCGGGTCGACAAGCTGCTGGTCGAGGTCAGCGACGACAACCACAACCTGCCGTCGCTGGAGCCCGCCGAGTCGCTGTCCGAGCACGGCCGGGGCCTGAACCTGGTCAGCAAGCTGTCCGAGAAGTGGGGCACCGCCCGGAAGGCGGTCGGCAAGGTCGTCTACTTCGAGATGCCGCTGCCGCGCGGCTGAACGATTCGCCGGGTCAGGGCGTGACGGCCCTGGCCCGGCCCTGCGCGGCCACCGAGGTCGCCGCGCCGACGCCCGTCAGCACCCGCGGCCAGTAGTCCCCGAACACCTCGACCCAGACCGCGATCAGCACCGCCGTGCTCAGCGCCACCAGGTGCTCGAGACCCGCCAGGTTCGGCAGCACCACGGCCTCCGCCACCATCGCCAGCGCCACCGCCCCGCCCGTCCACCAGGCCCGGCAGCGGAACGCCACCACCACGGCCAGCGCCACCACCGCCGCCGAGGGACCGGTGTCGCGCACGTGCGCCACCCAGCGCGGGAAGCCCAGGAAGTGGTGCGGGCCCAGCGCCACCGCGACCCGGGCGAACAGCGTGCCCGCCAGGGTGCAGGCGTAGGCGACCACCAGGGTCAGCCGCCGCCCCAGCACGATCTCGGCGATCCCGAACACCAGGAACACCTGCGCCAGCGCACCCCACACCGGCAGGTCCAGGGCCGGCACGTACAGCGACAGCGGCGTCCGCAGCAGCGACACGTCCAACGGCAGGGCCGCCTTGACCACCCCGATGTCGGAGACCAGCCGGTCCCCGCCCGGCAGGTGCTGGACGATCGAGAACAGCAGGACCAGCGCGGTCGCCCCGGTCGCCAGCGGCACCGCGGCGAACTTCCGCCGCACCAGCCGGTCCTTCACCGTGCCGAACAGCGCCCCCCACTCGGCGACCGCGGCCCGGCGGAATACCGCCCACAGCCCCGACCGCACGCCCCCCGCGTGGGTGATCTGCTTCACGACCCGCTCTCCCGTCCCGAATCCGCCCGAATCCGGGCGGACATCCTTCACGCGTTCTTCTACGCCTCGTCTCCGACCCTACGCATCGGATTAATCAACAGCATCAACTTAGAAGTCCGGACGAGTCATACCGGAGTCTGATGTCCGGGCCCGCTCCGCCCCCCGGCGGAGGGACCACCCCCCTCCCCAGGTCCCATCGGGCCCCGGGGAAGTCGTGATTCCGTTCCTCGGCCGTGACTAGCCGCCGCTGCCGTGCCGGCGGCGGAACAGCGCCGGCATGCTCGGCACCGTGATGAACCCCTCGGCGCGGGCCGAGGCGAGGCCGATCCGCGGAATCTCGCTGCTCTTCTCGAAGAGCAGATAACGCGGCTCCCAGATCGGCCGGTATTTCGCATTCGCCCGGTAGAGGGACTCGATCTGCCACCAGCGCGAGAAGAAACCCAGCACCGAGCGCCACAACCGCAGCACCGGACCGGCGCCCAGCTTGGAACCGCGCTCGAAAACCGACCGGAACATCGCGAAGTTCAGCGACACCCGTTCCAGTTCGACCTCCTTCGCCCGCTGCAGGAGTTCGATCACCATGAACTCCATCAGGCCGTTCTCGCTGTCCCGGTCGCGCCGCATCAGGTCCAGCGACAGGCCGTGCGCGCCCCACGGGACGAAGCTCAGCAGCGCCCGCAGCTCGCCCTCCCCGTCGAAGCACTCCAGCATCACGCAGCGCCCGTCGCCCGGGTCGCCGAGCCGGCCCAGCGCCATCGAGAAGCCGCGCTCGGTCGCGCCGTCCCGCCAGTGGTCGGCCTTCGCCACCAGCTCGGCCATCTCGCTCTCGGGGATCTCCTCGTGCCGCCGGATGCGCACCGTGTACCCGGCCCGCTTGACCCGGTTGTACGCCTGCCGGACCACCCGCATCGCCCGGCCGTCCAGCGAGAACTCGTCCAGCTCGACGATCGCCTCGTCGCCCAGCTCCAGCGCGTCCAGGCCGTGCCGGGCGTAGATCACCCCGGCCTCCTCGGAGGCGCCCATCACGGCCGGCACCCAGGCGTGCTCGCGGGCCTCGGTCAGCCAGGCCTCGATCGCCCCCGGCCAGGCCTCCGGGTCGCCGATCGGGTCGCCGGAGGCCAGCGTCACGCCGCCCACCACCCGGTACGCCACCGCCGCCTTGCCGGACGGCGAGAACACCACCGCCTTGTCCCGGCGGAGCGCGAAGTACCCCAGCGAGTCCCGCTCGCCCTGCCGGTCCAGCAGCTCGCGCAGCTTCGCCTCGTCCTCGTCGCTCTGCAGCTCCTCGCCGCGCGGCGAGCGGAACGCCACGTAGACCACGGCGAGGAACAGCACCGCGCTCATCGCGTTGATCACCGCGTTCACCCAGGTCGGCACGGAGACCACGTCGGCGATCCGGTCGGACGGCGCCAGGGTGATCATCCGGTGCACCGCGTAGCTGAACCGGTTGCCGAAGTCCGCCCCGGAGGCGGTGTTGGTCAGCTGCACCAGCAGCGAGCCGATCAGGCCGCCCAGCAGCAGGCCGCCCAACCCCGCGGCCACCGCCGTCTTCGGGTTCGAGCGGTCGCCCTTGGAGGTGAACTCCTTCCGGGACACCAGCAGCGCCAGCAGGAACAGCCCGGTCAGCACCACCGAGAAGTAGTTCCACGGGTGCGAGGCGTAGCGGTCGCCGAAGCCGAGCAGCAGCACGAAGCCGACGAAGGTCAGACCCGCCAGCCCCGTGTTGAAGATCCACGCGGCCCGCTTGCGCCGGCGCATCGCCACCGCCAGGAACAGCGACAGCAGCACCGAGGTCAGGCCGGCCGTCATCAGGTAGGGGGTGAAGAACTCACCCTCGTTGTGGCGCTGGACCTGGTCCCGGAACGGCACCAGCAGCACCGCCACCAGGTTCAGCAGGGCCATCAGGCGCAGGTACCAGACCGTCGAGGCGGCGGCCCTCGGCCGCCACCTCGCCAGCGGGCCTGGTTCCTCGCCCCGGGTGGGGGACACGGCCGAGCCAGCCGTCTTCACAGTGGACACAGCAACCATTCCAGACGATCGATCATCGGGGCGCATCCGCTCGCGGTCGCGCGCACTCCGCCCCGATTTCCATGGTTGCCCAGCGAAGATGAGAATTGCGTGAATCCGGTAGCGGATTCCCACCCCCGCCGATCGGCGGGGGTACGAGGAAGGCACCGGGGCCGAAACCGCCCTCACCAGGGGAGAGACATGCCGCCGATCCGGGTCCTGATCGTGGACGACGAAGTACTGGTCCGCTCCGGACTCGGCCTCATCGTCGGCTCCGCACCCGACCTGGAGGTCGTCGGCGACTGCTCCGGCGGCCAGGCCGAGGAACTGACCGGGGCGCTCGCCCCGCAGGTGGTGCTGCTCGACGTCCGGATGCCCGACCTCGACGGCATCAGCGTCCTGCGCCGACTGCGCGCGCTGCCCGACCCGCCCGTCGTCGCCATGCTCACCACCTTCGACACCGACGAGTACATCGGCACCGCGCTGCGGGCCGGCGCGGCCGGCTTCCTGCTCAAGGACACCGCGCCCGAGCAACTGGTGCACGCCGTCCGGGTGCTCGCCGCCGGCGGCAGCGTGCTCTCCCCCACCGTCGCCCGCACCGTGATCAGCGGCTACGTCGACGGCGGCGGCCCCGACCTCGCCGCCACCGCCCTCACCTGCCGGCTCACCGGCCGCGAGCTCGACGTGCTCGCGCTGCTCGGCGAGGGCCTCTCCAACTCCGAGATAGCGGACCGGCTGTTCCTCGGCACCGGCACCGTCAAGGACCACATCAGCGCCATCCTCGGCAAGCTCGGCGCCGCGAACCGGGTCCAGGCCGCCGTCATCGCGCACCGGGCCGGCCTGGTCCGGGACCGGCGGGACGGCGCCGAATGACCGACCAGGAGCCCGCCGCCGACCGCTGGGCCCGGCTGCGCTCCCCCCGGGTCACCCTGATCGCCCCGGTGCTGCTCGCCGCGCTGGACTCCGCCCTGGTCGCCAAGGGCTCCGCGCCCTGGCAGCTCGCGCTCTCCGCGGTCTCCGTGCTCGCCCTGCTGTGGCGCCGCCGCCACCCGCTGCCGGTGGTGCTGCTCACCCTGCCCGGGGCGTTCTTCAACGAGATCTGGCTGGCACCCGTCACCGCCGTCTACGCCGTCGCCGCCGCCTGGCCCCGGCCCCGGGTGCCGGTCGCCTGCGCCACCGCCTTCGCCCTGGTCGAGTTCTTCCACTGGCCGGTCGCCGCCGACCTGTTCGTGCTCAGCCGGGACAACGCCCTCTACGCCATCCAGTCGGTGATGCTCGGCGCCGGCCCGGCCGCGCTCGGCATGCTCGCCCGGACCCGCCGCGAACTCGCCGAACGGGTCGAGGAACTCACCGCCGGCCGCCGCCGGGAGAGCCGGCTGCTGGCCGAGCAGGTGCTCACCGCCGAACGCGCCCGGCTCGCCCGCGAGATGCACGACGTGGTCTCCCACCAGGTCAGCCTGATCTCCGTGCAGGCCGGGGCGCTCCAGGTCGCCAGCACCGACCCGGCCGCCCGGGACGGCGCCCGCACCATCCGCGAACTGTCCGTCCGCACCCTGGAGGAGCTCCGGCAGATGGTCGGCGTGCTGCGCACCTCCGGGGCCGGCCAGGGCACCCCGCTCGCCCCGCAGCCCACCCTCGCCGACCTGCCCCGGCTGATCGACGGCAGCGGCCTGCCCGTCACCCGACGGCTCGACCCGGGCCGCCGCGACTGGCCGGAGGCCGTCGAACGGGCCGCCTACCGGACCGTCCAGGAGGGCCTCACCAACATCAGCAAGCACGCCCCCGGCGCCGAGATCACCGTCCGGGTGGCCGCCCGCGGCGGCCGGCTGCACGTCGAGGTCCGCAACGGGCCGCCCAGCGGCCCCGCCCCCGCCGCCCCGCTCCCCGGCGGCGGCCACGGCCTGATCGGCCTGCGCGAGCGCGCCGTCCTGCTCGGCGGCACCTTCACCGCCGCCGCCACCTCCGACGGCGGCTTCGCCCTGCACGCCGTCCTCCCCGCCGCCGGAGCCTGACCGGCCCCGGACCGCGGCACCGCGGGGGAACCCCGCCCGGAAGGCCCGGGGGAGCCCTGGGAAGCCCTGAGAAGCCCTGGGAGAACGAGAAAGCCCCGCAGATCCGTAGATCTGCGGGGCTTCGCTGTGCGCGAGGGGGGAGTTGAACCCCCACGCCCTTTCGGGCACTGGAACCTGAATCCAGCGCGTCTGCCTATTCCGCCACCCGCGCAAGGGTGTTGTCTTCAGATGCTTGCCGCTCTTCCGACTCGTTGAGAAGCTTACCGCATCTCTCCGGGTCTTCCGTTCGGCTCCCTCTCGGGCGCCCCTTCCGACATGCAAAACATTAGCACGCCCCACGCCGTACCTGCGAATCCATTCCCCCGGGCACCCCGCACGGGCCCCGGCGGGCCGCAACCGCGGCGGAGGCGAACGAGTGATCGGACCGTCCGGCGGGTACCCCTCCGAACGCGACCTGGCCGGGGAACCGTACGGAAGGGCCGGGCGTGGATACGATCAGTACGGAAGTACCGCTATCAAGCCGACGAGCCGGCCCGACCGATGCCCTGAGAGGGGGTGCCCCGTGGGAGTCCTGAAGAAGTTCGAACAGCGACTCGAAGGTCTCGTGAACGGCACCTTCGCCAAGGTGTTCAAGTCCGAGGTCCAGCCGGTGGAGATCGCCGGAGCGCTGCAGCGCGAGTGCGACAACAACGCCAGCATCTGGAACCGCGACCGCACGGTCGTCCCGAACGACTTCATCGTCGAGCTCAGCCCGCACGACCACGAGCGGCTCAGCCCGTACGCGACCCAGCTGGGCACCGAGCTGGCCGGGATGGTGCGGGAGTACGCCGAGGCGCAGCGGTACACCTTCATGGGCCCGCTCCAGGTCGCCCTGGAGAAGGCCGACGACCTGGACACCGGCCTCTACCGGGTGCGCAGCCGCACGCTGGCCGCCGAGGAGGCCCCGGCCGCGCCGCCCGCGCCGCCGGCCGCCCCGCCCGGGTACGGCCGCCAGCCCACCCCGCCCGCCCCGGGTGCCCCCTGGCACCAGGGCGCGGCCGCCCCGTACGGCGCCCCGCCGCCCCCGGCCGCCCCGCCCGCGATGCCGTCCGCCCCGCCGAGCGCGGGCAACGTGCGCCCGTTCCCGGGCGCCGGGCACGGCGGCGCCGGGACGCGGCGCTGGGTCGAGGTGAACGGCGCCCGGCACCAGATCAGCCAGAACGCGGTGGTGCTGGGCCGCTCCACCGAGGCGGACATCCGGATCGACGACCCCGGAGTGTCCCGCAAGCACGCGGAGATCCGCCCCGGTACGCCCGCGATGGTGCTGGACCTCGGGTCCACCAACGGCATCGTGGTGGACGGACAGCACACCCAGCGCGCTACGCTCCGCGACGGCTCCCGGATCGTCCTGGGGTCGACCACCATCGTCTACCGACAGGTCGAAGGGTAGAAGCGGGCCGGTATGTCTGATCTGACCCTGACGGTCATGCGGCTGGGGTTCCTCGCCGTCCTCTGGCTGTTCGTCATCGTCGCGGTGCAGGTGATCCGCGGCGACCTGTTCAACACCAAGGCCGCCGCGCGCCCCGCCCAGCGGTCCGCCGCGCCGGCCCCCGCCGGGGCCGCCCGCCCGCCGCAGGGGCAGCCCGCCGCCGCCCAGCAGCAACAGCAGCAGCAGGCCCGGCAGCGCCGCGGCCAGCCCACCCACCTGGTGGTGACCCAGGGGTCGCTGGCCGGGACGACGGTCGCGCTGCAGGGCCAGACCATCACCCTCGGCCGGGCGCACGACTCCACCATCGTCCTCGACGACGACTACGCCTCCTCCCGCCATGCCAGGATCTACCCGGATCGGACTGGGCAGTGGACGGTGGAGGATCTAGGCTCCACCAACGGCACCTATCTGGACCGGCAGCGGCTCACCACCCCGATGCCGCTCCAGCTCGGCGTGCCGATCAGAATCGGCAGGACCGTCATCGAACTGCGGAAGTAGTCAGCGCATGAGGACCAGCTCCACCCGAAGGAGGGCCCGGACAGCATGAGTCTCGTGCTGCGCTTCGCCGCCGGCTCGCACAAGGGCCTGATCCGCGAGGGGAACGAGGACTCCGGCTACGCCGGGCCGCGGCTGCTCGCGGTGGCCGACGGCATGGGTGGGGCGGCGGCCGGCGAGGTCGCCTCCTCCGAGGTGATCGGGTCGATCGTCCGCCTCGACGAGCCGAACCCCGGCGCCGACCTGCTGAGCCTGCTCAACGAGGCGGTGCAGACCGCCAACGAGCGGCTCCGGCAGATGGTCGAGCAGGACCCGCAGCTGGAGGGCATGGGCTGCACGCTCACCGCGCTGCTCTGGGACGGCCGCCGACTGGGCCAGGTGCACATCGGCGACTCCCGCGCCTACCTGCTGCGCGACGGCCGGCTCGACCAGATCACCCAGGACCACACCTGGGTGCAGCGGCTGGTCGACGAGGGCCGGATCACCGCCGAGGAGGCCGAGACCCACCCGCAGCGCTCACTGCTGATGCGCGCCCTGGACGGCCGCGGCCAGGTCGAGCCCGACCTGTCGATCCGCGAGGTCCGGGCCGGCGACCGCTACCTGATCTGCTCCGACGGCCTGTCCGGCCCGGTCAGCCACCAGACCCTGGAGGAGACGCTCGGCAGCTACTACGCGCCCGAGCAGACCATCCAGGAGCTGATCCAGCTGGCGCTGCGCGGCGGCGGCCCGGACAACATCACCTGCATCGTCGCCGACGTGATCGACGTCGGCGCCACCGACACCCTCAGCGGCCTGGCCGTCGAGGCCCCCGTGGTGGTCGGCGCGGTCGCCGACAGCCAGCCGCACCACTTCAACGACCCGCAGCTGCTGGACACCCCGGCCGGCCGCGCCGCCGGCCTCGGCCGCGGCCCCGCCGCGCAGCCCCCGCAGGGCGCCTTCGGGCCCGCCCGGGGCTACGAGGGCGGCTACGAGCAGCAGCCCGGCTACGGCGCCCCCGCCGGCGACTTCGGGCCCCCCGAGGGCTACCCCGGGGACGGCTACGGCGCGGACGGCACCGGCGAGTTCGGCGCCGCCGCCGAGCCGTACGAGAGCACCGCCCCGCCGAGCCGGCGGAAGAAGAAGCGCGGCCTGAAGCTGACCGTGATCGGCCTGCTGGTGCTGGCGCTGCTCGGGGCCGGCGGCTTCTTCGCCCGGCAGTGGAACCAGGACCAGTACTACGTCGGCACGCAGGACGGCCACGTCGCCCTCTACCGGGGCCTGGACCAGGACCTGTTCGGTCTGAAGCTCAGCTCGGTCGACCACCAGTACCCCGAGATCGAGACCAGGTTCCTGACCGCCGACCAGCGCGACAAGCTGGCCAACGCCACCCAGGCGGGCAGCCGCGCCGACGCCGAGAAGCAGGTCGACGCCCTGCGGGCGCAGGCCGCCGTCTGCAAGAAGCTCGCCGAGTCCAAGCAGGCCCCCGTCACCGAGGGCAGCACGCCGTCCGCCCCGCCGCTGACCGAGCAGGAGCAGCAGCTCGCCGCGTCCTGCGCGGCACAGTAGGCCGCGGGCGAACCCCGGGGGGTTTCACACAGGCATGAGCACCTTCGAGCAGAGCGACTCCGCCGCGCCCGCGGGCCGGCGGCGCCGCCGCCTCACCGATCCGGTCACCGTGGACGGCGCCCCGACCCCGCGGAACACCGAACTGCTGATGCTGGTCTTCGCGGTCGCCGTCCCGATGCTGGCGTACGCCAACGTCGGGCTGGCGATGGACGACAAGCTCCCCGGCGACCTGCTGAAGTACGGGCTCGGCATGGGCGCGCTGGCGATGTTCGCGCACCTGGCGGTGCGCCGGTTCGCGCCGTACGCGGACCCGCTGCTGCTGCCGCTGGCGACGCTGCTGAACGGGCTCGGCGTGGTGATGATCTGGCGGCTCGACAAGGCCGGCAAGCTGCTCGCCAACAACTACCCGGCGGCCGGCAACCAGCTGATGTGGTCCGGGCTCGGGATCGCCTTCTTCATCGGCGTGGTGCTGCTGCTGAAGGACCACCGCATCCTGCAGCGCTACACGTACATCTCGATGGTGGTGGCGCTGGTGCTGCTCGCCGCGCCGGCCTTCTTCCCGTCCCGGGCCGAGGACTTCGGCGCGAAGATCTGGATCAGGTTCGGCTCGTTCTCGATCCAGCCCGGCGAGTTCGCCAAGATCATCCTGACGGTGTTCTTCGCCGGCTTCCTGATGGTCAAGAAGGACGCCCTGGCGCTGGCCAGCCGCAAGTTCATGGGCCTGTACCTGCCGCGCGGGCGCGACCTGGGCCCGATCATCGTGGTCTGGCTGCTGTCGATCCTGATCCTCGTCTTCGAGACCGACCTGGGCACCTCGTTCCTGTTCTTCGGCCTGTTCGTGGTGATGCTGTACGTCGCCACCGAGCGGACCAGCTGGATCGTCTTCGGTCTGCTGATGTCCTTCGGCGGCGCGGCGGTGGTGGCCACCTCCGAGCCGCACGTGAAGACCCGGATCAACGCCTGGCTGGACCCGATGGCCGCGTTCGGGCCGAACGCGCCGAAGCAGTCCTCGGAGCAGATCGGGCAGACCCTGATGTCGCTCGGCTCCGGCGGCACCGTCGGCACCGGGCTGGGGCAGGGCCGCAGCTGGCTGATCCAGTTCGCCGCGAAGAGCGACTTCATCCTCGGCTCGTTCGGCGAGGAGCTCGGCCTGACCGGCCTGATGGCGCTGTTCATGCTCTACGGGCTGGTGGTGCAGCGCGGCCTGCGGACGGCACTGGCCGCCCGCGACCCGTTCGGCAAGCTGCTGGCGGTCGGCCTGAGCTCGGCGTTCGCGCTCCAGGTGTTCGTGGTCGCGGGCGGTGTCACCGGCCTGATCCCACTGACCGGCATGACGATGCCGTTCCTGGCCCAGGGCGGTTCCTCGGTGGTGGCCAACTGGGCGCTGATCGCCGTGCTGCTGAAGATCAGCGACACCGCGCGGCGCCCGGCCGTCGAGCCCGCCGCCATCCCGGAGCCGGCCGGGTCGGACCGCCGCGGTCCGGCGGCCGACCTCGGGGCACCGGACCAGAGCAGGGGAGCGTCCTCGTGAACAAGCCGATCCGCCGGGTGTCGATCTTCTGCCTGGTCCTGATCCTCGCCCTGATGGTCCGGGTGAACTGGGTGCAGGGCGTCCAGGCCTCGGCCTGGGCGAGCAACAGCCACAACGAGCGGGTGAAGTACGACCGGTACGCCTACCCGCGCGGCAACATCATCGTCGGCGGCCAGGCCGTCACCAAGTCCGACTTCGTCAACGGCCTGCGCTACAAGTACAAGCGGGCCTGGGTGGACGGGGCGATGTACGCGCCGGTCACCGGCTACTCCTCGCAGGCCTTCGACTCCACCCAGCTGGAGAAGCTGGAGGACGGCGTGCTCTCCGGCTCGGACTCCCGGCTGTTCTTCCGGAACACCCTGGACATGCTGACCGGCAAGCCCAAGCAGGGCGGTGACGTGGTCACCACCATCGACCCGAAGGTGCAGCGGGCCGGCTTCGAGGGCCTGGGCGACAAGAAGGGCGCGGCGGTGGCGATCGACCCGCGCACCGGGGCGATCCTGGGCCTGGTCTCCACCCCGTCCTACGACCCGACCACCTTCTCCGGCGGCGCCGACTCCGACGCCAAGGCGAAGGCCGCGCTGGACGCCGACCCGAACAAGCCGCTGCTGAACCGGGCGCTGCGCGAGACCTACCCGCCCGGCTCGACCTTCAAGCTGGTCACCGCGGCGACCGCGTTCGAGTCCGGCAAGTACCAGAACCCGACCGACACCACCGACACCCCGAACCCGTACGTCCTGCCGGGCACCAGCACCGAGCTGAAGAACTCCAGCGCCACCGAGCCCTGCCAGAACGCCACCGTGCAGGACGCCATGGACCTGTCCTGCAACACGGTGTTCGGCAAGATGGGTGCCGAGCTGGGCGGCGACAAGCTGCGCGCCCAGGCCGAGAAGTTCGGCTTCAACAACGACCAGATGGACGTCCCGATCCGGGCCTCGGCCAGCTTCTTCCCGAAGGGCTCGGCGCCCGACGGCACCGCGATGGACGCGATCGGCCAGCACGACACCCGGGCCACCCCGCTGCAGATGGCCATGGTGGCGGCGGCGATCTGCAACAACGGCTCGCTGATGCAGCCGTACCTGGTCGCCCAGGAGGGCTCGGCCGGGAACGTGATCTCCACCCACACCGAGCACCAGCTGTCGCAGGCGGTGTCCCCGGCCACCGCGCAGAAGCTGCAGCAGCTGATGGAGTCGGTGGTGCAGAACGGCACCGGCAAGAACGCGAAGATCCCGGGCGTGACGGTCGGCGGCAAGACCGGCACCGCGCAGCACGGCCAGGACAACTCCGGCCTGCCGTTCGCCTGGTTCGTCTCCTACGGCAAGACCTCGGACGGCAAGCAGGTCGCGGTCGCGGTGGTGGTCGAGGACGGCGCCGCCGAGCGCAACGAGATCACCGGCGGCGGCCTGGCCGCGCCGATCGCCAAGGCGATGATGCAGGCGGCGCTGGGCAAGTAGGCACCGGTCGCATGCGTCACATTCCGGCCGCCGGTCCTCGATCGGTGGCCGGAATTGTCACAATGGGACGGTCCTGATCGGTACCGGTCTGGTCTCAGCCGCCGTCCTGCGCGGGCCCGCTCAGGTTCGCCCGGTAGCGTATCCGCCAGCAGCGGGTGTACCCGCAGCCCGAACCGCGGCCGGAACGGCCGCGGGGCCGGGGCCGTGAAACCACCGCGGCCGCGGCCGCGTCCAAGACAGAGCGTGCGGGGACACCTACGTCACATCCTCACCTGCCGGTGGGGGAGAGGGTCGGAGATATGGAAGAGCCTCGTCGTCTAGGCGGCAGGTACGAGCTCGGCGGCGTCCTCGGACGCGGTGGCATGGCCGAGGTGTACCTCGCCCACGACACCCGGCTCGGCCGTACCGTCGCGGTGAAGACCCTCCGCACGGACATGGCCCGCGACCCGTCGTTCCAGGCCCGGTTCCGCCGCGAGGCGCAGTCCGCGGCCTCGCTGAACCAC
This sequence comes from Kitasatospora sp. NPDC088391, assembly GCF_044753345.1. NCBI lineage: Bacteria > Bacillati > Actinomycetota > Actinomycetes > Kitasatosporales > Streptomycetaceae > Kitasatospora > Kitasatospora sp. NPDC088391. The sequence continues at coordinate 290,117 of NZ_JBIVNB010000003.1, forward strand.
CCGGCCATCGTCGCGGTCTACGACACCGGCGAGGACTACATCGACGGGATCTCCATCCCGTACATCGTCATGGAGTACGTCGAGGGCTCCACGCTGCGCGAGCTGCTGCACACCGGGCGGCGGCTGCTGCCCGAGCGCGCGCTGGAGATGACCATCGGCATCCTGCAGGCGCTGGAGTACTCGCACCGGGCCGGCATCGTGCACCGCGACATCAAGCCCGCCAACGTCATGCTGACCCGGCAGGGCAACGTCAAGGTGATGGACTTCGGCATCGCCCGCGCCATGGGCGACGCCGGCATGACGATGACCCAGACCTCCGCGGTCATCGGCACCGCCCAGTACCTCTCCCCCGAGCAGGCCAAGGGCGAGACCGTCGACGCCCGCTCCGACCTGTACTCCACCGGCTGCCTGCTGTACGAACTCCTCACCGTGCGCCCGCCGTTCATCGGCGACTCGCCGGTCGCGGTGGCCTACCAGCACGTCCGCGAGGAGGCCGCCCCGCCGTCCGCGTACGACCCGGAGATCCGCCCGGAGATCGACGCGATCGTGCTGAAGGCCCTCGCCAAGGAGCGCGACTACCGCTACCAGTCCGCCGACGAGATGCGCGACGACATCGAGCGCTTCCTCGACGGCCTGCCGGTGGCCGCCGCCCAGCAGGCCGCCTACGGCATGGGCGCGGCCGGCTACGGCTACGACCAGGGCGGCCACCAGTACGACCCGTACGGCCAGACCAACGTGCTGCCGCAGCAGGGCGGCGTCCCGACCACGATGATGCAGCCCGCCGGCGGCCAGCAGCAGGGCTACGGCGGCTACGACGACGGCCGGGGCGGCTACGACGACGACCGCGAGGAGCGCGGCAGCCGGCGGCGCGAGGACCCCCCGAAGAAGAACAACACCTCCTGGATCATCCTCGCCGTCGCGGCGGTGCTGGTCCTGGTCGGCGCCTTCTTCGTGGTGCAGGCCATGGTGAAGACCAACACCAACGCCGGCAAGGTCACGGTGCCGAACCTGGTCGGCAAGACGCTGCCCGACGCCCAGGCCGCCGCGAAGGCGCAGAACCCCGACCTGACGGTGACCGCGGGCGACCCGGTCCAGTGCCCGGACGCGAAGATCCAGAAGGACCAGGTCTGCACCCAGGAGCAGGCCGCCGGCACCGAGGTCGCCACCAAGACCAAGATCACCGTGCACCTGTCCTCCGGCCCCGCCCAGGCCGACGTCCCCGACGTCACCGGCCAGACCAAGGACGCCGCCACGGCGACCCTGAAGGGCAAGGGCTTCGACGTCGTCGTCAACTACGCCAACGACGACAAGGTCGAGCAGGACAAGGTCATCTCGCAGAACCCGACCGGCAAGGCCGCGACGGGCGCCACCGTCACCCTGAGCGTCTCCTCCGGCCAGCAGAAGGTCGCCGTCCCGAACGTGGTCGGCCAGGCCCAGGACAACGCCAGCCAGATGCTGAACGACGCCGGCTTCACCCCCGTGGTGAAGACCCAGACTGTCACCGACAGCACCAAGGTGGGCCAGGTCGTCGACCAGACCCCGAAGACCGGCCAGTTCAAGAAGGGCACCTCGGTCACCATCACGGTCGGCAAGATGGCCGACAAGGCGACCGTGCCGATCACCGCCGGCCGCACCTACAAGCAGGTCTTCGCCGACCTGCAGCAGCGCGGCCTCACCCCGCAGGTGGTGTCCGGCCCGCAGGACGAGAACGCCGTGGTGATCCAGAGCGACCCGCCGTCCGGCACCCAGGTGGACCCGTCCACCGTCATCCGGCTGTGGACCCGCCCCGGTGAGAAGACCACGCCGCCCACCGGCGGCAACTGACCGGGAGTCGGGGGGGGGGGGGGGGGGCGGCCGCGGCCCCACACAGCCCCGGCACCAGCGCGACCCGCCGCGGCGCCCACTCACCACGCGCGGGGGCCCGGCCCCCCCCCCCCCGGCCGCACA
>NZ_JBIVNB010000003.1:292073-583275 GCF_044753345.1 Kitasatospora sp. NPDC088391
CCGCGGGTGCGCCCCCCCGCGGCGTACAACCCCCGCCCCCCCCGGGCGGCCACGACGCCGGGCCTCCCGCGTGCGCCCCCCCCGCGCCCCCCCCCCCCGGCCCCCCCCCCCGCCGTCGACGGGCCTGGACGGACCCTGACGGACCTTGACGGACCCTCCGACCGACGGGGCGTCAGCGCAGCTCGGCCGGCGGGGTGCGCTGCGCGTCCACCGGGTCGACCCGGACCAGCTCCGCCCAGACCGCCATCCGGTAGCGGGAGGTGTACACCGGCGTGCAGGTGGTCAGCGTCAGGTAGCGGCCCGGCTTGGTGAACGGCGAGCCCTGCGGGACCGGCGCGACCACGCCCACGTTGAACTTGGAGGTCTGCGGCAGCGTCCCGGCGACCTTGTAGACGTACCAGGCGTCCTTGGTCTCCACCACCACCGGGTCGCCCGCCGCCAGCCGGTCCAGGTCGTGGAACTTGGCGCCGTGGCCGTCCCGGTGCGCGGCGAGCGTGAAGTTGCCCTGCGCGTCCCAGGGCATCGCGGAGCGGTACGGCTCCTCGTAGACCCCGGCCACGCCCTCGTTCAGCACCTCCGGCGCGGTGCCCATCTTGATCATTATCTGGTTGCCCCGGCCGAGCGCCGGGACGTGCAGGAAGCCCACCCCGTCACCGGGCGCGTACACGGGCGCGGCGGCCGTGCTCCCCCCGCCGCCCCCGGGCGGCGTCGACGGGGCCGTCCAGGTCTGCCGGAGCCGGTCCCCGGCCTGTCCGGCCGAGCGGTCCGCCACCACGTCCGTCCACCAGAGCGAGTAGGCGACGAACAGGCCCATCAGCAGGCCGAGCGTGATCAGCAGTTCGCCGGTCACCCCCAGGACCGCCGCGAACCGCCCGCGCTTCGGCTTGCCGTGCCGTTTCCCCATGCTGTGCCGTGCCCTCGCTGCTCAGTCCTGCCCCGCCAGCGCCTCGGGCCGGCCTTGGCTCCGCGGTCGTTCCTCGACCATCTTGCCAAAGACGATCAGCCGCGAGGTGGCGCTGTACTCCGGGGTGCAGGTGGTCATCGTCAGGTAGCGGCCCGGGCCGGTGAAGGGGGAGCCCTTCGGAACGGCCTGCAGCACCGCCACGTTGGTCGGCGGGGTCACCGGGATGCCGCCCGCGACCTCGTAGGTGTAGTACGCGGTCGCGGTCTCCACCACGACCTTGTCGCCCGGCACCAGCCTGGTGATGTACCGGAACGGCTCGCCGTGCGTGGTGCGGTGCGCGGCCACCGCGAAGTTCCCGTTCGGGTCGGACGGCATCGCCGTGCCCGGGTAGTGGCCCACCAGGCCCTTGTCGAGCACCTGCTGCTTGTTGGTGCCCTCGGCGATCGGGTAGCGCAGGCCGAGCTTCGGGATGTGGATCAGGGCGAAGCCCTGCCCGGGCTCGAACGCGGTCTGCGGGGCCGGGGTCGCCCCGCCGGGCGCCCCGGACGGGTCGGTCCGCGGCTGCGCCCACTGCTGCTCCAGCCGCTTGCCGGCCGCGTCGGCGGCCTGGTCGGCCTGCAGGTTGGTCCACCACAGCTGGTAGGAGACGAACAGCAGCAGGACCAGGCCGAGGGTGATGAACCACTCCCCCACCAGCCGGGCCGCCCGCACCCGGCGCCGCTCCCTGGGCCGCGGCGGGCGCGGGCCGGCGGCCCGCCCGACCGCCCGGCGCCGCCCGGTGCCCGGCTTCAGCCCGACCCGGCGCCCTCCCCCGCCGCCGTCCGACTGCCCGTCCGGCTGTCCGTCCGGCTGTCCGTCCGGGCCGGACTCCGGCTCGGCGGCGGGCAGCCGCAGCCGCAGGGTCTGCTCGGCGGGCTGCTCGCCGGGCGCCAGGTAGACGCTCCAGTCGTCCGGACCGCCCAGTTCTCCGGGGACGCCCCCCTCCGGGCGCACGGCCGTCACGCGGTCAGCTCCGGCCGATGACCGGCGCGAGGCCCGCCGAGCGCTCCACCGCCTCCGGGAAGCCGCACTCGGCCAGCCAGTTGGCGAGCATCCGGTGGCCGCCCTCGGTCAGCACCGACTCGGGGTGGAACTGCACGCCCTCGACCGGGAGTTCGCGGTGCCGCAGCCCCATGACGACGCCGCTGTCGGTGCGCGAGGTGACCACCAGCTCGGCGGGCACCGTCTCCGGCGCCACCGCCAGCGAGTGGTAGCGGGTCGCGGTCAGCGGCGAGGGCAGCCCCTCGAACACCCCGCCGTCCTCGTGCAGCACCGGCGAGGTCTTGCCGTGCAGCAGTTCGGGGGCCCGGCCGACCACCGCTCCGTAGGCCACCGCGATCGACTGCAGGCCCAGGCAGACCCCGAACACCGGCAGGCCGATCCGCGCGCAGTGGTGCACCATCTCCACGCACACCCCGGCCTCCTCGGGCGTGCCGGGCCCGGGGGAGAGCAGCACCCCGTCGTAGCCGTCCTCGCCGTCCCGGAGCCGGGCGTCGGCCACCGTCAGCCCGTCGTTGCGGACCACCTCGCAGACCGCGCCCAGCTGGTACAGGTACTGGACGAGGTTGAAGACGAAGCTGTCGTAGTTGTCGACCACGAGGATGCGGGGCGGGCGGCCGGCGGAGGTCATCGCTACTCCTGGGATGCGGGTGCTTCGGGGGTGGGGCACGGACGGGACGGCCCGGTTCAGCCGCCCGCGCCCTGATCCACCGTCACGTTCCCGAAGGGGAGCAGCGGCTCGGCCCACGGGAAGACGTACTGGAACAGGACGTAGACCACCCCGAGGACGAGCAGCAGCGCGATCAGCGCACGCACCGGCGCGGGGCCCGGGAGATGCCGCCAGATCCAGCCGTACATGGTGCTCCTCGGTGTTTCGGGTCTGCCCAAGCGTAGACGCCCGTGCGCCCGGCCCAGGAGGGTATCCGGGCAACGGGACGCCCCCCGTGCCCTACTGGGCGGCGGCGGCCCGCAGATCGGCCGATCCGGCGTACCCCGGCAGGTTCAGCTCGCCGTTCTCCTGGACCTTCCAGCCCAGCCCGTAGGCGGCCACGTAGCCGAGGTAGTTGCGGATGGTCGGGTCGCCGTCGACCGCGGCGCGCAGGTCGGCGGTCCGCCCCACCGCGCGGATCACGTAGGGCGGCGAGTAGACCCGGCCCTGCAGCAGCAGGGTGTTGCCGACGCAGCGCACCGCGCTGGTGGAGATCAGCCGCTGGTCCATCACCTGGACGCCCTCGGCCCCGCCCCGCCAGAGGGCGTTCACCACGGCCTGGATGTCCTGCTGGTGGATCACCAGGTCGTTCACGCCGGGCTCGGGCACCCCGGGGATGCGCGCGGTGGCGTTCGGCGGGGCGTCGTCCAGCGTGACCGTCATCCCGGGCCCGCGCAGCGGCTCCAGCCCCGCGGCCGACCGCAGCGCGGCCAGCCTGGCGGCGTCGTCCGGGCTCTGCCCCTGCTGCCGGGCCAGCCGGTCGGCGTGCGCCTGGTCGTCGGCGACCCGCGCCTCCAACTCCTGGTTCTCGGTGGAGCGCTGCTGTATGACGTCGCTCAGCTTGAGCAGCGAGTTGTCGGTGCGCAGATCGGTGCCGCGGGCGGTCTCCGCGCTGACGTAGAAGAGCAGCCCGGCGAGCGCGAAGACGGTGCAGGTCAGGGCACGTCCGACAATTCGCCCTCGGCGCGGGCGCGGAGTCGGGGCGACGGAAGAAATCGTGGAATCAGGCACCGTACCCTTATCTCCTCAAGACCCGGCGAGCCACTACGCTAACGGACGCCGGTGGCATGTGCGGAGCACCAACCGCACTGACCGGCCCCTTCGCCGCCCGCCCCACGCTGACCCACCTGCGCGGTCCCAGCGCATCGACAGGAGAGCCCCTCGTGCCGAAGTCTCGACTCCGCAAGAAGGCCGACTACACGCCGCCGAGCACCGCGACGGCCGTGAAGATCAGTTCCGGCCGGAGCTGGGTGGCTCCACTGATGCTGGTGCTGTTCCTGATCGGCCTGGTCTGGATCGTCACCTACTACGTGACCAGCAGCGACTGGCCGGTCCACAGCTGGGGCAACTGGAACATCCTGGTCGGCTTCGGCTTCATCGCCGCGGGCTTCGGCGTCTCCACCCAGTGGAAGTGAGGCCGGGGCCGCCCACCGGGCGGCCCCGGTCCCGCCCCTCCGTGCCCCTCGCACCGCTCCGGCCACCGCGCGCCGGGGCGGTGTTCGCCATGCCCCGGACGTCCCGGCCCGCACGCGCGGCGCACGTCCCGAACGTTTATCCACAGGGTTGTCCACACTGGGGAAAACTCCGCCCAGCCTGTGGATAACTCGCAACGCAGCAGCATAACGCGCGTAGAGCGGGAAAATCCAATCGGCCGTCCCGCCGCCCTGCCCACCGGCTGTGGACAACCGCGGCCGCCGACCAGCATCCCGCCCGCGGCCCCGCTCACCCCGGCAGGCGCGCCGTCCCGAGCAGCATCAGCACCAGCGAGAGCGCCAGCACCCCGGCCACCGTCAACCCCTGCACCAGGTTCCGGTGCGCCCGTGGGGCGTACATCAGGCCCGCCCCGGTGACGAGGCCCGCCACGAGGCCGCCGACGTGCGCCCGCCAGTCGATGACGTCGCTCAGCGAGAAGGTGAAGACCAGGTTCACCACCAGCAGCGCAATCACCGGCTGCATCGGCGTCCGGGTCACCTTGAACAGCACCGCGGTGGCGCCCATCAGCCCGTAGATCGCCCCGGAGGCGCCCACCGACTGCAGGTCCGCACCCGTCACCAGGTAGGCCAGCGCGTTGCCCGCGACGCCCGAGACCAGGTACAGGCCGAGGTAGCGCAGCCGCCCCAGCACCCGTTCCAACTGGGGGCCGAGCACCCAGAGCGAGAACATGTTCATCACCAGGTGCAGCAGGCCGGCGTGCATGAACATCGCCGACACCAGCCGGTACCACTCGTCCGGACCGGCCGCGAGACCGCCCCGCGCCCCCGAGGGGAGCGCCCTGCTCCACAGCACCAGGCGACCGGCCTGCAGGCCGTCGGCGACGTACTGGGTGTACAGGAAGACCAGCAGGTTCAGGCCGATCAGCACCTTGGTGACCAGCGCCCCGTCGCCGAGCGCCAGCAGCCCGCGGGCGGTCGTCCGGGGTTGTTGCGGCGGGTACTGCTGCCGCGGGGCCCCGCCGTGCGCGCACTCGGGGCACTGGAAGCCCACCGCGGCGGGCACCATGCACTCCGGGCAGACCGGCCGCCCGCACCGGGTGCAGGACACCCCGGTCTCCCGCTCCGGGTGCCGGGGGCAGCGGGCCGGCCCGCTCCCCCGCCCCTGGCCGTCCGTCGGCATCGGCCCCACGGGTTCCTCCGGATGCATCGCCGCAGTCCCTCCTCAAACAGCCTCGAACGGCCTCGAACAGCGCGGTCCCGGCGCCGCCGCCGTGCGAACACGGGGCACCGCCGGGACCGTCCAGGCTACTGCGCGCCGGGGCGCGCGGGGCCGCCCCGGAGGGCGGTGGGGGCCGGAATCAGCCGCGCGAGACGACGACCGACTCGATCACCACGTCGTTGACCGGGCGGTCGTACGGCTTGGTAGTGGCGGTGGTGGCGATCTCGTCGACGACCTTCTGGCTCGCCGCGTCCACGACCTCGCCGAAGATGCTGTGCTTGCGGTTCAGCCAGCTGGTCGGGGCGACCGTGACGAAGAACTGCGAGCCATTGGTGCCCGGGCCCGCGTTGGCCATCGCCAGCAGGTACGGGCGGTCGAAGGAGAGGTCCGGGTGGAACTCGTCGGCGAACTTATAGCCCGGGCCGCCGGTGCCGTTGCCCAGCGGGTCGCCGCCCTGGATCATGAAGCCCTCGATGACCCGGTGGAACACGGTGCCGTCGTACAGCGGCTTGGCGGCCACCTCGCCGGTCTCCGGGTTCTTCCACTCGCGGGTGCCCTCGGCCAGCTCCACGAAGTTGGCGACGGTCTTGGGGGCGTGGTGGGGGAAGAGCTTGACCACGATGTCGCCGCGGTTGGTCTTCAGGGTGGCGGTGAGTTCCTCGGCCACGGGAGTACCTTCCTGTCTCTTTGAGCTGACTATCCGACGAATCATCCCACGGAGGTCGCGGACGGCTCAGCCGAAGGTGCCCGGCGGCCGGGCGGCAGGCATGATCTCCTACCAGGTGGAAAAGTGCATACCGGACACCCACCGGACACCCGCCGACAAGGAGAAGCCCGTGAGCCGTACGGACACCGCGCGCGAGACCGCCGGACGGGCGAAGGACGCCGTGGCGCCCTACGCCGTCTCCGCCAAGGAAACCGCCCTGCACTACGCCGAGGAGGCCAAGCAGGTGCTCGGCCCCCGGCTGGAGGCACTCGGCCCGAAGGCCGCGGCCGCCGGAGCACAGGCCAGGGCCGGCGCCGGCCAGGCCGCGCAGACCGCCCGGGTGCAGTACGTCAAGCACCTCGCCCCGCACCTGGAGCACGCCTTCGCCAGCCTCCCCCCGGAGACCCAGAAGGCCGCGCTGAAGGCCGTCCACCGGGCCCAGGAGGCCGCGCTCGCCGCCAAGCTCTCGGCCGGCCAGGCCGCCGGGCAGGCCCGCACCACGGTGGTGCCCAAGGTCTCCGAGACCTTCCAGGCCGCCCGGGACACCGTGACCCCGCTGGCCCAGGAGGCGCAGACCCGCGGCGCCGCCGCGATCACCGCCCTGCACGGCAACGTCACCGCCGCCGAGATCGGCGGGCTGGCCGCGAAGAACGCCAGGAAGCGGCACCGCAGCGGCTGGACCACCGGCCTCGCGGTGACCGGCGCGCTGGCGATCGGCGCCGGCGTGCTCGCCTGGCAGTGGTGCCGCAAGCAGAACAACCCCGAGTGGCTGACCGAGCCCCCGCTGCACGCCGACCCGACCCCGACCCCGCCGCCCGCCCCCGCCGCCCCCGACGCAGCCGCCGGCGGCGCGGCGCTCAACGGGTCGACGCCGCACGAGGACCTGGACGACGCCGACCGGCCCGCCGAGGACCGGCCCAAGCCGCACGACCCGCGCAAGCCGCACTGAACCCCGGGACGGCCCGGCGACGGACGCAGAACACCCCCGGTCGCGGTGACGCGACCGGGGGTGTTTCGCTGTGAAGCCTCTGTTAAGCCTCTGTGGAGCCTAGGGGAGTCGAACCCCTGACATCTGCCATGCAAAGACAGCGCTCTACCAACTGAGCTAAGGCCCCGAGCAACGGGGACTAGCCTACCCGCTCACGGGCAACGCCCCATGCGGGTTTCGGACCGGCCGCGGCCCGTGCTCCGCGGGCCGGTCCGAGAAGACTTTCGTCCGACGGCTCAGCGGCCGGCGGGGACCGGGTCGGTGGCCTCGGTCCACAGGTCCTGCTCGGCGCGGTCCGCCTGGACCTGACGGTAGACAAAGAAGCCGCCGAGGGCGACCAGGGCGACCAGGAGGAGCTTCTTCACCGCGGGACCTCGTCCTTCTTGCTTGCTTGGATGGGGAGCACGAACCAGCGGTCAGGCTGCAGACCGCCCTGGGGCCGATGATACACACCGGTAACCCGTTCAAGAGCGGCCCCCGCCACCGCCAACCGACCGATCCGCCACCGTCTTTGACGCTCCCCCACCAGTAGGATCGTCCGACCCCGGGCGGGCCGTGCGAATCACCGCGACCCCGCCGGCCAGGTCCACCGTCGACCGCGGCGGCGCGCCCTCGCCCTCCTCGTCCCGGAGCATCAGCGTGGTCGTCCGCTGGTCCAGCTCGGCCTGCTTGCCCGCCGCGAACTGGGCGTGCAGCTGCTCGAAGCCGGTCGCGGAGATCTGGCCCTCCCGCCCCATCCCGCGCCAGGGAATCCACCGGCTCCGCCGCGCCCGCAGCGCGATCTGGTCCACGAACGCCAGCACCACCAGGGCGCAGACCAGACCCGGCAGGCTCATCGCCCAGAAGTACCCCATGCCCCGCCAACGCCCCCGGGCCCGCCGCCGTTCCCACGGCCGCCCGACCCGGGGGCGCCCCCCCTACCGGCTAGCCACGGCGGCGACGGCGCCCGCGCAGCTGCGCGACGTCCCGCCGGATCACCCGGACGTCCTCGGCCAGGTCGTCGATCCGCGACTCCTGCCGGGTGATCCGCTCACCGATCGCCGCGATCAGCGCGCCCTGGACGTCCAGCCGCCGCTCGATCGCCCCCGCCGGGGCCACCGGGTCGGCCCGCCCCGCCGGGTACTCGTCCCAGCGCAGCTCGCTCCACCGCCGCCACGGCCTGGCCCGGAACTCCTGCACCACCGGCGGCTCCGCCACCGGCCGCGCCGCCGCCTCCACGACGTCCAGCAGCCGGCCGCGCACCCGCCGCGCGACCTCGCTGTCCCGCAGCAGCATCGCCACGTTCAGCACGGCCCGCCGGGAGTACAGCGCGATGCCGTTCCCACCGCCCTGCGGGCGGCCGATCAAGTTATCCACAGGGGGCGCGAACGAATCGGCGCCCCGCGACGGCCGGAACCCCTCCTCCGAGCCGCTGACCTGCCAGAAGTACTCGAAGTACTTCTGGTTCGCGGGGTTTTCCACAGGCTTGAAAACGGTGAATCCGTTGCTCTCCAGCTCCTTGCGGTGGCGACGGAGCATCATCCGGACGACGTTCTCGCCGACCTCGAAGTAGTCGGCGACCATCCGGGTCGTGACGTGCAGCCCGTCGGGCAGCAGGACGAGGGCCTTGACCTCGTCGAGGACCTCGGTGCGCTCGCGCAGGCCGCTGCGGAGCGTCCTGGACTCGAGCAGCGCGGCTTCCATGGACATGGGTGTGCCTCACAGGGTGAATGAAGACATGACGTGGGAACCGCCCTGTCGCCCGGGGCGGGCGGGGCCGGATCATCCGCCGGCCGGAGCAGAGGTCGCGCTACGTCCCACGTCACCCAATGACCGGGTCTGTCGCCCGGCTGTCCCCGATTTCACGTCAGTTTCGAGTCGGCTCACCCTGTGTTGCCTCTGCGCACCCGGTCCAACGACCGCCGCGGGCACGGGGTTACGGCCCGAACACGTCGAAGGCCCCGATCACCAGGTGATCGGGGCCTTCGCGCCGGTGGGCCTAACAGGACTTGAACCTGTGGCCTCTTCCTTATCAGGGAAGCGCTCTAACCGTCTGAGCTATAGGCCCTTGCCGCACTGAAAGATTAGCGGACCGACGGCCGATCTCCCAAATCCGTATCCCGGGCCCCCTCCGGACGGCCCTGCTCAGGGGCCCCGGCGAGCCATTCGGCCCGGGTGGCGAGGAAGCCGGAGGCCCCGGCGGGGGTGGGGCGGACGGCCAGGACCTGGTTGACGCCGATGTGGTTCTGCTCGAAGGCGACGGCGGAGGCGGCCATGTAGAGGCGCCAGACCCGGGCCCGTCCGCGGCCCGCCAGCGCGGCGGCCTCCGGCCAGTGGGCCTCCAGGTTGGCGACCCACTCGCGGAGGGTGCGGCCGTAGTGCTCGCGCAGCACCTCGACGTCGCGGACCTCGAAGCCCGCGTCCTCCAGCCGGGAGACGGTGGTGCCGACCGGGGAGAGCTCGCCGTCCGGGAAGACGTAGCGGTCGATGAAGGGGGAGAGCCGGTAGGCCGTGCCGGGCGGGAGCGGGCGGCGGGCGATCTGGTGGTTGAGCAGGCGGCCGCCGGGCGCGAGCAGCTCGTACAGCCGGCGGGCGTAGAGCAGGTACTGGGCGGAGCCGACGTGCTCGGCCATGCCGACGCTGGAGACGGCGTCGAAGGGGCCGTCGGGGACCTCCCGGTAGTCCTGGAGCCGGATCTCGACCCGGTCGGCGAGACCGGCCTCGGCGACCCGCTGCCGGGCCAGCGCGACCTGCTCGGCGGAGAGGGAGACGCCGACCGCCCGGACGCCGTACCGGCGGGCCGCGTGCAGGACCAGCGAGCCCCAGCCGCAGCCGACGTCCAGCAGGCGCATGCCGGGGCGGAGGCCGAGCTTGCGGCAGACCAGGTCGAGCTTGGCGGTCTGGGCGTCCTCCAGGCTCCTGGCACCGGGCTCCCAGTAGGCGCAGGAGTAGACCAGGGTGGGGCCGAGGACGAGCCGGTAGAAGTCGTTGCCGACGTCGTAGTGGTGGCTGATCGCGGCGCGGTCCCGGCGGCGGCTGTGGGTGGCGCCGCGGCGGCGGCGGACCTCTTCGGGCGGGGGCGTGGGCCGCGGGCCGACCGCGCCCTGCCGCAGCGCGGCGGCGAGCAGGCGGCGGCCGGGGGCGCCGAGGTACTGGCGGGGCCCGATCCGGGCGCCGAGGAACTCCGGGTCCTCGCGGAAGGCGGCGACGGCGCCCAGCAGTTCGTACAGGTCCGTGTCGGCGGCGGGTTCGAGGTCCCCGGCCACGTAGGCCCGGGCCAGGCCGAGCTCGCCGGGGGACCAGAACAGGTGGCGCAGTGCGCGGCGGTTGCGCAGCACCACGGTGGGGGCGCCGGGCGGGCCGGCCGGCGGGCCGTTCCGGAGGCGGACCCGGATCGGGATCGGACGGCCGATCAGGCCCTCCAGCGCGTCGACGAGTTGCTGTGCGTCCTGTGCCATCGCGGACCTCCGGCCGGCCGTTCCCGTCGGGGCCGCCCGGTGGCCGCCGTGCCGCGGCCGGACGGGCCCGTGCCCGTTCTCCCCGTCCTCCATTTGTCCACGGCGGGCGGTGCGGCCGGTCCCGGCGCGCCGCCCGGTCACCCGATTGCCCGGGGACGGCAACGGGCCCCGCAGGCTTCAACAGCCTGTGGGGCCCGGGGAATTCCGCACCCTGACGTTCCGTCAGCGGGAGTCGGTCAGTCCTCCTCGGCGAGGGTCAGCTCGATGCCGCCGGTGAAGCCGGCCGCCGAGTTGTAGATGAACGCCGCCAGGGTGCACAGGGCGGTCATCAGGACCACGTCGACCACCGCGATCAGGGTGGTGAACAGCATGACCTTGCCGAACCCGATGTAGTCCATCAGGTTGAAGGCGCCGGCGCTGTCGCTGCCGGTGATGTCCTTGAAGGTGCTGGTCAGCGAGTCGAAGACGCCGAGGCCGTCGAGGGTCATCCAGAGCACGGCGGCGGCCACGATCACGATCACGCCGATGGCCAGCGAGAGCAGGAAGCTGACCTTCATCACCGACCACGGGTCGGCCTTGACCACCCGCAGCCGGGCCTTCCGGGTCCGGCCGGCGGCCGGTCCGGCGGGGCCGGGGCGGCGGGCCGGTGCCGGGGCCTGGCCGGGGCCGCCGGCACCGGTGGTGCGGGTGCCGCGCGGCGGGGTGGGCTGGCCCTTGGTGTAGGTGGTCGGCGTGGAGAAGCCGCTGCCCGCCGCGGGCGGGGTGCTCGGCGGCGGGGGCGGGGTCTGGCCGCCGTAGCCCGGCTGGGCCCCGGCCTGGCCGACCGGGGGCATCACCGAGGTGGACGAGGCCGGGTGCTCGGCGGGGCGCTGCGGTGTGCCGCCGTACGGCACCCCGCCCTGCCCGCCCGACACGCCGCCCGTGGCACCTCCAGCACCCGTGGCTCCGCTCACCGTGGTCCTCCCGAACCGTTCGCCAGGCCGGCCGCACCGCCCTGGACCGTGTTGTGCTCCTGCTCCGCCTGCCCCGGTGGCCTGCGGTCGACCCGGGCCGCCCGCCCCGCCCCGCGGTGGACGGGGCGGAGCGGGCGGCACGGTCGGCGTCCTGGCATCAGCCCTGGTCGGGCGTACCGTCCGCCTCGTGCTCGGTGGTGGCCGCGGACTCCGCCGTCTCGGCGTCCTCCGGGCCCTCCTCCTCGTCGGCCTCCGCGTTGCGGGCCATGCCCACCACCGCGTCGCGCTTTCCGAGGTTGATCAGTTGGACGCCCATCGTGTCACGTCCGGTTTCACGGACTTCGGAAACCCTGGTCCGGATCACGCCGCCGGAGAGCGTGATGGCCATGATCTCGTCGGTCTCCTCGACCACCAGCGCGCCGACCAGCGAGCCCCGGCCCTCGACGATCTTGGCCGCCTTGATGCCGAAACCGCCGCGTCCCTGGACACGGTACTCGTCGACCGAGGTGCGCTTGGCGTAGCCGCCGTCGGTGGCGGTGAACACGAAGGTGCTCGGCCGGACCACGTTCATCGAGAGCAGTTCGTCGTCCTCGCGGAAGGCCATGCCCTTGACGCCGGAGGTGGCCCGGCTCATCGGGCGGAGCGCCTCGTCGGTGGCCTTGAACCGGATCGACTGGGCCTTCTTGGAGATCAGCAGCAGGTCGTCGTCGGCGGAGACCAGCTCGGCGCCGATCAGCTCGTCGTCCCGGCCCTCCTCGTCCTGGCGCAGGTTGATCGCGATCAGGCCGCCGGAGCGCGGGGAGTCGTAGTCCTTGAGCGGGGTCTTCTTGACCAGGCCGCCGCGGGTGGCGAGGACCAGGTACGGCTTGTCCTCGTAGGTGCGGACGGCCATCACCTGGGTGATGTGCTCCTCCGGCTGGAAGGCCAGCAGGTTGGCGACGTGCTGGCCGCGGGCGTCGCGGCCGGCGTCCGGCAGCTCGTAGCCCTTGGCGCGGTAGACCCGGCCCTTGTTGGTGAAGAACAGGATCCAGTTGTGGGTGGTGGTCACGAAGAAGTGGTCGACGATGTCGTCCTGCTTCAGCTGCGCGCCGCGGACGCCCTTGCCGCCGCGCTTCTGCGAGCGGTAGAGGTCGGAGCGGGTGCGCTTGACGTAGCCGCCGCGGGTGATGGTGACCACGATGTCCTCCTCGGCGATGAGGTCCTCGATCGAGAGGTCGCCGTCGGAGGGGATCAGGGTGGAGCGCCGCTCGTCGCCGTACTTCTCGACGATCGCGGTGAGCTCCTCGGAGACGATCTCGCGCTGCCGGGAGGGCGAGGCGAGGATCGCGTTGTACTCGTTGATCTTGGCCTGGAGCTCGTCGTGCTCGCTGAGGATGCGGGCGCTCTCCAGCGCGGCCAGCCGGCGCAGCTGCATCTCGAGGATGGCGTTGGCCTGCAGCTCGTCGATGGCGAGCAGCCGCATCAGGCCGGTGCGGGCGGCGTCGGCGCTCTCCGAGGCGCGGATCAGCGCGATCACCGCGTCGATCTGGTCGAGGGCCTTGAGCAGGGCGCGCAGGATGTGCGCGCGCTCCTCGGCCTTGCGCAGCCGGAAGGTGGTCCGGCGGACGATGACCTCGATCTGGTGGGCGACCCAGTGCCGGATGAAGGCGTCCAGCGAGAGGGTGCGCGGCACGCCGTCGACCAGGGCCAGCATGTTGGCGCCGAAGTTGGTCTGCAGGTCGGTGTGCTTGTACAGGTTGTTGAGCACGACCTTGGCGACCGCGTCCCGCTTGAGGACGATGACCAGGCGCTGGCCGGTCCGCGAGGAGGACTCGTCGCGGACGTCGGCGATGCCGGCGATCCGGCCGTCCTTGACCAGGTCGGCGATCTTGAGGGCGAGGTTGTCCGGGTTGACCTGGAACGGCAGCTCGGTGATCACCAGGCACTGGCGGCCCTGGATCTCCTCGACCTCGACCACGGCGCGCATGGTGATCGAGCCGCGGCCGGTGCGGTAGGCGTCCTCGATGCCGCGGCGGCCGACGATCAGCGCGCCGGTCGGGAAGTCGGGGGCCTTGATCCGCTCGATCAGGGCTTCCAGCAGTTCCTCGTTGGACGCCTCGGGGTGCTCCAGCGCCCAGAGCGCGCCGGAGGCGACCTCGCGCAGGTTGTGCGGCGGGATGTTGGTGGCCATGCCGACCGCGATGCCGGTGGCGCCGTTGACCAGCAGGTTGGGGATCCGCGAGGGCAGGACGGTCGGCTCCTGCTGCCGGCCGTCGTAGTTGGCGGCGAAGTCGACGGTCTCCTCGTCGATGTCGCGCATCATCTCCATCGCCAGCGGCATCATCTTGCACTCGGTGTAGCGCATCGCCGCGGCCGGGTCGTTGCCCGGGGAGCCGAAGTTGCCGTTGCCGTCGACCAGCGGCATCCGCATCGACCAGGTCTGGGCGAGCCGGACCAGGGTGTCGTAGATGGAGGTGTCGCCGTGCGGGTGGTAGTTGCCCATCACGTCGCCGACCACGCGGGCGCACTTGTAGTAGCCCTTCTCGGGCCGGTAGCCGCCGTCGTACATCGCGTAGAGCACGCGCCGGTGCACCGGCTTGAGGCCGTCGCGGACCTCCGGCAGGGCGCGCGACACGATGACGCTCATCGCGTAGTCGAGGTAGGAGCGCTGCATCTCGGTCTCGAGCTCGATGAGCTCGACCCGTCCGCCGCTCTGGTCGGTGGTGGTGGTGCTGTCCTCGGGCTGCTCGCCGCCGTCGGGACGGTTGTCGTCGACCACTGGTGGTCAGTTTCCTTTCAACGATCCTTGACGGGACGTCAGACGTCCAGGAAGCGGACGTCCTTCGCGTTGCGCTGGATGAAGGAGCGGCGGGCCTCGACGTCCTCGCCCATCAGGACGGAGAACAGGTCGTCGGCGCGGGCCGCGTCCTCCAGGGTGACCTGGAGCAGCAGGCGGTGCGCGGCGTCCATGGTGGTGACGCGCAGCTCTTCGGCGTTCATCTCGCCGAGGCCCTTGAAGCGCTGGATCGCGTCGTCCTTGGGGAGCCGGCGGCCGCCCTCGACCCCGGCGGCGATCAGCGCGTCGCGCTCGCGGTCGGAGTAGGCGTACTCGAACTCGTCCCGGCCCCACTTGATCTTGTACAGCGGGGGCATCGCCAGGTAGACGTACCCGGCCTCGACCAGCGGGCGCATGAAGCGGAACAGCAGGGTCAGCAGCAGGGTGCGGATGTGCTGTCCGTCGACGTCGGCGTCGGCCATCAGGACGATCTTGTGGTACCGCAGCTTCTCGGCGTCGTAGTCCTCCTGGATGCCGCAGCCGAAGGCCGAGATCAGCGCCTGGACCTCGGTGTTCTGCAGCACCTTGTCGATCCGGGCCTTCTCGACGTTCAGGATCTTGCCGCGGATCGGGAGGATCGCCTGGGTGCGCGGGTCGCGGCCCTGCTTGGCGGAGCCGCCGGCCGAGTCGCCCTCGACGATGAAGATCTCGCACTCGGCCGGGTCCTTGGACTGGCAGTCCGAGAGCTTGCCGGGCAGCGAGGCCGACTCCAGCAGGCCCTTGCGCCGGGTCAGGTCGCGGGCCTTGCGGGCGGCGACCCGGGCGCTGGCGGCCTGGATGGACTTGCGGATGATGTCCGCGGCCTCGGCGGGGTTGCGGTCCAGCCAGTCGGCCAGGTGCTCGTTGACCACCTTCTGGACGAAGGTCTTGGCCTCGGTGTTGCCGAGCTTGTCCTTGGTCTGGCCCTCGAACTGCGGCTCGCCGAGCTTGACCGAGATGATCGCGGTCAGGCCCTCGCGGATGTCCTCGCCGGAGAGGTTGTCGTCCTTCTCGCGGAGCAGCTTCTTGTCGCGCGCGTACCGGTTCATCAGACCGGTGAGCGCGGACCGGAAGCCCTCCTCGTGGGTGCCGCCGCCGTGGGTGTGGATGGTGTTGGCGAAGGAGTACACGCCCTCGGTGTAGGACGAGTTCCACTGCATGGCGATCTCGGCCGAGATCGTCCTGCCCTTGTCCTCGGCCTCGAAGTCGATCACCGAGGGGTGGATCACCTCGCCCTTGCGGGAGTTGAGGTGGGCCACGAAGTCGGCGATGCCGCCGTCGTACCGGTAGGTGACCGAGAGCGGCTTGCCCTCGTCGTCCACGTGCTCGGGGCGCTCGTCGGTCAGCGCGATGGTCAGGCCCTTGTTGAGGAAGGCCATCTCCTGGAAGCGCCGGGAGAGCGTCTCGAACGAGTAGACGGTGGTCTCGAAGATGTCCGGGTCGGCCCAGAAGGTGACCGTGGTGCCGGTCTCCGGGGTCTCCTCGTGCCGGGCCAGCGGGGCGGTCGGGGCGCCGGACTTGTACTCCTGCGTCCAGCGGGCGCCGTCGGTGCTGATGTCCACCGCGAGGCGGGTGGAGAGCGCGTTCACCACCGAGATGCCGACGCCGTGCAGGCCGCCGGAGACCGCGTAGCCGCCGCCGCCGAACTTGCCGCCGGCGTGCAGCACCGTCAGCACGACCTCGACGGCGGGCTTGTCCTGGCCGGGCATGATGCCGACCGGGATGCCTCGCCCGTTGTCCACCACCCGCACGCCGCCGTCGGCCAGGATCGTCACGTCGATGGTGTCGGCGTGGCCCGCCAACGCCTCGTCGACCGAGTTGTCGACGATCTCGTACACGAGGTGGTGCAGGCCGCGCTCACCGGTCGAACCGATGTACATGCCCGGGCGCTTGCGGACGGCGTCGAGCCCCTCCAGCACCTGGATGGCGTTGGCGTCGTAGGCCTTGTTGTCGGACGGGTCTGGGGTCTGGCTGGGGTTGCCGGAATCGGCCACGAAGCGCCCTCTCTGGCACAGCGCGGGTCGCGCCCCTTCCCGGTGTACGGGCAGGTGTGCGACCACAGCGTTTCGTCTCGGTTGCTGCACACAACGGTGATTGCGCTTCAGTCTACCGGTACGACCGACAGTGAGGGGCGTTTGGCAGCCTCTGAGGGCAGATGTGCCGCCCTGAATCCCCTCGGGACGTGTCCCGATACTCGCCAGGGGGTCTCAGAGCGCCTGGCGGGGCCGCCAGCGATTCCGGAGCAGACCGCTCCGCCTCGGCCCGGTCAGCCCCAGGTGTCGCCCGGGCCCTTGCTGCCCGGAGCCCGCAGCCGCCCGTACCCGCGGACCGGGGCGTCCGGCCCCAGCACCTTGATCACCCGGACCGTTCCGTGGCCCAGCTCGTGGTTCAGTCGGGCCACCAACTGGCGTGCCAGCAAACGGAGTTGAGTGGCCCACGCGGTGGAGTCGCACTGCACGGTGAGCACCGCCTCGGCCTCCGCGTACGACTTGGGCACGCAGTGCGCGGCGATGTCCGGACCCACGATCTGCGACCAGCGGCCCATCACCCCGCCCACCGCGGCGGGCGCCTCCCAGCCGCGCTCGGTGATCAACCGGTTCAGCGCCGCCCCCAGCGGCACCGGGTCGCGGCCGTCCGCGCGCGCCCCGCTGCGCAGCCCGGTCCGCTTCGCCTCGCGGCGCTCGCGCACCTGCTCGCCGCGCAGCCGGGCCTGCTCCTTGGCCGCCCGCAGCGCCACCCGGGCCAGGTCCACCCCGGAAAGCTCCGGACCCTCGGTCATCGCGCTCCATCCCCAGGCTGTGGACAACTCCGCCGACGAGCCGCCCAGGGTACGTGCTTCCCGGGACTCACGGGGTGAGACGGGCCACAGTGCCGTCCGAGACCCCGTACCGGGCGCCGCTCAGCGCCTTCGGCACGTCCTCGGCGACGGCGGCGGTGACCAGCACCTGCTCGCCGCCCGCCACCAGCTCCGCCAGCCGGTCCCGGCGGCGGGCGTCCAGCTCGGCGAACACGTCGTCCAGCACCAGCACCGGCTCCCCGCCCTCGGCCCGCAGCAGCTCGTACGAGGCCAGCCGCAGCGCCAGCGCGTAGGACCAGGACTCGCCGTGGCTGGCGTAGCCCTTGGCGGGCAGCGGGCCCAGCCGCAGCAGCAGCTCGTCCCGGTGCGGGCCGACCAGGGTCAGGCCGCGCTCGACCTCCTGCTTGCGGGTGGCCAGCAGGGCGTCCAGCAGCTGCTGCTCGGCCTGCTCGCGGTTGGTCGGCAGCTCGCCCTCGAAGGAGGAGCGGTACTCCAGCACGGTCTCCCCCGCGCCCGGCGCCAGCTGGCGGTAGGCCGCGCCGACCAGCGGCTGCAGGGCGGCCACCAGCTGGATCCGAAAAGCCGTCAACTCGGCCCCGGCGCGGGCGAGATGGCCGTCCCAGACCTCCAGGGTGGACAGGTCGGCGGCCTTGCCTCCACCGGCCCGGCGGGCCATCGCCACCGTCCGCAGCAGGGCGTTGCGCTGCTTGAGCACCCGCTCGTAGTCGGAGCGCACCCCGGCCAGCCGGGGGGCCCGGGCGGTCAGCAGCTCGTCCAGGAAGCGCCGCCGCTCCCCCGGGTCGCCCTTGACCAGCGCGAGGTCCTCGGGGGCGAACAGCACGGTGCGCAGCACGCCCAGCACGTCGCGCGGGCGGATGTTGTCGGAACGGTTCAGCCGGGCCCGGTTGGCCTTGCCCGGGGTCAGCTCCAGCTCCACCAGGGTGGTCCGGCCGCCCTGGGCGACCACGCTGGCCCGGATCACCGCCCGCTCGGCGCCGAGCCGCACCAGCGGGGCGTCGGTGGCCACCCGGTGGCTGCCCAGGGTGGCGACGTAGCCGATCGCCTCGACCAGGTTGGTCTTGCCCTGCCCGTTCGGGCCGACGAACGCGGTGACGCCCGGGTCGAGCGGGACCTCGACCCGGGCGTAGGAACGGAAGTCGGCGAGCGACAGGTGCGCGACGTGCATGACGGTGGACTGCGCTCGCCTTCTGGCCGTGGGGACTTACTTGGACTCGACCGCGTGGCCGCCGAACTGGTTGCGCAGGGCGGCGATCATCTTCATCTGCGGGGAGTCCTCCTGGCGGGAGGCGAACCGGGCGAACAGCGAGGCGGTGATCGCGGGCAGCGGCACCGCGTGGTCGATCGCGGCCTCGACCGTCCAGCGGCCCTCGCCGGAATCCGCGGCCCAGCCCTTGAGCTTGGCCAGGTGCTCGTCGTCGTCCAACGCCCGGACCGCCAGGTCGAGCAGCCAGGAGCGGATGACCGTGCCCTCCTGCCAGCTGCGGAAGACCTCGCGCACGTCGGTCACCTCGGGGGCGGCCTCCAGCAGCTCCCAGCCCTCGGCGAAGGCCTGCATCATCGCGTACTCGATGCCGTTGTGGACCATCTTGGCGAAGTGGCCGGCACCGACCTTGCCGGCGTGCACCGAGCCGAAGTCGCCCTCGGGCTTGAGCGCGTCGAAGACCGGCTGCACCTTGGCGACGTCCGCCGCCTCGCCGCCGTACATCAGCGCGTAGCCGTTCTCCAGGCCCCAGACACCGCCGGAGACGCCGCAGTCGACGAAGCCGATGCCCTTGGCGGCCAGCAGCTCGGCGTGCTGGATGTCGTCGGTCCAGCGGGAGTTGCCGCCGTCGACCACCACGTCGCCGGGGGAGAGCAGTTCGGCCAGCTGCTCGACGGTCTCCTGGGTCGGCGCGCCGGCCGGGACCATCACCCACACCACGCGGGGGGCCTCCAGCTTGGCGACCAGCTGCTCGACGCTTTCGACGTCGGCGAGGTCCGGGTTGCGGTCGTAGCCGATGACGGTGTGGCCGGCGCGGCGGATGCGCTCGCGCATGTTGCCGCCCATCTTGCCGAGACCGATGAGGCCGAGCTCCATGACAAGTCCTTCACTGTGGTGTCGTGCCTGATGACGGCGCCGTTGCCGCACCCACTGAGCCTACGCCGACGGGGAGGGACCGCCGGGCAGCCACAGGGGCGCGGAGGCAGTCGCCCCTCGCGCCCCTGGTGGTCCGGTGCGGGTCAGCCGGAGAGGCGGACCGGCATGATCAGGTACTGGTACGCCTCGTCCGGTTCGGCGTCCACGGCGGGCTTGCCGGTGAGCAGGGCCGGCTTGGTCGGGGTGGTGAAGCTCAGCTGCGCGTACGCGGCGTCGATCGCCTTGAGCCCCTCCTCCAGGTAACCCGGGTTGAAGGCGATCGAGATGTCGTCGCCCTCCAGGTCGGCCTCCACCCGCTCGGACGCCTGCGCGTCGTCGCCCGAGCCGGCCTCCAGGGTCAGCACGCCCTGCTCGAAGCTCAGCCGGACCGGGGTGTTCCGCTCGGCCACCAGCGAGACGCGCTTGAGCGCCTCCAGGAAGGGCTGGGTCTGCACCGCGGCGACCGCCGAGAACTCGGTCGGGAAGATCGACCGGAACTTCGGGAACTCGCCCTCCAGCAGGCGGGTGGTGGTCCGCCGACCGGCGCCCTCGAAACCGATCAGGCCCTCGCCGGCCCCGCCGGTGGAGAGCGCGATCGACACGTGGTCGCCGCTGCCCAGCGACTTGGCGATGTCCTGCAGGGTCTTGGCGGGCACCAGCGCCACGGCGTTGATGTCGTCCTGCTCGGGCTTCCAGAGCAGCTCGCGGACGGCGAACCGGTACCGGTCGGTGGCGGCCAGGGTGATCCCGCTGCCGTTGATCTCGACCCGGACGCCGGTGAGCACCGGCAGGGTGTCGTCCCGCCCGGCGGCGACCGCAGCCTGGCTGACGGCCGAGGCGAACACGTCGCCCGGGACGGTGCCGGTGGCGGTCGGCATCTGCGGGAGCGTCGGGTACTCGTCGACCGGGAGGGTCGGCAGCGTGAAGCGCGAGCTGCCGCAGACCACGGTGACCCGCATGCCGTCGGTGGAGATCTCCACCGGGCGGTTCGGCAGGTTCCGCGAGATGTCGTTCAGCAGCCGGCCGGAGACCAGGACGGTGCCGGCCTCCTCGATGTCCGCCTCCAGCTCGACCCGGGCCGAGACCTCGTAGTCGAACCCGGAGAGCGCCAGCGTGCCCTCCTGCGCCGTCAGCAGCAGGCCGGCCAGCACCGGCACCGGCGGCCGCGCCGGGAGGCTGCGGGCAGCCCAGGCCACCGCCTCCGCGAGGACATCACGCTCCACCCGGAACTTCACCGGTAACCGCCTCCTGGCTGCTGTCGCCGCGCGCCCGGCCCGTTCCGCCGACCCGCGCTGTTGATCTCGTCTTCGGGCTCCCGGTCGGGCCGACCACTCCGCCTGCTCTCCGGTTGCCGAAGGACAGTCTGACGTACTCGGCCGACAGTCGGGGCAGATGGGCACAACCGGACCGAACAGATGTCGGGGCCCGGTTGTCCACAGATTCGGCCCACCCCCACTGTTGATCAAGTCTGGAGCTCTCTAGGTGTAGCAGTAGTAGTAGGGCCTGTGGATACCGTGGATAACCTCGTTTGCGCAGGTCAACACCCGGATTTTGTCCACAGGACCTGTGGATGGCGGCTGTGGACAACCAGACCCTCCTGTGGACAGCGGAGCGTAATCCACAGGGCACGCTGAGTATCCACAGGTTATCCCCAGCTTCATCCACAGATATCGGCCCGGTTATCCCCAGCGCCGGATCAACATCACGTGACGCCATTCACACGCAGGCCTGACAAGGGAGTTGATGTTGTCGAACTGTGGACAGGGCTGTGGACAACCTGGGGATAACTCCCCTTTTCCTGTGGACAGCCGGTGGATAACTCTGTGGACCGTCTGACGGGGCCTCAGTTCTCCACAGGCTGTGGACAACAGTTGTGCACAAGTCCACAGGCAGCTGACCTGCGCCAAAGAGAGTAGCGGTGATCCGCCTGTGGAGGAACCTCGGGATAACTTCGGCTTCCGGGGCCTGTGGACGGGGAAAACCCACCCGTTCCTGTGGACAACTCCGGTGCGCACCCGAACCGTTCGATTTGCTGCGCAAATGTTCGGACCTGCGGGCGGCCCGTCGGGGGTGCCATTCGAACGATTCCTGCCCCGCCCGGGCCCCCGCCACACCTGCCGGACCGCCGGATTCCCCCGATTGCCCGGTTGCGGACCGCCCGGCCGCCCGGCCGCCGGGCACCCTGTCGCCGGTCGCGGTCGCGGTCGCCGGAAGCCCCCGTCCCCGGCCGCCCCGGGCCCGGGAACGCCGAAGGGGAGTGCGGCCGATCCGGCCGCACTCCCCTCCCGGGCCTCAACTCCCTTGCCCCGGCTAGCTCTTGATCCGGTTGGTCAGCTCGGTGACCTGGTTGTAGATGGACCGCCGCTCGGCCATCAGCGAGCGGATCTTGCGGTCCGCGTGCATCACCGTGGTGTGGTCGCGGCCGCCGAACTGCGCGCCGATCTTGGGCAGCGAGAGGTCGGTCAGCTCCCGGCACAGGTACATCGCGATCTGCCGGGCCGTCACCAGCACCCGGCTGCGCGAGGAGCCGCACAGGTCCTCGACGCCCAGGCCGAAGTAGGCGGCCGTCTGCTGCATGATCACCTGTGCGGTGATCTCCGGCCCGGCGTCCTCGTCCCCGCCCGGGATCAGGTCCTTGAGGACGATGCCGGCCAGCTCCAGGTCCACCGGCGCCCGGTTCAGGTTGGCGAACGCGGTGACCCGGATCAGCGCGCCCTCCAGCTCCCGGATGTTGCGGGTGATCCGGGACGCGATGAACTCCAACACGTCTGCGGGGGCGTTGAGTTGCTCCTGGATCGCCTTCTTCCGCAGGATCGCGATCCGGGTCTCCAGCTCCGGCGGGGTGACGTCGGTGATCAGCCCCCACTCGAAGCGGTTGCGGAGCCGGTCCTCCAGCGTGATCAGCTGCTTGGGCGGCCGGTCCGAGGAGAGCACGATCTGCTTGTTGGCGTTGTGCAGGGTGTTGAAGGTGTGGAAGAACTCCTCCTGCGTCGACTCCTTGCTGGCCAGGAACTGGATGTCGTCGACCAGCAGGATGTCGATGTCCCGGTAGCGCTTGCGGAACGCGTCCGCCTTGCCGTCCCGGATCGAGTTGATGAACTCGTTGGTGAACTCCTCCGAGCTCACGTACCGCACCCGGGTGCCCGGGAACAGGCTGCGCGAGTAGTGCCCGATGGCGTGCAGCAGGTGGGTCTTGCCCAGCCCGGACTCGCCGTAGACGAAGAGCGGGTTGTACGCCTTCGCCGGGGCCTCGGCGACCGCCACCGCGGCGGCGTGCGCGAAGCGGTTGCTGGCGCCGATCACGAAGGTGTCGAACAGGTACTTGGGGTTCAGCCGGGCGTTGGGCTCGTCCTTGCGGGCGCCCGCGGGCGGGGCGCCGGGCGGGGCCGGGACGCCGGGGGCCGGGGTCCGCTCGGCCGGGCCGGAGTGCTGCGCGGCCGCCCGCGGCCCGTTCCGGCGGGCGCCGCCCGCGCGCGGCCGGTCCTCGTCGGGGGAGCCCAGCGCGCCGCCGAACAGGTCGCCCTGCGCGGAGTCCGCGGTCGGCCGCCCGGCCCGCCGCGGGGCCGGCTCGGGCCGCCGCTCGGGCACCGGGGCGGACTCCCAGCCGCCCCGGTCGGAGTGGTCGCCGTACGGGTCCGGCACGGGCGCGCCGTAGGCCGCGGCCGGCGGGTAGTCCTGCGGGTAGCCGGGGTGCTGCGGGTAGTCGCCGCCGGGCCGCCCCGGCCAGCTGCCGGGGCGCGGCTGCGCCTGCTGGTGCGGCGGCTGGTGCTGGGGCTGGTGCGGCTGATGCTGCTGGTGCTGCGGGGGGAGCTGCTGCGGGTAGGCCGGGCCGGCCTGGTAGCCGTGCTCCTGCTGCCGCGGGTGCGGCCACTCCGGGACGGGCTCGGGCTCCGGCTCGGGGTCGAACTCCGGCTCCGGGTCGGTCGAGGGGGCGGCGTTGGCGTCCACCATCACGGCGATCCGCACCTGGCGGCCGAACTCCTGCGAGATGGCGTCGGTCAGCTGCGGCAGCAGCCGGCCCTCCAGCACCTGCTTGGCGAACTCGTTCGGGGCCGCGAGCAGGGCGGTGTCGTGCATCATCCACATCGGCTGGGTGCGGCGGACCCAGTTCTTGTCCTTCTCCACGACGTCGCTGTCGCCCACCAGTCGCTCGACGACCCTCGACCACATCAGGACGAGATCGCTGTTGACATCAGCCACTGGTACACGCTTTCTCGTTCCCCGGCGCGGGGGAGTCAGGCAGGTCGGTGAGGCGGGGGTCGAGGTGGCGCGGCACGGAGCGACCACGGGCACAGAACAAAAGAGACAAGTCCTGCAACGGTAGTCAGCGCGCAGAGCTGATTCAAGTTGTTGTCCACAGGCTGTGGGCAACGTGGCGGCCACCACCTGGTTTGACCCTCGGACCTGCTCCCGCGTACCGTAACCAGGTCGAGTTGTCGATGGCCGCTGCCGCATGTCCGCGGGTCCGCCCGCTTCCATGACGCGCGCAGCACGGGCGCCGTGGTCGTCCCGTCCCAGCAGATCTGGGCCCCGGGACCGGATTTCCCAGCACGCAAGGGGAGATCGCGCGGACGCACGGTGACGGCCAAGCGACTCCGCGTCATCCTACGATTCACCCCAGGAGCCCCCGAGTGAGCAAGCGCACCTTCCAGCCGAACAACCGTCGTCGCGCCAAGACCCACGGCTTCCGGCTGCGCATGCGTACCCGTGCCGGCCGCGCCATCCTGGCGAACCGCCGCGCCAAGGGCCGCAGCGCCCTGTCCGCCTGATCCGCGCCAAGGGTCTGCAGTGCTGCCCACCGAGAATCGGCTGCGGCGGCGCCAGGACTTCGCGACCGCGGTGAAACGCGGCCGCCGCGCCGGCCGGCCCCTGCTGGTGGTGCACCTTCACAGAGAGGGAGCACCCGAGGGCGGGGCCGACCGGAACAGCGACTCCCACCCGCACGTCGCCGAGGGGCTTCCTTCGGCGCGTGCGGGTTTCGTCGTGAGCAAGGCCGTGGGGCCCGCGGTGGTGCGCAATCTGGTGAAACGTCGGCTGCGCCATCTGGTCCAGGAGCGTCTGTCCCGGTTGCCCGCAGGTAGCCTGATAGTGGTGCGGGCGCTGCCCGCCGCGGCGACGGCCCCGTACCCGGAGCTCGGACACGATCTGGACGCCGCGCTGCGCCGACTGCTCAGGTCGGAGCCGTCCGGCGGTGCCCCGACGGGAACAGGGCGATGAAGTACCTGCTGATGGGCCTCATCAGGCTGTACCAGTGGACGATCAGTCCGCTGCTGGGCCCGGTGTGCCGGTACTACCCCTCGTGCTCCCGCTACGGGTACGAGGCGATCCGCGTGCACGGCGCGATCAAGGGCACCGGCCTGACCGGCTGGCGCATCCTGCGTTGCAATCCCTGGTCTCCCGGTGGGGTCGACCATGTTCCGCCGCGAAAGCACCCGGTGTGGCACCGCCGGCTGCGCAATCTGCTGAGCCCCACGAGCGGGACCGCCGAGCCGGAGCCGGTGGCGAAGCCCGATGTCCAAGGAGTCTGACCGGTGACCTTCGGTTTTCTGAGTCCCCTCTACACAGCGGTGTCCTGGATCATCGTCCAGTTCCACTCGCTGTTCAGCCACGTCTTCGATCCCGACGGCGGCATGGCGTGGGGCCTGTCCATCGTGATGATGGTGGTCGTCATCCGGATCTGCCTGATCCCGCTCTTCGTGAAGCAGATCAAGTCGACCCGGGCCATGCAGGCGATCCAGCCGAAGATGAAGGCCATCCAGGAGCGCTACAAGAACGACAAGCAGCGCCAGTCCGAAGAGATGATGAAGCTGTACAAGGAGGCGGGCACCAACCCGTTCTCCTCGTGCCTTCCCATCCTCGTGCAGGCGCCGTTCTTCACCGCCCTCTACGGTGTGCTGGCCTCGGTCGCCAACGACAAGCAGATCGGCGTCATCGACCAGCCGCTGCTGGAGAGCGCCAAGCAGGCGCACATCTTCGGCGCCCCGCTGTCGGCGAAGTTCGTGGGCGCGGACAGCCTCCACATCCAGATCGTCTGCGCGGTCATGATCGTGCTGATGTCGCTGTCGCAGTTCATCACGCAGCGCCAGCTGATGACCAAGAACATGGACCTGACGGTCAAGACGCCGTTCATGCAGCAGCAGAAGATGCTGATGTACGTCTTCCCGGTCATGTTCGCCGTGATGGGCATCAACTTCCCGGTCGGTGTGCTGGTCTACTGGCTGACCACCAACGTCTGGTCGATGGGCCAGCAGCTGGTCGTCATCCGGAACAACCCGACGCCGGGCAGCCAGGCCTGGAACGAGCGCCAGGCCCGTCTGAAGAAGCAGGGCCGGATCAACCCGGACGGCTCGATCAAGAAGGGCGGCCTGCTGGCCTCCCTCACCGGCGGGAAGGGCGGCGCCGCGGCGGACGCCCAGGCCGCGGTGGAGGAGAGCGTCCAGGTCCGCCGCCAGCAGCCGCGCAAGCAGAGCAAGTCGCAGCGGCAGGCGTCCGGCACCCACCAGGCGCACGGCGCGGAGCAGGCGCAGGACGCGGCGCCGACCGACGCGGAGCCCCAGGACGCGGTGGAGGCCGAGCCGGCCGGGGCCGGGCAGTCCGGTGCGAAGCCGGGCGGTGCGAAGCCGGCGGCCCGACCGGGGCAGCGGCAGCAGCCCCGGCGCGGTGGCCCGGGCGGCCAGCGGCCGAAGAAGAAGTAGTCCCGACCCCCTCCTCTCCCGGCCCCACCCGAGGGCCCTGTAACTCCGAAGGAGTCCACCTGTGACGGATGGCACCATCTCCGCCGTCGACACCGCGCCGGCCGGTGAGGGCACCCTCGCGCGGCTGGAGCACGAGGGTGACATCGCCGCCGACTACCTGGAGGGTCTGCTCGACATCGCGGACCTGGACGGCGACATCGACATGGACGTCGAGGGGGACCGGGCGCTGGTCTCCATCGTCGGCGAGGGCGACGACCGGACGCTGCTGCGGCTGGTGGGCCAGGACGGCGAGGTGCTGGAGGCGCTCCAGGAGCTGACCCGGCTGGCCGTGCACCGGGAGACTGGGGAGCGCAGCCGCCTGATGCTGGACGTCGCGGGCTTCCGGGCGCGCAAGCGGGCCGAGCTGGCCGAACTGGGCGCGGACACGGCCGAACGGGTGAAGAGCAGTGGCGAGCGGGTGAAGCTGCAGCCGATGACCCCGTTCGAGCGCAAGGTGGTGCACGACGCGGTGGCCGCCGCGGGGCTGCGCAGCGAGTCGGAGGGCGAGGAGCCCGAGCGCTGCGTGGTCGTGCTGCCGGCTTGATGCCGGTGGTGCCGCAGATCGGCGACGACCCCGCCCGCCTCTCGCGGGCGGGGTCGTCGCCTTTGCGGCGGAGGGATGTTTCACGTGGAACAGTGCTGGTACGGCGGGTGGACACGACGGTGAGCGGAGAGGCAGAGATGGACAGGGACGGCACGGCGTCCGAGGCGCCGCTGGAGGGGCCCGGCGAGGCGCCGGAGGCAGCGGGACGGATCTTCGGCGATCGGCTGCCGGCGGCCGTGCGGTACACCGAACTGCTGGCGACCGCCGGGGTCCAGCGCGGGCTGATCGGCCCGCGCGAGGTGCCCCGGCTGTGGGACCGGCACGTGCTCAACTGCGCGGTGCTGGCCGAGCTGCTGCCGGCCGAGGTCTCGCTCTGCGACGTCGGCTCCGGGGCCGGCCTGCCCGGCATCCCGGTGGCGCTGGCCCGGCCGGACGTGTCGGTCACCCTGCTGGAGCCGCTGCTGCGGCGCACCACCTTCCTGGAGGAGGTGGTGCGCGAGCTCGGGCTGGACAACGTCACGGTGCTGCGCGGCCGGGCCGAGGAGACGGTCGGCAAGCTGGCGGTGGACGTGGTGACCGCCCGCGCGGTGGCGCCGCTGGACCGGCTGGCCGGCTGGGGCATGCCGCTGCTGCGGCCGTACGGGCAGATGCTGGCGCTGAAGGGCGACACCGCCGAGCAGGAGCTCACGGACTCGCGGGCGGCGCTGACCCGGCTGGGCGCGGTGAAGTGGTCGGTGATCGGGGTCGGCGAGGGCGTGCTGGAGACGCCGACCCGGGTGGTCCGGGTGGAGGCGGGGGAGAGCCCCGGCGGCGTGAAGGCGGCCACCCGGCGGGCCAAGGCGGCCCGGGCCGGGCGCGGCGGCAAGGGCGGCGAGGGTGCGGGCCGACGGGCCGGCGGGCGCGGCCGGCGCTGAGCCGAGCGGTGACGGGTGGGGCGGACAGCCGGTGCGGCGGTCCGCCCCACCGGCGTCTCCGGCCGTCCGCCGCCCGGAATTCACCCCTTCGGCCGCGCTCCGGTGGCGTCGGACCGGAGTGTCGGCCCCGCGGAACCCGACAATCCGGGCATCGTGTTCCACGTGAAACGTCGCTTCCTGCTCACCGGCGTACTTGACCAAGGACTCAACCGGACGCGAGACCGTCATCCGGAGGTGACTGTCGCGGCCCCGGTTTCACGTGAAACACTGACCCCCATGCAGGAGTCGGAGATCGTCGACCAGGTGGATGAGACCCCCGTCGCGCGCGACGCGAGCGCCGCCGGTCGGCTCGGCACGAGTGCGGGGGAGGCGCTGCCGCGTCCCGCCACGACCCGGGTGATGGTGGTGGCCAACCAGAAGGGCGGGGTGGGCAAGACCACCACCACCGTCAACATGGCCGCCGCGCTGGCCATGCACGGGCTGCGGGTGCTGGTGATCGACCTCGACCCGCAGGGCAACGCCTCGACCGCGCTGGGCATCGACCACCACGCCGAGGTGCCGTCGATCTACGACGTGCTGGTGGAGGGCAAGCCGCTGGCCGACGTGGTGCAGCCGGTGGTGGACGTGGAGGGGCTGTTCTGCTGCCCGGCCACCATCGACCTGGCCGGTGCCGAGATCGAGCTGGTCTCGCTGGTCGCCCGGGAGAGCCGGCTGCAGCGCGCCATCGCGGCCTACGAGCAGCCGCTCGACTACGTGCTGATCGACTGCCCGCCCTCGCTGGGCCTGCTCACCGTCAACGCGATGGTGGCCGGCCAGGAGGTGCTGATCCCGATCCAGTGCGAGTACTACGCGCTGGAGGGCCTCGGCCAGCTGCTGCGCAACGTGGAGCTGGTGCGCGCGCACCTCAACCCGGCGCTGCACGTGTCGACCATCCTGCTGACCATGTACGACGCCCGGACCAGGCTGGCCGCGCAGGTCGCGGAGGAGGTGCGGACGCACTTCGAGAAGGAGGTGCTGGCCACCGCGATCCCGCGGTCGGTGCGCATCTCCGAGGCCCCCAGCTACGGGCAGACCGTGCTGACCTACGACCCCGGCTCCAGCGGCGCGCTCTCCTACCTGGAGGCGGCCCGCGAGGTGGCGCTGCGGGCGGTCGTGAAGACCGGCGAGGGCCGGCACCGGGCGGGCGCGGCGGTGGTGCCGCCGCGCAACGGCGAGGAGCGGTCCACGCCGATGGCACAGCACAGTTCGATGGAGGACAACCGGTGAGTGGCACGCGCAGGGGACTGGGCAGGGGTCTGGGAGCACTGATCCCGGCGGCCCAGCCGGCGGCCGAGGAAGCAGCGGTGCCGGAGGCCCCGTCCACCGTCACGGTGATGGCCGCGGTGCCGACCGACCGCGGCACGGTGGCCGCCAAGGCCGCCGCGGAGAGCCTGCGGGAGCTGGCCGGCGACCAGCGCCGGAGCGTGCTGGAGGCGGCGCTGGCCCCGGTGAACGGCGCCCGGTTCGCCGAGCTGCCGCTGGACGCGATCAGCCCCAACCCGCGCCAGCCGCGCGAGGTGTTCGACGAGGAGAAGCTCGCCGAACTGGTCGCCTCGATCAAGGAGGTCGGCCTGCTGCAGCCCGTGGTGGTCCGTCAGACCGGGCCGGAGCGCTACGAGCTGATCATGGGCGAGCGGCGCTGGCGGGCCTCCCGGGAGGCCGGTCTGGAGGCCATCCCGGCGATCGTCCGGGCCACCGAGGACGACAAGCTGCTGCTGGACGCGCTGCTGGAGAACCTGCACCGGGCCGAGCTGAACGCGCTGGAGGAGGCCGCCGCCTACGACCAGCTGCTGCGCGACTTCGGCTGCACGCACGACGAGTTGGCGGACCGGGTGGGCAAGTCCCGGCCGCACGTCTCCAACACGCTGCGGCTGATGAAGCTGCCGGTGTCGGTGCAGTTGAAGGTGGCATCCGGGAACGTCACCGCCGGGCACGCCAAGGCGATCCTGATGGTGCCGGACGCCGAGCGGCAGGAGAAGCTGGCCGAGCGGGTGGTGGCCGAGCTGCTGTCGGTGCGGGCGACCGAGGAGATTGCCAAGCTGCTGGCGGGCATCGAGCCGAAGAAGAAGCGGGCCCCGCAGGCGGCGTACGAGTCCTCCCCGGCCTACGACGAGCTGGCCGGGCGGCTCTCGGACCGCTTCGAGACCCGGGTCAAGGTCGAGGTCTCGCAGCGGAACGGCAAGCCCGGCCGGGGCAAGGTGGTGCTGGAGTTCGGCTCGGTCGAGGACCTGAACCGGATTCTGGACAGCCTGGCTCCGGGGGAGCAGGGGCTGCCGCTCTCCTGACGCCGGACGGACCGGACGACGAACGACGGGTGCATGTTTCACGTGAAACGTGCACCCGTTCTGCTGGGCGGAGCAGACTGGAGTGTCGCCGCGTGGAGGAGGAGGTACGGGCGTGGGACGGAGGGTGGTTCCGCTGACGCTGGACAACCTCACGGATCTGCCGAACACCTGCCGCTCCTGTGTCTTCTGGGAGCTCGACCCGGTCAGCGGACGGGACGCGCAGGACGCCGGCAAGGGGGAGTTGGAGAAGGAGGGGTGGATCTCGGCGGTGCTGCTGGAGTGGGGCTCCTGCGGGCGGGTCGCCTACGTGGACGACCGCCCGGCGGGGTTCGTGCTCTACGCCCCGCCCGCGTACGTGCCGCGCGGACAGTCCTTCCCGACCAGTCCGATCGCGCCGGACGCCGTGCAGTTGATGGTGTCCCGGGTGCTGCCGGAGTTCCAGGGGCAGGGGCTGGGGCGGGTGCTGGTGCAGGGGGTGGCCAAGGACCTGATCCGGCGGGGCTTCCGGGCGATCGAGGCGTTCGGGGCCCAGGGGCGGGAGATCCCGAGCTGCGTACTGCCCGCCGAGCACCTGCTCGCGGTCGGCTTCAAGACCGTCCGCCCGCACCACCGGTACCCGAGGCTGCGGTTGGAGGCGCGCACCACGCTCTCCTGGAAGGGCGACGTGGAGGGCGCGTTGGAGCGGCTGCTCGGCGGACGGCGCAAGGAACCGGCGCTGCGGCCGTTCTGACGGGCCGTCCGGGAGTTCTGTGAGAACGATCCTCCGCCCGGGGCCCTCCGGCGGCCGCGGCCGGGTTCCGCGCCGGAGGCGGCTGGGCGAAGGCCCGGAAACGTGGGGGCGGGCCCCCCCCGGGGGGCCCCCGGGGGGGGCCCCCCCGCCCCGCGGGGGGGGGGCCCCCCGGGGGGGCGGGGGGGGCGCCGGGGGGGGGGGGGGGGGCCCCGGCCCCCCCCCCGCCCCCCCGCCCCCGGGGCCCCCCCGGGGGGGCCCCCCCCCCCACGACCGGGAGGCCGGGACCGGCCGGTGGGCCTAGAGGTACTCGGCCAGTTCGCGCAGCAGCGCGGCCTTCGGGCGGGCGCCGGTGATGGTCTTCACCAGCTCGCCGTTCTGGTAGACGTTCAACGTCGGGATGGAGATCACGTTGTACGCGGCCGCGGTCTCCTGGTTGGCGTCGACGTCGAGCTTGACGATGCTGAGCTTCTCGCCGTGCTCGGCCGCGATGTCCTCCAGGACCGGGGCGACCTGGCGGCACGGGCCGCACCAGGTGGCCCAGAAGTCGACCAGGACGGGCTTCTCGCTCTTGAGCACCACCTCGTCGAAGGTGGCGTCCGTAACTTCCTTGGTGGCGCCGGCCACGGGAACTCCTTGGGGTCGGAGGAGAGATGCGTCAGTGACAACAACGACGGGGGCGGTTTTTGTTTCTGCCCCCGTCGGGGGAGGACTGTCGGTCCGTCAGACCGCGGCGGTGGCGGCCTCGCCGGCCGCCAGCAGCTGGTCCTGGGCGGCCAGGTAGCGCTCGGCGTCCAGCGCGGCGGAGCAGCCGGTGCCGGCCGCGGTGATCGCCTGGCGGTAGGTGTGGTCGACCACGTCGCCGGCGGCGAAGACGCCGGGGACGCTGGTCCGGGTCGAGGGGGACTCGACCTGGAGGTAGCCCTCGGCGTCCAGGTCGAGCTGGCCCTTGAAGAGCTCGGTGCGCGGGTCGTGGCCGATCGCGATGAACAGGCCGGTGACCGGCAGCTCGCGGAGGTCCCCGGTGGTGGTGTCGCGCAGGGTCACGCCGGAGAGCTTCGGGTCGCCGTGGATCTCCTCGACCGCGCTGTCCCAGGCGAAGGAGATCTTCGGGTCGGCGAAGGCGCGCTCCTGCATCGCCTTGGAGGCGCGGAGTGAATCCCGGCGGTGCACGATCGTCACGCTGCGGGCGAAGCGGGACAGGAAGGTGGCCTCCTCCAGGGCGGTGTCGCCGCCGCCGACCACCGCGATGTCCTGGTCGCGGAAGAAGAAGCCGTCGCAGGTCGCGCACCAGGAGACGCCGCGGCCGGAGAGCTTGTCCTCGTTGGGGAGGCCGAGCTTGCGGTGCTGCGAGCCGGTGGTGACGATCACCGCGCGGGCCCGGTGCACGGTGCCCTCGGAGTCGGTGACGGTCTTGATGTCGCCCGTCAGGTCGACCGCGACGACGTCGTCCGGGACCAGCTCGGCGCCGAAGCGCTCGGCCTGGGCGCGCATGTTGTCCATCAGCTCGGGGCCCATGATGCCGTCGCGGAAGCCCGGGAAGTTCTCCACCTCGGTGGTGTTCATCAGCGCACCGCCGGCCGTGACCGCGCCCTCGAACACCAGCGGCTTGAGGGAAGCACGCGCGGTGTACAGCGCAGCGGTGTACCCGGACGGGCCGGAACCGATGATGATCACGTTACGGACGTCGCTCACTGCATCTCCTGGTTCGCCTGTCGTCCCGCTCGCGCGGGGGAGGGCGGTCTGCTCCGCCGCCCCGGACAACGACTCACCAGTCTCCCGCATTCCCAGGCCCGGGCGCACCAACCGCCCGCACTCCGGTCGTCGGCGGCCCGCGGCGGCGAGGAATCAGGGGGCCGGGACGGTGCTGTGCAGCAGGATCGTCGAACCGGGGCAGTCCGGGGTGGCCAGGTAGACGTCGAGCGGTCCGCCGCCGCCCGCGGGCCGGTAGACCAGCGCCAGCACCGGACGGCCCGCGTAGCGGCCCGGGGCGGCCGCCAGCGGCGGTTCGCCGGGGTGCCCGGCGGCGGCGGGCAGGCAGGACGGGACGGCCGGGACGGTCGGGTCGGCCGCGCCGAGCTGGGGGACGTTCTTCCCGTCCAGCAGTTGGCGCACCTGGGCGGGCAGCCGGTCGGCGGTGAACTCCGGGCCGTCGGCGGCGACCGGGGCCGTCCCGGTGGTGGCCGCGGCGTTCGGGCTGCCCGCGCCGAGCGCGGGGTGCTTGGCGGAGGAGTTCTCGGCGGAGGAGTTCTCGGCTGCGGCGGAGGAGGCGGTGGCGTCCCCGCCGGACCGGTCCAGGTTCAGCAGGATGCCGCCGGTGGCCGCGGCGACCGCCAGGAAGGCGGCCGTGAGCAGCAGGACGGGGCCGCGCCGGCGGCGGGCGGACCGGCCGGGGCCGGCGGCGCCCGCCCGCGGGGTGCCCGCAGGGCCGCCCGTCCGGGCCGGCCCGGTGGCGGCGGCCTCCCGACGGGGTGCGGGCTGCTGCGCGGCCTGCTCCGGCGGGCGGGCCCCGGCCCGTGCCTCGGTGCGGGCGGCGGACTCGGCGGCGAGCGCGGCGGTGAGCCGGTCGGCGACCTCGGCGGGCATCGGCGGGACGGGGGAGTCGGCCAGCAGCTCGGGCAGGCCGCACAGGGCGGCGTAGTCCTCGGCGCAGGAGGGGCAGTCGGCCAGGTGCCGGTGCACCGACTCGGCCCGCTCGGGCGGGAGCAGCTCCTCGGCGAGGTCGGCGAGTTCGTCCAGGCCGGGGTGGTCGGAAGGCGGGTGCGGCGTCATCGCGGGGGCGCATCTCCTTCCAGGGCGGGTGCGGAGTCCGGGGGTGGGACGGGCGCGGGCCGGTTCGGGTTCCCGTCCCGGGGGACGGGTGGGGCGGTTCCACGTGGAACACCGTCCGGGGCCGCCCCCGGTGTTCCACGTGGAACACGCGTGCGGTCGGCGGGCGGGGCCGCCCGCTCGGGGGCGGGGGGCCGGTCGTCCTCGGCGGCGGTTCCACGTGGAACGGCGGCCGGACCGAGGTGGCGCAGCAGCGGCAGCAGCCGGGCCCGGCCGCGGGCGCAGCGGCTCTTCACGGTGCCGACCGGGACGCCGAGCACCTCGGCGGCCTCGGCCACCGGGTAGCCCTGCATGTCGACCAGCACCAGGGCGGCCCGCTGGTCGGCGGGCAGTTCGGCGAGCGCCTCGGCCACCTCGCGGCGGGTCTCGGCGCGCACCGCGTGGCTCTCGGTGCTCTCGGCGGTGCCGAGCGCGGCCAGCGGGGCCGGGTCCCGGTCCAGCGAATCGGCCCGGCGGACGGCGCCGCGGCGGGCCCGGTCCAGGCAGGCGTTGACCACGATCCGGTGCAGCCAGGTGGTGACCGCCGAGCGGCCCTGGAACCCGGCGGCCGCGCGGAAGGCGGAGACCAGGGCGTCCTGGAGCGCGTCGGCGGCCTCCTCGCGGTCGCCGAGGGTGCGCACCGCGACCGCCCACAGGCGGTCCCGGTGGCGGTGCACCAGCAGCCCGAAGGCGTCCGGGTCGCCCGCGGTGTGCCGGGCGAGCAGCTCGGCGTCGGTGGGCTCCTCGGCCATCCTCCCCCTCCTCGCGGTCGGGCCGTCCGGGTCGGCGGCCTCGGTCACATCGTTGGGGATACGGTCGGACGGATCAAGGGGTGCGGGCGGGTCAGCCGTTGACCTGGATCTCGGCGACCTTGCCGCGGTAGCCGCCCTCGTCGTTGCTGGGCAGGCCGGTGAGCCAGAGCAGCAGGTACCGGGTGGACACCGGGCTGCCGGGCTTCAGCGCGACCTTGCTGCCGGAGCCGTTGGCGATGGCCGGGCCGAAGGCGCGGAAGCCGTTCTCGTCGGCGCTCGGGGCGCTGCCCGTTCCGGTGGGGGCGGCCCGCAGCTCGACCCTGGTGTCGCCGATCAGCTGGACGTCCACCGAGCCGACGGTGCGGACCGCGCCGAGGTCGATCAGCAGGCCGGTGCCGGGCCGCCAGGCGCCGAACTGGTCGTTGTAGCGCTGGGTGGTCCAGGCGGTGGCCGGGTTGCCGTCCATCGCGTTGGGGACTTCGCCGCTGTGCTCGTCCTTGGTGTCGCCGTAGGCGTTGAACGGGCTGAGGGCGCTGATGGTGAGCTTCTGGCCGGTCGGCGCCGGAACGGAGCCGGTCGGGGTGGGCGCGGGGGCGGTGTGGCCGTCGGTGGTGCTGGCCGCCGTCCGGTCGTTGACGTACTCCACCAGCTGCCAGGAGCCGACGGTGACGGCCGAGAGGGCCACCAGCGAGGCCGTCCAGCGCAGCGCGCGGCGCAGGCCGCGGCGGCGGCGCGGGGCGGGCCGGGGGCCGGCCGGGCGGTCGGACGCGGGTTCGACGACCGGGGGCAGCACCTGGGTGGGAGCGCCGGAGGCGTACCGGGGGCGCGCCGCCGGGAGCGCCCGCAGGGTCGGCGGGGCGGGCTGCTCCGGGGGGCGGACCTTCGGCATCGCGGCGATCGCCGCGGCCAGTCCGGCGGGCCCGGTGAGCTGCCCCTTGGGGTGCGGCTCGCACAGGACGCGGGCGGCCAGCTCGGCCAGGCCCTTGTGGACGCCCGCCCGGACCTGGTCCGGCGGGACGCAGCCGAGGTCCTCGGGCAGCCCCCGGAGGTCGTAGCGGTCCTCGGGGTAGGGCCAGCGGTGGGTGAGCGCGGCGTACAGCAGGGCGCCGATCGCCCGGACGTCGGTCAGCTCGGCGTCCTCGGTGGGGAGGCCGCGCAGCGCGGCGTCGACCGCGATGCCGTTGATCCGGTACTGGCCGCCGTCGGTGCGCAGCACGCACTTGGGGGTGAGCCGGAGGTGGGCCTGGCCGCGTTCGTGGGCGGCGGCGATCGCGTCGGTGACCTGGCGGACCATCTGGTAGGCGTCGTAGGGCTCCAGCGGGCCGTCCGCCAGCAGCTCGCCGAGGTCGCGGGCGCCGGGCAGCCACTCGCGGACGACGTAGACCAGCTCGCCCTCCTGCACCGCGTCCAGCACCTGGACGAAGCGCGGGTCGCCGAGCAGGGCGGCGCTCCGGGCGGCGGTCAGCACGGACTTGGCGCGGCGGTGGCCGGCCGAGAGCAGGTGGACGCCGACGGCGCGGCGGAGCTTCTCGTCGACGGCGCGCCAGCTGGTGAAGGACTCCGACGCGGAGATGCACTCCTCCAGCCGGTAGCGGCCGCCGATCCGGTCGCCGCTGTGCCGCTGCGGGGCGGGCAGGACGGCGGGCAGGGTGGCGGTGTCGGCGTCCAGGGTCTCGGTGCTGGTGGCCGGGACGGGCTCGGCGGGCTCGACCGGCGGCAGCGGGCGGCGCACCCCCCGGCTGCGGGAGGGGCGCTCCGGGCGGGCGCCCCGGGCGGTCAGCTCGGCGTCGATCTCCTGGGCCGAGAGCGGGGCGGTGGCCTCGGCCGGGAGGTCGGCCCCGGGGGCGTCCTCGGGGATCGCCCCGGCCTCGGCGGGCAGGTCGGCGTCGGCGTCGGCTTCGG
This sequence comes from Kitasatospora sp. NPDC088391, assembly GCF_044753345.1. Taxonomy (NCBI): domain Bacteria; kingdom Bacillati; phylum Actinomycetota; class Actinomycetes; order Kitasatosporales; family Streptomycetaceae; genus Kitasatospora; species Kitasatospora sp. NPDC088391. The sequence goes on from NZ_JBIVNB010000003.1 coordinate 327,894, forward strand.
TCGCGGTGGCGGCGGGCAGGTCGGCGTCCGGGGCGGGGAGGGCCTCGACGGGAAGGTCGGTGGGGTCGGCCTCGGCGGCGGGCGGCTCGGCGGTCACGGCGGCCTTCGCCGCGGCCTCGGCGGCGGCGGTCGCGGGCCGCAGGTCGGGCTGCGGGGCGGCGGGCTTGAGCGCGGGGGCGGGCTTGAGCGCCGGGGCCGTTCTGGCGGCCCTGGTGGCCCCGTTCGGCGCGCCCTTGGCCGGTGCCTTGGCGGCCGCCGTCCCGGTGCTGCCGTTGGCCGCGGCGGCGCGCTTCGCGGACCCGTTCGCGGCGCCCTTGGCCGGTGCCGGGCCGGTGCCCTTCGCCGGGTCCTTCGCGGCGCTCTTCGTGGGGCTCTTCGCGGGGTTCCCGGCGGTCCGGCCGCGGCCCGACCCGTGCTCCGGCGTCCCGGGCTCGGCCCGGGACGCCGCCCCGTCCGTCCCGGACGTGTCGACGATCGCCTTGGTGCCGTCAGCCACCGTGGTCCTGCCTCCCCTTGTGTCGCCCCGGACGGTCCCGGGACGGTCGACGCCCCGTTGCCGGGGGTGGTCGGCCGTGCAAGGTCAATTGTGCCCACTCCGGGCCGTCCCGTACGACCTCTGAGAGTGCCTGGGGGTTGCCCGATTACCCACTTCCGGTGGAACGGCAGACGAATGGGCCGGAATCGGGGTACACCCCGACTCCGGCCCACGGAAAGCGGACTGAGGGTCCGACGGATCGACTCCACCCGGTTGAGGCGGCGTCAATCCCGGAACGGCGTCCGGATCAGCGGCCGAGCTTGCGGCGGAGCATCCCGGTGAGGGAGCTCAGCTCCTCGATCCGCATCCGGCGGGCCATCACCAGGAACACTGCGAGCTGCGCGCCGCCCGCCACCAGCAGGGTCAGCACGCTGCCGAACCAGCCGTCCAGCACCTGCAGGGCGAGCAGTTCCAGGGCCAGGCCGACCACGGCGGCGGGCAGCGAGGCGATCGCCAGCCGGACGTAGGTCTTGGTGATCCGGCCGGTGTCCAGTCCGCCGATCTTCGCCTTCAGCTTGGGCACCGCCACGGTCACGCCGACCGCGTACGACAGGCCGTAGCCCAGCGCCATGCCGGTGACCGCCCACTGGGCGGGCAGCACCAGCCAGCACAGCACCGCGATCAGGGCCTGGGTGATCGCCACCCAGACGGTGTTGGAGAACGGGGTCCGGGTGTCCTCGTAGGCGTAGAAGCCGCGCAGCAGCACGTACTGCACCGAGTACGGGATCAGGCCGAGGGCGAAGGCGGAGAGCATGTAGCCGACGCCGGTGGCGCCGTGCGCGACCGCGCCGCCGTTGCCCAGGCCGTAGATCGAGGAGCCGATCACCGGACCGAGCGACAGGAACAGGAACGCGGCCGGGACGATCGCCACCGCCGAGGTGCGCAGGCCGTACGAGAGGTCGTCGCGGACCGCGCCGCCGTCCTCGTCGGCCGCCGCCCGGGAGAGCCGGGGGAGGACCGCGCTCATCACCGAGACGGTGATCACCGCCATCGGCAGCTGCCAGATCAGCAGCGCGTTGGAGTACGCGGCCAGGCCGACGCCGAGGTGGCCGTCGTCCTCGGCGGCCCTGCCGGCGGCGGTGGCGAGCTGGGTGATCACCAGGAAGCCGGCCTGGTTGGCCAGCACGAACAGGAAGGTCCACTTGGCCAGCCGGGCGGCCTTGCCCAGGCCGTGCCCGCGCCAGTCGAAGCGCGGCCGGAAGGAGAAGCCCGCCGCCCGCAGGTACGGGATCATCGACAGCGCCTGCACGGCCAGGCCGAGCATGGTGCCGATGCCGAGCAGCCGGACGCCCTCGGGCGAGATGGTCTGCGGGGTGACCTCGGTGTGCTGGAAGGTGCCGTACACCGCGATGTACATCACGAAGGTGAAGATCACCACGACGTTGTTCAGGACCGGCGTCCACATCATCGCGCCGAACCGGCCGCGGGCGTTGAGGATCTGGCCCATCACCACGTGCACGCCCATGAAGAAGATGGTCGGCAGGCAGTAGCGGGCCAGCGCCACCGTGGTGTCGGCGCTCGCCTGGTCGCGCATCAGCGCGTGCGAGATCAGCTGGACCAGCACCGGCGCGGCCAGCACCGCCACGAACACCACGCCCGCCAGGCCGGTCACCACCAGGGTGAGCAGCCGGTTGGCGTACGCGGTGCCGCCGTCCTCGTCGTTCTTCATGCTGCGGACCAGCTGCGGCACGAACACCGCGTTCAGCGCGCCGCCGCCGATCAGGATGTACAGCAGGGTGGGCAGCGTGTTGGCGGCGTTGTAGGAGTCGCCCATCGAGGCCACGCCGATCGCGGCGGCGATCACCATGGTGCGCAGGAAGCCGGTGCCGCGGGAGACCAGGGTGCCGGCCGCCATGATGGCGCTGGAGTTCAGCAGGTTGGCGACCTTGCCGCCACCGCCACCGCCACCGCCGCCACCGCCGCTCTCGGCGGCGGGCGCGGACTCCGGGGCCGCGACGGGTGCGGCGGGCACGGTGGGCGCGGCGGCGGCCGCGTCGGCCTCCAGCACCGCGGCGTCGACCCGCAGCAGCGCCTCCTCCTCGGAGAGCGGCGGGTCGAACTCGATCGGCGGCACGTACGGGTGCGGGCCGGACCCGGCCGGTGCGGCGGCGCCGGACAGCAGCGAGTCCACCCCGACGTACTCGACCTCCTCCGGCGGGAGCCCGAGGTCCCAGCGCCGGTCGGCCGACGGCGCGGCCGGGGCGGCGACGGGGGGCTCCGCCGCGACCGGCCCGGCGGCCTCGACGGGCCCGGCGGCCTCCGCGACACCGGTAGTGACCCCGGCGGCCGCCTCGGCGGCGGCCGAGGCCCAGCGCGGGGCCGGGGCGATCAGCTGGAGGGTGCTCTCGGGGTCCTGGCCGGACCCCGGCGCCACGCCCTCCGCCCCGTACGGCGCGGAGGCGGCCGCCCCGTACGGCGCGGCCGGCCCCGGAACGGCCCCGTACGGGTCCGCGGCGCCGTAGGCCCCCTCGGCGTACGGATCGTGGGCGTAGGTGTCGGCGACGTACCAGTCGGCGGTGGGGTCCGCGGGCGCGGCGGCGGACCGGGGGCCGCCCGGGCCGTCCTGGGGCCGGCCGCCGCCCTGGTCCTGCGCTGCTCGCTCGCTCCGCTCGTTCATGCCACCAATCCACGTCAGAAGAGAGGGGGGTGTGGGCCCCCGGGGTGGGACGGCCTAGTGATCCACCTTCTCATCACCGGCCACCCGATCCGTGTCACCCGAGCCGGTCGGCGGCTCCGCGTCGGACGGCGTGCCCTCGGCCCCGTCCAGCGGGCGGTCCGGGTCCTCGTCCGTCTCACCCGTGGCCCTGCGCTTCTTGCGCTGCAGGGAGAACCGGACCCCGGCCAGGATCATCAGCACGGTACCGCCGGCGATGACGTACGTCACGCCGCTGGCCACCGAGGTCACGTCGACCGTGAACACCACCGGCTCGCCGTACGGCTGGGCGTTCGGGCCGGTGGTCCAGAGCTGCGCGGTCACCAGGACCGGGCCGTTGACCTGGGCCTCGGCGGGGAAGCGGAAGGTGCGGCTGGTGGTGGCGTCCAGCACCACCGGCTGGATCGGGTAGTCGATCTTGAGCCGGTTCGGCTGGGCCGAGGTGATCCGCATCTCCAGGTTGCCGACCGCCTGGGTCAGGTCGTTCTTCACGCTGACCAGCAGGGTCGCGTTGTCGCCCGGCAGGGTCACCATGGTCTTGGTCGGCACCCGGACCGCCGACTTCAGGTTCGTCAGGTAGCGCTGCGCCCCGGCGCGGTACTCCCGGCCCTCCTGCGGCCGGTCCCGCCACCCGGTCGACATCGCCCGCACCATGGCCGCGCTGAACGAGCCGCGCACCCGGTCCGGCTGGGTCAGGATCATCAGCAGCTGGTCCACGCCGTCCTGCAGCGACATGGTCTCCGCCAGCTCGGCCGGGGACAGTTCCGAAGCCGCGGCCTCCGGCGGGTAGGTGCCCGGGACGTCGGCGTTGGCGTTCGGGTCCGGCTTCTCCCCGGCGACCTTCTGCAGCGTCACCGGCGTCACCCAGCCGCCGTTGCCCGAGGCGCTCTGCATCGCGTCGTGCAGCGCCTGCGCGGTGCCGACGGTCAGCGTCCGGGCCGGCAGCACCAGCAGGCCGCGCGGGTGCTCCGGCTCCTGGTGGGCGATCGCCAGGCTCTCGGCCAGGAAGCGCTGCTCGGCCGTGGTGCGGTCGCTGTCACTGGCCAGGTCGTGCTGGAACGGACCGGCCAGCACGGAGTCGGAGACCACCGCGGTCTGCCCGTTGCCGATCGACCGGGCCGCGCCCGGGGTGTACGACAGCTTGTCGCTCTCCGGCATCGAGTCGCCGTTGACCAGCAGCACCCGTCCGCCCGCGGCGGCGGACACCGCGGCCGTCCGCTGGTCCAGCCAGCCCTGGTACGGCCAGGCCACGTCCGAGTGGGCGTCCACCGACATCCGCAGTTCGGTGGTGATCTGACCCGCCGCCACGGCCTTGCGCAGCGCGGTGTCCATGCCCTTCAGACCGGCCCCGTTGTGCGCGATCGAGGCCAGGTCCGGGTCGGCGTACGGCAGCGACAGCACCTCGGTGCCGGGCGCGGACAGCACCTGCCGCAGCTTCGCCAGCCAGGCGGTGGCCACGTCCCGGCCGGTGCCCGGCACGGTGTTGTCGTCGCGCGCGGAGTCGCCCAGGGTGCCCGGCTTCTGCACCCGGTACGCCTTGGTCATCGCGTACACGGTGTCCAGCAGGTTCGGGTCGATCGCCCAGGTCAGCCCCGGCATGGTGGCGCCGATGTCGACCAGCCGGTTCAGCCGGCCGTCGCCGGCCAGCTCGCCGGCCAGGCTGTCGTCGCGGAGCACCGGCGTCTGGTCGGTGTCCGGCATGGTCTGGGCGACCAGCACCGGGGTGTGGGTCAGCGGCCAGACCACCGCCACCTCGGACGGCTTCGCGGTGGTCCGCCCCTGGAACGGCAGGTAGGTGCGGGCGATGCCCAGCGGGTGCGGCTTCTCGTCGCCGGTGCTGCCCCAGACGTCCACCGCCAGTTCGTAGCTGCCGGTGTCCTTGGCCCGCAGCGCGGACACCGGCACCGGCAGCGGGACGGTCTTGCTCTGTCCCGGCTCCAGGTCGCCGAGGTCCTGCGCGGGGCTGTCCAGGGCGATGCCGTCGTAGCTGCTGGGGGTGGACCTGGTGGCGACCAGGGCGAGCTCGCTGCGGGCCGTCATCGGCCGGGACTGGTTCGGCTGCCGGACCTTCAGGGTCGGCGACTTCAGCTTCGCGGTACCGGAGTTGGCGACCGTGACGGTCACCGTCACGGTGTCGTTCTCGTGCGCCGTCCGCGGCGAGACGGTGTCGATCCGGACCGTCGCCGGGTAGTCGCCGGCCGCGGTCACCAGCACCGGGGCGCCGACCGCCGCCGGGGCGCCCGCGACCGCCGCGACCAGCCCGCCGGCCAGCAGGGCCGCGGCGCTCCTGACCGACCGGCCCGTCCGCCGCCCGCGGCGCCCGGTCGCCGCTGTACCCCGCCCGGTCCGCTCGTCCACGCGCGTCCTCGCCGTTCGATCGTCTCGACCACTCCACGCACCCGCCGCGGCCGACCCGACCGGCGGTCTCCGACAGGGAGCGTTCACCCGGCATGGTAACGACGCTTCCCGGGCCGCAGTGTTGCGGGCCGGGAGCTGTTCGGGCGGGCCGGGGGAGCGAAACGGGAGGGCGGCGGGTCAGGCCGGGCACGTACCCTTGTGAGCCGTGTCCACTGCCAATGCGTCCAGCGCCAATCATTCCAGCTCCGCCGACCCGATCGCCCTGCCGGGGCTGACCGAGGCGCAGACCCTCGGCCTGCAGGAGCTGCTGCGGGTCTCCCCGGTCGCCGACGAGATCGCCCGCCGCTTCCAGGACGCCGGCCACCGGCTGTCGCTGGTCGGCGGCTCGGTCCGGGACGCCCTGCTCGGACGGCTCGGCAACGACCTCGACTTCACCACCGACGCCCGCCCGCAGCAGATCCTCAAGCTGGTCAAGGGCTGGGCCGACGCGGTCTGGGACGTCGGCATCGCGTTCGGCACCGTCGGGGCCCGCAAGGACACGCCCGAGGGCTCCTTCCTGATCGAGATCACCACCTACCGCAGCGAGGCCTACGACCGGACCTCCCGCAAGCCCGAGGTCAGCTACGGCGACTCGATCGAACAGGACCTGGTGCGCCGCGACTTCACCGTCAACGCGATGGCCGTCGACCTGCCCGGCCGGAGCTTCGTCGACCCGCACCGCGGCCTGGAGGACCTGGAGGCCCGGGTGCTGCGCACCCCCGCCACCCCCGAGGAGTCCTTCTCCGACGACCCGCTGCGGATGATGCGCGCGGCCCGGTTCGCCGCCCAGCTCGACTTCGACCCGGCGCCCGAGGTGGTCGCCGCGATGACCGCGATGGCCGAGCGGCTCACCATCGTCTCCGCCGAACGCGTCCAGGCCGAACTCAACAAGCTGCTGCTCTCCGAGCACCCGGTCAAGGGCCTGCGCCTGCTCGTCGACACCGGCCTCGCCGAGTACGTGCTCCCCGAACTCCCCGCGCTGCGGCTGGAGAGCGACGAGCACCACCGCCACAAGGACGTCTACGAGCACTCGCTGACCGTCCTGGAGCAGGCCATCGCGCTGGAGACCGACGGCCCCGACCTGGTGCTGCGCCTCTCCGCCCTGCTGCACGACATCGGCAAGCCGCGCACCCGCCGCTTCGAGTCGGACGGCCGGGTCTCCTTCCACCACCACGAGATGGTCGGCGCGAAGATGACCCGCAAGCGGATGCGCGAACTCAAGTACTCCAACGACCTGACCAACGAGGTGTCCCGGCTGGTCGAGCTCCACCTGCGCTTCCACGGCTACGGCGGCGGCGAGTGGACCGACTCCGCGGTGCGCCGCTACGTCGCCGACGCCGGGCCGCTGCTGACCAGGCTGCACCGGCTGACCCGCTCCGACTGCACCACCCGCAACAAGCGCAAGGCCGCGGCGCTGGCCCGCACCTACGACTCGCTGGAGGAGCGGATCAGCGCCCTCCAGGCGCAGGAGGAGCTGGACGCGATCCGGCCCGCGCTGGACGGCAACGAGATCATGGGGCTGCTCGGGCTGGGCCCCGGCCCCGCGGTCGGCCGCGCCTACAAGCACATGCTCGAACTGCGCCTGGAGCACGGCCCGATGGAGCACGAGGCCGCGGTGGCCGCCCTGCGCGCGTGGTGGGCGGCCCAGCCGCAGGACTGACGTCCGCCTGGCTCAGCGCACGGAGGCGGTGGGTCGCGGAGTGCCGGTCGGGGCGGGCTTCACCGTCCCGCCGGTCGTCCCGCTGGTCGTCCCGTTCGCCGGGCCCAGGCACAGCCGGTACTTCTTGGTCTTGCCGCTCTTGCGGTACCGGCCGTCGTACGCGGTCGAACCCGGCTGGCTCTTGGCGCAGTTGACCGGGCTGGCGATGTAGTTGTCCCTGGCCAGCACCTTCCAGGCGGCCTCGGGGGCGGTGCACGCCACCTTGCCGTGCTTGCTGTTCAGGCACTCGCCGACGGCCGGGCCCTTGTCCGGCTTGAAGACCGCGTACAGCGCGAACAGGCCGCCGATCAGCACCGCCACGATGCCGAGCTGCCACAGGCAGCCCGCCTTGCGCTTGGCCGTCGGGGTCGGCGCGGGCGGCGGGTTCTGGCCCCAGGACTGCTGCTGGCCGGGACCGGGCGGCTGGCCGTACCCCGGCTGGGGCTGGCCGTACCCCGAGGGTTGGGGCTGCCCGTAGCCCGCAGGCTGGGGCTGGGCGTACCCCGAGGGCGGCTGCCCGTACGCGGGAGGCTGGGCGTAGCCGGAGGGCGGCTGCCCGTACGGCGGCGGCTGGGCACCGGGCAGGCCGTACGGGTTGGGCTGCCCGTACGGACCGGGCGGCGGCGGATTGCTCATCTGTTCTTCCCCCATGAGACAGCTGACGGAAACGCGTGCCGTGCGCCCACGACCCTAGCGTCCGCCCGCGACCCCGTCGGACGGGTGCCCGGCCCGGCGGGAGGCCCGGAAGTAGAGCAGCGCCCCGACCGCGTACAGCACCCCGAGGCCGACCAGCACCGGGACCGAGCGCCCGTGCAGCGGCAGCACCAGGGCGGTCAGCCCGGCCGCGGCCACGAACGCGACGTTCACCAGCACGTCGTAGATCGCGAACACCCGGCCGCGGAACTCGTCCTCCACCGACTCCTGGACCAGGGTGTCCGCGCAGATCTTGGTGCCCTGGGTGGCCACGCCGAGCAGCAGCGCGGCGGCCATCACCGGGACCTGGTGGAAGGTCGTGCCGAGCGCGGGGACGACCACCGCGGCGCCGGCCAGGCAGACCGTCATCCAGCCGGACAGGCCCAGCCGCCGGGTGCACCACGGACTGACCAGCGCGGCCAGGCCGAAGCCCACCGCGGACATGGTGACCGCCAGGCCGAGGGTGGCCAGCCCGCCGTCGACGTCCGCCGCGTCGTTGAAGGTGTACCGGGACAGCATCAGCACCACCACGGTCAGCACCCCGTAGCCGAACCTGGCCAGGGTCACCGCGGCCAGCGCGTGCACCGCCGGACGGCAGTCCCGGACCAGGTGCCGCACCCCGCCCAGCAGGTCGTGCCAGGTCGTCGACAGGGCCTCGCGGAGCGGGAGTTCGCTGCGCCGCTCCGGCCCCAGCTCGTCCGGGGCGATCCGCCGGGCGGCCAGCGCGGCGGCCAGGTACAGCAGGGCGGACAGCGCCACCATCGCGGCGTTCGCCGCCGGGCCGGGCGACATCACCAGCCGGATCAGCACGCCCAGGCCCGCGCCGCCGGCCGCCGCGATGGTGCCCAGGGTCGGCGACACCGCGTTGGCGGTGACCAGCTCGGACGGGGTCACCACCCGGGGCAGCGCGGCGGACAGGCCGGCCAGGATGAACCGGTTGAACCCCATCAGCAGCAGCGCCGCCGTGTAGACCAGCCCGCGCGGAGCCTCGACCAGCACCAGGGCGGTGGTCAACAGGCCGATGCCGAACCGGGCCAGATTGCCCCTCAGCAGCACCTGGCGCCGCCGCCAGCGGTCCAGCAGCACCCCGGTGAACGGGCCGATCACCGAGAACGGCAGCGTCACCACGGCCAGCGCCGCGGCGATCTCGACCGGGGAGGACTGGTGGTCCGGGGAGAAGATCGCGTAGGTGGCCAGCGAGGCCTGGAACACCCCGTCCGACAGCTGCGAGAGCAGTCGGACCGTCAGCAGTCGCCGGAAACCAGGCCCGTGCAGCAGCCCGCTGAGGGTGGCCTCCCGCGGGGGCCGTTCGGTGATCACCCGCCAAGGGTGCCACGAGCCCGGCGGCGTTTCACGTGAAACATCCGCCAACAAACGGCGACCGGCCACCGCCGCGGCACCGATGTCCTGGACGCCGTCCGGTCGTTGAGCACCCGGGGAGGCAGCGGGGAGGGACCGACGCACCACGCACCACGAGAGGCTCCCATGCGCGACGAGTTCACCGCCCTGCTGCTCGGCCAGGTCGGTCAGCACGAGGGACGCGATCCCGACGGCAACTGGAACAACCGGCAGCGCTACAGCACCGAGACCCCGGGCCTGGAGTGGTCCGACGGCCAGCCCTGGTGCGCCACCTTCGAGGCGTGGGCCGCCCACCGCACCGGCATGGACGGTCTGTGGCCGATGACCGCCTCCTGCCTCACCGCGGTCTCCTGGTGGCGCGGCCGCAACCGCTGGACCGAGTACCCGGTGCTCGGCGGCCCGTTCTACCTCGGCCCCGACGGCGGCACCCACACCGGCGTGGTGGTCGCCTACGACGCCGACACCATCACCACCGTCGAGGGCAACACCAACGCCGGCGGCTCCCCGCAGGGCGACGGCGTCTACCGCCGCACCCGCGACCGCCGCGGCCCCGGCTCCCCCTACGGCTACGGCGTCCCCGCCTACCCCGAGGGCACCGTCTCCGCCGACCCCGGACTCGGCGGAGTGCCCTCCGCCCGGACGTCCGGGCAGGCCACGGCTCCGGCGGCGCAGGCCCCGCGGTGGCCCGGGCGGTACCTGCGGGTGCAGACGCCGATGCTGCACGGGGACGACGTGCTGATGTGGCAGCGCCGGATGGCGGCCCGGGGCTGGGCGATCACCGCGGACGGCTGGTACGGTCCGGCCTCGGCCCAGATCTGCCGGGCCTTCCAGCAGCGCCACGGGCTGGGCGTGGACGGCATCGTCGGCCCGGTCACCTGGAACGCCACCTGGTCCTGAACCCCGGCCGGAACGCCGGAGGGCCGCCCCGTTCGAAAACGGGACGGCCCTCCGGCAGTGCCTGACGAAACGTCAGTTCACAGAAAGCTCAGCGCTCAGCGCTCAGCCTGAACAGCGAGCAGGCTTCGCTGCGCTCAGCGCTCGACCTCGCCACGGATGAACTTCTCGACGTTCTCCTTGGCCTCGTCGTCGAAGTACTGCACCGGCGGGGACTTCATGAAGTACGAGGACGCGGAGAGGATCGGGCCGCCGATGCCGCGGTCCTTGGCGATCTTCGCGGCGCGCACGGCGTCGATGATGACACCGGCCGAGTTCGGGGAGTCCCAGACCTCGAGCTTGTACTCGAGGTTCAGCGGGACGTCGCCGAACGCGCGGCCCTCGAGGCGGACGTACGCCCACTTGCGGTCGTCGAGCCACGCCACGTAGTCGGACGGGCCGATGTGGACGTTCTTGGCGCCCAGCTCGCGGTCGCGGATCTGCGAGGTGACGGCCTGGGTCTTGGAGATCTTCTTGGACTCCAGGCGCTCGCGCTCGAGCATGTTCTTGAAGTCCATGTTGCCGCCGACGTTCAGCTGCATGGTGCGCTCGAGGATGACACCGCGGTCCTCGAAGAGCTTCGCCATCACGCGGTGCGTGATGGTGGCGCCGACCTGCGACTTGATGTCGTCGCCGACGATCGGGACACCGGCCTCGGTGAACTTGTCGGCCCACTCCTTGGTGCCGGCGATGAACACCGGGAGGGCGTTCACGAAGGCGACCTTGGCGTCGATGGCGCACTGGGCGTAGAACTTGGCGGCGGCCTCGGAGCCGACCGGCAGGTAGCAGACCAGGACGTCGACCTGGCGGTCCTTCAGGACCTGCACCACGTCGGCGGGAGCCTCGTCGGACTCCTCGATGGTCTCGCGGTAGTACTTGCCCAGGCCGTCGAGGGTGTGGCCGCGCTGCACGGTGACGCCGGTCGGCGGCACGTCGCAGATCTTGATGGTGTTGTTCTCGCTGTTGCCGATGGCGTCGGCCAGGTCGAAGCCGACCTTCTTGGCGTCCACGTCGAAGGCGGCGACGAACTCGACGTCCTTGACGTGGTACTCGCCGAACTGGACGTGCATCAGGCCCGGGACCTTACCGGCCGGGTCGGCGTCCTTGTAGTACTCGACACCCTGCACCAGCGAGGCGGCGCAGTTGCCCACGCCGACGATGGCTACGCGAACCGAACCCATTCCGGTTGCTCCCTGAATCTCATGAGGTCCGCCGTGCTGTGGCGGGGGCCTCGTTCCACATGTTCTGTCTGTCAGACGGGCGCGCGGGGCGCCCACGCCTCGCCGCGGGCGGCGGAGCCGGCGCGGTGCTGCGGCACTCCGGTCAGGAGCGCCCCGGGCGGTCGTACGGTGGCCCGGGCGGGTCCGGGGACCCGGCGGCCGGGCCACGGCCGTCCGAAGTGTCGGGGGACGCGGGGCCGCGTCCGGTCCTGGTGGCCCGCTCGGTCTCGATCAGCTCGTTGAGCCAACGGACCTCGCGTTCCACCGACTCCAGGCCGTGGCGCTGGAGTTCGAGGGTGTAGTCGTCGAAGCGCTCGCGGGTGCGGGCGATCGAGCTGCGCATCCGCTCCAGCCGCTCCTCCAGCCGGCTGCGGCGGCCTTCCAGCACGCGCATCCGGACCGCCCGGTCGGTCTGCCCGAAGAAGGCGAAGCGGACGCCGAAGTGCTCGTCCTCCCAGGCCTCCGGGCCGGAGTCGGCGAGCAGCTCCTCGAAGCGCTGCTTGCCCTCCGGGGAGAGCCGGTAGGTGATCTTCGACCGCTTGCCGTTGAGCGCGGTGGCCGGGACGTACTCGACGTCCGGGTTGTCCTCGACCAGGAAGCCCTGGGCGACCAGGCTCTTCAGGCAGGGGTAGAGCGTTCCGTAGGAGAAGGCGCGGAAGGAGCCCAGCAGCACGTTGAGCCGCTTGCGCAGCTCGTAGCCGTGCATGGGCGCGTCGTGGAGCAGGCCGAGGACGGCGAATTCGAGGACGCCGGAGCGTCGGCTCATACCGCCTTCCTCCTTCCGTGAGGGTCCTGCTCGTCCGGACCTGGGCCGACCCGGCAGAGTATGCCGGGTCGATGTGTCGTGCCGATGTATCGGCTCGATATATCGGCCACAGTAATCCCGGGTCACGAAAGGAGCAAGGGGGGCACGCGTAACCGCGATCACAAGGGGTTTGGGCAACGGGCGTGTAATGAATCGCGGTCGGTTCGTCCCGATTGGCTCGGAATGCCCGATTGGAGACCTTTTTTGGGGCCGTACTCTTTCGCCTGTGCACCCTGACCGAGGAGCTGCTGAGAGATGAGCGAACACCGGCGCAGGTCGGCCGACCCCGGGGGCGAGCAGCCACCCCGGAACGCCGACGCGGGCAGGCCGTATGCCTACGGCAGCCCGGTCGAGGGCGCACCCGAGTACGGGCCCGGACCGGGCGGCGCCGGGCGCCCCGGCCCCGGCGGTGAGCCGGGTCTGCGGCGCGCGGTCCGGCAGACCGCCGAGCAGCCGCGGCTGACCAGGGCGGAGATGCGCAAGCAGGGCCGCAAGGGCGGCTCCGGCGGCGGTCAGGGCGGTTCGGGCGGCCAGGGCGGTGCCGGCGGCGCGGGTGGTGCGGGCGGTCGGGCCGCCGGTCGCGGCGGCAGGTCGGGCAAGCCGGGCAAGAAGCGGCTGATCGACTACCCCCGGTTCGGCAAGCAGGGCTTCCGGCGCTGGGTGCCGTCCTGGAAGCAGGTGCTGAGCCTGTTCCTGCTCTTCTTCGGCGGCGGCGTGGCGGCGATAGGCACCGCCTACGCGCTGGTCCAGGTGCCCGACCCGAAGCAGGCGCTGCAGATCCAGAGCAACACCTACTACTGGGCCGACGGCTCCGAGATGGTCCGCAAGGGCTCCAACAACCAGCAGCTGGTGGAGCTCTCGGCGATCAGCCGGCCGGCCCAGGACGCGGTGATCGCGGCGGAGAACGCGACCTTCCGCACCGACTCCGGCATCGACCCCAAGGGCATCGCCCGCGCCGCCTACAAGATGGCCACCGGCGGCGAGACCCAGGGCGGTTCGACCATCACCCAGCAGTACGTGAAGAACGTCTACCTGTCGCAGGACCAGACCCTGTCGCGGAAGGCGAAGGAGTTCTTCATCACGCTCAAGGTGAACGGGTCGCAGCGCAAGGAGGACATCCTCGCCGGCTACCTGAACACCAGCTGGTTCGGCCGCGGCGCGACCGGCATCCAGGCCGCCGCGCAGGCGTACTACGGCGTGGACGCCAGCAAGATCGACAACTGCCAGGGCGCCATGCTGGCGGGCCTGCTGAAGGGCGCGGGCCTCTACGACCCCAGCCTCGGCAAGGAGAACCACGCGCGCATGGTGGAGCGCTGGAACTGGATCCTGGACCGGATGGTCACCACCAAGATGCTGTCCGCCGACGACCGCGCCAAGTGCAAGGACTTCCCGGAGCCGATCCAGGTCAAGGCCAACGCCGACATGAACGGCGAGATCTCCTACCTGGTCGACACCGCCAACAAGTACGTGATGGCGCAGGACCCGACCATCACCGCGGCGGCGCTGGACCGCGGCGGCTTCGAGATCCACACCACCTTCCAGAAGGACAAGGTCGACGCCCTGAAGAAGGCCGTCGACGACTTCCAGGCGGCCCGGCTCCACCCGGACAAGGAGCCGAAGGACCAGAACATCCAGATCGGCGCGGCCTCGGTGGTGCCCAACGACGGCGCCATCGTGGCGATCTACGGCGGCCCGGGCATCGACAAGAACCACTTCACCAACAACGCCGACGCCAAGGGCGTCCCGGTCGGCTCGACCTTCAAGCCGATCGTGCTGGCCACCGCGATGGAGAACGGCGTCCTCACCAAGAACGGCGAGGACGGCCAGCCGGCCAAGATCAACCCGAACTCGCGGTACCTGGCCGAGAACATGTCGGTGATCCGCCGCCCCGACGGCACCCCGGCCATCGGCGACGACGGCAAGCCCTACAAGCAGCGCAACAGCGACGGCGGCGGCAAGGGCTACGTGACGCTCCGTCAGGCCATGCAGTGGTCGTACAACGTGCCGTTCGTGCAGCTCGGCCAGGACGTCGGCGGCAAGAACGTCGAGGACATGGCGGTCAAGCTGGGCCTGCGCAAGGAGAGCCTGGCCCCGTCCAGCACGCTGACCTTCCCGCTGGGCACCTCGACCCCGAGCGCGATCCGGATGGCCTCGGTGTACTCGGTGTTCGCCGCCCGCGGCCAGCAGACCGACCCGTACTCGGTCACCTCGGTGAAGTACCACGGCAAGGACCTGCCGAACATCGGCAAGCCGGCCCCGAAGACCGCGCTGGACCAGGCGGTCGCGGACAACATCGCCGACGTGCTCTACAACGTGGCGAAGAACGGCACCGGTACCAAGACCAACGAGCTGGGCTTCCCGGTGGCGGGCAAGACCGGTACCACCGACGACGGCATGTCGGCCTGGTGGATCGGCTTCACGCCGAGCCTGTCCACCTCGGTCAGCATGTGGCGCGAGGACCCGGCGACCAAGGCGGGCCTGCAGTCGCTGGACGGCACCGGCGGCAAGAGCGACGTGCACGGTGGTGACTTCCCCGCGGAGATCTTCACCCGCTACATGAAGGTGGTCGGCCCCGGTAACCCGAAGGCGTTCCCGACCCCGGCGCCCTGGGGCGACCAGGTCGACTCCTCCGGCGCCCCGGCCACCGCCTCCGCCTCGGCCTCGACCACGGCGTCCGCGCCGCCGGCCGAGCAGCCGCCGACGATGCCGTCGGTGCCCTCGGAGAGCAGTTCGCCGCGCGATCCGAGCCCCGGCCCGACCTCCAGCAAGACCCCGGACTGCCTGCTCGGCATCTGCCCGAGCACCGGCAGCACCAAGTCGCCGACCGCTCCGGCCACCAAGACCGGCGGTCCCGGCGGTGGTGCCGGTGGCGGCGGCGCGGGTGGCGGCGGCGGTGGTGCCGCCACCACCGGCTAGCGGCCGGAGCAACGCCCAGGAGGGGCACGGGACGCGAGAGCGTTCCCGTGCCCCTCTTCGATTGCGCGGGGGCGTGCGGCAGTATGTGCGCCATGACGTCCAGCCTTCGTGACGAGACCTCAGCGCCCGGCCCCGCCCAGGCCGAGGGACCGCTGCCCAACACCGTGGTGGTGCCCGCGGACGAGGACCCGGTCGCGGCGGCCGGCAGCGAACTGCTCGGCGGCCCGCCCGGCCGCCGGGCGCTGCTCGGGGTGTCCTGGTGGACGCCGGCCAAGTTCCTCGCGCTGGCGGTGATCGCCTGCTACGTGATCGGCCTGTTCCAGAAGGCCCCGTGCTACACCGACGGCTGGTTCCACGGCGCCGCCACCCAGTACACCAAGGCCTGCTACAGCGACATCCCGCACCTGTTCACCGGGCGCGGCTTCGCGGACGGGCTGCACCCGTACCTGGACCCGATCCCGCAGGGCTCCCCGGACATGCAGTACCTGGAGTACCCGGTGCTGACCGGCCTGTTCATGCAGGTGGCGGCCTGGCTGACCACCCGCACCGGCGACGTGATGAGCCGTGAGCAGTGGTTCTGGATGGTCAACGCCGGGATGCTGATGATCTGCGCGGTGATCGCGGTGGTCGCCACCTCGCGCGCCCAGCGCCGCCGCCCGTGGGACGCCCTGCTGTTCGCGCTGGCCCCGGCCCTGGCGCTGAACTCCACCATCAACTGGGACCTGCTCGCGGTCGCGCTGGCCGCCGTGGCGATGGCCTACTGGTCGGGCTCCCGGCCGGTCTGGGCGGGCGTGTTCATCGGCCTGGCCACCGCCGCCAAGCTGTACCCGGTGCTGCTGCTCGGCCCGCTGCTGATCCTCTGCCTGCGGGCCGGCAAGTGGAAGGAGTTCGGGCAGGCGCTGGGCGGCGCGGCCGGGGCCTGGCTGGTCGTCAACCTGCCGATCATGCTGGCCAACTGGAAGGGCTGGGTGACGTTCTACAGCTTCAGCCAGACCCGCAAGGAGGACTTCGGCTCATTCTGGCTGATCTTCATGCAGAGCCTCAACAAGGGCCGGAACCTGGAGACCCTGAACACCTGGATCGCCGTCCTGCTGGTGCTCAGCTGCCTGGCGATCGCCTGGCTGGGCGTCAGCGCCGCCCGCCGCCCGCGCTTCGCCCAGCTGGCCTTCCTGGTGGTCGCGGCCTTCGTGCTGACCAACAAGGTCTACTCGCCGCAGTACGTGCTCTGGCTGATCCCGCTGGCCGCGCTGGCCCGGCCGCGCTGGCGCGACTTCCTGATCTGGCAGGCCTGCGAGGTGCTGTACTTCCTCGGCGTCTGGTCGTACCTGGCCAACATCAGCGACAACAAGCACCACGGCATCGACCAGGACTGGTACCACTTCGCCATCGCGCTGCACCTGGTCGGCACCCTGTACCTCTGCTACGTGGTGGTGCGCGACATCCTCTACCCGGACCGCGACCCGGTCCGCTGGGACGGCAGCGACGACCCGTCGGGCGGCGTGCTGGACGGCGCCCCGGACCGGTTCGTCCTCGGCGCCGCGCGCGGCCTGCGCGAGGAGGCGAGCTACGCCGCGTACGCCCCGCAGGACGACTGGCTGGCCGAGCCCGCCGCCGTGACCCGGCCGGAGCCGGAGCCGCGCCCCGAGTAGGTCCGTCCGGCCCCGAACGCGAGGAAGCCTGCCCGCCGTCCCGGCGGGCAGGCTTCCTGCCGTCGTGCCCCTGTCGCCGCGGTCGGCTCAGCGCTCGACCACCCGGTCGAAGTGGGTGGTGGTGTGACGGATCGTCAGCTTCAGCTCCTCGCCGATCGCCGGCGGCGCGATCTCGCCGGGCAGGAACAGGATCGACACCTGCATGTGCGGCGGCTCGGCGAACCACAGCTGCTTGCCCTGCCACGAGTACGGCGAGAGCGTCCGGTTGACGGTGGCCAGGCCGGCCCGGGCCAGCCCCTTGGCCTTGTCGACCGCCCGGCTCACGTACTTGGGCGCCTCCAGGCCGACCCCGTGCGCGGTGCCGCCGGTGACCACCAGCAGGTGGCCGTCCGACTTGGCCTTGTTCTGCCGGTAGCCGTAGCGCTCGCCGGAGGCGATCGGGGTGACGTCCAGGACGGTGGCCCGGGAGGCCAGCGCCTCCACCTCGCCCAGCCAGAGCCGGGTGCCGATCCGGGACCGGAACTCGGTGCCGGGGTACTGCCCGGCCAGCCGCTGCACGTCCTTGGCGGCCAGGTGGCTGAGGTAGATCCGGCCGGTGGGCAGCCCGGCGTCGGCGATCGCCCGGACCACGCCGGCCACCTCGTCGACCGGGTCGCTGCCGTCCGGCCGGTCCAGCGGCAGGTGCACCGCGAAGCCCTCCAGCACCAGGTGCTGCACCGGAAGCCCGGCCAGTTGCGCCAGCGCCACGCCGTGCCGCCGCATGCTGGTCATGCACTCCACCACCACGCGCGTCCCGGGCGGCAGCGCGGCGAGCGCCTCGGGGTGCGCGACGGTCCGCACCACCCGGCCGGCCGGCAGCCGGACGTCCGGCTCGCCGGGCCGGAACGGGGTGAGCACCAGCAGGTCGCCGGGGAAGACGGCGGCCAGCGCCGCCGCCTCGTCGGCGGTGCCGGCCGCCAGCATCGGCACGCCGAGCCGGACGGCCTCGCCGGCCAGCCGAGCGTTGCCGAAGCCGTACCCGTTCCCCTTGGCGACCGGGACCAGCCCCGGGAACTCGGCCAGCAGCCGCTGCTGGTGGGCCCGCCAGAGGCCGGTCTCCACGTACATCGTCAAGGACACGGCGTTCTCCCCGGGGTGGTGGGCGCGGTGGTGGTGGGCGCGGTGGTCACCGGCGCGACATGTAGATGTCGAGGGCCTTGTGCAGCAGCTTGTTGAGCGGGAAGTCCCACTCGCCGAGGTACTCGGCGGCCTGGCCGCCGGTGCCGACCTTGAACTGGATCAGGCCGAACAGGTGGTCGTCCTCGTCCAGGGTGTCGCTGATGCCGCGCAGGTCGTAGACGCTCGCCCCGAGCGCGTACGAGTCCCGGATCATCCGCCACTGGATCGCGTTGGACGGCTTCACCTCGCGCTTGTGGTTGGCCGAGGCGCCGTAGGAGTACCAGACGTGCTCGCCCACCGTCAGCATGGTGGTCGCGGCCAGCGCCTCGCCGTCGTGGTAGGCGAGGTAGAGCCGCATCCGGTTCGGGTCCTCGGCGGCGAGCGCCTTCCACATCCGCTGGAAGTAGGACAGCGGGCGCGGGGTGAAGCGGTCGCGCTCGGCGGTCACCAGGTACAGCTGGTGGAAGACCGCCAGCTCCTCGTAGCCGCCCTGGACGACCTCGACGCCGCTCTTGTCGGCCTTCTTGATGTTGCGCCGCCACAGCTGGTTGAAGCCGCGCTGCACGTCGTCCAGCGAGCGGTTGCCGAGCGGCACCTGGAACACGTAGCGGGGCTGCACGTCGCCGAAGCCCGCGCCGCCGTCCTCGCCCTGCAGCCAGCCGGAGCGGCGCAGCTGCTCGGCGGTCTCCGCCGCGCGCGGCTCGTACCAGTCCGGCTCGACGTCGCGCAGCCGCTTGGCCTCCTTGCCGGCGATCGCGTCCTTGATGGTCTGCGCCTCCCAGCGCCGGATCACCACGGGCGGGCCCATCTTCACCGTGAACGCGCCCTGCGCCTTCAGGTGGGCCAGCATCGGCTTCAGCCAGCCGTCCAGGTCGCCGTCGAACCAGTCGATCACCGGACCCTCCGGCAGGTACGCCAAGTACCGCTTCACCTTGGGCAGTTGGCGGTACAGCACCAGGCCGGCCCCGACGATCCGGCCGGACGCGTCGAACCATCCCAGGCTCTCCGACCGCCACTCCGCCTTGACGTCCGCCCAGGACGGCACCTGCATGTGACTGGCCGAGGTCCGGCTCTGCACGAATGCGAGGTGCTCCTCACGCGTGATCGTCCGCAACCGCAGGCTCATGCTCCGTGCTCCTCCTCGTCGGGTCTACCCAGGGGTGACCTTATCGCCGCCCGATTCCCCGTTCCGGTCCGGAGTGGGCCCGACGTGGCGGCGCCCCCCGTTCGCACCCGTGAAGAGAGGTACGTCCGGAGGGCGCCGGAAGTTGCGCGACCGGCTCCCGGGTTCAGCCCGGGGTGCGCCCGGGGGTCACCACACGCCCCCGAACAGGCCGCCGTGCGCCACTCCCAGGAACAGGCCGAAGGCGGCGGCCCCGGTGCCGAGCACGAGCAGGAAGCGCTCCGCGGTGGTCACCGAGACGAACAGGCCGATCAGGCCGGTGGCCACGCCGAACAGGCCGGTCCAGGAGGTCAGCAGGTGCAGGCTGGAGAAGAACGAGGTGACGAAGGCGATCGCGCCGAGGACCACCGTCACGCCCACCAGGGCGTTCTCCCGCGGGTGCGGGTGCCCGTCGGTGTTGAGGGTGAACTGCGGCCGGTGCACGGTCTGGGCCATGGGGCTCACCTCCGGGGAGGGGAAGAGGACGTTCGTTCTGTCCAGGTTGCGACCGATGTGACCGAAGTGACAACCCGGGGACGGCGCTTTTTTGTCCACCGGTCGGCCCACCCGGTAGGCTTGCCCCTCTGCACCGGTGTAGGGGCGTGCCAGCATGCCCGCAAGCACCGGTGCCGACGCGCACAACCCTCCTGCCACGGAGACACCGTGGCCGTTGAGTCCAAAGGAGGTGGGTTACACATGCGTCACTACGAGGTGATGGTCATCCTCGACCCCTCGGTCGAGGAACGCGCTGTCTCTCCCCTGATCGAGAGCTTCCTCAACGTCGTCCGCACCGGCGGCGGCAAGGTTGAGAAGGTCGACACCTGGGGCCGTCGTCGCCTGGCGTACGAGATCAACAAGCAGTCCGAGGGCATCTACTCGGTCATCGACCTCAAGGCCACGCCCGAGGTCGTCAAGGAGCTCGACCGCCAGCTCAGCCTGAGCGAGTCGGTTCTGCGGACCAAGGTCCTGCGCCCGGACACCCACTGAGCCCCTTCCGGCGCTAGCGCCGGAGGCTCACGTCCGGTGTTCCCCGTGGAACACCGCTGACGAGCACCGCAGAACTTCTTTCCGAGAGGTCATCACCACATGGCAGGCGAGACCGTCATCACCCTCGTCGGCAACCTCGTCGACGACCCCGAGCTCCGCTTCACCCCGTCGGGTGCGGCGGTGGCCAAGTTCCGCATCGCGTCCACTCCGCGCACCTTCGACCGCCAGACCAACGAGTGGAAGGACGGCGAGAGCCTCTTCCTCACGTGCAACGTCTGGCGTCAGCCCGCGGAGAACGTGGCCGAGTCCCTGCAGCGCGGCATGCGCGTGATCGTGCAGGGTCGGCTGCGCCAGCGGTCCTACGAGACCAAGGAAGGCGAGAAGCGGACGGTCTTCGAGGTCGAGGTCGATGAGGTCGGCCCGAGCCTGCGCTCGGCGACCGCCAAGGTCACCCGTGCCAACCGGACCGGCGGTCCGGGCGGTGGCGGCGGCTTCGGCGGCGGCGGCCAGCAGGGTGGCGGCTACGGCGGCGGCGGCGGGAACCAGGGCGGCAGCTGGGGTGGCAACTCCGGCGGCCAGTCGGGTCCGTCCGACGACCCGTGGGCGTCCAGCGCCCCCTCGTCCAACCAGGGCGGCGGCGGCAGCTGGGGTGGCAACTCCGGCGGCGGCTACTCGGAAGAGCCCCCGTTCTAAGCGGTGCGGGCCGGGCCCGGTGAGGGCCCGGCAACGCTGACAGATCTCGTACTCAACGGAGCACACAACCATGGCGAAGCCGCCCCCCCGCAAGCCGAAGAAGAAGGTTTGCGTCTTCTGCAAGGACAAGGCCACGTACGTGGACTACAAGGACACGAACCTGCTGCGGAAGTTCATCTCCGACCGCGGCAAGATCCGTGCCCGCCGGGTCACCGGCAACTGCACCCAGCACCAGCGCGACGTCGCCACGGCTGTGAAGAACAGCCGTGAGGTGGCGCTGCTGCCCTACACGTCCACCACGCGCTAAGAGAGGGTGACCCAAGCATGAAGATCATCCTCACTCACGAGGTCCCCGGCCTCGGCAGCGCCGGCGAGGTCGTCGAGGTCAAGGACGGCTACGCCCGCAACTTCCTGGTCCCGCGCGGCTTCGCCATCCGCTGGACCAAGGGCGGTCAGAAGGACGTCGACGCCATCCGTCGCGCCCGGAAGATCCACGCCATCCAGACCCTCGAGGCCGCCAACGAGGTCAAGGCCAAGCTCGAGGGCCTGCAGGTCAAGCTGGCCGTCCGCTCCGGCGACGCCGGCCGCCTGTTCGGCTCGGTGACCCAGGCCGACGTCGTGGAGGCCATCAAGGCCGCCAGCGGCCCGTCCGTGGACAAGCGCGCCGTCGCGATCGCCTCGCCGATCAAGACCGTGGGCACCCACAAGGTCTCGGTCAAGCTGCACGCCGACGTCCAGGCCAACCTCGACGTCAACGTCGTCGCCGCCTGAGCGCAGCAGTAACGCAGTCCGGAGGGCCGGACCCCGTTCGCGGGGTCCGGCCCTCCGGCGTTCTCCCGGCCGGTTCTCGGCCGTCCTGGCCGTCCTGGCTGTCCTTCCGGTCGTCCTTCCGGCCGCTCAGGCGCGGACGGCGCCGGTGACCATCCAGTGGCCGGTGCGGACCCGGCCGGCCAGGAACGCGGCCCGGGTCAGCATGAACAGGTTCATCGCCCACCACAGCCCGGCCAGCCCCAGGCCCAGCGCCGGCACCGCCAGCGCCGCCGGGACGAACACCAGCAGGGTGACCAGCATCGCCCGGGCCAGGTAGCGGCCGTCGCCCGCGCCCATCAGCACGCCGTCCAGCACGAACACCAGCCCGCCCACCGGCTGGGTCAGCGCGGCCAGCAGCAGCGCGGTGGACAGCTGCTCCCGCACCCCCGGGTCGGCGCTGAACAGCGGGACGTACAGCGGCCGCCCCAGCACCATCAGCAGGCCGAACAGCACGCCCGCGCCCACGCCCCACTCGACCATCCGCCGGGTCGCCCCCCGGGTGCCGGGCAGGTCGCCCGCGCCGAGGTAGCGGCCGATGATCGCCTGGCCGGCGATCGCCACCGCGTCCAGCGCGAAGGCCACGAACGACCAGACGGTCATGGTGATCTGATGGGCCGCCACCTCCGCGTCGCCCAGGTGCGCGGCCACCGCGGTGGCCAGCAGCAGCACCGCCCGCAGGCTCAGCGTGCGCACCAGCAGCGGGCCGCCGGCCCGGGCGGAGGCCCGGATGCCGGACCGGTCGGGGCGCAGCGCGGCGCCCTCCCGGCGGGCGCCGCGGACCACCACCGCCACGTACACCGCGGCCATCGCGTTCTGCGCGAGCACGGTGCCCCAGGCCGAGCCCGCCACCCCGAGGCCGGCGCCGTAGACCAGGCCGAGGTTGAGCAGCAGGTTGGCGGTGAACCCGCCGATCGCCACCAGCAGCGGCGTCCGGGTGTCCTGGAGGCCGCGCAGCACGCCGGTGGCGGCCAGCACCAGCAGCATCGCGGGCACCCCGAGGGCGCTGATCCGCAGGTACTCCACCGCGTACGGGGCGGCGGTGGCGGAGGCGCCGAGCAGCCGGGCGGCCTGCGGGGCGAACGCCAGCGTCAGCGCGACCAGGGCGGCGGAGAGCAGCAGCGACAGCCAGATCCCGTCGACGCCCTGCTGGATCGCGGCCCGGCGGTCGCCGGCCCCGATCCGGCGGGCCACCGCGGCGGTGGTGGCGTAGGCGAGGAAGGCGAACACGCCGACCACGGTGGTGAGCACGACCGAGGCGATGCCCAGGCCGGCCAGCTGGGCGGTGCCGAGGTGCCCGACGATCGCCGAGTCGGCCATCAGGAACAGCGGCTCGGCGACCAGGGCGCCGAAGGCCGGGACGGCCAGGGCGAGGATCTCCCGGTCGTGCCGGCGGCGGTCGGCCGCGGGCCGGGCGGGGGCGGGTGCTCGTACGGACATGGGCCCAGCCTACTCATCCACAGGTAATGGATGCTAGCGGTTTGTGACACTTACCTGTTGCGGGGCGAACGGTGTGTCGAACGCCTCTTCGGATCGAGTCCCGCTTGTGTGAATAATTTCTCATGCACAGGCCGAAGAGTGATTATCCCCAGCTCAATGGGGGTGGCGTTAGGCCGATTGGATGGTTATCCACAGGGTTGTGCACAGCTTTGGCGGGGTTCTCCACAGGCTGGGGACGGTTATCCACACACCCTGTGGATAACCATTCGGCTCCGACGGCGCCACGTACCGTGGCAGCGGCCGGACCTGACGGGCGCTCAGCACCGACCCGCGCGAGGCGGACACTGTCGGATCGGTACCGTAAGAAGGACAGGCGCCGACGACGGTACGCACCGGAGAGGCCCGCACCGACTCGCACCATTCGCTGAACGGGGAACACGCGTGACCGGCCCCCAGTACGACGACCACGACGCCCCGCCGCCGCCGGAGGACGACTGGCAGCCGTCGGACGACGCCTTCCCGCCGGACGCCTTCCCCGACGTCCCCGGCGACCGGCTGCCCGTCACCCGCCGTTCGAACCCGCCCGGCACCCAGGGCGGCGGCTCCGGCGGTGGTTCCGGCAGCGGCTCCGGCGGTGGTTCCGGCGGCGGCTTCCAGCGCCGGGACGGCAAGGGCGGCGGCCGGGACGGCAAGGGCGGCCGCGACCGGGACCGGGACGGCGACCGGGAGTCCGGCTTCGGCGGCGGCGAGGGCTTCGAGCGGGTGCCCCCGCAGGACCTCGCGGCCGAGCAGTCCGTGCTCGGCGGCATGCTGCTCTCCAAGGACGCCATCGCGGACGTCGTCGAGGTGCTCAAGCCCGCCGACTACTACCGCCCCGCCCACGAGCTGATCCACGGCGCGATCCTCGACCTCTACGCCCGCGGCGAGCCCGCCGACCCGATCACCGTGGCCGGCGAGCTGACCAAGCGCGGCGAACTGGTCCGCGTCGGCGGCGCCTCCTACCTGCACACCCTGGTCAACTCGGTCCCCACCGCGGCCAACGCCGAGTACTACGCCGAGATCGTCCACGAGCGCGCCGTCCTGCGCCGCCTGGTCGAGGCCGGCACCCGGATCGCCGGCATGGGCTACGCCGCCGAGGGCGACGTCGACGACATCGTCAACGCCGCCCAGGCCGAGATCTACGCCGTCACCGAGCAGCGCACCAACGAGGACTACGCCCCGCTCGCCGACATCATGGAGGGCGCCCTCGACGAGATCGAGGCCATCGGCTCCCGCTCCGGCCAGATGTCCGGCGTCCCCACCGGCTTCGCCGACTTCGACGCCCTCACCAACGGCCTCCACCCCGGCCAGATGATCGTCATCGCCGCCCGCCCGGCCATGGGCAAGGCGCTCGCCCTCGACACTCCGCTGCCCACCCCCGGTGGCTGGACCACCATGGGCGAGGTGGCGGTCGGCGACCTGCTGCTCGACGCGGACGGCCGCCCGACCCGGGTGGTCGCGGCCACCGAGGTGATGACCGACCGTCCCTGCTACGAAGTGACCTTCGACGACGGCACCGCGGTGGTCGCCGACGCCGACCACCAGTGGCTCACCGAGACCCGGGCCGCCCGCCGCACGGGCGCCCCCGGACGGGTCGTCACCACGAAGGAGATCGCGGCCACCCTGCGCTGCGACACCTCGGACGGCCGCGCCAACCACTCGGTGCGCACCACCGCCCCGCTGGACCTGCCCGAGCAGGACCTGCCCGTCCCGCCGTACGCCCTCGGCGCCTGGCTGGGCGACGGCCACACCGACGCCGCCCGGATCACCACCACCGACCCGGAGGTGCTGGAGCGCCTCGCCGCGGACGGCCTGACGATCCGCCGGATCGGCGACACCCCGACCTACGCGCTGCGCCACGACGTGCCGGAGCCCGAGACCTTCGAACGGGCCTGCGTGGTCTGCGGCACGGTCTTCACCCCGAAGCTCGCCCACGTCCGCACCTGCGGGCGCTCCTGCGGCGGCCGGGCCCGGCCGGTCTCCGCACCCGTCCCGCCGACCACCTGCACGGACTGCGGAGCCCCGTGCTCCTCGCCGTTCTCCGAGCCCCGCTGCGCCGACTGCTCGCGGCGGCACGGCAGCCTGCTGACCACCCTGCGGGATCTCGGGGTGCTGGGCCGCAAGCACATCCCGGCGGCCTACCTGCGCGGCTCCGTCGCCCAGCGGCGGGCCCTGCTGGCCGGGCTGCTGGACACCGACGGCACCGTCAACGCCACCGGGTCGGTGCAGTTCGCGGTGACGAGCCGAGAACTCGCCGAGGGATTCCGGGAGTTGGCCGTCGGCCTAGGACACCGCTGCGGCCTGGCCACCAGGCGGGTGGACGGCCGCTCGGAGCAGTCCTCGATCCTGTACACCGTCACCTTCACCCCGACGGGTGAGGTCTTCGGACTGTCGCGCAAGCGCGCGGTGCACGCCGAGCGCCGCCGTCCGGCCGGGCCGAAGCTGCGGCAGCGCTACATCGTGGAGGTCCGCGAGGTCGACAGCGTGCCCGTCCGGTGCGTCGAGGTCGACAACCCCGACCACCTGTACCTGGCCACCCGCTCGATGGTGCCCACCCACAACTCCACGCTCGCGCTGGACTTCGCGCGGGCCTGCTCGATCCACAACAACCTGCCGAGCGTGATCTTCTCGCTCGAAATGGGCCGCAACGAGATCGCCATGCGCCTGCTGTCGGCGGAGGCGCGGGTGGCGCTGCACCACATGCGGTCGGGCAACATGACGGACGACGACTGGACGCGGGTGGCCCGGCGGATGCCCGAGGTGAGCGCGGCGCCGCTGTACATCGACGACTCGCCGAACCTGTCGATGATGGAGATCCGGGCCAAGTGCCGGCGGCTGAAGCAGCGCAACGACCTGCGGCTGGTGGTCATCGACTACCTGCAGCTGATGCAGGCGGGCGGCTCGCGGCGGGCCGAGAGCCGGCAGCAGGAGGTCTCGGACATGTCCCGGAACCTGAAGCTGCTGGCGAAGGAGCTGGAGATCCCGGTGATCGCGCTCTCCCAGCTGAACCGCGGCCCCGAGCAGCGCACCGACAAGAAGCCGATGGTCTCCGACCTGCGCGAGTCCGGCTCGATCGAGCAGGACGCCGACATGGTCATCCTGCTGCACCGCGAGGACGCCTACGAGAAGGAGTCCCCGCGCGCGGGCGAGGCCGACCTGATCGTCGCCAAGCACCGAAACGGCCCGACCGCCACCATCACGGTCGCCTTCCAGGGCCACTACTCGCGCTTCGTCGACATGACCAGGGACGTGACCTGACGGGCCGTCGGGGCCGGCGGACCGTCAGAACCAGTGCAGGCAGTGCGGGGCGCGTTCGGCGCGGAACAGGGCGTCGGCGCGGGCGGCGGCGTCCGGGCGGTGGACGCGGAGGTGGCCGGCCCGGGCGAGGGTGCCGGGGGCGGTGCCGCCGAGCAGGATCGAGCCGAGGTCGCTGATGTCGAGCGAGAGGTCGGGCTCGCGGTCGGTGGGGACGCACTCGGCCCGGCCGTCGCGGACGGTCAGCAGGTGGCGGTGGTGCTCGCCGAGGAACGGGTCGGTGACGTCGAGGACGAGTTCGCCGTCGGACTGCCAGCCGCGGGCGGTGAGCGCGCCGGGGACGTCCAGCACCCGGGCCCAGAGCCAGTCGGTGTGCTTGCCGGGCTGCCCGGCGTTGTAGTCGGCGAGCTGCCAGGGCAGCGGGTGCTCGGGCGGGAAGTGCTTGAACACCACCTCCTGGACCAGGTCGTGCTGCAGCAGGTAGGAGGCGAGCGCGGTGTACGCGGCGTCGGTGGCGGCGATCGTCTCGTCGACGACCAGCGAGCGCGGGTCCTCGATCGCGTAGCAGGCGTAGCCGTCGGGGGTGCCGTCGGCGTCCCGGTGCAGGGCGATGTAGCGGGGCTTGGCGGAGGAGACCGGCGGCTGGCCCGCGCCGAGCGCCCACCAGCGGTGCGGGCGGGAGACCGCGCCGGGCTGGGTGCGCCGGTAGCGGTCGTAGACCTGCTCCAGCAGCTCGACGGCGTCCTCGCGGCGGAGCAGTTCGACGGTGCCGGGGTCGGGGGCCCCGCCGCGCGACGGGGTGAGCGCGGCCCGGTGCTTGGGCACGGTGTAGCGCTGGGTGTAGGTGGCGGGGCCGTAGCCGAAGCGCCGGTAGATCAGTGCCTCGGAGGCGAGCAGCACCGAGAGCACCTCGCCGCGGGCCCGCAGCTCGGTGAGTTGACGGCGCATCAGGTCGGTCAGGATGCCCCGCCGCCGGTGCGAGGGCAGCACGCCGACGCCCGTCACCCCGGAGACCGGGACGACCACCGGGCCCGGCAGGGTCAGTTCGAGGGTGTACGCGCCCGCGGTGCCGACCGGCCGGCCGTCCTCGGCCAGCGCGAGCAGCCCGCGGTCCAGCTCGAAGGCCGACCACCAGGCCCCGCTCCGCCCCTCCCCGGCCTCCCGGAACAGCGCGAACGCGCCGTGCATGGTGTCGACGAAGGTGTCGAAGTCCTCGTCGGTGGTCGGCCGGATCTCGATCACTGCCACTGCCCTCCCGGATGCCCCTGCCCTGTCGGCTTCAGTGCAGCCCCGTCCCCCGCGCCGGTCAAGCGATTTACCGCTGCCCGCCCCGCCGGGTAGCCTCACCCGCCGTGGACGAGGAACCCGGGCTGCGCCCGCTGCCGGACGGCGTGCCGGAACTGCTGGCGGCGGCGGACGCGCCGCCGAGGCTGGTGGCGCACCTGCGGCTGGTGCACGACGTGGCGGCCCGGCTGGCGGACTGGACGGCGGCGCACTGCCCGGAGGCGGCCTTCGACCGGGCGGCGGTGCTGTTCGGCGCGGCCACCCACGACATCGGCAAGGCGGTGCACCGCTCGGAGCTGTCCGGCCCGGGCTCGGCGCACGAGCCGGCCGGGCGGGAGCTGCTGCTGGCGGCGGGCACGCCCCCGGAGCGGGCCCGGTTCGCGGCCGGCCACGCCTCCTGGGGCCCGGCCTCCGGGCTGGAGGACCTGCTGGTGAGCCTGGCCGACAAGGTGTGGAAGGACAAGCGGCTGCCGGAGCTGGAGGACCTGCTGCTGGACGCCCTGGTGCGGGCCGGCGGCGGCGAGCGCTGGTCCTGGTTCCTCGCGCTGGACGAGGAGTTGACCGCGATCGGCGAGGGCGCCGGGGCGCGCCTGGCGTACCAGGCGCGCTTCCCGGTGACGGGCCCCGGGGCCGCTAGAGGGTGACGGTGCTGCGGAAGACGGTGGCGCCGGGGCCGTCGAGCACCGTCGCGGCGCCGTCGGCGGCGAGGAACGCGGACTCGCCCGGTCGGAGCGTCAAGGTCTGCCCGGCGGAGGTGAGTTCGACCGTCCCGGCGGTGCAGAGCAGGATCTGCGGGGCGTCGCCGGGCAGCGTGGCGGGCTGCCCGCCGAGGTCGTAGCGGGAGAGCCGGAACTCGTCGATCGGCACCGGGTAGAGCCGCTCGCCGTCGGCCCCCGGCTCGGGGCGGAGGATCTCCGGGCGGCCGCCGCGGAAGGTGACCACCTTCATCAGCTCGGGGACGTCCACGTGCTTGGGGGTGAAGCCGCAGCGCAGCACGTTGTCGGAGTTGGCCATGATCTCCACGCCGAGGCCGCGCAGGTAGGCGTGCGGGAGGCCGGCGCCCAGGTAGAGCGCCTCGCCGGGCTGCAGGCGGACGTGGTTGAGCAGGAGCGCGGCGATCAGGCCGGGGTCGCCGGGGCACTCGGCGGCGGCGAAGGCGTAGCCGGCCAGCGCGCCGGTGGGGTCGGACGGGGCGGCGGCGGTGACGGCCCGGGCGACGGCCTCGACGGTCTCCCGGCCCTGCGCGTCGGTCATGCCGAGGGCTTCGGCGAGCGCACCGGACAGCGCCTCGGACTCCGGCTTGGTGCGCAGCAGCTCGATCAGCGGGTCGAGGCCGGGGACGCCGAGCGAGGCCATCAGGTCGGCCGCCTCGGCGGGCGCGCGGAATCCGCACAGGCCCTCGAACTCGCTGAGCGCGCAGATCAGTTCGGGCTTGTGGTTGTCGTCCTTGTAGTTGCGGTGCGGGGCGTCGAGGGGGATGCTCCGGGACTCCTCGTCGGCGTACCCGGCGCGGGCCTGCTCGCGGGTCGGGTGGGCCTGGATCGAGAGCGGGGTGGCGGCGGCCAGCACCTTGACCAGGAACGGCAGGGTGGGACCGAACCGTTCGACGCCCGCCGCGCCGAGCTCGCCGACCGGGTCGGCGGCGATCACCAGGTCCAGCGGGGCCGGCCCGGCCCCGCGGTCGACCCGGGACGGCGCGCCGGGGTGGGCGCCCATCCACAGCTCGGCCTGCGGCGTCCCGTCGGCGGGCCGGCCCTGCAGCGCGGGGATGGCCGTGGTCGAGCCCCAGGCGTAGTCGCGGACGATGGTGTGGAGCCGGTCCATCAGGAACTCCCGGAGGCGTCGGTGCAGGGGTGCGGGCCGCGCGGGCCGGTGCGCAGGACCACCGACAATAGCCGACGTTCCGGGCGCTCCCCGGTCGACGGGTGGTCACCCTCCTGGGCGCGTACACCCGGCGGCCCCGGGGCCTTCCGGCCAGGCTGGACGGGACGGGTCGAGTGCGGCCCGCGACCGCACCGACCAGGGGAGCAGCCGTGACCGAGGAGAGCGCCCACCGCGGCGGCGCGGACGCCGCACCGGACTTCCGCCCGCTGCAGGTGGAGGTGTTCACCGGTCCGGAGAGCGCCTTCTTCGCCACCTCCGGCCTGATCATGGGCGAGCGCTCGGCGGTCCTGGTCGACGCCCAGCTGACCCGCAGCGCGGGCCGCGAACTGGCGGAGTGGATCGCGGGCAAGGGCCGGCAGCTGCTGGCGATCGTCGTCACCCACCGGCACCCCGACCACTACTTCGGCGCGGAGGAGGTGCTGCGGCTGTTCCCCGCCGCGCAGCTGCTGGCCGCGCCCCCGGTGGTGCAGGGCATCGCGGAGACGGCGGCGGCGAAGGTCGCCGAGTGGAAGCCGGTGTACGGCGACGACATCCCGGACCAGCCGCTGCTCCCCGCGCCGCTGCTGCCGCAGCCGCTGATGATCGACGGCCAGCTGATCCGGGTGCTGCAGCTGGGCCAGGGCGACTGCGCGGGCTCGACCGTCGTCCACCTGCCGAGCGTCCGCACCGTGCTGGCCGGCGACTTCGTCTACAACGGCACCCACGTGTGGACGGCCGACACCGACCCGGCGGCCCGTGACCAGTGGTCGCACAACCTGGGGCGGATCGCCGACCTCGGCGTCGACCGGGTGGTCGCCGGGCACCGGGCGCCCGGCATGGACGACGCGGCGCACCGGGTGCTCTCCTTCACCGCCGGCTACCTGCGGGACTTCGACGAGGCGCTGCACGACCACCCCGCGGACCCGGAGGCGCTGGCCGCCGCGATGAACGGGCGCTACGGCGGCCTGACCCTGCCGGCCATCCTGGAGCTCGGCGCGGCCGCGAACGTCCGCCGGGCGGAGGTGCCGGTGCAGGACGAGGAGAAGCGCGACGAGGACGACGAGGACAACGGGATCATCGATGCCGAGATCGTCGACGGCGAGCAGTGATACTGCCGGAGTGATGCGGACGGAGTGCGCGCAGTACGCGGAGTACGACGCGGTGGTGGCGGCGGGCGGGGCGGCGGACCGGCTCGGCGGGGCGGACAAGCCGGGCCTGACGGTCGGCGGGCGCCCGCTGCTGGACCGGGTGCTCGCCGCCTGCGCGGACGCCCGCCGGGTCCTGGTGGTCGGCCCCGAGCGGGCCACCGAGCGGGCCGGGGTGCGCTGGCTGCGCGAGGACCCGCCCGGCGGCGGCCCGGTCGCGGCGGTCGCGGCCGCGCTGCCGGAGGTCACCGCCCCGCTGGTGCTGCTGCTCGCCGCCGACCTCCCGTTCCTGGACGGCGCGACGGTGCACCGGCTGCTGGCGGCGGTCGGCCCGGCGGACGGCGCGCAACTCGTCGACGCCGACGGCCGCGCCCAGCCGCTCACCGCCGCCTACCGCACCGCCGCCCTCCGCACCGCCCTCACCACCCTCGGCCCCCCGGCGGGCCGCCCCCTGCGCCGCCTGACCGCCCCGCTGCACCTGATCGAGGTCCCCGACCGGGCCGGCGCCGCCTTCGACTGCGACACCTGGGAAGAACTCGCCGAAGCCCGCCGCCGCGCGCAATCCCCCTGACCCCCGCCGCCACGAGCGGCCCGCCCCGCCCCGTCCCACTCCGCAAGGCGGGGGCGTGCCCGTGCCGCAGGCGGCTTGCCCTCGGGCTCCTGCTGGTACTGGCATCTCCGGCGCTGTGCCCCGCCGCAGGCGGTTCGCGTGCCTCCCCCGGCTCCGCCGTGCGGCGGGTCTCACCGGGGGCGGCGGGGGCCGGTGAGCGAAACGAAGCGTGGCGCTCATCGGGGAAACGGTCGTCCGGGGTTCGGGTCGGGCAGCATGGGGCCCATGGAGCGCACATTGGACGAGTGGATGGCCGCGGCCGCTGCCGAACTGGGGCTGGACCTGGCGGTGGATGTTCGGGGGTTGCTGGACATGACCCGGGTGGTCGCGCACGGCGTCGAGCGGCCGGCCGCGCCGTTGACGGCGTTCCTGGTGGGGTACGCGGCGGCCGCGAGCGGTGGCGGGGCGGCGGCGGTGGCCGGGGCGAACGCGAAGGTGACGGCGCTGGCCGAGCGCTGGGCGGCGCGGGCCGGGGCCGACGGTACGGCCGAGCGGTGAACGGCGAGGCGGGGACGGTGGACGGCCTGCGGTTGACCTCGGCGGCGCCGACGCTGCGCGGCTGCCCGTGGCCGGTGGCCCGGCGCACCGCCAGGGCGGTGGCCGGTCCGCTGCCGGTGGAGCGGGTGGAGCTCGCGGCGGCGGTGGGGCGGACGCTGGCCGAGCCGCTGGCGGCGCTCACCGACCTGCCGGCCTTCGACACGTCGGCGATGGACGGTTGGGCGGTCGCCGGTCCGGGCCCGTGGCGGGTGGTCGGCCGGGTGCTGGCGGGCGGGTCGGGCGCCCCGTTGGCGGACGGCGCGGCGGTGGAGATCGCCACCGGCGCCCAACTGCCGCGGGGGGCCACGGGGGTGCTCCGCCGCGAGCACGGGACGCTGGCCGAACGCGTCGGCGGCGCGCCGCTGCTGCACGGCGAGGTCGGTCCCGGGCAGGACATCAGGCCGCGCGGCCAGGAGTGCGGTCGGGGCGAGGAGTTGCTGCCCGCCGGGGTGCCGGTGACCCCGGCGGTGCTCGGGCTGGCGGCGGCGGCCGGGCACGACCGGCTGGCCGTGCACCGCCGGCCGACCGTCGAACTGCTGGTGCTGGGCGACGAGTTGCTGACTTCGGGGCTGCCGGGGCCGGGCCGGGTGCGGGACGCGCTGGGCCCGCTGCTGCCGCCCTGGCTGGCCGCGGCGGGGGCGGAACTGCTCGGCGGCCGGCACGTCCGGGACGACTTTGGGCTGCTGCGGGACGCGATCCGGCACTCGCCCGCCGACCTGGTGCTGACCACCGGCGGCACCGCCGCCGGGCCGGTGGACTTCCTGCACGCCGCGCTGGAGGCGACCGGCGGGCATCCGCTGGTGGACGGGGTGGCGGTCCGGCCGGGGCACCCGATGCTGCTGGCGGCGCTGCCGGGCGGGCGCCACCTGGTGGGCCTGCCGGGCAATCCGCTGGCGGCGGTGGCCGGGACGGTCACCCTGGCGCTGCCGCTGCTGCACGCCCGTTCCGGCCGGGAGGCGCCCGCCGTCGGGGCGTCGGAACTGCTGGCCGCCGCGCTGCCGGGGCACCCGTCCGATACCCGGCTGCACCCGGTGCGCCGGACCGCGGCCGGGTTGGCCCCGCTGCCGCACGACGGCCCGGCCATGCTGCGCGGGCTGGCCCGGGCCGAGGGGCTGGCGGTGGTCCCGCCCGGCGGTCTGGCGGCGGGGGAGCGGGCCGAGGTGCTGGCGCTGCCGTGAGCGTGCGACCGGCCGGTGTTCCACGTGGAACACCGGCCGGGCCGGGTCAGTGCGTGGCGGGCACGCCGGGCTTGATGACGATCAGCCGGTCGGTGAGCTGCAGCACCGCGGCCTCGGGCTCGGTGTAGTTCAGCACCCGGCGGCCGCGCACCACGGCCACCACCAGGTCGTCCAGTTCGCGCGGGCTGCGCCCGGCCTCGGCCTTGGTGACGGGCCGCTCGGTGACGTCCAGGCCGTCGCCGTAGGTGAGCAGGTCCTCCATCACCGCGCCCGCGTTCGGGCTGAGCATCGACATGCCCAGCAGCCGGCCCGCCGAGCTGGACGAGGTGACCACCACGTCCGCGCCGCTCTGCCGCAGCAGCGGGGCGTTCTCGTCCTCGCGGACGGCGGCGACCACGGTGGCGCCCTTGTTCAGCTGGCGCGCCGTCAGGGTGATCAGCGCGGCGGTGTCGTCCCGCTCGGGGGCTACCACCACCTGGGCGGCGCGCGGCAGTTCGGCCCGGACCAGGGTCGCGGCCCGGGTGGCGTCGCCGAGCACGCCGACCAGCCCGTCGTGGGTGGCCTGGTCGATCGCCCTGGCCTGCGGGTCGACCACCACGATCGAGTCCTTCGGGACGCCCTGCCCGAGCAGGGTGTCGACGGCGCTGCGGCCCTTGGTGCCGTAGCCGATGACGACGGTGTGGTCCCGCACGGTCTGCCTCCAGCGTTCGATCCGCCACTGCAGGCGGGTGCGTTCGGTGAGCACTTCGAGAGTCGTGCCGACCAGGATGATCAGGAAGAGCACGCGCAGCGGGGTGATCACGAAGATGTTCACCAGCCGCGCGGTGTCGCTCACCGGGGTGATGTCG
Organism: Kitasatospora sp. NPDC088391; assembly: GCF_044753345.1. NCBI lineage: Bacteria > Bacillati > Actinomycetota > Actinomycetes > Kitasatosporales > Streptomycetaceae > Kitasatospora > Kitasatospora sp. NPDC088391. Next base: position 361,759 of record NZ_JBIVNB010000003.1, read on the forward strand.
CCGTACCCGGTGGTGGAGAGGGTGACGGTGGCGTAGTACGCCGCGTCGATCAGGCTGACCGAGTCGTCCGCGTTGTCGTGGTAGCCGGCGTGGTCGACGTACACGATCAGCGTGGTGGCGATCAGCACGCCCAGCGCGAGCAGCAGGCGGCGGGCCACCTGGCGCAGCGGCGGGCGGGTCGGCCGGGCGGGCAGCGCGATCCGGCGGGTGGGGTCGGTGGTGTCGGTGGCGCCGCTGTCCCGGAAGCGACTGAGCATCGGACGGGACGGCCGGGCACCCTGGTCGTCGGGCGGGTTCGAGTTCGGCACAGGCACAAGGATGGGGGGTGCGGGCGCCGCCTACCGACCCCGGGGGCGGAGTGTCGCCACCCTGTCGGAGTGTCTCCCGGAAGCCTTGACGGTCTGTCTGTTGACGGCGGGGGGACGGGGTGCGCGGACCCCGGGGGCGTAGCGTGGCGGCCATGCGAGCCATCACGATTCCCGAGCCCGGCGGCCCCGAGCGGCTGGTCCTGGCCGAGGTGCCCGATCCCGTTCCGGCGGCCGGCGAGGTGCTGGTCGAGGTCGCCGCCACCGCGGTCAACCGGGCCGACCTGCTGCAGCGTCAGGGCTTCTACGACCCGCCGCCCGGGAGTTCGCCGTACCCCGGTCTGGAGTGCGCGGGCCGGATCGTCGAACTCGGCCCCGGCGTCGCGGGCTGGGCCGTCGGCGACGAGGTGTGCGCGCTGCTCGCGGGCGGCGGCTACGGCTCGAAGGTCGCCGTCCCGGTCGGCCAACTGCTGCCGGTGCCCAAGGGGTTGACGCCGCAGCAGGCCGCGGCGCTGCCCGAGGTGGCCTGCACGGTCTGGTCGAACGTCTTCCAGGTCGCACACCTGCGCCCCGGCGAGACCGTCCTGCTGCACGGTGGGGCCAGCGGCATCGGCACCATGGCGATCCAGCTGGCCAAGGCGGTCGGCGCCCGGGTCGCCGTCACCGCCGGCAGCGCGGAGAAGCTCGCCCGCTGCGCCGAGCTGGGCGCCGACGTGCTGATCGACTACCGGCAGCAGGACTTCGTCGCCGAACTCGCCGCGCTCGGCGGCGCGGACGTGATCCTCGACATCATCGGCGCCAAGTACCTGCAGCGGAACGTCGACGCCCTGGCGGTCAACGGCCGCCTGGTGGTGATCGGCCTGCAGGGCGGCGTCAAGGCCGAGCTGAACCTCTCCACCCTGCTGGGCAAGCGCGCCGCCGTGATCGCCACCAACCTGCGCGGCCGCCCGCTCGGCGAGAAGGCCGCGATCGTGGCCGCCGTCCGCGAGCACGTCTGGCCGCTGGTCGAGGCGGGCGTGGTCCGGCCCGTGGTCGACCGGGTCCTCCCGATCGCCGAGGCCGCCGAGGCGCACCGGGTGGTCGAGGCGGGCGAGCAGGTCGGCAAGGTGGTCCTGGCCTTCTAGCACCGGGCCAGTACCCGGTCGGCACCCGTTCGGCGGGGCCGGGCGGGGCAACGGGGCGGCGGTGGAAATGCCCTGAGTGTCCGAGTATGTGAGTCTGGTCACAAGCTGTTCCGCCGCCGCCCGCGCCCCGGTGCGGGCGGCCGTCGGGAGGACCCGCCGTCGATGCCTGCTCGCCGCCGCTCCGCCGTGCCCCCGGTGCCGTCCCGGGGCGTTGACCGTCCGCTCCCGCTGCGCCGTTGGGCCGTGCTGACCGGTGCGGCCCTGCCGCTGCTGCTGCCGCTGCCCGCGCTGGCCGCCGACCCGGCCGCCGGGGCGCGCGAGCAGGCGCAGGCCCAGTTGGACGCCGCCCGGCAGCAGGCCCGGGAGCAGCTGGACGCCGCGCGGCAGCAGGTCACGGCCCCGCCGCTGCCGGGCGGCCCGGCGTCCACTTCGGGGCTGCCGACCGACAGCGCGATATCCGGGGAGCCCACCGGCGGGTCCGTCCCGGTCGAGGCGCCCAGCACGCCCGCCCGGGCCACCGCGAGCCGGACGGCCGCCTCGCCCGCCGCCCCGGCCGCGCCGTCGCCGTCCCCGTCCCCTTCTTCCGTGGCCACGACCGCGACCACCACCGGGACCGCGGCCCCGGCCGGGCCCGTTCCCGTGCCGGTGCCGTCCGCCGTCCCGTCGGCCGCGTCGCCCTCCGCCATGTCCTCCGCCCCGTCCGTCGCGTCGTCCGCCCCGGCCGCGCCGAGCGGGCGGCCCTCGGAGCCCTCGGAGCCCTCGGAGCCCTCGGAGCCCTCGGAGCCCTCGGCGTCCTCGGAGTCCTCGGAGTCCCCGTCGGCCGAGCGCGAGCACGAGCACGGGCACCAGCAGCCGGTGCCCGCGGTACCGGTCTCCCCGGAGTCCTCGCAGTCGGTGGAGCCGTCCCCGCAGCCGCCCGCGCCCGTGCCCTCGGCGGTGGTCGGCGGTCGGTCGGTGCCGGTGGCGCCGGAGGCCCCCGCGTGGGGCGGGGACGAGGACGCGGCGGTGCCGGCCGCCCCGCTCGACGGCGGGCAGCCGGCGGTGGCGGGGGAGGAGCTGGCGACCGGCCCGCTGGTGCCCGCGGCGCCGGCCCACTGGAGCGACCCGTCGGCGCTCCAGCTCCCGCTGGGGGTCGGCCTGGGGATGATGGGGCTGGGGTTCGGGCTGGTGGGCCTGAAGCTGCGCCGCAAGTGAGCGGCGGGGCGGCCGGGTGCCGCCGGTCGTGGCCGGTTGCGGGACTTTCCGGTGGGCGGGTTCGTTGACCTCTGCGGTGGACGAAGCATATGAAGGAGCCATGACCTACCCGATGAACGAGCGGTCGCAGCAGGAGCCCTACCAGGCGTCGAGCGGGGATTCCGAGGACAGCCCGAAGGTGCTGATCGTCGGCCCGGACGGGATGCCGGTCGGCACCGCGTCGGCCGGCGGGTTCGGGCGGAGCGAGGACGGCGAGCCGCGCGAGCTGCCGGTGACCGAGATGGTCGAGCAGCCCGCCAAGGTGATGCGGATCGGCAGCATGATCAAGCAGCTGCTGGAGGAGGTCCGGGCGGCGCCCCTGGACGAGGCGAGCCGGGCCCGGCTGAAGGAGATCCACGCCAGCTCGATCAAGGAGCTGGAGCTGGGCCTGGCGCCCGAGCTGGTCGAGGAGCTGGAGCGGCTGTCGCTGCCGTTCGCCGAGGACGTGATCCCGACCGAGGCCGAACTGCGGATCGCCCAGGCGCAGTTGGTGGGCTGGCTGGAGGGCCTGTTCCACGGCATCCAGACCGCGCTGTTCGCCCAGCAGATGGCGGCCCGGGCCCAGTTGGAGCAGATGCGGCGGGCGTTGCCCCCCGGTCTGCAGGGGATGGAGGGGGACGGCGAGGAGGCCGGTCCCGGCCGCGGCATCCGCTCCGGTCCGTACCTGTAGCCGTACCCTCGGTGGCCTTGCGGGGGCCGCGCCTCGGCGCGGCCCCGACCCGCTACCCTGACCCCTAGTCCGGTAGTCCGGACGTGCGGCGTGCCGAGGGGGAGCTGGGACATGACAGAGGGCACCGAGGGCCACTCGCTCGGCCACGGCAGGTACGTGCTGCAGCGGATGCTCGGGCAGGGCGGCATGGCGTCCGTCCACCTCGCCCACGACACGGTGCTGGACCGTCAGGTCGCGGTGAAGACCCTGCACACCGAACTGGGCCGGGAGGCCTCGTTCAAGGAGCGGTTCCGGCGCGAGGCGCAGGCCGTGGCGCGGCTCCAGCACACCAACATCGTCTCGGTGTTCGACTCCGGCGAGGACGTCGCGCCGGACGGGACGACCACCCCGTACATCGTGATGGAGTTCGTCGAGGGCCGTTCGCTGAAGGACGTGCTGGACGAGCAGGTGACCACGCTCGGGGCGATGCCCAACGAGCAGGCGCTGAAGATCACCGCGGCGGTGCTGTCCGCGCTGGAGGCCTCGCACGACCAGGGGCTGGTGCACCGCGACATCAAGCCGGCCAACGTGATGGTGTCCGCCAAGGGCGTCGTCAAGGTGATGGACTTCGGCATCGCCCGGGCCCTGCAGTCGGGCGTCACCTCGATGACGCAGACCGGCATGGTGGTGGGCACCCCGCAGTACCTGTCGCCGGAGCAGGCGCTCGGCAAGAGCGTGGACGCCCGGTCCGACCTGTACTCGGTCGGCTGCATGCTGTTCGAACTGCTCAGCGGGCAGCTGCCGTTCGACGGGGACTCGGCGTTCTCGATCGCCTACAAGCACGTGCAGGAGACCCCGCCGGCGCCGTCCACGCTGAACCGGGCGGTCACCCCGGGGATCGACGCGCTGGTCGAGCGGGCGCTGCGGAAGGACCCGGCGCACCGGTTCCCGACCGCGGAGGCGATGCGCGAGGAGGTGGAGCGGGTCCTGTCCGCCGGGCAGGGCGGCGGCAACACGCCGCTGCAGGCGTCCACCCCGCTGGTGATCGGCGAGGGGCCGCGCTCGGTGCACGCCGCGCCGTCGCTGACCAACTTCCCGCCGGTCCCCGGGGACCTGCGCACCCCGCCGCCGTCCGTGCAGCAGCCGTACGCGCCGGGGCCGCAGACCCCGCCGCCGTACGCGCAGACCCCGCCGCCCTACCCGCAGGCCCCGCAGACGCCCCGGCCGTTCCCGCAGGCGCCGCAGCCCTTCCCGCAGGCGCCGCAGACCCCGAAGCCGTTCCCGCAGAACACGCCGCAGCCGTTCCCGCAGCCCGCCTTCCCGCAGCCGCAGTTCCCGCAGAACACGCCGCCGCCGTTCCCGCAGCAGCCGCACGTCCCGGGCCCGCTGCCGTACCGGCCGCCGGCCGGCAACAGCAACGGCTGCTCGACCGCGCTGATCGTGGTCGGCGTGGTGTTCGGCGTGATCATCCTGGCGATCATCATCGTGGCGATCGCGGTGTCCGGCGGCACCGGCTCCTCCGGGTACTGACCGGGCGGCCGGCCCCGGGGCGGACCGGGGCCGGACCGGCCCGCCGGGCGGGCTCGCGGCGGTCCTCCCGCGCCCCGCGCACGCCGTCCCGTGCCACGCCGGGTCGTGCGAGACGGTAGCGTGCGGGGAGGAACCGACAGGGCGAACGCGCGCCGAGCGAGTGCCCGGGGCGAGGAGCGATGGGTCAGAGCGAACGACCGGACGACGACGGGGCGGAGCACGGGGACGTGCCCGCCGAGGGCGACGCGGGTCGGCCCGCGCACACCGACGGCCCGGCCGGAACGGCCCCGACCGGGCCCGCAACTCCCGCCCGGGGCAGCGCCGTTCCGTTCGCCGCGGTCGGCGACGGCCGCTACCGGCTGACCCGGCGGCTGGGCCGCGGCGGGATGGCCGAGGTGTTCGCCGCGCAGGACGTCCGGCTCGGCCGCACGGTCGCGGTCAAGCTGCTGCGCTCGGATCTGGCCGAGGACGACACCGCCCGACTGCGCTTCACCCGCGAGGCGCACGCGGTCGCGGGGCTCAACCACCACTCGATCGTCGCGGTCTACGACACCGGCGAGGAGCAGCACGGCGGGGAGTCCACCCCGTACATCGTGATGGAGCTGGTCGAGGGCCGGACCGTGCGCGAGCTGCTGGTGGACGAGGAGGCGCCGCCGGTCGACCAGGCGCTGATCATCACCGCCGGGGTGCTGGAGGCGCTGGCGTACAGCCACCGGCACGGCATCGTGCACCGGGACATCAAGCCGGCCAACGTCATCATCACCACCGGCGGCGCGGTGAAGGTGATGGACTTCGGCATCGCCCGGGCGCTGACCGGCGCGGCCGCCACCATGACGCAGACCGGCATGGTGATGGGCACTCCGCAGTACCTGTCGCCGGAGCAGGCGCTCGGCAAGCCGGTCGACCACCGCTCGGACCTCTACGCGGCCGGCTGCATGCTGTACGAACTGCTGGCGCTGCGGCCGCCGTTCACCGGCGAGACCCCGCTGGCGGTGGTCTACCAGCACGTCCAGGACGCCCCGGTGCCGCCGTCCCGGGTGAACGACCGGGTGCCGCCGCAGCTGGACGCGCTGGTGCTGCGGGCGCTGGAGAAGAACCCGGAGGACCGGTTCCAGAGCGCCGACGAGTTCCGCGCCCACGTGCAGCACGCGCTGCGGCAGATGCACGGCGCGGCCGGCGCGGGCTTCCCGACCGGCGCGGCGGGCCTGGCGGCCGCCGCCGCGGCCGGGGGCTGGGACACCGACCCGCCGAGCGGCTCCGGCGCGCTGACCGCGCCGCTGAACCCGGTCACCGGGACCGGTCCGACCGAGGCGCTGCCGTACCAGGTCACCTCGCCGTACGCGACGCCCGCGCAGCCCTACCCGGCGGCGGGCGGCGGCGCGGGCGGGGACGGCCCGGACGAGCGGCCGCCGGACGGCCGCAACCCGTGGGGCTGGGTGCTGGGCGCGGTCGCCCTGGTGCTGGCCGCCACCATCGGGGTGGCGGTGGCGCTGACGGCCAACGGCGGCAAGAAGAAGGACGACGAGACGCAGACGCCGAAGCCGACCTCCACGGCGACCGCCCCGGCCACGGTGCCGGCGGAGCGGCCCAGCGCCCCGACCGCGACCCGCAGCCAGGGCACCGGCCACCAGACCGAGGCGCCCAGCACCCCGCCCCCGACGCCGTCCCGTTCGGCCAGCGCCTCCGCGTCGCCCTCGGCCTCGGCCAGTTCCTCGCACTCGCCGACCCCCACGGCGTCCACGAGCGCCACCGCGCCACCGACCACCGCGCCGCCGACCACCGGTACGGGCGGCCAGCCGACCGGCACGGCCGCCCCGCCGCCCAAGGGCACCAATGCCGGGGGGCCGCTGCCGCCGTTCGAGATCGGTCAGTAGCCGCCGCGGGCAGGTCAGTTGGCGAAGGCGTCCATGACCTGCTCGTAGTCCTGGCACCAGCGGGCGAGCTGGCCGGCGGCGGCCGGGAACAGCGGGTCGGCCCGGTGGTCGCCGCGCTGGTAGTGCCACTGCAGCATCCACAGGTCGTTCAGCCGCTCCCACCAGACCCGGTGGACGGCGCGGGCGACCTGTTCGGCGTCCGCGGCCCCGGTGGCCCGGTAGGCGCGGGCCCAGTGCCGGACCCGGACCAGGTCCAGCACGCCGGTGGCCCGGTCGTTGAACAGCAGGGTGGCGGCCCGGACCGCCTCCTCGGCGATCGGGTGCGGCGCGAGCTTGTCCCAGTCCAGGACGGCGGAGACGGTGTCGCCCCGGTGCAGCACGTTGAGGCCGTGGAAGTCGCCGTGGGTCCAGCCGGTGGGCGGCGCCGCGGTCGGGCCGGGGCGCCGGTGCCGGTGGGCGGCGAGCAGGTCCAGACGTTCCGTCAGGTGCTGTTCCGCGAGCCGGTCGAAGGGCCCGTAGGGGCGGTGGGCCCGGGCCAGTGCCCGCAGGTCGCCGATGATCCGCTCGGTCTCCTCGACCTCGGCGCTGAGCACCCCGTCGGGCTGTCGCAGCGGGGCGCACACCTCGGCCAGCGCGCCGTGCAGTGCCCCCAGCAGCGTGCCGAGTTCGCCGCACCGGACGAGGTCGAGCCCGGTGCCGTGCCGATGGCTTCCGGCCACCCACGGGTAGAGCGCGAACAGCCGTCCGCGGTACGCCGTCACGGTCCGGCCGTCCCGGTCGGGCACCGGCGCGGGGACCGGCAGGCCGCGGGCGGCCAGCGCGGTGGTGGCGCGGTGCTGGGCGGTGATCGCGGGCCGGCCGGCGGTGGCCCGGTCCACGTAGCACTTGAGGAACCAGTCGCCGTCGGCGGTGGAGACCCGGTAGCCCCGGTTGAGCAGGCCCTCCGCGACCGGGACCACCGCGGTGGGCGGTGCGGTGCGGTGGGCCCGCAGCACCTCGGCCACGGCGGAGCGCGGTACCGGAGGGCTCAGGGTGCCGACGGGGGGAGCGGTGGCGTCCGGGCGGGCCGGCGCGAGGGAGATGGTCTGACCGTCCGTCACCAGCAGAGCCTATTACTCGGCGTGATGGTGACTTGACACAGCGTATGCGATTCTGCTCTCGCCGGTTCAGTGCTGGTGGTCGGCCTGCCGCCGGGCCACGTAGGCGGCGGCCTGGGTCCGGCGCTCCATGCCCATCTTGGCCAGCAGGCTGCTGACGTAGTTCTTCACCGTCTTCTCGGCCAGGTGCAGCTCGTTGCCGATCTGCCGGTTGGTCATCCCCTCGCCGATCAGGTCGAGGATCCGGCGCTCCTGCTTCGTCAACTGCGCGATCCGCTCGTCCTCCTTCTCGCCGCCGTCGCGCAGCCGGGCCAGCACCCGGCTGGTGGCCACCGGGTCGAGCAGCGACTTGCCGGCCGCCACGTCGCGCACCGCGGAGAGCAGGTCGGTGCCGCGGATCGCCTTCAGGACGTACCCGGAGGCCCCGGCCATGATCGAGTCGAACAGCGCCTCGTCGTCGGAGAAGGAGGTGAGCATCAGGCACTTCACCGAGGGGTCCTGCGAACGGATCTCCCGGCACACCTCGACGCCGTTCCCGTCCGGCAGCCGGACGTCCAGCACGGCCACGTCCGGGTGGACCGCGGGGATCCGGTTGAGCGCCTCGGCGGCCGTTCCGGCCTCGCCCACCACCGCGATGTCGCCCTCCATCGACAGCAGGTCGTGCACGCCGCGTCGGACCACTTCGTGATCATCGAGAAGAAAGACCCGGATTTGTCCGTTATCAGTCATTTGCAAAGGGTCGCACAAATCGATGTCCGTTACCCCCTTTCGCAGCGGCCCATGCCCGGATACCGTGCGCAGGTGTCCTGAGCGGAACGGGTAAGCCGCGTCACACCGGCGGTTTCCCCTCCCCGAGAACAACTAGGACGTCCTAGCGCAAGGGCGCTGCAGGGCGGCGCTGGGTAACGTTCTCGTGAGGGACGCCGTCGGAAAGGGAACACCGTTCGCCCGCACCTGTGCGCACACCCACGCGCACGAGCCGGGGGACGACCGGACCGGCCACCGGCGACCCCGGGCGGCCGGACAGACCGAGGAGTGAACGTGACCGTCAAAAGCACGGCGAGGGCGCGCAAGAAGGCCGCCCCCGGCGTCCCTGACAAGCCTTCCGCAAACCCGGCCGAGCCGCAGCTCGTCCAACTGCTCACCCCGGAGGGCGTCCGGGTCGAGCACCCGGACTTCCCGCTGACCGTCACGACGGAGGAGCTCCGCTCGCTCTACCGTGACCTGGTCCTGGTGCGGCGCTTCGACGCGGAGGCCACTTCGCTCCAGCGGCAGGGCGAACTCGGCCTGTGGGCCTCGCTGCTCGGCCAGGAGGCGGCCCAGGTCGGCTCCGGCCGCGCGATGCGCCCCGGCGACTACGCCTTCCCGACCTACCGCGAGCACGGCGTGGCCTGGTGCCGCGACGTCGACCCGTTGAACCTGCTCGGCATGTTCCGCGGCGTGAACAACGGCGGCTGGGACCCGAACGAGAAGAACTTCCACCTCTACACCATCGTGATCGGCGCGCAGACCCTGCACGCCACCGGTTACGCGATGGGCATCACCAAGGACGGCGCGGACGACGCGGTGATCGCCTACTTCGGCGACGGCGCCTCCAGCCAGGGCGACGTCAGCGAGGCCTTCACCTTCGCCTCGGTCTACAACTCGCCCGTGGTGTTCTTCTGCCAGAACAACCAGTGGGCGATCTCCGAGCCCACCACCGTGCAGACCCGCATCCCGCTGTACCGCCGGGCCTCCGGCTTCGGCTTCCCCGGCGTCCGGGTCGACGGCAACGACGTGCTCGCCGTCCTCGCGGTCACCCGCTGGGCGCTCGACCACGCCCGCACCGGCCAGGGCCCGGTCCTGGTCGAGGCGTTCACCTACCGGATGGGCGCGCACACCACCTCCGACGACCCGACCCGCTACCGGCAGTCCGAGGAGACCGAGGCCTGGAAGGCCAAGGACCCGATCCTGCGGCTGAAGGCCCACCTGGAGGCCGAGGGCCTGGCCGACGAGGCGTTCTTCGCCGAGGTCGAGGCCGAGAGCGAGAAGCTGGGCCTGCGCGTGCGGGAGGGCGTCCGCTCGATGCCCGACCCGGACCCGACCCTGATCTTCGACCACGCCTACAGCGAGCCGCACCCGCTGGTCGACGAGGAACGCGCCGAGTACGAGGCGTACGCCGCCTCCTTCGAGGGTGGGGAGCACCACTGATGGCCGGTCAGCTCAGCATCGCCAAGGCCCTCAACGAGGCCCTGCGCAAGTCGCTGGAGAGCGACCAGAAGACCGTCCTGATGGGCGAGGACATCGGCAAGCTCGGCGGCGTCTTCCGGATCACCGACGGCCTGCAGAAGGACTTCGGCGACGACCGGGTGATCGACACCCCGCTCGCCGAGTCCGGCATCGTCGGCACCGCGATCGGCCTCGCCCTGCGCGGCTACCGCCCGGTGGTGGAGATCCAGTTCGACGGCTTCGTCTACCCGGCCTTCGACCAGATCGTCTCCCAGCTCGCCAAGATGCACGCCCGCGCGCTCGGCCACGTCAAGATGCCGATCACCGTGCGCATCCCGTTCGGCGGCGGCATCGGCGCGGTCGAGCACCACAGCGAGTCGCACGAGGCGTACTTCGCGCACACCGCGGGCCTGCGGGTGGTCAGCCCGTCCAACGCCCACGACGCGCACTGGATGCTGCGCCAGGCCATCGAGTCGGACGACCCGGTGATCTTCCTGGAGCCCAAGCGCCGCTACTGGGACAAGGGCGAGGTCGGCGAGGACCCGATGCTGCCGCTGCACTCGGCGCGCGTCGTCCGGTCCGGCACCGACGCCACGCTGATCGCCTACGGGCCGATGGTGAAGGTCTGCCAGGAGGCCGCGCAGGCCGCCGAGGAGGACGGCCGCCGGCTGGAGGTGGTCGACCTGCGCTCGCTGTCGCCGATCGACTTCGCCACCGTGGAGGAGTCCGTCAAGCGCACCGGCCGCGGCATCGTGGTGCACGAGGCCCCGGTCTTTCTGGGCCTCGGCGCGGAGCTCGCCGCCCGGCTCACCGAGCGCTGCTTCTACCACCTGGAGGCGCCGATCCTGCGGGTCGGCGGCTACCACGCCCCCTACCCGCCGTCGCGTGTCGAGGAGACCTACCTCCCCGACCTGGACCGCGTGCTCGACGCCGTCGACCGCGCGCTCGCGTTCTGAACGGGGGAGCGAAGATGACCACTGACGTTCGCTCGCTCCGCGAGTTCAAGATGCCCGACGTGGGCGAGGGCCTGACCGAGGCCGAGATCCTCACCTGGTACGTCAAGCCGGGCGACACCGTCACCGACGGGCAGGTGGTGTGCGAGGTCGAGACCGCCAAGGCCGCCGTCGAGCTGCCCATCCCGTTCACCGGCGTGGTCGAGGCGCTGCACTTCCCGGCGGGCACCACCGTCGACGTCGGCACCTCGATCATCGCGGTCGCCGTGGCCGGCGCCGCGCCCGCCCCGGCGGCGCCCGCTGCCGTTCCGGCGGCCGCGGCCGCGCCCGCCGAGGTGGAGCCGGAGCGCCGCGAGGTGCTGGTCGGCTACGGTCCGCGCACCGGTTCGGCGCAGCGCCGGGCCCGGCGCGCCAACGGGGCGGCCGTCGCCGCGCCGGTCGCCGCGCCCGCTGTTCCGGCCGCCGTGCCGGTCGCCCCGGCCGCGCCGGTCGTGCCGCCGGCTCCGGTGCTGCCGGAGGGGGAGCGCCCGCTGGCCAAGCCGCCGGTGCGCAAGCTCGCCAAGGACCTCGGGGTCGACCTGCGCGCCGTGCTGCCGACCGGCCCGAACGGCGTGATCACCCGTGAGGACGTGCACGCCGCGGCCGCCGCCGCGATCGTCGAGCCGGTGGCGGCCCCCGCGCCGGCCCCGGTCGTCGAGGCCGCGCCCGCGCTGCCGGTGCCGACCGCGGCCGGCGACGTCCGGGTGCCGGTCAAGGGCGTCCGGAAGGCCACCGCGCAGGCGATGGTGGCCTCGGCGTTCACCGCGCCGCACGTCACCGAGTTCGTGCAGGTCGACGTAACCCGCACGATGAAGCTGGTGCGCAAGCTCAAGGAGACCGGCGAGCTCGGGGCCGGGGTCCGGGTCAGCCCGCTGCTGCTGGTCGCCAAGGCGCTGCTCACCGCCGTCAAGCGGCACCCGGAGATCAACGCCTCCTGGGACGAGGCGGCCCAGGAGATCGTCCTGCGGGGCGCGGTCAACCTCGGCATCGCCGCGGCCACCCCGCGCGGCCTGATCGTCCCGAACATCAAGGACGCCGGCTCCCGGACCCTCGCCCAACTGGCGATCGGCCTCGGCGAGTTGGTGGAGACCGCGCGGCAGGGCAAGACCGCTCCGGCGGACATGTCGGGCGGCAGCATCACGATCACCAACGTCGGCGTGTTCGGCGTCGACACCGGCACCCCGATCCTCAACCCCGGCGAGGCCGCCATCCTGGCCTTCGGCGCGGTCCGGGAGCTGCCCTGGGTGCACAAGGGCAAGGTGGTGCCGCGTCAGGTCACCACGCTGGCGCTCTCCTTCGACCACCGGCTGGTCGACGGCGAGCTGGGCTCCAAGGTGCTGGCGGACACCGCCGCGATCCTGGAGTACCCGAAGCGCCTGATCACCTGGGGCTGATCCGCCGATCCGCCCCCGCGGGGCCCCGTTCCGCTCCGGCGGAGCGGGGCCCCGCGCCGTTCGCTAGCTGCCCGGGCGGGGGGTGCCGCCGCGGGCGGTCCGCCAGCTGGCCAGGGCCAGCGCGTGGAAGTCCTCGGCGGCGGGCCGGTCCAGCCCGAGGGCGGTGCAGAGCAGCTCCGCGGTGGCCGGGCGCGGGCCGGCGACGCCGCGCTCCAGGTCCGACAGCGTACGAATGCCCAGGCCGGCTTTGACCGCGAGTTCCTGCTGCGTCAGCCGGGCGAGCCGCCGCTGCTCCCGCAGCGCCCGGCCGAAGGCTCCGCGCAGGTCGGAGTCCTGATCGATCCCCATTCCGATTCCCTTTCCCCCCAGTGGTCCCCCGTCCGCAGGATATCCCCCGGAGCGGCGGCCGGTTGTCGGGCCAACGGCATTGCGGGAATTCGGAATTGGGAATTCCGGCGGATTTCCGCCGGGCCGCCGGGGCGGTCCCGGCATTGGGCCGCCCGAGGGAGTTTCGCGCCGCCCCGGCCTGCGCCGGGGCATCCGATGGGTACGTGTGTGCGACCGAAGCACCCGCGCAGTCAGGCCGGGTGACCGTCGCAGCGAGGACTCCCCGTATGCCGACCGGTGCTCCCGGCCCCCTGATGCGGTCCGCGGCCGCCCTGATCCTGGTCGCGGCCGCCGTGCTGCCCGCCGTGGTGGAACTGGCCTCGCCCGCGCCCTCCACCGCGATAGGGCCGCCGCCCGGCCCCGACCGCCCGGCCCCGCCCGCCCGGGCCGACCTGCGCACCCCCGGGGCCCCCGGCGTCGACCTGCGGCTGACCGGCGAGCCCGGCAACCGGGTCACCCTGGTGCTGCTCGGCGACGGCTACACCGCCGACCAGCAGCAGCTCTTCCACGACCAGGCGGACCGGGCCTGGCGGGCCCTGCTGGAGATCGAGCCGTTCCGCACCTACCAGGGGTTCTTCAACATACGGCGGGTGGACGTGGTCTCCCCGGTGGCGGGCATCGCGGAGAGCGAGAACGCCGGGAAGTCCACCGCCACCCCGCTGGGCATGCACTTCTGGTGCGAGGGCACCGCCCGGCTGCTGTGCGCGGACGAGACCGCCACCGCCCGGCTGGCCGGGCAGGGCGAGGGGCCGCAGTACCTGATCGCGCTGGCCAACTCCACCGAGTACGGCGGGGCCGGCGGCACCGGGGTCACCACGCTGGCCGGCGGCAGCCCGGACGCCGGGCGGATCATCCAGCACGAGATCGGCCACACCCTGGGCACCCTGGGCGACGAGTACGACAGCGCGCCGAACGACCCGGACTACCCCAACCTGTCCGCGGTGGACGCCGAGGAGATGAAGCGCGGCCGGACCAAGTGGTGGCGCTGGCTGGGCGCCCAGTCGCCGGACGGCGGCGGCCCGGTCGGGGCCTACCGCAGCGCCAACGGCCTGTACCGGCCGACTTCGGACTCGGTGATGCGGACCCTCGGCGGCAGCTACAACCTGCCCTCCCGGGAGGCGATCGTCGAGCAGCTCTACCGCCGGGTGCAGCCCGCCGACCCGCCCGAACCGGCCCCCGGCCAGGTCTCCGGCCGGCCGAAGCTGCACGTCCGGCCGCTGGCGCTGACCGGCCCGCGGCAGCTGCTGATCAGCTGGACGGTGGACGGGAAGCCGGTGGAGGCGGCCAGCGCGGACGGCACCTGGCTGGACACCGGGGCGCTCGCGCTGTCGGCCGGACACCGGCACACCGTCACCGCGACCGTCCGGGACAGCACCGACTGGGTGCGCGACGAGGCGTTCCGCGACCGCTACATGACCCGGGCGGTGAGCTGGACGCTCGGCGGCTGAGAACCGCCGCCCCGGCGGCCCCGGTCCGGGCCCCGGGGGAAAGATCAGGTGATGGGATGACTAGCCTGGTCGCACTATGAGCGTGGACCCCGCCCCCACCGCACCGTCCCTGTCCGCTCCGCACCGCCCCGCCGGCGTCCCCCGGGCCCCCGGCCCGGCCGTCCTCCACCCGCCCGGCGGCCGGGCCGCCTGGTTCGCCTGGTCGGTCGGCGTCACCGTCTACGCCCTCGCCGTGGTGCACCGCACCAGCCTCGGCGTGGCCGGACTGGACGCCGCCGCCCGGTTCGGCATCGGCGCCTCCGCCCTCTCCACCTTCTCCATCCTCCAGGTCCTGGTGTACGCCGGGATGCAGATCCCGGTCGGCCTGCTGGTCGACCGGATCGGCCCGCGCCGGGTGCTGCTGCTGGGCGTGGCGCTGATGAGCGCCGGGCAGCTGGCGTTCGCCTTCTCCACCGCGTTCGGGCCCGCGCTGGCCTCCCGGGCGGTGATCGGCTGCGGCGACGCGATGACCTTCATCAGCGTGCTGAGGGTCGCCGCCCGCTGGTTCCCGGCCGCCCGCAACCCGTTCGTCGCCCAGCTCACCGGGCTGGTCGGCACCGGCGGCAACCTGGTCACCACCGTGGTGCTCGCGCAGGCCCTGCACACCGCCGGGTGGAGCACCACCTTCGGCGTGATCGCGCTGACCGGCGCCGTGGTCTTCGCGGCGGTGTTCGCCCTGCTGAAGGAGGCCCCGCCCGGTCCGGCCGCCCCGGCGCGGCCCGCGGCCGACCGGCTGCCGGTCGGTCGGCAGATCCGGGCCGCCTGGTCCGAGCCCGGCACCCGGCTCGGCCTGTGGGTGCACTTCACCACGGCCTTCCCGGCGTCCGCGTTCGGCCTGCTCTGGGGCCTGCCCTACCTGGTCGAGGGCCAGGGCATGAGCCGGGCCGGGGCGAGCGGCCTGCTCAGCCTCCTGGTGCTCAGCGGGATGGCCTTCGGCCTGCTGTTCGGCCGACTGGTCTCGCGCTCCGCCGGCTCCCGGCTGCCGATCACCTTCACGGTGCTCGCCGCCACCGCACTCTGCTGGACCGCCGCGCTGGCCTGGCCGGGCGGCCGCCCCCCGCTGTGGCTGCTGGTGGTGCTGGTGCTGGTGATGGGCAGCAACGGCCCGGCCTCGCTGATCGGCCTGGACTACGCCCGGGCCCACAACCCCGTCGAGCGGCTGGGCACCGCCACCGGCATCGCCAACATGGGCGGCTTCCTGGCCGCCATGGTCACGCTGCTCGGCATCGGCGTGCTGCTGGACGCGCTGGCCGCGCCGGGCGCGGACGGCTACCGCACCTCCGACTACCGGCTGGCGTTCTGCTTCCAGCTGCTGCCGCTGCTGCTCGGCACCACGATGATCCTCCGGCTGCGGCGGAAGCTCCCCGCCGCCCGCTGAGGGGTCCTCAGGGGGTGCTCACCAGGTGGGCGAGCACCCGGCTGCCCAGCTCCTGGTCGCCGACCACGGCGACCAGCGCGGTCTCCGGGCGGACCCGGCCGCAGCACAGCCGGACGAAGGTCTGCCAGTCCATCGACAGCCGCACGTCCGGGGCCGGCTCCACCGACTCGTCGACGCTGCCGCGGCCGTCCGCGGCGACCCGGACGGTGCACCGGAACGGCAGCGCGCCCGCGACGTCGAAGACCACCGTCGAGCCGATCGGCGCGCCCGCCTCCTTGGCGACCTGCTTCGGCAGCGAGGAGATCAGCAGGTCCCGGGTGACGACCGCGGCCGGGGAGTCCAGGTTGCCCGGCAGCTGCAGGGCGCGCCGCAGGTCCTGCTCGTGCACCCACACGTCGAAGGCCCGCAGCCGCAGCAGCGTCGCGTACGGGACGTCCCGGGCCAGCGGGCCGGCCGGCCAGCGGACCAGGTCCTGCGGCTGCTGCCGGGCGTTGCGCAGCGCCCGGGAGCGGCGGATGACGGTGTACTCCAGCTCGCTGGTGATCTCCACCGGCGTCCAGCAGCGGCGCTTGTCGACCGGCAGCTCCATGTACCGGGTGAACTCGTTCGTCACGTGCCGCAGGTCGCGCGGCAGGGCGTGGATCGGCCGCGGGTCGCCGAGCAGCTCGGACTCCACGCCGATCACGTGCGAGACCACGTCCCGGACGGACCAGCCGGGGCACTCGGTGGCCCGGTTCCAGGAGTCGGTCGGGAGCGGGGCGAGCAGCTCGGATATCGACTCGATCGAGTGCGTCCACGCGTCGGTGTACGCCTGCACGCTCTGATTGTCCGTCACGGGTATCTCCGGCCCTCCGTCGGCTTGCGTCGTCCCACGTCGCCCGGGCTGTCGAGACCTCCGCACGGACGCGCATACGGCACGTTACGCTGCCCGGTGAGAGCGGGGCAGCGCTTTCGGGTGACGATCGTAGGACTCTTGTCGTGGACGGTGGTACTGTGCGCGCTTCATTGATCCAACTCGCGGTCTCGGACGCCGAACCGGTCGCCGAGCGGCGGGCCAGGGCCGCGGCGCTGGTCAGGGCCCAGGAGGGCGCCGACCTGGTGGTGCTGCCCGAACTCTGGGCGGTCGGCGGCTTCGCGTACGACGCCTGGGCGGCCGGCGCCGAACCGCTGGACGGGCCGACCGCCGAGGCGATGTCGGCGGCCGCGCAGGCCGTCGGCTGCTGGCTGCACGCCGGTTCGATCGTCGAGCGCGATCCCGACGGGCCGATCTACAACACCTCGCTGCTGTTCGCCCCCGACGGCGAGCTCGCCGCCACCTACCGCAAGATCCACCGCTTCGGCTTCGACAGCGGCGAGGCCGTCGCGATGGGCGCCGGCCAGGAGATCGTCACCGCCGACGCCGGCTTCGCCGCCCTCGGCCTGGCCACCTGCTACGACCTGCGCTTCCCCGAGCTGTTCCGGGCCCTGCTGGACGCCGGCGCGGAACTGCTGGTGGTTCCGGCCGCCTGGCCGGCCCGGCGGGCCGAGCACTGGAACCTGCTGGCCCGGGCCCGGGCCGTCGAGGAGCAGGCGTACGTGCTGGCCTGCAACACCGCCGGCACCCACGGCGGCGTCGAGCAGGCCGGGCGCAGCCTGGTGGTCGACCCCTGGGGCCGGGTGCTGGCCGAGGCCGGGCCGGACGAGCAGGTGCTCGCCGTCGAGTTCGACCCCGCCGAGGTCGCGAAGTGCCGGGCCGAGTTCCCGGTCCACCGGGACCGCCTGCTCGGCATCCCGGCCCCCGTCCAGCGCTGAACCGCCGGCCCCGCACCGCCCGCGCGCAACTCTGCGGACCTTGGCCCGGATTGACCATTCCGGGGTAGTCTGTGCGCGTTTTGTGTGCGGGGCCGCCGCGTCGCGGCCCGGCCCGGAGAGGGGACGCGGCCATGACCGCTGCGGGAGCCGGGGGCGGGCGCGCCCAGATCCGGCGCAACAGCCTCCGCGAGCAGATCGCCGACGCCCTCCGGGACGAGATGACGGCCGGCCGGCTGCCCGCCGGCCGGAACTTCACCGTCAAGGAGATCGCCGACGTCTACGGCGTCTCCGCCACCCCGGCCCGGGAGGCGCTGGTCGACCTGGCCGCGCAGGGCCTGCTGGTCAGCGAACCCCACCGGGGCTTCACCGTGCCCGAGTTCGGCTGGCGGGACTTCCTGGAGATCTTCGAGGCCCGCACCCTGCTCACCGACAACGCGCTGCGCCACCTCGACGACCGGGTGGAGCGCTACGACTGGTCCCGGCTGGCCTCGCTGCGCCGCCGGGCCGACGCCGCCGCCCGGGCCGCCCGGACCGGGCAGCTCGACGTGCTGGTCGGCTGCGACCTGCGGTTCTGGCAGGAGGCCGCCGCGCTGCTCTGCAACGACCGGATCGCCGACTACCTGGGCCGGCTGCGGGTGCAGTCCTGGATGTTCGCCGCCCCGCACCTGCGCGGCGGCGAGCTGGCCGGGCTCGGCTGGGACCGGCACGGCGAACTGGTCGACCGGATCGAGGCCCGGGACCGGGTCGGCGCGCACCGGATCGTCAACGACTACAACCTGTTCACCGTCGAGCTGCTGGCCCGGCTGCTCGGCGAACCGCTCGAAGGGGTCGCCGTGCTGCGGCTGCTGCGCGACCCGCCGCCCCCGGCCGGCCCCGGGGCCGCCGTCCCCGAACCCGCCGACCCGGGGCCCGCCGCGGCCGGTCCCGGCCGGGTCCCGATGCCCAGGTTCGTCCCGCCCGGCCGGTTCGCCCGGCCCTCCCGACCGGGGAGCGGGGAGCCCGCCGCGGGCCGGTAGGGTTGGGGCCCGTTGCCCGCCGACCCGAGAGGACGAGCCGGCCCATGGCCTGCGACCTCTGGCTCGTCCCGCTCGTGGACGTGCTCGCCCACAGTCCCGAGAACCCCTTCCGCGAGGACCTGGACCGCTACAACGCGGTGCTGGCCCAGCACGGGCTGCCGCCCGTCCCGGTCCATCCCTACGTCTCGGGGTTCTCCGGGGAGGTCGAGACGATAGCCGCCTTCGACTACGACTCGCTGCACTTCCTGCGCCGCGCCTACCTGCTGGGGCTCACCGGCTTCGAGGTGACCCCGGTGGACGCGCTCGGCAGCGACTACGAGCAGCTGCTGGAGATGTTCGAGTCCACGGCCGAGCAGTCGCACCTGGTCTGGCACTTCGACCACGCCGGGGCCTACGTGCCGGTGGACTTCGCGCTGCCGCTGGTCGCCGACGAACTGCTGGCCGCCGGTGGGCCGTTGGGCTCCTCGTACGGGCTGGTCCGCGAACTCCAGGCGGTGGCACCGCTGTTGGGCATCGATCCGGTCAACCCCCCGCTGCCCACCCGTCCGCTGGGCCCCACCCGGCTGGAACAGCCCTTCGGCCCCCCGATCGACGACTTCCACCCCTACGCCCGGGAGCGCCACGCCTGGTCCGGCCTCTACTCGGCCGCCACCCGCAGCGTCACCCAGGGCTCGATGATCGTCTTCGCCTGACCGGTGCCTGACCGGTGCCCGGCCGGGCGGCCCTGCCCGGCCGCGCGCTCAGCGCAGCGGGCCCTCCGGCGGCCGCTGCCGCGGCATGGTCGGCCGGGTGCCGGGCGGCGGCAGGACCCGCACCTGGGCGCCCGTCCCGCCCTCGTTGCGGCCGCCCCAGGCGCCCGGTGCCTGGGTCGGCAGCTGGCTCATGCCGGCCCGGAACTCCAGCATCCACTCCGAGGTCTCGGAGCGGACCATGTCCGAGACGTCCTCGCAGAAGCGCCGCAGCACGCCGAGGCAGCGCTCGGCGGCCTCGCCCGCGGTGCCCTCGGTCGGGCCGAGCACCTCGCGGACGCACTCCGAGGCCCAGTCGAACTGGAAGGCCTCCAGCCGGCGCTGCAGCGCCTGCGCGGTGGAGACGTCCCGCATCCAGCCGGAGGTCAGGCCGAAGGCCCGGTCGGCGAACAGCGCGGCGGCCGCCAGCGCCAGGCCGGTGTAGCCCCACTCCAGGGCGTGCGGCAGCACGCCGGTCGGCGAGACCAGCGGCGCGCCGACGCCGCCGAGCGCGAACACGCCGGAGGAGAACCGCAACAGGCGGGCCCAGCGGCGCTTCCAGAGCCGGTCCCGGCGGTACCAGTCGATCGCCTCGACGGCGCGCTCCTCCGACCAGCGGTAGAGCTCCTCCAGCCGCTCGGCGGGCTCGCCCCAGTCGCCGAGCGGGAACTGACGGGCGCTCAGGTCGGTCCGGCGGCGGGTGGGGGTCCGCCCGCCGGAACCCGGGACGGGCTGGTCGTCGTCGGCGACCTCCTTGCCCCAGGGGCTCTCCTCGGGCTGCATTTCCGGCTGGCTCACCTGTGGCGCTCCCTGTGGCGGGGTGACTGCGGAGGCCCGGCGGGGAACCGGGCCCTCCTGCGTGGAACGGTGGAACTGGTGGAACTTGACGGTGCGCGGACCCGTGGCGCCCGCGCGGGTCGGAGCCGCCCAGGATGTCGTGCCCGGTGTGCGGCCGGGTCCTCGCCCAACAGCACTTCTTACCGCCAAATGGCTGACCGTGGGGGCGCTTCCGCAGTGATCGTTATGTGATTCCGACTCCGGAAGCCGAGGTCGGAGGGTTGCGGCGGGTGGCCGGATTTCACCCGTCCGGGCGGGGTGAACGGGGGGTGCCGCCCTGACGGTACGGCCGTTCGAGGTCACCCTTCCGGGTGGCCCGGACCCGTCGCTGTCCGGCTGCCTCCCCGCTTCCGGCCCGCCGCCGTCCCGGCGACGGGCCGGAACCGGCCACCGACTAGGCTTGGCAGGCGTGAAGGTCCTCGTCATCGGAACCGGCGCCCGCGAACACGCCCTGTGCCGCTCACTGTCCCAAGACCCCGCAGTCGGCGAACTGCACTGCGCCCCCGGCAACGCCGGGATCGCCCGCCTCGCCACGCTGCACCCGGTCGACCAGTTGGACGGCGCCGCGGTCACCGCGCTGGCCGTCCGGCTCGGCGCCGACCTGGTCGTGATCGGCCCGGAGGCCCCGCTGGTGGCCGGTGTCGCCGAGCCGCTCCGGGCGGCCGGCATCCCGGTCTTCGGCCCCGGGAAGGAGGCGGCCCAGCTGGAGGGCTCCAAGGCCTTCGCCAAGGACGTGATGGCCGGCGCCGCCGTCCCCACCGCGCGCTCCTACGTCTGCACCACCGTCGCCGAGGCCGCCGAGGCGCTGGACGCCTTCGGCGCCCCGTACGTGGTGAAGGACGACGGCCTGGCGGCCGGCAAGGGCGTCGTGGTCACCGAGGACCGCGCCGCCGCGCTGGCGCACGCCGAGGCCTGCGTGGGGGCACCTCCCGGCTCCCGGGGCCGGGGGCGGGTGGTGATCGAGGAGTACCTGGACGGGCCCGAGGTGTCGCTGTTCGCGATCACCGACGGCACCACGGTGCTCCCGCTGGTCCCCGCGCAGGACTTCAAGCGCGCCCTGGACGACGACCGGGGCCCGAACACCGGCGGCATGGGCGCCTACACCCCGCTGCCGTGGGCCCCCGAGGGCCTGGTCGCGGAGGTGCTGGAGACCGTCCTGCAGCCCACCGTCGACGAGCTGCGCCGCCGCGGCACCCCGTTCTCCGGCCTGCTGTACGCGGGCCTCGCGCTGACCTCGCGCGGCACCCGGGTGATCGAGTTCAACGCCCGGTTCGGCGACCCGGAGACCCAGGTCGTGCTGGCCCGGCTGCGCACCCCGCTGGCGGGCGTCCTGCTGGCCGCCGCCAACGGCACCCTGGACGAGCTGGAGCCGCTGCGCTGGTCCGAGGAGGCCGCGGTCACCGTGGTGCTGGCCTCCGAGGGCTACCCGGCCGACCCGCGCACCGGCGACCCGATCGAGGGCCTGGACGCGGCGGAGGCCGACGGCACCGCCTTCGTGCTGCACGCCGGCACCAGGGTCGGCGCGGACGGCGAGGTGCTGACCGCGGGCGGCCGGGTGCTGTCCGTCACCGCCACCGGCGCCGACCTCGCCGAGGCCCGGGCCAAGGCGTACGCGGGCGTCGCGAAGATCTCCTTCAAGGGCGCCCAGCACCGCACCGACATCGCGCTGAAGGCCGCCCGATAGCAGACCGCGAGCCGCCTCCCCGCGGGGCGCTGGGCCCGGACCGACCCGTCCGGACGCAGCGCCCCGCGGCATTTCCCGAGGTCGCCACCGTCAGCGACAGGGGTGGAAAACCAGTCCTTCGGGTGATCCCCCGGTCATCCTGCTGACGGGGCGCGGGCCCGCGCCGTAGGGTGCGCTGCATCGCGCAGGGGCGGGGGCCCAGGCACGGACGCGGCTCGTCGCCGGAGTGCGCCGGGGCGATGCTGGGAGCATCGGCGCTCCGCCGCGGCGTCACCAGGACGGGTGGAATCCGGGAGGTTCCGGAACGTCCGCCCGTATCGGGGCGTCGAGACTGGGCAGGAGAGCGCCACGCGAGTCGTACCACCGGGTTCGGCATCCGCCGCTTCCCGTACCGGAATTGATCGAGTCGAGTCGGCTGCGAAGGGGGTGCCGCGGCAATGGCTGCAGTGGACACCGCACGCGCCCGGGCCCGGGCCGTCCTGCGTCTGCGCGGACGGGCCGTGGCCGCCGCCGCGCTGCCCGCCGCCTGCGCGGCGGTCCTGCTCGCCGGGCGGTTCACCGGGCGGATAGGCGCCCCGGGGGCGCCGGACGCCGCCCTGTGGGACGGCATCCGCTGGGCGGTCGGCGCGGTCGCCGCGCTGACCCTGCTGCTGGCCGCCCTGGTGGCCCGCGCGCACCGGCGGGCCGTCCCGCCGGTCACCCCGGCGGTGCCGCTGGAGCGGTCCGACGCCCCCGAGCTGTACCGCCTGATCGAGGAACTGGCCGAGCGGCTGGACGTGCCCGCGCCCGCCGCCATCGCGCTCACCCCCGACTGCGACAGCTGGCTGGAGGAGCCGCCCGCCCGCGGCCCCGCCCGCCGGCCGTCCGCCCCCGTGCTGGTGATCGGCTCCCCCTTCCTGTGGTGGATGCGGGCCGGCGAACTGCGCGCCCTGCTCGCCCCGGTGGTGGCCGGCACCGCGGCCGCCGCCGACCCGGACATCGCCGACGCCCGCCGCTGGCTGCGCGCCCTGGACGCCGCGCTGGGCGAGCGCCGCCGCGGCCCCGTCGCGCGGGTCGACCGGTGGCTGCTGGGCGCCTGCCGCGAGCACGCCGCCGAACTGGAGCAGGCCGCCGCAGCCTGGTCCTCCGAGCAGGCCCGGGCCGTCGACCACGGGCTGCGGATCGCCGCCCAGGAGCAGGTCGGCCTCGCCTACGCGGGCTGGGACCGGCTGCTCACCCGGGTCGCGCTGCCCGCCTGGCGGCTCGGCCGGCACCCCGAGCACCTGAACGCGGGCGTGGTCTCCGCGCTCACCGAACTGTCCCGCCGCGACCGGCTGGCCGCCGACGGCTACGGCAACCGGCTCGGCGACCGCCCCGCCTGCGACCTGCTGGAGGAGCCCGGCGCGGTGGACGCCCGGGTCTCCCGGCTGGCCGCCGGGCTGCTACACGAGGAGCCCGCCGAGGGCTGGCGGCCGCTCGACTGGGCCGACTACCCGGGCGAGGTGGTCGACCGCGGCTGGCGGGAGCAGGCCGCCGCCCTGCAGGCCGCGCTCGGCGGGGACCGGAAGCACACCGGCCCGGCCCTGGACCAGGTGCTGGCCCGGCTGGCGGCCGGCGAGGCCGAGACGCTGGCCGCCGCGCTGGCCGGCCAGGTGGCGCGCGGGGCCCGGGTCGCGCCCCCGCTGCCCCCCGTGCGCAGCGGCCGCGACCTGCTGGTCGAGCACCTGGTCGCCACCGTCTGCTGCGCCGCGGTGGACGCCGGCACCGCCGCCCCCGGCCTGGACTGGCTGGACGGCCCGGTGCTGCTGTCCCGGACGGCGCCGCGGGCCGAACTCGCCCCCGCGGTGGCCCTCGCGGTGGAGGACGGGCAGGACGG
Source organism: Kitasatospora sp. NPDC088391 (assembly GCF_044753345.1). NCBI lineage: Bacteria > Bacillati > Actinomycetota > Actinomycetes > Kitasatosporales > Streptomycetaceae > Kitasatospora > Kitasatospora sp. NPDC088391. The sequence goes on from NZ_JBIVNB010000003.1 coordinate 385,328, forward strand.
TCCGCTGCTCGCCTGGCTGGAGCGGGCCGGGGTCCGGCTGGAGCGTCCGGTCCGGCTCTCGGGCTGATCGGGGGCCGTTCCGGGAAACCGGGGGCCACCGGTACCAATTGCTACGGTGGGGTGACGCTCCGCCAGCAAACTGTGGTGTGCTGGACGACACGCACATCCGCATGGCAAATGCCAAACCCTCGGCGGGGGTGCGAAGGGTGGGGAGGGCGTGTGGGGACGGAGTCCAACCGCCGGTGGGAGTCCGGCACGCTGGCGCACGGGGTCTCCGACCCGTTCGGGCAGGGCCCGCTGCCCTGGCTGCGCAGCCCGGACCACTACCTGGCGGACGGCGAGGGCGCGGTGCCCTGGTACGTCAGCGTGGACGCCCCCGGGCAGCGGCCGATCGACGCCCGGCCGCCGCGGCCCGCGGTGAGCGGGCCGCGCAACGCGGACGACGTCCGCCGGCAGATCAAGGGCTTCGCCTCGGCCTGTGTGGTGCGGCCCGGCGGCGCGGTGGACTTCCGGGTCACGGTGAACCCGCCGCAGGAGTTCCAGGTCGACGTCTACCGGATCGGCCACGACGGCGGCGACGGCGCCCGGCAGGTCTCCTCCAGCCCGCTGATCTCCGGCCTGGCCCAGCCCGCGCCGATGGTCGCCGACCGGACGGTCTCCTGCCACCACTGGTGGCAGTCCTGGCGGCTGCAGGTCCCGGCCGACTGGCGCCCCGGCGCGTACGTCGCCGTGCTGACCACCGCCGACGGCGGGCACCGCAGCCACATCCCGTTCACGGTGCGGGACTTCGCCCCGGCCGACCTGCTGCTGGTGCTGCCCGACGTGACCTGGCAGGCGTACAACCTGTTCCCCGAGGACGGGCACCTCGGGGCCAGCCTCTACCACGCCTGGGACGACGCGGGCCGGCTGGTCGGCGAGGCGCAGGCGGCGGTCACCGTCTCCTTCGACCGGCCGCACGCCGGGGCCGGGCTGCCGCTGCACGTCGGCCACGCCTACGACTTCATCCGGTGGGCCGAGCGCTACGGCTACGACCTGGGCTACGCCACCGCCACCGACCTGCACGCCGGGCTGGTCGACACCTCCCGGTACAAGGCGCTGGTCTTCCCCGGGCACGACGAGTACTGGTCGGAGCCGATGCGCCGGGCCGTCGAGCGGGCCCGGGACGGCGGCACCTCGCTGGTGTTCCTCTCCGCGAACAGCGTGTACTGGCGGGTCGAGCTGTCGTCGGGGCCGAACGGCGAGCCGTACCGGCTGCTGAACTGCCGCAAGCGGCAGCGGACGGCCGCCGACCACCCGGCGGCCGGGGTGCCCGGCGCGGCCTCCGCGCTGTGGCGGGACGCCGGGGAGCCCGAGCAGCACCTGCTGGGCATCCAGTACGCGGGCAGCGTGCCCGCGCCGGTGCCGCTGGTCGCCCGCAACACCGGGCACTGGCTCTGGCAGGGCACCGGCCTGGCCGAGGGCGAGGGGCTGCCCGGGCTGGTGGCCGGCGAGGCCGACCGCTACTACCCGAAGGTCGCGCTGCCCGCCTACCGGGAGCGGACGCTGCTCGCGCACTCCCCGTACCGGGACGCCGCCGGGCGGCTCACCCACCAGGAGACCTCGCTGTACCGGGCGCCCAGCGGGGCGTACGTGTTCGCCGCCGGGACGTTCGCCTGGTCACCCGCGCTGGACCGGCCCGGGCACACCGACGAGCGCATCCAGCGGGCCACCGCGAACCTGCTGGACCACCTGTGCAAGGAGGGGCGCGCCGGGGCCTGACCGGCCCGGCATGAAAGACTTCCCCGCGGCAGAGCCCCCAGCTGTGAGGACTTAACGACCGTGAGCGGATTCGTCACCAAGCCCGAGCCGGTCCAGGTGCCCGGCCTGGTCCACCTGCACACCGGCAAGGTGCGCGACCTGTACCGGGCCAGCAACGGCGACCTGGTGATGGTGGCCAGCGACCGGACCTCCGCCTACGACTGGGTGCTGCCCAACGAGATCCCGGACAAGGGCCGGGTCCTCACCCAGCTGTCGCTCTGGTGGTTCGACCGGATCGCCGACATCGTCCCCAACCACGTGCTCTCCACCGAGCTGCCGGCCGGCGCGCCCGCCGACTGGGCCGGCCGGACGCTGATCTGCCGCAGCCTCGACATGGTGCCGGTGGAGTGCGTGGCCCGCGGCTACCTGGCCGGCTCCGGCCTGGAGGAGTACCGGGTCTCCCGCACCGTGTGCGGGATCGCGCTGCCCGAGGGCCTGGACAACAGCTCGGAGCTGCCCGCGCCGATCTACACCCCGGCGCTCAAGGCCGAGGTCGGCGAGCACGACGAGAACGTGCCCTACGAGGAGACCGCCCGCCGGGTCGGCGCCGAACTCGCCGCCACCCTGCGGCAGACCACCCTCGCGGTGTACTCCCGGGCCCGCGACATCGCCCGCGAGCGCGGCCTGATCCTGGCCGACACCAAGTTCGAGTTCGGCCTGCTGGACGGCGAGCTGGTGATCGGCGACGAGGTGCTCACCCCCGACTCCTCGCGCTTCTGGCCCGCCGACGCCTGGGAGCCCGGCCGCGACCAGCCGTCCTTCGACAAGCAGATCATCCGCGACTGGCTGACCTCGCCCGCCTCCGGTTGGGACCGCAGGAGCGAGAACCCGCCGCCGGAGCTGCCCGCCGAGATCGTCGAGCACACCCGGCAGCGCTACATCGAGGCGTACGAGAAGCTCACCGGCCTGAGCTGGCAGTGACCGGCCGGCCGTGACCGCGCCCGGCCGGCTGTGACGGGCCGTCACAGCCAGCCGTGCTCGCGGGCGATCCGGACCGCCGCGTGGCGGTTCTCCGCGCCGAGCTTGCCCGCCGCCGCGGACAGGTAGTTGCGCACCGTGCCCGGCGAGAGCGCGGCCCGCTCGGCGATCTCGGCGATCGGGGAGCCGTCCGCGGCCAGCTCCAGCACGTCCGTCTCGCGCGGCGTCAGCGGGGAGTCGCCCGCGCTGATCGCCTCCGCGGCCAGCTCCGGGTCCACGTAGCGGCCGCCCGCCCGGACGGTGCGGATGATCCCGGCCAGGTCGGAGGCGGAGACCGTCTTCGGCAGGAAGCCGCGCACCCCGACCTCCAGGGCCCGCTTCAGGTAGCCCGGGCGGCCGTGCCCGGTCACGATCATCACCCGGCACTCCGGCAGCCGGTGGCGCAGCTCGGCGGCCACCTCCAGGCCGTCCAGGCCCGGCATCTGCAGGTCCAGCACCGCGACGTCCGGGCGGTGCGCGGCCGCCATCGCCAGCGCCTCCGGGCCGGACGCCGCCTCGGCCACCACCGCGAGGTCGTCCTCCAGCGCCAGCAGGGCGGCCAGCGCGCCGCGGATCAGGTGCTCGTCGTCGGCGAGCAGTACCCGCACCCGGTCGGTCATGAAGTGAATTCCCTTGCCGTGAGAGGAAGTTCGGCGGTCAGTCGGAACCGCCCGGGGTCGTGGCCGGCGGTGGCCAGGGTGCCGCCGTGGGCGGCCAGCCGCTCGCCCAGGCCGCGCAGGCCGCTGCCCGCGCCCTCCGCGCGCGGCGCCGGGACGGCGGGCACGCCGTCGTTCTCCACCTCCAGCACCGCCGTGCCGCCCGACACCCGCAGCCGGAACCGGCAGTTCGCGGCCTCCGAGTGGCGCAGCACGTTGGTCGCCGCCTCCCGGACCACCCAGCCCAGCACCGCCTGCGCCCCGGCGGGCAGCGTGTCCGCGCCGGACAGCTCGGTGCGGCAGTCCACGTTCGCGGCCCGCAGCACCGCGGCCGCGCCGATCAGCTCGGTGTGCAGCTCCACCGTCCGGTAGCCGCGCACCACTTCGCGGACCTCGCGCTGCGAGTCCTGGGCGATCCGCTGCACCTCGGTCATCTGGTCCACCGCCTCGGGCCGCTGACGGCGCGCCAGCTGCACCGCCAGCTCGCTCTTCAGCGCGATGGTCGCCAGGTTGCGGCCCAGCACGTCGTGCAGGTCGCGGGAGAACCGCAGCCGCTCCTCGGCGACCGCGAGGCGGGCCTGGGCCTCCCGGGCCTCGTCCAGCTCCCAGACCACCTTCGCGGTCCAGGCCGAGCAGCGCACCGTCGTGCAGGCCGTGCCCCCGCCGATCAGGCAGCCCGCCGCCATCCCCGCCACCCCGGCCGGGGGGACGCCCGTCAGCAGCAGCGGCACCGCGAGCAGCGCCAGCACGCCCAGCGCGCCCAGTGCCGCCTCGCGGATCGTGGCGCCGAGGGAGGCCGCCGTGATCCAGAAGGTCACCGTCGTCACCGCCACCGTCACCGGGAAGACCGAGCCCTGCTCCGACAGCGGCGGCGAGGTGGACATCGCGGCCAGCGCCAGCCCCACCGCGAACGCCCCCGAGGACAGCAGCCAGCGGTCCGGGCGGGGGCGGCGGCCCAGGAAGGCCGCCAGACCCACCCGGTACAGCACCGCGTTCAGGGCCGAGGCCACCAGCACGCCCGCCATCAGCAGCCAGCGTCCCGCCGAGGGCCCCGGCCGCCCGGCCTGCCCGACCACCCCGCCGAGCAGGAGCAGCGGCTGCACCGCCGCCACCAGGTACAGCGACCAGCGCACGTACAGCTCGGTGCGCTGCGGCTTGGACAGCGCCCGCCAGCGCCGCAGCGGCCCCGGCCTGTTCACCCGCACGTCCGGGTCCCCCTTCCTGCCTCCTGACGACTCCGGCGAATCTAGCGCCGGGGCTCCCAGCGGAACCAGCGGCGGGTGGCCCAGAGCGCGGCGGCGCCCCAGCCGACGGCCAGCAGCAGCGCCGGACCGGCCGTCGACCAGGTCGCGGCGAAGCCCTCGGACGGGCCGACGCCGTCGGTGCCGAACCAGCCGATCCGCACCAGTTGGAGCGCCGGGGTGGTCGGCAGCAGCCGGCAGAGGTCCGCCACGCCGTCCGGCATCGACTCCAGCGGGACCAGCAGGCCGGAGCCGAACTGGGCCGCCAGCATCAGCGGCAGGGTGGTGATGCCGGCCGTCTCGACGGTCCGGGTGACCGCGCTGGACAGCGCGGCGAGCGCGGTCAGCAGGACGCCGGACAGCGCCAGGCCGAGCAGCACCAGCAGCGGGTTGGCGGGGGTGCGCAGGTTCAGCACGGCGGCGCCGACGGCCCCGAGCAGCAGGCACTGGACCAGGGCCAGCAGGATCGACGGGACGGCGGTGCCGAACAGGATCTCGGTGTCGGTGGCCTCGCCGGTCCGCAGCCGCTTGAGCACCAGGTCGTTGCGGCGGGCGGTGTAGGCGCTGGTCAGGTTGGTGTAGACGACGACCAGCAGCACGATGCCCATCGAGCCGGTGACCAGGTTGGTGTCCACGTCCAGGCCGGGGGTGTGCTCGGCGGCGGCCCGCAGGATCGAGCGGAGCGAGCCGACCAGGACGAACGGCAGCACCAGGGCGACGAACACGGCAGTGCGGTTGCGGCGCAGCAGGGTGGTCTCGGCCCGGCCGAGGGCGAGCAGGCGGCCCAGCGGCGTGGTGGTGGCGGGGGCGGTGGTCGCGGTGCTCATGCGGCACTTCCGAGGGTCGTGGGGCGGACGGGGGTGCTGCCGGCTCCGGTGTCGGTGCCGGAGTCGGCCGCGATGGCCAGGAAGGCTTCCTCCAGCGAGGCGCTGCGGGCGTCCAGCCGGTCCAGCACGACCCGGTGGCGGGCGGCCCAGCCGAGCAGCTCGGTCAGGGTGCCCTGCAGGTCGGCGGTGTGCAGGGTGACCCGGCGGCCGTCGATCACCGGCTCGGCGCCGGGCAGCACCGGGAGGTCCAGGCCGGCGTGCGGGCCGGTGCGCTCGGGCAGTTCGAAGCCGATCCGGGCCGGGTGGCCGGCCAGCACCTCGGCGACCGTGCCGGTCACCCGGACCCGGCCGTGGTGCATGATCGCCAGCCGGTCGGCGAGCTCCTCGGCCTCCTCCAGGTAGTGCGTGGTGAGCAGCACGGTGGTGCCGCCCGCCCGCAGTTCGCGGATCAGCCGCCAGACCGCGGCCCGGGCCTCCGGGTCCAGGCCGGTGCTGGGCTCGTCCAGGAACAGCACCTCGGGCCGGCCGAGCAGGGCCATCGCCAGGTCGAGGCGGCGGCGCTCGCCGCCGGACAGCTGCTTGACCCGCACCCCGCGCCGGGGCAGCAGGCCGACCAGGTCGAGCGCCCGGTCGACCTCGCGGGCGCCGGAGGTCAGCCCGGCCCAGCAGCGGCCGGTCTCGGCGACGGTCAGCTCCCCGGGGAAGCCGCCCTCCTGCAGCATGATGCCGATCCGCGGGCGGAGCGCCGCCCGCTCCCGGGCCGGGTCGAGGCCGAGCACCCGGACCTCGCCCGCGGTCGGCGCGGCCAGGCCCTCCAGCACCTCCAGGGTGGAGGTCTTGCCGGCCCCGTTGGTGCCCAGCAGGGCGAACAGCTCGCCGCGGGCGACGGTGAGGTCCAGGCCGCGGACGGCCTCGAACCCGGCGGCGCCGGACGGCCCGTAGCGGCGGTGCAGCCCGCGGGCCTCGACGGCGGGGCGGGAACGGCTGGTGTCGGTCATGACTCCAGCCTCCCGGCGGCCGGGGCCCGCCAGTAGTGCGGACCGTCACCGGGCACCGGTGCGGTGCCACGGGTCGGCGGTGACAAATGTCAGGGGTCGGGGGAGCGGCATCGGGACAGCGGGGTCGGGGAAGCGCCGTCGGGGAGCACCGCAGGAGCCCGGAAACGCCGAAGGCCCCCTCGGTCGAGGGGGCCTTCGGTCCTGGAGCGGACGACGAGATTCGAACTCGCGACCCTCACCTTGGCAAGGTGATGCTCTACCAACTGAGCCACGTCCGCACGCATATGCACTTATGGAAAACAGCTGTTCACGCTAGCTGCGAGCGGACGACGAGATTCGAACTCGCGACCCTCACCTTGGCAAGGTGATGCTCTACCAACTGAGCCACGTCCGCACGGTGCTTGCACACCGGCCGCCCCGTTCGGGTTTCCCCGGTTGCGGCGACAAGAAGAACTCTACAACATCGATCGGGATGTTCGCCCCACCCTTCCCCGGCGGTGCGGCCGGGGAAGGTCGGTGGGGCGGCAACAGCCCGCCGGCGTACGTCAGTTGTTCTCGGCGAAAGCCTCGTACACGTGCTTCGGGATGCGGCCGCGGGCGGGGAGCTCGTGCCCGTTCGACTGGGCCCAGGCGCGCACCGCGGCCGGGTCCGGAGTGAGCGCCGTGCGGCGGAAGGACTTCCCGCTGCGGCTCTGCCGGCGGCCGGCGGCGACGAACGGGGCGAGGGCCTCCCGCAGCTTTTCCGCGTTGTCGGCGGACAGGTCGATCTCGTAGGACTTCCCGTCCACACCGAAGTGGACGGTTTCTGCGGCGGTGCCGCCGTCCAGATCGTCGGAGAGCGTGACGACTACACGCTGAGCCATGGGTGTCAATCCTCTCGGGCAATTTCGGCCGTCGGGGTCTCGGATGCCTGCGGCCGGCTGGGCAGGGACCGCGGCATCCGCCGGCGGGCAGGGGAGCCCCACGCCGAGATGCGGCGCGTTCGGCTGCCGGTCGCCCTATTCTGCACCCGGAGGCAGGTGAAATCGAAGACTTGGGGATTTCTTTTTTCCGGATATTCACGGGCCTCCCTCCGAACCCGAAAACCGGCCCGTTGCAGACGGGATTAAACCGGCGAAATCGGATACGGCCGGCCGGTCGCCGCCGGCCCGGACGGGGTCGGAACCCCTGCCGCGTAAGGGGCGTTGGTCTACGCGCGTTACCCTTCCCGGCCCGCAGAACGCCCCTCCCGTCCGGGTAGTCTGAAGGTCCCCCGCCTGAACGCAATCACCACCGGGAGTGCCAGTGGCACGCGTCGTAGTCGACGTCATGCTCAAGCCGGAGATCCTCGACCCCCAGGGCCAGGCGGTGCAGCGTGCACTGCCGCGCCTCGGATTCGCCGGGATCGCCGACGTCCGCCAGGGCAAGCGTTTCGAACTGGAGCTGGAGGGCCCGGTCGACGACGCCGCGCTCGCCCGTATCCGCGAGGCCGCCGAGACCTTCCTGGCCAACACCGTGATCGAGGACTTCACCGTCCGCGTCGAGGAGGAGGGGAAGTGACCACCCGGGTAGGCGTCGTCACTTTCCCCGGCTCCCTCGACGACCGCGACGCCCAGCGCGCGGTCCGCCTGGCCGGCGCCGAGCCGGTCGCCCTCTGGCACCGCGACAAGGACCTCCACCAGGTCGACGCCGTGGTCCTCCCCGGCGGATTCTCCTACGGGGACTATCTGCGCTGCGGTGCGATCTCCCGCTTCTCCCCGGTGATGGACACCGTCATCGAGCAGGCGAAGCTGGGAATGCCGGTCCTCGGTATCTGCAACGGCTTCCAGGTGCTGTGCGAATCGCACCTGCTGCCCGGCGCGCTCACCCGCAACGACTCGCTGCACTTCATCTGCCGCGACCAGAAGCTGCGGATCGAGAACGCGGAGACCGCCTGGACCCGGGATTACTCGGCCGGCCAGGAAATCGTCGTTCCGCTGAAGAACGGCGAAGGCCGCTTCGTCGCCGACGAGCACGTGCTCGACGAGCTGGAGGCGGAGGGCCGCGTGGTGGCCCGGTACCTCGATCTGAACCCGAACGGTTCGTACCGCGACATCGCCGGCATCACCAACGCGGCCGGCAATGTCGTCGGCCTGATGCCGCACCCGGAGCACGCCGTGGAGCCGCTCACCGGTCCGACCACCGAGGGCCTGGGCTTCTTCACTTCCGTCCTGAAGCAGCTGGTGAACGCCTGATGAGCCTCGACACCGTCAAGAACGCCGAGCAGACCCCGGACTCCGAGCAGCCCTGGGCCGAACTCGGCCTCAAGCAGGACGAGTACGCGCGCATCCGGGAGATCCTGGGCCGCCGTCCGACCGGCGCCGAACTGGCCATGTACTCCGTGATGTGGTCGGAGCACTGCTCCTACAAGAGCTCCAAGGTGCACCTCAAGCAGTTCGGCGAGAAGGCGCCCGAGAACGACGCCATGCTCGTCGGCATCGGCGAGAACGCCGGTGTGGTCGACGTCGGCCAGGGCTACGCGGTCACCTTCAAGGTCGAGTCGCACAACCACCCGTCCTACATCGAGCCCTACCAGGGCGCGGCCACCGGCATCGGCGGCATCGTGCGCGACATCCTGGCGATGGGCGCCCGCCCGGTCGCCGTGATGGACCCGCTGCGCTTCGGCGCCCCGGACCACCCCGACACCCGCCGGGTGCTGCCCGGGATCGTCGCGGGCATCGGCGGCTACGGCAACTGCCTGGGCCTGCCGAACATCGGCGGCGAGGTCGTCTTCGACTCCTGCTACCAGGGCAACCCGCTGGTCAACGCGCTCTGCGTGGGCGTGATGAAGCACGAGGACATCCACCTCGCGCAGGCCTCCGGCCCCGGCAACAAGGTCATCCTGTACGGAGCCCGCACCGGTGGCGACGGCATCGGCGGCGTCTCGGTGCTCGCCTCGGAGACCTTCGACGCGACCGGCCCGGCCAAGCGCCCCGCCGTCCAGGTCGGCGACCCGTTCCAGGAGAAGCTCCTGATCGAGTGCACGCTGGAGATCTTCAAGGAAGACCTCGTCGCGGGCATCCAGGACCTCGGCGGCGCCGGCCTCTCCTGCGCCACCTCGGAGCTGGCCTCGGCCGGCACCGGCGGCATGCGGATCGAGCTGGACACCGTGCCGCTGCGCGACCACACGCTCTCGCCCGAGGAGATCCTCATGAGCGAGTCGCAGGAGCGCATGTGCGCCATCGTCGAGCCCGGCAAGGTCGACCGCTTCCTGGAGATCTGCGAGAAGTGGGACGTCATCGCCACCGTCATCGGCGAGGTGACCGACGGCGAGCGCCTGGAGATCTTCTGGCACGGTGAGCTGGTCGTCGACGTGCCGCCGCGCACCGTCGCCCACGAGGGCCCGACGTACCACCGTCCGTTCGCCCGCCCGTCCTGGCAGGACGCCCTGCAGGCCGACGCGCCGACCGCCGACCGCCTCGCCCGCCCGGCGAACGGCGCGGAGCTGAAGGACGCGCTGCTGAAGGTCGCCGGCTCGCCGAACCAAGCCTCCAAGGCGTGGATCACCGACCAGTACGACCGCTACGTGCTGGGCAACACGGTGCTCGCCACCCCCGAGGACTCCGGCATGATCCGGATCGACGAGGAGACCAACCTCGGCGTCTCGGTCGCCACCGACGGCAACGGCCGCTACACCAAGCTGGACCCGTACACCGGCGCCCAGCTGGCCCTCGCCGAGGCGTACCGCAACGTCGCGGCAGGCGGCGCCAAGCCGCTCGCGGTCTCCGACTGCCTCAACTTCGGCTCCCCCGAGGACCCGGACGTGATGTGGCAGTTCGCCGAGGCCACCCGCGGCCTGGCCGACGCCTGCCAGGTGCTCGGCACCCCGGTCACCGGCGGCAACGTCTCGCTGTACAACCAGACCGGCGACGTCGCCATCCACCCGACCCCCGTGGTCGCGGTGCTCGGCGTCATCGACGACGTCACCCGGCGCACCCCGGTCGGCTTCGCCGAAGAGGGCCAGCTGCTCTACCTGCTCGGCGACACCGCCGACGAACTGGGCGGCTCCGCCTGGTCGCAGGTCGTGCACGACCACCTCGGCGGCCTGCCGCCCAAGGTGGACCTGGAGCGCGAGCGGCTGCTCGGCGAGATCCTGATCGCCGCCTCCCGCGACGGCATGGTCGACGCCGCGCACGACCTCTCCGACGGCGGCCTCGCGCAGGCCCTGGTGGAGAGCTGCCTCAAGGGCGGCAACGGCGCCCGGGTGATCGTGCCCGAGGGCCTCGACCCGTTCGTGTTCCTGTTCTCCGAGTCCGCCGGTCGCGCCGTGGTGGCCGTCCCGCGCAGCGAGGAGCTCCGGTTCAACGACATGTGCGGCGCCCGCGGCCTGCCGGCCACCCGGATCGGCGTGGTCGACGGCGACGTGCTGGAGGTCCAGGGCCAGTTCACCGCCACCCTGGCCGAGCTGCGCGACGCCCACACCGGCGTCATCGAGGCGCTGCTCGCCTGACGGTCCGTCAACCCGGCGGGCGGCCGGTTCCGGTGAAACCCGGAGCCGCCGCCCGCCGGTGTTTTGTACGCTGCGGGCATGCCTACCGCGAAGCCCCGAACCTACGACCCGGTGAAGGTGCGCGCCGCGCTCACCGGGCAGCTCGACGCGATCTCCGCCGCCGTCCGGGACCTGGACGACGGGCAACTGGCCCGGCCCACCCGGCTGGGGGAGTGGCGGGTGCGCGAACTCGTCGCCCACCTCGGCATGGTGGCCAGCTGGGTGCCGCTGCACCTGCACGACCCGCTGCCGCCGCGGGCCCCGATCACGCCGCTGTACTGGGCCTCGCAGACCCGCACCGCGGCCGCCGTCATCGACGCCACCGCGGTCGAGCTGGTGGTCGAGCAGTTCGCCGGGGACGCCGCCCAGGTGTCCGGCGAACTCGACCGGCAGATCGGCGAGTTGTGGAAGGCGCTGGACGGCCCGGAGGGCCGGGAGCCGGGCCGGGTGATCCCGATGCGGTTCGGGCCGATGCCGCTGGCCGACTTCCTGGTCACCCGGCTGGTGGAGACCGTGGTGCACGCCGACGACCTGGCCGACGCGCTGGGCCTCGCCGAGTTCCCGCACGACAGGTTCGCGCTGGCCTCCGCGGCCCGGCTGCTCGCCGACGCCTTCGCCGCCCAGGCGCCGGGAGGCGCCGTCGAGCTGCGGGTCCCGCCGTACGCGGTGGTGCAGGCCGTCGAGGGCCCCCGGCACACCCGGGGCACCCCGCCGAACGTGGTGGAGACCGACCCGCTGACCTGGGTCCGGCTCGCCACCGGGCGGGTGGCCTGGGCCTCGGTGCTGGACGTCGCGCTCAGCGCGAGCGGCGAGCGCAGCGACCTCTCCGGGTACCTGCCGGTGCTGGGCTGAGCGCTACTTCCCCTCGGTGAGCGCGGCGGCCAACTCGCGGACGCCCGCCTCGCGTTCGGCCGCCGTGTCACCGTAGTCGTAGCTGTGGCTGAACTCGGCGGCCGGGAAGGTCCGGGCCATCCACACGCTGCAGTAGTGGCCCGGCATGAAGCAGGCCTGCAGCTCGGTGTAGACCTCCAGCACGTCCTCCGGGGCGAGGCCGGCCGCCGAGAGCCGGTGCCACAGCGCCTCCTCGGCGTGCAGGGCGAGCGAGCCGTCGGCGGTGACGATCTGCGGCTCGCCGTCCCGGCCGCGCACCTTGAACGCCGCGTACCCGGGCACGCCCCGGGTGTGCCGGACGTCCTCCAGCACCCGCGGCCACCACTGCTCGTCGCTCTCGAACGCGCGCAGGTCGGTGCCGCGCATCCGGCTCTCCGCCGCCGAGAACAGCCGGAAGACCTCGTCCGGGTTCCCGGCCGCGCCCAACGCCCGCAGGTTGTCGTCCAGTTCGCACAGGTTGTCGAGGAACGCGGCCAGGCCGCCGTTCACCGGCACCGACGGCCCCTGGAAGGTCACGTACACCGCCCAGACCCGGCCCTGCCCGTCCAGGCACAGCTCCGCGCCCCGGTCGTTGCCGAGCCTCGCCCACCCCGCCTCCGGCCGGTCGTCCACCGCGAGGCCCACCCCGCGGGCCCAGTCGGCGAGCCGCAGCGGCTCCTCCTCACGGGCGGCACTGAAGTACGGCCCCACCTGCAGCGGCACTCCGGCGGAGGCCAGCAGCGCGACCGCCTCCGCCGGCGCGGCGGTGCCGGCGAACTCGGCGGGTGCGGGGCGACGCAGGCCGGACGGGCCGAAGCGGTCGAGCAGGCGCTGGGTGAGGTCGGTGGTCATGGCTCCGTCGTTTCGGTTCAGTAGCCGTGCTGGAAGTCGTGCAGGATGTCCTGCCAGACCGGTTGGTCGAGCAGGTCGGGTTCGATGGCGCGCAGTCCGGCGGTCAGTCCGGCGAGGACGTCCTCCAGCGCCGGCAGCCGGTCCAGGAACTCGGGGTCCACGTCCTCCCCGGTGTCGAAGACCGGGGGGTGCAGTTCGGCGAACTCCGGGAGGTGGGCGCGGCACCATTCGATGGTGTCCGGGTCCATCTGGTCCGCCATGACCGCCAGTTCCCGCCCGCCGAAAGCGAGTTGGCAGCGGGCCAGCGAGTGCAGGCTGCGGTGGGCAGGGCGGCCGTCGACGGTCGGCGGCCGGTGCACGCCGAGGGCGTACACCTCGCCGGTGGCGCCGTCGAGGGCGAAGGTGCCCGAGCCGTAGTGGCCGACCACCACCATGCCGGCGCCGTCGTCCGGCAGGCCGGGCCAGTAGTGGGTGGGGCCTTCCGGCGCGCAGTCCTCGGGCAGGCCGCGCAGCAGTGGGCCGTGCGGCCGGATCATGGCGCCGGGCGCGTCGATCAGGCCGATTCCGCTGAGGAAGGCGCGGGCGGCGGGGTCGGCGACGGCGGCGGGCAGTTCCGTCTCGGGGACGCGGCGGAGCCCGTCGGCGCCGTAGACCTGCTCCAGCTCGGCGCGGCTGACGGGTGGTGGCGTCATCGGGTCAGTAGCCGTAGCGGAATTCGTGCAGGATGTTCTGCCAGACCGGCTGGTCGAGCAGGCCGGGTTCGACCGCGCGCAGTTTGGCGGACAGTTCGTCGAAGACCTCGTCGTCGCTCGGCAGTTCGAGGTCGGGGTCCTCCTCGTACCCGTCCTCGTCCAGGGCGGCGGGGTACAGCTCGGCGAATTCCGGCAGGTGGGCCCGGCACCAGTCGATGTCCTCCGGGTCCAGCCGGGCGACGGCCGTCCACATCTCCCGTCCGCCGAAGGCGAGTTGGCAGCGGGCCAGCGAGTGCAGGCTGCGGTGGGCGGGGCGGCCGTCGACGGTCGGCGGCTGGTGCGCGCCGAGGGCGTACACCTCGCCGGTGGCGCCGTCGAGGGCGAAGGTGCCCGCGATGGAGGAGCCGATCACCACCATGGCGGCGCCGTCGTCCGGCAGGCCGGGCCAGTGCTGGGCGGGGCTCTCCGGCGCGCACGCCTCGGGCAGGCCGACGAGCAGCGGCTCCACGGGGTAGACGATCGCGCTGGGCGCGTCCGGCAGGCCGATCCCGCTGAGGAAGGCGCGGGCGGCCGGGTCGGTGATGACGGCGGGCAGCTCGGCCTCGGGGACGCGGCGGAGCCCGTCGACGCCGTAGACCTGCTCCAGTTCGGCGCGGGTGACGGGTCGAACCGGAGGCAGGGGCACGGCGGAGGTCATGTGGCCACCCTAACTCGGGTGCCCCGGGGCCAGGGCGTCATGGGTGGAGCTGGCGTCGGCGCTGCTTGAGGCGGGCCAGGTAGTTCGTGTGGTCGGTGTGGTCGTCGCTGTAGTCGAAGCTGTGACTGACGTCCGTGAGGCCCGGGAACGTCGTGTGGATCCAGGCGCCGCAGTTGGAGCCCTTCGCGTTGCAGGGGGCTCTCTCGGTGTACAGGGAGCGGATGTTGGGGCCTTGGAGCTGGTCCAGGATCGGAGCGGCGATCCGTTGCTCGGAGTGCGCCTTCATGAAGTCGCTGCGGGCGACCAGGATGAAGTTCCGATCGCCGTCCTGGTAGTGGAGCGAGGCGTAGTTGCTCCGGGCCTTGTCCACGGGGGCCCGCTTGGAGACGGGGGTGCCGTAGTCGCCCTGGGCCTGCCGGGCCCGTTCGGTGGCCCGGGCCAGTTCGGAGCCGCCGGTGCGGACCTTGCGGGAGTTCACCGCGGGCGAGCCGACCGGCGGGACGCTCTTCGGGTCGACCTTGAACCGCGGGTGGTTGCCGTTCGGGATGAAGTCCTTGATGCCGCTGTCGTCCTGGGTGTCCTTGTCGACCCGGGTCTTGGAGCCGTCGGGGTGCAGGCGGTGCAGGTCGCCCTTGTGGTCGAGGAGGTACACCGGGGTGGTGTCGTGGCCGCTGATGATCTTCTTGTAGTCGTCGGCGAGCTTCTTCTCCAGGGCCTGGTGGTTCTCGTTCATCTTCTTGAGGCCCTTGGAGACGTCCTTGGCGTGGTCGGCCAGGCTGTCGAGCGCGGTCTCGATCGCGCCGAGGGCCCGGTCCGCCATGTCGGAGACGATCTGGCCCAGCTTGTCGCCGCCGCGCCCGCTGACCGCCCGGGTCCTGGCCCGGGTGGTGCGGGCGTGGTGGTCCTTCATGGTGGTGAAGTGCGCGTCGAACTGGCGGGACAGGGTCTCGGCGGCGTCGAAGTCGTGCTTGACGGTGTCGCTCATCGCCCGCTCCGGTGGGTGCTCGGGGTGTGGCTCGGGGTGTGAGCGGGGGCCTGGTTCGGTCGGCCGGCGTTCTGGGCGGCGCCCATGAGGGTGTTCTCGCCGAACTGCTTCGCCGCGCCGAGCGGGTCGTCCGCGTAGCCCTTGACCTGGTCGACGGACTGGTGGACGCCGTCCTTGAAGCCGGACTTGCCGGCGTTGGCGGCCTCGCCCCAGTTGATGCCCTGCTGGGCGCCGAGGGCGTTGCGGGCGAGTTGGACGACGAGGTCCTGGGCGATGCTGCCGAGGGCGGCGAAGACCGGGCCCTCGACGAGGGAGAGCAGTTCGGAGAGCAGCTGCTGCTCGGCCTCCTTGAGCAGGCGCCGGACGATGACGCGGGTGGCCTGGGTGGCGCCGAGCGCGCCTGCCTCGGACAGGCCGAAGGTGAACGGGGCGGCGGCCTGCGCGGCGATCACCTCGGCGGCCAGGATGCCGAGTTGGACCACGGCGGCGATCTTCGCGCCGGTGATCACCAGGGCCGCGCCGTCCAGGCCGGTGGCGAACAGTTCGATCGCCTGGCCGACCTGGGGCATGTGGGTGCCGATGACCTTGTCCCAGTGCGCCTGGAACGCCTCGGCGCCGGCGCCCTCGGTGATGCCGAGGAACTCCTGGGCCGCGCCTTCGATCTGCCGGCCGTCGGAGGCCAGCGAGGCGGCGAGGTCGCGGAGTTCGTCCGCCATCTCGCGGTACTCGTCCTCGTCGACGTTGGGCCAGTTGATGCCGATCAGGTCGAGCACCCAGGCGAGTTCGTCGGGCAGTACCACGCCCATGTCGAATATCCTTCCCCCGAATTCTGCTCGTACGACTATCAGTTGATACGTGAGAGTCGGTCAACTCCTGGCCGGTGACCGTTACCGGCTGGGTACGCTCTCGGCGGACAGTCGTTCGGAAACGGGGGGCAGGGCATGAGTACGGACGGTCGAGCACCGGCGCTGAACGCCGGACGCCGGATGGCCGGAACGGCGCTGCTCGGCTGGCTGGACGACCCGCGCGCGCCGCGCCTGTGCCGGATCACCGGCGGCCCGGGGTCCGGCAAGAGCCACCTGCTGGCCTGGCTGCTGGCGCTCGGCACCGCCCCGGACACCCCGCCCGGGCGGCGGGTGCACGCCGCGCTGCCGGCCGAGGGCCTCGACGTGCGCGGCGCGCTCTGGCTGCTCGGCAGCCAGCTCGGCTACGTCGCCCGCACCCCCGAGGAGCTGTGCGCCGCCCTCGACGAGGACGGCCGACGGACCGTCATCTGCGTGCCCGAACTGGACCTGGCCCCGGACCCGGCCCGGCTGGCCGCCGAACTCCTCGACCCGCTGCTCGGACTGCCGCACTTCCGGCTGGTGGTGGACGGCGGCGCGGAGGTGTCGTTCGCCGGCGTCGCCGAGCCGGCCGTCCTCGACCTGGACGACCCGCGCTGGACCGACCGCGAACGCTTCGACGCCTGGTGCGCCCGCGCGGACCACGATCCGGCCGGCTACCCCAGCCCCGGTCGGGCCGTCGGCCTCCCGGCGGGGCGGCCGACGGACCCCGCCGACCTGCTGGCCCGGGTGCCGCGCGCCGGCGACGGCACGCTCGACCTGCCCGCCGCCGACGAGGACGTGCTCACCGGCCTGTGGATCGCCGCCGCCCGGGCCGGCGACCTCGGCCCGCTCGCCGCCGACCCGCTGCTCCACGTACGCGCCCGGCCCGCCGCCGTCACCGCCGCGCTCACCGGCCGCACCGACCCGGTCGCCACCGCGTGGGACGCCGCCGGACCGGCCCTGATCGACCTCCCCGACGTCGCGGGCCGGGCCCACACCCTGCGGGCCCGGCTGCTCACCACCGCCCCCGACGCCGCCGCCCGGCTCGCCACCGTGCCCGCCCCCTGGTCGGCCCGCTGGGCCCGCTGGGAGCCGGGCGCGGCCATCGGCACCACCCGGGGCGACGAGTGGCTGGTCGCCGACCGCAACGGCACCGTCCGCCGGTACTCCGCCGCCACCGGTGCCGTGGTCGGCCTGGTCCCGGTGGCCGAACCCCGGCCGCTCCAGGCGCTCACCGTCACGGCGGGCGGCACCCTGGTCCTGCTCGACACCTGGGGCGGCACCGAACTCCTCGCCCCCGTCCACCCGGCGCCCGGCCTCGAACCGTACGCCCTGGACGAGGCGCTCGCCCGGCTGGGCGCGGTCGCCGCCGTGCCCACCGCGGTGGCCGCCACCGCCCTCGCCGAGGACGCGCCCGCCCTCGGCGACGCGGTCGGCGCGGTCCACTGGTACGGGGCGGGCGAGGTCCACAGCGCCTCGCTGCACACCGGCCCGGTCACCGCCCTCGCGGCCCTCGCCCTCGGCCCGGAGGGGGTGCCGCTGCTGGCCGGCGGCGGCTACGACGGCACCGTCCGGCTCTGGGGGCCGGGCGAGGAGCCGATGGCCGCCCCCGCCGACCGCCGCCCCGCCCCCGTGAACGCCGTCGCCCTCGCCACCGGCCCCGACGGCCTGCTGCTGGCCGCCGCCTGGGCCGACGGCCTGGTCCGGGTCCGCCGTCCCGAGCATCCGGGTGGCCCGCTCGACCTCCGCCTCGGGTCGCCCGCCCGCGCCCTCGACTTCCACGGCGGGGCCCTGCTGGCCGCCCTCGACGACGGTCTGCTCGCGGTCGATCTGCACCGGCTCTGAGGCCCGTCGGCCGCCCGGCCGCCCGGCCTCTCGGCCCGGGGCCCCGCCGGTGGCGGGGCACGGGATAGGATCACCGGCTGTGACGAACTCCCTTGGCGCGCATGATCCTTCGGCGGTCCGCGCGGCGCTGGCCGGGCAGACCGGGGCGCTCCGGGGGGTGGTGCGGGGCCTGGGGGAGCGGGAGTTGGAGCTGCCGACCAGGCTCGGGGCCTGGCGGGTGCGGGAGTTGGTGGCGCACCTGGACCGGCAGATCGGCTGGACGCCCGAGCACCTGGACGATCCGGTGCGGGCCGGGCTGCCCGGGCTGACGCTGACCGCCTGGGTGGCGGCGGTGGGTGCCTTCGCGGACGCGCTGGACCGCGGCACCCGGGAGCAGGCGGCGGCCCACTACGCCGGTTCGGCGACCGGGGCGGCGGCCCGGTTCGACGCGGTCTGCGGGCAGTTGGCGGACTTCCTGGCCGGGCCCGCGGCGGCCCGGACCGACCGGCCGTTCCCGCTGCCGTTCGGGGTGATCGGCCTCGGCGACTTCCTGGTGACCCGGCTGGTCGAGACCGTGGTGCACGCCGACGACCTGGCGGACGCGCTGGGCCTCGACGGCTTCCCGCACGACGCGGGGGCGGTGGCCGCGGTCGCGGACCTGCTGGCGGACTCCGTCGGGGAGCCGTGGCGGGCCCGGGCGGCGGAGCTGGCGGCGGCCGACCCGGTCCGCTGGGTCCGGCTGGCGACCGGGCGGGAGCGGGCGGACGGCACCGGCCTGGACGAGCGGCTGCCGGTGCTCTCCTGACGGTCGCTCGGGGGACGGACGGTTCTCGGCGAGCGGACGGTTCTCGGCGGGCGGACAGCCGCAGGACGGCCGGTCAGGGGACGGCCGGGCCGCCCAGGTAGCCGCCCGCGCCGTCGTACGGCCAGGCGTTGGCGGTGCAGCCGTTCAGGCCGTAGATCTGCTGCATCATCGCGGGCGCGGGTTTCCCCCGTCCCGGGCAGCCCTCGTGGCCGTGGCCGATCCGGTGGCCGACCTCGTGGTTGACGATCAGGGCCCGGTAGTCCGCCAGGCTGCCGTCGAACTGCGGCGAACCCGTGAGCCAGCGCTTGGAGTTGACCATCACCTGGCGGCCGACGTCGCAGTTCACCTCGCCCTTGGTGTTCAGGCCGCCCTCGCCGCAGATCCGGTCCACCGTGTCGGGGGAGGCGATCTTGACGGTGAAGTCGTAGCTGCCGGAGGAGACCAGCTGGAAGCTGTTGCGGCGGTCGGCGATCCAGCCGCGCCGGTCGGACAGCACGCCCTCGACGACGTCCGCGGCGGTCTTCGGGTCGATGCCGATGCCGTCCTCGACCTCCACCCGGTAGCGGCGCAGCGTGCTGCCCGTCCCGACGGCGCGGCCCGAGGCGGCGGCCACGGTGAACTCGCCGCCGCCGTGCACGACG
Organism: Kitasatospora sp. NPDC088391; assembly: GCF_044753345.1. Taxonomy (NCBI): domain Bacteria; kingdom Bacillati; phylum Actinomycetota; class Actinomycetes; order Kitasatosporales; family Streptomycetaceae; genus Kitasatospora; species Kitasatospora sp. NPDC088391. The sequence goes on from NZ_JBIVNB010000003.1 coordinate 404,501, forward strand.
ATCTGCGGGGTGCCGTCGGTCGGTGCCGGTGGGGCGGTCGGTGTGGTCGGTGCGGGCGGTGTGGACGCGGCGGTGCCGGCGGGCGGGGCTGACGTCCCGCCGCCCGGTTCGGTGAGCGGCGGCAGGACCCGGGCCTGCGCGGTGGGCTCCTGCCCGGCCGGGTGCGGGGCGTCCGGCAGCAGCGCGACCACTCCGGCGGTGGCCAGCACGGCGGCCGCGACCGTGCCGGTGAGGGTGGTCGCCAGCCGGCGGCGGCGCTGCCGGGCCCGGCGGCCGGCGGACCGCACGGTGGAACGGGCGGCGGCCCGGACGGTGGACCGGCGCGTGCCGGTGCGGCCGGACGACCTGCGGCCTGCGGACATCTGTTCTTCCCCCCCGGGGGACGGCGACACGGCGACCCGGGCGGGGCGGCCGTCGGCCGCCCCGCCCGGGGGTACTCACTCAGTACATACGCGGTATGGGTGCCCGCCGGTTCCGAAGGCGCGGCCGGGCGTGCCGCCGCAAGGATCGGCAGCATACGTCCCGTGTCGTCCGTTCTGCCGTCGCCGTCAGCCGCCGTCGACCGCTACTGCTTGAGCGCGGTGTACGCCTCGGCGCTGCTGTCCTTGAGGAACTGCCAGCAGCGCGCCTCCTCCTCGGTCTCGTCGATCGCGCCGGCCGCCCGGGCGAGCGCCGCCAGGCAGCGCAGGAAGCCGCGGTTGCCGCGGTGCTCCCACGGGACCGGGCCGTGCCCGCGCCAGCCGCTGCGGCGCAGCGCGTCCAGTCCGCGGTGGTAGCCGGTGCGTGCGTAGGCGTAGGACTCGACGGTGCGGCCGGCCGCGAAGGCGTCGTCCGCGAGCATCGCCCAGGCCAGGCAGAACGCCGGGTACTCGGCGGCCACCTGGGTCGGCGAGGCGGACTCCTCGGCGAGCATCCGGTACGGGTGCTCCTCCTCGGGCAGCAGGGTCGGCTCCGGCCCGTCGAGCAGGTTCTTGTGCATCTCCATGGTGTGCCAGTCTGCCACCCGGGCCGGACGGGCCGTCCGGGAACGGCGGAGCCCCCGCACCCCGGGCGGGGGTGCGGGGGCTCCGCGGGCGTTCAGCGGGCGTTCAGTGCGAGGACGTCACTTCATCCGCTTGCCGGCCGAGCGCAGCTGCTGCGCGGCCTCGGTGACCCGGGCGGCCATGCCGGCCTCGGCCAGCTTGCCCCAGGTGCGCGGGTCGTAGGTGTTCTTCTTGCCGACCTCGCCGTCGACCTTCAGCACGCCGTCGTAGTTGCGGAACATGTGGTCCACGACGGGGCGGGTGAAGGCGTACTGGGTGTCGGTGTCGAGGTTCATCTTCACGACGCCGTTCTCCAGCGCGGTCAGGATCTCCTGCTCGGTGGAGCCGGAGCCGCCGTGGAAGACGAAGTCGAACGGGTCCTGCTTGCCGTACTGCTTGCCGATCTCGGCCTGCAGGTCGGCGAGCAGCTCCGGGCGGAGCACGACGTTGCCCGGCTTGTAGACGCCGTGCACATTGCCGAACGAGGCGGCCAGCAGGTAGCGGCCCTTCTCGCCCAGGCCGAGCGCCTCGGCGGTGCGCACCGCGTCGGCGACGGTGGTGTACAGCTCGTCGTTGATCTCGTGGGTGACGCCGTCCTCCTCGCCGCCGGTCGGGGTGATCTCGACCTCGAGGATGATCCGGGCGGCGGCGGCCTGGGCGAGCAGCTCCTGGCCGATGGCCAGGTTGTCGGCCAGCGTCTCGGCCGAGCCGTCCCACATGTGCGACTGGAACAGCGGGTTCTCGCCGCGGGCCACGCGCTCGGCGGAGATCGCGATCAGCGGGCGGACGTAGCCGTCCAGCTTGTCCTTCGGGCAGTGGTCGGTGTGCAGCGCCACGGTGATGTCGTACTTGGCCGCGACGATGTGCGCGAACTCGGCCAGCGCGACCGCGCCGGTCACCATGTCCTTGTTGTACTGGCCACCCAGGAACTCCGCACCACCCGTGGAGATCTGGATGATGCCGTCGCTCTCGGCCTCGGCGAAGCCGCGCAGCGCGGCGTGCAGGGTCTGCGTCGAGGTGACGTTGATGGCCGGGTAGGCGAACTTGCCCGCCTTGGCCCGGTCGAGCATCTCGTTGTAGGCCTCGGGAGTTGCGATGGGCATGCGAATCCGCTCCTGTCGGTGTGGGGCGATCGGACGACGCTGTCCGAAGGCTCGATACGCCTGTGGTTCACGACATCGATGCGGTACGAGCGAGAGGGTGGCAGCTCGACCGCGGGCCGGACACCTCGGCCATCCTCCCAGACTCGCCCCACGGACACACCCAGCGGCCCGCCACTTGGGACGGCACCCCCTCGACACCCCCTCGACCGATCCCGCCGGGGGCCGCTGTTAAGGCTTCGCAAAGCAGTACGGGCTATCCTGCGCCCGTGGAACAACACCTCCAGCTCGCCGTCAACGTCCTCGACGCCAAGTCGCTCGTCGCCTCCGTCGGCGCCATCGGGCTGCTGGCGATCATCTTCGCCGAGACCGGCCTGCTGGTCGGGTTCTTCTTCCCCGGTGACTCGCTGCTGATCCTGGCCGGCGTCGCCGCCTCCGGCGCCGCCGCCAAGGTGCTCGGCGAGGGCTCCCAGATGAACATCGCCGTGCTGTTGATCGGCGCCCCGCTGTGCGCCATCGCCGGCGCCCAGCTCGGACACCTGCTCGGCCGCAAGGTCGGCCCGCGGATGTTCGACAAGCCGAACTCGAAGATCTTCCGGCCCGAGTACGTGGAGAAGGCCGAGGAGTACTTCGAGAAGTTCGGCCCCGCCAAGGCCGTGGTGATGGCCCGCTTCATCCCGATCGTCCGGACCTTCCTGAACCCGGTCGCCGGCACCCTGCAGATGCCCGCGAAGACCTTCTTCGTCTGGAACGTCGTCGGCGCCGTGCTGTGGACCGAGTCGATGCTGCTGATCGGCTACTTCACCGGCGACCAGCTCGCCCCGGTGATCGACAAGTACCTGCTGCCCGCGATGGCGCTGATCATCCTGATCTCGGTCTCCCCGATCTTCGTCGAGGTGCTCCGCGAGCGGAAGAAGAAGAAGGCCGCGGCCGCCGGCACCGCCGAGGCCGAGGAGGGCGAGCCGGTCGGCGGCGGCCGCCACCGCAAGCACTGACGTTCGCGCCGCGAACGCCGGAGGCCCCGATCACCTCGGTGATCGGGGCCTCCGGCGTTCGGCGCCGCCGGGCCTCACAGGCCCAGGTCGTCCAGGGTGTACGCGGTGACGTACGGCAGGCCGGCCCCGGCGATCGCCGGGGCCGCGCCGCGCTCCACGATCACCGCGACGCCGACCACCTCGGCGCCCGCCTCGCGGAGCGCCTCGACGGCCGTCAGCACCGAACCGCCGGTGGTCGAGGTGTCCTCCACCGCCAGCACCCGGCGGCCCTTCACGTCCGGGCCCTCGATCCGGCGCTGCAGGCCGTGCGCCTTGCCCGCCTTGCGGACCACGAACGCGTCCAGCTTCCGGCCGCGGGCCGCGGCCGCGTGCAGCATCGCCGCGGCCACCGGGTCGGCGCCCAGGGTCAGGCCGCCCACCGCGTCGAACTCCAGGTCCGCGGCGGCGTCCAGCATCACCTTGCCGACCAGCGGGGCCGCCTCGGCGTCCAGCGTGATCCGGCGCAGGTCGACGTAGTAGTCGGCCTCCAGGCCGGAGGAGAGGGTGACCTTGCCGTGCACGACGGCCTTGTCCTTGATCTGCGCCAGCAGGGCGTCGCGGTCGTTGCTCATGAGCAGCCAGTTTAGTGGGTACCCACTACGGCCTAGCGCCGACGCAGGGCCCGGACCAGCACCACCGCGCCGCCGATCAGCGCCACCCCGCCGCCGATCATCCACGGCAGCGCGCTGCGCTCGCCGCCCGCGCCGGACAGCAGCGTCGGCTCCGCGCCGCCCCAGCGGGAGGCCGCCCGGGCCCGCGCGCTGTGGGCCGGCGGGGCCGGCGCGTACCGGCCCTGCGGCGGGGCGTGGTCGACCTCCTCGGCCGAGCGGCCGACGATGCTGCGCCGCACCGGCACGGTCTCCGGCCCGAACGGCGACTCCGGGTGCGGCGCCGTCGGCACCGGCTCGGGCAGCTCGTCCTCGCTGAACGAGATCAGGTCGGACAGGTCGTCGTCCAGGTCCTGGCCCTGGGCCCGGTCGTCCAGGAACACCACGGTCGCGCCCTCGGCGTCGCCGTCCTCGGCGCCGTCCCCGTCCTCCGGCCCGGACAGCTCGGCGACCAGCGCCGCCACCGCCCGGTCGATCAGCCGACGGCCGGTCGACTCCAGCACCGCGTCCTCGAAGCCCGCGAGCCGGCCCGCGGCCGTCAGGCCGGTGCTGAAGCGGATCGCGGTCTCGCCCGGCCGCTCCCGCAGGGTGATCCGCAGCTCGGCGGTGACCGGGGCGGCGCCGCGGATCTCCTCGCCGCTCAGCCGCAGGACGAGCGCGTCCCCGCGCCAGCCGTCCACCGCGAGCCGGCCGGCGAAGGTGATCGTGGAGCCGGACACCCGGAGCCGGAGCCGGCTGTCCGCGGCCGCGGGGGCGGACGTGGACGCGACCGAGCTCAGCCCCGGCACGCAGCGCGCCACCAGCTCGCGGTCCACCAGCGCCTCCCTGACCACCTCGGCGGGCACCGGGACGACAACCTCATGCTCCATACCGGCGAGCCTACCGACCGCCCGCCGCCGTGCCGAGCCCTCCACGCGAAGCCGGGCCGACCATTGCGCGAACGGGCGTACGAGGGACGGGGGTTCGGCGGAGGGAGCGGAATCCGGGCGCGGCGGGGTCAGGGCCCGAGCAGGGTGTGCGGGCCGGGGAGCGGGTCCGGCCGGGCGGCGGAGAGGCGGACGGCGGTGGCGCGCAGGGCGGGGACGGTCAGGGAGCGCGGGGCGGGGGCGTCCGCGGCCAGGCCCAGGGTGGGGGGACGGCGGGCGGCGAGCAGGAACGCCTCGGCGGGGGTGGGGCGGCCGCAGCCCTCGGCCGGACCTCCACCCGGGGTGCCGCCCTGGTACGGGACGGTGTCCAGGCCGACGGCGGCCAGCCCGGCCGCGGCGGTCCACAGGTCGCCCTGCGGGGCGCCGCCGCGGACCGCGAGCCGGCCCTCCGGGGCGAGCCGCCGGGCGGCCAGGCCGTAGAACTCCGCGGAGCGGTACCTGCCGCCGGACGCCTCCCCGTCCAGGTCGGAGACGATCACGTCGAACTGCCCGCCGGACCCGCGCAGCCAGCCCATCGGCTCGGCGGTCACCAGTCGCACCCGCGAGTCGTCCCAGGCGTGCTCGGTGAGCGCGGCGTACGCGGCGTCCCGGCGGGCCAGTGCGGGGAGCGCCGGGTCGCGCTCGACCACCAGCACGCTGCGCACCGACGGGTGCCGCAGCACCTCGCGCAGGGCCAGGCCGTCGCCGCCGAGCACCAGCACCCGGCCGCTCGGCCCGGCGGCCAGCGCGGGGCGCACCAGCGCCTCGTGCTCGCGGTACTCGTCGGCGCCGCAGACCGCGAGCCGCCCGTCGAGGAAGAGTTCGAGCGGCGGCGGGGTGCGCTGGGCCGGGACCCGGGAGGCGTCCGGCCCGTCGCCGGTGAGGACGATCTCCTGGTAGCGGCTCTGCGCGGCGAACCGGATCGGCCCGCCGTACAGGGCGTGCCGGGCGGCGCGCTCGATCGCGCCGGTGCAGGCGGCGGCCAGCGCCAGCACGGCCAGTACCAGGCCGCAGCCGGTCCACAGCAGCAGCCGGGTCCGCGGGGTGGGCTCCGAGCGGAACAGCCAGAGCACCACCACGGCGCCGGCCACCGCGTTGACCGCCCCGGTGACCAGCGCCCCGGCGGCCTGGCCGAGGGCGGGCAGCAGGACGAACGGGAAGGCCAGCCCGCCGATCAGCGCGCCCACGTAGTCGGCGGCGAACAGGTCGGCGACGGCGCGCCCGGCGTGCTCCCGGCGGATGCGCTGGATCAGGGTCATCAGCAGCGGGATCTCCGCGCCGATCAGCAGGCCGATCAGCACGGTGGTGGCGATCAGCAGCACCGCGGTGGCCTGCGGGCGGTGCAGCCAGGACCAGCCGCAGTACAGGGCGAGCGCGGAGAGGCCGCCGACCAGCGACAGCGCGTACTCGACCAGGGCGAAGGAGGTGGCGGGGCGGCGGGTCAGCCCCTTGGCGAGCAGCGAGCCGACGCCCATGGCGAAGACCATCACCGACAGCACCACGGAGGTCTGGGTGACCGAGTCGCCCAGCAGGTAGCCGCCCAGGGCGACCAGTTCCAGTTCGTACACCAGGCCGCAGGCCGCGCAGACGAACGCGGCCAGCAGCACCAGGATCCGGGCCGGGCGGGCGGGGAGGGCCGGCGGTACGGCGCCGCCGACCCGGACCGCTCCGCCGGGGCCCGCGGCGCGGGGGGCGGCGGGCCGGGGATCGGCCGCGGGCGGGGGTGCGGTGGCGTCCGGACCCGGCTGCGCGGGCCGTCCGACCGGGTGGTTGATCATGAATGAACGCTAGGCGAGAGCCCGGGGGGCTGGCTGCACCCATCCGAGGGACAGGTTCGGGCGCCCGGTTGACGCCCGGTCACCACCCGGCCTGCGGTCCGTCCGGGCCGCCGACGTGGGCGGGAGCGTGGCCGTCGGCGCCCACCGAGGCCCCGACGGGGGTGCGCAGCGAGAGCGAGGAGCGGGTGCAGACCAGCCGGCCCTCCTGGGGGTAGGCGTGCCAGGTCCGCCAGTGCACCCGGCGCTCCTCGCAGTGCGCGACCAGGGCGGTGAAGGCGCTCGGGTCGCCGGGGAAGATGCCGGCCAGCGCGCGCGGGTGCCCCTCGACCAGGGCCAGCAGCTCCTGGGCGCGGGCCGCGAAGACGTGCGGCGGCAGCTCCTCGATCCGGGCGGCGAACTCGTACTCCCAGCCGGCCACCTGCTCGGCGACCCGGGCGGGCAGCGGGGTGCGGCGGCCGGGCAGGCAGGCCACCGTCTCCAGGCAGTCGCCGGGGCCGGCCGCCAGGATCACCTGGTGCGAGGCCCCGAGCAGGCGCAGCTGGAGGGTGCCCCGGACGCCGTCCGACCGGTCGGGGCCGTCGTCCAGTCTGAGGTCGCGGACGGCCAGCGCGGGCAGCGGTTCGCCGCCCAGCTGCCAGGCCAGGTCGCCGGCGCGGGTGTCCGTGTAGGAGGTCTGCAAGGTGGTGAGCATGCTCGGCTCCGCGTTTCAGCTCCGTGCGCGCCCCCTGCGGTCGGAGTCCGCGCCTCGGGCGTGAGGCTGTTCGAGACTGTCCGATCCGGGGCGCGGCCGACCGTGGAAGGAAGGATTCCGGCTGGAGATTCAGCAGCAGAGAAGCACGAATCCTCCGGGTCCGTCAGGGATTTACCCATGTTTGGCCTGCATTCACCGTTCTGGGGTTTGTGTCCGACTGGGTGTGATCGGTCCCGAGTTGCACTCTGTTCGGCGAGCTACCGTGCGCCGGTCTTCTGCGCCGTGCACGCCGGGAGCGCACAGAGCACACCCCGCGCCCCTCGCCGCGGCCGCCCCGGCCCCGCACCCCGACCGCCCTCCCGGGCCGGGCGACGTCGTTCGGGGTCGGCGGTCGCCAGAGCTGTCGTGCCGGAGGCGATGAGGAGTCGAGGTCGGCGACGGGCGCAGCACGTTCCGCTCGCCCCCTTGTTCAGGACGCGGCTCCGACCGGCGCAATAGCCGTGCGGGGACCACTCTCCGCTGGGGAGAGTCCCGGATACCCGGCCCTGCCCGCCCCCATCTGCCCACACGAATGGCAGGCCGTTTCCGTTGGGGTCGACAGGAACCGGCGCTGATCATTTTCCGAGAGCGCGGTCGAAGCCCCGTCGCTGCTCAAGCAGTTGACCGCCCCGCCCGGGACCGCTCTGCGGTCCCGGGCGGGGCCGGCTCTGTGCTACGTTCCGTGCTCCAACCGAAAACAGGCGACCCCGGCAGCGCGCCAACGCTCCGGGGTCCGGCAACAGGAGCCATAACTCCCGATGCGTGTTCATCGTAGCGCCCACGCGCGCTGTTTCACCGTGCTGCCCAACGCGATGCTGCAGTACCGGCAGCTGTCCTACACCGCCCGTGGCCTGCTCGCGGACCTCCTCTCCCGCCCCGACGGCTGGCGCGAGGACGGCCAGCACATGGCCGACACCAGCCCGCAGGGCCGCGGAGCGATCCGCAAGGCACTCAAGGAGCTGACGGCCGCCGGCTTCTACCGGGTCGAGAAGATCCGGATGCCCGACGGCACCATCGTCAGTGAGGCCCACGTCTACGACACCCCGCAGCTCCTGCCGCCACCGGTTGCCATCCGCCCGGCCTCCGGTGAATCGACCACCGGCGTTCCTGACGCCCTTTCAAAGGAGCGGTACAAAGAACCCTCCCTCCCTATCGAGCAGGCTGCCGAGCCGCAGGTGCAGCCGCAAGGGCGGAACAGTGGCCAACGGGCCGCCAAGGAAGTCCCGGCAGTACCGGACGAGCGACTCCGCAAGGCGGCCGCGGCACTGTTCCAGGCGATCCGCCCCGAACCCCGCCTACACCTCGGACAGGCCGAAGTCGAGCAACTCGCACCCCTGGTTGCCCAGTGGCTGGACCGTGGCACTACCCCCGCCGACCTCGCCCGCGCCCTGCTTCCTGGCCTGCCCGCCCCACTGCACTCCCCGGCAGCCGTGCTCCGCAACCGACTTGAGCGCAAGATGCCACCTGTCCAGACGCCCGTACGCCCAGCCGCCGCCCGGTATGCCGAGTGCGCCCGCTGCCACGACCCCGTTCCCCGCCCCGGCATCTGCCACCCCTGCGCGGGCCTTGGTGAGCGGCCCATGAAGAACAACCGCAGAGCTGCAGTCGCCACCAGGGGCGCCGCCCGCGTAAGGGCGGCGGTGAATGCTGCGAGGTCCCCGTTGGGTGACAGCGGCTCGCTTCCGCTGCTGCAACCTGGGTGCCGTCAAGATTCTCGCCCGTGTTCGCCGCGCCAGGCTGCGCAAGCCCCCTCATGCTTTGACACGTGCTGAAGAGGCAAGGGTGCCGAGCTGAGCGCCTGTCATACCGAGCCAGATGAAAGTGTTCTACGTTGTGGGCGAGCCTGCCCAAGCCCAGAAGGAAGTACCCATGTCTGATGCGAGCGCCCTCTCGAAGGCCGCACGCCTGGACCGCCTGGTTGCGGCGGAAGGCATTGGCTCCACGGTCTGGTTCCGTGTCGGCCAGACGATCATTCAGGAGGGCGACCTCTCCAACCATGTGGTGATGCTACGTACCGGGACCGCCAAGGTGGTGATCAGGGACGCGGATGACACCGAGATCGTCCTCGGCCTGCGGGAAGCGCCGGAGATCATCGGTGAGCAGGCTGCCCTCAATGGCACGCCGAGATCGGCCTCGGTGATCGCATTGACCGATGTAATGGCCCTGGCCGTCTCTGCTGAGGACTTCCGTGCCCTGGTGAGCAAGCACCCTGAGGCGGCTGCCGCTGTACTCGGGATCGTGGCCGAGCGGCTCCGGGAGGCCGACCAAGGCCGAGTGGAGCTGGCCACCCATACCGTTGCCCAACGGGTCGCTGCGCGACTAGTAGCCCTGGCACCGCAGATCGGAGTGGTCGACGAGGCGGCCGACGTCGTGCGACTACCCCTTTCCCAGCAGGAGTTGGCCGGGTGGGCCGGCGCATCCCGCGAGGCGATCGTGAGAACTCTGCGGCTGCTGCGGGATGAGGGCATCGTCACCACGGAGCGGCGGCAGATCGTCATCCAGGATCTGGAGGCGTTGCGGTCAAAAGCCGTTGACTGACAGCCATAGTGGTATTCTGACTCAATCGGAGCGCTGAGGAATACCACTCTCGGGGGTGCGGTCGCTTGATCGAGCACGCGCGCAAGATCTTCTTCGGCCTGGACATCGCAGGGTTCAACCAAGGCCGTACGGATATTGCCTGCCTTGCGATGCGACGGGCTCTGTACGAGACGCTTGGTCGCTCCTTGGCCGTCGGCGGCCTGAAGGCGGAGAGCTACGACCTGCTTGACCGTGGTGACGGCATCATGGCCGTGATCGACGACTCCGCGGGTCTCCATACCCTGGCCTGCACGGTTGTTCCGGCGCTGACCACCGCCATCTACGAATACAACGGCACCGCGCGTGCAGATGCCGAGATCCGGCTGCGCGCGGCCTTGCACAGCGGCGACGTCTTCCGAGACGACCACGGCTATGTCGGCCGACACGTCAGCCACGCTTTCCGCTTGCTCGACGGCCCCGAACTGCGGACAGCGCTGAGCGCCAGTGCATCTGTCCTGGTACTGGCTGTATCTGAGAGCGCATGGCACGAGCTGGAGCCCTCAGTTCTTGGCGGGCCCAGCTACACCGACATCTTGATCAGCGCCAAGGGGGACGTGGCCCGAGCCTGGGTCGCCGAGTTCGGGGCCAGCCCCGCTCTGGCTGGGTGAGCGCATGATCGAAGCATCGTCCTTCGCCCGTGCCTTAGCCCTACCTCTGCGAGCCGTTCCTGCGGTGTTGCTGGTCCTGTTCGCAGGTCTCATCGGGATCATCGCTCTGCTGTGCCCTGCTGATCGCAGAGCCGATGGGATGGAGCTCGCCCGGATCTGGACCGCGGCTGCCTGCGCCATCGCGACCGGTCAGAAGCTGAGCTGGCCCCGTCACGTCGGCCGAGCGCAGAGCGTAGCGGAGCCGCCGAGGTAGCTGTCTGCGTCCGCCTGCGGTCAGTCAGAGCCGCTGAAGTCGCGCTACCGCCTCCCGCAGCACCTCGTCCCGCTTGCAGAAGGCGAACCGGACCAGGCTGCGCCCGGCCTCGGCGTCGTCGTAGAAGACGGCGTTGGGGATCGCGACGACGCCGCAGCGCTCGGGGAGGGAGCGGCAGAACCCGACGCCGTCCTTCTCGCCGAGCGGGGTGATGTCGGTGGTGACGAAGTAGGTGCCCTCCGGCCGGAAGACCTCGAAGCCGGCCGCCGCCAGCCCGTCGGCGAGCAGGTCCCGCTTGCGGAGCATGTCGGCGCGGAACCCCGCGAAGTAGTCGTCCGGGAGGCGCAGTGCCTCGGCGACGGCGTACTGGAACGGGCCCGCGCTGACGTAGGTCAGGTACTGCTTGGCGGTGCGGACGGCCGAGACCAGGGCCGCGCTCGCGGTGACCCAGCCGACCTTCCACCCGGTGAAGGAGAAGGTCTTGCCCGCGGAGGAGATCGAGACGGTGCGCTCGCGCATGCCGGGGAGGGCGGCCAGCGGGTGGTGGGCGCCGGCGAAGACCAGGTGCTCGTAGACCTCGTCGGTGATCACCAGCAGGTCGTGCTCGATCGCGAGTTCGGCGATCGTCGCGAGTTCTCCGGGGGTGAGGACGGTGCCGGTCGGGTTGTGCGGGGTGTTGACCAGCAGCAGCCGGGTGCGCGGGGTGATCAGCGAGCGCAGCTCGTCCAGGTCGGGGCGGAAGGACGGCTGACGGAGCGTCAGTGGGACGCGGGTGGCGCCAGCCATGGCGATGCAGGCGGCGTACGAGTCGTAGAAGGGTTCGAAGGCGATCACCTCGTCGCCGGGCTCCAGCAGGGCCAGCAGCGCGGCGGCGAGCGCCTCGGTGGCGCCGGCGGTGACCAGTACCTCGGTGTCGGGGTCGTAGGCCAACCCGTAGAAACGGGACTGGTGTTCGGCGACGGCCTGCCGCAACTCGGGGATGCCGGGGCCGGGCGGGTACTGGTTGCCCCGGCCCTCCAGCACGGCGCGGGCGGCGGCCTCGGCGATCCCGCGCGGCCCGTCGGTGTCCGGGAAGCCCTGCCCGAGGTTGATCGAACCGGTGGCGGTGGCCAGCGCCGACATCTCCGCGAAGATCGTCGTGCCCATGCCTGCCAGGCTGCGGTTCAGCAGCGGCCTCGTGCTCATCGTGGCTCCTCAGCGGTGTCGGGTGGGGCCATCATCCAAGGGTCCGCCGCCGCCGGCCAAGGGCCCGCCGGTGGCTCGGTGCCGGGGGATCGACCGGAGCGCGGTGGCCAGGTCGGTGCCGGTGGAGCCGACCGCGAGGAACTCCGGGTCGATGAACACCGCCGGGTACCAGCGGCCGCCCGCCTCCAGGACGGCGTAGCCCTCGTCGGCGTCGCGGAGCGCGGCCATGTCGCCGAAGACGAAGGCGCGGCCCGGCGGCAGCGGGTCCCCCTCGGCGGAGACGGCGGTCACCGCGCCCGGCGGGTGCAGGACGGCGTCGGTGCGGCCGGTGAAGGCGTCGGCGTCGGCGGCGGTCCACTCCCCGTCGGCGGGCAGGGGGGTGCGTTCGAGGACGGCCACGCCGAGCCGGGGGCGGACCCAGTCGCCGTCCCGTTCGATGCCCAGGACGCCGCCGGCGAACGCCATCCGGCGGTCCGCGCCCGGGGTCCGCCACCCGAAGGGGACGACCGACAGGTGGCCGGGGAACTGCTCGTCCCCGATCCCGTCGCCGAGGGCCGGTTCGACGGTCCCGTCGCCGTAGCGGTGCGCGAAGAAGGCGGTGATCCAGCCGGTCACCACGGAGCCGCCGGAGGACGACTTCCACTGGTAGACCGACCGCCAGAACTCCTCGTCGACCGGCCCGCCCGCGGCGGTCGCGGCGATCTCGGCCAGCACCGGCCGCAGCCCGTCCAGCCAGCCGCGCAGGCCGTCGAAGCGCCCGACCAGGGCCTCGGCCCGGTCGGCCAGCAGCCGCCAGTCCCCGGCGGTGCCCTCCAGCCGGACGCGCGGGATGCCGCAGAGCGAGACCCAGCGGAACTCGTAGTACGGGCTGACGGTGTCCATCAGGGCGACCAGCGGGACGGCGGCCTCCACCGGCCCGGTGGTGGAGAAGACCGGGCCGAACAGGTCGGTGGTGTCCGCGCCCAGTTCCGCCCGCAGCACCGGTTCGACCAGCCGCAGCGAGCGCTGCCAGTCGCCGTCGGCGAGCAGCAGGTCGTCCACGACGGTGAGGGTCCGCACGGTGCCCGGGGTGCGGGTGAACATCCCGGCGCAGGTCTCGGCGTTCAGCCGGACGTGGGTGGCGACCTCGTGCACCACCAGGTACCAGAGCAGGTCGGGTCCGAGGCTGAGCGGCAGGTGCGCGCAGAAGCACCGGTGCAGCGCCCGCAGCAGCAGGCTCTCCCCGGAGACGGTCTCGTCCGGGTGGCCGAGCAGCCGGTCGGTGGACCGGTGGTGGAGCGTGTACTCCGGGCCCAGCGCGGCCCGCAGGAAGGCGTCGTTGCCCACGTCGGCGAGCCACCCGTCCCGCTCGGCCAGGTCGAGGCTCCTGGCCGGTGCCAGGTCGATCTCCACGGCCATGGTTCTTTCCCCCCGGAACGTCGCGCGTGCCGCCGATCGTAGGGGGTGGACGCGGAACGGGCCCGCCACTTTCCGGTGGCGGGCCCGTTCGGGGTGCGGGGGAGGGGCTCAGGCCTCGTCGGCCGGGTTCTCCTCGGTGGTGGCGGCGTCGCCCTCGGCGGGCTCGTCCTCGCCCTCGCCGAGGCGCTCGACCATCCACTGCTCGAAGCCGACGGCGGCCTGCGTCCAGTTGGCGGTGGTGCCGACGAAGTACTCCAGGTTCACGCCGCTGCCGACGATCATCTGGGACTCGCCGATCAGGCGGACCACGCCGTCGTCGTGGGTGTGGGTGTAGACCTTGGGCCAGAGGGTCTCGCGGTTCCACTCGTCGATCAGCGCGAGCACCTCGGGCTTGCGCTCCAGCGGGAACGGGCGGTCGTAGAAGGCGCGGACCGCGAACAGCTCCTTCTGGTCGCCGCGGAACATGTAGTAGACGCGGAAGTTCTCCCAGGGGGCGGTGAGGTCGCCCTCCTCGTCCACCACGTGCTTGAGCTGCATCTGGTCGAGCAGCTGGCCGACCAGGTTCTGGTCCGGGACGATCACCGGCGGGGGCCCGGCCGGAGCGCCGCCGGGCTGGCCGCCGCCCTGCGGCAGGCCGAAGGACGGGATGGACGACGGGTCGATGCTCACGGGGGTGTCCCTTTCACGGTGCGCAAGGTTGGCCGCCGGTGGGGGGCCGCCTTTCCTGGGCACCATCCTGCCTCATTCGGGGCCCGGGGCACAGGGTGCACCCCGGTGCGCGGGCGGCTCTCCGCGACGGGTGGGGTCCGGGGCGTCGGCGCAGGTGGCGCGGGGCGGGCGGAACCGGAGCCGGTCCCGCCCGCCCGGCGGTTCACTTCGACAGCGAGGGCCCCGACCCGACCGTCAGCCGGTCGCCCGAGTCGTCCCGGTCGACCAGCACCGTCTCGCCGTCGTGCACCCGGCCGGAGAGGATCTCCTTGGCCAGTTGGTCGCCGATCGCGGACTGCACCAGCCGGCGCAGCGGCCGGGCGCCGTACGCCGGGTCGTAGCCGGTGAGCGAGAGCCACTCGCGGGCGGCCGGGGTGACCTCCAGGGTCAGCCGGCGGTCGCGCAGCCGGCGGGAGAGCGCGTCGATCTGGAGGTCGACGATCCGGCTGAGCTCCTCGGTGCCCAGCGGGTCGAACACCACGATGTCGTCCAGCCGGTTGAGGAACTCGGGCTTGAAGGACTGCCGGACGGTCTCCAGCACCAGTTCCTTCTTGCGCTCCTCGGGGGTGGCGCGGTCCACCAGGTACTGCGAGCCCAGGTTGGAGGTGAGGATCAGGATCACGTTGCGGAAGTCCACGGTGCGGCCCTGACCGTCCGTCAGGCGACCGTCGTCGAGGACCTGCAGCAGCACGTCGAAGACCTCGGGGTGGGCCTTCTCCACCTCGTCCAGCAGCACGACGCTGTACGGGCGGCGGCGGACCGCCTCGGTGAGCTGGCCGCCCTCCTCGTAGCCGACGTACCCGGGCGGGGCGCCGACCAGGCGGGAGACCGAGTGCTTCTCGCCGTACTCGCTCATGTCGATCCGGACCATCGCCCGCTCGTCGTCGAACAGGAAGTCCGCGAGCGCCTTGGCGAGTTCGGTCTTGCCGACGCCGGTCGGGCCGAGGAACAGGAACGAGCCGGTCGGACGGTCCGGGTCGGCGATGCCGGAGCGGGTGCGGCGCACCGCGTCCGAGACGGCCTGGACGGCCGTCCGCTGGCCGATCAGGCGCCGGCCCAGCTCGTCCTCCATCCGCAGCAGCTTGGCGCTCTCGCCCTCCAGCAGCCGGCCGGCCGGGATGCCCGTCCAGGACGAGACCACGTCGGCCACGTCGTCCGGGCCGACCTGCTCCTTGACCATGGTGGTGTTCGGCTCGTCGGCGGCCCGGTCCTGGGCCTCCGTCAACTCCCGCTCGGCGGACGGGATCTCGGCGTACATCAGCTTGGAGGCGCGCTCGAAGTCGCCGTCCCGCTGGGCCCGGTCGAGGGCGCCGCGCAGGTCGTCGAGGCGCTCCTTGAGCTCGCCGACCCGGTTCAGCGACTTCTTCTCCTGCTCCCAGCGGGCGTTGAGGGTGCTGAGCTGCTCCTGCTTGTCGGCGAGGTCGCGGCGGAGCTTGCCGAGCCGCTCGACCGAGGCCGGGTCGGACTCCTTCTCCAGCGCCAGCTCCTCCATCCGCAGCCGGTCGACGGAGCGCTGCAGCTCGTCGATCTCGACCGGGGAGGAGTCGATCTCCATCCGGAGCCGGGAGGCGGACTCGTCGACCAGGTCGATGGCCTTGTCCGGCAGGAAGCGGGAGGTGATGTACCGGTGGGACAGGGTGGCGGCGGCGACCAGCGCGGCGTCGGTGATCTCCACCTTGTGGTGCGCCTCGTAGCGGCCCTTGAGGCCGCGCAGGATGGCGATGGTGTCCTCGACGGTGGGCTCGCCGACCAGGACCTGCTGGAAGCGGCGCTCCAGGGCCGGGTCCTTCTCGATCCGCTCGCGGTACTCGTCCAGCGTGGTGGCGCCGACCATCCGCAGCTCGCCGCGGGCCAGCATCGGCTTGAGCATGTTGCCCGCGTCCATCGCGGAGTCGCCGCCGGCGCCCGCGCCGACCATGGTGTGCAGCTCGTCGATGAAGGTGATGACCTGGCCGTCGGAGTCCTTGATGTCGTTCAGGACGGCCTTCAGCCGCTCCTCGAACTCGCCGCGGTACTTCGCGCCGGCCACCATCGCCGCCAGGTCGAGCGAGACCAGGCGCTTGCCGCGCAGCGACTCGGGGACGTCGCCCGCGACGATCCGCTGGGCCAGGCCCTCGACCACGGCGGTCTTGCCGACGCCGGGCTCGCCGATCAGCACCGGGTTGTTCTTGGTGCGGCGGGACAGCACCTGCACCACCCGGCGGATCTCCTGGTCCCGGCCGATCACCGGGTCGAGCTTGCCGTCCCGGGCGGCCTGGGTGAGGTCGGAGCCGTACTTCTCCAGCGCCTTGTAGGTGCCCTCCGGGTCCTGCGAGGTGACCCGGGCGCTGCCCCGGACGTCCTTGAACGCCGCGAGCAGGGCCTTCGGAGTGGCGCCGTGCTGCTGCAGCAGGTCGGCCACCGGCCCGCCCGCGGCGGCCAGGCCGACCAGCAGGTGCTCGGTGGAGACGTACTGGTCGTCCAGGTCGGCGGCGCGCTCGCCGGCCTCCTCCAGCACCGCGAGGGTGTCGCGGGCCAGCTGCGGGGCGGCGACCGTGGAGCCCTGCGCGGCGGGCAGCGCGGCGGCCTGCCGGCGGGCGGCGGCGGCGATCGGCGCGGCGTCCGCCCCGGTGGCCCGCAGCAGCGGGCGGGCCAGGCCCTCCGGCTGCTCGAGCAGGGCCAGCAGGATGTGCACCGGCTTGACGTCCGGGTTCCCCGCGGCGCCGGCCTGCCGGATGGCGGAGGACAGTGCCTCCTGCGTCTTGCTGGTGAACTTACTGGCGTCCACTGCTGGCGTACCCCTCTCCTCGGGTTCGATCGGTTCTGCTTCCTACAGCATGCACTAAGTTGAGTCTATTCCGCTCAACTTTTGGTGAACGCTGCGGAACGGGTCCCGCGGGTCAGCCCCAGCAGCTCCCGGGCCGGGCCCGCCGGACGCTGGCCGGCCGGCCAGACCGCGCGCAGCGGGCGCTGCAGCGACAGGCCGTCCAGCGGCACCGCGACCAGCCGGCGGGTGGCCAGCTCCTCGGTGACGGCCAGCTCGCTCAGGCAGACCGGGTCGGCACCGGTCATCGCCGCCGCCTTCAGCGCCGTCGAGGAGGCCAGCTCCAGCCGCGGCGCGGCCGGGCCGCCGTACGGGGCCAGCGCCTCCTCCAGCACCTCCCGGGTGCCGGAGCCGACCTCGCGCAGCACCAGCGGGGTGGCGGCCAGCTCGGCCCCGGTCACCGGGGCGCGGCGGCGGGCCCAGCGGTGCTCGGGGGAGACCACCACCACCAGCCGGTCGGCGGCCACCACCGCGCCGGACAGGCCCGGCGGGGTGGAGGTGCCCTCGACGAAGCCCAGGTCGGCCTCGCCCGCCAGCACCTGGGCGGCGACGTCCTTGGAGTTCGCGGTGCGCAGCGTCACCGCGGTGCCGGGGCTGGCCTCGTGCAGGGCCAGCAGCCAGCCGGGCATCAGGTACTCGGCGACGGTCAGGCTGGCCACCACCCGCAGCCGGGCGTCCCGGCGGCCGCGCAGCGCGTCGATCCCGGCGTCCAGCGCCTGGGCGGCCTCCACCACCTGCCGGGCCCACTCGACCACCAGCCGGCCCGCCTCGGTGGGGCGGGAGCCGCGCGGCGAGCGCTCCAGCAGCGGGACGCCGATCTGCCGCTCCATGCCCTTGATCCGGGCGCTGGCGGCGGGCTGGCTGACGCCCAGTTCGGCGGCGGCCCGGCCGACGCTGCCCAGCCGGGCCACCGCGAGCAGCAGCTCCAGAGCGCCGAGTTCCGGGACGTGCGGGGAGAGAGCCATAGGCCCAGGCTATGCCCCCATAGTGGCGGGGCCGCTACCGCCGCCCCGCCCGCCGGGCGACGGTGGAGCCATGGCCACCCTCACCGCCCCCCGCGCCCGTCTGCGGACCCTCGACCTCGCCCGGCTCGGCCCCAACTGGTACGCCGTCGTGATGGGCACCGCGATCACCGGCAACGCCGCCGCCGCGCTGCCGGTCGACCTGCCCGGGCGGGCGGTGCTCGCCGAGGCGGTGTGGACGCTGTCGCTGGTGCTGCTCGCCGTGCTGCTGGCGGCCCGCGCGGTGCACCTGACCAGGCACCGCGGGCAGGCCCGCCGCACCCTGCTGGAGGACCCGGCCGCCGCCGTCTTCTACGGCTGCCCCCCGATGGCGCTGCTGGCCGTCGGGTACGGCGCGCTGACCGTCGGCGGACCGGTGCTCGGCGAGCGGGCCGGACTGGCGCTCGACCTGCTGCTGTGGACCGTCGGCACCGGGTACGCCCTGGCGGTCGCGGCCGGGCTGCCCTACCTGATGGTCACCCGGCACCGGCTGTCCGTGCTGGAGGCCAACCCGACCTGGCTGCTCCCGGTGGTCGCCCCGATGGTCTCCGCGGCGCTCGGCCCCGCCCTGCTGCCGCACCTGCCCGAGGGCACGGCCCGGCAGGCCCTGCTGTACGGCTGCGTGGCGATGTTCGGCGCCAGCCTGCTGGCCACCCTGGCGCTGCTCCCGGTGGTGTTCGGCGGCCTGCTGCACACCCGGCTGCCCGCCCTGGTGCTGACCCCCTCGCTGTTCCTGGTGCTCGGCCCGCTCGGCCAGTCCACCACCGCCGTGCACCAGTTCGCCGACGCGCTGCCGCTCGCGCTGCCCGGGGCCGGCCCCGGCGCGGCGGCCGCCGCCCGCGGCCTGGCCGAGGTGTACGGCGTCGCCGTGATGGGGTTCGCGCTGCTCTGGCTGGCCGTCGCGGTGGCCGCCAATCTGCGGGCGCTGCGGGCGGAAATGCCGTTCGCGATGACCTGGTGGGCCTTCACCTTCCCGGTCGGCACCCTGGTCACCGGCGCCACCGCGCTGGCCCGGCACACCGGATTCGCCGGATTCACCGCGCTCGCTGCCGCCCTTTACCTGCTGCTGTTCGCGGCCTGGTCGGTGGCCGCGGTCCGGACGGCGGCCGGGCTGCGGGCCGGACGGCTGCTGTAGCCCGCGGCCGCCCCGGCGGCGGGGCCGCTGCGGGCCGCCGCGGGCTGCCGCGGGCCGCCGCGGGCTGCCGGGGCGGCTCGCCGGGGGGACGGCCGGAACTTCGACGGCGGAGCATTCCGGATCTGTGGATCCGGCGGAGGAGTGGGGAATTCCGTGCGCGGGCGGTGGCATTCCGGCCGGTCGTGGCGTTCCGTCCGTCATCGACCGAATGCCTGTTCGGGAGAGGGGGGCAAGGCCGGGAAAGCGGATTTCCGGACACCGGACGGTGCGGTTTGCTGCAGGTTCCTGCACTTGCGGGAACCTGCAGCCGGAGAGCCCTTGTTCGAGGTTCGCCGCGCTGTGAGGGTGTAGTCACGCCAAGTCGTCCCGGGCCGCCGCAGCCCGAGTAGCGACTTGTCCTTCGTGCGGGGCGACAGGTGCGTTCGCATCCGCGCGACGGGGGAAAGGGCACCGGCCGGGACGCCACGTGTGGTGGTGGCGGTCCGACACGGTTCAGTGAGGCGTTGCTGCTCCGCCTCGCCGAGAGCGCTTTGACGCTGGCGTGACACGAGCGGGTCCCTCGGGCCCCGGATGCCGCAAGGCACCCGGCCCGGGGGACGCGCCCGTTGTGCGGGACTCCCGCGGTCGAGCCGGGGGACCCTGCTGGGATCATCATCCGCAGACGGAGGAACAGAGCAGGGAGAGCTCGACGTGGCAGCGGACCACCGGACGCCCGATCCGGGCCCCGGCACGGCGCCAGGACCCGCACCGGTGCCCGCACCGGACGGCACCCTGCCCGAGGACGACGCCGCCCGCCTCTACCTGGCCGTGCTGGCCGCCGGCGGACGGATTCCCCTCGACGGCCCGACCGTCCTCCCCGACACCTCCCCGGAACGCCAACAGGCCCTGCTGGAACAGCTGGTGGCGATCGGCCTGCTCCTCGCCAACCGGATCGACGGCTGCTACGTGGCGGTCAGCCCGCGCTCCGTCGTCGCCCGGCTCGGCCGCGAGCTGCGCACCCGGGCCACCCGGCTGCTGCTCGACGCCGACCGGCTGCCCGGGGCCCTCGACCCGCTCGCCCGCGCCTACGACGCCGTCCCCCGGCCCGCCGCCCGGGCCCGGCGGCCCGTCTACGTGGACGGCCAGGAGGACATCCGGCTGCGGATCGCCGGACTGGTCGCCGACTGCCGGCTGGAACTGCTCAGCGCCCAACCCGGGCTCCGACCCCCCGCCGTCCTCGAACTCGCCCAGTCCCAGGACAGGTTGATGCTGCGTCGGGGCGGCACCATGCGGGTCCTCTACCAGCCGGTCGCGCTCACCGCGGACAGCGCCGTCCGGCACGCCACCGCGATGGCCGGGCACGGCGCCCAACTGCGGGTCCTCGACGAGCCGTTCCTCCGCATGATCGTGATCGACCGGCGGGTCGCCGTGATACCCGCCGACGACGACCACGGCCGCGCCGCCTTCGTCGAGGACCCCGCCGCGATCACCTACCTGACGGCCGGCTTCGAACGCGACTGGGCCCGCGCCGAGCAGGTCCACTGGCAGGGCCTCGACCCCCGCGCCCTCACCCGCGCCGTCGTCCACCGGGTCGGCCGGCTGCTCGCCCAGGGCCTCACCCAGCGCGCCGTCGCCGAACGGCTCGGCCTGTCCGAGCGCACCGTCGCCGGCCACATCTCCCGGCTGCGCGAACTGCACGGCGCGGACACCCTGTTCCAGCTCGGCTGGCTGATGCGCGGCGGAGTGCCCCGTGACTGAACCCGCACCGCCGTCCGCAACGGCCCCCGCCGCCGCCCCCGCCCCGATCGGCGAGGGCGTCCGGCGGCTCTACCTCGACGTCCTCGACGCCGGCGGCCGGATCGCCGCCCGCGCCGTCCCCGCGGACCGCCGGACCGACCTCGACGAGCTGCTGCGCACCGGCCTGCTGGTCCGCGACGGCATGGGCGAGAGCTACCTGGCCGTCGACCCGCGGTTCGTCACCGAGACCCTCGGCGACGAGATGAACGCCGAGGCCGCCCGCCTGCTCGACCGGGCCGAGGGGCTCCCCGCCGCCTTCGACCGGCTGATCAACGCCTACGACAGCGTGCCCCGGCCGATGCGGCCGCTCGGCGCGGACGTCCAGGTGATCGGCCACCAGCAGATCCGCGGCCGGATCGCCCGGCTCTGCTCCGACTGCCGGGAGGAGGTGCTCACCGCGGACCCCGGCCAGCCCGCCGCCGCCGCGTTCGAGTCCTCGCTGCGGCAGGAGCTCCCGGTCCTCGGCCGCGGCTGCCGGATCCGTACCCTGCACCGCCCCGGCGTGCTCGGCGAACCCGCCGCGATCCACTACGCCGACGCCCTCACCACCGCCGGCGGCGAGGTCCGCCTGCTCGACGAGCCCTTCCAGCGCGCCCTGGTCTTCGACCGCGCCGTCGCGGTGGTCTCCGCCGCGGAGGACCACAGCCGGGCCGCGGTGATCACCGACCCGGCCACCGTCGCGATGATCGCGGCCGGCTTCGAACGCGACTGGGCCCGCGCCGAACGCGTCAGCTGGCGCGCCATGCTCGACCACGCCCCGTCCCGCACCGCCGCCGACCGGGTCGGCCGGCTGCTCGCCCAGGGCCTCACCCAGCGCGCCGTCGCCACCCGCCTCGGCCTGTCCGAACGCACCGTCGCCGGCCACATCTCCCGCCTCCGCGAACGCCACGGCGCGGACACCCTGTTCCAGCTCGGCTGGCTGATGCGCGGCGGTGAGCCCCGTGATTGAACCGCCCACGCCCGCCGAACGGGCCCTCTACCTCGACGTCCTGCGGGCCGGCCGGGTGATGCTCCGCGAGGCGATGGCGCAGGACCCGCAGGCGACGCAGCGGCTGATCGAGTTCGGGCTGCTGGCGCACCACTCCGTCGACAGGTCGCTGACCGCCGTCAACCCGCGGGTGGTCGGCGCCCGGATCGGCGAGGGGATGCGCACCCGGGGCGCCGGGCTGCTGCTGCGGGCGGAGGAGGCCCCGACCCGGTACGAGTCGCTGGCCCAGGCCTACGACTCGGCCCTCGGCCGGGTCGAACGCTCCAGCGTGGTGCGCCACGTCCACGACCTCGAACAGATCCGGCACGGCATCCTGCAGCTCGAATCCGAGTGCCGCGAGGAGATCCTCGCCGCCCAGCCCGGCGGCGCCCGGCCGCACCGCTTCCTCCGGCAGTCCCTGGAGCAGACCCGCAAGCACCGGGCCGCCGGCATCGAACTGCGCACCCTCTACCAGCCGGGCGCGCTCGCCGACCCGCCCACCGTCGCCTACGCGGCCGAGGTGACCGACCTGGGCGAGCGGCTCCGGGTCCTGGACGAGCCCTACGCCCGGCTGCTGGTCTTCGACCGCCGGACGGCGGTGCTGCCCGCCGCCGCCGACCACACCGCCGCGGCCTTCGTCGAGGACCCGGCCGTGGTCGCCACCCTGGTCGACCGCTTCGAACGGGACTGGGCCCGCTCGGAGGCCGTCGACTGGCAGGCCCTGGCCGGCCGGCCCCGCGAGAGCGGGGTGCCCGCCGAACTGACCGAGCTGCTCGCCGCCGGGCTGACCCAGCGGGCCGTCGCCACCCGCCTCGGCGTCTCCGAGCGCACCGTCGCCGCCCACCTGGCCCGGCTCCGCGAGCACCACGGCGCCGAGACGCTGGTCCAGCTCGGCTGGCTGATGCGCGGGGAGGAGCCGTGACCGACCTGCTGACCGGGCGGGAGCAGGCCCTGTACCTGTCGATCCTGGCCCAGGGCGGCTGGGTGCTGCTCCGCGAGGCGATGGAGCAGGACGCCGGGGCGGCGCTGCGGCTGCTGGAGCTGGGCCTGCTCTTCCACTACGAGTTCGACGGCCTGCTGAACGTGGTCAACCCGCGGACGGTCGCCGAACGGCTCTCCGCCGACCTGCGGAAGGACAGCGCCCGGGTGCTGGCCCGGGCCGACGAGGCCGCGGCCGCGATGGCGGAACTGGCGGAGGGCTACGACTCCCTGGCCGCCCGGCGCGGGCACGCCGACGTCGTGCGCCACGTCGACCGGGCGGTGCACGTCCGCCACCGGATCGTGCAGATCGAGGCCGAGATGCGGGAGGAGCGGCTGGCCGCCCAGCCGGGCGGGGGCCGTCCGCCGCAACTCCTGAAGCAGTCCCTGGAGCAGGGCCGCCGCTTCCTCGCCGCCGGTGTCGCCCTGCGCACCCTCTACCAGCCCGGCGCCCGGACCCACCGCCCGACCACCGAGTACTGCGCGGCGGTCAACGCGCTCGGCGAGCAGACCAGGGTCCTCGACGAGCCGTTCGGCCGCCTGCTGGTCTACGACCGCCGGGTGGCGCTCGTCCCCTCGGGCCCGGACCGGCTGGGAGCGGCCTTCGTCGAGGACCCGGCCGTGGTCGCCACCCTGGTCGACCGCTTCGAACGCGACTGGGCCCGCTCGGAACACGTCGACTGGCAGGCCCTGGCGGGCACCCCGCGCGAGACCGGCGTGCCCGCCGAACTGACCGGCCTGCTCGCCGCCGGGCTGACCCAGCGGGCGATCGCCACCCGCCTCGGCGTCTCCGAGCGCACCGTCGCCGCCCACCTGGCCCGGTTGCGCGAGCACCACGGCGCCGAGACGCTGGTCCAGCTCGGCTGGCTGATGCGCGGGGAGGACCGGTGAGCGACCTGCTGCCCGAGGAGGACCGGGCGCTGTACCGCGAAGTGCTCGCGCAGGGCGGGCGGGTGACGCTCGGTGAGGCGATGGCGCGGAACCCGGAGGCCACCCGGCGGCTGGTCGACCTCGGGCTGCTGGTGCACCACGACTGGGACCGGTCGCTGACCGCCGTCAACCCGCGCGCCGTCGCCGCCCGGCTCGGCGCCGACCTGTGCGACGCGGCGGTCCGGCGGCTGGTCGAGTCCCGGCAGGTCCCGGCCCGGATGGCGGACCTGGCCCAGGCGTACGACACCGCCCGCCTCCGCCCGGACCCCGGGCGCGGCGTCGAGCGGGTGACGGACCGTCAGCAGATCCGGCACCGCATCCTGCAGATCGAGTCCGAGATGCGGCACGAGACCCTGGCCGCGCAGCCCGGCGGCGCCCGCCCCACCGACCAGATGCGGCAGTCCCGGGACCGCACGGTGGAGTTCCTCGCCCGCGGCATCGCGCTGCGCACCCTCTACCAGCCGGGCGCCCTCACCCACCGGCCCACCGCCGAGTACGCCGCCGTGGTCTCCGCGGCCGGCGAGCGGGTCCGGGTCCTGGACGAGCCCTTCCGCCGGATGCTGATCTTCGACCGCCGGATCGCCGTGGTCAGCGCCTCCGCCGACGACGAGCACGCCGTCTTCGTCGAGGACCCGGCCGTCCTGGCCGCCCTGCTCGACGTGTTCGAGCGCGACTGGGCGCGGGCCGAGCGCCCGGACTGGCACGCGCTGGCCGGGACGCCCCGGGAGACCGGCGTGCCGGCCGAACTCGGGCCCCTGCTGGCGGCCGGGCTGACCCACCGGGCGATCGCCTCCCGGCTCGGCCTGTCCGAGCGGACCGTGGCCGGGCACATCGCCCGGCTGCGGGAGTTCTACGATGCGGAGACCCTGTTCCAGCTCGGCTGGCAGCTGCGCGGGGCACGGGAGGGCCGGGCGGAACCACCTGACGGAACGGCGCCCGGAGCGGCGGACGGTTGAGAAGGAGTGGGGACCAGTGAGCGAGACCGGCGGAACCGCCCTGCCCAGCGAGTCGGAGCGGCGGCTGTACCAGGGCATCCTCGACCAGGGCGGCCGGGTGGCGTTCCGGGAGGCGGTCGAGCAGGACCCGGCCGGGGTGCTCCGCCTGATGGAGCTCGGCCTGCTGGCCCACGACGCCGTCGCGCAGTCCCTGACCGCCGTCAACCCCCGCGCGGTGAGCGACCGGATCAGCGCCGAACTGCGCGCCGAGGGCACCCGGATGCTGCTGCGCGCCGAGGAGATGCCGGCCCTGCTGGAGGACCTCACCCACGCCTACTACGCCACCCCGCGCCGCGCGGACCGCTCCAGCGTCGTGCAGCACGTCGACCGGACCGAGGAGATCCGGCACCGCGTCCAGCAGTTGGCGAGCGAGGCGTACGAGGAGGAGCTGTCCCTGCACCCCGGCGGGGCCGGCCCGGCCGAGCTGCTGGCGGGGGCCCGGGAGCGCACCCGCCGCTTCCTGGAGCGGGGCGGCACGATCCGGACGGTCTACGAGCCGACCGCGCTGCTGGACGAGCCGACGGTGCGCTGGGCGGAGGAGGTCACCGGCTGGGGCGGCCGGTTCCGCACGCTGAGCGAGCCGTTCGGCCGGATGATCGTCTTCGACCGGCGGATCGCCGTGGTCCCGGCCTCGGCGGACAACTCCAGCGCGGCGTTCGTCGAGGACCCGGCGGTGGTCTCGTTCCTGGTCGACGCGTTCGAGCGGGACTGGGAGCGCGCGGAGCGCATCCAGTGGGGCACCGCGGGCCTGGAGGGCGAGGGCACGGTGCCGGTGCACGAACAGGTCGGGAGGCTGCTGGCCCAGGGGCTGACCCAGCGTTCCGTCGCCGCCCGGCTGGGCCTGGGCGAGCGGACCGTCGCCGCGCACATCTCCCGGCTGCGCGAACTGCACGCCGCGGAGACCCTCTTCCAGCTGGGCTGGCAGATGCGGGGAGCCGAGGGGCCGCGCGACGGAGCCGCCGGGAGCTGACGCGCGGTCAGCCGGTGGCGATCTCCGGGGACCAGAAGCCGTACGGGCCGGTGTGCTCGCGGCGCGGGCGCGGGAACTGCTCGCCGGGCGCGGTCCAGAAGCCGCCGCGCAGCGACAGCGCCATCCCGGCCCAGTCCAGCGCGGTCTCCACGGTGTGGTGCAGCGCCTCCTGCGACCAGGTGTCGTCGAACACCAGCGGCAGCACCGGGGTGACCTGCTCGATGGTGGCGATCAGCGGGTTGTGGGTGATCGCCTCGTCCACCAGCAGCACGATCGGCTTGCGCAGCGCCGAGGCCCAGCCGAGCTCCAGGCTCACGCCGGCCGACAGCGGGGCGCCGATGTACGCGAACACCAGGTCCGCGCTCTGCATCGCCCGGAAGTCCGAGGGCACCCGCGGCTCGGGCGCCCGCCCGGCCACCGTCCACGCGTCGCTGTGGTGCGCGCTGTAGACCGCGGCCCCGCTGCCCAGCAGCGTGCTCCGCAGCGTGGTCAGCCTGGTCCGGCTGGCCAGCGTCACCACACTGTCGGCCGGACCGGTCAGCCGCATCAGCGGCGCGGCCAGGAAGACCCGGGCACGCCGTCCCTCGGCGCGGTGCTGCAGGTGGTGCTCGCTCATGTCGACTCCGCAAGAATCAGTCGGCGGGGCATGTCCCGCCAGGGGGGCGTGGCGTGTGTGCGAATGCTGCTGACATTCGTTGGTTCAAAACCAAAGTGCCGAGTTCATGCCACTCGCGTGGTCCTCCGCTGACCGATCAGGCTCGTCACGAGTGCTGGGCCCACTGATCGTGGCCGCAGGGCTGCGAGGTCGTCCACTGCCGCCAGGTGTCATATCACTGCATGGCAGGGAGATGACACGCCCTGTCGACTACCGCTTCCCGGCCACTGGTTGGCATTATTAACATCCAGTCGGATTGCCATAGTTGAAGTCGTTTGACGTGATCACTCTGGAAGGGAGGGCTGCCGTGCGTATCGCGCGTCGCCTCATCGCCACCTTTGCCCTTATTGGTGCTGCCCTTTTCGTCGGTGCCAGTGCGGCGTCGGCGGCCGACAGCGGGTGGCCGCACGCGGCGGCCCCGGTGCACGCCGTGCACACGGTCGCGATGGACAGCGGATGGCCCTCCGCGGTGGCCTCGGACGGTCGGGCCTCCCTCACCTGACGCCCCCGGGGCGAGGGCCCTGCCGGTTCCGACGACGGGCCGAGCGGCCGACCGGACACCTCCGGTCGGCCGCCGCTCCCGCACGCCGGCGGACTCAGTCCTCGGCGGTCGCCGGTTCCGTCGGCAGCTCGTCCGCGATGACCTGTTCCGGCTCCTGGGCGAGCTTCCAGCCGAGCTGGAACAGGGTGTCCACCCCGTAGTCCTCGCGCATCTCGGCGATGTGCCGGGCCAGCGTCCGCTCGCTCAGGCCGAGGTTGCGGGCGATCACCCGGTGGCCGACGCCCTGCGCCATCGAGCGGATGATCTGCCGGCGCAGGCTCGACAGCACCTGCGGGGGCACCTCCCGGCTCGCGTGGAACGGGATCGCGCGCTCCCAGAGCGACTCGAAGACCTGCAGCAGGTAGCTGACGACCGCCTGGTCCTTGATGAAGGCGGCCTGCTTCATGTCCTCGCTGCCGGGGATGACGGCCGTCTTGCGGTCCGCGATGATCAGGATCGAGAACGGTTCGCCCAGGGTGCGGATCTGGCTCCCGGCGGCGGTCATCGTCTCCACGTAGTCCAGCGTCGGGCTGGAGTAGCGGGCACTGGGCTGGTAGATGCTCCGGGTGATCCCGCCGCGCTGCAGCACCCCGAGGTCCCGGTCGATCACGGCCCGCAGGGTCTCCGCGCTGCGCCCGCCGCCGGGCTGCGCGGTCAGCAGCTCGTGCGAGCAGTTCTCCACCAGCATCCCCAGGCGCTGGTCGATCGCGGTGAACCCGTGGACGTATTCGATCTTTCCGCCGGCTTCGCCCCCGCCGTTCAGCTCGCTGAATGCGTCGCCGAGATCCCGCAGTCCGGCGGTGAGCGCCGCCGATCGCTGAAGCAAATGGGCCGCTTCGCGTTGCCATGCACTGTTCAGGGATATCGACAGCGCCCGGGGGTCGACGGCCACCACGCCGGACGGGTCGTCGGTGTCGTGGATCAGGAGTCCGAAATCGAGCAGCTCCTGGATCTGCTTTTCCGCCGCCTGGTGTTCTGCCGTGTTGGCCCGGCCGCCGGAACGCACAATGGACAGGTACACCTCATGTGCGGCGACGGAGAGCAACTCGTCGGCGGAATGGACCGGTACGGAGTCCCGGCTTATGCGCATTGACTGCTCCCCTCCGCGATGACCTCGTGTACGGCGGTGCCCGGCCAGCCCGGTGACCAGTACGGATCATAGGCAAAATCGCCCCGCTGCGGATTCCGCCCGCGACACCCGGCCGCCCGTCCTGCGAAGACTCTCCCAGCACGGCGACGCCGCCGATACCCCCCGATGGGCAGGGGCTCGGCGGCTCGCCGACGCGGGGCCGCGCTCAGCGCTTGGGCCGCCAGACCACCAGGGCGCTGGACTGCTGGACCTGCTGGTAGGGGACCAGGTCGCGGCGGTAGGAGGCGTGCACGGCGGCCTCGCGCTGCTGGAGGGTCGCGGCGGCGCCCTCCAGGGCGTCGACCAGTTCGGCGGCCCGGGCCTGCAGGGCGGCGACCTGGTTCTCCAGCTCGATGATCCGCTTGATGCCGGCCAGGTTGATGCCCTCGTCCTGGGAGAGCCGCTGCACCTCGCGGAGCTGCTGGATGTCCCGGGCGGAGTAGCGCCGGCCGCGGCCGGCCGTGCGGTCGGGGCAGACCAGGCCGAGCCGGTCGTACTGGCGGAGCGTCTGCGGGTGCAGGCCGGAGAGCTCGGCGGCGACCGAGATGACGTAGACCGGGGTGTCCTCGGTGAGGACGTAGGGCGGCGGGGCGGCGGGGCGGGCCGCCCGGCCGGAGCCGGGCAGGCCCTCGCCCAGGCCGGGACCGATCCGGCCGTCGCGCGGACTGTCGGGGTGGTGGGGGCTCATCGGGGTCTCACGCTCCCTCCGCCGCCTTGAACAGGGCGGCACGCGGGTCGTCCGAGGCGGTGGCCTCGCGGTACTGCTCCAGTGCGCTCAGCGCGTCGCCCTCGACGTGCTTGGGCACCACGACCTCCACGGTGACCAGCAGGTCGCCGCGGGTGCCGTCCTTGCGGGTGGCTCCCTTGCCGCGGGCCCGCATGGTCAGGCCGTTGGCGCTGCCGGGCGGCAGCTTGAGCTTCACGGCCGGGCCGTTCAGGGTCGGCACCTCGATGGTCCCGCCGAGCGCCGCCTCGGGGAAGCTCACCGGCACGGAGATCGTCAGGTTGTCGCCCTTGCGCCCGAACACCGGGTGCGGGTCGACGTGCACCGTGACGTAGAGGTCGCCGGGCTGGCCGCCGCGCTCGCCCTGGGCGCCCTTGCCCTTGAGCCGGATCCGCTGCCCGTCCTGCACCCCGGCCGGGATGCGGACCTGCATGGTGCGGGCCGAGGAGGCCCGGCCGCTGCCGTGGCAGACGGCGCACGGGTCGTCGACGATCATGCCGCGGCCCTTGCAGTCCCGGCACGGCTCGGAGAGCGCGAAGGCGCCCTGGCCCCGGCTGACGGTGCCCGCGCCGACGCAGGTCGGGCAGACCCGCGGGGTGGTGCCGCTCTTCGCGCCGGTGCCGGCGCAGGCGCGGCAGGCGGCCTGCGAGGTCATCCGCAGCGGCACGGTCGCGCCGTCGACGGCCTCCTCGAAGTTCAGCGTGACCTCGGTCTCGACGTCGGCCCCGCGGCGCGGCTGGGCGGTCTGCCGGCCGCCGCGGTTGAACAGCCCGCCGAACACGTCGCCGAGGCCGCCCGCTCCGCCGCCGCCACCACCGTTGTTGAACAGGTCGCCGAAGTCGAACCCGCCCGCTCCGCCGCCCCCGCCGGAGCGGAAGCCGCCGCCCGCGAACAGCGAGCGCGCCTCGTCGTACTCCTTGCGGCGCTTCTCGTCCGAGAGCACGTCGTACGCCTCGGAGATGTCCTTGAAGCGCTCCTCGGCCTTGGCGTCGCCCTTGTTGGCGTCGGGGTGGAACTCCCGGGCCAGCTTGCGGTACGTCTTCTTGATCTCGACGGCGGTGGCGTCCTTGGGCACGCCGAGGACCTTGTAGTAGTCCTTCTCCACGTAGTCCTTAGCGCTCATGGCCTTTGACCGCCACCTCCCTGATCTGCCTGATCTGTTCGTGGAACCTCGTGATACGGCGCTGCGGAGCCGGCCGCCGTACTGGACGACGTACGACTCCGCAGCGCACGGGGATGTTACTCAGCTGTCGGACGAACCGTCGGCCTTGCCGTTCTCCGGCTCGCCGGTGGTCTGGGTGCCCGGCTGGGGCTCCGCGACCGCGACCATCGCCGGGCGGATGATCCGCTCGCCGATCCGGTACCCGGGCTGGAGGATCTGCACGCAGGTGTCCTCGGTGACGTCCGAGGAGTAGCTGTGCATCAGCGCCTCGTGCATGGTCGGGTCGAAGGGCTCGCCCTCCTTGCCGAACTGCTGCAGGCCCAGCTTGGCGACGACCGTCTCCAGCGACTCGGCCACGGACTTGAAGCCGCCCGTCACCTCGCCGTGCTCGCGGGCCCGGCCGATGTCGTCCAGCACCGGGATCAGCGACTCCAGGATGCTGGAGACCGCGATCTCCCGGACCGTCGCCCGGTCGCGCTCGACCCGCTTGCGGTAGTTCTGGTACTCGGCCTGGAGGCGCTGCAGGTCGGCGGTCCGCTCGCCGGCCTCGCGCTTGGCGGCGGCCAGTTCGTCGGCACCGGCACCCGCGACGGCCTCTTCGGCTGCCTTGAGCACGGCCTCCTCGGCGGCGGAGTCGTCGCCGGGCTGCTCGCCCTGCGGCTTCTCCGTCATGCGGCACCGCCCTTGGGCTTCTCGTCGTCCACGATCTCGGCGTCGACCACGTCGTCCTCCTTGGCGGCGGACTCGCCGGCCCCGGCCGCACCGGTCGCCGCGCCCGCGCCGTCGGCCTGCGCGTAGAGCGCCGCGCCGAGCTTCTGGGCGGTGGTGGAGACCTTCTCGGTGGCGGTGCGGATGGCCGCGACGTCCTCGCCCTTGAGGGTCTCCTTCAGCTCGCCGATGGCGGTCTCGACCTCGGTCTTGACGTCGGCCGGGAGCTTGTCCGCGTTGTCCGCGATGAACTTCTCGGTGGAGTAGACGAGCTGCTCGCCCTGGTTGCGGGTCTCGACGGCCTCGCGGCGCTTGGTGTCCTCCTCCGCGTAGCGCTCGGCCTCCTCACGCATCCGGTTGACCTCGTCCTTCGGCAGCGAGGAGCCGCCGGTGACGGTCATCTTCTGCTCCTTGCCGGTGCCGAGGTCCTTCGCGGCCACGTGCATGATGCCGTTGGCGTCGATGTCGAAGGTGACCTCGATCTGCGGCAGGCCGCGCGGGGCCGGCGGCAGGCCGGTCAGCTCGAACATGCCGAGCTTCTTGTTGTACGCCGCGATCTCGCGCTCGCCCTGGTAGACCTGGATCTGCACGGAGGGCTGGTTGTCCTCGGCGGTGGTGAAGATCTCGGAGCGCTTGGTCGGGATCGTGGTGTTGCGCTCGATCAGCTTCGTCATGATGCCGCCCTTGGTCTCGATGCCCAGGGACAGCGGGGTGACGTCGAGCAGCAGGACGTCCTTGACCTCGCCCTTCAGCACACCGGCCTGCAGCGAGGCGCCGATGGCCACGACCTCGTCCGGGTTGACGCCCTTGTTGGCGTCCTTGCCGCCGGTCAGCTCCTTGACCAGCTCGGCGACGGCGGGCATGCGGGTGGAGCCGCCGACCAGGACCACGTGGTCGATCTCGGACAGCTGGATGCCGGCGTCCTTGATGACGTTGTGGAACGGGACCTTGCAGCGGTCCAGCAGGTCGGCCGTCAGCTGCTGGAACTGGGAGCGGGTGAGCTTCTCGTCCAGGTGCAGCGGGCCCTCGGCGGAGGCCGTGATGTAGGGCAGGTTGATCGAGGTCTCCGAGGAGGAGGACAGCTCGATCTTGGCCTTCTCGGAGGCCTCGCGGAGGCGCTGGACGGCCATCTTGTCCTTGGACAGGTCGACGCCGTGGCCGGCCTGGAAGACCTTCACCAGGTGGTCGACGACGCGCTGGTCCCAGTCGTCGCCGCCGAGGTGGTTGTCGCCGTTGGTGGCCTTGACCTCGACCACGCCGTCGCCGATCTCCAGCAGCGACACGTCGAAGGTGCCGCCGCCGAGGTCGAAGACCAGGATGGTCTGGTCGTCCTTGTCCAGGCCGTAGGCCAGGGCGGCCGCGGTCGGCTCGTTGACGATGCGCAGGACGTTCAGGCCCGCGATCTCGCCGGCCTCCTTGGTGGCCTGGCGCTCGGAGTCGTTGAAGTACGCCGGGACGGTGATGACGGCGTCGGTGACCGTCTCGCCCAGGTACGCCTCGGCGTCCCGCTTGAGCTTCTGCAGGATGAAGGCCGAGATCTGCTGGGGGTTGAAGTCCTTGCCGTCCAGGTTGATCTTCCAGTCGGTGCCCATGTGGCGCTTGACCGACCGGATGGTCCTGTCGACGTTGGTGACCGCCTGGCGCTTGGCGACCTCGCCGACGAGCACCTCGCCGTTCTTGGCGAAGGCGACGACGGACGGCGTGGTCCGAGCGCCCTCGGCGTTGGTGATGACCGTGGGCTCACCGCCCTCAAGAACACTGACGACGGAGTTCGTCGTACCGAGGTCGATGCCGACCGCGCGTGCCATCGTGAATACCTCCGGGGGAGAAGTTGAGCAGTACAGGCTCAAGGATGCATGACCGATCCGGCATCGTCAACAGCTTTGAGCCCGTGTCGCTCAACTTTACTGAGCGCTTATGTCGCGGAGGGGCCGGTGGGCCCCTCCGATGTGCTCCGGGCGGGTGAGTCTGGGCTTAGTGACTGCCGCCATAGCCGGAACATCTTCTGGGGTGCGTGGGGGCGCGGTAATGTCCGGCGCGTCGACCGTGCAAGTTACCGATGAGTACACTCTGCGGGAGACCATTTCGACCCAGCCGCTGGAGACGGAGAGCCGATGCAGCTAGCAGCGATCGTCATCTCGCTGGTCACGTTCGTGATCGGCACCGCGCTCGCCGCCCGTGCGGCGCTGTACATCTACAAGGTGGTGCGCACCGGCTCCGCCGACAGCACCCGGTTCGGGCAGCCCGCGCAGCGGGTGGGCACCGTGGCCAAGGAGTTCCTCGGCCACACCCGGATGAACCGCTGGGGCATCGTGGGCGTCGCCCACTGGTTCGTCGCGGTCGGCTTCTTCTCGCTGGTCCTCACCCTGGTGAACGCCTTCGGCCAGCTCTTCGACGCCGAGTTCGTGCTCCCGGTGATCGGCCACTGGCTGCCCTGGAACATCTTCGTCGAGCTGATCGGCACGCTGACCACGCTGGGCATCCTGACCCTGATCGTGATCCGGCTGCTCAGCCTGCCCTCCCGGGCCGGCCGCAAGTCCCGGTTCGCCGGCTCGATCGCCTGGCAGGCGTTCTACGTCGAGTACACGATCCTCGGCATCGGCCTGTGCATCATGATGCTCCGCGGCCTGGAGGGCGCCCTGGAGGGCGTCGACTCCTACGACCCGGCCTACCTGGTCTCGTACCCGATCGCCGCCGCCTTCCACGGCACCGCGCACGGCACCCTGGTCAACCTGGTCTACCTGTTCGCGATGCTGAAGATCTGCATCTCCTTCGCCTGGGCGATCACCATCGGCGTCAACCCCTCGATGGGCGTCGCCTGGCACCGCTTCCTGGGCTTCTTCAACATCTACTTCAAGCGCGAGGAGGACGGCGGCGTCGCCCTCGGCGCGCTCCGTCCGATGACCAGCGGCGGCGCCCCGATCGACTTCGAGGACCCGGCCGACGACGCGGTCTTCGGCGTCTCCCAGGTCGAGCACTTCTCCTGGAAGGGCATCCTCGACTTCTCCACCTGCACCGAGTGCGGCCGCTGCCAGTCGCAGTGCCCCGCCTGGAACACCGGCAAGCCGCTGTCGCCCAAGCTGCTGATCATGAGCCTGCGCGAGCACGCCTACGCCAAGGCCCCCTACCTGCTCGCCGGCGGCGGCAAGGACATGGAGGGCAACGAGCGGGCCACCGCCGAGCAGCTGGCGGGCGTCCCCGCCGCCGCGCTGGCCGAGGCCGAGCGCCCGCTGATCGGCACCGCCGAGGAGAACGGCGTCATCGACCCGGACGTGCTGTGGTCCTGCACCACCTGCGGCGCCTGCGTCGAGCAGTGCCCGGTCGACATCGAGCACATCGACCACATCGTCGACATGCGCCGCTACCAGGTGATGATCGAGAGCAGCTTCCCGACCGAGGCCGGGACGATGCTCAAGAACCTGGAGAACAAGGGCAACCCGTGGGGCCTGGCCACCAAGGCCCGGCTCGACTGGGTCAAGGAGCTGAAGAAGGAGACCGGCATCGAGGTGCCGGTGATCGGCGAGGACATCGACCCCGCCGAGGTCGAGTACCTCTACTGGGTCGGCTGCGCCGGCGCCCTGGAGGACCGGGCCAAGAAGACCACCAAGGCCTTCGCCGAGCTGCTGCACACCGCGGGCGTGAAGTTCGCCATCCTCGGCAAGGAGGAGACCTGCTCCGGCGACTCCCCGCGCCGCCTCGGCAACGAGTTCCTGTTCCAGATGCTCGGCGCGCAGAACGTCGAGACCCTCAACGCCGCGCTGGAGGACGCCCCGACCAAGCGGATCGTGGCCACCTGCCCGCACTGCTTCAACACCATCGCCAACGAGTACCCGCAGCTCGGCGGCCACTTCGAGGTCATCCACCACACCCAGCTGCTCCAGCACCTGATCGACGAGGGCAAGCTGCTGCCGGTCAACCCGGTCGAGGGCCTGATCACCTACCACGACCCCTGCTACCTGGGCCGGCACAACAAGGTCTACAGCCCGCCGCGCGAGATCATGGACAAGGTCCCCGGCCTGCGCCAGCAGGAGATGCACCGCCACAAGGAGCGCGGCTTCTGCTGCGGCGCCGGCGGCGCCCGGATGTGGATGGAGGAGCGGATCGGCAAGCGGATCAACACCGAGCGGGTCGACGAGGCGCTGTCGCTGAACCCGGACATCGTCTCCACCGCCTGCCCGTTCTGCCTGGTCATGCTCTCCGACTCGGTCAACGGCAAGAAGAACGAGGGTGCCGCCAAGGAGCACCTGAAGGTGGTCGACGTGGCCCAGCTGCTGCTGGACTCGGTCAAGGCCCTCCCGGCCGGGGACGCCGAACCGGTCGACGCCTGACACCCCCTCACCACCCGGACCCCGGACGCCCGTCGAGGCTCCGGGGTCCGGGCGTTCCCGGAGGTCGGGCGATGTCCTAGCATTCGCGCATGACTGCTGACGGGGGAATACCGGGGCCCGGCCGACCCGGTGGCGGCGGCCCGTTCCACCTGCCGCCGGTGACCAGTACGACGCCCGACTGGGCCGCGCTCGCCGACGCCAGGGAACGCGAGGAGCGCCGCCGCCGGATGATCCGGATCGGCGGCGGGGCCGCGGTGGTCGCCCTGGTCGGCGCCCTGGTCGCGACCGCCCTGGTGGTCACCCGGCCGTCCCCCGGCACCGGCGCCCAGCCCGCCCCGCCGGTCACCCTCCAGCCCGACGGCACCGCCGCGCCCACCGACCCGGAGGCTTCCCCCTCGGCCGCCTCCTCGCCCTCGGCCGCCCCGTCCGGCACCGCCACCGCCTCGCCCGCCGCGAGCGGGAAGGCCACGGCCAAGGCGAGCCCCGGCGCGGGGAAGAGCTCCCCCGCGGCCGGCACCCTGCCCGGGATGCTGCTGGGCAGCGGGACGGCGATCGGCCCGACCGAGGGCCACAACGGGCCGACCATGGTGCTCTACGGCAACGGCATCGGCTGGGCCGACAGCCAGAGCCCGGTGGTCGACACCTCGAAGTCGTTCACCGTCTCCGCGCTGGTCCGCAACAACGCCCCGACCGGCGGCCGGGCCGTGATCACCCAGGGCAGCGACAGCTACTACTCGTTCTACCTGGGCCGCGACTACTGGGGCACCCACAACCAGTGGGTCTTCAAGGTGCAGACCGCCGCCGGGGGCCAGGACAACACCACCTACCAGGCCTTCGGCACCGGCACCCCGCCCACCGGCCAGTGGACGCTGCTGACCGGCGTCTACGACGCCGCCGCCAAGAAGATCATGCTGTACGTCAACGGCACGCTCCAGCAGGCCACCCCCGTGACCGGGATCTGGCAGACCACCGGCGGCCTGCAGCTCGGCCGGACCCGCTACAAGTCCGAGTGGAGCGACTTCTGGGACGGCGCCATCGCCGACGTGCAGGTCTGGGACCAGGCCCTGCCCGCCCAGGCCGTCGCCAAGCTGCAGAGCTCCGGGGGGACCGGCGCGGGCACGCCCGCCAAGCGGTCCTGGCTGCTGCCCTAGCCGGTGTCCCGGCCGGACGTGCCGATCCGCACATCAGCCCGACGGGAGCAGTGGCACTCAGACGCTGTTCGAGCAAATAGAGTATGGGCGGAGCCGGGGAAAGGTCCGGCTCCGTCGGAGGCCGGTTCGTGCCGCCCCGACCACGCCACCGAGCGAGCGCACCGGACCCTGCAGCGCCGGGCCGCCGGGAACTCGACCAGGGGAGACGCGACATGACCGAGGCGATCATGCTGGTCGGCGGCAAGGGCACCAGGCTCCGCCCCTTGACCACGCACACGCCCAAGCCCATGCTGCCCGTCGCCGGTGTCCCGTTCATCGCGCACCAGCTGGCCCGGGCCGCCGCCGCCGGCGTCACCCGCGTGGTGCTCGCCACCTCGTACCTCGCCGAGGTCTTCGTGGACCACTTCCAGGACGGCAGCCCCTACGGCCTCGAACTGGTCTACCTCACCGAGGAGGAGCCGCTCGGCACCGGCGGCGCGATCCGGAACGCCGCGGCCGGCCTGAGCTGCGGCCCCGACGAGCCGGTGCTGGTCTTCAACGGCGACATCCTCTCCGGCCTCGACATCGCCGCCCTGCGCGACTCGCACACCGCCTCCGGCGCCGACGTCAGCCTGCACCTCACCCGGGTGGCCGACCCGCGCGCCTTCGGCCTCGTCCCGACCGACGAGAACGGCCGGGTGCTGGCCTTCCTGGAGAAGCCGGAGACCCCCGAGCAGATCGTCACCGACCAGATCAACGCGGGCTGCTACGTCTTCACCCGCTCGGTGATCGACCGCATCCCGACCGGCCGCGAGGTCTCCGTCGAGCGCGAGACCTTCCCCGAACTGCTCGCCGAGGGCGCGCTGCTGCGCGGCGTCGTCGACACCTCGTACTGGCTGGACCTCGGCACCCCGGGCGCGTTCGTCCGCGGCTCCGCCGACCTGGTGCTCGGCAAGGTCGACTCCCCGGCCGTCCCCGGCCCCACCGGCGAGGCGCTGCTGCTGGCCGGCTCGCAGGTCGACCCGGCCGCCGTGCTGAGCTCCGGCACCGTGGTCGCCGCGGACGCCGAGGTCGCCGCGGGCGCCATCGTCGAGGGCAGCGTGGTCCTGCAGGGCGCCCGGATCAAGGCCGGCGCGTACGTCAAGGACTCCATCGTCGGCGCCTACGCCGAGATCGGTGAGCGCTGCTCGCTGGACGGCGTGGTGATCGGCGACGGTGCCGTCCTGGAGGACGAGAACGAGCTCCCGGCCGGTCTGCGGATCGCCTGCGGCACCCGGCTCCCGGTCGGCTCCGTCCGCCTCTCCGCCGGCCCCGGCGGCTGCCAGGCCGGCCTGACCAACGCCGCTGCCGTGCACGCCCCCGGCGCCCGCCTGCTGGGCTGACCGGCCCGCCGGGCGGCACCGTCACAGGACGGCTGCAATCCGGCCCCACCGCCATGATCACCCGACGGGGGGTCAGCCCTTGCGGGTACCGTCGTGGCGTGGCTGGCAATCGACACGACGACGGACGGGGCGCCGACCCCCGGAACAACTGGTCGGCACCCCGCCCGGGCACCCCCCACCGGGGCGACCCGCACGCGGGCGCGCCCACCGGCGGCCCCGAGTACTTCACCGCCCCGCAGCCCGGCCCCGGACCCGGCGACCAGCCCGGCCACACCAGGGCCTTCGCGATCGGCGAGCAGCCGTACGAGCAGCCGTACGGGGAGCCCGGCTACGGCGAACCGGCGTACGGGGGCTACGAGCCGTACCAGGGCTACGACGGCTACGACGACGGGTACGGCGGGCAGCAGCAGGGGGCGGGCCCCGCCGCGGCCGACAACGTGGCGGTCTACCGGGCCGGCGGCCGGTCCGGGCCGCGGGCGGACGGGCCCCGGCTGCCCTGGCGGCCGCTGCTCACCGGGATCTACCGGCACCCCGCCGCGACCTTCGACCGGATGCGCGACCACCAGGTGTGGCTGCCCGCGCTGACGGTCTCGCTGCTGTACGGCGTGCTCGCGGTGTTCGCCCTC
Organism: Kitasatospora sp. NPDC088391; assembly: GCF_044753345.1. Lineage (NCBI taxonomy): Bacteria > Bacillati > Actinomycetota > Actinomycetes > Kitasatosporales > Streptomycetaceae > Kitasatospora > Kitasatospora sp. NPDC088391. The sequence goes on from NZ_JBIVNB010000003.1 coordinate 442,347, forward strand.
GACTCCACCTACGAGCAGGTGACCCGTTCGACCTTCGCGGTCGCGCTGTGGGCGATCGCCGGCGCCGCGCTCGGGTTCACGCTGGCGGGCGGCGTGCTCTCGGCCGTCACCCACGTGCTGGCCCGGCAGTTCGGCGGCGACGGCCCCTGGCAGTCCACGGTCGGCCTGGCCGCCCTGGTCAGCTGGACCACCGACGCCCCGCGGCTGCTGCTCGCGCTGTTCCTGCCGGTCGACAACCCGGTGGTGCAGGTGGTCGGTTGGGCCACCTGGATCGGCTGCGCGGTACTGCTGACCGTCATGGTGCGGCGGATCCACGACCTGCCCTGGGGCAAGGCGGCCGGGGCGGCGGCGGTGCAGCTGCTGGCCCTGCTGGCGCTGATCAAGCTGCCCACCCTGGGCTGAACCGGCGGGGTGGGCCGGGGCGGGGCCGTCGTCACCGGGCCTCGTCGGCGGGTGTCGGCGGGCGTCGGCGGGTGTCGGTGGGTGTCAGTGGCGGGTGTCGGCGGCGGGTTCCGCACCGGGGGCTGTCCGAATGGCGGGATTTTGTAGGGTGAGGTGTTCACCGAACCGACCCTCAGACCCCGCCCGGAGCCCGCGCATGAGCCTGCCCACCACCCACGTCAGCTTCCCGGCCGGGGCGGTGACCGGCGAGTCGCCGATCATCGCCGTGCGGGCCCTGCCGGACGGCCGCACCGCGGTGGTCACCGGTGCGACCCCGTTCCACCCGGTCGACCACACCTGGCCCGACCAGCCCGCCGACTTCGGCACCCTCACCGTGGACGGCGCCGTCCACCCCGTCGTCGACTGCCTCACCGGCGCCCTCGGCCCGGACGGGACCTTCGCGGCGGGCGTCGACATCCCGGTCCGGCGCGGCGACGAGGAGTGGTCCTGGCTGGTGCTGCACGTGCTGCCCGCCGGGGCGCTCGGGGAGGAGGCGGTCGGCCGCACCGCCGCGCTCGCCGTCGACCCGGAGCGGCGGGCCCGGCTCAGCGCCGCGCACACCGGCTGCCACCTGCTGGCGCTCGCCCTGAACGCGGCGCTCGCCCCGCGCTGGCGCAAGGACCCGGGCCGCTCCGACGCCTTCGGCAGCCCGGACTTCGACAGCCTCGCCATGGACAGCTCGGTGATGGACACCGAGGCCAGCACCGACACCTACCGGATCGGCAAGTCGCTGAAGAAGAAGGGCTTCACCGTCGACGCCACCGAGGAACTCCCGTCCCTCGCCGACGCGTTGCCCGCGCTCGCCGCGGAGGTCAACGACCGGCTGGCCGGCTGGGTCGCCGCCGACGCCGCCGTCCGGATCGACGTGCCCGGCCCCGAGCTGACCGCCCGCCGCCGCTGGCACGCGGACCTCCCCGACGGCCCGGCCGAGCTGGCCTGCGGCGGCAGCCACCTGCACCACCTGGGCGAACTCGTCGAGCTGCGCACCGAGTTGACCCTCTCCGCGGACGGCAGCGAGCTGGTCGCCCGGACCACCCCGAAGCGGGCCTGAACACGCGCGAGGGCCGCCCCGGTTCCTCCGGGGCGGCCCTCGCGCACGGCCGGTCGTCGACCTCGCCGACGGGGGTTCCGCGGTGCGGTCAGATCTCGGTGCGGTGGAAGTTCAGGTGCGAGCGGGAGGCGGTCGGGCCGCGCTGGCCCTGGTACCGCGAGCCGTAGCGGGCCGAGCCGTACGGGTGCTCGGACGGAGAGGAGAGCCGGAACAGGCAGAGCTGGCCGATCTTCATGCCCGGGTACAGCTTGATCGGCAGCGTCGCGACGTTCGACAGCTCCAGCGTCACGTGCCCGCTGAACCCGGGGTCGATGAAGCCCGCCGTCGAGTGCGTCAGCAGTCCGAGCCGGCCCAGGCTGGACTTGCCCTCCAGCCGGGAGGCCACGTCGTTCGGCAGCGTGATCACCTCGTAGGTGGACGCCAGCACGAACTCGCCCGGGTGCAGGATGAACGCCTCGTCGCCCTCCGGCTCGACCAGCCGAGTCAGGTCCGGCTGCTCCTCGGAGGGGTCGATGTGCGGGTAGCGGTGGTTCTCGAATACCCGGAAGAACCGGTCCAGTCGGACGTCGATGCTCGACGGCTGAACCATCGACGGGTCGAACGGGTCGATCACGATCCGGCCGTTGTCGATCTCGGTACGGATGTCCTTGTCAGAGAGCAGCACGCCCCAGAGCGTACGTGCCGCGGGGCGGGCGCCCAAAAGCACCCGCCCCGCACCGCCGTTCCCGCCGCCCGCTCAGGCCGGCGAATCCACCGCCACCAGGCGCAGCCCGCGCGCGAGTTCCGCCGCCGTCAGCGCCGACACGTCGGCCGGCACCGAACTCCGCAGCCGCCCGCACATCGGGCAGCGCAGCAGCCGGCCCGGCCCCACCCGTCCCACCTGCAGGTGCTGCATCGGAAACGCCGTCGTACTGAACACATGCCCCTCGGCACAACGAACCACGGTGCGCTGCTCCATCGGTCCCCTTCCCACAGTTCCGCCGGACAGCGTCACATTAGGGGATCTACCGGACGCCCCTCCGCGAGGCTCGCCGCCGCCTCCGACCCGTGCCCGCCGCTCCCTCGCCATGGGGTACAGTGGTCCTTGATCGGGCCGTCGCTGACGGTTCGTCAGATGCGGGTGTAGTTTAATGGTAGAACATGAGCTTCCCAAGCTTAGAGCGCGAGTTCGATTCTCGTCACCCGCTCCACTGCAAAGCCCCAGGTCACCGGCCTGGGGCTTGTTCATTGTCTAGACCAATTCGGGCTTTTGGGCTATGAGCTTGCATTTATCGACATTCCTTGGAGATGCAGCGGGGGTCCCGCTGTTGGGTTCGCCGGATCGGAGTCGTACGGACTGCCGGGGCGGAACTTGCGGCCACCTCAGATACTGCTCTTGGAGCGGGACTTGGCTTCGGTTGCCCGATGAGTGCCCGTGGTGCTCTGGTGGATAAGTGCCTTCGCATGGGGCTGAGTCGGCCGTTGGCGGGTGGGGCGGGCTGGCCTGGTCGTAGTTGCGCACGAGTAGCGCACGAGTAGGTCAGGGAGCCTGTCGAGGGCGGTGGATCCCTTGTCCCGCAGCCTCTGTGCTCCATCGGGAGCTATGAGCTTCCGGGCTCATGGCGCTGTTCGACTGTCGCCTGTGCTGCGGCGGAGGTCGGTGCGGATGCGGTGGTCGAGTCTGTCGGCGAGTTCGCGTTGGCGGTTGTCAGTGGAGTGTTGGTAGCCGGTGGCTGCGCGTGTGGAGCTCTGGCCCATGCAGACCATGAGGTCCTTGAGGCTGGTGTCCTCTTGGGACAGGAGTGTGTTGCCGGTGTGGCGCAGGTCGTAGAAGGTGAAGTTCTCCGGCAGGCCCGGGATGCTGGCGCGAGCCTTGCGGAACGTTCGGCCGGGTACTCGTTGCCGGCGCCCCGTACGCGGCATGGGTTGCGTGGGATCGTCTCGTCGTCGGCGACCGCGGTCTCCATGATCGCCTTGAGTAGCCGGTATGCCTTGGCTGCGACGGAAAGGCCGAGCGAGCTGCGTTGCTCGGTGTTCCAGGTACGGAATTTCGCGAAGGTGATGTGGGCGACGGGCACCGTACCGAATGTGGGCAGGATCGATACCTTCAGCAGGCGCTGGTAGAGCCCTCTGGTCGTGGGCATCAGGGGGCGGTCCAGCGGCCGGATTTGTACTGGCGGACGTTGCCGAAACCACGTCGTGTCTTCTTCTGGCTCCGGGCCATGACGGCCTCCTCGGCGTGCAGCCGTCGGCGACCGGGCGGTGGTGGTGGCGGTGGAGCGCTGCCCACCAAGATGCCGGAACAGCGACTCCACCGTTCGTGATGGATTCCTTGGCCGGGGCCGGGTTCGTGGCTGCGAAAGGGTTCTCCTTCGAGGGTCATGCTTTCATGCGCATGACACAAGAGGTGACGCGGTTTTCGGGAGTTCTGCGCTCGGCCCCGTACCGTCGGCGCGGCATTCGGGTCTGCCTGCGGCTGCAAGTTCTAGTTGGCGCAAACCAACGGTAAATGGCACCTGAGGTAGTGGGCAATTGCCTTGGGGCAACTCGGCAGGCTGTCCGACACAGGGCGAGGGAGCGCCGGTAGACGGCTCGGAGCTTGGCGTGGAGGGCGTGGTCGGTGATGGGGCGCCCGGTGCGGCCTGGTGGTCGGGCTGCATGGTGCGGAGCGGGTCGCGCTGGGGGTGAGGTAGGTACGGGTGTCGCCGATGGTGGCGGACAGAACGCCTCGCACCGTGCCGGGCACCGGACCTGCGGTCCGGTGCCCGGCACGGTGTCTGTGTCTCTGGTTAGACAGCGCTGCTGATCAGTACGACCACCACCAGCCAGACGACAGCGGCGGCGAGGTCGACGCCGACCATGGCCAGCGCCTTGGCCGGAGTGGTGAGTTGCTTCTTGGCGACCTTCAGGTTCACCAGTGCCGCGCCGGCGCCGATGAGCGCGCCGAGGGCGCCCAGGACGAGGATGAAGGCCAGGGCGAGCGGCAGGAAGGTCAGGACGAGTTGCCAAGCGCCCATGCCGGCGAAGGCGCCGCCGACGGCACTGTTCTTGTTGAGCGGGGTGAGACGGGGCTGCTTTTCGGACATGGATGATTTCCTGTGGGTTGGAAGGGAAGAACAAACGGCTGCCAGCCGGGCGCTGCCGGCCGACAGCCGGTGACCGAACGGTGGTCAGATCAGCGGGATGACGGTCCAGCTCTGGTTGGTGCCTCCGTTGCAGTCCCAGAGCTGCAGCTGGGTGCCGTTGTCGGGGAGACCGTACGGGATGTCCACGCAGCGGCCGGAGACCGGGTTGAGCAAGGAGCCGTCGGCCCGGGGGATCCACTGCTGGTTGGCGCCCCCGCTGCAGGTGAGCAACTGGACGGTGGTGCCGTTCGCGGTGGATGCGCCCTTCGCGTCCAGGCACTTGGTGCTGAAGCGCACGGTGCCGTCGTCCTTCGCCGTGAAGTTCTGCGCCGATGTGCCGTTGCAGTCCCAGATCTCCAGGGCGGCGCCGTCCACGGCGTTGCCCCAGGGGACGTCCATGCACTTGCCGGTTGCGACGGCGGAGACGAACGGTCCGGGAACCGCCCCACCGGGTGTGGTGGCGAACGGGTAGAGGGCGAGGTCCGCGGCGGCACCCTTGAACGGTGCGTCGGTCGCGCCGTCCTTCTGGGCGTGTCCGGCGATGAGCGGGCCGGCACCGGGGACGGTGGTCCGGTGGGTGCCGGTCGCGGCGAGCGCCCCGTTGACGTAGAGGGTGCTCTGGCCGGTGGCGGCGTTGTAGCTGGCCACCAGCCTGGTCCAGGAGCCGAGTTGGACCCGGGCTGCGGGGCCACTGGTTTCGACGGTCCCGTCGTAGGCGACGGTGCCGGCGGTGTCGCCGGTCGCCAGGGCGAAGCGCCAGTTGGTTCCGGTGGAGTCGGTGACGGGGCCGAGTTTGAAGGCGCTCGCCTGGGTGCCGTTCTGGCTGACGACCGTGCCGTTGGCGAGTTGGTCGGCGCGGGCCCAGACGGAGACGGTGAACGACTTGGTGGTGTCGGCGGTCACGCCGGCGGCACGGATCTCGCCGTTGCCGGTGCTGCCGGCGTTGAACACGGCGGCGTTCGCCGGGTTGGCCGTGCCGGTGGGCCCGAAAGCCACGTCGCCGCTGACGGCTGCCGGGTGGCGGCCGACCGTGTCGGAGGTGTGGCCGGTGTCGGTACTGCTGACCGGTCCGGCCAACTGGTAGCGGCCGAGCGGGGCCCGCGGGTCGCCCATGGCGGTGCCGACTCCGAAGCCGGTCACCTTGCCGGGCTGGTTGACAGGATCGCCCACCGTGCCGGGCCAGATGACGACCCGTCCGGCCGCGTTCTGGGCGTACAGGTCGGGGACGCCGTCGCCGGTGAGGTCGCCGACGGAGCCGGTGACCGGGTAGTCGGCGGGGGTGACGGTAGTGCCGATGGGAGCGCCGTTGGCCGGGTTGGCGAGGGCCGAGTAGTCGTTGGCGCAGCCGTTGTTCGCGTTCTTGGTGATCGGGTAGGCCAGGATGCGGCCGGTGCTGCGCTCACGGGTCCACAAGGTGGTCTGGGAGGCGGTGACCGTGGTGCCGTTGCTGGTGCAGGAGGTGGTGCCGTTGGCCGGGCCGGGCCCGATCAGGTCGTAGTCGCTCCAGTCGAGGGAGGAGACCTGGGTGTCCTTGGTGGCCAGGAGTCTGATGTTGTTGCTGCCGGGGGAGAACAGCCAGAGCTTCTTGTTGATGATCGCGAGGAGCGAGGTCTTCGCGGCGGGTGCGACGGGCTCGTTGTCGGGCGACCCGATAGCGAGGATCTGGGTGGCGCCGGACCAGTCGGTGCCGAGGTCGCTCGGGCAGCCGGAGGGCTGGGCCGGGTCCGCGGGCAGGCCGTCGGTGTTGGTGCAGGTGACCGGGCCCTGGGTGGTGCTGCCGTTCAGGTAGAACGAGGTGCGGGCGTTGAAGGAGCCGGTGCCCGCGTTCTGGTAGAGGTAGAGGAGAGGAGCGCCGGCCGGGTGGGCGATGAGGTCGTCGACGTTCACGCCGCCGCGCAGGGAACTGCGGTGGGTGATCTGGACACCCTGCCAGGTGCCGGTCGGTGAGGCGGACGCCGTGCCGGAGAGCCAGCCGGCGTTGACCGGGTCCGCGGTGTTCTGGACGAGCCGCAGGCTGCCGTTGCCGTCGGCGATCAGGATGTCGGGACGCTTGTCGCCGGTGATGTCGCCGTAGAGGGGGCCCGGGTTGGGGTTGGCCGGGGCGTAGAAGCTGTAGGCCGCGGGCTGGCTGTAGTTGCCGGCGTTGTCCTGCGCCTGGACGAAGAGGGTGTTGGTACCCCAGTGGGGCGGTGTGAAGGCGTAGGTGGCGGCGCCCGCCGCATCGGGTAGGACCGTGGTGTTGCTCGTGGTGGTGGCGTCGTTGCAGTGCCACCCGGTGACGGGAGTGGAGTCGGTGCTGATCCGGAAGCAGGCGAGGCCGGAGACGTCGCCGCCGGCTGCCGGGGCGGGGTCGGTGCCGGTGATGGTGAAGGTGCCGCTCTGGCCCGCGTAGGTGAGCATGGCCGGCGCAGGTGATCCGGAGGGCGGGAACTGGGCTGAATTGACGCTCAGGACCGGCAGAGTCCGGTCGACCCGGAAGTAGCAGGGACCGACGACGGGAGAGGTGAGACTGCCGTCGTTGGCACTGCCCTGCCAGCGGTAGCGGTGGGCGTCGACCAGGGAGGAGCCGGCCAGGTTCACGCTGGCGGAGCCGTATCCGCTCGCGGGCGTCGACAGGTCGGGGAGTTGGGTGCCGGTGGTCTCGTCCCGGACGGAGAAGACGTCGGTGAGGTTGACGCCGATGGGCGACCACTCGCTGAGCGTCAGGGCGATGTTCTGGTTCGCCCCGATCCAGCCGGGGTTGGTGCCGTCGGGGCAGTCGGCGAAGGCCGGTGTGCCCTTGCCGTCACCGCTGTTGGCGAATCCGGGGGCCGGTGAGGAGCGTGCCCACCAGGCGCTGGGGGTGATGTCGTAGTTCGTGGTGATGGTGAGGTTGCTCTGGATGTGGTGCCGGTAGAGCATCTCGTACTCGTTGTCGGGCGCGATGCCGACCGTCCAGTCGCCCCACTTCTGCGCGGCGGCCTGCTTCATCTGCGCGGAGACGTCGAAGTCGATCGGCCCGGTGCCGGTGATGGGCCGGGAGTCGCCGACCTTGGCGCAGCCGCCGAAGGTGCCGCCGCCCCGGCACGGCTGGTTGCTCCAGGTCGTGTTGGCGTCGATGGCGCCGGTCCAGTAGAGGCCGAGCATGGTGGCGGTGGTCGGGCTTGAGGCGTCGTTGACGTTCGCGCGCAGCGTGGAGTCGTAGATCGTGGGCGGGGCGGGGGCTCCGCCGGGCTGGGTGTAGATGTCGGGGTTGATACCGAGTCTGAAGTAGGCGCGTTCGCGGCCGTGGCCCGAGCAGTTGGCGTATCCGCAGTAGCCGGTGCCCGGGGACTGGTTGCCGGTGCTGTAGTAGGTGGTGTTGGGGTTGTACTCCTGGACCTGGGTGGAGCCTATGGTCTTGCTGACCGCGCCGACGGTGGGGTCGAGGTACCAGGGGCCGGTGCCCTTGCCGAAGGTGCCGGGGTCGGGGGTCAGTTCGATCCCGGTCGCGGTCGTCCTGACCGTCATCGCCGACAGGGTCGCGGTGGGGCCCGGGCCCGCCGTGCTGGACTCCGTCGTGGCCGGTGCGGTGTTGTCCTGCGGAGCGGCCAGCAGGGAGCGCTGCGTCGTCTTCGAGGTGGTGGACGTGAGCGGCGGGGGCGCAGCGACGGTGGAGTCCCACTGCAGCGGGGTGGGTGCTTGGAGGCGGACCTGGCCGGCGGAGTCCTTGAAGCGGATGTTGCCCGCGGTGTCGGTCTCCGTGCTCAGGCCCGTGGTCGTGATCGGGAAGTGCAGTGAGGCCAGGCGGGGATCGGCGGCGGCTGCCGCGGTCCTGACCACGATGACGTCCCGCCAGCCGCCATTGGTCAGGGCGCTGACCTGGAGGTCGACGTCCGGCAGGACGTTGGCGTAGGTGGCGGTGGCGCCGCTGAGGGACGGCGCGGGGAGGGTGAAGGGGGCGGTGAGGGCGAGTTTCTTGCCGTCGGCCGTCGTGATGGTGGCGAGCGGGCCGGTGCCGCCGCCGGAGAGCACCAGCGTGTCCTGGGTGACGGCCGGGGCGAGGGTGCCGTCCGCGTTGCGGTGCAGCGTCGGGTCCAGGTCCGTCCAACCACCCGGGCGCTTGACCCGCAGGGCCTGGGAGCTGTCGGTGGTGGTCAGGGTGCCGTTCGGGTTCGCCACGGTCCGGGAGGACTCGGTGGTCATCGGCTCCACCACCACCGGTTGGCCGGTGGCCTTCGCCTTCGCCCGGGCGTCCTGGATCGCCTGCTGCGTCGGCGTCGGAGCCGGCACTGCGGGTGCGGAGGGCGCGCTCGGGACGGGTGAAGCGGACGGGGACCCGGTGGGTGAGTCCGCATGAGCCGCCGGGAGCCCAAGCAGGCCGAGGCCGATCGCGCCGGAGGCGGTCAGGGCCACCAGTCGTAGGAGGCGTTCCGCAGGCGGCCGCACCGACTGCTGTGTGTGCGTACTGGGACTTCGCTTGGGCATGGATCGTGCTCAATTTCTGTGGTCGCGTGAAATGGAAGTTCTCCAGATGCTCTCCGGGGTCCGCTTTTATGGGAAGCGTCAATGTCGGCATATGTCCGAATGATCACGACAGATTTGCGATAACGATCCGGTCAAGGCGGGCGCAATCGGAGCACCTTTGGATGGCGGAACCCTTCAAAAGGTGCATCAGACCGCACAACTCTCCATACCGGTTCATTTCTTGACGGATCAACGAGCGAATAGTAAAGCTTTGTTAAACCATTGTCGAAGTGTCCGACTCTTCCCATTATGGCCATTTTGGGATCTTTAATATCGGCGGGATGCGCACCAGGGTGCGTATGCCGCCGATCGGCGGGACATTTCGAATACAGGGAGCCTGCTGTGGGGCCGTGGCGTAGGAAAACGCCGGTGGGGCGATGGCTGTGGGGGAGGCACCGATGGCTGGGGTTGTTCACCCTGCTGTCGGTGATCATGGGTCTGCTGGTGGCGCCGTCCGCCGAGGCACTGGCCGCCAAGGACGCGCGGGGCAAGAAATGGACGGCGAAGACCGCGTGGGACGACGGCCGGAAGCCGGTGAAGGGCACCAACCTCGTGCCCTCGAAGCAGAAGGCGCCGGAGTACCCGGTGCCGCAGGACTGGAAGCCGGCCGCGTCGCCGACACCGACCGCGGCCAGCAGCGCCGAGGTGAGTGTCGGCATCGGTTCGGCCGCCGCCAAGGACGCCGCCGCCGCGACGGGCGGTGCCTCGCCCTCCTCGAGCGGACGGGGCCTGGTCCGGGCCGGCTCACTGCCGGTGTCGCTGGGCGCCGCTGACGGGGAGTCGGCCGCCGCGCACGCGGTGAAGGTCGAACTCGCCGACCAGACGAAGGGCCGGGCGGCCGGAGTCACCGGCCCGCTCGTCTCCCTCACCGACACCCCGGACGCCGACGGCGCCAAGGGCCGTAAGGTGACGGTCGGCCTCGACCTCAAGTCCTGGGCCGGAGCGCCGTGGGCGGACCGCGCCCGCCTGGTCGCCCTGCCGGCCTGCGCGCTGACCACGCCGGACAAGGCCGAGTGCCGGACCCAGACGCCGGTCGACAGCAAGGTCGACGTCTCCTCCGGCCGCATCACCGCCGCCGTCACCCTGCCCGCTACCGGGACGGGCGGCAGTGCGGCCAAGTCGGCCGCCGCCGCGCCGATGCTGCTCGCGGCGACCGCGAGCGCCTCCGGCTCCGGGGGTTCGTTCGCGGCCACCTCGCTGCAGTCGTCGTCCGCCTGGAGCGCGGGCTCGAACATGGGCAACTTCACGTACTCCTACCCCGTGCAGGTGCCCGCGGGCATCGCCGGCGGAGTGCCGACGGTGGCGCTGTCGTACGACTCCTCGTCGGTGGACGGCAAGACCTCCGCGTCCAACTCGCAGTCCTCGTGGGTGGGTGAGGGCTGGGACTACCAGGCCGGGTTCGTCGAGCGCTCCTACCAGGGCTGTGCGAAGGACGGCATCGCCGGCTCCGGCGACCTGTGCTGGGGCGGTCAGAACGCCACCCTCTCGCTGGCCGGCCACTCCGGGACCCTGGTGCGCGACGACGCCACCGGCATCTGGCACCTCCAGGGCGACGACGGCACCAAGGTCGAGCAACTGACCGGCGCCCCCAACGGGCTGAACAACGGCGAGTACTGGAAGGTCACCGTCCCCGACGGCACCCAGTACTGGTTCGGCCAGAACCACCTGCCCGGCGGCGACGGCACCGACCCGGCGACGAACTCCGCGTGGTCGGAGCCGGTGTACTCGCCCAACAGCGGCGACCCCTGCTACAACTCCGGCACCGGCAAGGCCTCCTGGTGCACCATGGGCTGGCGCTGGAACCTCGACTACGTCGTCGACCTCCACCAGAACCTGGTCACCTACACCTACGCCACCGAGACCAACAACTACAGCCGCGGCGCAGGCCAGAACGGCGGCAGCGGCACGCTGACCGCCTACGTCCGCGGCGGCAACCTGTCGCAGATCACCTACGGCCTGCGCCTGCCGGAGCAGACCGCCGCCCACGGCACGCTCAACCCGGCCGCCAAGATCGTCTTCACCACCGCGGAACGCTGCCTGCCCTCCGGCTCGATCACCTGCGACCCGGCGCAGCGCACCACCGCGAACGCCGCCTACTGGCCCGACGTCCCGCTGGACCAACTGTGCACCACCAGCTGCACCAACCCGGGCCCGTCGTTCTTCACCACCAAGCGCCTGACCGGGATCTCCACCCAGGTGCTGGTCGGCACCTCGTTCCGCACGGTCGACTCCTGGGCGCTGACCCACTCCTTCCCCGACCCGGGCGACGGCACCAAGCCCTCGCTCTGGCTGTCCTCGATCCGGCGCACCGGGTCCAACGGCCAGAGCGGGATCGCCCTTCCGGCGGTCTCCTTCACCGCCCGTGAACTCGCCAACCGCGTCGACGGCCTGACCCCGGCCCAGCCCGCGTTCAACCGTCCGCGGATCCAGCAGATCACCACCGAGACCGGTGGCCAGATCATGGTGAACTACGCGGACCCGGAGTGCTCGCGGGTCAACAACCACATGCCGTCCTCCGAGGACGGCAACACCATGGCGTGCATGCCCGTGCACTGGTACCTGCCGGGCTCGTCCTCGCCGGACCCGGTGAACGACTGGTTCAACAAGTTCCTGGTCACCTCGGTCGCCGAACAGGACGCCGTCACCGGCTCGTCCATGACCAAGAAGACCGCCTACACCTACAACGGCGGTGCCGCCTGGCACCGCAACGACGGCGAGTGGACCGACCCGAAGACCCGCACCTGGGACAGCTTCCGCGGCTACCGGTCCGTCGACACCGTGCTCGGCAGCGGCAACGCCGGTGAAGCGCCCCAGACCCAGCAGCGGGTCACTTTCCTGCGCGGCATGGACGGCGACGTCCTGTCCAATGGCACCACCCGTAGTGTCAGCGTCACCAGCCCGCTCGGCGGCAGCGTCACCGACAGCCCCTGGCTGGCCGGATCACCGCTCGCCACCGAGGCCTACGACCGGGCCGGCGGCCAGGTCGTCAGCATGAGCGGCAGCACCACGAACGGCCAGCAGGTCACCGCGACGCACAAGCAGACCGGCGGCATGCCCGACCTGGTGGCCCGCTACCCCGCCTCCCAGGTCACCACGGTCGCCAAGACCAAGCTCTCCAACGGGAGCTGGGGCAGCACCACCAAGGTCGCCACCAGCGACCCCGCGCACGCCAACCGCCCCCTGCAGGTCGACGACAAGGGCGACGGCACCGCCGCCACCCCGGAGGTCTGCACCACCACCAGCTACGCCACCAGCAGCAACCCCGCCCTGGTGGCACTCGCCAGCCGGACGCTGTCGGTGGCCGGGCCCTGCGGCACCGCCGCCAACGCCTCCAACACCCTCAGCGACACCCGCAGCCTGTACGACTCCAAGCAGTTCGGCCAGGCCGGCACGCTCGCCGAACTCACCGGCGCCCAACAGCTCGACCACTACGACACCGCCGGCAATCCGGTCTACGTCAACACCTCCACCACCGCCTTCGACGTGTACGGCCGTGCGGTGTCGAACACCACGGGCGACGGCTCCACCTACGACGCCGCCGGCAACCGGCTCAGCGGACGGGACCCCACCGCGGCCGTCGCGACGTCCACCGTCGCCTTCACTCCGGCCACCGGCGCGATACCCACCCGGGCGGTCTCGACCGGGCCGACGGGCTGGACCTCCGCCGTCGACCAGGACCCCGGCCGCGGCCTTCCCCTGGTCTCCACGGACGCCAACGGCCGCACCAGCACCCAGCAGTACGACGGCCTGGGCCGCCTGACTGCGGCCTGGTCGCCCACCCGGGCCACCAACCTGTCGCCCAGCGCCACGTTCTCCTACGCCGTCAACGGCATCACCGGCCCCTCGGTGGTCACCTCGCAAACCATCACCGAGAGCAGCAACTACCAGACCGCCACTGCCCTGTACGACGGCCTGGGCCGCCTGCGGCAGACCCAGAGCACCTCGCCGGCCGCTCTCTCCGGACGCCTGATCGCCGACACCGTGTACGACTCGCACGGCTGGGTGACCCGGACCTCCGCCCCGTACTACGACGACACCGCCTCGCCCAACGGCACCGTGTTCGTCGCGCAGGACTCCCAGGTCCCCGCACAGACCTGGAACACCTACGACGGCATGGGCCGGGTCACCGCCTCGGCGTTCGTGGCCTTCGGACAGCCGCAGTGGTCGACCGCCACGGCCTACCCCGGCGCGGACCGCGTGGACGTGACGCCCCCTCAGGGCGGCACCCCGACCACGACCCTCGCCGACGCCCGAGGCCGCACCGTCGCCCTGTGGCAGTACCGCGGCTCGACCGTGACCGGCAACGCCGCCGACGCGGACGTCACCACCTACGCCTACACCCCCTCGGGGCAGAGCGCCTCGCGCACCGACAGCCGCGGCAACACCTGGAGCTACGGCTACGACCTGCGCGGCCGGCAGACCTCGGTCACCGACCCCGACACCGGCACCAGCCGCACCGCCTACGACATCAACTCCCGCGTCGCGTCGACGACCGACGCCAAGGGCAACGTACTGGCGTACAGCTACGACCTGCTGGGCCGTAAGACCGGCATGTACAAGGGCAGCGTCGCCCCCGCCAACCAGCTGACGGGGTGGACCTACGACACCGTCACCGGTGCCAAGGGTTACCCGGCCAGCTCCACCCGGTACGTCGGCGGAGCCACCGGCAGCGCCTACACTTCCGCGATCACGGGCTACGACACCGCCTACCGGGTCACCGGAAGCAGCGTCACCATCCCCGCGAGCGAAGGGAAACTCGCCGGCACTTACACCACGGCCAACGCCTACACCCCGGTCCTCGGTCTGCTCGACCACACCAACCTGCCCGCCGCCGGCGGCCTGCCCGCCGAGCAGGTCGACTACCTCTACAGCGACACCGGCCTCATGTGGGGCTCCGCCGGCCTCAGCAGCCTCGTCACCAACGTCTACTACGACGTGATGGCTCGCCCCGTCCAGACCAAGCTCGGCGACCCCGGCGGCTTCGTCTCCTCCACCCAGACCTATGACCAGGCCACCGGCCGCGTCGTCCAGTCGGTCCTGGAGAGCGAGAGCTCCGCCAGAGAGCTGGACGTCACCAAGTACAGCTACAACCAGGCCGGCCGCACCACCTCGGTCACCGACCTCCAGAACGCCTCCGCAACCGACACCCAGTGCTTCACCTACGACTACCTGGGACGGCTCACCAACGCCTGGACCGACACCGGCGGCGTCACCGCCACCACCGCCGCGAACTCGTCCGTCGCGGGCCTGGGCGGCTGCAACAACGCGGGCGGCCCCGCCACGGTCGGGCCCACCGGAAAGCCGAGCGTCGGCGGCCCCTCCCCGTACTGGCAGAGCTACGCCTACGACGCCACCGGCAACCGCACCTCCCTGGTGCAGCACGACACCACCGGCGACACCACCAAGGACGTCACCACCACCCAGACCTTCGGCACGCCGAAGTCCCTCAACACCCCCACCACCGCCCCGAACACCGGCGGAGGAACCGGCGGCCCGCACGGCCTGCTGACCACCTCCACCAAGTCCGCGAGCGGCACCACCGCGTCCACCTACCAGTACGACGCGGCCGGCAACACCACCTCCATCACCGACACCAGCGGCACCACCACGCTCACCTGGAACGGCGAAGACAGGCTCGAATCGGTCAGCAAGACCGGCCAGGCCCAGAACACCTCCTACCTGTACGACGCGGACGGCAACCAGCTGATCCGCCGCAACCCCGGCAAGACCACGCTCAACCTCGGCAGCGACGAGCTGACCCTCGACACCGCCGCCAACACCGTCTCCGGCACCCGCTACTACGGCTCGCCCGGCGGCTTCACCATCACCCGCACCACCGACGGCAGCGGCAACAGCACCCTGGTCTACCAGGCGTCCGACCCGCACGGCACCAACAGCGTCCAGATCGCGACCGACGCCGCCCAGACCGTCACCCGCCGCCCCACCGACCCCTTCGGCAACCCCCGCGGCACCCAGCCGACGCCGGGAAGCTGGTCCGGTGACAAGGGCTTCGTCGGCGGAACCCTCGACACCACCACCGGCCTGACCAACCTCGGGGCCCGCGAGTACGACCCCCAACACGGCCGCTTCATCAACCCCGACCCGCTCCTGGACGAGGCCAGCCCCCAGCAGTGGAACGGCTACGCCTACAGCCAGAACAACCCCGTCGACAGCTCCGACCCCACCGGCCTGCTCTCCCGGGCCATGGCCGACGGCCCCGCCTTCATCCCCCGGCCCGAACCGTTCTGCGTCACCCCGTCCTGCGTCCAGCAGACCAGCAGCCAGGCCTACTGGGACGACAAGCTCTCCGTCACCTCCCAACCGCCGACCACGCCGAGCAACGGCAGCGGCAGCGGGAACACCGAGGGCGGTTCCGGCAACGGCCGCGGCACCAAGAAGTGCAGCGGCACCTGGGACCTGACCTGCCACATCAGCAACGCCGGCAAGCGGATCCAGAACGCCACCACCGACTATCCGATCCTCCGCCAAGCCATCGTCATGGGAGCCGAGTTCGGCACCGGCTTCCTCTGCTACGGCGGCGGCCTCGCCGGAGCCCTCGAGACCGGCGGTGCCACCGCCGTCGCCGCGGCCGCAGGCTGCTCCGCAGCCATCGGCGCCGTCGGAGCCGGCCTCGACAACCTGCTCGACGGCAACGCCGACCACTCCGCCGGCGGCCAACTCAAGGCCGAACTCACCGGCGCAGCCACCTCCGTCGCCACCGACGGCCTCGGCGAACTGGCAGGACCCGCCCTCAAGAAAATGGGCGACGGAGCACTCGAAAAGCTCTCCGGCTGGCTCAACCCCTGCAAGAACAGCTTCCCCGCCGGAACCATGGTCCTACTGGCCGACGGCACCACCAAGCCCATCGACCAACTCACCACCGACGACACCGTCACCGCCACCGACCCCCAGACCGGCGAAACCCGAGCAGAACCCGTCGACGCCACCATCACCGGCCACGACGACACCCAGTTCACCGACCTCACCCTCACCACCGAGGCCGGAACCACAACCGTCACCTCCACCCAGCACCACCCCTACTGGGACACCACCACCCACCGCTGGACCGACGCCGCCGACCTCCGACCCGGCGACCAGGTCCTCACCACCGACAACCAGACCGCCACAGTCGAATCCGTCCACAACTACCTGACCGAACCCCGCACCGCCCACAACCTCACCATCGCCGAACTCCACACGTACTATGTGCTGGCTGGAAATACGCCGGTCCTCGTCCATAACGCCAGCGGAGAGGCGTGCAAGACTGCAGCCGCGTCCATGGATCATGTGACATCCGGCGTCCTTGATATTCAGGTTGATGAAGTTCCCTTCGCAAGTGGATCGGGAAAGGGAGGCTTCATTGACGACATTGCCCGTGTTCCAGGGATGACGGACGAAAACTTTCATCACGTCGAGATGCAGGCTGCGGCCTACATGCGCCTGAACGATATCAAGCAGGGCGTCCTCTATATCAATCACCCGAAGGGTGTTTGCCCGTACTGCGATGGACGGGCTTACAATCTTGGCGTACCTATTGAGGATGCACTGCCGCACGGGGCGGAAATGTGGGTATTGGCACCGGGTAGGCGGCCAATGAAACTCACCGGAAATTCCAGGTGAGATAACAAAGAAGCCCGCCGGCGAGGTCAAGATGGCCTCGTCGGCGGGCTTCATACTGCCAATGGTCAAAAAGGAAGATCCTCGATGGAAACCTCGATAGGGTGCGGGCGGCCCGCCCCGGCGGGAATGTAGCACTCAAGGCTTATGCGGTACTTCCGAAGGCTGCTTTCGGAAGTTGCGGCAATGGCTAGAAGCCAGCTCTGCTCGCCTTCGTGCGAGTACCCGACTGGCGGCGGGGTCACCCTGGCCAAGGCGTCGCTGCTGCATAGCAGCCGGGTTGAAGAGTTCTCATTTGCGAGAGGGCGAAATGGCAGATTGGAGAATCCGGCCAGGGCGTCCCGGATGGCTGATGTTGGCACCACTGCGGAGAACTTAGACTCTGCCCCGATAATGGCTTCGCGGACGGTACAGTGCAGGAGGAAATGGTCGAGTTTCTCCCCCGTGTTGCGCCACGAGCTCGATGCATCCTCCCGACAGAATACTTCGCGCTCTTCTCGGTCCGGATCAATAGCCCAGTAGTAGCCATTTTGGTTCTCAATCCAGAAGGCGATCATTCCGTCATCGGATCGCTTCAGGTTCGTAATTTCCACCGGGTAGTCTTGGAAAGTGACCTCCACCCCCGTGGATGCAGCTGCCTCATGCCAGTCGACTATTTCGTGGGGAATTTCCTGAGCTCCAGAGGAGGTGGCATTTTCGCCACTCTCCGCCAAGCCGTACCAGCGCTTTAGGAAGCGGCGAATGCTGCCGCTCTGAGGGTTTAGTAGCTCTTCCACGCTGGAATTATACGGCACCGGGTCCCTTCTGGGCATTTACTGGGCCGAGCTTTCGATGGCGCAATGTGCTCGACATGACAGGGGCCTCGCAACGACTGTCTCGGCGAGGCCCCTGTGAGCGTCTTGACGGCAACGCTGACGGCAACGTCAGCGAACGGGGTCTGCGCTTGGCGGGTCATCAGGGCTCTCGGCGTCTCGGAGGGCGTTGCCGAGAGTGTCGATGGCCCGGCGCTGGAGACGGAGCCGGACGTGGGCGTACACGGTGGCGGTGACGCCGATGTGGGCGTGGCCGAGCAGTTCCTTGATCACGACGAGTTCGACGCCCTGTTCGAGGAGCAGGGTCGCGGCGGTGTGTCGGAGGTCGTGGAACCGGATACGGCGGAGCCTGGCCGCCCGGCACAGCGACGTGAAGTACCGGGTCAGGGTGGACGGGTCGGTGGGAGAGCCGTCGGGCCCGGTGAAGACGAACCCGCTGTCCATCCAGGAGTCTCCGGCGGCTTTCCGCTCCCGGACCTGCCGCTCGCGGTGGCGCTTGAGCGCGTGGACGCACTCGGTGGAAAGGGCGATGCGACGTTCGGAGCTGACCGTCTTGGTGGGCAGGGTGGTCAGGCCGGCGGTAGGGGTGCGCTGGAGGGTGCGGCGGATGCTGGCGGTACCGCCTTCCAGGTCGAGATCTTCCCAGCGCAGGCCGAGGAGTTCGCCCTTCCGTAGGCCGGTGCGGAGCGCGAGCTCGAAGAGGGCCTGCAGCCGGTGGCCTTCGATTGACGCGAGGAAGCGGCGGGCCTCGGTGACGGTGAGCGGTTCGAAGCGCCGGGGTCGGGGTGTGCCGGTCTTGATGTTCCGGGCGACGTTGCGCGGGAGCTCGTCCTCGCGGACGGCGTGCTCCAAGGCGGACTTGAGGACCGAGTGCACGTAGGTGACGGTGAGCGGCGACAGGCGCTTACTGCAGCACTGGCCGACCGCACAGCAGCGCTTCTGCTTGTCGAGCCCGCGGGCGCAGCACTGGCAAGTGGTGCGGAGCCGGTCGAGCCAGGTGCGGATGTCCTTGGCGGTGAGGTGAGCGATCTTCTTCTTGCCAAGGCCGGGTACGACGTAGAGACGGACGCAGGTGCGGTAGCGGGTGTGGGTGTTCTCGCGGAGCTGGTGGATGGCAACATTCCCCAGCCAGTACGTGAGGTACATGGCCACGGTGCTGTCGGAAGCGGCGACAGGTCGGCCCTGATTGCTGGCGGCGATGCATGCGGTGAGCTTGTCGGCGGCTTCCTTTCGGGTGGTGCCGTAGACGCGGACTCGCTTGCGGCTGCCGTCTGTGGCCAGGACGTAGCCCGCGGCTTCCCAGCGGCCGTCCTTTCGCCGATAGATGGTGCCTTCGCCGTTGGCGCGGCTCTTGCCGGGTGTGGTCATCAGGCGGCTTCCTGTTCGAGGCGGGTGCGGATGAAGTCGTCGAGGGAGTGGGCGGGGATGCGGCGGGCGCGGCCGAGGGTGATGGAGGCGAGCTGCCGGGTGCGGAGCAGGTCGTAGACGGCGGAGCGGCCGAGTTGGAGCCGGGCCATGACCTGGGGGACCGTCAGCAGGTCTTCGCTCATGCCCGGTCCGGGGAGCAGAGCGGTCATGAGGGGCCGCCCTCTGCGGTGAACTGCCGTTCCAGTTCTTTGCGGTGCCAGACAGTGGCGGCGAGGAGTTCCGCGCCGGGGGTGTAGCCCGAGCCGTGGTAGGTCCAGTGGCCGATGACGAGGGTCGTGCTCGGGTCGAGGTCGGGCAGGCCGGCGTGTGTGCGGGCCTGTTCGGTGCGCCAGGCGCGGCGGTCGTCGCGCAGAGCGCCGAGGGTGACGGAGTAGCAGCGGGACTTGGTGGAGAAGTGGCCCCGGAAGCCGAGCATGTGCGCCCACTTCCAGAGCTTGAGCGCTTCGAACTCCGGGCGCTTGCCCAGTTCCCAGCAGGTGCGGATCATCTGCCGCACGTGGCGTTCGACGGCGAGGCGGGGCAGCGGCCGGGCCTGTCCGGTGCCGCCGCAGGTGGTGCACTGGAGCGGGGTTCCGTGTGTGGCCAGGGTCATGCCGCGTCCCTGGCAGGGGCGGCAGAACAGGGCGCGGTCGAGAGCGCCGGATGAGTCGGCGGACTTGGTGGCGTACTTGGCCACGTAGGCGGCGACCGCGTGATCGGTCAGCTCGGCGTCGGTGCCGAAAGCGGCGATCTCACGTACGTCGAGCTGTTCGCCCCAGGCGAGTTCGCGTTCCCCGACCGCGTCCGAGACGACGCTGACCGAGACGCGGGCGGCGGCGGCCCGGATGGCGTCGCCGAGCATGGTCACGGTGGCGGACGCAGGCGGGGGCTGGGAGCTGCCGTCCGGGCCGTCGAGGCGGATCACGGCGTGGAAGTGGACCAGGCCGCGCTTCTGGTACTCGGCGACCTTGGCGAAGGAGACGCGCAGCACCGCGCGGGCCGCCTTCTGCGTGAGTCCGAGCCGGGCGGCGATCTCACGGCGCAGGTAGATCGTGAAGCGTGCCCACAGGGCGGAGGCGTGGGCGTTGAACAGGACCGCGCCCGGGTAGTCGTAGGTTTTCGGGTCCAGTGGTGTGCCGAGCAGTGCGTCCGTGGGTTCGTGGCGCTTGCCGCAGCGGCAGGGCCGTAGGACGCCGCCCGCGTCGGTGGGGCGGTTGTGGACGGGGCCGAAGGACGGCGCGGTGAGCGTGGCGAACACGCGGGGGTGGGTGCGGACGGTGTCCGGCATGTTCTTGCCGCCGGTCAGGCCAGCGCGGATCAGTTGGAAGGTGTCGGCGGCGTAGACGCGGTAGGGGGCCGGGCGGCGCGAGGCATGGCGATTGCTGCAGGCTGCCCGACCTGCAGTTCCGCGCAGAGGGCCTGTGCGTCCCAGAGTTGATTGGCGGCCTGCCCTCGCCGGACCAACTCATCTACCAGGATCAGCCTTCTCCTGGCGGAACACGGCTGCACGATCCCGCCCTCGACGGCTGGGTTTCGCATCCTTGCTGGTGACATGGCATTTCTCACGGACCGCATCCGTACGAAGGTCGAAGTCGGCATCGTGATGTCCTACGAGCCCTCATGGCGTTGTCGGGAAGGCCGGGTCAGGAAGATTCGTGGCCTGCTGGCGGAGGTCGGTGTGGATGCGGTGGTCGAGTTTGTCGGCGAGTTCGCGTTGGCGGTTGTCGGTGGAGTGCTGGTAGGCGATAGCGGCGCGTGGGGTGCTCTGACCCATGCGGACCATGAGGTCTTTGAGGCTGACGCCTGACTGGGCGATGAGGGTGTTGCCGGTGTGGCGTAGGTCGTAGAAGGTGAAGTTCTCGGGCAGGCCGGGGGTGTCGGCGCAGGCCTTGCGGAATGTGCGGCCGAAGGTGGAGCGCCGGTAGGGGGCTCCTTTCTCGCCGGTGAAGACGAGTCCGAGGGGGCCGGGTTCGGCGTAGCGGTCCATGTGCAGGTGCAGTACTTCGTCGAGGATGGCCGGCAGGTGGATGGTGCGCGTTCCGGCAGCGGACTTGGGGCGGCCGGTGGAGCGTCTGCCGTTGAGTAGTTCCGGCGCGGCGGTGTTGATCCGGATCAGGCGCCGGGGGACGTCGACGTTTTGGCGTCTGAGGGCGGCGAGTTCCTCGGGGCGGAGGGTGGCGAATGCGCCGAGGAGGACGAGCAGCTGCCATCGTGGGCCGACCTGGTCGGCCAGTGCGAAGACCTGGGGGACGGTGGCGGTGGGGCGTTCTGCGGGGTGTTCGCTGCCGGCGCCGCGGATGCGGCACGGGTTGCGGGTGATGGTCTCGTCGTCGGCGACGGCGGTCTCCAGGATCGCCTTGAGGAGCCGGTAGGCCTTGGCGGCGACCGATTCGCCGTGCCTGCTGCGTTGCTCGGTGTTCCAGTCGCGGACTCTCGCGAAGGTGATGCCGATGACGGGTGTGCGGCCGAAGGCGGGCAGGATGTTGGCCTTCAGGAGGCGCTGGTAG
This sequence comes from Kitasatospora sp. NPDC088391, assembly GCF_044753345.1. Classification (NCBI taxonomy): domain Bacteria; kingdom Bacillati; phylum Actinomycetota; class Actinomycetes; order Kitasatosporales; family Streptomycetaceae; genus Kitasatospora; species Kitasatospora sp. NPDC088391. Next base: position 463,771 of record NZ_JBIVNB010000003.1, read on the forward strand.
AGCCCGCGGGTGGTGGGCATCAGGGGGCGGTTGTCCATCCAGTCCTTGGCGTAGTCCTTGAACAGGACGCCCTTGAGCGGGGAGGCGCTGGGTGCGCGGCGGCCGTGGGCGAGGTCTGTTCGGACGAGCGCGAGCCAGGTCGAGGCGTCGAGTTCGGTGTCGAACGTTTCGGGGGAGCGCTGGGTGCGGCCGTTACGGTCGGTATAGGTAGCGCTCCAGCGACCCGAGCGGTATTGGCGGACGTTGCCGAAACGGCGGCGTGTCGTGGTCTGCTTGCGAGGCATGACGGCCCTCCTGGGATGGCACCCATCGGGCACGGACGAGCCGGGGCCGGAGGTCGCGTGGTGCTGGCGCGGCGACTCGCCCGGGTGTGGCGCGGTCTTCGAGCCATCGGCGCCCGTGGCTGCGGGAAGTGTTCCACAACCATTGTGCATCGCGTTCATGTCAAAAATTCTGAATTTTTCGAGCTCATTGCTGTACGTCCGGGTGGGGTGAAGTGCCGCGAGCGCCAATCGGGTGGTCCGGCAGTAGTCCCGCTCGCAGGGGAGGTCGGTGGCCTGGGGCTGTTCGGTTGGTTCTGCTGGGGTTCGATCGAAGCATGTCCAACCTGGCGGATCGAAACGATCGTGGAGCGTCGTGCGCGACTGTTGCGCAAGTAAGGGCGGTATGCCGCGGTAGGCGGCGGCGAAGGATTCCATGATCCAATATGCCCTGTGTGAGAGCCCGTAAGGCTTCTGAACTGCGGAAATGCCGATTTCAAGGCAAAGGATTCCCAAGCTTAGAGCGCGAGTTCGATTCTCGTCACCCGCTCCACTGCAAAGCCCCAGGTCGATGACCTGGGGCTTTTTCGTGTGCCCGGGGTCGGGGCCGGTCAGGGGCGGTCGGGGTCCGGGGTGGGGCGGGGGAGCGGGGTGAGGGCGGCCATCAGGGCGAGGCGGGAGGTGACGCCGAGTTTGCGGTAGATCCGGGCGAGGTGGGTCTCGACGGTGCGGGGGCTGAGGAAGAGGGCGTCGGCGATCTCCTTGGTGCGGGCGCCGGTGGTCAGGATGTCGATGATCTGGTGCTCCCGCGGGGTCAGGGCGGGGAGGACGGGGCCGGGGGCCTCGGTGCGGGGGCGGGCGGCGGTGTCGACGTGTTCCCGGAGGAGGACGGCGCCGGTCTCGTCGGCGAGTTCGCCGGCTTCGCGGAGCCAGGTCCCGGCGCGCTCGCGGTCCCCGTCGGCGGCGTGCACGGGGGCGCCGAGGGCCAGCGTCCAGGCCCACTGGATCTTCATGCCGCTGGCCCGGAAGCGGTCGGCGGCGGAGTCGAAGAGCCGGGCGGCCCGGGCGGTGTCGGCCGCGGCGGCGAGCACCGCGGCCTGGGCCCGTTCCGCGTAGGCGTACTGGGCGGGGAGGGCGACCTCGCGGGCGGCCCGGGCGGCCTGGGTGGCCCAGCGCTGGGCGGCCGGGTGGTCGCCGGAGCGGAGTGCCGCCGCGGACAGCAGGGCGTACGAGGAGGGGCGGTGCCCGGCCTGGACCAGGGGGAGTTCGGGGCCGCCGCCCGCTTCGAGCAGGACCCGGCGGCAGCGGGAGTGCTGACCCGTCATCAGCAGCGCCTGGGCGAGGATGCCGGCGGCGACGCAGTGCCACCAGGTGGAGGGGTAGGGGCCGGTCCGGACGGCGCGGGCGGCGAGTTCCACCGCCCGCTCGGTCCCCGCCGAGCCGGTGGTCCAGATGGCGCAGCTCGCCTCCAGGGCGAGCGAGAGCCCCAGCAGGTCCTTGTTCTCCAGTTCGCGGGCGGTCTCGGAGGCCTCTTCGGCGCTCCGGGCGGCCTGCACCGCGTTGTCGGTCCAGAGCTGGAGGAAGCCGCGGCCGAGCAGCAGGTGCGGGATCAGGTGCCGCTGTCCGCTCCGCCGCCGCAGGTCGAGGCCGCGTTCGAGGTGGCGTCGGGCGTCGGGGTAGCGCTCGGTCAGCAGCTCGCCCCAGCCGAGTTGGGCCAGGCACTCCGGGGAGGCGACCAGCTGGGCGTCGGAGAGGGCGTCGATCCGGGCCGCGCTGCGGGCGAGTTCGTGTACGGCCCGTCGGGTGTTGCCGAGGTGGGCCTGCCCGAGGCCGCTGAGCGCGAGCACCGCGGCCTCGCCGGTGGGGTCGTCGAGGTCCCGGGTCATGGCGAGCGCCGACTCGACCGCGGGCGCGGCGGCCGTGTAGTCGCCGCGCAGGATGCTGGTCGCGCCGTACTCCCGGACCAGCTCGACGGCCTCCGCGGAGGCCGTCCCGGTGAGCCCGGCGAGTTCGCTCTCCAGCACCGCGGTGGCCTCGGCGTAGTGGCCCAGCATCCGTTCGGTCCGGGCGCGGACGGTGGTCGCCTCGGCCCGGACCCCGGCGAGCCCGGGCCCCTGCGCCTTCCGCAGCACCTCCTGCACCAGGGTGCGGCTCTCCGCCAGCCGGCCCGAGGAGTTCAGGGCCTGGCTGCACAGCAGTAATAACCGTAACCGCCGCTGCCCGGTGCCCGGTTGCTCGGGCAGGGCCCGCAGGGCGGCCTCCAGCCAGCGGGCGGCGGCCTGCGGGCGGGTGTGCAGGACGTCCAGGGCCGCCTGCTCCAGGGTGTCCGCGGCCTCCTGGTCGGGGCCGCTCAGCGAACGCTCCAGGTGGGCGGCCCGGTCCGCCAACGGGGCCCCGCGGGAGGTGAGTTCGGCCAGTGCCCGGCGGTGCGCCCCGAGCCGCCACACCGGGTCGGTGCGGTCCCGGACGGTGCGGCCGAGCAGCGGGTGGCGGAGGCTGAACAGGGCGGTGCGCGGGACGGACCGCAGCAGGTCGCGGCGGGCCAGGTCGGCGGCCGCGGCGAGCACCCGGTCGAGCGGCAGCTCGGAGACCGCCTGCAGCGAGTCCATCGAGAACCCGTCGCCGAGGACGGCCGCCGCGGCGGTCAGCAGGGCGGCGTCCGGTCCGAGCCCGGCCATCTCGCCGAGCAGCAGGGCGGCCGGCTGCTCGGACCCGTCGTCGGCGTCCGGCAGCCCGGTCTCCGGCCGCTGGTCGGTGTGCGACAGGGCCAGCAGGAGCAGCGGGTTCCCGCCGGAGCGCAGGTGCAGGTCGCGGGCGTTCGCCCGCGGGTTGACCAGGGCCAGCAGGTCGGCGCAGTCCTCGGCGGGCAGCGGGCGCAGCGGCAGGCGGTGGATCGCGGTGCCCGGGGTGCCGTTGGCGAGCGCGCCGAGCAGCCGGGGCGGCAGCTGGCGGGGCCGGTGGGCGGCCACCAGCAGCAGCGGGCCCGGGACGTGGTGCCGGATCAGGTGGTCGGTGAGCTCCACCGACCGGGGGTCGGCCCAGTGCAGGTCGTCCAGCACCAGGACGGTGGGCTCGTCCTCGGCCATCCGCCGCAGCAGCCGGCCGACGGCCCGGTGGGCCCGGAACCGGTCGGCGTCGGGCTCCGGCCCGGTGCCCGCGGGCGGGACGGGAACGACCTGCGGCGCGGGAACGACCTGCGGGGCGGGAACGACCTGCGGGGCGGGGGCCGCCGTGTCCGGCGGTGCCGCGAGTTCTCCGAGGGCCGCGTCCAGCCGGCTGCCCAGGGCGTCCCGGTACACCTGGAACGGCAGCGCGGACTCGAACTCGGTCGCCCGGCCGGACCGCACCCGGATGCCGCGCCGGGCGGCGTGCGAGACGAACTCCGCGAGCAGCCGGGTCTTGCCGATGCCGGGCTCGCCCGCCACCTCGACGAAGCCGCCGCCGTCCGGGAGGGCGTCCAACAGCTCGTCCCAGCGCCGGAGTTCGGCGTTCCGCCCGATCAGCGCCGTGGGCGGGGTCGGCTGCGCCGAATGGTGCGGCATCCCCGGGCTTCCTCTTTTCCACGTCGCCCCGGAGGTCCGGAGGGGTCGCGCTGTCGGCCGGCGGACGAGGGCCGGAACAGGACAGACACTATGCGGAAGCGTGCTTCTACGTAAGGGCTTTCAGTAGGAGCCCGGATGGCCGGTCGGTCACCGGGCGTCCTAGATTCCCTGCTGGGCCCGGCTCACCACACCGGGCCGACAGGTGCTGACAAGGCGCCGACCGGAGAGAACTGCCCGCTCTGAGGTGGGCGGTGGTCTCCCTGCTGTCGGCCCTTCACGGAGGCGGCATGACGGGGATCTCCTTCGACTGGCAGCGCTCCGGCACTCCGGTGCCGGGCTCGACCCTGGTGGACCTGGCGGGGGCCGCGGACCTGATCCGCCAACCGGCCGACGTCCCGGGCGAGTTGCTGTGGATGGGGGCCGGCGACTGGGCGGCCTCACCGCTCCCGGGGCTGGTCCGCCGGGTGCTCGCCGGACCCGGGCGCGGGGACCGGCTGCGGGCGCTGGTCGACGGCAGTTGCAAGGTCGCGGAGGCCGCGCCCTGGATCGAGGAGCTGGAGCCAGGCCGGGTCGCGGTCCGGATCGAACGGCGGTTACCGCACGATCTCCTGATCGCGGGTCAGCACACCGTGCTCATCCCGATGGGGTCCTTCGCCGGGGAGCCGCTGCTCGCGGTGGTGAAGGAGCCGGTCAGCGTCCGGATGATCCGCGGGCTGTTCGGCACGGTCTGGGACGGGGCGCTGAGCGTGGAGCCCGGCGGCGACCCGGGCGACCTGGGCGTCGTGGCCGAGGACGAGTTCAAGCAGCGCATCCTGGAGCTGCTGGCCGAGGGGGCGAAGGACGCGGTGATCGCCCGCAAGCTCGGCGTCTCGCTGCGGACCTGCCGCCGCCACGTCGCCGAGATCCTGCTGGAGCTGGGCGCGGTCAGCAGGTTCCAGGCCGGGGCGGTCGCCGCCGGACGGGGCGTCATCCCGGCCCGCCAGGCGGTCTGAGCGGTCCGCCGGGCCGGGCCGCGGCCCCGGCCCGGCGGACCGCTCAGGGCAGTTCGGCGCCCACCAGCCGGAGCAGCAGCGCGGCCGTCCGGCCTTCCTGGCCGGCGGACCCGCCGAGGCGGTTGGCCGTCATGTGCAGGTGCGAGCCGAGGATGCCGTGCGCCCGCGGGCGGCCCCCCGGCGCGGTGCTCCAGACCGGCACGGCGGAGCGCAGCGGGTCGGCCCAGCCGCTCCACGGTTCGCCCGGTTCGCGGATCAGCCGGAGCAGCTCCGGTGCGGCGGAGCGGAGTCGGTCCGCCAACGCGTCCAACCGGTCGTCGCCGTCCGTGCTGCCGGTGCTGCCCTTGCTGCCCGCGTTGCCGGTGCCGCTCGCGCCGCCCGTGCTGCCCGCGGCGGGGCCGGGCGGCCGGGCCGGGCCGGCGCCCTTCGCGTAGGCGTCCGCCCAGGAGGACCAGCCGTCCCGGACCGACTCCAGGAAGGACCGGACCTCGGTCTCGGGGAGGGCGGACGCGGCGACCGCGGTCGCCGCCAGGTTCTGGCCGAAGACCTGCTGCGGGCTGCGCGGGGTCAGGCAGGCGCCGAGCGCGACCCGGCTGGACAGGTGGAAGAGCCGCTCGCTCAGGGCGAGCCGGTCGGGCCCGCCGTAGCGCTCGGTCTCCGGCTCGTACCGGGCCCGGACCACGCCGGGCGGCCGCAGCGCCCCCGGGTCGAGCGGACCGACGCCCTCACCGGTGCGGGCCAACCCGCCGACGGCGTCGGCGTACTGACGGTCCGTCAGGCGGCGTTCGGCGGGGGTCGCGGCGTCCGCCTCGGCCACCCCCCGGGCCAGCAGCAGCCCGATCTCGCGGGCCTCGTCCTCGTCCGGGCCGTGGATGCGCAGCCGCAGGTGCGGGCCGCCCTGCCAGTAACGGAGGAAGAACCAGGGCCGTCCGCCGTCGGGGCCCGCGGTGTGCCGGGCCACCACGGGGGCGACCGCCCGGGCCAGCGCGAGGTCGGTGACGTCGGTGCCGAACGCGCCCAGGTGCAGGTGCCAGCTCTGCCAGCCCGCCGTCGGGCCGGACGGCGGGTCGGCCGACGGGTCGGCCGACGGGGCGGTGCCCGGGGCGGTGTGCGCGTCGGCGGTCATGTCCGCAGGTCCAGCATCGGTTCGGCGAACCGGGAGCGGCCGCACACCGTCATGAACACCGGCACCGTCCGGCGGGGGAGGTCGGCGAGCCGCTGCACCCGGAACTCGTCGTAGGAGCGGGCCGGCCGGGCGTAGAGCCCGAGCGCGGCGGCGGCCAGTTCGAGCCCGTGCGCCGTCCAGCCGCACCAGATCTGCAGCAGCGGCCAGGCCGCCGGGCCGAGGTCGTCGATCAGCGCGGCCACGTCGACCGCGTACGTCCACACCATCGAGGCGTGGCGCAGCCCGCAGTCCGTCCCCGGGGAGATCGGGTAGCCGAACGCGGCCTGCAGCGAGGTCATCACCGTCGGGTCCTCGCGGACCGGCCGCAGCCCGTCCGGGGTGGCCTCGTAGTAGCCGGTGGCCCGGTCGCCGACGTCCTGCAGGGCGACCAGCAGCCGCACCCGGCGGCCGATCTCGGCGAGTTCGGGGCTCGGGGCCGGTACCCGGGACCAGGCCAGGAACTCCGTCGCGGCGGCCTCGGGCAGCCGCACCGGGCGGCCGGAGAAGCCCGACAGCCGGTTCGGCACCCGTCCCGCGGACCTGTTCCAGAACACCTCGTCCCACCCGGTGCCGGGCGGCGCGGCGGCGGCCGTGGCGTCGGGGATGCCGGGCGCGGGCGCGGCCGTCGGGTACCGGGCCGCGAAGCGGTGCGCGTCGATCAGCGCGGCCTCGTCCAGCGAGGGGTGCCCGGACTCGGCGTCCAGCAGCCCGTCCAGCGCCTCGAACCCGGCGGCGGCCCCGCCGGGCAGCGGCGCGCCGCCGCCCGGGACCGCCGGGTCGGACAGCGCGACCCGGACCGGCGCGGACCACCGGCCGGGCCCGGCGGCCCGGATCATCCGGGCGCAGGCCGCCGCGTCCTCCCCGTCCAGCGACAGCCGGGCCGGGACGCCGGCCAGCTGGGCGGCGACCAGCAGGCTGCGGACGTTGATGCCGGTCTCCAGTCCGCCCAGCGCGCAGCGCAGCTGCCCGTACGGGGTCGGCAGGTCGGTGTAGCGGGCGGCGAGCACCACGTCCAGGTCGCCGAGCGGGGCGGGCACCTCGGCGGCGGGCAGCGCCAGGTCGACCACGGCGTGCCGGTAGAGATCCAGGTAGCCGGCCCCGGCGGCGGAGACGGTGAAGGCGTGCACCGGGAACTTGCTGCGCACCGAGGCGACCACCCGGTGGTCGTTGAACCGGTTGGACGGCTCCCGGCGCTGCAGCCCGAAGGCGGTCAGCAGGACGTGGCCGGTCCGGTCCCCGGCGGCGGCCCCGATCCGGCCGTGCGGGTACGGGGCGGCCCGCAGCAGGTCCGCGGTGCCGTGCGGCAGCGGCCGCCCGGTCGCGCCCCGGGCCGCGGTCGGCGGCAGGGCGGCGGTGGTCGGTACGGAGTCGTCGATGTCGATCGCCCCGCCGAACAGGCCCTTGCCCGGGCCCTGGCGGTAGGCGAAACGGCGCACGCCGATGTCGGTCAACGTCGCTTCCTGTCATGGGAGTTCGGCTTGCGGGAGTCCGGCGGGAGGCCGGCGGCCCGGCGGGCCGGAAGGGTCAGGGGAAGGGGTGCGGGTCGAGCGGGCCGTCCGGGTCGGGCAGTTCCCGCCGCAGCCGCCGCAGGCCGCCGAAGCGCTGGTGGACCTGCCCGAAGCACATCGGCACGATGCCCGGCACGACGGCCTTGACCACGGCCAGGCCGGCGTCGGTGTGCTCCGGCGTGGACTGGTCGACCAGCACGATCTCGGTCAGTCCGGCCCGGCGGTACAGCTCCGCCACGAACTCCAGCCCGCGGTCCACGTACCCGCCGGCGGCGCGCACGTAGACCTCCGGCCAGCCGGGGAACGCCTCGCCCAGCGCCAGCTCCGGCCCGCCCAGCACCCGCTCGACCCGGGGCAGCAGCCGCGGGTCCGCGTTCCGGTGCGGATGGTCCATCAACTCCGTGACCAGCCAAGGGTCTTCCACCATCGGGTCGACCGCCGCCGGGTCCCAGGTCAGCCCGTTCTCGGTGAGCTGGGACAGCTCCCAGAGCGCGGACCGGACCGCGGTCTCCGGGTCGGGGTGGCAGCCGGCCGTGCTGAACGCCGCAGGCAGCGCGCGGTCCGGCCGGACCGCGAGCGCCCACACCACCGGCACCGGGATGTCGGCGCTCGCGGCCAGCAGGCGCACCTCGAAGCCGCGGGCCGCGGCCATCCGCAGCAGCAGTCGGCTCTCCGGGTCGGTGACCGTCGCCGGGTCGATCACCGGCAGCGGGCGCTGCCGGTGCCAGCCGATCAGGAAGGCGTCCCGCTCGGCGAGTTCGAGCAGCGACTGGAGCGCCGCCTCCTCCACCGAGGAGCCCAGCGCGCAGCCGCTGGACGACTCCAGGACGTGGTTCAGCCGGCGGTCGCCGGGCTCGCGCGGCGGGTAGCGGTACTGGTAGAACCCGGCGTCGGCGGGGACGAGCAGCGGCTCCCCGTCGTGCAGCCGGTGTCCCCAGACCCAGTCCATGGGGGTGTCCCGGGTCCACGGCCGGACCCGGCTCAGCGGGTGCGCGAGCTGCTCGGCGTCGTAGCTGCCGAGCCGGGCCGGGTCGAGCGCCCGGTCGCCCAGCTCGGCCGGGGTCCGCCCGGTGACCAGCGGCGCGGCGTTCGGGTAGCCGCCCATCCGCTCGTACGCCTCCAGGTAGGCGATCGCCTCGGCCTCCCGGTAGGTCCGGGCCCGGCCGTGCCCGGCGGGGGCGCCGCCGAGCAGCCGCACCTCGGCCATCGCGAACGGCACCTGCGAGTCCCGGACGGTCCGGACCGCCGGGCCGAACCGCGGGTCGGCGAGGGCCCGCCGCATCCGGTCCGGGTCCAGGCCGTACGGGGCGCCGGCCCGGGTGGGGACCGGCCCGGCCGCGGGGCGCGGGTGCCGGGGCGGGGTCGGGGGCGGGGAGTCCGGGTCCGCGGCCGCCGCCCGCGGGGTTCCGCAGACGGGGCACCGGTGGGTCCGGCGGACCCGGTGGCGCCGCACCGTGCCGTCGCCGCGCAGCACCACCAGGTCGCCCGGGCCGAGCGGCGACTCCGCGATCGCCTGCCCGTACGCGGCGACCGCCTGGGACAGCCACGGGGAGGACCGGCGCGGCCCGGCCGCGGGGAGGTCCGCGGCGGGCGCCGCCGCCGGGGTGCCCGCGGCCGCGGCGGCCGCGAACTCGACCATAGCGGCGTCGCCCTCCGGGCGGTGCCGGTGCGACAGCCGGGTGACCACGCAGCCCGCGCAGGCGGCGGGCGTCCCGTCGGGGTCGGCCGGGGGCCGGAGCGGGCCGAGCATCACGGCGTCGCCGGTGACCCGGACCGACAGCAGCCCGACCCCGTCCCGCCGCGCCCCGGCGAGGGCCTCGGCCTCCCACGCCTCGTCCCACCGCCCGCTGACGGCGAGCACGCCGACGCCGGGGTGGGCCGCCCAGCCGTCCCAGTCCCAGCCGGCGGGCGCGCCCGGGCCGAGCAGCGTGCGGGCGGGGACGGTCGAGGAGGGCGCCGCGGACGGCGGCCCCGGGGCGGGTGCGGTGGGCACGGGTGCGGTGGGCGCGGTCATCGCCACTCCACGGTGCCGCAGACCAGCGGGAGCCGGTCGAGCACGCCGTCGCCGAGCAGCCGGTGCGCCCGGAGACGGCGGTCCGGCCGGGCCAGCAGCGCGGCGGCCTGCCCGGCCAGCGCCGCCAGCCGGGGTTCGGCCAGGGTCTGCAGCACCCAGCTGCCGGTTTCGGCGGCCCGCGCGGGGTCGCGGAACGACCCGGTCTGCACCCGGGCGCAGGCTTCCAGCAGGGCGGCGCGGGCCGCCGACTGGGTGCCGGGGCCCCACTGGCGGCCCAGCACGGTTCCGTCGGTGGTCAGGACGGCGGTCGCGACCAGGCCGCCGAGTTCCGGCATCGGCTCGGTCCGCAGCGCCACCGGGAGGTCGAAGTGGTCGAGCAGCGCCCCCCAGAGCGCCTGCACGTCCGGGTGGGTCGCGTCCGCCCAGTCGAGCCCGGTCCCGGCGGCCGGGTCGGCCGGGGCGGCCGGGTCGTCCAGGGCGGGGGCGAGCAGCCGGAGCAGGCCGTCCAGCAGCCAGAGGCGGTCGGTGGCGCCGGCGCCGACCACCGCCGCCGGCCCGGCCGGCGGCAGCGCGGAGCCGCGGGCCAGCGCGGCCAGGGTCGCGGGGTCGCGCAGCCCGGTGAGCAGGGCCTCGACCCCGGCCACCGCCCGGGTGGGGCCCCAGCCGAGGTAGCCGCTGCCGCTGTCGAGGAAGCGCGCGGTGGCGGTCGCCACCGGGATCTGCGGCAGGTCGAGGTCCCGTTCGAGCCGGGCCGGGCCGGTCCAGCGGGCGGTCAGGGCGGCGGCGGTGCGGACCACCGCCAGACCGTCCGGGTCGCCGGAACCGGAGGCGGAGCCGGTGTCGGCACCGGGGCCGGTCAGCAGCTCCACCGGATCGGGGGCGTCCCAGCGGGCCGCGTCGGCGGCGGTGTGCAGCCGGGGGACGGGGATGCGGCGGGACTCCAGGGCCCGGCCGTGGACCAGGGTGAGCTGCTGCGGCGCGCCGTCGGCGGCGCGGTCGGCCGCGGCGGCCAGGCCGGTCACCCGGTCGGCCATCGGGTCGGGCTCGTCGGCGCTGTCGGGGAGCGGGGCGCCCAGCCCGGTCAGCGCCTCGAAGCAGGCCCGGGCGGCGAGCGCGCCCGCCAGGACGGCGCCCATCACCGGGGGAGCCGCCGTCTCGGGCTCCAGCGCGGCCCAGGCGCGGGCCCGGGCGGCCGCCGCGGGCAGCCCCGGGACCGGGCCCGGCGCGCCCGGCCCGACCAGCGCGAGGCCGTCCAGGGTGAGCAGCGGGACCACCGGGCCCTCGGCGGGTCGGTCGGCGTCCGGGGCCGGGTCGCCGTCCAGGACCAGCACGGTCAGGTCGGGGCGGGCCCCGGCGGGGGCGTGCTCCCCGACCCGTTCCACGCCGTGGGCGGCGAGGCCGCGGACCAGGGCGGGCACCGCCGGGCCGGAGCCGCTGATCGCGACGACGGCGGTGCGCAGCCGCTCGAAGAGCGCGTACGGGTCGTCGCTGTGGTCCTCCAGGTGGGCCAGCACGTCGGCGTACCGGGCGGCGGTGGCCGGGTCCGGCTCGGGGACGGTCAGGGCCGCGAGGTCCAGCAGGACGCCCTGGCCGAGCAGGGTGCGCACCACGTGGTCGAGGACCGGCCGGGCGGACTCCGCGCCGCCGGCCGCCACCAGGTCGTCGACCGAGGCGCCGTCGGTCAGCCGCCCGAGGTGGCCGTCGATCAGCGCGAACAGCGCGGGCGGCCCGGCGAGCACGAACGAGCGCCGCACGTGCGAGACGTGCACGCCCCGGGCGACGGGGGCCAGGTGGGTGCCGGGGCGGAGCTTCACCCGGGCCGCGGGGTCGCGCGGGGTCGGCGCCGGGCGGGCGGCCCCGGGGGCGGCGGCGGTGGCGGTGGCCCGGGTCATCGGACGGCCTCCTCGGCGGACGGAGCGGTGGGCGCGGCGGACAGCGGTCGGACGTCGGCGGCCGGGAAGTCGAACTCCACCGCCCACTCCAGGGCGTGCCGGGCGGCCCGGACGCCGGGCAGCGCCTCCTCCAGGTAGCCGCGGCCGCGCCGGTCCAGCAGGCGGGGCAGGGCGCGGGCCATCAGGGCGCTGCCCAGGTCGAGGTACTGCGGCTTGTCCCGGCGCCGGGCCTTCACGTAGGCGCTGACGCCCTCGGCCCCGTGCCGGGACGGCAGGCCGCCCAGCGGGGTCTTCGCGACGACCTCCTCGGGCACGTCGTGGGCGGCCCGCCAGCTGGTCAGGGCGATCAGGTGCTCGGCCTCGGTGCGGCTCTCCGCGGCCTCCGGGAAGTCCGCGCCGGTGTACCAGCGGCGGCGCTGCAGGACGACCCGGCCGACGGTCAGCCGGGGCAGCCGCAGGGTGGCGGGCGGGCCGTCGGCCGGCTGCGGCCGCCGGGCGAGCGCGGCGGCGAGCGGGTCCAGGGTGACCCGGCCGCTGCCGGACAGCCAGGTGGCGATCCGCAGCGGTTCGGGCAGCAGCTCCGACCACTTCATCCCGCAGGACACCGGGGTGATCGGCCGCCCGTCGCGGTCGCGCAGCACCAGCCGGTCGGTCGCCGGGTCGTGGGCGATCCGGACCCCGGCCCAGTCCTCCGGGGTGATGGTGTCGGGGAGCAGCCCGAGGTGGTGGTTGATGTTGGAGCCGTGCAGGCCGTGGTCCTCCAGGACGGCGCTGCCGGAGCCGCCGAGCTGGCGGAGCGTCCGGGCGGCGGTCCGCTCGGCCGCGTCGCCGCCGAGGTCCCGGTCGGGGCCGAGGAAGCGGCTGCCGAGCAGGCCCCGGCCGCCGTAGCAGTCGTTCAGCACCAGCCGGCCGTCGGCGGGCTGGACCAGCAGCGCGTACGAGGCCGCCGGGTCGCGGAAGAAGTCGGGCAGGCGGCGGCCGAACGCGCCGAGCACCGCCGGGTCGAGGGGGGCCTCCGGGTCGTCCCCGGCGGCCTCGACGGCCGCGGTGACGTGGGCGAGCGCCTCGGCGCGCAGGTCGAGCAGTTCGCGCAGCGAGCCGTCGGCGGGGCCGAACTCGGCGGCGTTGCCGGCGGTCAGCGCGGTCTCCCGGCGGTAGACCATGGCGACCAGGTCGGGGGCGGCGGCGAGCAGGTCGGCCTCGCCGCCGGGGCCGAAGCGGTCGGTGAAGGCGGTGCCGAGCAGGGCCCGGACCTCGTGGTGCCGGTCGAACAGGGCGAGGAAGCCGGTCACCTCGGCGAGGTCGTCCAGGGCCTGCTCGTACCCGCGGGCGGAGACCGGGGCCGGGGGCAGCACCAGGTCCTCGTTGACGTGCAGTTGGGCGGGCCGCCAGGACAGCGCGTTCAGCCCGGCCTCGTCCTCGCGCAGCCGGGCCAGCGCGGACCGGCGGGCGGCGACGCCGCCGCCGGCCACCTCGGCCAGGTTCCGGGAGACCGAGTCCAGCACCCGGACCGCCTCCGGGGAGCGCTCGGACAGCACCGCGCGGGCGGCCGGCAGCGGGTCGGCGAGCTGTTCGTCGAGGGCGGGCCCGGTGTGCAGCAGCTGCGCCTCCAGCGCGCCGGCGACGAACCGCACGGCACCCTGGCGGGACAGCTCCAGGGTCCGTTCCAGCTCCCGGACCAGGACGGCGGTGCGGATCGGCCCGAGGCCGGTGAGCGCCAGCAGCACCGACAGCGGGCGGGTCAGCGGGGTGCTGGCCACGGTGGCGGCGTCCCGGACCCGGCGGACGAAGCGGACCTCGAAGTCGTTCGGCTGCAGGGTGCGGTTGCGGGCCACCACCGGCGGCAGCGAGGTCCGCGGGCCCTCCGCCCAGGGGCGTTCGGCGATGCCGTCGACCACGGTGGAGAACAGCGACCGGTCGACCGAGACGTACGGGCGGGCGGCCTTCCGGTCGAAGCCGACGGCGTCCAGCGGCGTGCCGTCCTCGGACCAGTGCGCGAAGCCCACGGCGGTGAACCGGGACAGCGGGCTGGTGCGGACCATCGCCCGGGTGAGGTGCTGCAGGATGCCGCGCTCGGACTTGCGCAGCCGGGCCGAGGGCGCGGCGGCGCCCGCCCGGTAGCGCCGGACCGCGTCCAGCACCTGGGGCGAGTTGAGGGCCAGTGAGAGCTGGAAGGGCTCGGCCGCGCACAGTTCGGCGAGGACGGTCCGCTCGTGCGCCAGCAGTTCCTCGTGCCCGCTGGTGAGCGCGGTGCGGGCCAGCAGGCTGCGCTGCTGGGCGTCGAGCCAGGCAGTGACGGCCTCCGGCCACGGGCCGGGCAGCAGCGCGGGCGCCGGGTCGCGGTGGTTGTGGATGTCGCGGCGCAGGTGCAGCGCGCGGTGGCGCTCCGGGCCCGCGGGGCCGCCGGCCAGCTCGTACAGCTCGTCGCAGGCCCGTTCGGCGACCTGGTGCCGGGTGCGTTCCGCGGCGGCGAGCGCCCGCAGGGCCACGCCCAGCACGGGGGAGCCGAGCCGGCGGCCGGGCAGCGGGTTGACGCGCAGCAGCGCCGTGTCGGCGAGCACCGGTCGGGTCGCGGTGCCGTGGTCCTCCGCCTGCGGTGGGCGGATCAGCTCGACGGTCATGACGGGGGGAGCACCTTCCTCGGCGGGGTCCGCGGGCGCGCGGCGGTCATCGGCTCGGGCTGCGCCCGAATCTCAGTGGGCGGCGGTGGCGGGGGCCCGGTCGCCGGTGAGGGCCGGCCGGACCTCGGTGGCGAACAGTTCCAGGCTGCGCAGCGCGTCCGGTCCGCCGAGCCCGCCGAAGTCGGTCTGCCAGAGCAGCACGTCGGCGGCCATCCGCTCCTGGAACCGCCCGATCTGGTCGGTGACGTGCTCGGGGGAGCCGACGAAGGCGGTGCCGGAGGAGCGCAGGTCCTTCGGGGTCAGGGTCCGGGCGATCCGGTTGAAGCCGGTGTAGCCCTGGTAGTCGCGGGAGGCGGTGTCGTCCCAGCGGGTCAGCGCGGAGGTCCACACCCGCAGGTACTCGGCGAGGTGCGGGTCGGCGATCCGGCGCGCCTCCTGGTCGGTCGGGGCGATGTACAGCGGCAGGCTGGCGGCGACCCGGGGCGCGGCGGCCGGTCCGTGGGCGCGGGCGAAGCTCTCCCGGTAGGAGCCGACCAGGGCGTCGTCGAAGGAGGTGCCGGACGGGGTGATCAGCAGGCCGTGGCCGAGTTCGCCGATCCGGACGAAGCTCTCCGGCGAGCGGACCGCGGCGATCCAGAACGGCGGCCGGTCCTGCTGGGTGGGCCGGGGCAGGACGGTCGCGTCCTTGAAGGAGAAGAAGGGGGTGTCCTCGGTGACGCCCTCCTCGGTCAGCAGCCGCCGGACCGCCTCGATGGTGGCCTCGAACCGGGCCCGGCTGCCGTCCATCGGCACGCCGAGCGCCTCGAACTCGTAGGGCAGGTAGGCGCGGGCGAAGCCGATCTCCAGCCGGCCGTGGCTGAGCGCGTCCACCATCGCGATGTCGGAGGCGAGTTGGACCGGGTGGTGGAAGACCGGCAGCACGCAGCCCGTCATCAGCCGGATCGACCGGGTCTGCGCGGCGACCGCGGTCAGGAAGGTCAGCGGGCTGGGACAGTAGCCGCCGTACGGGTGCAGGTAGTGCTCGGTCATCTTCACGTAGTCCAGGCCGGCCTCGTCGGCGAGCCGGGACATCTGCAGGACCTCGTCGAAGTAGTCGGCCGCGGACTTGGTGGCGGGGGAGGAGTCGGGCAGGAACGACACGCCGAATCGCATGGCTCTCCAAAAACAGGGGGGTGAGGGGTCTGGGGCCGGGCGCTCAGCGTCCGGACGCGGCCTCGGCGGCCGTTCTGACGTGCTCCGGGATCTCCCGGTCGGCGAAGTCGGCGAGCCGCTCCAGCCAGCTCCGGCCGAGCAGGCCGTCGGCGGCCTCGCTCAGTCCGAAGCACAGGTAGTAGCGCTGCAGCGGGCTGATGCCGAAGCAGGTCAGCGCCGTGTACAGGGTGTTGAGGACGAGCCGGTGCGCGGTCTGCCAGTACGGCTCCTGCGCGGTGAGGCCGGAGTGCCGGGCGACGGTGTGGAACGCGCTCGGCACCGGGAGGTCGTCCGTCGGCGGGGTGACCGCGCCGACCGCGGCCAGCACCTCCTCGTCGACCAGCCCGGTCGAGGTCAGCGCCTCGGCGGCGCCCCAGCAGCGGGCGAAGCCGAGCCGCCAGGCGTCCAGCGCGGCGGCCTCCCCGGCGGGGGGACCGTCGGTCAGCGCGGCGGCGAAGAAGTCGGCGTCCTGCGCGTACCGGGACCGGAACACCGTGCGCAGGTCGGTGCGCGCCCCGACGGCGGACATCACGCCCTCCACGTGCGAGCGGTAGGGCAGCGTGCCCACGCCGATCCCGTACGGGTGCGAGCGGGCCAGCAGCGCGAGCACCCGGGCCAGGTGCCGCGGCACGTCGGCGCCGTCGAGCGCCGCACTGGCCAGCACCGGCTCCAGCAGGTGCGCGGACAGCTGGTCGCGGGCCTGGACCAGCGCGGGGGCCCAGCCGGGGTGCGGGTCCTGGTCGGAGACCTCGACGTATCCCTGCGGCCGCAGCGGCGGGAACGGCGGCTCCACGTTCTCCCAGCGGCCGAGTTCGGCGGCCCGGGCCAGGTAGGCGGCCTCGTCGGGCGGTTCGGCGTCCAGCGCGCGGGCCGCCGCGGCGGCGAACTCCGCGAACTCCGCGGTGCGCAGGGTGTTGCTCCGCAGCGGGCGCAGCACGATCTGCAGGTGGGAGCCGCCGAGCCAGCCACGCCGGACGTGCGCCAGCGGAACCCACTGATCGGCCGTCAACTCCCGTAGCGGTCCGGCCAGTTGACGCAGCAGCGGGCGCGGGTCGCGCGAGTGGTCGTAGACCCGGATGACGCCGGGCGGGCCGGGCAGATCCACGAAGAACTCCTCCGGGACGGCGCGGGGGGACCTCGATGGGACGAGGTCCCCCCGCTGCGGTGATTCGTCAGGACGGGGCCGGCGCCGGGGCCGGCGGCGGTGCTGCGGCCCGGATCTGAGGACCGGACCGGCCGTGCCGAGCGGCTACCGGATCAGCAGCAGCAGCAGGACGAGGAGGAGGAGATGGAGACCGCGGCCGCGCTGGACAGCTCGGTCTCGTCGACCAGGCCCTCGGCGTCGTCCACGAAGTTGTTGATGATGATCGACGCGCCCATCTCCGGCAGGGCCACCGCGTCGTTGATGTCGAGGACCTGCAGGTCCTCGATGTCGAACGCCGCGAAATCGACAGCAGTCCGGCTCATCTGAATTTCCTTCCGTGAATCCTGGAACCGTCCCGATGGACGGCCCCTATTCGGTGCGGTGCCGGAATTCCGGGGCGAATTCCCGTGCCTCGGCTCCGGCGTTGCCCATCGTGGTTGCCCGCCCCCGACCTCGGCAAGGACGGCCGGGCGGCAGCAAAGTGCGAGATCCGGACCCTCCGCTGCAGCTTGGTGCCAATGCGCCGGAGCCGCCCCGGAATCGCTGGACCGGGGGATCGGAATTCGACATCGTCGAGCGCACGGAAGTCCGGCGAAAGGGGAAGGGGCACTATGACCGAGGGCCACCACGGGCAGGTGCGCGGATGATCGTCACCCGCGGACTCGCCCGCTCCTTCAAGGGCCGGTCCGGCGAGGTCGAGGCGGTCCGCGGCATCGACCTGGAGGTCGGGGCCGGCCAGGTCGTCGGCCTGCTCGGGCCCAACGGCGCCGGGAAGACCACCACCGTCCGGATGCTCACCACGCTGCTCGACCCGAGCGCCGGCAGCGCCCGGATCGACGGCTTCGACGTGGTCGCCGAACGGGAGCAGGTCCGGCGGCGGATCGGCCTGGTCGGCCAGGGCGGCTCGGCCGGCGCCGAGCACCGGGTCATCGACGAACTGCGCACCCAGGGGCGGCTGCACGGCCTCGACAAGCGGGCCGCCGCCGAGCGCGCCGACAAGCTGTGCGCGGACTTCGGCCTGGTCGGCCTGGAGGACCGGCTCGCCAAGACCCTCTCCGGCGGGCAGCAGCGCCGCGTCGACATCGCCCTCGGCCTGGTCGCCCGGCCCAAGGTGCTGTTCCTCGACGAGCCCACCGCCGGACTCGACCCGCAGAGCCGCGCCGTGCTCTGGGACCACGTCCGGGCGCTGCGCGCCGAGCACGGCGTCACCGTCCTGCTGACCACCCACCTGCTCGACGAGGCGGACCGGATCTGCGACCGGATCGCCATCGTCGACCAGGGCCGGATCATCGCCGACGACACCCCCGAGGCGCTGAAGGACGAATCGGCCGGCGACACCGTGCTGCTCGGCACCGACCGGGTCGACGACGCGGCCCGGGCGGTCGCCCGGGTGGCCCCCGAGGGCCGGGTGGACACCTCCGAGGGCACCGTCCAGCTCCGGGTGGTCGGCGCGCGCCGGCTGCTCCCCGCCCTGCTGCGCGAACTCGACCGCGAGGGAATCGAGTTGGAGTCCGTCACGGTCAAGCGCCCGTCGCTGGACGACGTCTTCCTGGCCCGCACCGGACGCTCGGTCCACGCCGAGGCCGAGGCGCCCGCCGACGCCGCCGACGCCGCCGACGCCCCGGCCGCCGAACCCGCTGTCGCCGAGGCGCCCGCCGCCGAACCCGCCGTCGCCGGGGAGCCCGTCCCCGTGCCCGCACCCGCCCTGGAGGAACGGTGAAAACGCTCCGCGACTCGGCGGCGATCTTCCAACGCTCCGTCAACTACACGCTCCGCAACCCGGTCTGGGTCGCCGTCGGGCTGATCCAGCCCGTGCTCTACCTGCTGCTGTTCGGGCCGCTGCTGGTCAAGCTGTCGGCCGGCCCCGGCTTCCGCGCGCAGAACTCCTGGAGCGTCTTCACCCCCGGACTCCTCGTCCAGCAGGCGATGTTCAGCTGCATCTTCGTCGGCATGGGCATCCTGTCCGAGCAGCGCTCCGGCGTCCTGGACCGGCTGCGGATCACCCCCGCCTCCAAGATCGCCCTGCTGGCCGGCCGGGTCGCCCGGGACGTCCTGGTGATCCTCGCCCAGGTCGGCGTGCTGGTCCTCGGCGCGGTCGCCGCCGGCCTGCGGGCCCGGCCCGCGGGCGTCCTGCTCGCGATCCTCCTGGTCGGCGTGCTGGGCGTCGGCCTGTCCGCGCTCTCGTACGGCCTGGCCCTGCGGATGCGCCAGGAGGAGGCGTTCAGCGGCCTGCTGAACGCCGTCGGCCTGCCGGTGCTGCTGCTCTCCGGCATCCTGCTGCCGATGTCGCTGGCCCCGACCTGGCTGGGGTACCTGTCGAAGGCCAACCCGCTCACCCACGTCGTCGAGGCCGAACGGCACCTGTTCGCCGGCGACCTCGGCAGCGGCACCGTCCTGCTCGGGGCGGCCCTGGCGCTGCTCCTGCTGCTGCTCGGCGGCCGGACCGCCGTCCGCGCGATGCAGGACACCACCCGATGAGCCCCGCCGTCGCCGCCCCCGCCGCCGTCCTCGAACGGCTGCGCCTCGACAACGGGCTGCGCGTCGTCCTCGCCCCGGACCGGGAGGCCACCGCGGTCTGCGTCGCCGTCCACTACGACGTCGGCTTCCGCTCCGAACCGGCCGGGCGCGGCGGCTTCGCCCACCTCTTCGAGCACCTGATGTTCGAGGGCAGCGAGCGGATCGGCCCCGGCGAGCACACCCGCCTCGTGCAGGCCGCCGGCGGCACCTTCAACGGCACCACCTACCGGGACCACACCGCCTACTACCAGATCGTGCCGCCCGAGGCGCTGGAGCGGACGCTGTTCCTGGAAGCCGACCGGATGCGCGGCCCGCGCCTCACCGAGGCCACGCTCGCCCGCCAACTCGCCGTCGTCAAGGAGGAGATCCTCCGCAACATCACCGCCCAGCCCTACGGCGGCTTCCCCTGGGTGCCGCTGCCGCCCGCCCTGTTCACCACCTTCGCCAACACCCACAACGGCTACGGCGACCTGGCGGACCTGGAGGCCAGCACCCTCGCCGACTGCGCGGCCTTCTTCGACACCCACTACGCGCCGGGCAACGCGGTGCTCACCGTCTGCGGCGACTTCGACCCGCAGGCCGGCGCCGACCTGGTCCGACGGCACTTCGCGGACGTCCCGGCCCGCCCCGTCCCGGTCCCCGCCGCGCTCGCCGAACCCCGTCCCACCGGCGACCGCCAGGACGAGCACGCCGTCCCCGGCCTGCCGATGGCAGCCCTGGCCCTCGGCCTCCGGCTGCCCGACCCGGTCGGCGACACCGACCGCTACCTGGCCGCCGCCGCGGTCGGCGCCCTGCTCGGCGACGGCGAGAACGCGGTCCTGCACCGCCGCGCCGTCCGGGAGACCGGCAGCGCCGTCGGCGTCCACGCGGGCGCCGGGCTCACCGGCGTGCCGCTGGAGGCCCGCGACCCGGACGTCTTCGTGATCCGCGCCATGCTGACCTCGCCCGGCGCGGCCGCGACGGTCACCGAGATCGCCGACCGGGCGCTGCGGGACCTGGCCGAGCACGGCCCCGACCCGGCGGCGCTGGCCCGCACCACCGCCCGGGCGGCGGTCGAACGGCACCGCCGACTGGACCGCCTCGGCTCCCGGGCCCAGCAGTACGGCCGGTTCGAACTGCACCACGGCGACGCCGCGCTCGCCGCCGAGCTGCCCGACCGCATCCGCCGCACCACCCCGGAGCAGGTCGCCGCCGCCGCCGCGGACCTGGCCGGGCAGCGCCGCCGCAGTGTCCTGCTCGTCCCCGCGCCGACCCCCGGAGCCCCCCGATGACCGCACCCGCCGGCACCGTCCGGGCCGCCGCCGCCCCGCTGCCGCCGCTCGCCGCCCCGGGCCCGGCCCCGCGCCCGGACGTCGCCACCCTGACGGCGGACAGCGGACTGCGGGTCGTCGCGGCCCGCGGCGGGGCCGTCCCGCTGGTCGAACTGCGCCTGGTCATCCCCTTCGACGGCGGCCCGGCCCCGGTCGGCGCCACCGCCGAACTCCTCGCCGCGACCCTGCTCGGCGGCACCCGCGCGCACGGCCGGGCCGCCCTGGACGACCGGCTCGCCGAGGCCGGGGCGCAGCTCACCGCCCGGATCGACCCCGAACGCCTGGTGCTGTCCGGCAGCGCCCCGGCGGACGGGCTGCCGCGCCTGCTCGACGTCCTCGCCGACAGCCTGACCGGCCCGGCGTTCACCGCCGCGGACCTCGCCGAGCAGCGCGCCCGGCTCCGGCAGCGGATCGACGTCGCCCGGCGGCTGCCCAAGAACGCCGTCCGGGAGGCGCTGCTGCTGCGCTGCTACGGCGCGCACCCGCTGACCCGCGAGACCCCCGGATCGGCCCTGGTCGCCGCCGTCGAGGACGCGGCGGTGCGGGAACTGGCCCGGGAACGCCTGGTGCCCCGCGGCGCCACCCTGGTCGTGGTCGGCAGCGCGGACCCGGCCCGGACGGCGGAACTGGCCGCCCGGGCGCTGGCCGGCTGGCGCTCGGAACGGACGGCGACCGCGCCCACCGCCCCCGGCCCGGTCCGCGGCACCGGCCTCGGCCTGCTGCCCCGGCCCGGCGCCCGGCAGGCGCAGGTCCGGCTCGCCGCCGCCGCGCTGCCCCGCACCGACCCCGGCTACGAGGCGCTGCTGCTGGCCAACCTGGTGCTGGGCGGCTACTTCTCCTCGCGGCTGGTCGCGGAGCTGCGCGAGCGCCGCGGCTGGGTCTACCACGCGCAGTCGACGGTCGAGGAGCACTCGGCGGGCGACGCGCTGGCCGTGATCGGCTTCGACACCGACACCCGCACCGCGGGCGCGGCGCTCCGGGCCGCCCGGGACGAACTCGCCGGGATCGCCGGGCCGCACCCGCCCACCGACCGGGAGATCGAGGACGCCCGCTCCTACGCGGCGGGCATCACCGCGGTGTCCCTGTCGGGGCAGCGCGGGCTGGCGCACTTCCTGCTCACCCTGGAGACCGCCGGGCTCGACCACCACTGGCTGCCCGAGCACCTGGACCGCCTGCGCGCGGTCGGCCCCGACGCCGTCCGGGCCGCTGCCGCGCGCCACTTCGCCCCGGACCGGTTCACCGGCGTGCTGGCGGGCGACCCCGGGGCGCTGACGGCCGAGGACCTCGCGGCGTTCCCGGAGTCGGCGGTCCCGGAGGCCGCGGTCCCGGAGCCGGCGGTCCCCGAGGCGGCGGGGACGGGCTCCTGACGGACCGTCGGCCGGAGGGGGCGCCCGGCGACCGTCTCGGTGGTCGAGAAGGCGGGCCGGAACGGCGGCGGGCCCGCCCGCCCGGCCGCTAGGGTGCGGCCACGACCGTCCCCCGGGGTCAGCGCCGACCTCCGGTCCCCTCCGCCCGCCGCCCGGCGGGCGTCGAGCAGGAGGCCCCAGCCATGGCACCCCCGACCCACGTGTACCTCGCGGGCATCGGCAACTCCCTTCCCGCGCACTGGCAATACCGCTGGCACGCGGCCGACCCGGGCGGCGTCTGGGTCGAGCACGCCTCCTGGGACGAGCCGGTCCGCACCGACTGGGTGGCCGACCTGGACGCCGCGCTGCGGGCGGTCACCGGCCCGAAGCTGCTGGTCGCGCACAGCCTGGGCTGCGCCACCGTGGTCGAGTGGGCCGCCGAGCACGCCGACCCGGGGATCGTCGGCGCGCTGCTGGTCGCCGCCCCGGACCCGCACGGCCCGGCCTTCCCCGCCGACGCCACCGGCTTCGACCGGCCGAGCCCGGCCCCGCTGCCGTTCCGCACCCTCCTGGTGGCCAGCCGCGACGACCCGTACGCCGCCTTCGGGTACGCGGAGGCGACCGCCGCGGCGCTCGGCGCGGAGCTGGTGGACGTCGGGGCGCTCGGGCACGTCAACGCGGCCTCCGGCCTGGACGACTGGCCGCAGGGCCGCGACCTGCTCGCCCGCCTGCTGCCGCCCGGGGCCTGACGGCCCGTCGGCCCGTCGTCCCGTCAGTCCTGCGGCCCGGCGTGCTGGGGCGGCGCCGGGTCGAGGTCGCCGCGGGCGAGCAGGAACGGCAGCAGGCCGCGGTGCAGCAGCGCGCCGTGCCAGGCGGTGCGGGCGGTGGTGAGGCGCTCGTCCTGGAGCTGGGCGGTGCCGGTGGTGCGGGCGGCGGTGAGCAGCAGCCCGAGCAGGCCGACCAGGGCGCTGGTGACGGTGAGGGCGACGCTGGTCCAGGCGGCGGTGCGCAGCGGCCCGGCCAGGTCGGCGTGCGGGCGGGACAGGTCGATGACGCTGCCGAGCAGGAAGAACACGGCGGCGGCGCTGCCGGTGACGACCGGCACGACCAGGGCGAGGGCGCCGAACCAGCCGGACAGCCGGTCGCGGCCGCCGGCCCGGTCGGCCTGCTCGGCAGCGTCGCGCAGCCGGCGGTAGGCCAGGTGCTCGGCCTCGGCGGCGGCCAGGAGCTGCGGGGCCCGGCTGCGGGCCAGGGCGCGGAGCCGGGCGGCCCGCCCGGGGTCGCCGGTCAGGGCGGCGCGCACGGCGGGGTCGGCGAGGGCCAGGCCGAGGGCGTACTCGAAGTCGGCCCGGTCCTGCGGGTCGGTGCCGCCGCTGCGGTGCGGGTCCATCGCTGCTGTCCTCCGGGGTGGAGTGCCGGTCAGCCGTAGGTGAGGTCGGCGCAGGCGTCGTCGTCGGCGGAGCGGGCCTGGCTGACGCTGCTGGGCAGCGGGCCGGTGGGGACGGCCGGGGCGGCGGTGCCGCCGTGGCCGGCCGCGTAGTCGGCGCCCAGGACGAGGGAGATCCCGGCCCGGCCGACGGGTTCCGGGGTGGCGCCGGGGAACAGCGCGGCGACCTTCTCGGCCGCGGCCTTCTGGCCGGCGCCGTACTCGACGGTGGTGGTGGCGTGGTTGCGGGTGGCGGCGTTGGAGCGGCCGGTGACGGTGAAGCCGGAGCGTTCCAGGGCCTCGGCGGCGGGGCCGGTCAGCCCGTTGGCGGGGGTGCCGTTGTAGACGGCGACCTTGACGCCGGTGCCGTCGACGGCGGTCGGGGCGGCGCTGGTGGCGGCGGCGGGGCTCGGGGCGGCGGGGGGCGCGCCGGCGGTCTCCTGGCCGTCCAGGGTGCGGTCGGCCTTGAGCGCGGCCCACAGCTGGTCGGCGTCGGGGTGCACGATGGCGACCCGCTCGCCCTGGTAGCGCCAGGGCACGGTGAGGAACTTGATGTCGTGCAGGTCGACGTCCTTGAGCGACATCGCGAAGTCGATCAGCTTCTGCGCCGAGCCGAGGCCCTCGTCCACGGTGAGCGCCTTGGTGGCGGCGTCGGCCAGCGGCAGCAGTGCGGCGGGGTTCATGCCCTGCGACTTGACCTGCTTGATCAGCGAGGACAGGAAGGCCTGCTGGCGCTTGGTGCGGCCGATGTCGGAGCCGTCGCCGAGGCCGTGCCGGATGCGCACGTAGTCGAGGGCCTGCTGGCCGGCGATGGTCTGGTGGCCGGCCTTGAACAGCTCCTTGCCGCGGTGGCCGAGGTTGGGGTCGAGGTCGCCCTCGTAGACGGCCTTGGGGAGGCAGACGTCGACGCCGCCGACGGCCTTGGTCATGTCGGCGAAGCCCTGGAAGTTGACCACCATGGTGTGGTCGATCCGCAGGCCGGTGAGCTTCTCGACGGTGTTCTGGGTGCAGGCGGGGTTGCCCTGGTCGGTGTCGCCGACCGAGAAGGCGCTGTTGAACATGACGCCGGTCTGCGCCTTGGTCCAGTTCTTGTTCGGCAGTATGCAGGGCGGGATGTCGACCAGGGAGTCGCGCGGGATCGACACCCCGACGGCGTGCCGGTGGTCGGCGTAGACGTGCAGCAGGATCGCGGTGTCCGAGCGGGCGCCGCCGTCCTGGCCGCCGCCGAGGTCCTTGTTGCTGCCGGCCCGCGAGTCGGAGCCGATCAGCAGCAGGTTCACCGGGACGCGGCCCTGGGCGTCGGCGGCGCCGGCCGCGGGGCGGTCCTTGCTGACGCCGTCCTGGCCGAAGGTGCTCAGGTTGCCGTTGAGCCGGTAGTAGACCAGCCCGGTGCCGAGCACGGCCAGCGAGACGACGCCGGCCGTGGTCCAGAGCAGGGTCCGGCGGAGGCGGCGGCCCCGGGTGGGCGGGGCGCCGCGGCCCCGTGCCCTGCGTGCAGACATGACGTCCCCTCACCCGTTGGCCCGCGCTGATCTTCTACAGTGCTGTAGAGGTTCAGCGAAGCATACAAATCCGGTCGAGTGAAGTCACACCCGCTCCCCGGGGCGCACCGGAACGCCGACCGCCCGGAACGCCGACCGCCCGCCCGGAGCGGGTCCGGGCGGGCGGTCGGGGCGGGCGGGTCTCAGTGGGCGCGCAGCAGGCCGAGGTGGACGACGGTGGCCTGGGCCGGGTCGAGCGCGGCGTCCCGGCGGTGGCGGCGGGCGTCGGCGGACTCGGCCCGCTCCAGGGCCTCGCGGCGGGCGTCCTCCGCGGCGGCGGCGTCCACGATGAACAGGTGGCGGCCGGAGCGGACCTCGTTGGCGTGGGGTATCTCGACGCACCAGCGATGACGGCTCTGGGTGGCGTTCATCGGCCTTCCTCTCCCGGCGCGTCCTTCGACCGGCACATGAGGTACTGCTGCTGCCGTAGACCATAGGTATAGGCCAATTAGTCCGTCAAGAGGCAGAGGCGATCGGAGAATAATCCGTTCAACGGCTAAAATGCTCGACGGTCCGCTACCGTTGCCGTCCATGACCGCCCCCGCCCCGGCCCCCTCGGCCCGCCGCCTGCGCACCCGGGCCGCCCTGCTCGCCGTCCTCGGCGAGCACGGCACGCTCAGCCGCGCCGAGCTCAGCCGGCTCACCGGGCTCTCCCGCTCCGCCGTCGGCAGCGCCGTCACCGACCTGCTCGGCGAGGGACTGGTCAGCGAGACCGCCACCGAGGCCGCCGGCCGCGGCCGCCGCGCCACCGCCGTCACCCTGCGCCGCGCGCACGCCCTCGTCCTCGCCCTCGACTTCGGCCACACCCACGTCACCGCCGCCGTCGCCGACACCGCCGGCACCGTGCTCGGCGAGGCCACCGCCCACCTCGACGTCGACAACCACCCGTACGAGGTCCTCGCCGCCGCCGAGACCCTCGCCCGGCAGGCCCTGGACGCCGCCGGGCACCGCCTCGACGCGATCACCGCCGTCGCCGCCGGCATCCCCGGCGCCCTCGACACCCGCACCAACGTGGTCCGCGCCCCCTCCACCCTCTCCCAGTGGATCGGCATGGACCCCGCCGCCGAACTCGGCCGGGTCTTCGGCCGCCCCGTCACCGTCGGCAACGACGCCGAGATGGGCGCCCGCGGCGAACGCGCCCACGGCACCGGCCGCACCGTCAACGACCTGATCTACGTCAAGGCGTCCACCGGCATCGGCGCCGGACTCCTGCTCGACGGCCGGATCTACCGCGGCGCCAGCGGCATCTCCGGCGAGATCGGCCACATCCAGCTCCCCGACACCGGCACCTGGTGCCGCTGCGGCAACCGCGGCTGCCTGGAGTCCGTCGCCTCCTTCGTCGAGGTCCGCCGCCGCCTCGCCCACGTCCTCGCCCCCGGCGCCCGCCCCGGCGCCCCGGTCGACCTGCCGCCGCTCGCCGAACTCGCCGACGTCCCCGCCGCCGCCCGCGTCATCGGCGAGGCCGGCCGCACCATCGGCCGGGTCCTCGCCGACCTGGTCAACTGCCTCAACCCCGCCGCCATCGTGATCGGCGGCGAACTCGGCCAGGCCGGCGCCCCACTGGTCAACGGCATCCGCGAATCCGTCGACCGGCACGCCCAGCCCGCCGTCGCCGAGGCCGTCGAGATCCGCGCCAGCCGCCTCGGACTGCGCTCCGAGCTGTACGGCGCGATCGACGCCGCGGTGGCCGCCGCCACCACCGGCTGACACCGGGCCCGTTCGGCCCGGCGGCGGTGCTCCACGTCGTACGGCGCGGTCGACGCCGCAGCGGCCGCCACCACCGGCTGACACCGGGTCAGGACAGCTCCCGGGCCCGCCCCGCCAGGTGGCGGCGCTCCGGCAGGCTCGGCGCCAGCGCCGCCGCCCGGCCGAACGCCTCCGCCGCCGCCACCCGCTCGCCGTCCCGGGCCAGCAGCTCCGCCCGGACCGCGTGGAACCGGTGATGACGCGCCAACTCCGGCTCCAACAGGTCGAGTTCACGCAGAGCCGGACCGGCGCCGCGGACCTCCGCCAACGCCACCACCCGGCCCAGCGCCGGCATCGGACCCGGCGCCACCCGCAGCAGCAGGTCGTACAGCGCCAGCACCTGCGGCCAGTCCGTCTCCGCCACCCCCGGCGCCTCGTCGTGCAGCGCCGCGATCGCCGCCTGCAACTGGTACGGACCCACCCGGCCGGCCGGCAGCGCCCGCTCCACCAGCGCCACCCCCTCCGCCACCATCGCCGCGTCCCAGCGCGAACGGTCCTGCTCCGGCAACGGCACCAGCTCCCCGTCCGGACCGGTCCGGGCCGGCCGCCGGGCGTCCGTCAGCAGCATCAGCGCCAGCAGCCCCATCACCTCCGCGTCCCGCGGCAGCAGCCGGTGCAGCAGCCGGGCCAGCCGGATCGCCTCCGCCGACAGCCGCACCGAGGTCAGCTCCCCGCCCGCCGTCGCCGTGTACCCCTCGTTGAACACCAGGTACAGCACCTGCAGCACCTCGCGCAGCCGCCCGTCCGCGTCCGCCGCCGCCGGCAGCGCGAACGGCAGCCCCGACGAGCGGATCGTCAGCTTCGCCCGGCTGATCCGCTGCGCCATCGTCGCCTCCGGCACCAGGAACGCCGCCGCGATCTGCGCCGTGCTCAGACCGCCCACCGCGCGCAGCGTCAGCGCGATCCGGCTCGGCGCCGTCAACGCCGGGTGGCAGCACAGGAACAGCAGCGCCAGCGAGTCGTCCCGGTCCCCCTCCGGACCCGCGTCCGCCGCCCGGCCCAGCAGCTCCGACTGCGGCGTCCCCAGGAACAGCCGCTCCTCGCGCTCCCGCCGCGCCCGGTCCGCCCGCACCAGGTCCACCAGCCGCCGCGAGGCCACCGTCACCAGCCAGCCCCGCGGATTCCCCGGCCGCCCCTGCGCCGGCCACTGCTGCGCCGCCGCCAGCAGCGCCTCCTGCACCGCGTCCTCGCAGGCGTCGAACGCCCCGCCGTGGCACCGCAGCAACGCCGCCAGGACCTGCGGCGCCAGCTCGCGCAACAGGTCCTGGTCGGCGACGGGGAGCCCCCCGCTCACTTGGCCTCGTGCAGGATCGGCCACAACTCCACCGGCTCGCGGTCCGCCCACGGCATGTCCGCCGCGATCTCCAGCGCCCGCTCCTCGTCCGCGCAGTCCAGCAGGTAGAAGCTGGCCATGTACTCCTTGGTCTCCAGGTACGGCCCGTCGCTCACCACGGGCAGCCCCTCCTCCCGCCGCACCAGCCGGCTCACCGCCGCGTCCCCCAGCCCGTACGCGCCGATCAGCTCACCGCTCTCCTGGTACCGCCGGTTGAACGCGTCCTGCCGCGCGATCGCCTCCGGCCACTCCTCGGCCGACAGCGACGCCCACTTCTCCTGGTTGCCGTACGTCATCAGGAGGTACTTCACGAGGACCACTTCCTTCATCGCGCCGTGTCATGTGCTTGCGTCCAGTGGTCGGAGCCGCCCGGGCCGCCCTCTACACGCCGCCGAAGAATTCTCGAAAAAACTTTCCGCCCCCACATCCCCGCATCCCCGCCCGCCCCGGCCGTGCGCAGCGCACTTCTCCCCGCCCTTCCGGGTCGCGCAGCGTGTGCGCCTGCGGCACCGGGGGTGTTCCGCTTCTTGGCCCGGGCTCCTTTCGGCCGCGCGCAATGCCTTTCCCTCGCCCTTCCGGGGCGCGCGGCGTGTTCGCCTGCGGCACCCGGGGGTGCTTCGCCCCATGGCCCGCGTTCCTTTCGGCTGCGCGCAGCGCCTTTCCCCGTTCCTCCGGGTTGTGCAGGGCACCGGGGGTGTTCCGCCCCTCGGCCCGGGCTCCTTACGGTTCTTCCCCTGGCCCTTCCCGGTCGCGCGGCGTGTGCGCCTGCGGCACCCGGGGTGTGCTTCGCCTCTTGCCCGCGCCCCTCTCCGGGCCGCGCGCAGCGCCTTTCCCTCGCCCTTCCCGGTGGCGCGGTGTCTTCGCCTGCGGCACCCGGGGGTGTTTCGTCCCTCGGCCCGCGCCCCTCTCCGGCCGCGCGCAGCGCACTTCTCCCCGCCCCCCTCCCGGCCGCGCGCAGCGCCCCCGCGGGCTGCGCGGCGTGGCCGGGGGCGGGGGTCAGGCGGTGGGCGGGGTCCAGATGTACGGGGTGGTGGTCGTGACGGGGTGCATGCCGAGGCGGCGCAGGATGGGGGTGCTGTCGGGGGAGGCGTCGACCTGGAGGTGGGTGATGCCGTGGTCGAGGGCCCAGCGGGCGCGGTGGGCGACGAGGGCGCGGTAGATGCCGCGGCCGCGCCAGGCGGCGAGCGTGGAGCCGCCCCAGAGGCCGCCGAAGGTGGAGCCCGGGGTGCGGGTGAGCCACGCGGCGGAGACCACGTCGGGGTCGGTGGGCACGTCGGTCTCGGCGACCAGGACGAGGAAGTCGTCGCTGCCGGTGGCCCGGGTGGTGAGGTCCTCGGCGAGCCAGCTCCAGTCCTCGTCCCAGACCTCGGTCTCCATCGCGGCGATCCGCCGCATGTCCGCGGGCGAGGTGGTGCGCCGGATGACGACGCCCTCGGGGGAGCGGGTGGGGGTGGCGAGTTCGGCGGCCAGACCGATCAGGACGGTCTCCGGCTCCTCGGCGGTGAATCCGGCCGCGAGCAGCCGCTCGGGCAGGTCGGCGGGGAGGTCGTGGCCGCGGGTCTTCCACTCGAAGGACTCGCCGCGGGCGCCGAAGAAGGCGCACTGACGGGCGATCAGCCGGTTGAGGGCGTCGCCGTCGAGGCCGAGGTCGGCGGTGGGGGAGGTGACGAAGCCGCGGAAGCCGCCGTGGCTGCGCAGCAGCGGGCCGTCGGTGTCGTGGGTCTCGCCGTCGCCGGCGCGGCCGAGGCCGCGCATGTTCGCGTCGTAGGCCGCCAGCAGGGCGGTGGTCTGTTCGGTCATCGGACGAGGGTAACGATCTTGGCGGGGGTCGTGCCGGGGTTTCACCGTCCGGAGGGCTGGCCTTGACGCCGGGGTGAAGGTCTACCGTCGTGGGCATGCGGATCGGCGAGCTGGCACAGCGGGCGGGGACCACCACGCGGGCGCTGCGGTACTACGAGTCGCGGGGGCTGTTGCCCGCGCGGCGCGGCGGGAACGGGTACCGGGCGTACGACGAGGAGGACCTGCGGCTGCTGCGGCAGATCCGGATGCTGCAGGACTTCGGGTTCGAGCTGGAGGAGACCCGGCCGTTCGTGGAGTGCCTGCGGGCCGGGCACCCGGCGGGCGACTCCTGCCCGGCCTCGTTGGAGGTGTACCGGGCGAAGCTGGCCGAACTGGACGCCATGGCGGCCCGGTTGGGCGAGGTCCGGGACCAGGTGGCGGCGCAGCTGGCGCAGGCCGAGGCGGCGCGCGACGCGCTGGCCGCGGTGGACGCGGAGCCGCGCTGCGAGCTGGCCCGCCCGCCGCAGCCGGAGCCGCAGCCGCAGCCGGTGCCGCAGCCGGTGCCGCGACCGACATCGGAGTGACGAGCGAGAGGGAGGACGCCATGGGTGGCGTGCGGAGCGTGACGGACCGGGACTTCGCGGGCGAGGTGCTGGCGGCGGAGGGACCGGTGCTGGTGAAGTTCACCGCCGACTGGTGCCCGCCGTGCCGGATGATCGCGCCGGTGCTGGCGGAGCTGGCGGTGGAGCAGGAGGGCCGGCTGAAGATCGTCTCGCTGGACGTGGACGCGAACCCGGAGACGCAGGCCGCGTACGGGGTGCTGTCGATGCCGACGCTGATGGTGTTCAAGGACGGCGAGCCGGTGCGTTCGCTGGTGGGGGCGCGGGCGAAGGCGCGGCTGCTGCGGGAGCTGGACGACCTGCTGCAGGACGGTCGGCAGTAGCGAGAGGTGTGTCACAGGGCGGGGGAACGCTGGAGCCGAAGGGCCATTGAGTTGTAAAGTGCAACCGAAAGATAGTTGTACTTGCCAACCATGGAGTTGTGATGCCCTCGCCGTCCGCGGTCTCCCGCCCCGCCCTGCGGCACGTCCTCACCCACCTGGTCACACCGCTGCTGATGTGCCTCGGCATGGGGATCGCCTACCTCGCCGCCTTCCACGCCCCGGCCCCGCACCACCTGAAGGTCGCCGTGGTCGGGGCGGCCCCGCAGGGCCAGGTGCTCGCGCAGACCCTGAAGGACCGGGCCGGGGACGGTCTGGACGTCACCACCCTGCCCGACGCCGACACCGCCCGGCAGCGGCTGCTCGACCGCGACCTGGTCGCCGCCTACCTGCCCGACGCCGGCACCCCGACCCTGCTGGTCGCCACCGCGGGCTCGGAGACCTCGGCCACCGCCGCCGAGAAGGTCTTCACCCAGGTCGCCGCGCACCAGGGCCGGCCGCTCGCCGTCCGGGAACTGACCCCGCTGCCGGCCGGCGACCCCACCGGTCAGGGCCTGTTCTTCCTGCTGGTGGCGCTCAGCATCGGCTCCTACGGCTCGGTCGCGGTGCTCGGCGCGGCCGGTGCCGCCCTCCCGATGCGGGTCCGCGCGCTGCTCGGCCTCGGCGTCGCGCTGCTGGTCGGCCTGATCGGCACGGCGCTCGCCGGACCGGTGTTCCACCTGGTGGAGCACGGCCTGCCCGCCGTCTGGGCGATGTCCTGCCTGTACGCGGCGGGCATTGTCGCGATCGGCACCGCCCTGCACGCCTTCCTCGGCCGCTGGACCACCCTCACCATGATGGCGCTGTTCGTGATGCTGAACTTCACCAGCTCCGGCGGCGTCTTCGAACCCGCCCTGCAGAACGGCTTCTTCGGCTCGCTGCACGCTTTCTGGAACGGCGCGGGCTTCCTGGAGGGCGTCCGCGACCACGTGTACTTCGGCGGCCGGGCCGGGTTCGGCGGCCACCTCGCCACCCTGTTCGCCTGGCTGGCGGCCGGCGTCGTCCTGCTGCTGCTCGCCGCCCGGCACGAACGCCGCCGGACCGCGGCCGCCGCCCCCGTGCCGGAACTTGCCGAGGAGGAGGAGATCGAGGAGGCGGTCGGCGTCTGAGGGCGGCTGCCCCTACCGTGGTCGGCAACACCGCACGACGAAGGAGCCACCGCCATGCCCGACCGCGACGCCGCGCTGGACACCATCCAGCGGGAGCTCACCGCGTTCGCCCGCCGGGCCCGCCACAAGGCAGCCCAGCTGCACCCCGAGCTCTCGCTGGTCACCTACAGCATGCTCGACCTGGTGAAGGAGCGCGGCTCCTGCCGGGCCGCCGACCTGGCCTCGCACTTCATGCTCGACAAGTCCACCGTCAGCCGGCAGGTCGGCGCGCTGGAGAAGCTCGGCCTGCTCGGCCGCGAGGCCGACCCCGACGACCAGCGCGGCCAACTGCTGCGGCTCACCGACGCGGGCGAGCAGCTGCTCGCCGAGGCGTACGAGCAGCGCCGACGGGCCTTCACCGACCGCTTCACCTCCTGGGGCGACGAGGACCTGTCCCGGTTCGCCGCCTACCTGATCCGCTACGGCGAGTCCGAGTGACCGGCGGGCCCCGCCGGTGCCGGGGAGAGTCCGCTTGACCCTCACGCCGCGTGAGGCCGCAGGCTGGTGCCCACAGCGAACGGCGGGAAGGAGGAGGACGCGATGGACGAGGACACCGGGTACACGGTGGGCCGGCTGGCCCGGATCGCCGGCGTCACGGTGCGCACCCTGCACCACTACGACGGCATCGGGCTGCTGTCGCCCACCGGCCGCACCCCGGCCGGGTACCGGCGCTACAGCGAGGCCGAACTGGACCGGCTGCAGCAGATCCTGTTCTACCGCGAACTCGGCTTCCCGCTGGAGGAGATCGCGGCGATCCTGGACGACCGCTCGGTCGGCCCGACCGAGCACCTGCGCCGGCAGCGCGAGCTGATCGGCGACCGGATCCGGAAGTTGGAGGGCCTCGCCGCGGCGGTCGAGAGAGCGATGGAGGCAAGGACGTTGGGCATTCAGCTGACCCCGGAGGAGAAGTTCGAGGTGTTCGGCAAGGACTACCAGGAGGACTGGGAGGACGAGGCCGAGCAGCGCTGGGGCGAGACCGGCGCCTGGAAGCAGTCCCAGGCCAGGACGGCCCGCTACACCAAGGCGGACTGGGAGCGGATCAAGGCCGAGGCCGACGGCATCAACGACGCCCTGGTGGCGGCGTTCACCGCCGGCTCCGCGCCGGACAGCGAGCAGGCGATGGCGATCGCCGAGCGGCACCGCGCGCACATCGGCCTGCACTTCTACGACTGCGCCCCGCAGATGCACCGCTGCCTCGGCGACATGTACGTCGCCGACCCGCGGTTCACCGAGACGTACGAGAAGCTCGCCCCGGGCCTCGCCCCGTGGCTGCGGGACGCCGTCCACGCCAACGCCGACCGCCTGGAGCGCGAGGCGAACTCCGGAATCCCGCAGGAGGGTTGACGGAGCGTCAGGCCGCCCGGCCGAAGGTCCGCCGGTAGGCGGTCGGCGAGGTGCGCATGGTGCGGCCGAAGTGGTGCCGGAAGGTCGCCGCGGACTCGAATCCGACGGCCGCGGCGATCTCCTCCACACTGCCCTCCGGCGACTCCAGCAGCGGCAGGCTGGCCGCGATCCGCTGGATCGCCACCCAGCGCATCGGGCTGACCCCGTTGCGGGCGGTGAAGTGCCGCAGGTACGAGCGGTCGGACATGCCGGCCGCCCGGGCCAGCAGCTGCACGGTGAGCGGGCGGGCCAGCTGCTCCAGCGCCCAGCGCATCGACCGGGCCACCCCGTCCTCCGGCTCGTCCACCGGCCGAACCGCCGCCTCGATGAACTGGGCCTGCCCGCCGTCCCGGTGCGGCGGCACCACGAAGCGGCGGGCGACGGTGTTGGCGACCTTCGCGCCGTGGTCCTGCCGGACCAGGTGCAGGCAGAGGTCGATGCCGGCGGCGCTGCCCGCGCTGGTCAGCACCTGGCCGTTGTCGACGTACAGCACGTCCGGGTCGACCCGGACCTCCGGGTGCCGGCGGCGCAGCAGCTCCGCGTACCGCCAGTGGGTGGTGGCGGGCAGGCCGTCCAGCAGCCCGGCGGCGGCCAGCGCGAAGGCGCCCGAGCAGATCGAGACCAGTCGGGCGCCGCGGGAGTGCGCGGTGCGCAGCGCGGCGACCAGCGCGGGCGGGACGTCGCCGTACGGGTCGGGCACCCCGGCCACCACCACGGTGTCGGCGGCGGCCAGTTCCTCCAGGCCGTGCCGGGGCGTCAGCGAGAAGCCGCCGACCGCCTCCAGCGGGTGGCCGGGGCGCTCCGCGCACACCCGGACGTCGTACCAGGGGGCGGCCAGCAGCCCGGCGAGTTCGGGCCGGGCGAGGGCGAACACCTCGACCACGACGCCGAGTTCGAACGGCGCCATGCCGGCGAAGGCGTACACCGCGACGGTGTGCACGGGCGCCGGACGCCTGCCGATGACGACGGGCACGGGCTGGGCCATGGCGCTGCTCCAGGGGCGGCCGGGGGCGGTTCGCCGCGAGTGTAGTGCCTCGGCCCGCGGGGACGGCCCGGGCGGCACCCGGACGGGGTCCGGACGGACGGATGCGCACGGACCGGGCCGGAGGCTGACCGGACGGGGGCGGAAAACCTTTGGAATCGGGTGACAACCTCCCGGGAGGATGGGGGTGTCGCCACGTCGAGGGCCGACCGTCCGTCCATCACACCCAGCGCTGCGGAGCGTCGAATGTCCATGCCCACCCGTGCCCGTTTCGAGAAGAATGTCCGCGTCCCGGCCGCCCGTTCGGGCTGGGGGCGCCGCCACTGAACGCACCGGGCCCCCGCCGGCAGGCCGGACGGGGGCTCGGTGCGGAGCGGCGGACGGACCGTCAGGAGGTCAGCGAGGCCATCCAGGTCTCGACCTCGTCGGCCTGCCGGGGCAGGCCCGCGGAGAGGTTCTCGTGGCCGTCGGCGGTGACCAGGATGTCGTCCTCGATCCGGACGCCGATGCCCCGGTACTCCTCCGGCACCGTCAGGTCGTCGGCCTGGAAGTACAGGCCGGGCTCGACGGTCAGCACCATGCCGGGCTCCAGCACCGCGTCCACGTAGTCCTCGCGGCGGGCGTGCGCGCAGTCGTGCACGTCGAGGCCGAGCATGTGGCCGGTGCCGTGCAGGGTCCAGCGGCGCTGCAGGCCCAGCTCCAGGACCTTCTCCAGGTCGTAGACCGAGTCGTCGATCAGGCCCCACTCCAGCAGGCGCGCGGCCAGCACCCGCTGGGCAGCCTTGTGGAAGTCCAGGTACTGGTTGCCCGGCCGGACCGCGGCGATGCCGGCCTCCTGGGCGTCGTACACGGCCTGGTAGATCTTGCGCTGCAGCGGGGTGAAGCGGCCGTTGATCGGCAGCGTGCGGGTCACGTCCGCGGTGTACAGGGTGTGCGTCTCCACGCCCGCGTCCAGCAGCAGCAGCTCGCCCGGGCGGACGTCGCCGTCGTTGCGGACCCAGTGCAGGGTGGTGGCGTGCGGGCCGGCCGCGGCGATCGAGCCGTAGCCGACGTCGTTGCCCTCGACCCGGGCGCGGCGCCAGAAGGTGCCCTCGATCCAGCGCTCCGAGGTGGCGACGGCCCGGTCCAGCTCGCGCACCACGTCGGTGAAGCCGAGCACGGTGGCGTCGCAGGCGGCGCGCAGCTCGCCGATCTCCCACTCGTCCTTGACCAGGCGCAGCCCGGACAGGAAGACCTTCAGCTCCTCGTCCTTCTCCGCGTCCAGCTGCTCGGCCAGCGCGGCCTCCAGGCCGGCGTCGTAGCCGCGCACCAGGCGGGTCGGGACGGTGGTCGCGGCCAGCTCCTCGGCGGCGGTGCGGACGTCGCGCACCGGCAGGCCGTACAGCTGCTCGGACTCGGTGAGCGAGTGCCGGCGGCCGACCCACAGCTCGCCCTGGCCGCTCAGCCAGAACTCGCCGTTCTCCCGGTCCGAGCGCGGCAGCAGGTACAGCGCGAAGTCGTGGCCGCCCTCGACCGGCTCGCCGACCAGGATCGCGTCCTCGGTCCGGTTGCCCGTCAGGTGCACGTACTCGCTGGCGGCGCGGAAGGCGTACTCGGTGTCGTTGGCGCGGGTCCGCAGGTTGCCCGCGGGGACGACCAGCCGCTCGCCCGGGAACGCGGCGGACAGCCGGGCGCGCCGCGCGGCGGCGTACGGGGCCTGCACGTCCGGCTCCAGGCCGTGCAGCTCGGTGTCGGCCCAGCCGGAGCGCATGGACGCCTCGAGTTCCTCGGAGATGCCGCCGTACACGCCGTTCTTGCGGCCCTTGGGCTTCTCCTCCTCCTCGCCCTCGACGGAACCCTCGGGGTTCTCGGACACCGCGGGGCTGCGGTCCTCGGTCACTACGTCGCCTCCTTGCGCGTGCTACCGCCCGCCCGTCCCCGGGGCGCGGGGCGTGCGGGCGGATGTCGCCCCCATGGTACGTAGGGCCGTTCGGGTGGAGAAAGGGTGTTCGCTCCGCTGTCCGCCGCGCCGCCCGTCCTGCTGTCCGCCCCCGGCGGCGGGCGGTCGGGGCCCCGCGGGCGGCTACTCGAAGCGGGCCGCCAGCAGCACCAGGTCGTCCTCGCCGGGGCCCTCGCCGCCGGCCTGCTCCAGCAGGTGCGCGCAGAGCCGCTCCGGGTCCAGCCGGACGTCCCGGGGGGCGTCGGCGGCGACCCGGCGCAGCGCGCTCTGCCCGGCGTGCAGGGTCGGCGCGAACCGGCGGGCCAGGCCCTCGGTGTACAGCACCAGCACGTCGCCGCGCTCCGCGGTCAGCTCCACCCCCGGCGCCTCCCAGCAGCTGAGCATGCCCAGCGGCGCGGACAGCGAGGTCTCGACGAAGTTCGCCCCGTACCCGGTCAGCAGCACCGGCGGGCAGTTCGCCGCGCCCGCCAACGCGATCCGCCGCTCCGCCGGGTCCACGCAGGCGTAGACGGCGGTGGCGGACCGGGTCGGCTCGGTGGTCTTCAGCAGCAGCTCCAGGTCGCCGAGCACCGACACCGGGTCCTCGCCCTCCAGCACCGCGTAGGCGCGCAGCGCCGCCCGGACCCGGCCCATCGCGGCCGCCGCGCCCGCGCCCGCGCCCGGCCCGGCGCTCGGGCCGCCGCCGAGCACGCTGCCCACGGTCAGGCCCAGCGTGTCGTCCGGCAGCGCGATCGCGTCGTACCAGTCGCTGCCGGCGGCGTGCTCCAGCGCGGCCGGGACGCAGCGGGCCGCGACCTTCAGCCCGGCCAGGGACGGCAGGTGGTCGGGCAGCAGCGAGCGGCGCAGCGTCTCGGTGGCCCGCAGCGCCCGGTCGGCCTCCAGCTGGCGGGCCAGCAGCGGCGCGGCGAACTCGCAGTAGCGGCGCACCAGGTGCTCGCGGCGCCCGTCGGGGCGGCCCGGCTCGTCGTAGAACCAGACGGCGGCGCCCAGCGCGCCGTCCCGCTCGGTGCCCAGCGGCAGCGCGTAGCAGGCGCCCAGGCCCAGCTGGGCGGCGACCTCGCGGAACCGGGCGCCCACCGCCGGGTCGCCGGCCAGGTCGGCGATCAGCAGCCGGCCGTCGGCGCCCGCGCTCAGCAGCCCGGCGAACGGGCCGTGCTCGACCGGCACGGTCTCCAGCGCGCCGAGCATCGCCCGGTCCAGGCCGAGCCCGACCGGGCGGCCCAGCGTGCGGGCCGGGCCGGGCCGCAGGGTGACCACCAGGCCGCGGCGGGCGCCCAGCAGCGCGGCGCCCGAGTCGAGCAGCGCGTCCAGCGTGCCGGACAGCCCGTCGGCCCGGGCCAGCAGCTCCAGGTGCTCCTGCAGGCTGGTGAAATCGGACAGCCATCCGGCCAAACGGTCCTGCAGGTCGGCCGTCGGCACCTCGCCCAGCTCCGGCAGCAGCACCCGGTCGGCCGCCGTCACCTCGGCCGCCAGCACTTCGGCCGCCAGCACCTCGGAGGTCAGCACCTCGGACGCCGTCACCTCGGACGTCAGCGGCTGGATGTCGGTCATGTCGCAACTCCCCACAATCCGGAACGTGTCACGCAGGACCCCCGAGACCGACCGAAACGATGTCTTTACTCACTACTCGGCATGATTCCCCCACTTGTACACAGGCCGATCGGGGCATGTCCAGAAGTGCGGCGGCCGAACGTGCCAGGGATCGTATGCGCAGGCCGCCGGGGTGCCACCCGGGGCGGCCCGCACTCACTCGTACGGTGGAACCGGGGCCCGCGGGGCCGCGTCCATCCGGACGTATGGGGGATTCTCGTTCCAATGGCGGGCAGTCGGAACGCACCGCGGCCGCCCGCGCCGACCGGTCCGCCCGCCGGGCCGCACCGGTCACGCCGGTCACGCCGGTCATGCCGAGCACGCCGACCCCGCACGCGGAAAGGAACGAGCCGCCATGCGCCCACCCCGCCGAGAGCCGCTGTCCGAGCGGGTGGTCCAGTGGCTGCCGGGCCGCCGGTCCCGGTCGCTGGCACTCACCGCCGCCCTGCAGGCCGCCGTCGGCTTCGGCTGGCCGGTCGTGCCGGGCGCCCGGCCGCTGCGCGGCGCGTCCGGGCCCTGCTCCTGCGCCGACCGGGCCTGCGCGACGCCCGGCGCGCACCCGTGCGACCCGCCGCTGGAGGCGGCCACCACCGATCCGCGGATGGTGCGCTGGTGGTGGGAGCACCGGGCGCCGGGCGCGCCCGTGCTGGCCGCGACCGGCGGGGCCCTGGGCGCGGTGAGCCTGCCCCGCCCCGCCGGACCCTGGCTGCTGCGGCACCTGGACGAGATCGGCGTCCCCTACGGGCCGGTGCTCGGCACCCCGGGCCGGTTCGTGCTGCTGACCGCCCCCTACACGCTGCCGGAGCTCGGCGGGCTGCTGGCCGAACGGCCCTGGGTGCCCGGCGTGCTGCGCTACCACGGGCCGGGCGGCTACCTGGTGCTGCCGCCCTCGCGGACGGGCGCGGGCCCGGTGCACTGGGTGTCCCGCCCCGGCCCGGGGCGGCCCTGGCTGCCGGAGGTCGGGACGCTGCTCGGCGGGATGATCACCGCCAGCGCGGTGCTGCTCCCGCGGCGCTGACCAGGGATTTGATGATGCTCCGTCAGGAGCCGGGTACGGTACGGCCCGGAACGAGAAATGTCCGACCGCTGGCGACGGGGGATGCACCAGCGGTCGGACTGTTCAAACAGTAACAAAGATCCGGCTCCGCGCCAATTTGTCCACGCCGAAAGGCCCTTGGGAAGTCCCGGGCGGCCCCGGAGAATCCCGACGGCGCGGCGGAAATGTGACGCGGATCACTTCCCGGAACGCTTCCCGGAGCCCGCCGGAACGCTTTCCGGCCGGTTCCGGCGGATTCCGGTCAGTTCAGGGTGATCTGACGGCTCACCAGGTTCGCCCGGGCCCGGCGCTCCTCCGCGGTCAGCGGCGCGGGCGCGGCCAGCACCTCGGCCAGCTTCGCGGCGAACTCCGCGGCCGGCTTCTCCACCTCGGCGGCGGCCATGTCCACCGGCAGGTCCCAGACCGGCACCGTCAGGCCGTGCGCCCGGAACGAGCCCACCAGCTTGGTGCCCTCGCCCAGCGAGCTCTCGCCGGCCGCCGACAGCCGGGCCAGCGCGTCCAGCAGCTGCTCCTCGGGGACGGTCATCACCCAGCGCAGGTGGTTCTTGTCCGGGGTGCCGCACCAGTACGCCGAGTGCACCCCGGCCAGCTTCTCGGTCGGGATCGCGGAGGCGTTCGCCCGCTCCAGCGAGGCCGCCACCTCGCCGGTCGCCGACTCGGCGTCCTCCAGCCAGAACTCGAAGCCGGTGAACACCTCGGGCACGAACTCGGCCGTGGTGTCGAGCAGTTCCTGCAGGCGGCGGCCGTTCGGCACGGTCCGGCGGGCCGGCACCGGGGTGCCCGGCTCGGTGGCCAGCGCCAGCTCCAGCGCGTCCGCCAGGTCACGGCTCAGGTCGCCCGAGGAGGACTGGGTCTGCAGGCCCAGCAGGATCGAGCCGTCGGCCCGCCGCAGCGCCGGCCAGGCCAGCGGCAGCACCGTCGCCAGCGTCACCGACGGCACCTCGCCGACGGCCTCGTCGGCCACGCCCGCCGCCAGTGTCAGCGGCACCGTGGCGGCCGGCACCAGCTCGCGCAGCGCCACCCAGTCCGCCTCGCCCGGCAGGCCGTCGAACGGCCGGTGCACCAACTCCTGCACCGCGTGCGCCGCCTGGCGGCCGTGACACGCCTTGTACCGGCGGCCCGAACCGCACGGGCACGCCTCGCGCGCCCCGACGACCGGGACCTCGCCCTCGACGGCGGTGGACTGGCTGGGCTGCTTCTTCGCGGCCTTCTTGGCCATGCTGCGGCTCTCCCGGGGAGGTCGGACGGGTTGCACCCGGCAGCCTACTTCGCCCGCGCCGCCCCGCTCAGGCGCTCCGCCGCCGCCCGCCGCCCACGACCTGCCCGAACGCCGGCAGCTCCGCCCACACCGTCACCTGACCGGGTGCGTGCCGCACGCCCCAGTCCCGCGCCAGCTGCCCGACGATGTTCAACCCCCGCCCGCCGTGCGCCGTCACCGACGGCCCGGCCGGCACCGGACGGGTGCTCGCCCCGCCGTCGGTCACCTCCAGGGTCAGCAGGCCGTCGCCGCGCATCCGCCAACTCACCAGCACCGTACCGGGATCGTCCTCCCCGCCGGTGTCCCTGCCGGTGTCCCCGCCCGCGTCCCGGTCGGCGTCCCGGTCGGCGTCCCGGTCCGCGGGGCCGTCCGCAGGGCCGTGGCCGTCGGGCTCGTCCACGAGGTGCAGCGGCCTGGCGTGCCGACAGGAATTGCTGAGCAGTTCGGAGAGGATCAACACCGCGTCGTCAATCACCGGATCAGGTATGGCGCGGTCGCCGAGATCACGGCGCAGCCTCCGTCGTGCCGCCGAAACACTGGCCGGACCGTGCGGAACGGCCATGGCCGATGAGGACGACCCGGCCTGAACTGGCACAGCTCGTGCCACCATCAACGCCACCCCCGGACCTCCTTCAGGCTTCTGCCGAGGGATGGATGCCCGCAGGTAATGCGTCGGAAACGGACGTTCGACGATCCGATCGCGGCATTAACGGCATCCGCAACGGCATCACCATCGGCATCCGCAACGGCATCCGCACGGACCGGGGGCAAAAGGTGAGGTGTCTCTCACGTTCTGTTGTGGTGATCCATGGGAAAGGGCGCCCGGAAATACCCCGTTCGGTATTCCTGCGGCGCGATTGGGCACCGGGGGTGGCTGCCGGGGGCGGGCGCCGGGTCAGCGGCCGAGCTGGGCCAGGACGTCGGCCGGGCGGTTGGTGATCAGGGCCTCCACGCCCAGTTCCAGGCAGAGTTCGACGTCCTCGGGGCGGTCGACCGTCCAGACGTGCACCCGGTGCCCGGCCCGGCGCAGCGCCGTCACCAGGCCCGGGTCGCGGCGCACCAGGTCCATGCCCGGGCCGGCGACGGCGGCGCCGCCGGGCAGCGCGCGGGTACGGCCGAGGATCGGCACCCGGCGCTCCCACAGGTACACCCGGGGCAGCGCCGGGGCGGCCCGCCGGACCCGGTGCAGGGCCAGCTCGGAGAAGCTCATCACCCGCACCGTCGACTCCTCCGGGGAGGCCGGCAGCAGGTTGAACCGGCCCAGCACCCGCAGCAGTTCGGACTCCACCCGGCCCGCGTAGCGCACCGGGTGCTTGGTCTCGATCGCCAGCTCCACCCGCCGCCCGGCGTCCGCGACCAGCTCCAGCAGCCGCTCCAGGGTGAGGACCGGGCTGGGCTCCGGCTGCTCCGGGTGCTTCCACGAGCCGAAGTCCAGCCGGGAGAGCTGGGCCAGCGTCATGGCCGACACCACGCCCTGCCCGTCCGAGGTCCGGTGCACTGTGCGGTCGTGCACGCACACCAACTGCCCGTCGGCGGTGACCCGGACGTCGCACTCCAGCCCGTCCGCGCCCTCCTCCAGGGCCCGCAGGTACGCCTGCTCGGTGTGCTCCGGCAGGGCCGCCGAGGAGCCCCGGTGGGCGATCACCTTCACCGCGGAACGGTCGATCGGGGCATTCGGCGCGGTCGCGGCGCTGTGCTGGGTGTCCACGCCGCCCACCCTACGAGGGCCGGGATGTCGCCCGGCTTCCGGCACGGCGACGCCCGGGTGAACACCTGGCCCGGCGGTGTGTTCCGGCGGTGTGTTCCGGCGATGTGTTCTGGCGGTGTGTTCCGGCAGGGCGGCCCCGTGGTGTGCTCCGGCGGGTCAGCCGCGGGTGAGGGACTCGGCCTCGGCGGTGTAGAGCAGCTCCGGGTCCAGGCCCATGCCGGTGAAGTGGCCGGCCAGTTCGAGCGAGAGCACGCCGTGCAGCCTGGTCCAGAACGCCAGGGCCCGGCGCAGCTCCAGGGAGGTCGCCCGGCGCGAACCGGCCCACTCGTTCCGCCCGCCCAGGTGGGAGTAGAGCCGGGCGTCGGCCCGCCCGGGGTCGACCGGCGGCTGCTGGTGCCGGGCGGCGGCCTCCAGCAGGGCGGACATGGTGGCGGCGGCGAGCTCGGTGGTCTCCGGCGGGGCGTGATAGCCCGGGACGGGGGTGCCGTACAGCAGGAAGTAGCGCTGTGGATCGGCCAGCGCCCACGCCCGCAGCGCCCGCGCCAGCTCGGGCAGGTCCCCGCCCTGCTCGGCCCGCTCGCCCAGCGCCTCGGCCAGGCTGCGGTAACCGTCGGTGATCAGCGCGGTGATCAGCTCGTCCCGGTTGGCGAAGTACCGGTAGAGGGCGGGGCCGCTCACCCCCATCCGCTTGGCGATCGCGTTCAGCGAGAGCGCGGAGGCGCCCGCCTCGGCGATCTGGGTGCGGGCGTGCTGCTTGATCTCCTCGCGGACCTGGGCGCGGTAGCGCTCCCGCGGGGTGCCGGTCTCCGTCTCCATGGTCATGGGGTGCCTCTCGCTGCCGTTCTGGCGTCACGCATCCGTCAGATGCCCTCACTTTCGTTAGAACCTATCACTGTTGCTGTTGACTCTCACGGAAGCGCGATGCTAGAACTTGAAGAGTTAGAGGGTCTAACAAAAGCGATAGCTTCTATCGAAGGGAAGCCCCATGAACCACCGTGACAACCACAACCACAACCGCGACCGCGACCACAACCGCGACCGCGACCACGACGGCCGCCTCGTCGAGATCGTCCTCCCCGGCCTCGTCGAACCGGAGGGCCTCCAGGTGCGCCGCTCCGCCGTCCCCACCCCCGGACCGGGCCAGGTGCTGGTCGCCGTCGAGGCCACCGGCGTCTCCTTCGCCGAGCAGCAGATGCGCCGCGGCCGCTACTACGACCAGCCGCCGTTCCCGTTCGTCCCGGGCTACGACCTGGTCGGCCGGATCACCGCCACCGGCCCGGGCACCGACCCCGCCCTGGCGGGGCGCCGGATCGCCGCGCTCACCAAGACCGGCGGCTGGGCCAGCCACGTCCTGCTCGACCCGGCCGACACCGTGCCCGTCCCGGACGGCCTCGACCCGGCCGAGGCGGAGACCGCCGTCGTCAACGGCATCACCGCCCACCAGATGCTGCACCGCCACGCCCGGGTCCGCGCCGGACAGACCGT
Organism: Kitasatospora sp. NPDC088391; assembly: GCF_044753345.1. Taxonomy (NCBI): domain Bacteria; kingdom Bacillati; phylum Actinomycetota; class Actinomycetes; order Kitasatosporales; family Streptomycetaceae; genus Kitasatospora; species Kitasatospora sp. NPDC088391. The sequence goes on from NZ_JBIVNB010000003.1 coordinate 506,627, forward strand.
CCTGGTGCACGGCGCGGGCGGCGGCGTCGGCCAGCTCCTCGCCCAACTCGCCCGCGCCGCCGGCGCCGAGGTGATCGGCACCGCCTCCCCGCGCCACCACGACACGCTGCGCGCCCTCGGCGTCACCCCCGTCGACTACCGCACCGGCGACGTCCCCGCCCAGGTCCGCCGCCTCGCCCCCGGCGGGGTGGACGCCGTCTTCGACCACGTCGGCCTGCGCAGCGTGGTCGACTCCTGGGGCCTGCTCGCCCCCCGCGGCACCCTGGTCGCCTACGGCAGCGCCGCGACCCGCGACGACACCGGCTCCAAGCAGTGGCCGGTGCTCAAGATCCTGGCCCGCACCTGGTGGTGGAACACCGTGCCGAACGGCCGCCGCGCCCACTTCTACAACATCTGGGCGGGCCGGGCGCTGGGCCGCGACCGCTTCCGGTCCCGGCTGCGCGCCGACCTCACCGCCGTCCTGGACGCCGTCCGGCGCGGCGAGATCACCGCGCCACTGGCCGCCCGCCTCCCGCTCACCGACGCCGCCGAGGCACTGCGCCTCGCCGAGTCCGGCACCGTCACCGGCAAGATCGTGCTGATCCCCTGAAACCCCGGGCCCGTCCGTCTGCCGTCCGCCGGCCCCGTCCGTCCGCCGGCCCCGTCCGTCCGCCGGCCCCGGCCTCAGCCCTTCCGGCCGACGCCCCCGCTGCTCCCGCCGTTCCCGCTGCTCGCGCCGCCCGCCAGCGCCGTCACCGCGAGGGTGACCAGCGCCGCGACCAGGAACGAGAACAGCGAGGCCGAGCTCCACGCCTGCGGGGTGAAGTGCACCGCCTGCTGCAGGTCCTCCCAGCGGCCGGTCCACCAGTCGCCGATCTTCGACGGCGCCAGGAACTGGTACACCGCGAAGCCGACCGCCCACGGCAGCAGCATCACCCAGCGCGCGGGCGCGTCCTGTGACAGGTCCCAGCCGCGTCGGCCCGCGCCGAGGAAGTAGTCCACCGCCAGCACCGCGAACAGCGGCACGAACACCGACCCGATCAGGCCGAGGAACCCGTAGTACGAGTCGGTGAACTCCTTGATCTGCAGCGCCAGCACCGTCACCAGCACGCCGATGCCGCCGGTCAGCACCCGCCGGTCGGCCCGCGGCCACAGGTTGTGGATCGACATCGCGGTCGAGTACACGTTGGCGAACGACTGGTCCGACTCGCGCAGCACCAGCACCAGCAGGAACGCCCAGCCCGCGGCCACCCCGGTGAACGACTCGAAGATCCGGTTCGCGTCGCCGCCCGACTGCAGCAGCGCCACCACGCCCAGCACGTAGCACCACACCTGGGCCACCGTGTAGCCGGAGAACGTCCCCCAGAACGCCTTCGCCGAGCTGCGCGCGTGCCGGGTGTAGTCCGCGGCCAGCGGGACGAAGGAGATCGACACCGCGATCACCGCGTCCGTCGCGGCCAGGAAGCCGTCCCAGTTGCCCGCGCCCGGGTCCGGGAAGCCCTGCCGGGCGAACTGGACGGTGAAGTACACCATCGCCACGCCGACCGCGACCGCCACGTACTTGCGCAGCACCGCGATCGCGCCCAGCGGCCAGATCGTCAGCACCGTGGTCAGCGCGCCCGCCAGCAGCACGAACAGCCAGCGCCAGCCCTCGGTGCCGGTCACCGTCTGGGCACCCCAGGCGATCACCGTCAGCTCGTACACGCCCCAGCCGACGCACTGCAGGATGTTCAGCACCGTCGGCACGTACGACAGCCGGGTGCCGAACAGTCCGCGCAGCACCGCCATCGCCGGCGCGCCGGTGCGGGCGCCCACCAGGGCGGCCACCGCCAGCATCGCGGTGCCGATCGCGGTGCCCGCCACGATCGCGGTCACCGCGGCCGTGAAGCCCAGCTCGTGACCCTGTTCGCCCAGCACCGTCGCGGCACTGGTGAACCCGATCAGGCTCACCCCGAGGTTCGCCCAGAGCGCGAACAGCGCCCGGAAGTCGAGGGTGCGCGGCGGGGCCGTGTCGAGGGTCAGCGGGGCCTCGGCGCGCGCCTCGGCACCATGATCGGAAATTTGGGCAGACGGAACAGCCGACATGGCCGATACTCCCTACGCCGGCATTACCCGGACAGGTTCCGGCGGTCAGCGCCCCCTCGCCCGTGGTGGCGTCACAACCATGGCCTACGGTCGAACCGGCGCACTCTCAGCCTGGCTGGTCCAAGCTCCCGCGACGTTCTTCGGTTTACAGGAGCGAAAGGCTAGCCCCCGGACGGGGGAACGCCAAGGCCGGGGGGTCGGACGTCCGCATCGCGGGACCACCTGTGTGCATGTCAGAGCGGCCTAAGGCTTCTCATGATTTCTTCAGGGGCCCGCTTACGGTGTCCGAATCCGGCATAGGAAAAACTGTGCTCCGAGGTTGCGACCGCGCCGGACGCGCCGCCGCGGTCCGCAGTCCAAGGTCTTGTCAGCGATGGAGGTCGTCCGTGAGCACCGAGCACGCGAGTGGTACCACCCCGCCGGAGAAGGGCCCCGAGCCCGCCGGCACCGAGGCGGTGGCTGCCGGCTCCGGTACGCCCGCACCGGCTCCCGCCTACCTCGACGCCCCGCCGCCGGTCGTCCCGGTCTCCCCGCCCGCGCCCGCACCCGCCGTGCCGGCGGCTCCTGCCGCTCCCGCTGCTGCCGCCGCTCCGCGTCCGGACGAGACCATCCAGCTCGGCAAGGTGCCCTCGGCCCCGCTCGACGCCCCGCCGCCGTTCCAGAACCCGTACGGCACCCCGAACGCCCCGACCAACCCGTTCGCGGCCCCGACCGCCGCCGCCCCGGGCCACGACGCCCCGACGGCCGTCGCCCCGGCGGTGCCCGCCGCCCCGGTCCCGTACGCCCAGGACGGCGGCCCGGCCGCGCCCGGCGGTTACGGTGCGCCCGAGCAGCCGCACCACCCGTTCGGCGCAGGCCACCCGGTCGGCGGCTGGGGCAACCCGTCCGGCTTCGAACCGACCGGCGGCGCGGGCGGCCCGGGCGCGCCCTGGGGCGCCCCGCAGCCGGGGGCGGGCGGTTCCGGCAACGGCAAGCGCGGCAAGCTGATCGGACTGGTCGCGGCCGTCGCGCTGGTCGCGGGCCTGATCGGCGGGGCGATCGGCGCGTCCGTGACGGACCGCAACGACACCTCCAGCGCCGGGTCCAGCCACAACAGCACCACCGTCACGGTCGGCAACACCCACCAGAACCTGGACCGGGCCCCGGAGTCCGTCGCCGGGATCGCGGCCAAGGCGCTGCCGTCCACCGTCACCATCAAGGCCCAGGGCTCCAGCGAGTCCGGCACCGGCACCGGGTTCGTCTTCGACACCGAGGGCCACATCCTGACCAACAACCACGTGGTCGCGCCGGCCGCCAACGGCGGCAAGCTCACCGTCAAGTTCTCCGACGGCTCCGCGTACGACGCCTCGGTGGTCGGCCGGGCCGAGGGCTACGACGTCGCGGTGATCAAGCTCGACAAGCCCCCGACGGGCAAGCTCAACCCGCTGCCGCTCGGCGACTCCGACAAGGTCGCGATCGGCGACGCCACCATCGCCATCGGCGCCCCGTACGGCCTCGAAGGCACCGTCACCACCGGCATCATCTCCGCCAAGGACCGCCCGGTCGCCTCCGGCGACGAGACCGGCGCGCAGGCCTCCTACATGAACGCCCTGCAGACCGACGCCTCGATCAACCCGGGCAACTCCGGCGGCCCGCTGCTGGACGCCTCCGGCTCGGTGATCGGCATCAACTCGGCGATCCAGTCCAACACCAGCGGCAACGGCCGGGCCGGCTCCATCGGCCTCGGCTTCGCCATCCCGATCAACCAGGCCAAGTGGGTCGCCCAGACCCTGATCAAGGACGGCACCCCGGTCTACGCGATCCTCGGCGTCCTGCGCAACGACGACTACCGCGGCGACGGCGCCCAGATCGCCACCGCCGCCGTCCGCGACACCCCGGCCGTCACCCCGAACGGCCCCGCCGACCAGGCCGGCCTCAAGGCTGGCGACGTCATCACCAAGCTCGGCGGCATCGCCATCGACAGCGGCCCGACCCTGGTCAGCGAGATCTGGACCCACAAGCCCGGCGAGAAGGTCGAGGTCGAGTACACCCGCGACGGCAAGCCCGCCAAGACCACCGTCACCCTCGGCGAACGCAAGGGCGACAACTGACAGTCCCCCACCCGAAACGGTGTGCACCGAACCCGCCCCGACCCGTTAGGCTGACCCCCACCGAGGAGGGTTGCCCGAGCGGCCTAAGGGAACAGTCTTGAAAACTGTCGTGGCCTCTGGTCACCGTGGGTTCAAATCCCACACCCTCCGCCACCTGGTGGGGTGAACCACCAGCCCAGGGCGGGTACCGGCGTCACGTCGGTACCCGCCCTGGGTCGTTTGCTCCCGACGGTCCTTCAGTACCTCTGCCGGGTCGGCTCCGGAGACGGTCGTGGCCCGGTTCGAGGGCTTTCGGCGGGGTGTTCAGGGCAGGTGCCGGTGGGCCTGGGCGAGGGTGAGGGCGGCGAGGGTCATGCCGTCATCGAGGGCGCCGGTGGCGATCCAGTGCCAGAGTTCGGGGAGGGGGAGCCAGCGGGTTTCGGTGACTTCGTCCGGGGCGAGGGGGCTGCTGGGGGTGGTGGTGGGGACGAGGGCTCGGACGATGGCGACTTCGGCGGCGAGCAGGCCGGAGTCGGGGGTCATGGTGCCGAGGAGGTGGAACTCGGCGTCGGGGATGCCGAGTTCCTCGTGGAGTTCGGTGCGGGCGGTGAGCAGCGGGTCGGTGCCGTGGGAGAAGCCGCGGGGCAGCGCCCACTGGGGGCGGCCGAGGGGGTAGCGGTAGGTGCGGACCAGGCCGATGGTGTCGCCGTGGACGGGCAGGATCACCACGCCCAGACCCTCGTCGCGGTGACGGATCTTCAGGTAGGTGCCGGGCGTCCCGCTGGGGAAGACGACCTCGTCGTCGTACACGTCGACGAAGCGGTTGCGGTAGGCGAGTACTTCCCGGGTGCGCCGGACGGCGTCCGGGTGCTCCGCGTGTTCCGGGGTTCCGGTGTCCGCCATGCCGTTCAGCCCCTCACGTCGACGACCTGTCCCAGGGCGCAGGCCAGCCGGCGGGCGAGGAGGCGGCGGACCGCGCTGTCCTTGCCCTTGCGGTAGAGGACGCTGCCGACCGCGCCGACCGCCATCGCCGGGTAGCCGACGAGGCCGGGCAGCTTCCACACCTCGGAGGCCATCGCCGGGCCGACGGCGCCCGCCGCGGTCAGGACCAGCTCGATCGCCAGGCCGCCCGCCGGGGCGATGTCGGCCCGGTTGCCGAGGATAGCGGCCACCCGGGCCAGGTGGGCGTCCAACGCCTTGCGGGCCGAGGCCGGGTCCTGGGCCGCGCGCAGTTCCTCGACGCCTTTCCAGAACGGGGACTTGGCGCTGCGGCCGCGTTCGGCCCGGGCGGTCAGGAGGGTGGTGATCGCGTCGGCGGCGTCCGTGTGCAGGGCGGTCATCCGGGCGTGCACCGTGTCCTCGGAGAGGCCGCCCGCCGCGTCCACCCGGACTTCGAACAGCGGTGGTGCGCCGGCCTGCCGGGCCGGTTCGGGGCGGGGGTCGGCGGGGCGGGTCCGGGCCCGGTAGTGGGCGAGGGCGAGTTCCTTGGCGATGCCGCGGCCGGACAGGTGGTGGCGGGACGGGCCGGTGGCGGTGCTGAGGGTGGAGTCGGCGACACCGATCGAGTCCGCGACGATCAGGTTGTAGAGGGTGTCGACGAACTCGACCAGCAGGTCGAGGAGTTCGGGTCCGCGGACGATCTCCGCCGGGCTCCGTCCGGCGGCGTCGCCGGGCCAGGGCAGGGCGAGCCGGAGCCGGCTGCGGTCGTCGAAGGGCGCGGGGTTCCCGGCGCCGAGGCGGCGGATCGCGGTGGCCAGGGCCGCCCGCACCTCCCGGTACTGCTCGGAGTGGCCTGCGGGGTCCGGGAGTCGGGGGAGCGGTGCGGACTCGTCGGCCGCCGCCGTCACCAGTTCGCCCAGCCCCGCGCGCCGGACGCCGGGGCGGACGGCCGGGGCGGGGGCGACCCGGGGCACCCGCCGGAACTCGTCGTGGATCAGCGCGATCCCGTCGGCCCGCTCGGCGCCCAGCCACTCGGCGTTCAGCAGGCGGTCCAGGTCGGCGGCCTGCTGCCGGACCTCGCCCGGGTCGAGGCCGTACCGGGCGGGGTCGTTGAGTTCGGGCAGCAGGCTGCTCATGAACGGGCGGCTGCCGTCGGCGGTCCGGCCGAGCATCGCGGCCACCGCCTCCGGGTACGAGCGCACCCCGAACAGGTGGACCCGGAAGGGGTGTTCGCCCGCGGCGGCGGTCGACCGGGCCCGCAGGACGGTGGTCGCGACGCGCAGGAACCCCGGGGAGTCGAAGGCGTACGCCTGCGGGACGACCACCGCGCGGCCCAGCGCGAGCGTCATCAGCACCTCGGTGAAGATCTGCAGGTGCAGTTCCGCCGCGTACGTGTCGGCCGTGTCGGTCATGTCGGCAGAAGCGGTCGGGGCGCGGCCGGTGCGGGTCGAGTCCAGCGATTCCAGGTACTGGTACCGCGCGCCGCCGTCCACCGTGTCCACCCCCTGGTGCGAACCGTTCCGCCGAAGCGGGACGCTACCCTTGCCGCGCCGCGTCGGACAGTGGTTTTGCCGTGCGCAGGAGGGGAGTTGAGGGTGCGTCAGAAAAGGGTCGGCGGGACGTCCCGGTCGGACTGCCCGGGCAGGCCGGGGAGTGCGTCCTGCCACAGGGTGGCGTCGGTGAGCGGGAGTTGGCGCATGCTGCCGGAGCACAGCACGAGCGAGTGCCGCTCGCGCTTGTGGTCGTGGATGACGCCGTAGCCCGTCCGCCGGGTCGGCATGAGGGCGACCGGGCGCTCGCAGTCGGGGCACTGGACACGGGGTGCACGCATGGGACCAGGGTGCCCGAGCGGTCCGACAGCCGGACAGGGGGCGTCGCGGGCGGCCACCGGGCGGCCGGACGGCGGAGCGGCGGGCGGATCGGCGGACGGGGGCGCTTGCCCCGACGGGGGAGGGGGAGGAGAGTGCGGACGGGAACGACGGCTGGGAGGTCTGACGTGGGTGACTTGGTCGAGCGGCTGCGGGCCGGGCTTCCGGCGGGCGCGGTCGCGGTGGACGCGGACGTGACGGCCTCGTACGCCCGGGACATGGCGGGGTTCTGCCCGGCGGGCGACCCGGCGGTGCTGGTGTTCCCGGAGACGGTCGAGCAGGTGCAGTTCGTGCTGCGGACGGCGAGCGAGCTGCGGGTGCCGGTGGTGCCGCAGGGCGCGCGGACCGGGCTGTCCGGCGGGGCGAACGCCGTGGACGGCTGCGTGCTGCTGTCGCTGACCCGGATGGACCGGATCCTGTCGATCGACCCGGTGGACCGGATCGCGGTGGTGCAGCCGGGCGTGGTCAACGCCGAGCTGTCGCGCGCCGCCGAGGCCCTGGGCATGGCCTACCCGCCGGACCCGTCGAGCTGGGAGTCCTGCACCATCGGCGGGAACATCGGCACCGGCGCCGGCGGGCTCTGCTGCGTCAAGTACGGCACGACCAGCGAGTACGTGCTCGGCCTGGACGTGGTGCTGGCGGACGGCCGGCTGCTGCGGACGGGACGGCGCACGGCCAAGGGCGTCGCCGGGTACGACCTGACCAGGCTGCTGGTGGGCTCGGAGGGCACGCTCGGCGTGGTGGTGGAGGCGGTGCTGGCGCTCCGGCCCGCGCCGGGGCCGCAGCTGGTGCTGGCGGCGGAGTTCGACTCGGTGGACGCCGCCGGGCAGGCGGTGTGCGAGGTGATGGCGGCCGGGCACGCGCCCTCGCTGATGGAGCTGATGGACGCCACCACCGTCCGGGCGGTGAACGAGATGGCGCAGATGGGGCTGCCGGAGTCGACCCGGGCCCTGCTGCTGGTCGCCTTCGACGGGCCGGACCGGCGCGAGCGGCTGGCCGAGGTCGGTGCCCTGTGCACCGCCGCCGGGGCCACCGAGGTGGTGCCGGCCGAGGATCGCGCCGAGTCCGAACTGCTGCTCCAGGCAAGGCGCTTGGCGCTGCCCGCGCTGGAACGGACGGGCACCACGATGATCGACGACGTGGCGGTGCCGCGGACGGCGCTGGCCGCGATGCTGAACGGCGTCGCGGAGATCGCCGAACGGCACCGGCTGACCATCGGCGTGGTCGCGCACGCGGGCGACGGCAACACCCACCCCGTGGTGATCTTCGACGCCCGGGACGAGGACCAGACGGCCCGGGCCAGGGCCTCGTTCGACGAGATCATGGCGCTGGGCCTGGAACTGGGCGGGACGGTGACGGGGGAGCACGGCGTCGGCCTGCTCAAGCGCGAGTGGCTGGCCCGCGAGCTGGGCCCGGTGGGGCTGGAACTCCAGCGGCAGATCAAGGCGGCCTTCGACCCGCTGGGCATCCTCAACCCCGGCAAGGTGGTCTGAGCCCGGGCGCCGGGCAGCACCGCGTCCTGCCGGGTCCCGATATCGTCCGATCATCACAAGGTGATGATCGGGAAAATCGGTCGGGGATTTTCGGATCGTCACAGTATGCCGTTCCGATAGTGTGAGTATTTATTGCCGACAATTCCCGTGTCGACATTTGATGGTCACTCGACCCGCACAGGGCGTGGACGGACTGTTCGTGCGCCCCGGGGCTTGCGCGACTCGCCGGTGGACGGGGTCCGCGCGCCCGCCCGGACGGCTCAAGATCTGCCGCCGTCCGGGCTACATGGCAGTTCAGATGCGGTGTGTCTGTCGACGAACCGAATTGCCGCGAACTATGCGCGGCGGGGCCGCTGTCACGCTAATGGGGGAAAAGACTCAGTGGTGCTGGTGCTTTGTCGATTTGTTGCGGAAGTCTGTTCCTCGGCGTCGCAGCCCCCGGAGGTTCGTCTGGCCGCGAACTCCGGAACCGGAAACACCAGCAGCACCATTCGGTAACCAGCAGCACCTTGTCCTTGGCAAGCACCACCTGAACCGCCACCTGAACCGGCACCTGAACCGCCGGCCGAAGCACCACCGGTCCGAAGGCCGGCGGGCGACGGCTCCCCGGCTCACGGCCCACGGCTCCACGGAGGAAATACATGGCGCGCTACCGCACCACACGCCTGGCCGCTCTGCTCGTGTCCGTCCCGCTCGCAGCCGGTCTGCTGCTGGCCGGGGCGGGCACGGCGGCGGCCGACAACGGTGCGGCTGCCGACCACGGCTCGAACAGCGGCGTGGTCACCAACTTCGGCAGCGGCAACATCTTCGGCTCGGTCGACGGCAACTACAACGCCACCCAGCAGACGGCGACCGGCAGCGGTGCGTCGAACCAGAACAACACCCTCGGGGTGAAGGACAACACGGGCATCGTCTACGCGGACCAGTCCAACAAGAACTTCAACTTCGTCTTCGCGCCGGTCTACAGCTACTGACCCTCCGGCGGGAGGTGCGGACGGACCGGCGGGGGCGCCGGACCGGACGGAGCACGGACCGCCGGGGCACCCGGGAGTGGAAAGGGTCACCGCCTCGGGGCACAGCAGACAGACGATCCGACGGACGATCGGAACCCCTCGGGGGCGTGGCAGCCGCAACGGCGCCGCGCCCCCGAGGCGTTCACCGCCGCCGCACCCCAAGGGGCGCCCGACCTCGGCGGCGCCCGACCTGGGTGGCGCCCGGCCTCAGCGGCGCGAGGTGAGGGTGGCGCCGACGCTGGCGACGACCACGCAGCAGATGCCGAGCAGCTGCGGCAGGCCCAGGACCTGGCCGAGCACCACCAGGCCGACCAGCGCGCTGATCGCCGGGTCCAGGCTGACGATCACGCTGAACACCCGCTGCGACATCCGCCGCAGCGCCGTCATCTCCAAGGCGTACGGCAGCACCGGGAACAGCAGGGCGACGCCCGCGACCGCGAGCAGCAGCAGGCCCGGCGCGGAGGCGTCGGACAGGCCCCGGACCGCCTCGGCCGCGCCGAACGGGGCGAGCACCACGGCGCCGATGGTGAAGGAGACGGCCAGCCCCTCGAAGCCGCGGAAGACCGCGCCGACCTTGTCGGTGAAGAGGATGTACCCGGCGTAGCAGGCGGCGGCCCCGAACGCGTAGGCCAGGCCGACCGGGTCCAGGCTCCCGGAACCGGAGCCGCCGTGGCCGAGCAGGGTGAGCAGGGCCACGCCGCCGGCGGCCAGCATCGCCCACAGCACGTGCCCGGCGCGCCGGGCGAAGACCAGGGCGACCGCCAGCGGGCCGAGGAACTCGATGGTCGCGGCGGTGCCCATCGGCAGCCGGTCGACGGCGCCCGCGAACAGCAGGGTCATTCCGGCGGAGGCGACCCCGAGCAGGCCCGCCAGGGCCAGGTCGCGCGGGCTGCGGCCGCGCAGTCGGGGCCGGGTGACGGCCAGCAGCAGGACGGCGGCGAAGGAGATCCGCAGGAAGGTCGCGCCCGCCACGCCCAGCACCCCGAACAGCGGCTTGGACGCCGCCACCCCGAGCTGCACCGCGAGCATCGACACCAGGCACAGCACCGGCGCCGGGACGGACCCCAACCGCCGTCGCAGCTCGCCCGCACGGTCCCGGACGGGTGTCCCCGCCTGCGTTCGGGACATGCCGGAGTCGAGCCCCGAGTCGGCCGCGGCCTTGGAAATCGAGGTGATGGCCGGGAGTTCGCTGGTGCTTTCAACGGTGAGGGACGTGCCTGGCATGAGATTGAGTGTGGCGTAAGGAGTGGAATAGGTCAAAGCCGGTTACCCCCCGGTCGATCACCCAGCCGCCCAGCCGCCCGATCACCCAGCCGCCCGATCACCCAGCCGCCCGATCACCCGGCCGCCCGATCACCCGGCCGCCCGGCCGCGTCGCCGCAGGAGCCGCCCCAGGAACTGCCGCACGAACTGCCGCAGGGCCGCCCGGGTGACCGGGGCGCCGGGTCGGCGTGTCCTGCGGGCCGGGCCGATGGTCGGTCAGTAGTTCTGGAGGGTGCGCTACCTCGGCCCGGCGGCCCTGACGGCCGCGTCGCTCGTCCTGCTGCTCGCCACCGACCGGGACGCCGTCGGCATGCTGACCGCCGACCCCGCGTCCGCCCACGTCGCCGTCCCGGCCGCCGCCGCCCCGGCCGCCGCCGCACCGGGCGCGACCGCGGCGGGCCCCGACACCCCGGCGCAGCCCGCCCCGCCGCCACCGCGGCAGCTCGCGGCCGCCCCCGCCGCCCTGGGCATGCCCGCCGTCGCCCACCAGGCCGCGCCGCTGCTCGCGGCCGAGACGGCGCCCGTCCGACTGCGCCGCACCGTGCTGAGCGACCCGCTGCGTGCGCGCCGGCAACCGCTGCCCGCCGAGGTGTTCGACGGCGCCGGGTTCGACGCCTGCACCGCGCCGCCGGTGGAGACCATGCGGGCCTGGTGGGGCACCTCCCCGTACGGCGCGATCGGGATCTACACCAGCGGACGGCAGCGGGCCTGCGCGCAGCCGCAGCTCACCGCGGCCTGGGTGCGCGCGGTCCGGGCGATGGGCTGGCAGCTGGTCCCGACCCACGTCGGACGGCAGGCGCCGTGCATGGCGCCGGGCCGCAAGGTGCTGCGGATCGACCCGGAGCAGGCGGTGCAGCAGGGGCGGGAGGAGGCGGCCGAGGCGGTGCGGGCGGTGAAGGACCTCGGGCTGCGCACCGGCACCCCGGTCTACCTGGACATCGAGGCGTACCCGCGCGGCGACTCGGCGTGCAGCCAGGCGGTGACGGACTTCACCCTCGGCTGGACCCAGGCCCTGCACCGGGCGGGCTTCCGCTCCGGCTTCTACTCCTCCACCGACGCCGGGATCGCCGACCTGGCCGTCGCCGCCCGGGCCGGCAGCTCCCCGCTGCCCGACGCGGTCTGGTACGCCCGCTGGGACGACCGGGCCAACACCGTCGACGGAGCGGGCCAACTCGGCACCGACCTGTGGACCGGCCACAGCCGCATCCACCAGCACCACGGCAACGTCCAGGAGACCTACGGCGGCGTGGCGCTCACCGTCGACCGCGACCAGCTGGACGGCCCGGTCGCCCGCTGAGCGGGCCACCACACGTCGGACGGGTGTACGAATGGAAGGGGTGCGCGGACGGCCCCGCCCCGCATCGGTAAGCGCTTTCCGCCTGCTCCCGGACGTGCTCCGGAACGCCCCGACCGCTCCCGGCCGGGCCCCGTCGGACCCGGCGACCCGCGGAGGCGAGCGGCGGGAGAGGGGTCGGTCTCATCTCGGTTGCGGCTACTGACAGCGAGGGGGCGGCGGGGAAACAATCGGGGGAATCTGTTGCTACCTGCGGGTAGCAACGTGCCGGCCGGTCAAGGAGGACCCGCGTGTACAGCACGATGCAGGATGTTCCGCTCACCGTCGCCCGGATACTGCAGCACGGGTCCACCGTCCACGGCCGGTCGACCGTCACCACCTGGACCGAGGACGGCCCGGTGGTGCGGACCTTCGCCGAGATCGGTGGCCGCGCCGCCCAGCTCGCGCACGCGCTGCGCGAGGAGTTCGGGGTGGCCGGGGGCGAGGCCGTCGGAACGCTCATGTGGAACAACACCGAGCACCAGGAGGCGTACCTGGCGATACCGTCGATGGGCGCCGTGCTGCACACCCTCAACCTGCGGCTGCCCGCGCACCAGCTGGCCTACATCGTCCGGCACGCCGCGGACCGGGTGATCGTGGTGAACGGTTCGGTGCTGCCGCTGCTGGCCGCCGTCCTGCCCCAACTCGCGGACACCGTAAAGCACCTGGTGGTGTCCGGCCCGTACGACCCGGCGGTGCTGGCCGGCTTCGGCGGGACGGTGCACGACTACGAGGAACTGCTGGCCGGGCGCCCGACCGAGTACCCGTGGCAGACCGACATCGACGAGAAGCAGGCCGCCGCGCTCTGCTACACCTCCGGCACCACCGGCGACCCCAAGGGCGTGGTGTACAGCCACCGTTCGATCTACCTGCACTCGATGCAGATCATCGCCGCCTCCAGCTTCGGCCTGACCGCCCGCGACACCGTGCTGCCGGTGGTCCCGATGTTCCACGTCAACGCCTGGGGCATCCCGCACGCGGCGTTCATGACCGGCGCGAGCCTGCTGATGCCGGACCGCTTCCTGCAGCCCAAGCCGCTGGCCACGATGATCGACCAGGTCAAGCCGACCTTCGGCGCCGCTGTCCCGACCATCTGGACCGGACTGCTGGACGAGTTGGACGCCGGCGACTACGACACCTCCACCCTGGAGACCGTGGTGATCGGCGGATCGGCCTGCCCGCCCGCGCTGATGCGGGCCTTCGAGGAGCGGCACGGCATCCGGGTGATCCACGCCTGGGGCATGACCGAGACCTCCCCGCTCGGCACCGTCGCTCACCCGCCGGCCGGCGTCACCGGCGAGGAGGAGTGGGCCTACCGGGTCACCCAGGGCGTCTTCCCGGCCTCGGTGCAGGCCCGCCTGGTCGGCCCCGGCGGCGAGCCGATGCCCCACGACGGCGTCGCCGAGGGCGAGTTGGAGGTGCGCGGACCGTGGATAGCGGGCGCGTACTTCGGCGGCGCGGACGGCACGGCGGACCGTCCCGAGGACAAGTTCAGCCCCGACGGCTGGCTGCGCACCGGCGACGTCGGCACCATCACCCCCGACGGCTACCTCACCCTCACCGACCGGGCCAAGGACGTCATCAAGTCCGGTGGCGAGTGGATCAGTTCGGTCGCCCTGGAGAACCACCTGATGGCGCACCCCGAGGTCGCCGAGGCCGCCGTGGTCGCCGTCCCGGACGAGAAGTGGGGCGAACGCCCGCTGGCCACCGTGGTGTTGCGGCCGGGCGCCACCGCCGGACTGCCCGAGCTGCGGGCCTTCCTCGCCGAGCGGGTCGCCTCCTGGCAGCTGCCCGAGCGCTGGTCGCTGATCGAGTCGGTGCCGAAGACCTCGGTGGGCAAGTTCGACAAGAAGGTGATCCGCGCCGACTACGCGGCCGACCGCCTGGACGTGACGGTGATCGGCAAGGAGTGACGGCCCTGGGCGGCCCCTTCCCCGGAGAACCGAAAAGCTGCTGCGGAATACCCCAGGGGGGTATAGCGTTCAGCTGACCGGAACACCGGACCAGGGAGGGGCCACCATGGAGCACGCCGACCACACCCAGCACGCCGACCACAATGAGCACACCGACCACGCTGAGCACGCGGGCCACCACGGCCACGCCGGGAACGAGCGCCACCACCAGCAGCACGAACACCACGAGCAGCACGAACAACGGCCCCAACCCGGGCCCGGCGGCCACCAGCACCACCACCATCAGCACGGCGGCGGCACCAGCTGGCGCACCGCCGCACAGGCCACGCTGCACTGCCTCACGGGCTGCGCCATCGGCGAGGTGCTCGGCCAGGTCATCGGCGTCGGCTTCGGCCTGCACAACGGCGCGACCGTGGTGATCTCGATCCTGCTGGCGTTCGCGTTCGGGTTGCACACTTCGGCACTACGGACGTGAGGCAGTCCGCTCCCTAGCCAGTAGGCGAGCGTCCCGCAGGGGACCCACCTGCTAGTGAGGGAGTGGCCCCGTGGTCCCCATCCAGCCCGGCACCTTCGGCTACGTCGAGCCCGTAGCGGTCGGCTACGACCGCCAATCGAGGGCGAAGGCCGACAAGAGCGAAGCGTCCCCGCTCGTCCAGAAGGCCACCAACCGGAAGCGCGCCGACGACTTGGGCGCACGGTTTCTCCGGCACTACTCGGACATTGGCGTTTCCGGCTGGAACCCGGACGCCTACCGCGAAGGCTTCGAAAAGATGCTCAACGCGGCCCGTTCCGGTGAATTCAACATGCTCGTGGTCTACGACGTGAGCCGCTTTTCCCGCCGCGAAGTCATGGACGCAATCCCGATCGTCTCCGAGCTGCACCGGCTCGGAATCACAATCGTAAGCTGCATGGACGGCGTATTCGCGCCGGGCGACACCATGGCGCTGATTTACCTGATCATGCGCATAGATGCCGTGAACAAGGAATCCGAGCATAAGTCGCAGAAGGTGCGAGACACCAAGAACGCACAGCGCGCCGAAGGTTCATGGCTTGGCGGGCGGCGGCCTTACGGGTTCACTGTTGAGAAGTATTTCAAGGGCAAGCTCGCGCTCATGCGTCTTGTACCCGAGGAGTCCGAGGCGGCGAATATCCGTCGAATCTGGGCGCTGATCAAGGCTCACAAGGACCAGGCAGTCAGCCGGAAGAAGGGATCAGTGAACATGGCATCCCTCACTTGGCACTGTGAATACATGAATGAGCGGCCTAGCGAATATCCGACGCAAGGGAGGTCGGTGGGCAAGGAACGGGCAACTTCGCAGTGGAATGCCCGCACGCTTAAGGGAATCCTCCGAAACCCCGTCATTGCTGGCCTTAAGGCTGATCCCGTCTATAAGCTCACCGAGCGCGGCAACCGAAGTGGCAACCGGGAATGGAAAATTCAGCGCGACGAATCTGGGCACCCCATTATCATCTGCGAGGCGATTATCCCGCTCAGTGAATGGTATGAGCTTCAGGCTTGGCTTGACACCCGAGTCCGGGGCGCTGGTGTCGCTCGGCGGACTTCTCTTCTCTCGGGGCTCCGCAACGTAGACAACAAGCCTGTGCTCACTTGTGGATGCGGACGCCCGCAAGGTGCGCTTAACAACGGAGAGAAGCCGACCTATCGGTGCACGCGAAATTCTCGGGTCCCTGCCTTTGAAGGTGACCACCTGGGGAAAAATTCCATCATGCAGGTTCACGCAAACGACTACGTTGCCCGCCGCGTGTACGCGCTGATTCAGAGCGCGACGGCTTCCGAGCCGGACGACGAAGCCATGGAAATTCTCCGTGAGGCCACGCTTGTCTATTCCATGGCCCAGGAGACCCCGGAGACGAGCCGGGAGCGGACCAACATGGTTGCAGAAAGGGCGGACGCTCAGGCAGCGCTGAAATCCCTTTGGGACGACTTCGACAGTGGCGACGTATACGAGGGAGCCGAAGGCCGGAAGCGGTTCAAAACAAAGCGGCTCAAGTGCGAAAGCCGTTTGCGTGCCGCCGAGGCCCGGCTTGCCGAACTCTCGGATATGGAAACCGTGGGGCTCCCGCTTGAGCTGTGGCTTCGACCCGGCGAGGACGGCGACCCGATCGGCCCGGGGTCGTGGTGGGCCGACGCCAGCCTTGAGGAACGGCGCACGTTCCTGACGCTGTTCGTCTACCGGATCACGATTTCACCTGCCGGTGCCGACTGGAGGGCCAGCGCCCGGTACAGCTTCGACGTGTCCCGGCGAATCACCCTGGAATGGGTAACTGCACGAGAGCGAGATGAAGACGAGACGGAAGAGGCCCAGGAAGCCGCCTAACGGCCCTGTGCGCCACTGAGACGCCCCGGTAGGACTCCGAAAGCCTGCCGGGGCTTTCTCGTGCCGCAGGAGGCTCGCCGTGGCTCCTCGCTGGGCGCAGCAGTCGCGCAGTGACGAAGCAGCCCAGCGGCCAGCCGGAATGCACCCCCTCTGACCTGGGCAAATGGCGCGATGACGATTTTATAGATTTTCCGTATTCATAATAGAAAGTCTTAAGGGAAAGCCAAAAGCCTGTCTGTTCTGTCATCCGTCATTGGTGCGACGCCCGCCCGGCGTGCGGTCAGGCAAGCATTCCACTACCTAGATACATAGTGAGCCGCTTAGGCGCTGAGTCAGCCCAGCGAACCGAACGGCCCGGGAGCGCACCGAACCGTCCCAACAACTGATCAACTTAATACCTGTTCCGGCATGGGTGCTATATGTGCCCTCGCCGAAACTCGGCAGGCAGGGGTCTCCTTCCCTCTGCCTGTAGGCCCCGTATTACGGATGTTGCTTTCCCGCCGGTATGTCGGTAACCGTCGGATGTGCAGCCCCGTGATGCGGGGCCATTTTTGTATCCGAATCCGACTAGGAGCCGACCAATGGACCGACGGTCCGAAATATCCGAGCATGTGAGTAAGGCGCGTGCCGAGGTGAAAGCCGAGGAAGCTACCGATGCGAAGAAGCTCGAAAATGAGCCCCAGTGGCCGGCCGCTGACCTTTCAATTATGCGCCAGGGAATCGGCGCAAAGTTCTCCCTGCCGAGAATCGTCGCCGACCGACTGACCGGCTCCACTGTCGAGGAAATCACGGCTGACGCGCAGAAGATTGCCGAGCACTTTCGCCCCGGCCTTCGCACTAAGCCGATGGCTCTCGTAAAGGGTGCCGGTGCGGCGGAACACGATCCCGGTACCGATATTGATCCGGTACGGCTGGCCGCCGCAATCCTGAAACGTCGCGCGCTGCGCTGACTCCCAGTCCTTGTCCGATACCCCAAGTCAAGAGGAATACAGAATGACCGACACCAATTCTGATGAGCGCGCTAAGCGCCTGGACCATCTCTACAACCTGGCAGCCCGCGCCATGCCGAGCTATATCTACACATGCACGCCGGAGAACGTGAAGGGTGCACTTGCGCATCTTGACGAGATGCTGAGCAAGCGGGCCGACGCTGATCACGCCGTGGCCGTCGCCGAGGCCGAGCTTGCCGAGGCGGAGACCAAGGACCACCGGGCCGCCAAGGCAGCTCTCGCGGAGGGGAAGCCGCTCCCGAAGCCGACCGCCCGGGGGCCGCTGGAAAGCCGTCTTGCCGAGGCTCAGCGGCTCCAGATGGCGACCTACGAGCTGGCCGCCGAGGCTGCTGCGGCTGTGCATGCGGCTGCCCTCTCCGGGAGCGCTGATTGGCGGGCCGAGGTAATCGGCCTGGCCGAGGAGAAGCGTGCTGCCGCCGCAGCCGCAGCGACTCAACTGGCTTGCGCACTAGACGAGTTGGTCTCTCTGGCGGGCACGGTGGAGGCGCTGGATGAAGACCTGGGGCGTCCGTGGGACTCGAACGAGCGTCAGTGGCGGTACATGGCACCGCGCGGCGGAATCAACTGGAATGCCGACCGACTTGCTCTGGATCGAATCCTTAGCGATCGGCTGGAATACAGCGTGAGCTATTCCGGTGGCCTTCCTGGCCGACTGGACCCCGCCGCCGATCCTGACGCCGAATACGATCCGGCGGCCGGTCTGCCTTCCCCGGTAAATGGCATGGAGCCGTGGAACCAGTGAGCACCGCCCCGGTACCCGCCCGAGAAATAGCGCTCCGAGCGCTGAGCCTGGTTACCCGTGACCAGGAAACCGGCTGCCTGATCTCAGTGAGGCTGGATCGAAAGGGCCGGGCAATGGTCCGCTATCAAGTTGGCGGGCAGACAAAGCGAATGCTTGCTCACCGCGCCGTCTACGCGGCCCTGTACCGGCCGCTCAAGCCCTACCAGGTACTGCGGCGACGTTGCGGTGATCTCCGCTGTGTAGAGCCCACCCATTTCACCCTGACCCATTAGCTGAGCCGACATTAGTTACCGTGAGTCACCCCAGGGGGTGGGGTAGGACCCCCTCCCCCTCCCTCGGGGATCGCAGCGCTATAGCAGAATCCGGCCTGTCTACGGGTCTGGGATTTTCTGGACTGACTTAAAGTAACGAACTCCCAAGGGAATTGGTTCCAATCGCCCGGCGGAAAACAGGTCCTTACGCGCACGTGCACGAATGCGCGCGGGAGGCTGCACGTCCGGTGGGCGGAATAGCCACCCCTAGAAGCTGCCACAGCGGCCCGTGTGCCGCCTTTCAGGCCACAGGCGGGCAGGTGGTCCAACCCTGCAATTGCAGGCCCGCAAATCGCCGTCCTGGACTGACCGAGAGGCAGCCTTGAGAACCGTCCACCCCGAATGCGGCCGGTCGTGGTCCGGTCGTCGCGCGGAGCACTGCCCGGCCTGCTGCGAGACCTTCGCCAGTACCCGCGCGGGCGACGCCCACCGAACCGGCCCGTACGGTGCCCGCAGGTGCCTACCACCGGTCACCGCCGGACTCTGGCAGGACGCCCGAGGCATCTGGCACCGGAAGCCCTACCGGGACCGTTGAGCGGCCCCTTGCCCCCGTTCGGCCCTTCGCTGGGCAGAGCGGGGGCTCTTTGCATTGGGTGAGCCGAATCCGTCCGAGTGGCTGACATTGCGCTGGCATCGGGGCATGCTAGGGGTCACGGAAAGCCGTGCAAGATCGCGCAAGTGATGTGACAGGGGAGGTCGCAATGAGCGTACGATTCGTGGGAATCGACCCCAACACGGGCACAGCAAACAGCCCGACCGTTTGGGTGGATGATGCAGACGGCACGATCATGATTCAGGGATTCACGGCGAGTGAATCGCAGATCACGCAAGTTCTTGCGGCCGGGCACGGGCCGGATCACGAGAACACGATCCCTGCCCATGAGACGGTAATTCACATTCCGGCGCGGATGGTGCCAATTCTGAGGAAGGCATGCGATGACGCAGAGCGGTCCCAGCTTCATTGATCTCTTGAGGGAGGTCAAGGTCAGTGCAGTTCACCTAGAAATGCGCGACTCGTATGGAGTGTCGGACGAGCGCGCTGATTTCGAGCGGTGGCAGCGGACCGGAGAACGGGATATCGACCCTGGCTCGGAGTATTGGGGCTTGTGGGTGGAAATCGTTTCGGGTCTCGTACGTGAAGGCGTGAGTGTTCGGCGCGCCCGGATTGTATCCGAGCCCGTTACGGACTATATCCGTTACGAGCACGCTGGCACTGCGGTCAATATCGGTGCCGGTGAGTCTGTTCGATGGCTTCCACGTCGGCGGGCGTCTGATATCGCCCTTCCCGGAAATGACTTCTGGCTGCTGGACGGCAAGGTCGTTCGGTTCGGCCACTTCTCCGGCGACGGTGAATACCTCGGCGACGAAATCACCGATGATCCCCGTACTGCCAGGCTGTGCGAAGCGGCATTCGAAGCCGTCTGGGAACGCGCCACACCTCACGACCAGTTCACCGTCTAACTCACTCATCGGATAGCTAGCCCATGGTTCTCTCTCCGTCCTCCAGCGCTCAGGCAGCCCGAGAGGCTGTAGCGAAGCGGCTCAAGGAGCTTCGTCTAGACGCCGGAATTTCCGGGCATGAGCTAGCTATCCGGTGCGGGTGGAGCGATTCAAAGTCCAGCCGGATTGAGAATGCAAAGACGCCACCCTCGGACGCTGACATTCGGGCTTGGTGCACGGCATGCGATGCGGACAATCAGGCCGCCGACCTAATCGCCGCCAACCGGGCAGCGGATTCAATGTACTTGGAATGGCGGCGGGTCCATCGCAGCGGAATGCGCCGCTCACAAGAGGAGATCATTCCCTTGTTTGAGCGGACTCGCCTGTGTCGCATATATTGCTCGAACGTCGCCCCCGGCCTGATCCAGACACGGGAATACGCGCACGCGCTAATGTCCTCGATCACCAGGTTTCAGGGTACGCCGGATGATGTTGACGAAGCCGTAGAGTCTCGGCTTGCCCGGTCCCGGTTCCTCTACGAAGGCGATCACCGCTACGCAATTCTGATTGAGGAGACCGTCCTCCGCTACAGGGTGGGCGACAGGGACACCATGGTCGGGCAGTTGCGGGCCATGCTGGAAGTGATGGGCCTACCGCGAGTCAGCTTCGGGGTGATTCCGTTTTCTGCCGAGCGCCGGATTTGGCCCCTGGAGGCTTTCCTGATCTTCGATGACAAGCAGGTCACCACGGAACTGTTGTCAGCGATTGTCAATATCACGGCGCCAAGCGAGATTTCGGCCTATGACAAAGCCTTTCGTGAGTTGGCGGGCATGGCTGTCTACGGCGCTGCTGCGCGTGAGTTGATCAACCAGGCCGTTGCTGCACTTGAGTGATGCCGTGCAAGACCGTGCAAGACGGTGGAGCCCGCCCCACGCCGATCCTTAACGTCGTTCTCCTGACGCCTCGTTGAGAGCCAAGGGAGCGACCACATGGCAGCAGTAGACGGGAGCAGTGGGACTCAGTCGTTCGCCGACTACAAGGCCGAACGCCGCAAGGTTGTGGCCCGTGGCGGGGGCCCCAGTGACTACGACGCCGAGGTATCGGCCCGGGTGGTCGGGGATGGCATCCTCCGTGAGTGGCCCGCCTGCACGTGCGGTGCAGACACGTGCCCCGACAAGGGCGTGGCGTGATGCTGCCGGAGGCTCTCACTGCGGCTGTCGGTGCGCCGGAGAACTCCTGTCTTGGGTGCGCCTACTTCGACGGGATCGCAGCGCAGTACCCGGCCGACACGAACCCCACCATCGCGCGGCACCTGGTCCGGTGGCGGCAACAGCACGCCGACAACGACGAGTGCACGAACCCGCAGGCAGGCCCGGATGAGTGACCCCCAGGACGACCCGCAGACGGCCGCACAGGGCACCGCCGGGGACGCTGAGCCCGTTGACCCGTTCGAGTGGATCAGAGCCCGCCCGTGGCCCCCTGAGCGGCCCACCGGGCCCCGACCGGTCCTCACCCCGGAGGAACACGCCGAGGTGCCCTTGACCCCGGAGGAACGGCAGCGCCGGGCGGTGCTGCTGGCCCGGGTGCGCGAGGCCAACCATCCCCGTCGCTGACGGGCCCGACAGACCCCCGTCCCGGCCGCCTGGGGAAGGTTCGGCCGGGACGGGTTCCAGTGCAAGCACAAGGGAGGGAAGTCTCCGTGGAGACCTCAGAGCGCGCACGACTGGACACCTACTTCGGGAAGATCGCGCGGCGGTTCACACCACCGGTTCTCCCGTCCTCGCTGCTGGTGACGCACCTGCTGCCGGAGCGCCCGTCGTTCGTGCGGGCGGTCGGCACCGTGTCCAGCCTCCGGGCGGTGCTGCCCAAGCCGAAGTCGATCGACGCCGCAGCACGCCGAGAGGTCGAACAGGGCTTCCCCTGCGACGAGTTGTCGCGTGAGCTGTTCGCCGACCCGGACATGGCGGTGACCTACCTGGAGACCCGGGCGGCCGGTGAAGCCGTGGTGCTGCTGGACGTCGGCGGCTACTTCGCCCCCGTGCTCGACGCGCTGTGCGACCGGTTCTCCGGGACCGTCCTCGGGGTGGTGGAGGACACCGAGAACGGCCACAAGCGGTACGCCGAGCGGGACAAGCTGCCGTGCCCCGTCGTGTCGGTGGCCCGCTCCCCGCTCAAGGACCCCGAGGACTTCCTTGTCGGTCAGTCCGTCGTGTTCTCCGCCGAAGCGCTGTTGCGGGGCCGGGGGGACATCCTGCACGGCCGTCCCGCGCTGGTGATCGGGTTCGGCAAGCTCGGTTCGAGCATCGCAAGGCTGTTGCACGCCAAGGGAGTTCATGTCACGGTCTACGACATTGACCCCGTACGGCGCGCTCAGGCGCTCTCCCAGGGTTTCGGGGTGGCCCGGGACCGGGAGCAGGCCATTGCCAGCGCTGGTCTGGTCCTGTGCGCCACGGGGGCGCTCGCGCTCAAGGGGGAGGACTTCCCGAACCTGCGGAACGGGGCCTACGTCGCCACGGTCACCAGCAGCGAGGACGAGTTGGAGTTGGACGGGCTGCCGGACGGCTACACCCGCAGCGGCTCCGGCGAGAACGTCACCCGGTACAGCACGACGGGCCACTACTTCTACCTGCTCAACAACGGAAACGCCGTCAACTTCCTTCATGGCGCGTCGGTTGGGCCGTTCATCTACCTCGTGCAGGCTGAGATCCTGGCAGGCGTGCGACTGCTCGCCCGGCGGGACCTCGACGCCACTATGCACGAAGTGCCCGGCGACGACCGGGCAGCCATCGCCGCTACCTGGCTCGACTACTACAACAGGTGATCCGATGCCCATCACGGCACAGCACGTCAGCGAGACCGTCACGACCTACCTGGACGCCCACTCCGAGGAGAAGCCGGAGCTGTCGGCCGTCCTCGCGCTGGTGGACGACGGGGCGGACGTGACCAGCCGCAAGGAGTTCCGGGGGCACGCCACTGCCGGGGCCGTCCTGGTGGACCGGGACGGCAAGGCGCTGTTCATCCACCATGTGGCGCTGGACAAGTGGCTCACCCCGGGCGGGCACCTGGAACCGGAGGACGACACCCTGTCCGGGGCCGCTCTCCGGGAGCTGACCGAGGAGACCGGCGTCAGCCCCGAGGGCATCACGCTGGTGGGCACCGCCCCCGTGCACATCGACGTGCACCCCATCCCGGCGAACGACGCCAAGGGCGAGCCCGCACACCAGCACATCGACTTCCGGTTCCTCTTCCGCACCGCCGACCACAGCGCCGTGACCCTCCAAGAGGAGGAGGTCAGCGGCTACGCCTGGCGCGACGCGGACACCATCGCTGACGAGACGCTGAGGAGCCGCGTGCTGGCCGCTCTGCGCTGACCACTCCAGCCCCGGCCCGGTCGCCTTCCGTCCCCCCACGGAGCGGCCGGGCCGACCGCACCCATGGTGCTAATCTGTGCACCCCCTTCGGCTACGCGCTGACCATGCGCGGGGTGCTGAAGGCGGGCCTGCCCTTCAAGGACGCGCTGAAGGTCGCGCTGGCGGCCGACACCGTCTCGATCATCGTCATGGAGCTGATCGACAACGGCGTGATGGTGGCCGTCCCGGGGGCGATGAACGCCGGACTGGGCCAACTGCTGTTCTGGGTCTCGCTGGCCGGGTCGCTGGTGCTGGCGTTCCTGGTCACCGTCCCGGTCAACCGCTGGCTGATCGGCCGCGGCCGGGGCCACGCGGTGGTGCACGCCTACCACTGACGCCCGTGGGGTGCCCCGGTACGGACCGGGGCACCCCACGCACGTTCCGGGTCAGCGCCCGTCGACCACGCTGTTGCCGGTCACCGACCCGTCGGTGCCGTCCACCGTCACCAGGTGGCGCACCCCGTCCGGGCCGAGCACCGTGACCGCCCAGGAGCTGCCGCCGCCCTCGCGGCCGACCACCGCCAGCCCCGCGACCTTGCCGCCCGACACCGCGCCCGCGGCCTTCGCGACCGCCTGGTCGGCGGTCACCCCGGGCAGCGGCGCGGGCGCCACCACGGCGCCCCCGGCGACCGACCCGGCACCCGGCACCCCCGGCACTCCGGGAGCCCCCGGCGCGCCCGGAGCGGTCCGCCCGCCCGGCACCGCCCGCGACCGGCCGTCGTGCTCCCGCGTCCCGGCCCGGCCGTCCCGCTGCTTCGGACCGGCGACCCCGGGGGCGTCCGGACCGAACGGGACACCGGGCCGCTCCGGGCGGTCGGGGCGGTCCGGGCCGAAGAACCCGACCGCCCGCGACCGGTCGTGGTGCCGCTCCAGCGCGACCCCCGAGCCGACCGCCGCGACCCCGAGCACCACCACCGCGGCGACGCCCAGCGCCCAGCGGCTGCGCCGCCGCCCCGGCAGCCGGAGGTAGCGGCGACGGGAGGCCGCCCCGGCCGCCGTGGTGGCGGCCGTCTTCTCGAAGCCGGGCCCGAACGACCCCGGCGACTGCGACCCCGACGACTCCGGGTCCGACGACTCCGGGTCCGACGACTCCGGGTCCGGCGACTGCGGCCCCGACAACTGCGGGTCCGGCGACTGCGGTTCGGACATGCGCGTACGACTCCCTCGACGACCTGGCCCCGGCCGGTTCGCTCCGGCCGGGCGCCCAGCATCCCCCCAGCCGCCTGAAGCCAGGCTGAAGCCGCCCTGTCCGTCCCGCCGGACGCCTGCGACGCTGTCCCCCATGCGCGTACTGGTGGTCGAGGACGAACGGCGGCTCGCCGCCACACTGCAGCGCGGGCTGCGGGCCGAAGGCTTCGCCGTCGACCTCGCCCACGACGGCGAGGAGGGGCTGTGGCTGGCCACCGAGCACGACTACGACGTCATCGTGCTCGACATCATGCTGCCCCGCCTCAACGGCTACCGGGTCTGCTCCCGGCTGCGCGAGGCCGGTGACGACACCCCGATCCTGATGCTCACCGCCAAGGACGGCGAACTCGACGAGGCCGAGGCCCTGGACACCGGCGCCGACGACTTCCTCTCCAAGCCGTTCTCCTACGTGGTGCTGGTCGCCCGGCTGCGCGCCCTGGTCCGCCGCACCGGTCGCCGCCTGCCGCAGACCCTGGAGTTCGGCGACCTGGTGATCGACCCGGCCCGCCGGACCTGCACCCGGGCCGGAACCGAAGTACGGCTCACCGCCAGGGAGTTCGCGGTACTGGAGTGCCTGGCCCGGGCCGCGGGCGGGGTGGTGTCCAAGCGGGAGATCCTGGAGAGCGTCTGGGACTCCGCCTTCGACGGCGACCCCAGCATCGTGGAGGTGCACATCAGCGCCCTGCGCCGGAAGATCGACGCCCCGTTCGGCCGCAGCGCGGTCGGCACGATGCGCGGGGCCGGCTACCGCCTGGCGGTGGACGGTGGCTGACCCGACACCTCCACCGGGCCGCCGACTCCGCACCGGACCGGGCACACCGCGGGCCACGGCGAGTCGACTCCGCGCCACGACAAGCGGATTGCGCGCCGTCGTCCGTCAACTGAGGTACCAGGCAGCCAGGTTGGTGCCCCGCTCGGTGCGCGCCCGGGCGACCTTCGCCGCCACCGCGGTGGTCGCACTCGCCCTGGGCGGCACCTCGCTGGCGCTGCTCGGCGTGCTGCACGCCAACCTGACCCGCGACGTCCGGCAGACCGCCGCCCGGCAGGTCGACGAGGTCGCCGCGGTGGCGACGCGCGAACACCTGCCACCGGTCATCGCCAGCCCGGGCGGCGGATCGGTCCGGGTGTTCGATGCCGACGGACGGCTGGTGTCGGCCACCATCGACGTGCTGCCCCGGGTCGGCCCGCCCGTCCCCGAACCGCCCGCCCCGGGCGGCCCCGCCGCCCCGTTCAAACGCCAATTCCGCCGCCCGGACGGCGATCGGGGCGTCATCGCGCTGATGGACGACACCGGGCAGCGGGTGGTCTCGGCCTCCGTCACCGGCCCGGACGGGCGGCTCACCATCTACGCCTCCGCCTCGCTCGGCCCGGTGGACGCGGCCGGCCGGACCGCCGCCGCCGCGCTCGCCGTCGGACTGCCGCTGCTGGTCCTGCTGGTGGCCGCGGTGACCTGGCGGGTCGCCGGCCGGGCGCTGCGCCCGGTGGAGGCGATCCGCGCCGAGGTCGCCGAGATCACCGGCCACGACCTGCACCGCCGGGTGCCCGTCCCGGGCACCGGCGACGAGGTCTCCCGGCTCGCGGTCACCGTCAACGCCACCCTGGACCGGCTGGAGGACGCGGGACGCCGCCAGCGGCGCTTCATCGCCGATGCCTCGCACGAACTGCGCAGCCCCATCGCGGTGTTGCGCACCCAGCTGGAGGTGGCACTGGCCCACCCCGACCCCGACCTCTGGCCCGAACTGCTCACCGACGCGGTGCAGGACACCGTCCGCCTGCAGGACCTCGCCACCGACCTGCTGCTGCTCGCCCGACTGGACGCCGCCGACCCGGTCGCCACCGAACTCCTCGACCTGGATGTGCTGTTCGCCGAAGTGCTGGCCGCCCGGACCGCCGACCGGATTCCGGTGCTGGCCGAACTCGCCCCCGACGTCCAGGTGTTGGGCAATCGCACCTGGCTGACCAGGCTGCTCACCAACCTGGTCGACAACGCCCAGCGCTACGCCGACGGCACCGTGCGGGTCCGGCTCACCACCGGCGCGGGCACGGCGGTACTGGCGGTGACCGACGACGGCCCGGGCATCCCGGAGCCGGACCGCGAACGGGTCTTCGAGCGCTTCACCCGGCTCGACGACGCCCGCAGCCGCGAACTGGGCGGCGCCGGACTGGGGTTGGCGATCGCCCGGGACCTCGCCGAGCACCACGGCGGCACCCTGGCCGTCGAACCCGCGGAACCTGCGGAACCCGCCGAACCCGCCGACTGCCCCGCGCGCGGAGCCAGGCTGGTGGCCCGCCTCCCGCTGGCCGGGATGCCGGCGGGCCGACAGCAGATCTGACGGACCGTCAGAAAGCGCCGCTCCCGGCCGTCACGACCTGCTCCAAGGAGCCGATCCGGGCCAGCAGTTCGACGATCCGGCCCTGCACCTCGTCGGTGGTGGAGCGCTCGGCGAGGAACAGCACGTTCTCGCCGGTGCGCAGCCCGGCCCGGGCCTGCGGATCCAGGTCGGCGGAGGTGTAGACGACCAGCGGGGTGCGGTGCAGCCGGTCGTTGGCGCGCAGCCAGTCGAGCAGGCCGGGTTCGGAGCGCTCGATCCGCTGCAGGTCCAGCACCACCAGGTTCGGCTGGATGGCACTGGCCCGGGCCACCGCCTCGTGCTCGTCGGCGGCGTGCTCCACGTGCATGCCGCGCCGCTCCAGCCCGGCCACCAGGGCGGCCGCGACCTCCGGGTCGGACTCCACCAGCAGCACCCGGGCCGCGTGGTTCTCGCCGTCCCGGGGGGCCAGCGCCCGCAGCAGGACGGCCGGGTCCGCGCCGTACGCGGCGTCCCGGGTGGCCTGGCCGAGGCCGGCGGCCAGCAGCACCGGGACCCGCCCGGCCAGCGCGGCGGTGCGCAGCGCCTGCAGGGCGGTGCGGGTGATCGGCCCGGTCAGCGGGTCGACGAACAGCGCGGCGGGCGTCTGCGGCACCTGCGCGTCGACCTCCTCGCGGGTGGCCACCACGACGGGCCGGAAGCCCCGGTGCTCCAGCGCGCCCCGGGTCGACGGGTCGGGCTCCGGCCAGACCAGCAGGTGGCGCGGGCCGTCGTGCGGGTGCGGCCGGGCCGGGGCGAGTTCGGCGACCGGCCGGGGCGGCGTCCGCCCCTCCGCCTGGCCGGACCCGCCGGGCAGTGCCAGGGCCGTGCCGGGCCCGCTCCCGGCCGGGGACTGTCCGTCGGCCGTCTCCGGCCCGGCGGTCGGCCGGTCCGGCTGCGGGGCTCCCAGCGGCCGCGGCGGCACCAGTTCGCCGAGTCCGCTGCCGATCGGCTGCGGCTGGGCCTGCTCCACCGCGGCGGGCACCGGGGCGGGTGCCGCCGGGCGGGCGACGGCCAGCGCCGTGGACGGCTCGCCGACCGGCGCGGGCGACCCCGTGGGCGGCCCGGCGGGCGACCCGTCGTGCGGGGCCGTGGGCGGGGCCATCGGCGGGGCGATGGGCGGTGCGGTCGGCGCGGGCGGGGCGATCGCCCGGGCGTCGGCCGGGTCCGCGGGCGCCGGGTCGGCGGCGGGGACGGGCGGCAGGACCGCCGTCACCTCCTCCGCGCTCTCCACGGTGTTGGCGGGCAGGGCCAGCCGACGGCGGCGGCCGGTGGGCTGGGCGGCCGGGGCGACCGGCGGCTCCGCCGGGACGGGCGGCAGGGTGTGTTCGAGGCCGGGGTAGACGACCGCCCCGGGGTCGGGGACACCGGGGATGTGCAGGGCGGGGGAGCTGTCGTCGGCGTTCGGCGCGGCGGCCCGGCGGGCCCGCCGCCGTCCGCCGCCCTCGGCGGTCGGCCTGGCCTCCGCCGCCCCGTGGCCGTCCGCCGCCGCGTGGCCGTCCGGCGCGGCGTCCGGCGCGGACGGGCCGGGGCCGAGCGCGATCGGCGCGCGCGGGGCCGACTGCTCGGGCGCGCCGGGGCCGTTGCCCCAGGAGTCGTCCTCGCGCGGCGCGCGGGCCCGGCGGCGGCCGTGCCCCTGGGTGTCGTCGGCCCGCGCGGCGGCGTCCGGCCCGGCCGCGGGGGTCGCCGGAGCCGCCGGGGCCGCGCCGTCGGCGGCGGGCCGCGGCTCGGACGCCCCGGGCTGCCCCGGCAGGTCGGGCAGCATCGCGGTGTCGGAGTCCTTCGGCACGTGCGGGACGTGCCGCTGCAGGTCGGGGGCGCCCGAGCCTTCGCCGTCGGGGTCGAGCGGCAGCTCCACCACGTAGGTGGCGCCGCCCCCGCCGGGCAGGTCGTGGCGCTGCAGCACGCCGCCGTGCCGCTCGACGACGGCGCGGGCGATCGGCAGGTGGACGGCGCTGGCGGTGCGGGCGGGGCCGCGGACCTCGATCCGGGCGACGCTGCCGCGCTGGGCGGCGGCCAGCACCACCATGGGGGGCTGCTCGCCGGCCGGCGCGGGCTCGGCGAACGGCGCGCCGCCGGGGGCCGGGTCGGCCTCGGCGCGGGCGGGCTCGGGCACGGGGGCGACGCCGCTGACGTCGGCCACCAGGTGGGCCAGCGCCCGGGCCAGCCGCTCGCGGTCGGCGAGCACCTTCACGGCGGCGGCGTGCACCGAGTACCGGACCCGGCCGGGTCCGACCAGTTCGCCGGCCCGTTCGACGGCGAGCTGCACGACCTCGTCCAGGCCGGTCCGCTCGCGGTCGAGCTCGGCCTTGCCGCGGTCGGCGTCGGCCTCGAAGCGCTGGTGCTCCAGTACGCCGTCGATGAGCCGCCCGAAGCGGCGGCACTCGTCGGCGAGTCGGCGCAGCGTCCAGTTGGCCTCCGGCCAGAGCTGGCCGGCCGGGTCGGCGGCGAGGGTGTCGATCCGGCGGTGCAGCGCGGTGAGCGCGCCGCCGAGCTCGGACTCCAGCACGGCGGTGAGGTGCTCGTTGCGGGCGGTGAGCGCGAGTTCGCGGGTGCGGTCGGTGAACGTCATGACCGCGCCGACGAGTTGCTCGCCGTCCCGGACCGGGGCGGTGGTCAGGTCGACGGTGACGGGCCGGCCGTCCTTGCGCCACAGCACGGTGTTGCGGATCCGGTGCTTGCGGCCGGAGTGCAGGGTGTCGACCAGCGCGGAGCTCTCGGCGGCGAGCGGGCTGCCGTCGGGCTGCGAGTGCTGGATCAGCGGGTGCAGCTCGCGGCCGCCGAGCTCGCTGGCCCGGTAGTCCAGGATGTGCGCGGCGGCCGGGTTGACCAGCACCACGCGACCTTCCAGGTCGACGCCGAGGACGCCCTCGGCGGCGGCCCGCAGGATCATCTCGGTCTGCTTGTGCTGGCGCCGCAGTTCGGACTCCACGCCGAGGCGCGCGGACAGGTCGCGCACCAGGAGCAGCAGCAGGTCCTGGTCGGCGGTGGTGAAGGACAGGTAGCCGCGCGCCTCCCCGCCGCCCTCGTCGGTGAAGTCGTTCCC
Source organism: Kitasatospora sp. NPDC088391 (assembly GCF_044753345.1). NCBI lineage: Bacteria > Bacillati > Actinomycetota > Actinomycetes > Kitasatosporales > Streptomycetaceae > Kitasatospora > Kitasatospora sp. NPDC088391. Next base: position 536,415 of record NZ_JBIVNB010000003.1, read on the forward strand.
GGACACCTCGACCGCGAACTCCGTCCCGTCGGTGCGTCGGGCGGTCATGCGGACGGGTCGGTCCAGGCTCTCGGTCTCGCTCGCCGGTGGCCGCATCGAACCGGGGATTCGGCTGGGGTCGAACTCCGGCAGCAGGTCCAGGACGCCCCGCCCGATCAACGAGGTGCCGGGGGCCTGGAGGCTTTCCACGGCGGCCTTGTTGACGTCGACCACGGTGCCGTTGCTGTTCACCAGCAGCAGCGGGTCGGGCAGTGCGTCGAGTATCGCGGCGAGGCGAGCAGCGCCTCGGGTCGGCCGGCTGCTCACGTCGACGGGTCTCCTCACGGCTTCGGGCCGCCGCTGCGACGTGGCGGCTTCGGCTCTCCTCGGAGACGGAAGTATCTCATTCTTCTTTGCGCCGTGGACGACCCGGCCAGTATCGTTGTGGTGGTTGGTGCCGGGGCCGTTGCCTGTGGCATCATCGCAGTCGCACGGAGTACGGCCGGAGTCCCGGTCGTGGTCCGGGTGTTGGAGGCGTCGCCTAGTCCGGTCTATGGCGCCGCACTGCTAATGCGGTTTGGGCTTTACCGTCCATCGAGGGTTCAAATCCCTCCGCCTCCGCCTCACCGGGAGCCCCGTCGGTCACTGACCGGCGGGGCTTCGTCGTGTCCGCCCCGCGCCGGGGTGGCCCGGGCGGGCGGGCGTCCTCGCAGGTTGGGGGCTGTGGACAATCGATTTCGCCCCCGGTCCACGGTCATGTAATGTTGTCCCCGCACCGCCCAGGAGGCCAGTCCGCCGGGGCGAGCGCTCATAGCTCAACGGATAGAGCACTTGACTACGGATCAAGAGGTTGCAGGTTCGAATCCTGCTGAGCGCACCAAACTCCGCTCGCGGTCCCGCAAGGGTCCGTCCGAGCGCTCATAGCTCAACGGATAGAGCACTTGACTACGGATCAAGAGGTTGCAGGTTCGAATCCTGCTGAGCGCACCAGCCGAAGGCCCCGGGTTCCCACCCGGGGCCTTCGTCGTTCTGCGGCTGCTGCGCGGCTGCTCCGCCGCCGTTGCGTGCGGCGGTTCAGCCGAGTTCGGTCCGGTTGATCCAGGGCACGTCGCGCTCCTCCAGGAACCACTCCGCGGGGGTGAGCGGGCGGCTGCGGTTGAACGTCGCGGTGACGGGGTCGTGCCGGACGAGGTCGGGTTCGGCGTCCTGGTCGAGGAGTTGGGCGACGACGGCGGGCACCAGGTCGGGCGGTCCGGAGACGTGGACGTCGTGCCCGGAGCAGTCGCCGTACCCGGCCAGGCCGTCGCGGAGCAGCCGGGCGGCCTCGGCGCGGGAGGCGCCGGCCTCGGGCGCGGAGAGCACGACGTGCAGCCAGGCGTGCTCCCGGATCAGGGTGTGCACCGTGTCCAGGTCGTACTGGTCGGCGTCGCTGCGGGCGGCGACGAAGACCGTGGTGGGCCGTCCGCCGTCCTGGGCGAGTTGTTCCAGCAGGGCCCGGACGGGGGCCCAGCCGGTGCCGCCGGCGACCATCAGCAGCGGGCGGTCGGAGCCGGGGGCGAGCACGGCGTCGCCGAGCGGCGGGCCGAGCCGGAGGGTCTCGCCGGGCCGGACGTCGTCGACCAGCGCGGTCGACAGCAGCCCGTCGGGGACCCGGCGGACGTGCAGTTCCAGGGTGTGGTCGGGCCGGGGGGCGCGGGCGGGGGAGTAGGGGCGCCAGACCTGCGGCTGCCGGTCGGAGCAGACCGTCAGGTACTGGCCGGGGGTGAAGCCGTAGGGCCGGTCCGGTCGCAGGGTGAGCACCGCGAGGTCGGGTCCGGCCCGGCGGTGCTCCAGCACCTCGGCGTCCCACCAGCGGGGGGTGTCGGCGGGGACGGCCGCGGCGGCGTCGATCATCGCCTGGGAGACGACGGTGTACACCTCGGTCCAGGCCTTCTCGATCTCGGGGGTCCAGGAGTGGCCGGAGAAGTGCTTCAGCGCGGCGATCAGGCTGGCCCCGACGGCGGGGTAGTGCTCGGGCGCGGCCCGGAACTTCCGGTGGTCGCGCCCGAGCGCCGCCAGGTAGCCGGTGAGCTTCCCGGGGTCCTCCAGCCGCAGCACGAGTTGGGTGAGCGCGGCGAAGAGCCGGTCCCGCTGTTCGGCGAGCCGGGCCGGGAAGAGTGCTTCGACACCGGGGTTGTTGGTGAACAGGTGGGCGTAGAAGTACTTGGTCAGCTGATCGGCGCGGCGCTCGACGACGGCGAAGCTGGCGCGGATGACCGCGGGGTCGAAGGGCACCGGGGGTTCTCAGCCCGCGGCGGCTTCGGTCAGGGCCGCGCCCATGACGTCGGCGACGACGCCGTACAGCGCGGTCCAGGACGCCTCGATCTCCGGCGTCCAGGCGTCCCCGGCGAAGTGCGCGAGGGCGGCCAGCAGGCTGGCGCCGACGGCGGGGAAGTGCTCGGGCAGCGCCCCGTAGCCGGCGTGCCGGCGGCCCAGTTCCCGCAGCACGCCGACCACGGTGTCGGTGTCGTCGAGGTGGGCGACCAGGGTGCCGAGGGCGTCCCAGAGCCGGTCCTGCTGCTCGTTCAGGTGCTCGGCGAAGAGCTTGCGCACATCTGGATTGTGCTCGAACAGATGGGCGTAGAAGTAGGCGGTGACCTCGCTGCCGTGCGGCTCGACGACGGCGTGGCTGGCCCTGATGAGTACGGGATCGATCGTCACGGCCGTCGACTCTACTGATAAACAGACCAATTCGAACAGAGTGATCTGACGGATGGTCAGAGACTGGGCAGTAACGTCCGATTGGTTCACGTTCGGGTGAGTTGACGGCGTGTCGGGCGGGTATCCCGATGCTGCTGATGGAGTGGCCGCCAATCGGGTGGTGTCAGGTGAATTGACCAGGTGTCGAGGTATGACCGAAACCAGATCGTGATTCCCTTTTGTCTGATCGTCAGCTCCGTCCGAATGCGGGAACCGGGGCGGCGAACCGTCGGACGCCGGGCGGCATGGACGACGCGGACGACGCGGACGACACCGAGAGGAGAGCCGGATGTGCCGACAGTTCCCCCACCGGGCTCCGACCGCCGACGCCCGCCCGGTCCACCGCGGCCGCCCCGACGACGGACGGCCCGATGAAGGACGCCCCGACGGAGGAGGCCCCGACGGCGGACGATCCGCCCGCGGACGGCCCGACGGGGGCGGGCGGCGGTCCCGGATCGGCCGCCCCACCGCCGTCCTGCTCGCCACCTGGCTGCTCGCCGGCCTCGGGGCCCCGCCGGTCGCCGCCCAGCAGACCCCGGACAGCTGGTCCGCCGACCGCCGCGCCGTGCTCCCCTCCGGCCTCGGCATCCAGTTCGACTACGCGGCGGTCCCGGGCGTGACGGTCGCCGTCGCCACGGGGAAGCTCGCCGCCCGGTCGGGCGACGGCGGCAGCCCCTACAGCGACGGCATCCGCCCCGGCGACCCGGCCGAGACCTTCCTGGCGGCCGAGCGCCGCCCCCGCGCCGACGGTTCCTGGCACACCCTCGGCACCCTCCAACTGACCTTCTCCCGCCCGGTCCGCAATCCCCGACTGCACGTCAGCGGCCTGTCCGCGTCGGCCACGTCGAAGGACGGCACGACCACCACCAGCACCCGCCTCACCGTCGCCGGCGGCAGCCCCGCCGCCCCCGCCCTGGTCGGCCGCACCGGCTGGCCGGGCTGGACGGTCGGCTCCGGCCAGCTCGCCCCGGCCGGGAGCCCCGACCAGGACGGCGCCGACGGCTCCGGCACCCTCGAACTCGCCGGCACCGTCGGCACGGTGACGCTCCGGGTCGAGCAGCGCGCCACCGCCAGGGCCGGCTCCACCACCCCGCCCGCCCCGCTCGGACAGGCGTGGACGGTCACCCTCGACGAGGACCTCGGCAGCGCCCCGCAGGGCTACGGCAACGCCTCCCACCTGATCTCCGACCTCTTCCTCGGCCAGGACGCCGCCCCCGCCTCCCGGACCAGGGCCGGCCTCGCCCAGAGCGTCCAGGACCCGCTCCAGCCCGGCCCGCCCGACCCGCCGCCGCCCCCGCCCGCCGACGCGGGCCCGGTCGCCCCCAGCGTCGAACTCGACGGCGGCGAGGGCCGCCGCAGCCCCTGGGCCAGCCCGCCCCCGCCGCTGCTGCAGCCCGGCCGCGCCGAGTACCAGGGCGCCGACCCGACCCTCGCCTTCCCCAACGAGGCCGCCGTCGGCCGCAGTTACCACCTGGACGTCCCGGTCGCCGCCGGCGGCGCCCCCGCGGTGCTGGCCGGCTGGATCGACTTCGACCACAACGGCCGCTTCGACCCGCTGGAACGGGTGCAGGCCGAGGTCCCGGCCGGGGCGTCCACCGCCGCCCTGGAGTGGCAGGTCCCGCCCGGCGCCGCGGGCGGCGAGACCTGGGTCCGGCTGCGGCTGGCCCGCAGCGGCGCCCAACTCGTCTCCTCCGGCGGCTTCGCCGACTCCGGGCAGGTCGTCGACCAGAAGATCGGCTTCGCGGTTGGCGCCGCCAAGCCCGAGGTCGCGCTGCCCGTCCCCGGCACCGTCACCAGGGAGCCGCGCCCCGAGTTCCGCGGCGACGGCGCGCTGCCCGGCGCGAGCATCGCCGTCCAGGAGAACGGCACCACCCTGTGCACCGGCAGGGCCGCCAACGACGGCTCCTGGAACTGCCGCCCCGACCGCCCGCTCGCCGAGGGCGCGCACATCCTCGTCGCGGTCGAGACCACCCGCAGCGGGACGGTGCTGCGCGGCGACCCGTTCCGGCTGACCGTCCGGACCACCCCGCCGACCGCCCCCGTCCTCACCCTGCCCGCCTACACCAACGACCCCGGCCTGCTGCTCACCGGCCTCGGCGAGCCCGGCTCCACCGTCACCGTCGCCGCGGACGCCCCCGGGCACCCCGCCACCGACCTCTGCTCCACCGGTGTCGCCGCCGACGGCACCTGGTCCTGCCTGCCCGTGGAGAACCTCCCCGACGGCCGCTACCGGCTCGTCCCCCGGGCCCTCGACGGCGCGGGCAACAGCGCCGAGGGCAAGCCCGTCGCCCTCACCGTCGACACCGTGGTCCCCGACCGCCCCCGCCTGACCTCCCCCGGCGCGGGCGAGACCCTGCACACCGCCCGTCCCCGACTCGCCGGCCGCGCCGAACCCGGCACCACCGTCACCGTCACCGCCGCCGGCCACCGCGACACCGACGAACGCACCACTGTCTGCAGCGCGGTCACCGCCCCCGACGGCACCTGGTCCTGCACCGCCATCCACGACCTCGCCCCCGGCGACCTCACCCTCCTCCCCACCGCCACCGACCCCGCCGGCAACGGAACCCAGGGCGACCCCGTCACCGTCCACTTCGCCGCCCCGCCCGCCTCCGAGCCACCGGCGGTCACGGCCTCCCCCTCCGTTTCCGTGACGCCCTCGGCGAGCGCTCCGGCCTCCGCGACCGTGGCGCCGACGCCTTCGGGCGGTGGCTCGGTGAGCCCGGAGCCGTCGGTTTCGCCTTCTCCGAGCGCGAGTTCGTCGGCTTCGGCGGTTCCTGCTCCGAGCGCGGTTCCGTCGGTCTCGCCGTCGCCCGAGGTGCCGGTGGTGCCGGTGGTGCCGATCGTCGTGCCGACGCCTTCGGGCGGTGGGGCGGTGAGCCCCGAGCCGTCGGTTTCGCCTTCTCCGAGCGCGAGTTCGTCGGCTTCGGCGGTTCCTGCTCCGAGTGCGGTTCCGTCGGTCTCGCCGTCGCCCGAGGTGCCGGTGGTGCCGATCGTGGTGCCGACGCCTTCGGGTGGCGGTGCGGTGAGCCCCGAGCCTTCGGCCTCGCCGTCGCCGGTGGTGCCGACGGCTGTGGGCGGTGGTTCTGTGAGTCCCGAGCCGTCGGTTTCGGCTGGGGCTTCCCCGGGCGCGAGTTCGTCGGTCTCGCCGTCGCTGTCGCCGTCGCCGTCCGTGTCGCCCGTGGTGTCGGGGCCCGGTTCGGCCTCCTCCGCTCCGAGTGGGGTTCCGTCGGGTTCGGCGTCCGTTGCGGCGGTCTCCCCGAGCGCCTCGCCGGTGGGTTCGGTGGCGCCGAGCGTGGTGCCTTCGGCTCCGGCGGCCTCCGCGTCGAGTGTCGTTCCCTCCGAGGTGCCGACGGCTCCAACGGAGTTGACGCCGCCCGTGCCGCCGGAGCTGCTGGCGGTCATGGTGCCTGCGCCGACGGCAGGTCAGGAGGCTGTTCCGGCTCCGGCTCCGAGTCCGTCGCTGCCGCAGGCACCGGTCACCCCGCCGGTGCCGAGCCCGGTCGCGCCCACCCCGCCCACCCCGGCCGTCCCGGCGCCCTCGGCGGACGTGACGATCCTCACCGCTCCCGCCGCACCTCCCTCCGTCGCGGTCCTGCCGCCTGACGGGCCGTCGGCTCCGGAGGGCGTGGAGGATTCGTCGGCCGCCGAGGACGGGGCGGCGAGCACGAAGGCGTTCGCCGCACCGCCGCCGGATGCGGTGGAGGCCGCGCACCGGGCGGCGGCGACCGGGTGGCGGGGGGTGGCTTGCGGGGCGCTGCTGGTGGCGGCGGCGTTCGGGCTGCTGGCTCGGCGGGTGTTCGGCCGGGGGAGTGGTAGGCGCCGTCGCTGACGGGCTGCCGGGTGCTCGTCGGTCCGTCCGTTCCCGCAGCTCACGGCGGACGGGTCGGTGGGCCCTCGTGGCAGCTGACGGATCGACACGCCGCATGGCAAATGTCGCATTTGATGACTTATCAACCTAGCCTGAGTCTGGCACTGCCCGTCAGATCCGGGCCGCCCGGTGCGCGACACTCTGAACCCTTAGGACACGTGCATGGACGTCACCCGCGACTCGTCGCCGCGACCCAACTCCTGGCCCCCCGCCGCACCGGAACCCCCCGTCGGTGCGACCCAACTGACCAAGGCGGTCGCCAAGGCGGTGAGCAAGCCGCTGATCAGGACCGCCCCGCCCGCCGAGGACGCCGGCTCCGGCCTGGAGCCCGGGTTCGACCGGGGCCCGGACACCGAGCGGCTGCCGGTGGTGGGCGCGGTCGTCGACCCGCCCGCCCTGCTGTCCCTCGGGGCGGACGACCCAGCGGCCCTCCCGCCCGCGCCCCGGACCGTCCCCGAACCCGGCGGCCTGCGCGCACTCGGCGCCTCCACGGCGAACGCCTCCGCAGCGAGCGCCTCCACGGCGAACGCCCCGGCCACGAAGGCGTCCCGCGCGTCCGCCCCTCCCGCGACGGGCGAGGCGGACGCGTACCCGGCGGGAGCGGAGGCCGCCTCCGCGCACCGGCGTCCGCCGCGCGCCGACCAGTCGCTGCGCGAGCGCCGCGCCTTCGCCCTGCCGGGCTGGCTGCCGCTGCTCGCGCTGCTGCTCGGGGCGGCGGGCGTGCTGCTGGTGCTGGCCCGGGCGGGGGTGATCCCGCACCTGTCGGGGCTGCCCGACCTGCGCGGCCCGGCCGCACGGGCGAGCGGACAGGCCGAGTTCGGCGACCGGACGATCGCCTCGGTGAGCGCGATCGGGCTGGCGATGCTGACCGCGCTGGCCGGGATGCTCTCCAACCCGGGCGGCGAGACCCGGGTGCTGACCCGCTGGGGACGCTACCGGGGCACGGTGCGCCGCACCGGCCTGCTCTGGGTGAACCCGCTGGTGCGCCGCCACCGGGTGGACGTCCGGCTGCGGCACTGGCGCAGCGAGCCGGTGCACGTCACCGACCGGGCCGGGACGCCGCTGGTGGTGCGGCTGCTGATCGTCTGGCGGGTCAAGGACACCGCGCGGGCGACGCTGGGCATCGCCGAACACGAAACGTATCTGCGGGAGCAGGTACAGGCCGTTCTCACCCGAACCGCCTCCGTCCTGCCGTGCGACTCCAACTCCGCGCCCGGGCCCGCGCTGCGCGACGGCCACTGGTTCGCCGACGAGTTGACCCGCGCGCTGGCCGCCGAGACCGCCCCGACCGGCATCGAGGTGTACTCGGTGCAGCCGCTGGCCCTGGACTACGCGCCGGAGGTCTCCGAGTCGATGCGCCGCCGCCGGCTCGCCGACCTGGACGCGGGGCTGCGGACCGTCCTGGTGGACGACGCGGTGGAGGCCGCGGCCCTCGCGGTGCGCCGCCTGGAGCGCGCCACCGCCCACGAGTTGGACGACAGCGCGCGCAGCGCCCTGATGGAGCAGCTGCTGGTCGCGTTCGTCGCCCCGGCCGGGGTCACCGCCTCGGTGCCCGCCCCGGCCGCCCGTCCGAACCGCAAGGAAGGGAGGCCCGCGTGAGGAGCGCGCTCGCCTCGATATCCACCGACCCCGCCGACCTGCCGGGCTGGTCCGACGCCCCGCTGCTGGGCTTCGCCGAATCCGACGGAGCGTCGGTCTGCCGGTGCGCCGGGTGCCGCCGTCCGGCCGTCCGCACCGCCGGTTCCGGCGCGGTCGAGCGGGCGGGCCGAATACACCGCGCCGTGCGGTCGACCTGCCTGGCCACCACGGTGCTGGCCGGTGCCGGAGTGGCCGGTCTCGGGATCGGCGCGACCACCGCGCACGCGGCGCCCGCCCCGTCCGGACCGGGCTGGGACGGCCAGGTCTACTGGTTCAAGAGCGTGTCGGGCCAGTGGCGCTACACCAGTCACTACGAGGTGTACGCCGCCCGGACCGGCGGGGCGAAGGCGGCTCCCGCCTCCGCCCCCGCCGCCTCCTCGGCCCGGCCGCAGGGCCAGCCGGCCGCCGCGCCGTCCTCGGGCGGCATCCGGCAGGGCTGGGACGGCCGGGTCTACTGGTTCCGGGGCGTGTCCGGCGAGTGGCGCTACACCAGCCACTACGACATCTACGTGGCCCGGACCGGCGACCGCGGCGGTGACCGCGGTGGTGACCGGGGCGGGGCCGCGGACGACCGCGAGGTCCGGCCCGCGGAGGCCCCGGCCGCGTCGGCCGGTGTCGAGGCGGCGGTGTCGTACGCGCTGGCGCAGGTCGGCAAGCCCTACGTGTGGGGTGGTAACGGCCCGAACGGCTTCGACTGCTCGGGCCTGGTCCAGCAGGCGTTCCGCCGGGCCGGGATCGCCACCCCGCGGGTCGCCGACGACCAGTACCGGGCCGCCACCCCGATCGACGCGGGGCAGCTCCGCCGCGGCGACCTGGTGTTCTGGTCCGGCAACGGCCGGGTCTCCGGCATCCACCACGTGGCCGTCTACCTCGGCGACGGCACCTACGTGGAGGCGCCCCGACCGGGCAAGGACATCCGGGTCTCCCGCCTCAACAGCGGGTACTACCCCGACTTCTTCGCCCGGGTGGGGTGAGGACCCGTCACCGGGGTGACACCCACTCACCCGCCTGACGGGCCGTCACTCCGGCGACAGCCGTTCACCGGAGCGGCGGCCACTCACCACCGTGAAGGCAATTCACCGCCGTTACACCCTCTAACGGCCATGAGGGCCTGTCACGCACGCAAGGCGCTCTCCCGCTCCGAACGACCGGGGGAGCGCCTTCCGCGCGCACGGAGCCGAACCGGCCGGACCGGACCGGCCGGCTGAACCCGCCGGCCCGGCCCGGCCGCCCGGATCAGGCGGACGCGGCGTCGAGCGCCTTCAGCTCCTGCTCGGTCAGTCGCAGCCCGGCCGCGGCCAGCAGCGGCGGCAGCTGCTCCACGGTGCGGGCGCTGGCCAGGGGCGCCGCGACCGTCGGCCGGGCGGCCAGCCAGGCGAGGGCCACAGTGGCGGGCTCGACGCCGTGGGCCCCGGCGACCTCGTCCAGGGCGGCCAGCACCCGGGGGCCGCGCGGGTCGTCCAGGTAGCGGCCGGCGCCCTGGGCGCGGGCGCTGTCCACGGCGGTGCCGGGGCGGTACTTGCCGGTCAGGAAGCCCGAGGCCAGCGCGTAGTAGGGGACGGCGGACAGCCCGTGGGCGGCGACCACCTCGGCCAGCGGGCCCTCGTAGGTGTCGCGGGAGACCAGGTTGTAGTGCGGCTGCACGGCGACGTACGCCGCCAGGCCCTCGCGCTCGGCGAACTCCAGCGAGGCGGCCAGCCGCTCCGCGCCGATGTTGGAGGCGGCGACCTCGCGGACCTTGCCCGCCCGGACCAGCTCGTCCAGGGTCGTGACGATCTCCTCGACCGGGGTGTCGAGGTCGTCCCGGTGCGTGTAGAACAGGTCGATCCGCTCGATGCCGAGCCGCCGCAGCGAGGCGTCCACGCACCGGCGCAGGGTCTCGGGCCGCAGGTTGTCCAGGCCGGGCGCCATCCCGGCCTTGGTGGCGATCACGACCTGCTCGCGGTTGCCCCGGCTGCGCAGCCAGTCACCGATCACGGTCTCCGACTCGCCGCCGGAGTTGCCCGGCACCCAGGACGAGTAGGTGTCGGCGGTGTCCACGAAGTTGCCGCCCGCGGCGGTGTAGGCGTCCAGGACCGCGAAGGACTGCTCCGGGTCGGCCGTCCAGCCGAAGACGTTGCCGCCGAGCGAGAGCGGGGACACGGAGAGGTCGGAACGGCCGAGGGTCACCCGTGGGGTGTCACTGTTCGTCATGCAGCGGGACAACCCGTTCGGGTCCGTCCGGATTCCGCCCGGGCGGCCGCGGTTCCCGGGACTGCCGAGGTGAGGGGTCGGTGCAGACCTGCGCCGGGGCGGGGACCGGGGTGTCGGCGGGCCACCGGGGTTGGCTAGAGTCCCGTTCCATGGCTGACAACGACTACGACCCCGCCGGCTCCACCCAGATGTTCCGGGCGTTCGTCGACGAGGCCCCGGCCCCGCAGGCCCCGGGCACCGTCACCACCTACGGCAGCGCCGCCACCAAGAGCCGCACCCCGCTGTTCGTCGTCGGGGCCGTGGTGGCCCTCGTCGTCGTGATCGGCGTGATCTGGCTGGCCGTCAAGTAACCCCCGGCCCCGCCCGCACGGCCGCCACCGGAACCGGTCGGACCCGCCCGTACCCGCCCGCGCGGCCGGTCGCGGCCGACCGGGGCCGACCGGGTGCCCCCGGCGGTCCCGGGCCGCAGCGTGCCTACACTGGCCGGTACTCGTCGAGCCCAGCCAGGAGGCACCCGTGACCGCGCCGCCCACCGAGACCGCCCGCAGCCTCGGCCTGGCCGCCGCCGTCAACGCCCGTGACCTGGGCGGATACCGCACCGCCGACGGCCGCCTGGTGCGCTCCGGCGCGCTGCTGCGCACCGAGGCGCTGGGCCGGCTCGGCGAGGACGACCGGGCGCTGCTCGGCGCGCTCGGGCTGCGCCACGTCGTCGACCTGCGCAGCCTCGACGAGGTCCGCCACTTCGGCGCGGACCTCGTGCCCGGCCTGCCCGTGGCCGAGCTGCCGCTGGACGCCTCCGCGACGCTCTCCGTCCCGGCGCCGGACGGGGCCGGCCCGTCCCTGCACCACCTGCCGGTGTTCTCCGCCGACTTCGACCTCTACGTCGAGCTGCGCCGGGCGCTGGGCACCGGCGACCCGGCCGCGATGCACGCCGTCCTCGGGGACGGGCGGGGCGCCGCGATGATGACCTCGATGTACCGCTGGTTCGTCACCGACGCGACGGCCCGTTCGCGCTTCGCCACCGTGCTGCGCCTGATCGCCGAGGCCGACGGCGCGCCGGTGCTGTTCCACTGCACCGCGGGCAAGGACCGCACCGGCTGGACGGCGGCGCTGCTGCTGACCGCGCTGGGCGTGGACCGGGAGAGCGTGCTGGCCGACTACCTGCTCACCAACGAGCGCTCCGGCGCGCTGATCGACCGGGTCGACCCGCTGATGCGGCCGCTGGCCCGGGCCGAGTCCGGCTACCTGGAGGCGGCCTTCGAGGAACTCGCCCTCGGCTGGCCGTCGTTCGAGGACTTCTGGCGGGACGGCCTGGGCCTGACCGAGGACCACCTCGACCGGCTCAGGGCCGCCTGCACCGTGCTCGGCTGAGTCGCCCCGGTCACCCCTCGGCGGTCAGGCCCTCGCGCAGGTGGGCCAGGGTCTTGGTGAGCAGGCGGGAGACGTGCATCTGGGAGATGCCGATCTCCTCGCCGATCTGGGACTGCGTCAGGTTGCCGAAGAAGCGGAGCATGATGATGCGGCGCTCGCGGGGCGGGAGCTTGGCGAGCAGCGGCTTGAGCGACTCGCGGTACTCGACGCCTTCGAGGGCGAGGTCCTCGTAGCCGAGGCGGTCGGCGAGCGGGCCGTCGCCGCCCTCCTCCTCGCCGGGGGCGGAGTCCAGCGAGCTGGCGGTGTAGGCGTTGCCGACGGCGAGGCCCTCCACCACGTCGTCCTCGGAGACGCCGAGGTAGGCGGCGAGTTCGGGGACGGTGGGGGAGCGGTCGAGGCGCTGGGAGAGGTCGTCGCCGGCCTTGGTGAGGGCGAGCCGGAGCTCCTGCAGGCGGCGGGGGACGCGCACCGACCAGCTGGTGTCGCGGAAGAAGCGCTTGATCTCGCCGACCACGGTGGGCATGGCGAAGGTCGGGAACTCGACGCCGCGGTCCGGGTCGAAACGGTCGATCGCCTTGATCAGGCCGATGGTGCCGACCTGGACGATGTCCTCCATCGGCTCGTTGCGGCTGCGGAAGCGCGCCGAGGCGTACCGCACCAGCGGAAGGTTGAGCTCGATCAGGGTGTCGCGGACGTAGGCGTGCTCGGCGCTGTCGGGGTCGAGGACGGCGAGCCGGCGGAACAGCGCCCGGGACAGCGTGCGGGTGTCGAGGGCCCGGTCGGGAGCCTCGGCCGGGCCGGCCCGGTCGGGGGCCTCGGCGGGTCCGGCCTGGGCCGGGATCGTTGCGGTGACGGACTCGATGACCGCACTGCCCTGTTCTGTGAACACGCGCCCACCCCCATGTGACTGCCTGTTCGGCGGGCGCCGCCGCACTGTGGCGCCCGGCCGACGTGTCTTCCTGCTCAATACCGGATCACCGCCCTCGGCAAACCCGAACGTCCCGACTCGTCACGCGGCGGTCACGGGCGGCGGGGGTTCACTCCTCCCAGGAGTTCCCGGTGCGCAGCCGGGTGAGGATGCGCGAGAGCAGCCGGGAGACGTGCATCTGGGACATCCCCAGCTCGGTGGAGATCTGCGACTGGGTCAGGTTGGCGAAGAACCGCAGCATGACGATCCGCCGCTCCCGCTCCGGGAGTTGGACCAGCAGGTGGCGGACCATGTCGCGGTGCTCGACGTCGGCGAGCGCGGAGTCCTCGTAGCCGAGCCGGTCGAGCAGGGCGAGGCCGCCCTCGTGCTCCTGGGCGGCCTCCAGCGAGGCGGCGTTGTAGGCGCGGCCGGCGTCCAGGCAGGCCCGGACGTCCTCCTCGGGGATGCGCAGGTTGGCGGCGATCTCGGGGACCTTGGGCACCCGGCCGTGGGTGACCGTCAGCTCCTCCATGGCGCCGCTGACCTGCACCCACAGCTCCTGGAGCCGGCGCGGGACGTGCATGGTGCGGACGTTGTCCCGGAAGTAGCGCTTGATCTCGCCGAGGATGGTCGGCAGCGCGTAGGTGGGGAACTGGACGCCGCGGCCGGGGTCGAAGCGGTCGATCGCGTTGATCAGGCCGATGGTGCCGACCTGGACGATGTCCTCCATCGGTTCGCTGCGGCTGCGGAACCGGGTGGCGGCGTAGCGGACCAGCGGGATGTTGATCTCGATCAGCGCGGAGCGGACCCGGGCGCGCTCGGGGGCGTCCGGGGGGAGTTCGGCGAGCCGCTCGAACAGCACCCTGGTGAGCGTCCGGACGTCCACCGCGCCGCGGCCGCCGCTACGGCGGGCCAGCAGTTCGGCCGGGTCCGGCAGTTCCTCGATCCGCTCCTCCGGCGCACTGCCCTGCGTCCGCACGGACACGGTCACCCTCCCTTGTGAATCACCTCGCCAATTTCCGGCAAAACCGGTCATAGCATCACAAGTCGTTCTGTCGCCGGGCAAGCACCCGGAGGAGGCGTGTTGACGGACCGTCCAGCATTCGGCGGAGTCCGTCGTCGACGCGCCGCGACCTCCGGCACGGGGTGGGGGCCGGAGGTCGCTGGTTCGTGCGTGTGCGATGTGTGCTGAGGGGGGGGTCAGACCTCGAAGTCCGCGATCACCCAGGTGGCGAACTCACGCCACTGCGCGGCGGCGGCCTGGTGGGCCGGGTGGCCCAGGTACGCGGCGAGCGCCGCCCGGTCCTCGACCAGGCTGTTGATCGCGTAGTCCTGCGCGATGTCCCGCTCGGCGAAGTTCCAGCCGCACTCCCACTCGCGCAGCTCGGGGATCAGCGCCCCGAGCTCCTCGAACGCCTTCGCGCCCGCGACCGCCCGCGGGTCGTCCGGGCGGACGCCGTCGTTGAGCTTGAACAGGACCAGGTGCCGGATCACGATGCCGCTCCTCGCGGGTGGAGGGGCACACCCCCGACGGGGCGCGCCCCGTCGGACGAACCCCGCCAAGGTAACCGGCGGACCGACCCGGTCAGCGCACCAGCCCGGTCATGAAGGCGCCGACCGCCTTGGCGGCGTCCGAGATCCCGACGAAACCGGACTGCACCAGCTCGGCCGCGCGCACCGGCGAGGTGATGATCGTGTAGATGACGAAGATGACCACGATCCACATGGCCACCTTCTTCGCCTGAGCCATCGAACGGGCCTGCCTCCCTGAGTCGGGCCGTCGCCTCTCCCCGCACGGCCCTGCCAGCGGGCAGCTTATCCACCGGACGGCGCAACGGGTGAGGGCCGCGTTCACCCCGTGGGACGAAGGTCCCCCCGGAACAGGGCTTTCTCCGGAGGTGACCGCACCGGCGGCACGGCAGGATGGTTGATGTACCGAGGATCTGGCAGGAATCACCGGTACGGCGATCCGGAGGTCCCCGCTGTGGGACCGGGCGCGGCGGCATCCCCCCGACGCGGCGCCCGGTTGTGGGACCTCCGCCGGGGCAGCAGCTCGTCCCCCCGGAGCTGCTGCCCCCACACCGCGGACCGCGAGGTTCCGTACGGCTCCGCACTCCCCGGCACGGTGGTCAACCGCCGGGGAGTGCGGAGCCGCTCGCCGTTCCGGCCCCGTCCCCGTCCTCCGGGCTGTCCCCGTCCTCCGCGCCGCGACCGTCCTCCGGGCTGTCCCCGTCCTCCGCGCCGCGACCGTCCTCCGGGCTGTCCCCGTCCTCCGCGCCGCGACCGTCCTCCGCGCCGGCGTCGATCGCCGCCGTCGCGCCGCCCCCGACCCGGGTCGCCTCCAGCAGCCGGGTCGCCTCCACCGCCACCGCCGGGGCCCGCTCGACCCGCGCCCGCTGCGCCAGCAGCGCCGCCGTCGCCCCGCCCGGGAACCCCGAGGCCAGCGCCCGCAGCGCCGCCACCCGGGCCTCCTCGTCGGAGTCCTCCACCGCCCGCCAACGCAGCAGCTCCGCCGCGCCCGCCCGGTCCCCGGCCCCGGCCTCCGTCCCGGCCAGCGCCCGCAGCGCCACCCGCCGCGGCAGCGGATCGGGGTCCGCCACCGCCCGCTCCCGCAGCAGCTCCGCCGCCTCCGGGCCGCCGCCGCCCGCCCCGTCCCGGACCAGCGCGTGCAGCGCGATCGCCCGGATCGGCGCCGAACCGTCCGCCACCGCCCGCTCCCGGAGCAGCGCCCGCACCGCCGGGTCGGCCGGCCGGTGCGCCAGCAGCGCCCGCAGCACCGACAGCCGGACGTCCGCGTCCCGCAGCCCGCCCGCCCGGGCCAGCAGCAGCGCGCCCGCCCGCTCCTCGCCGTCGTAGCAGCGCACCACCGCCGCCAGCGCCAGGTCCCGCACCCGCGGGTCCGGATCGTCCACCGCCCGCTCCAGGAACAGCGACCTGGCCGCCCCGCCCGGCTCCTGACGGTCCGACAGCGCCGTCAGCACCGCCCCGCGCACCAGCGGGTCCGCCGCCCGCTCCGCCTCCCGCCGGACGAACGCGTCCAGCTCCGGGGCGCCCGCGAAGTGGGTGGCCAGCTCCCCGAGCGCCAGCACCCGGGCCGGGCCGCCCGCCCCGTCGGCCGCGCACTCCAGCAGGAACTCCGCCACCTCCGGATCGCCCGCCCAGCACCGCCCCAGCAGCCGCAGCGCCCCCGCCCGCACGTCCCACGGACCCGCGGTGACGGCCAGGCCGCGCAGCAGCTCCGCCACCCCCGGATCGCCCGCCCAGCGCCCCGCCAGCGCCGGCAGCACCCGGCGGCGCACCAGCGGGTCCCGGTCCTCCGCCAGCCGCTCCCGCAGGAACTCCGCCACCGCCGGATCGCCCGCCCAGCCCTGCGCCAGCCCGATCATCGCCGACAGCCGCAGCTCCGGGTCCTTGTCCGACCCGGCGACCCGGGACAGGAACGGCAGGTTCTCCGGATCGTCGGCCGGCTGCAGGCACAGCGCCCGCAGCGCCATCCCGCGCACCCCCGGGTCGCGGTCCCCGCGCACCCGCTCCCGCAGGAACGCCGCCAGCGGACCGTCCACCCGCCCGTTCACGGTCAGCGCGAACACCGCCAGACCCCGCAGCTCCGGCTGCTCCGCCGCCGCGATCGACCGCAGCAGCAACTGCGCCGGACCGTCCCCGCGCCAGGACTTGCCCAGCGCCAGCATCTCGTCCAGCCGGCCCTCGCCGCCGGACTCCGCCACCCGCGCCGCCAGGAACGCCCCCGTCCCCGGAACGCCCGCCCAGCCGTCCGCCAGCGCCGCGACCGCCGCCTCCCGGGTCAGCGCGTCCCCGTCCAGCTCCACCCGGCTCCGGACGAACGCCTCCACCCCCGGATCACCCGCCCAGCCCTCCGCCAGCGCCCCGAACGCCGCCGCCCGCTGCGCCGACGACCAGCCGTGCTCCGCCCACGCCCGCAGCACCCCCGGGCCGTCCGGATCGTTCAGCTGCAGCGCGCACGCCAGCCGCGCCGTCACCGTCCCGACCTCCATCGAGGTCGGCGACTCCCGCTGCGCGTGGTGCCCGTGCACCAGGTACCAGCGCAGGAACCGCTCCCGGCCCACCCAGTGCGGGCCCAGCCCGGTCAGCACCGGCCGCAGCCCGTCCAGCGCCTCCACCGCCTCCCGCGGCAGGTACGTCGAACCCTCCGCCGCGTACGCCTCGAACAGCGCCGTCAGCGCGTCCACCACCGCCTCGGACTGCGCCGTCACCAGCCCCAGCTTGCGGACCTCGCCCAGGCAGCGCACCGCCAGCACCAGCCACTCCGGCGAGGCGTCCCGGGCCCCCGTCACCCCCGGCAGCACCGGGGCCGCCGCCAGCAGCCGCGACACCGCCTCGCCGACGAACCGCTCGTCCAGCTCCCCGGCGAGCAGCAGCAGCACCTCCCGCCACGCCGGGTCGCGCCAGCGCGCCGCGAACACCCCGTCCAGCAGCTGGCCCTCCGTCAGCGACCGCTCCCGGTTGAACCGGTAGGCGATGTCCGCCGCCGCCAGGTACTCCAGGAACGCCCGGTGCACGAAGCCGTACACGTCGCCGCCGAACCGGCTCAGGATGAAGTTCCGCTCCCGGAACTGCTGCAGCATCGCCCGCGCCACCGGCGCCGCCCGGTCCGCCGGCAGCTCGTACCGCTCCCGCAGGTACCCCTCGAACGAGGACAGCAGCACCCGCCCCGGGATGTGGTTCCCGGCGATCCCGTCGCCGCCCTCCTGCATCCGCCGCGCCACCAGCCGCAGCAGCTCCAGCCGGTCCTCCGACGCCAGGTACGGCATCCCGCCGTCCACCCGCCGGTCCTGCAGGTACTTGCTCGGGTCCCAGTGCTCCACCAGCACCGCCACCGCGTGCTCGTACACCGTCCGGCGGTCCCGCGGCAGCTCCCGGCGCCGCCCGATGATCGCCAGGATGGTCAGGATCAGCGGGTTGCCTGCCAGCTCCCGCACCGGTGCCGAGGACGCCACCGCCACCGTCACCCGGCGGCGCAGCCGCTGCGCCTCCACCGGGTCGTTCGGGCAGGCGTTGGCGTACCAGCGCTCCGCGAAGTCCCCGACCTGCCCGTCGTCCAGGTCCTGCAGCATGTAGTGGCCGAACCCGGCCGCGTCCAGCGGCTCCCGCCGGTACCCGATCACCCGCGAGGTCACCACCACCCGCAGCTGCGGGTAGCGGGCCGCGAACGCCGCGATCCGGCGGCTCGCCAACTCCCGGACCTGCGGGTCGAACAGCTCGTCCAGGCCGTCGAACAGCACCAGGGTCCGGGCGGCGTGCTCGGCCAGCTGACGGGCCAGCAGCTCCTCCGGCAGGCCCAGGCCCTCGGTCCGGTACAGGTGCGCCAGGAAGTCCTCGAAGGTGCGTTCCCGCCACTGCGGGTCCGCGTACCGGCGCAGCTCCACGATCAGCGGCAGCCGGCCCGCCAGCGGCGCCACCTCCGCCGGGACGTCCGCCCCCGGGTCGACCAGCGGCTCGGTCAGCGCCAGGCACAGGTACCTGGCCAGCGTCGACTTCCCCGACCCCGGGTCGCCCAGCAGCACCGCCCGGTGCCCGTCCGGGCCCGCCAGCAGCGGCAGCACCGGCACCGCGGGCCGCCGCCGGTACGCCTCCCGGACCCGGCGCACCGTCTCCCGCTCCACCCCCGGCGGCAGCCGGGACGGGTCCGGCTCGCCCACGTCGGTGAGCCGCTTCAACAGCTCCCGGGGCAGCTCCACCGGCGGCGGGTCGGCCCGCACCAGCTGCGGCACGAACACCTCGCGCAGGTGCACCGCCGGGTGCTCGTCCTGCTCCGACAGCGGCGTCAGCACCTCCAGGTCCAGGCGGTGGTAGCGCTCCCGCAGCCGCCAGGCGTGCCGCCGCCGGGCCTCCTCCGGGTCGCCCGGCGCGGGCCGCTCCTTGCCCAGGTTGACCTGCACCGTGCCCGCGTTGCGGACCAGCACGATGTCGCCGCCCGCGGTCGCGCCCGCCGCGGACTGCCCGCCGTCCTCCTCCGCGCCGAACAGCCGGCGCCAGAAGCCGCTCACGGGGCCCCCTCGCCGGACTCGCCGGACTCGCCGAACCGCACCGAGCCGTCCACGCCGTCGACCAGCTCGACGTCCCCGCCGGCCCGCGCGCCGCGCGCCGACTGCCCGTCACCGGCTTCCGGCACCCGCCCCGCCTCCGGGACCGGGCCGGGCGCCGGGCCCCGGCCGATCACCACGTCGCCCTTCACGCCGCGCACCAGCCGCACCGAACCGCCCGCCGCCGCGCCGTCCGCGGACTGCCGCCCGCCGCCCCGCCCACCGATCCCGCCGGTCACCGCCAGCACCAGCCCCACCAACCCGACGAACAGCCCCAGCACCCCCGCCCACTGGTTCGCCCGGTCCAGCCCCTCCGCCCACAGGAACACCGCCAGCCCGACCGCCGACACCCCGGCCCCGACCCACACCAGCACCCGCCACCGCGCACTCCCCATGCGGGCATCATCCCCGCAACCCGCCCTCCGGCAACCGCCGTTGGGAACACCGTTGGTGGCGGGCCGTCAGATCGTTCCGGCCCGCGCCGAGTGCGCAGCGACCTGGGCCTCCTGCACGGCCGTCAGGCGGCGCACCAGCAGGATCGCCAGGACCGCGGCGGCGGTCATCAGCAGTTCGGCGCCGAGCAGTTGGGTCAGCGCGCGTTCCCGGGCCTCCTCGAAGGTCACGGAGGTCGCGGAGTCCATGCTGCCGCCGGAGAGCAGGGCGAGCACCGACGCCAGCACCATGGCGCCCCACCAGGCGTGCACCGGCCCGGCCCCGTCCTGCTCGCCCGTGGGGGTGCTGGCCCGCCAGACGCCGCGGACCGTCCACCAGGGCAGGAACAGGTTGGCGAGCGGGACGAACCAGCAGACGACGGTCAGCCAGCGCGGCGGCTGCGGCGCCGCCGGGGCGATCACCTCCGCGTTCACCCGCACCCGGTACAGCCACGGGACGAACACCCCCGCCGTCCCCAGCATCATCAGCGCGAACGCACTGTTCGAGAACAACGTCACCGCCAACGCCGCCGTAGGCTCCCGCCCCGGCTCCGCCGCCCGCAGCATGGTCACCCCCGTCGCCGTCCCGAACGAGGCCACCGCGCACGACCCGAGCAGCACCGAAGCAGCGGTGGCCAGGCCGCGCGGCGACCGGTGGACAGCGGGCGAGGTCATCGGAGGGCTCCTGCTTCCGGCGGCAACGGAACCCACACCCTAGGGCCCGCCCGCCCCGGGGCCGAGCCGGACCCCGGACGGGCCGTCAGACGGCCTGCATCTGGGCCCAGTACGCGGCGGCCCGGGCGTGCGCGGCCTCGGCGTGGGCCTCCTGCATGGCCGTCAGGCGGCGCACCACCACGATCGCCAGGACCGCGGCGGCGATCAGCAGCACCTCGGAGCAGACCAGCAGGGAGAGCGCCTGCTGCCGGGAGTCCTCGTAGGTGGCGGACGTCGTGCTGTCCATCACGCTGCTGCCCAGCCGGGCGAGCAGGCTGCCCAGCATCAGGGTGGTCCACCAGGCGGTCACCGCTACCGTCCCGATCGGCCGGGGCACCCCGTGGTCGTCGGTCGGCGCGCTGGCCTGCCACACCCCGCGGACCGTCCGCCAGGGCATGAAGAGACAGGCGAACGGGATGAACCAGCCGCCGATCGTCCACCAGCGGGCCGGCAGCGACAGCGCGCTGTGGGGGTGGATCACCTCGGCGTTGACCCGTACCCGGTACAGCCAGGGGACGAACACCCCGATGGTGCCCAGCACGAGCAGCCCGAGCATCCCGCTGGCGAACAGCGTCAGCAGCGCCCCGACGCCGTTGTCCGCGCGCAGGAGGGCGATGCCCACGGCCGACCCGAGCGACGCCGTCGCACACAGGCCGAGCAGCACCGAAGCAGCGGTGGCCAGACCGCGCGGCGACTTGTAGACAGCGGGCGAAGGCATGGTGAAGCTCCTGGTTCCAGCGGTGAAGGAGCCCACACCCTAGGGCCGACCTGAGCGGCACGGCCACGCGAATTCCCAGCTCAGGGCCGGTTTGTCCGCTTCCGCGAAGAAGATTCGCAGCCAAACCGCCCCGGGGTGAAGCGGTGCAGGGACCACGGCATGTCGCCGCCCTCCGGGTGCAGTTCGCCGACCAGGGTGTCGCCCCGCATCGGTTGCCGGCCGTCCATGGAGTAGTTCCCCGTTTCGGCAGGCCGGTACGGCGAAGGGCCCGGCCGTCGAAACGGTCGGGCCCTTCGGAGAGCGGTAGCGGTGGGATTCGAACCCACGGTGGAGTTGCCCCCACACACGCTTTCGAGGCGTGCTCCTTTGGCCGCTCGGACACGCTACCGAGGGGAACTCTACCGGATCGGTGGGAGCGGACGAAATCCGTTGGGGGCGGGTCAGCGCTGGGTGTCGAAGAAGGCGTGCAGCTGGGCGGTGCAGTCTTCGGCGAGGACGCCGCCGAGGACTTCGGGGCGGTGGTTGAGGCGGTTGTCGCGGATCACGTCGAAGAGGGAGCCGGCCGCGCCGGCCTTGGGGTCGTGGGCGCCGTAGACGACGCGGTCGAGGCGGGAGAGCACGATCGCGCCCGCGCACATGGTGCAGGGCTCCAGGGTGACCACCAGGGTGCAGCCGCTCAGCCGCCACTCGCCGACGGCGGCGGCCGCCGCCCGGATCGCCACCACCTCGGCGTGCCCGGTGGGGTCGCCGTGCGCCTCGCGCACGTTGTGGCCGCGGCCGAGCACCGCGCCGTCCGGGCCCAGCACGAACGCCCCGACCGGGACGTCCCCGGTGGCGGTGGCCAGGGCGGCCTCCTCGATGGCGAGGCGCATCTGGTCCCGCCACCGGTCGCGGACCGGGTCGGGGCGTACGGGGGCGGGCAGCGGGGCGATCCGCGGCCGGTCGCCGAGGGTCGGGGCGGGGGAGGGGACGGGCTGCATGGACCCAGTGTCGGGCACCGGGCCGGCCGCTACCGAACGGCCTCCAGGACTTCGCCGCAGCCCAGCGCCTCGGCGATCTCGCCCAGCGCGTCGCCGGGCGCGGCGCCCTGGCCGGCCAGGTCCAGCAGCTCGTCCGCGCCCATCCCGTAGTCGGTGAGCAGTTCGGAGTCGCCGATCGGCCCGATCGGGGCCGCGCCCGGCGCGCCGGCCGGCTCCTCGTCGTCCTCGGCGTCGGACCCGGCGGCCGCGCCGTCCTCCTCGTCGAGTTCGGCGACCAGGCCGTCGAGGTCGTCGAAGTCGGCCTCCCCGTCCTGCTCGATCAACTCGTCGGTGAGGACCGAGCCGTAGGAACTGCGCGCCGCGGCGGCGGCGTCGGAGACGAAGATCCGCGGGTCGTCCTCACCGTCGATCCGCAGGACGGCGAACCAGGCGTCCTCCTGCTCGATGAAGACCAGCACGGTGTCCTCGTCCTCGGCCGCGCGGCGGGCCAGGTCGGTCAGGTCGGCCAGGGTCTCTACGTCGTCGAGTTCGGTCTCGCTCACGTCCCACCCGGCACCGGAGCGAGCAAGCACTGCAGCGAAGTACGCCACCAGGGACACTCCCAAGATTGGTCTCGGCTGTCGGCGATCTCGGGCGGGTGCGGTCCGGCCGCCCCCGCGCCAGAAGGCGGTCCGCCGTTCGGACCGTCCCCCGGCATCGTGACAGAAAGCCCGCCGTTGCGGGGGGTGTTCGGCAGCGCGTCTTCGCAGGTCGTGTCGGAAAGGTCTGCTTCCGGCCGGTCCGCGAGCCGATCTTGACCGTCCGGCCGCTTGCGGAAGGGCGCGTTCTGCCCGCCGAGGGGCGCAACTCCGGTGCGGGGCGCGGTGCGCGGGCGGCGCCGGGAGCCGGTCAGGTCCGGAAGGTGCGCATCCGCAGGGCCTCGCGCATCCGGCGCTCCTTGGTCCGTCTCGGCTGCACCCTGGCCCGCAGTTCGCGGGCCTCGGCCAGTTCGCGGAGGAACACGGCCCGGCGCTTGCGCCGCTCCGCGTCGGTCTCCGCACAGCTCTCGGGGGCGCGCTCGGAGGCCTGCTCCGACGCCGGACGGGACTCGTCTGTCGAGCCGGACCCGCCCGCGCCGGCGGTGGTTGCCCGCGTCGGGTTGCTCTTCATAGGTTCCGACTTTCCCAGATGAGCGGCGTCGATACCACAGGAGCGGCCCGACTTCCGGGTCCGCTCCCCGTCCGCCCCCGCCGACTCCCGTCGGCTCCGCGCCCGTTCCGCGCCCGTTCCGCGCCGGTCCTGGTTCGTACGGAGTCGTACACACGTCCCGACGGCCGTTATCGTCGTTGTCATGCGTCTCCACCTCGTCGACCACCCGCTGGTCGCCCACAAGCTGTCCACCCTGCGCGACGAGCGCACGGACTCGCCGACCTTCCGGCGGCTCACCGACGAGCTGGTCACCCTGCTCGCCTACGAGGCGACCAGGGACGTCCGCACCGACCAGGTCGAGATCACCACCCCGGTCGCGGTCACCCGGGGCACCCGGCTGTCCTACCCGCGCCCGCTGGTGGTGCCGATCCTGCGGGCCGGCCTCGGCATGCTCGACGGCATGACCCGGCTGCTGCCGACCGCCGAGGTCGGCTTCCTCGGCATGGTCCGCAACGAGGAGACCCTGGAGGCCTCCACCTACGCGACCCGGATGCCGGACGACCTGTCCGGCCGGCAGGTCTACGTGCTCGACCCGATGCTGGCGACCGGCGGCACCCTGGTCGCCGCGATCCGGATGCTGCTGGAGCGCGGCGCCACCGACGTCACCGCCGTGGTGCTGCTGGCCGCGCCGGAGGGCGTCGAGGTGATGGAGCGCGAGCTGGCCGGGGCGCCCGTCACGGTGGTCACCGCGGCCCTCGACGAGCGGCTCAACGAGCACGGCTACATCGTCCCGGGCCTCGGCGACGCGGGCGACCGGCTGTACGGCACCGCGGGCTGAGCGGCGGGAGCGGGAAGCACGAAGGTCCGGCCGGGAGCTCCCGGCCGGACCTTCGCGCGTGTGTGCGGGCTCAGCAGTGGCCGGGCTCCGGGGTGGGGGAGGGCTTGGTCAGCTCGGCGAGGGCCGCGGCGGCCTGGGCGGGCTCGGCGAGGGCGGTGAAGGTGTCGCCGATGACCAGGTCGACGGTGGCGTCGGTGCGGGCGTCCTCGCTGCTGGTGGCCCCGGCGACCTGGGTGGTCAGCAGGGCGGCCGCGCCGGTGGCGCCGGGGCCGACGACCACCTGGGCGCTGCCGGGCACCTTCTTGTCGAGCGCGGACGGCGCGTTGCCGACCTTGCCGATCTGGAAGCCGCGCTTCTTCAGCTCGTCGGCGGTGCGCGCGGCCAGGCCGCCCTTGTCGGTGGCGTTGTAGACGTTGACCGTCACCGCGCCCGGCTGCGGCACCGCGGTGCCGCCGGGGGCGGGCGCGGCGGGCGCGCCGGTGGCGGCGGGGGCCCCGGTGGTCGGGGCGCCGGCGGCGGGGGACTTCTCCGGGACGGCCAGCGGACGGCCGGAGGGGCCGCCGCAGGCCTGCGCACTGGTGTTCTTGTGCTTGCCGGTGAAGACGTCGTAGAGCTGGACGCCGCCCATCGAGACCAGCCCGAGGGTCAGGACGCCGCCCAGCGCGAGGGCGACCCTCCGGCCGCGGCGGGGCGGGCGCCCGAGGCGCGGATAGGCGTTGCCGGTGACCCGGTACTGCTTCCCCTTCAAGCCTTGGGGAGTCAACATGCTCATGGTCTGTCTCCCCCGTAGGTGCCAGGGTGGGGTGCCGGTAGACCGCGGCGCGGCCGTGCGAGCGGCCGCGTGACCGCCGTAGTCAGCAGACTAATCCGACAACGGCGGCGCAGGTACTAGATGATCATCATCCGGGGGACGACGGCACTCGAAAGGACGCACCGGCACCGACCTGCGGTTCCGTACGCCGTCGGGTGACGCCGGCTGACGTCGGCTCAGTCCATTTCCAGCACGCGGGCGTGCAGGACCTGCCGCTGTTGGAGAGCGGCCCGGACGGCGCGGTGCAGCCCGTCCTCCAGGTAGAGGTCGCCGCGCCACTTCACCACGTGGGCGAAGAGGTCCCCGTAGAAGGTGGAGTCCTCCGCGAGGAGGGTCTCCAGGTCCAACTGCCCCTTGGTGGTCACCAACTGGTCCAGCCGCACCGGACGCGGCGCGACGTCCGCCCACTGGCGGGTGCTGGTCCGGCCGTGATCCGGGTACGGCCGTCCGTTGCCGATGCGCTTGAAGATCACACGGAAAGCCTACCGTTCGGGACACGCCGGGCACAGCAGGCAGGACCGACGGTGCGGTGAACCGGACGGTCCGAACCGGACGTTTTGGCCGAAAGCACCGCCTCCGCCGGGTTCGAACGGTGGTCCGGAGGATCACCCGAGAGCGTGACCGATCCGGTCCATCGAGGACAGCCGCATCAGGCCGTAGTTGTAGAACTCGACCTCGGGCACGCCCAGTTCGCGCAGGGTGGCGATCTTGGCGGCGAGGTTGGCGGGGCCGTCGCAGTCGGAGGCCATCGGGCGGAGGATGACCGCCATGTCCGCCGGGCGGACCCCGTGCAGGGCGAAGGCGGCGACCTTCTCGCGGACCGCCTCGGGGGTCTTCGCGTAGCCGAGGGTCTCGATCCGGTGCGCCGCGCCCGCCAGGGCGGGCAGGTCGATGCCGGAGAGCCAGCCGGTGCCGGGGCCGCCGCCGTCCATGAAGGTCAGCCGCATGCCGTGGGCGGCGGCGGTCGCGGCCAGCTCGGCGGTGAGCGAGGTGACGGTGCGGGCGGAGGCGTCCACGTAGGCGGCCAGCGCGCCGCCGGCCAGCTCGTCCAGCGGGGTGGGCGCGAGGGCGCGGGCGGGGTCGGCGAGCCGGGCCCGCAGCTCGGTGCGGACGGTGTCGCGGACGTGCGCGGCGGGGACGCCGGCGGCGGTCGCGGCGGCCAGGCAGTGCGGGCAGAAGCAGAGCGACAGCAGCGCCTCGGTGACCGGGCCGAGCTCCTCGAAGTAGCGCTCGTGGTGGTAGCCGTGGGCCAGGCCGTGGAAGTGCAGGGACTCGGCGCGGATCGCGTCCACGCCGTACCGGGCCAGTTCCTCGACGATCGTCCGGCAGTACTCGCGGACCTCGGGGTTGGCCGGGCACAGCTCGGTCAGGTGGCGGTCGCCGAAGGCGTTGGCGGGCGCGCAGTCGGGGTGGGCGAAGCCGAGCCGGTCGTTGTGGCAGAACACCGTCCAGGCGTGCAGCTTGAGGCCGCGTCGGCGGGTCTCCTCGGCGGCCTCGGCGAACGGGTCGCGGTCGCCGATCGCGGTGGAGGGCAGCGGGGCGAGCCGCCGGCCGGCCCAGCGGTCCGGGTCGGGGCGGAAGTACGCGGCGCCGGGTTCGAGGTAGCGCAGCACCCGGTGCGGGTTGTGCGGGAAGACGTCGCGGGCCTCGTGGTAGACGGAGGCGAGGGTGACCCCGCCGACCCCGGCCCGGTCGGTAAGGTTGCCGAAGAACGTGTCGGCCCCTTCGTCGAGCAGGTCGGTGGCGAAGGCGAGGACGGACGTCTCCACGGGGCAACTCCGGAGAAGGTGAGTGCAGGGAGTGGCCACGCTAACCGCGCACTCCTGTATTGGTCTATACCTGATTGGGTGAGGGGGCGGCGCGATGACGCTGTACCGGGGCTACGACCGGCGGGAACTCGACCGCGAGTACTCGCCCAGCAGCCGGGTCGCCGACTTCGGCGCCGAACTGGCCGCCTACGCCGGACAGGGCCGACGGGCCTACCGGGAACTGCCCGGGCACCGCGAGCTGCGCTACGGGCCGGCCGCCCCCGAACTGGTCGACTTCTTCCCGGCCGGGCCGGGCGCCCCGCTGCACGTCTTCGTGCACGGCGGCTTCTGGCAGGAGCTGGGCAAGGAGGACGGGGCCTTCCCCGCCCTCGACCTGGTGCCGCGCGGCACCGCGTTCGCCACCGTCGGCTACGGCCTGGCCCCGCGCTGGACGGTCGAGGAGATCGTCGACCAGACCGTCCGCGCGGTGGCCCACCTGGTCGACCGGGCGGCCGAGCTGGGCGTCGACCCGGACCGGATCGTGCTCAGCGGCAGCTCCGCGGGCGCGCACCTGGCCGCCTGCGCGCTGCTCGACCCGCGGTTGACCGGCCGGATCGCCGCGGCCGTCCTGCTCAGCGGCGTCTACGACCTCGCCCCCGTCGCCCTGACCTACGTCAACGAGCCGCTCGGCCTGGACGCCGACCGGGCCCGCCGGCTCAGCCCGCTGCTCGCCGACCCGGCCGGGCTGGCCGCGCTGCCGCCGCTAGTGCTGGCCCTGGGCGAGCACGAGACCGACGAGTTCGCCCGGCAGCAGGACGAGTTCGCCGCGGCCGCCCGCGCCGCCGGCGTCCCGGTGCGCGCGCTGCGGGCCGCCGGCCGCAACCACTTCGACCTGGTCTTCGACCTGGGCCGCCCCGACACCCCGCTCGGCGCCGAGGTCGCGGCCCTGGCCGGCGCCGCCGTCCGGGCCGGCCTGCCGGAGCAGCGCCGGGGCGCGGCCGGGGCGCAGGTCGAGCAGGTCGAGCCGGTCGCGTCGGTCGCGGGGGAGCCGGGCGGGAGCTGACGCTCCGTAGACTGCCCCGGTACCCGCACACCCTCGACCACCCTCGACGAGGACGGTGAACGATGACCGCGCGCATCCCGCTTCCGTACGACTTCCTGCCGCCGGTGCCGGCGTTCGAGCTGCGCAGCGACGACCTGGCGGACGGCGCGACCATGCCGGACGCGCACGTGCACGCCGCCGGGAACGCCTCGCCGCAGCTGTCCTGGTCGGGCTTCCCGGCGGGCACCCGCTCGTTCGCGGTGACCTGCTACGACCCGGACGCGCCGACCGCCGCGGGCTGGTGGCACTGGCTGGCCGTCAACCTGCCGGCCGAGGTGACGGAGCTGCCGCGCGGCGCGGGCGCCGACGACGGCGGCCTGCCCGGCGGGGCGTTCCACGTCCGCAACGACTTCCCCGGCCACCGCTACGACGGGGCGGCCCCGCCGCCCGGGCCGGCGCACCGCTACGTGTTCGTGGTGCACGCCCTGGACGTGCCCGAGATCGAGGTCGGCCCGGAGACCCCGGCCGCCCAGGTCGGCTTCCACCTGACCGCGCACGCCCTCGGCCGGGCCGTGCTCACCGTGGAGTACGCCTCCGGCGAGTGACGGCCGCCGCCCGCCCGGTGCCGCCCGCCCGGCGCCCGGCACCGGGCGGCGCGTCCCGCGCCGCCCGGTGGGCGTCCCGCGCCACACTGGGGACATGACGGAACAGCGACGGGTGATCGTGCTGCGGCACGCCAAGGCGGACTGGCCGGACGTGCCGGACGAGCTGCGCCCGCTGGCCGGGCGGGGCCGGGCCGACGCGGCCGCGGCCGGGCGCTGGCTGGCGGAGCACGCACTGGTGCCGGACCGGGTGATCTGCTCCACGGCGGTGCGCACCCGGCAGACCTGGGAGCTGGTCGAGCCGGAGCTCGGCGGCGCCCCCGAGCTGGTGCTGGAGCCGCGCGCGTACCGCGCCGACGCCGGTGAACTGGTGGAGCTGCTGAGGGAGTTGCCGCCGGTGGTGCGCACCGTGCTGCTGGTCGGGCACCGGCCCGAGGTGCAGGACCTGGTGCTGGAGCTGGCCGGCGGCCCGGCCGGCGGGGCGCTGGAGCAGGTCCGGGAGAAGTTCTCCACGGCCGGGATCGCGGTGCTGGCGGTGCCCGGCGAGTGGGGGCAAATCACCGCGGGAGAAGCCGAGTTGACCGACTACGCGGTGCCCAGGGGCTGACCGCCCGGGCCCGCCGGGCCGCGTGATAGGCATGAGGGCATGCGCTTCGACCTCGTCCCCAAGCCGCCGACCGTGGACGCCCGCCCGCGGGACGGGCGCGGCTACCCGGTGCCCGCGATCACGCCGTGGGAGGACGGGCAGCCGCAGTTCGCCCTCACCGACTACGAGCGCTCGGCCGCCTGCGCCCGGGAGCGGCTCTGCTCGGTGTGCAACACGCTGATGCCGCGGGGGCCGGTGTGGCGGGTGGTCGGCGGGGCCGAGGCCGCCGCGATCGGCGAGGCGCTGGCGGCGGGCCGGCCGTACCGGAACATGGCGCCGACCATGGAGGGCCCCGGCCACCGGGCCTGCATGCTGTACGCCGCGATGGTCTGCCCCTACCTGGCCCGGCCGAACGCCCGCCGCCGGGTGACGGCCGATCAGCGGGACGCCCCGGACGACCTGACCGCGCACGTGGTGCGCGGGGCCGTCCGGGGCGAGCTGGGCGCGGTGGTCGGCTTCGGCGAGTACGAGTTCGCGATCACCCCGGACCGGGTGCTGTTCCGCTTCCTGGACCCGGTGGAGTGGCTGCCGCACGACACCGCCGACGACCAGCTCCCGAACCTGCGGGCCGAGTTGGACCGGACCGATCAGCCCCGGTAGGCGGGCAGGCCGACCGTGTCGGTGACCTTGTCGGGCTTGCCGCCCTTGGTCGGGACGGTGTAGATCCCGTCCGGGCCGCGGAAGGCGACGGTCTTGCCGTCCCGGGTGATCACCGGCTCGGTGTAGTCGAGGGCGGCGCCCGGGGTCAGGTCGCGCTCCTTGCCCTGCTCGCCGCGCGCCTCGGTGAAGATGTGGCTGTGGCCGTCGACCGAGCGGACGAAGACCACGTCGCCGGCCTCGTCGGTGGCGGGCTGCGAGCCCTTGCCGATCACGCCGCCGTTGGTCCGGCTGACCACGTCGTGGAAGTAGACCTGGCCGTCGCCCTTGTTGGCGTACACCGTCCAGCCGTACTGGCCGGCCGAGTTGGGCCACAGGTTGCCGGTCTCCGGGATCTCCGTGACGCCCTCGGAGTCGCCGACGTGCAGCAGGTCGGGCTTGGAGCCGGCCTTCGCCTCGGTGGACATCAGCCGCAGGTTCTTCTTGTCGTCCGCGGTGAACAGCAGGAAGGTCCCGGCGCCGTGCGGCTCGTTCGGGCCGTAGACCTGCCAGGTGGGGTGGGACCAGGTGGTGCCGGAGGGGGCCTTGGCGACCAGGGTCTTGTGGCTGCCGTCGGGGTCGGAGGTCTGCAGGTTGCCGTCGCCGTCGATGAACGCGGCGTGCTTGCCGTCCGGGGACCAGGCCAGGTCGCGGACCACGGTGCCGAAGTCCACCGACTTGCCGTCCATCAGCACGGTGGCGGAGTTGGTGCTGACGGTCAGCTTGGTGCCGGCCGTCTTGTTCAGCGTCCCGCCCTTGGCGGGGGCGCCGGAGGAGGCCGTCCCGGCCGGCTCCGAGGCGGCGGGCGTCCTGGGCGCGGCGGCGGTGCTGGCGGCGCTCCCGCCGCTGCCGCCCTCCGGGTCGCAGGCGGTCAGCAGCAGGGTCGACCCGGTGGTGACCGCGGCCACCAGCAGGGCGGCGGCGGACCGGCGCATACGGATGCGATCACTCATGAACAGCTCCCCCATGGAACGGAATTGGCGTGACGGCCCCGGGCCGGTGGCTCCCCCGTCACTGACTCGTGCACAAATTCTGGCAGCCGGGCCCGACGGTCCGGACGCCGGGGCCTGACGCCGGGTCCGTCCGACGGGTGGTCAGGAGCGGAAGGCGGGCAGGCCGGCCGCGTCGGTGATCTGCTGCGGCTTGCCGCCGCCGACCGGGACGGTCCAGATGCCGTTCGGATCGCGGAAGGCGACGGTCTTCCCGTCGGGGGAGAAGGCCGGCTCGGTGCAGTCCGCGGTGGCGTTCGGCGTCAGGTCGCGCTCCTGGCGGGACTCGTCGTTCGGGCGGGTGAAGATGTGGCTGTGCCCGGCGACGGAGCGGACGAACACCAGGTCGCCGTTGTCGTCCCCGGCGGGCTGCGAGCCCTTGGTGAGCGCGCCGCCCTGCTGGCGCAGGTAGTCGTCGCGGACGTAGACCTGCCCGTCGGCCTGGTTGGCGTACACCAGGGTGCCGTGGTCGCCGGACGGATTGGGCCACAGGTTGCCGGTCTGCGGCACGGGGTTCTCGGTCTCGCCCCCCACGTAGCCGTTCAGCCCGAGCACCGCCGGGGTGCCGCCGGACGCCGGGACGGTGAGCAGTCGCAGGGTGCCGTGGTCCTGGGCGGTCAGCACCAGGTTGTTCCGGCCCCGGTCGTACTCGTCCTTGGCGGTCACCTGCCAGGCGGGGTGCGACCAGGTGACGCCGGTCGGGGCCTTGGCGACCAGGGTCTTGTGGCCGCCGTCCGGGTCGGAGGTCTGCAGGTTGCCGTTCCCGTCGATGAACGCGGCGCGCTTGCCGTCCGGGGACCAGGCCAGGTCGCGGACCACGGTGCCGAAGTCCACCGTCTTCCCGTCCATCAGCACGATGGCGGAGTTGGTGCTGACGGTCAGTCCGGTGCCCGCCGTCCGGTTGACCGGGCCGCTCCGGGTGGGCATCGGGGCGGGGCCGGTGGACGACCGGGCGCCGGTCGGGGTGCCGGCCTGCGTGGCGGGCGGGTTCTCCGCGGTGGTGGCGGCGTTCCCGTCGCTGCCGCCCTCCGGGTCGCAGGCGGTCAGCAGCAGGGCGGAGCCGGCCGTGACGGCGGAGACCAGGGCGACGGCGGCGGAGCGGCGGAGGCGGGCACGCACGGACATGACGGGGTCCCCCCGGGGTGGTCGGTCGCGGTCCCCGTGCGGTCGGCCGTCCGGGGCGGTGGAGAAGAGACTCGCAGCCCGATGACCCGGCCGCGTGCGCGCTCCGTCACCGCCTCGCAACAGCCCAACTGCCCTGCTGCGCAAGGCCCGTCGCGGAAGATCGGCTTCCGGTCGCGGGTCAGCCCCGGTAGGCGGGCAGGCCGACCGTGTCGGTGGCCCGGACGGGCTTGCCGCCCTTGGCCGGGACGGTCCAGACGCCGTCCGGGGTGCGGAACGCGACGGTCTTCCCGTCGGGGGAGAAGGCCGGTTCGGTGCAGTCCGCGGTGGTGTCCGGGGTCAGGTCGCGCTCGGTGCCGCCGAAGCCGTCCGGCTTGACGAACAGGTGGTCGTGGCCGTCGACCGAGCGGACGAACACCAGGTCGCCCTCGTCGGAGAGGTCGGGCTGCGAGCCCTTGGCGACCGCCATGCCCTGCTGGCGCAGGTAGTCGTCGCGCAGGTAGACCTGCCCGTCGGCCTGGTTGGCGTACACCGCCGAGCCGTACTTGCCGGCCGCGTTCGGCCACTGGTTGCCGGTCTTCGGCAGCGGCGGCAGGTCGTCGCCGCTGAAGGTGTTCAGGGACAGCGCCGCCGGGGTCGCGCCGGCCTGCGCCGGGACGCCGAGCAGCCGCAGGGTGCCGTGGTCGTCGGCGGTGAACAGCAGGTTGTTCTTCGGCTTGAGGTACGGCTCGGCCGCGTTCGGCAGGTAGACCTGCCAGGTGGGGTGGGACCAGGTGGTGCCGGTCGGGGCCTTGGCGATCAGGGTCTTGTGGCCGCCGTCGGGGTCGGAGGTCTGCAGGTTGCCGTTCCCGTCGATGAAGGCGGCGTGCTTGCCGTCCGGGGACCAGGTCAGGTCGCGGACCACGGTGCCGAAGTCCACCGACCTGCCGTCCATCAGCACGTAGCGGGTGCCGCTGCTGACGGTCAGTCCGGTGGCCTTGGCCGGGTTCGGCGCTCCGGTGGCCGCGGCCGCCGGGGCGGCGGGCCGGGGCGCGGCGGTGGCGGCGGTGGGGGAGCCGCTCGGGCGGGGCGCGGCGGTGGTGGCGGCCGTGGTCGTGGTCGTGGTGTCGGCCGCCGTGGTGCCGGTGGACGGGGTGGCGGCCTTCGGGGAGGAAGTGACCGGGGCGGCCGCCCCGAGTCGGGCGCTGCCCGCGTCGGCCGAGGGGTCGCAGGCGGTCAGCAGCAGGGCGGAGCCCGCGGTGAGCGCGGAGACGACGGCGACGGCGGAGGAGTGGCGGAGGCGGGCGCGCACGGACATGGATGGTTCCCCCAGGAACGCTGGTCGACGGGTCGTCCCCGTCGGTCGGCGGTCCGTTCCCGGGACCGCCGTTCGGGGCGATGACAGAAAGACTCGCAGCTCGATGACCTCGATCCGTGCGCGCACTGTCACCGGCGCGCAACAGCGTCCGGGGTCCGGTCCGGGGCCCCGCCGGGGGAACCGCCGCGTGCCGTCGGGCGGCTGTCGGTGCGGCTGGCTAGCGTGGCAGGAGCAGGTGCTTCCCCTCCCGGGGCCGTCGCCCCGGGTTCCCGAACCCGACGACGAAGGGAGCGGCACCATGACCGCGCGACCCGAGGGCACCCCCGTCTGGGCGGACGCGATGTTCGCCGACCTGGACGGCGCGAAGACCTTCTACGGCGAAGTGCTGGGCTGGACGTTCGGCGCCGCCGCGTCCGAGTTCGGCCAGTACACGCAGGCGTACAAGGACGGCCGGGCGGTGGCCGCCGTCGTCCCGCCGATGCCCGGCCAGCAGGGCCACTCGGCCTGGGTGCTGTACCTGGCCACCAACGACGCCGCGGCCGCCGCCGAGCGGGTCCGGGCGGCCGGCGGCGCGGTGCTGATGGAGCCGCTGCGGGTCGGCACCTTCGGCTCGATGGCGATCGTCCGCGACCCGGCCGGCGTGGTGTTCGGCCTCTGGCAGGGCGGCGACCACGAGGGCTTCGAACTGCGCGACGCGCCCGGCAGCTACGGCTGGGCCGAGGTGTTCACCCGGGACACCGCCGCCGCGAACTCCTTCTTCCCGCAGGTGTTCCCGTACCGGGTGCAGAAGATCGTCGACGACAACGTGGACTACAGCGTCTACCTGCTGGGCGACGCGCCCGCGCTCGGCGCGATGGGCATGGGCCCCGAAACCCCCTCCGAGGTACCGCCGTCCATCAGCGTCTACTTCGTGGTCGAGGACTGCGACGCGGCCGCCGCCCGGGTCGCCGCCGCCGGCGGGCAGCTGCTGTTCGGCCCGCTGACCACCGCCCACGGCCGCTTCGCCTCCTTCGTCGACCCGCAGGGCGCGGCCTTCTCGCTGATCGACCCGGCCGCCGCCGAGGGCGAGGCCCCGAGCACGATCGAGGTGTCCTGACCGGTGCCCGCCCCGCTCCGGCCGCGGGGGCTCAGGCGGTGGGCAGGGTGCTGCGGTAGTGGTCGATCTTGGCGCGGAGGTGGGAGCGCTGGTGTTCGAGCAGGGTGATACGGTCGGCGACGGCGGTGTCGTGCTGTTCGAGGAGGGCGATCCGGTCGCGGAGGCTGTCCGGGCCGCCGTCGCGGGCGAGTTCGGCGTAGCGGCGCATGTCGGCGATCGGCATGCCGGTGTCGCGCAGGCAGCGCAGGACGGTGAGCCAGGAGAGGTCGTCGTCGGTGAACCGGCGGTGGCCGCTGGCGGCGCGGTCGATGCCGGTGAGCAGGCCGATCCGCTCGTAGTAGCGGAGGGTGTCCAGGCTGAAGCCGGAGCGCTCGGCGGCCTCGGCGGGGGTGAGGAGTTGAGAGGTCGTCATCCGGGTCATTGTGCCGGGCCGCCGGTGCAGCGGGTGAAGCGCTCTCCCCAGGCGGCCAGCAGGGTGGCGAGTTCGGGCGGGGCGACCACGGTGAAGTCGGCCTCCAGGGTGCCGACGGCCATCGCCGGCCACTCCAGGGCGTCGCTGGTCATCAGGAGCCGGCAGTGCCCCTCGTCGACCTCCTCGACGGTGCTCCAGCGGCCCAGCCGGCGACGGACCGTCCCGGCGGGGGCGTCCACCAGGACCTCGACCCGGTGCGGGCCGCTCTGGCCGCTCAGCCCGGCCCGGACGAACTCGGCGGGGTCGGCGGCCGGCAGGGTGCGCGGCAGGAAGCGGGCCCCGGTCGGGACGGGGGCGGCCAGCCGGTCCAGCCGGAAGATCCGCCAGTCCTGCCGGTCCAGGTCGTAGGCGACCAGGTACCAGCGGCGGCCGACCCGGACCAGGTGGTGCGGCTCGGTGTGCCGTTCGGCGGGCCCGCTGCTCCTGGCGACGTACCGGAAGCGCAGCCGCTCGGTGTCCCGGCAGGCCAGCGCGACGGCGGTCAGCACGTCCGGGGCGATCCGCGGCCCGGGGTCGCTCTGCCAGTGCCCGGGCACGGTGACGGCGCGCAGTGCCTCGACCCGGCGGCGCAGCCGGGCCGGCATCACCTGGACGACCTTCGCCAGGGCCCGGACGGAGGCTTCGGCGATGCCCTCGACCTGCCCGTCGGCGGCGGCCTGCAGCCCGATCGCGAGCGCCACCGCCTCCTCGTCGTCGATCACCAGCGGCGGCAGCGCCGCGCCCGCGGCCAGCTGGTAGCCGCCGTCGACGCCGCGCCGGGCCTCGACGGGGTAGCCGAGTTCGCGCAGCCGGTCGACGTCCCGGCGCAGGGTGCGGGCGGAGACGCCGAGCCGGGTGGAGAGTTCCTCACCGGCCCAGAACCGGTGGGACTGGAGCAGGGTGAGCAGCCGCAGGGTGCGGGCACTGGTGTCGGCCATGCCCCCATCCTCGCGCCATTGCGGACGGAAAGTGGCCGCAATGGCCCGTACCGTGGAACACGAAGCGGGGGAGGACGGCGCGACGAGCGCCGGAACACCGCAACCAGCCGTGCCCGCCGGTCAGTTCGGCACGGGCGCACACCGGGAGAGGCATCACCATGAGCGAGACCACCGTCGGCTACCCCGTCAGCGCGGCCCAGGGCGCGACCGCCGAGCACACCGACCTGATCGCGGCGCTCGGCGCGGCCCGCCACTTCCTGCGGCTGACCGCCCGCGGCCTGACCGACGACCAGGCCCGGCAGCGCACCACCGTCAGCGAGCTGA
Organism: Kitasatospora sp. NPDC088391; assembly: GCF_044753345.1. Classification (NCBI taxonomy): domain Bacteria; kingdom Bacillati; phylum Actinomycetota; class Actinomycetes; order Kitasatosporales; family Streptomycetaceae; genus Kitasatospora; species Kitasatospora sp. NPDC088391. The sequence continues at coordinate 571,686 of NZ_JBIVNB010000003.1, forward strand.
CCGTCGGCGGCCTGATCAAGCACGTCAGCGCGATGGAACGGCTCTGGGCGGCGTTCGTCGTGGACGGCCCGGCCGCGCTGCCGGACTTCAACAGCTTCACCGAGGCCGACCACCTCGCCCGGCAGGACGAGTTCCGGCTGCTGCCCGAGGAGACCCTGGCCGGCGTGCTGCACGCCTACGAGGTGGTGGCCCGCGCCACCGACGAGCTGGTGGCCGGCCTGCCCGACCTGAACGCCGGCCACCCGCTGCCCGCCGCGCCGTGGTTCACCCCCGGCGAGAGCTGGTCGGCCCGCCGCACCCTGCTGCACATCGTCGCCGAGACCACCCAGCACGCCGGGCACGCCGACATCGTCCGGGAGGCCCTGGACGGCCAGAAGAGCATGGGCTGACCGGCCCGCCGTCCGCCCGCCCCGCCGGTTCCGCTCCGCGTCAACAACGGTAGAAAGGAACGGAACTGACGGAACGTGAGGAGCGGGCGATGGAACTGACGGTCCTGGCCGCCACCGGCGGCATCGGCCGGCACCTGCTGCGGCAGGCGCTGGCCGCGGGGCACCAGGTCACGGCGGTGGTGCGGAACCCCGTCAAACTGGGCGCGCGGCCCGGGGCGCGGGTGATCCGGGTCGACCTGGCGACGGCCGGGCCGGAGGAACTGCGGGCGGCGGTGGAGGGCGCGGACGCCGTGCTGTCCGGCCTCGGGCCGGTCGGCAAGGGCGAGGCCGGCGTCGCCGAACAGGGGACGCGGGCCGTGGTCGAGGTGATGCGCGCGGCCGGGACGCGCCGCCTGGTGGTGGTGAGCGCCGCCCCGATCGGCACCGTGCCCTCCCCGGACCGGCCGCACCCGCCGCGCCACGACCCTGGCGAGGGCCCGCTGACGCGCCACCTGCTGACGCCGATCGTGAAGCGGGTGCTCCGCGCCCACTACGCCGACCTGGCCCGGATGGAGGACGCCGTCCTCGCCAGCGGCCTGGACTGGACGATCGTCCGCCCGCCCCGCCTCACCAACGGCCCGCTCACCGGCGCCTACCGCACCGCGCACGGACGCAACCTGCGCGGCGGCTCGACGATCTCCCGGGCCGACGTCGCGGACAGCATGCTGCGCGCCGCCGCCGACCCCGACACCGTCGGGCAGATCCTCGGCGTCGCGAACTGAGCCCTGCCGGGGCGGCCTAGGCTGGCGGGGTGTCCGAAGCTCCTCTGCGCCGGGTGGCCGTGCTGGTCCTGGACGGTGCCAAGCCGCTCGACGTCGGGATTCCGGCGCAGGTGTTCTCGACCCGGGCCAGCATGCCGTACGAGGTGCGGGTGTGCGGGGCCGCGCCCGGGCCGGTGGCGGGCGGGGACGGGCTGTCGTACCACGTGGCGCACGGGCTGGAGGCGCTGGTGTGGGCGCAGTGGGTGTTCGTGCCCGGCTACCGGCGCCCCGACCGGGAGGACCCGCCGCCCGCCGTGGTCGAGGCGCTGCGCGCCGCGCACGCCCGCGGCGCCCGGCTGGCGGCGATCTCCACCGGGGCGTTCGCGCTGGCCGCCACCGGTCTGCTGGACGGCCGCCGGGCCACCACGCACTGGCACTACACCCGGGCGCTGGCCGCCAAGTACCCGCGGGTCCGGGTGGACGAGAACGTGCTGTTCGTCGACGAGGGCAGCGTGCTCACCTCGGCGGGCGCCGCGTCCGGCATCGACCTGTGCCTGCACGTGCTGCGCGGCGACCTCGGGGTGGCCGCGTCCAACCACACCGCGCGCCGGCTGGTCGCCGCGCCGTACCGCAGCGGCGGCCAGGCGCAGTACGTGCCGCGCAGCCTGCCCGAGCCGGTCGGCGAGCGGTTCGCGGCCACCCGGGAGTGGGCGCTGCACCGCCTGGGCGGGCCGCTGACGGTGCGGGCGCTGGCCCGGCACGCGGCCGTCTCGCCGCGCACCTTCTCCCGGCGCTTCGTCGAGGACACCGGGTACACGCCGATGCAGTGGGTGCTCCGGGCCCGCGTCGACCTGGCCCGTGAGCTGCTGGAACGCTCCGAGCACAGCGTCGAGCGGATCGCCGCCGAGACCGGCCTCGGCACCGGCGCGAACCTGCGCGCGCACTTCCAGCAGATCCTCGGGACCACGCCCAGCGAGTACCGCAGGACCTTCACCAGGGGGCAGTGACCGGCTGGCACGATCCTTGCGAACAGTGGCACGGGCGCCACTGCCGACGGCCCTTCCGGCGAGCGAGAGTGGAGGCACACCACCCGGCAGGAACGCCGCAGGAGAGCCGCAGAGAAGGGCACCACCCATGACCCGCATCGCCGTCAACGGATTCGGCCGCATCGGACGCAACGTGCTGCGCGCCCTGCTGGAGCGTGACAGCAAGCTGGAGGTCGTGGCCGTCAACGACCTGACCGAGCCCAAGGCGCTGGCCCGGCTGCTCGCCTACGACACCACCTCGGGCCGGCTCGGCCGCCCGGTCACCGTGGAGGGCGACACCCTGGTGGTCGACGGCCGCCGGATCAAGGTGCTGGCCGAGCGCGACCCGGCCGACCTGCCCTGGGCCGAACTCGGCGTCGACATCGTGCTGGAGGCCACCGGCCGGTTCACCTCCGCCGAGGCCGCCCGCGCCCACCTCACCGCGGGCGCGAAGAAGGTCCTGGTGTCCGCCCCGTCCGACGGCGCCGACGTGACGCTCGCCTACGGCGTCAACACCGACGCCTACGACCCGGCCGTGCACACCATCGTCTCGAACGCCTCCTGCACCACCAACGCGCTGGCCCCGCTGGCCGCCGTCCTCGACGAACTCGCGGGCATCGAGCACGGGTTCATGACCACCGTGCACGCCTACACCCAGGAGCAGAACCTCCAGGACGGCCCGCACCGCGACCCGCGCCGGGCCCGCGCCGCCGCCGTCAACATCGTGCCGACCACCACCGGTGCCGCCAAGGCGATCGGCCTGGTGCTGCCGCAGCTGGACGGCAAGCTGTCCGGCGACTCGATCCGGGTGCCCGTCCCGGTCGGCTCGATCGTCGAGCTGAACACCACCGTGGCCCGCGACGTCACCCGCGAGGAGGTGCTCGCCGCCTACCGCGAGGCCGCGGCGGGCCGGCTGGCGGGCGTGCTGGAGTACTCGGAGGACCCGCTGGTCTCCGCCGACATCACCGGCAACCCGGCCTCCTCGATCTTCGACTCCGAGCTCACCCGGGTCGACGGCCGCCACGTCAAGGTGGTCGCCTGGTACGACAACGAGTGGGGCTTCTCGAACCGGGTGATCGACACCCTGGAGCTGCTGGCCGGCTGACCGCCGGACCGCACCGCGGCCCGGGCCCCCCGGCGCCGCGGGGGGGGGGGGGGGCCCGGGGGGGGGCGCCCCCCCCGGCGGCCCCCCCCGGGGGGGCCGGGGGGGGGGCCCCCCCCCGCGCCCCCCCCCCCCCCCCCCCCGGCGCGGGGGGGGGGGGCCGCGGCCATGGACGGCTACTCGCCGAGCAGGCCGACCGCGTTGCCGTCCGGGTCGGCGAACACCGCGAGGCGCCCGCCGCCCGGCACCGGCTGCGGCTCCAGGCGGCGGGCGCCGCCCAGCGCCACCGCCCGCTCCAGCGCCGCGTCCAGGTCGGCCACCCGGAAGTAGACGGCGAGACCGGTGTACGGGGCGTCCGGCCCGGCCTGGCCGATCCCGCCGGTCGGCTGCCCGGCGCCGTCGTCGCCGACCAGCGCGTAGGTCTCGTCCAGCACCCGGACCGGCCAGCCGAGCAGCTCCCCGTAGAACGCGCGGGCCCGCGGCGCGTCGGGGGAGGACAGGTCGAACCAGGCGGCGGAGTGCGGGGTGTTGTCGGTCATCGGTGGTCTCCTGGGGAGCGTCCAACAGTCGGTCGCAGGGGAGACTCCGCCGGTGCCGCAGAATCGTCGCCCATGACCGGGATTTCTTCCGGAGCCGCCGGAACCGGGTCCGGGGGCACCGCCGAACCCGAGAGCACCGCCGAGCCCGGGGGCGCCGCCGAGCCCGAGGGCGCCGCCGACCTGGCGCTCGCCCGGGCCGGGGACGCCGCCGCCTTCACCCGGCTGGTCGCCCCGCTGCGCGGCGAACTGCACGCCCACTGCTACCGGATGCTCGGCTCCGGGCACGACGCCGACGACGCCCTGCAGGAGGCGCTGCTGCGGGCCTGGCGCGGCATCGGCCGGTTCGAGGGCCGCGCGGGCCGGGCCTCGCTGCGCGCCTGGCTGTACACCGCCGCCACCCGGACCTGCCTGGACGCCGTCGCGCAGCGCGGCCGCCGCGCCCTGCCGGTCGACCTCGGACCGGCCAGTGCCCACCCCGTGGTCGACTCCGCCGCCGACCCGGGGACGCGCTGGCTCGGCCCGTACCCGAGTGCCGGGCGCACCGACCCCGCCGACCCGGCCGTCCGCCACGAGCGGCGCGAGGACGTCGAGTTGGCGTTCGTCGCGGCGCTCCAGCACCTGCCCGGCAACCAGCGCGCCGCGCTGCTGCTGTCCGAGGTGCTCGGCTTCTCGGCCGCCGAGACCGCGGCCCTGCTGGACACCACCGCGGGCTCGGTCGACTCCGCGCTCGCCCGGGCCCGCCGCCGACTGGCCCGGACCGCCCCCGACCGGGACCGGCAGTCCGCCCCGGACGGCCCGGCGGCCCGGGCCGCCGTCGCCGCCTACCGCACCGCGCTGGAGCGCGGCGACGCCGACGCGCTGATCGCCCTGCTCGCCCCGGACGTCACCTGGTCGATGCCGCCGCTGCCGCACTGGTACCGGGGCCGGGACGCCGTCGCGGCGTTCGCCCGGGCCGTCCCGCTCGGCCGCTGCCCCAGCTGGCGGACCGCCCCCGTCGAGGCCAACGGCCTCCCGGCGGTGGCCTGTTGGCTCGGCGCCGCCCCGGGCGGCCCGCACACCGCCTGGTCGATCACGGTGCTCGGCCTGGACGGGGACGGGCTGATCGCCGAGCTGGTGTCCTTCCTCGGCGCCGAGCACTTCGCGGCCTTCGGCCTGCCGCCGGACGCTGACGGCTCGCGTTGCTGACGGCCGGTCAGAGCGCCGGCAGGTCGAACGCGGCCGCGGCGACCCGGTACTGGGCGGCGAACGGCGCGCCCTGGCGGGAGGTCGGGGTGAAGGAGTACACCAGCTCCCGGGAGGCGTCCCGGGTGGCGAACACCGCGCTGGTGTACCCGGGGCGGCTGCCGGTCTTGCCCCAGAACTCCAGCCCGGGCGCGGGCGAGAAGCGCATCAGGCCGGTGCTGAAGCAGGCCCGGCCGCTGGTCGGCCCGATGTCGCAGTTCTGGTTCCGGAAGTTCGGCACGTCCGGGACGGCGAACAGCTCGGCCTGCTGGGCGGGCGGCAGCAGCCGGCCCTTCAGCAGCGCCGACAGGAAGCGGTCCAGGTTGGGCGCGGTGGAGACCATGCCGCCCTCGGCCCACGGCCACGGGCTCTGCCGGGTGACGTCCCGCAGGTCGCTGCCGCCGTCCGGCCGGGGCACCGCCAGCACGGCGTGCGCGGTCGGGTCCGGCAGCGAGGTGTCGGTGGCGGCGGGCGCCGAGGTGTGGCGCAGGCCCAGCGGGCGCAGCACCCGGTCGGTGACCTCCTGCGCGAAGGTCCGGCCGGTGGCCCGCTCGATCAGCAGGCCCGCCAGGTAGTAGTTGACGCCGTTGTACTGCTGGGCGGTGCCCGGCGCGAACTGCATCGGCTGCCCGGCCAGCGAGGCGACCACCTGCTGCGGGCTCCAGTGGTCGGCGGCGTGCGCGACGAACCAGGCGGCGCTGCCGTCGTCGTCGGTGAGGTCGCCGCCGCCGGGCAGTCCGCTGGTGTGGTTGAGCAGCTGGCGGACCGTCACCGGCGGGTACTCGGCGGGCAGGGCGCCCGGCAGGTACTGCTGCACGGTGCCGTCCAGGTCGATCCGGTGCTCGGCGGCGAGCTGCAGCAGCACGGTGGCGGTGAACACCTTGGAGATGCTGCCGATCCGGAACCGCCCGTCCGCCTTCACCGGCCGCCCGGTGGCCGGGTCGCCGGTGCCGGAGGTGCCCGTCCAGCGGCCGCCGTCGCCGTCGACCAGCACCACGGCGCTGGTGATCTCCGGGCTGGGCAGGCCCGCGATCGAGGCCCGCAGCGCCGCCGCGTTCGGGGCCGCCGCGCCCGCGGCCGGTGCGGCCGGTCCGCCCGCGGCCGGTGCCGCGCCGGCCGTCCCCGCGGTGAGCGCCACCACCAGCGCCCCGATCGCCGCCGCGCCCGCCAGCCGCCGTCCCCCGATCCTCGCCCGCATCCCTGTACTCCTCAACGTCCTCGCCGTACACGTCCTTTGACGTCGAGAAGTCTGTCCGCCGCCGGGGTCCGTGGCATCCGGGACCGACCCCGAGCCGTCCCCGACCGGCCCCCGAGCAGGGCCTCGGGGGCACCCGGACGTTCGCCGAAACGGCGGATCGCCCGTGCCGCCGGGGCGGGACGGGCGATCGGCGGGGGCCGCACCGGCTACTTCGGGTCGCGGTCGAACTGGGCCCGGGACCAGCGGTGGCCGAGCACGGTGAGGGCGGCGCACCAGAGCAGGGCGATCCACCAGTTGTTCCCGATCGGGGTGCCGAGCAGCAGGCCGCGCAGCGTCTCGATGGCGGGGGTGAAGGGCTGGTACTGGGCGATCGGCTGGAACCAGCCGGGCATCGAGTGCAGCGGGACGAAGGCGCTGGAGATCATCGGGAGCAGGATCAGCGGCATCGCGGCGTTGCTGGCGGCCTCCGCGTTGGGGCTGCCCAGGCCCATGCCGACGGCGATCCAGGTGAGGGCGAGCGAGACGAGGACGAGCAGGCCGAACGCGGCCAGCCACTCCAGGGCGGAGGCGTCGTGCGAGCGGAAGCCGACCGCCACCCCGACCGCGCCGACCAGCACCACGCTGGCCACCGACTGCAGCACGCTGCCGACCACCCGGCCGAACAGCACCGAGCCGCGGTGGATCGCCATGGTGCGGAACCGGGCGACGATGCCCTCGTTCATGTCGGTGGCCATCGAGACGGCGGTGCCGATCACGGTCGAGCCGATGGTCATCATCAGGATGCCGGGCACCAGGTAGGTGACGTAGGCGGAGCGGCCGAGGCCGCCGCTCATCGCCCCGCCGAAGACGTAGACGAAGAGCAGGAGCAGCATCACCGGGGTGAGCAGCAGGTTCAGGGTGAGCGAGGGGTAGCGGCGGGCGTGCAGCAGGTTGCGCCGCAGCATGGTGGACGAGTCGCGGACGGCGAGGGCGAAGGTGCTCATCGGGCGTTCTCCTCAGCGTGGGCCGGGGCGGCGGACGGGGCGGCGGACTGGGCGGGGACGGCGAGGGCGAAGGTGCTCATCGGGCGTTCTCCTCAGCGTGGGCCGGGGCGGCGGACGGGGCGGCGGACTGGGCGGGGACGGCGGGGGCGCCGGTGAGGGCGAAGAAGACGTCGTCGAGGTCGGGGGTGTGGACGGTGAGCCCGTCGGCCTCGGCGCCGGCGGCGTCCAGGCGGTCGAGGACGGAGCGCAGGGCGCGCTGGCTGCCGTCGCTGGGGACGCTCAGGGTCAGCGCCTCGTCGTCGCGGGCCGCTTCGGCGAGGGCGGCGGCGGCCGCGCGGTAGCCGGCGGGGTCGGTGAAGCGGAGCCGGACGTGTCCGCCGGGCACCAGGCGCTTGAGCTCCTCGGCGGTGCCCTCGGCCGCGATCACGCCGTCGTGCAGGACGGCGATCCGGTCGGCGAGCTGGTCGGCCTCCTCCAGGTACTGGGTGGTGAGGAAGACGGTGGTGCCGGCGGCGACGAGTTCCCTGACGATCTGCCACATGCCGTGCCGGCTGCGGGGGTCGAGGCCGGTGGTCGGCTCGTCCAGGAAGATGATCCGGGGGTCGCCGACCAGGGTCATCGCGATGTCCAGGCGGCGCTTCATGCCGCCGGAGTAGGTGGAGGCGGGCTTGTCGGCGGCGTCGGTGAGGTCGAAGCGGGCCAGCAGTTCGGCGGCGACCCGGCGGCCCTCGGCCTTCGGCAGGTGGTGCAGGTCGGCCATCAGCAGCATGTTCTCGGTGCCGGTGATCAGGCCGTCGACGGCGGAGAACTGGCCGGTGACGCCGATCGCGGCGCGCACTCGCTGCGGGGCGGCGACCGGGTCGTGGCCGCCGATCCGGATCGGGCCGCTGCCCTCGCCGGGCCGCACCAGGGTGGAGAGGATCTTGACGGCGGTGGTCTTGCCCGCCCCGTTCGGGCCGAGCAGGGCGAAGACGGTGCCCTCGGGGACGGCGAGGTCGACGCCGTTCAGGACGGTCCTGTCGCCGTAGGACTTGCGCAACCCGCTCGCCGAGATGGCCAGGCCGGTCATGGTGTGCTCCTTCTGCGGTGGTCGGTGGTCGGTGGTGCCCGGGCGGACCGGCGGCGGGTCAGCGGGTGCGGGCGGAGATGTCGCCGTTGGCGGTGGTGGCGCGGACGGTGACGGCGGGGACGTCGTCGGCGTTGCGCAGGGCGTTGGCGATCCGGCCGTGGCCGGTGCCGGCGTCCAGCGCGGCGGAGACGCCGCGGGCGACGCCGATCTCGATCGAGCCGGAGGTGGTCTCCAGCACCAGGTCGCCGCGGACGGCCTCGCCGACGGTCAGGTCGCCGCGCTGGGTGGTGAGGCGGGCCGGGCCGGTGAGGCGGCCGATCTCGATGTCGCCGTCCTGCAGGGCGACCCGGGCGGCGGCGGCCTCGTCGATCTTCACCGGGCCGCGGGCGCTCTCGTGGGCGACCTCGCCGAGGCGTCCGACGGCGCGCAGTTCGGCGTCGGCGGTCTTCGCCTCGACCTGCGAGCCGGCCGGGAGCCGGACGGTGATCTCCAGGGCGCCGGTGGCGCCGAGCAGGCGGTTCTTCGGTGCGGTGGTGGTGACCAGCAGGACCCCGTCGGCGAAGCTCGCGGTGGTCTGCTCGGCGGCCTGGACGTCGCGGCTCCGGCCCGGGTCCGCCGGGCGGATCTCGACGGTGGTGTCGGTGCGGTCGGCGGCGATCAGGCGGATCAGGCCGGCCGGGACGTCGAGGCGGGCGGTGATCGCGGCGGGGGTGTCGAAGGTCTGCATGGCGGGCTCCCGTGTTCTTCGGCGGTGCGTTTCTGACATTGGAAACGCTACGTTGCGTTCAAGGAACTGGCAACGAGCTTGTTGCACTGGAATTGCATCAGTGCAGGTGAAGGCCGATAAATCGTTGCAATGGAGAGCGAGCTAACGCAACGTCAGGAGATCGCGCGTTGCAATGAGCTGGAGGTGAACGCTATGCTGGGCCCTCGCGCACCGACGAAGGAGGCCGTGATGCCGGGAGGCAGGCTCACCCAGCAGGAACGCCAGCAGATCGCGCTGGGGCTGACCGACGACCTCGCCTACGCCGAGATCGCCCGGCGGCTGGACCGGCCGACCTCCACCATCACCCGCGAGGTGCTGCGCAACGGCGGCCCGACCGGCTACCGCGCCGACCTCGCGCACCGCGCCACCGAGCGGCGCGCCCACCGCCGCCAGGACCGCCCGCGCGACCCGGCCGCCGCCGCCCGCCCCGCGGACGGGCGCGACCCCGAGGCGCTGCGCGAGTTCGAGGAGGTCTTCACCGGCGTCTTCATGGCCTCCGGCATGAGCCGGATGCCGGCCCGGGTGCTGGCCGCGCTGCTGCTCACCGACTCCGGCAGCCTCAGCGCCGCCGAGCTGGCCCAGCGGCTGCAGGTCAGCCCCGCCTCGGTCTCCAAGGCGGTCACCTTCCTGGTCGACCAGACGATGATCCGCCGCGAGCGCGACGAGCGGCGCCGCGAGCGCTACCTGGTCGACGACGACATCTGGTACCAGGCCACGGTGGCCAGCGCCCGGGCCAACGCCGCCGTGGTCGAGGCGTCCCGGCAGGGCGTCACCGTCCTCGGCGCGGACACCCCCGCCGGCGCCCGGCTCCTGAACGTCTCGCGCTTCCTGGACTACATCTCGGAGAGCCTGATCCGGGCCGCCGAGCAGGCCCGCGAGGTCCTCGGTAGCAAGCCCACCCCGCCCGCCGACTCCTGAGCGGGCATCGCCGGGCCCACCCTCCGCTCCCCGCGCGGTGTTGATTAACCGATCTATCAGCCGGGTGGCGTCCTCGTCTGCTTTGTACCGCTCGGGTCGACTCTCCTCAGGTGATCCCGGGTGAACAGTCCGGATACTGCTTATTAATCGGTTAAGTCGAAAGCATTGACCCGGTGGTGGGCGCGTGCCAGTATCCCGGCGACGGGTGCCGGCCCCGTCCCCCACCCCCTCCACCTGAGGAGAGTCATGGAAAAGCCGCCGAGCCGCAGGGCGCTCACGGCTGTCGGCGCGGCAGTCGCCGCCGTCCTCGGTCTGCTGTTCTCCGTCTTCGGGTTCGCCCCCGGGAGCGCCGAGGCCGCCGCCTCCGGTCTCCACGTCGCCAACGGCCGCGTCTACGAGGCCAACGGCAACCAGTTCGTGATGCGCGGCGTCAACCACGCGTACGCCTGGTACCCGAGCCAGGGCACCGCGATCGCCGACATCGCGTCCAAGGGCGCCAACACCGTCCGCGTGGTGCTCAGCGACGGTGACCGCTGGACCCGCACCGGCGGGGCCGAGATCACCTCGCTGATCAACCAGTGCAAGGCCGCCAAGGTCATCTGCGTGCTGGAGGTGCACGACACCACCGGCTACGGGGAGGACGCCGCCGCCGGCACCCTCGACCGGGCCGCGCAGTTCTGGGTCGACAACCGGAACCTGCTGATCGGGCAGGAGTCCTACGTCGTCGTCAACATCGCCAACGAGCCCTGGGGCAACAGCGGTTACAGCGCCTGGACGGCCGCGACCAAGAGCGCGATCGCCAAGGTCCGGGCGGCCGGCCTGCACCACGCCCTGATGGTCGACGGCCCGAACTGGGGCCAGGACTGGTCCGGCACCATGCGCGACAACGCCGCCTCGGTGTTCGCCGCGGACCCGGACCGGAACACGATCTTCTCCGTCCACATGTACGGCGTCTACAACACCGCCGCCAAGGTGCAGGGCTACCTGAACGCCTACACCTCGGCCGGACTCCCGGTCGTGGTCGGCGAGTTCGGCGCCCAGCACAGCGACGGCGACCCGGACGAGGACGCCATCATGGCCACCGCGCAGGCCCAGGGCCTCGGTTACCTCGGCTGGTCCTGGAGCGGCAACGGCGGCGGCGTCGAATACCTCGACCTGGTCGGCAACTTCGACAGGAACGCGTTGACCGGCTGGGGCAACCGCCTCTTCAACGGCGCCAACGGCATCGCCGCCACCGCCCGCACCGCGACCGTCTACGGCGGCGGCAGCACCGGCACCCCGACCCCGGCCCCGAGCAAGGCGCCGAACGGCTACCCGTACTGCGCCAGTTCCTCCTCCGACCCGGACGGCGACGGCTGGGGCTGGGAGAACAGCGCCTCCTGCGTGGTGCGCGGCGGCAGGGCCGACACCGGCTCCACCGCCACCACCGCGCCGAACGGCTACCCGTACTGCGCCAGTTCCTCCTCCGACCCGGACGGCGACGGCTGGGGCTGGGAGAACAGCGCCTCCTGCGTCGTGCGCGGCGGCAGGGCCGACCACTGACGCACCGTCACCCGCGGCGGGGGCCCCCCCCCCCGGGGCCCCCGCCGCGGGGGCCCGGGGGGGGGGCGCCCCCCCCCCCCGCCCGGCGCGCGGCGGGC
>NZ_JBIVNB010000003.1:583285-757447 GCF_044753345.1 Kitasatospora sp. NPDC088391
CGAGAACCACCGCGAGGGCAGGCGCGGCAAGGGCTTTGATCGTCGTCATGGCGGGTGAGTGTAACTTCGGGGGGGGCCCCCCCCCCCCCCCCCCGCCCCCCCCCCCCCCCCCCCCCCCCCCCGCCCCCCCCCCCCCCCCCCGCCCCCCCCCCCCCGCGGGGGGGGGGCCCGGCCGGCCCCCCCCCCCCCCCCCGCCCCCCGGGGGGGGCCCCACCGTGCTCAGTCCGGGCGGTCCGCCGAGGACGGGGCCGGGGGCGGGGGCAGCACGGTGCTGACCGGCGCGGCCAGCAGCTGCCAGCCGGCGTGGTCGTCCTCCCCGCCCGGTCCGGCCAGCGCGATCGGCAGGCTGAGCCGCACGCTGCCGTCGGCCTGCCGCTCGGCGGTCAGCAGCTCCCGGTACTGGAGCAGCAGGTCGGCGGCCGCGGGGCGGCTGATCCGCATCGCGCTGACCCGGTCCCAGGCCTTCAGCCAGCGGTCGACCTCGGCACTGGGCACCCGGCAGGCGCGGACGAAGTGCTCCAGCAGGCCGCGGCCGGGCATCGCGAGGCCGCGCAGCACCAGGCTCAGGCTGCTGTGCGGGAGCCTCCCGTACCCGCCGGCCCGCTCCTCCAGGGTGCGCAGCGAGGGACGGCCGGTCCGGTTGCGCAACGCGACCATCGCGTCCCGGAGTTCGAACGGGTGCCGGATCAGGTCCAGCGGGACGGCGCGCACGGCGGGCTCCTCGGCCCGCCGGGCGGCCCGCCAGCAGGTGCGCAGCTGCCGCAGTTCGGCGGCGGTGGCGCCGCACCGCTGCCCGTACAGTTCCACCACCTCCAGGGTGGGCAGCACGGCGCCGCCGGCCGCCCGGGAGTAGGTCGAGGGGTGGTGGGGCGTGGTCTCGGCGAGCCGGCGGTACGACAGGCCGGCGCGCCCGCGCAGCGACCGGAGCCGCTGCGCGAGGACGCCGACGTGGGTCGAACCGTCGACCGGCCGTTCGGGCCGGCTCATCGGTTCCGGATCACCCCCGCGCCGCGGACCGGATGCCCGCGGACCGGACGCCCGCGGACCGGACGCCCGCGGGCAGGATGCCCGCGGCCCGGGTGGTGGCCACGGCCCGGGTGCCCACCCAGGCCAGGCCGCCGAGGAGTTCGACCACCATCGCGGTGGACTCGCCGAGGACGGCCAGGGTGATCCCGGACAGGATCACCACGATGATCAGGACGCCCTCGATGCCGGACAGCGAGGGGCGGGGCGTCGGCAGCGGGGGAACGGTCTCCACGCACGGGACGGCGGGACGGCGGTCGCCGGAGGGTTGGCGCATGGTCGGGGAATCTCCAACTCGAGGTGCGGACCGGCCTCGGGCCGGTCGGATACGGACTCCACGCGGGCATCCTGCGGTGAACTCCGGCTTGCCGACCGGGTTCTGATGCCCTTTCACGATGGTCCTACTGTGCCTGGCGGGGCGGTCCGAGTGCCAAGGGTCGCGGCGGGGTTGGTGCGCGCCCGTCCAGTCGGCCGAATCCCCGGCGCGGCGGCCGTTCACGCCGCCATGAGCGGGCGCTACGCAGCGTGCCCGCCCCGAGGGGGTGGTACAGGGGGCGCACTCCGCCCGGCGGACCGCCGCCGACCAGGCGAGACGGGTCAACTGCCGCTCCCGGTCGGCGAGTCGGCGGCGCAAGGTACCACTACTCGGCGTCGAGCGCTAACCCCGCCGGGATTGGTGCGCAACCATCCGCGTTGCCGTTGCCCCCGCCGGTCCGCCGTGTGACCCTGGGCGGCGCAGCGGGTGCTTCGCTCGGCGATCACCCGGTCCCTCGGTGTTACGGACTCCACCAAGACCCAGGGCCCCGGAGGGGGCGGCGTTGCCGCGCCGCGCCCCCTCCCGCACGGAACACGGCCGCGGGCGCCGGACCTGGTGTCCGACGCCCGCGGCCGTGCCGTTCGGTCGCCGCTGCCCGGTCTCCCGGGGTCAGCGGGCGATCAGCAGGGGAAGGTGCCGCTGTACAGCGCGTGGCCGTACGAGGAGCTGCCGGAGCCGAAGCCCTGGATGCCGTCGTCGCTCCAGACCGCCTCGCGGAAGCCGTTGACGCAGGTCGAGGTCGGGGCGAGCGCGAAGCCCTCCAGGTTGTCGACCGGCATCACGGCCGGGTTGGTGTAGGTCACGTCCGGGACGAGCGCGCCGCTCGCGTCGACCTTCAGGAAGGTGTGCGTCTCGCCGCAGGTGTTGTCGCAGGTGGCGACGATCCGCTGGGTGCCGGCGTCGAACATCACGTCCATCACCGAGGTCTTGCCGGTGGCGACGGTGCCGAAGGTGGTGAAGCCGCCGTCCGAGTTCAGGCCGTAGACGTGCAGGGTGCCGTCCCACTCCAGGCCGGCGAAGAACAGGCCCGCGCCGTGCAGCGGGTAGTTCGCCGGGTTGTAGGCGGTGCCGGTCAGCGGGTCGACCCAGCCGTTCGCGGTCAGCCAGCTGTCCGGGACGTAGCCGACGCCCTCGAAGCCCAGGTTGGCGTCGTCCTTGCTGCCGGTGTTCAGCTGCGGGAACTGCGCGGTCATGTCCCACTGGTGGACGGGCGTCAGGACCGATCCGGTGGCCGCCGGGTCGAACTCCATCACGGTGTCCTTGGGGACGGTGTTGTTGCTGTTGTCGCGCTCGGAGGTGACGTAGACGTGGCCGTCGGCGCCGACGGTCAGGCCCTCGGAGTCCGGCTGGCCGGTGCCGCCCGCGAACCGGATCTGCTTGCCGGTCGCGCTCCAGGTCGCGTCCGGCACCCACGTGCCGCCGCTCTTGACCAGCTTGTACAGCCAGTTCTTGTTCTTCGCGGCCCACAGCACGGACGGGTTCGCCGGGTCGAAGGCCAGCCCGCTGACGTCCCGGCCCTCGGGGCCGGTGGAGGTGGTGAACGCGCAGACGTTGTCCGCGATCGTCACGTCGAGGCCGCCCGGCCAGGACAGCGTGCCCGCCGGGGTCGGGCCGGTGCCGCTCGGCGCCTCGGGGGTGCAGCCGCTGGTCAACGCGCCGCCGCCGCCCAGCAGGTGGCCGGTCGGGGTGCCGCCGCCCGGGCCGGAGCCCGAGCAGGAGTTCACCGCGCCGAAGGTCGCGGTCGCGGAGGTCCGGAACCCGGTCGCGCAGCGCTCGTCCGAGGGCGAGGCGCCGGACGCCGCCCAGGTCACCGAGTCGACGGTGTTGCCGCTGCCGTCGAGCAGGAACAGCGAGTCGTTGCCGCCCAGCCCGATCGTCGAGTCGAAGGTCAGGTAGCCGCCGGCCGGGATGCTGCTCGCGGACGGCGCGGAGGAGGAGACCGTCACCGCGGAGTGCGCGGTGTCGTTGTCGACGTACTTCCAGCCGCTGATGCTCACCGCGGCCGAACCGGCGTTGTACAGCTCCACGGTGTCCGAGCCGTCCGAACTCACCTCGTTGATCCGGACCTTGCTCGCGGCCGGCAGGGAGGCCGGGCAGCCCGCGGCGTTCGCCGAGCCGAAGGTGGTCGCCGTGGTCGCGGTCACCCAGGAGCCGGTGCCGTCGCCGCCGCACCGGGCCATCGCCGGCTTGGCCTTCCCGGTGGCCCACTCGACCCGGTCGACCACGGTGCCGTCGGCGGTGTAGATCACCACCTTGTCCGAATCACCCAGCCCCTTGGGCGAGTTGAAGGTGACGAAGCCGCCCGCCGGGATGCTGCTCGCGGACGGGCTGAAGGTCTGCGGCGAGAAGCCGTCGTCGGACATCTTCCAGCCGCTGATGCTCACCGCGGCCGAGCCGGCGTTGTACAGCTCCACCGTGTCGTTGTTCGCGGAGGTGACTTCGTTGATCCGGACGTTCTGGTAGCCGGCCGGGTCGGCCGCCGCCGCGGGCTGCGCGGCGAGCAGCCCGGTGACGACCAGCCCGGAGAAGGTCAGGGACGCGGCGCACACGGAGGCGACGCCGACACGCGAGTGTGAGGTAGGCACGGGGCGGAACTCTGCTGACCCGACGTGGAAACCGCGTGTACGCCGCCTGAACCCCGCCCGCTCCCCGCCGGAACTACAGGTGAGTCGTCGCAGGTCCCGAACCTTCCGCCGACGATCCGTCAGGCCGCGCGGTGGCTCGAATCCCGCTCTTGGCGGAGCGTCAGCAGGCTGATCTCACTGGGCGCGAACACCCGGAACGGCGGCCCCCAGAAGCCGGTGCCGCGACTGGTGTAGAGGCGGGTGCGCTCCCCGTGCCGGCTGAGGCACTGGAGCACCGGCTGGTCGAGCCGGACCAGGTGGTGGAACGGCCAGATCTGGCCACCGTGGGTGTGGCCGGAGATCTGCAGGTCGATCCCGGCGGCGGCCGCGTGCGGGACGAACTTCGGCTGGTGCGCGACCAGCAGGACGGGCAGCTCCGGGTCCGCGCCGGCCAGCGCGCCCGACAGGTCGGTGCGGTGGCCGGCCAGCCCGGAGGACTCGGCGGTCACGTCGTCCACGCCCGCCACCACCAGGCGGTCGCCGCCGCGCTCCACCACCAGGTGGCGGTTGTGCAGCGCCTCCCAGCCCAGTTCGGCCATCCGGTCCAGCCAGCCCTGCGCCTCGCTGCCGTACTCGTGGTTGCCCGTCACGTACACCCGGGCCAGCCGGGCCCGGACCGCGCCGAGCGGCGCGGACTGCTCCCGCCGCTGCCCGGGCGTGCCGTCCGCGATGTCGCCCGCGTGCACCACCAGGTCCGGGTCGAGCGCGTTGACCGCCGCGGTGACCCGGGCCGACCAGGCCGCCCGGTCGATCGGCCCGTAGTGGGTGTCGGCCAGCACCACGACCCTGGTGCCGTCCAGGCCCGCGCCCAGCCGGGGCAGCCGCACCTCGACCTCCCGCACCCGGGGCACCCGCATCGCCTCGTAGTGGCCCCACGCCAGCACGGCCGCCGCCAGCAGCGCGACCGCCACCGCGACGACCCGGCCCGCGCCGCCGACGCCCAGCAGCGCCAGCGCCGCGTCCGCCAGGGCGCCGAGCACCGAGCAGGTGAACAGCACCCACATCACCCCGAGGCCGGTGTCCGCGATCAGGGCCGCCCGGTCGTCGCGGCGCTCCGGCCGGTGCCCCGCCAGCATCAGGAACGGGAACGCCGCCAGCCACCCCAGCACCGCCGCCGTCCCGCCCAGCAGCACCGGCAGCGGCCAGTCCGCCGCCCCGAGCAGCGTCCACCACGGCGGCAGCCCGAGCAGCACCAGGACGCCCACCAGCACCGCGACCCGCCGGGCCGCCGACCGGGGACGCCCCAGCCGCCGCCGTTCGGGCGCCGCCGTCCCCGCCTCGGTCACTCCACTGCCTGCCACGGGCCCGCCCCTCGTCCGCACTGCCGAGCCCCCATCATCCCCCCGCCGGGCCACGGCACTTCGGGCGGTAGGGCACCGGGACGGGCGGACGGTCAGCCGCGCGGGCGGGCGGGCCGGGCCGCCCGGCGCAGGACGCCGAGGACGGCGGCGGCGAGCACCAGCACGGCGGTCAGCGCGCCGCCGCGCAGCAGGTCGTGGTGGTCGACCGGGACGCTGTCGTACAGCGGCGGGGCGACCATGACCGTCCACGGCAGGGCGGCCAGCGCCGCGCCGCCCGCCTGCACCCGGTCGGTGTCCGGGTCGGCCAGCTGCCACCCGACCACCACCGCCGTCACCACGGCGGGCCAGAGCGCGAAGGCGTCCAGCGCGATCCGCAGCGCGGTCGGGAACGCCGTCGCGGTGTGGTCGGTCGGCCAGTGGCCGATCCACACGACGGCGACGGCGCTCATCGGCAGCGCCAGCGCGATCGCGCTGCCCACCGCCCGGGACCGGGTGCGGGCCGCCAGGTCGACCCCGTCCGGCGGCGCGAGCAGCACCAACCCGCCCATCAGCGCCCAGAGTCCGAGCAGTTCCCCGGACGGGCCGGGCAGCACGTCCGGCCCGAGCGGCGCGGCGGCGACCGCCGCCAGCACCAGCGCCCGGGCCCAGCCCCAGCGGCCGAGCACGGCGCCCAGCAGGGCCAGCGCCCACGGGGCGCTCTGCGCGCCGATCAGCGCGGCCTCGGCGAGACCCGCCCGGGAGCCGCGCAGCACCACGCCGGTCAGCAGGTGCACCGCGCCGAGCGCGGCCCCGCCCGCCAGCAGGAACGGGGCGGCCCCGGCGAGCGCCCGGCCCGCCGGGTCGCCGGACCCGATCCGCAGCCGCAGCCGCAGCGCGTGCGCGGCCAGCCGGGCGTACTCCCGCAGCGCGGTGCGGCCGTCGGCGTCCCGCAGCGACTCGGCCAACACGTCCGCGATCTCCGCCCCGTGCGCGGCCCGGTACGCGCGCGGGTAGAGCGACTGCACCGGCAGCCGCCGCAGCAGCGGCTCGTGGGTTCCGTCGAAGCCGTTCACGCCGTCGCCCCGTCCGGTCGGAGCGCGGTGCCGCGCCCGCGCCCGCGGCCGCGCCCGCGGCCGACGGCGAGTCGGCGCTCGGCCTCGGCCGCGCCGGCCCGCAGCCGCAGGGTCTCCTCGGCCAGGGTGTCCCGGCCCCGGCCGGTCAGGGCGAAGGTGCGGCGGAGGCGTCCGCTCACCACCTCCTCGTGGCGCACCTCGACGAGTCCCTGCTGGAGCAGGCGGTCCAGCGCCGTGTAGAGCGTGCCGGTCAGCAGCCTGGTCCGGCCGCCGGTGATCGCCAGGACCTCCTGGACGATCGCGTAGCCGTGCCGGGGTTCGTCGGCCAGGGCGGTGAGAACGAGCCGGGTGGGCTCGGGCAGTTGGCGTTCCGTCATGGGAGCGACAATAGATCAGTCATCTAGATATGTCGACGGACTGCTTATCTCGTCCACAGGAGTCGTCCCCGCCCTGGCCACGGCCGCCGGACAGTGCGATCATCCAGCCGGACGTCCGGAGCCGCGCCGGACACCCTCACCAGCCTTGCCAGACAGGGGAGTCGGCGTGCCGAGCACCGAACTGAGCCGGACCTACGACATCGGGGCGACCCCCGAGGCCGTCCTCGCCCACCTGGCCGAACCCGAGAACTACCTCGGCCTCTCCCCGCTCCTGGTCGAGGTCCGCGACATCCGCCGCGAGGCGGACGTCACCCACTACACCGCCGTCGAGCGCTTCCGCTTCCTCGGCTTGGTCGACCACGACAACGCCATTCGGGTCACCCTCCGCACCGATCCCGCCGGGGCCGCCGTCGGGGGCGACGTGACCAGCCCCGGCGGCGTCCGGATGCGCTACCGCTTCGCCCTCGCCCCGCACACCCCCGGCACCACCCGGGTGACCGACACCCTCCACCTGCACGCCCCGTTCGGCCTGCTCCGCTTCGCCGCCCGCCAGGCCGCCGCCGTCCAGACCGCCCGCGCCCGCATCCTGGCCGAACGCCTCGGCCCCGCCTGAGCCCGGCTCCGGCCCGGTCCGCCGGCAGCGCGTCCGTCACCGCCTCGTGCGGCGGGAGCGCCGCCACGTTCAGGAAGTCGACGTCCCGGACGTCGTCCGAGTCGTGGCCGAGCGTGCTGACCACGGTGTCGATCCGCAGATCCCGGTCGGGCGCCGCCCTCGACCGACCGCGCCTCCTGGAACGGACGTGACCCCCTAGGGAGTCGTCGGCGCGGGAGCGTTCTGCGCGTCGGCGGCGGCCCGCTGCGCCCAGAAGTTCGACCGGTAGGCGTCGTGGACGGCCGGGTCGTCGTACTTGAGCAGCGCCTCGTCGTTGGCGCTCAGCGCCATGTACGTGTAGGTGTGGCTGCCGGTCCAGACGATCTTCCGGTTCGGGAGCCCCTGGTAACCCCCCTCCACCAGTAGGTACTTGGAGTGGGTGGCGGTGCGGCCGGCCGCGTCGTCGTCCAGTTTGTGCAGGGTGATCCCGCCGTACCGGGTGGGCCGGGTGAGCTGCTTGAGGACGTCCGACCCGTTGGTGTCCAGGGTGCGGTAGACGACATCGACGTAGCAGCCGGCGTCGTCGAGCTCCCAGAGCTTCTCGGCCACCTCGACGCGGCTGATCTGGTGCATCGCGACGCGGACCACCGTACGACCGTCGGTCGTGCCGTAGCCGGGCGAGTTGCCGAAGCAGGCCGGCCGGCCGTTCACCGGGGCGGCGACGGCGTTCAGGACGTCGATGACCGGGTCGGTGGCGGCACGCGGGAAGAAGGACACCTGGGCGGGCCCGGCCTGGTACGCCACCGGGTAGTCGGCGACCTGCAGTCCGCGGTCCCGCTGGGCCGCGCTCAGGGCGGCGAAGTAGCCCGCGTAGTCGTTGAACAGCTCCGCGTTCCCGGCCACGGTCATCGCGTCGTTCCACGCCGACTGCCGGTCCCACAGCGTCTGGTTCGCCGAGGTCTGCACCACCACGTCGTCCACCGGCACGGTGCCGGTGGAACTGCCGGTGGTGGAGGAGAACAGCCAGAACTTGTTGTGGTTGTTGCTGTAGTAGGCGTCGGCGGGGTTGGGGTCCTTGGCCAGGCACGCCTCGTGCAGCGGGCAGACGCGCACCCAGGACGTCGCGGTGCTCGGCTGCGCCAGCCCGGCCGCGAGCTTGCCGTAGGACTGCGCGCCCGCCGCGGTGTCCACACTGGTGTGGTCGAGCAGCACCTGGACGTTCACCCCGCGCAGGTGCGCGGCGGACAGCCGGCCCGCCAGCCAGTCGGAGTTCATCGCCCACTGCGAGGTCATGACGGTCGAGCCGGGCACCGCCCCGTCGATCAGGCGCGAGAGCTGCCCGAATATCGCGTCCTGCTTCGCCGGATCGGTCGGATCGTTGAAGACGGGTCCGGTGGTGACCAGCGGCGCCGGGGCCGCCGCGGCCACCGCGCCGCCGGGCGCGGCGGTGACCGCGAGAACCACCGCGAGGGCAGGCGCGGCAAGGGCTTTGATCGTCGTCATGGCGGGTGAGTGTAACTTCGCCCGCCCACCCTCCCCTGCGACGTCACACGACGAAGGCCCGACCCACGGCGGAACGACCGACCGGGCGACGGCCGAACCTGCCCGGGAAACGCCGAAGGCCCGGACCGCAGTTGCGGTCCGGGCCTTCGATCAGGCGGAGGATACGAGATTCGAACTCGTGAGGGGTTGCCCCCAACACGCTTTCCAAATCTCCTGGGCCCCGTTCGCTGAGGTTCACCCCTGTCCTGACCTGCGGCGAATTGCACAGCTGGGCGGCGGCTGAACCTGATGGGACGGGGATGAATGAGACCAGAACTGAGACCACGTCGCCTGTCGCCCGGAGCCGGATCGATCCGCTCCGCTGCCGGTCAGCTGTCCGTGTCCTTGGGATGCCGTGGCGAGGCGTAGACGAGGTGGACGGTCCGGCCCGGCTCGTCGACGAGATAGCGCACGCGCCCGCCGGCGGTCACCTCGTACTCCCACTGCGGTAGTTCGTCCCCACCGAGAGCGCGGGTGGCCAGGCGGCCTCGGAGCCGGTGCTGTCGATCGGAGTCGCTCGTTGCCGTGGGGTCGGTGCGGAGGGCTTCGAAGCAGCGGCGGGTGTTCCCCGGCGCCTCCGTGCAGAGGTCGCCCCACCCTTTGGCGGCCTCGCTGGTGGCGAACCGCAGCCGCCACTCGTCACCGACCGGTGGTGGCGGGACGTCGTCGCCGCGCTTGGGGCTCACGGGGCGAGCACCTCGCCGTGGTCCTCGCCCGGGAGCGGCCCGGTGAGCTGGGCGCTCAGTTCGGGGTCCGCCAGGATCCTGGCGGTGGCACGCCACTCGACGATCGCGCGGTGCAGGTTGGCGTGGACGTCCAGCTCCACCACGTCACGGGTGGCGTTCACGAGATCGACGACGAACTCGCGCACCTCCTCGGCCGACAGGTGCCGGGTCCAGGGGAAGACCTCGGGGAGGGCGAGCAGGACCGCGCGCGCACCCTCGTCGCTGGTGATCAGGGCCGCGAACAGCCGCGCGGTGACATCCGCGGTCTCCTCGCGCTGACGGTCGTGGCGTTCGGTGGTCAGGTACAGGTCTTCGCCGTCGCGGCGGGTGACGTGGACGCGCTGCGCCTGCTCGACGGTGTCTGCGACGCGCTTCGAGTTCTTCGACAGGTCGGAGAACGACACGGTGAGAGCGGACATGCGGCTACGCTACTTCGGAATATGTTCCGAAGTCAACGGGCGGATTCATGGCGTTCGCCGCCGCGCTGCTCCGATCGACGAGGGCGGTCCTGCGGCCGACGTGGTGCACTCCTGACGCGATCCCGGCGCGTCGTGTCGAGCGGTGCCGAACGGCTGCCCGGGAAACGCCGAAGGCCCGGACCGCAGTTGCGGTCCGGGCCTTCGATCGGGCGGAGGATACGAGATTCGAACTCGTGAGGGGTTGCCCCCAACACGCTTTCCAATTCTCACGAACGCTGTCCGCCGGGGTTCACGCCCGTCCTGATCTGCGGCGGAGGGGCCGGCTGGGCGGCGGCTGAACCTGGCCGGACGGGGGTGAATGAGGCCAGAACTGAGACCAGGTCTCGTCCTCTGGTGCTCATCCTGGGCTAGCTCAAACTCTTCCGGCGGGCGCGCAGGGAGTAGGTGGTGTTGTGCCCCGGCCGGGTACTGCTGCCCCAGCCACCCGAGGTGGCGATGTCCCACCCTCGTTGGGTTCGCATCTGGTTGGCGAAGGTTCGTAGGTCTTCGATGGCGCAGTCGCAGTCCAGCTCGAGCTCGATGTCCACATAGCTGGCGTTGGGCTTCGTCTCGTAGGGCGAGAGCTTCCAGCGGACCAGGTGTTTGTGCTCGGCCAGCCCGGTGCGGCCCTGGTCGTGGATGATGCCGTGGGCGCGGGCGTACTCGTCCAGGTCGTCGATGACGAACAGGTGGCTGCTCCACTCGCCCGGCCAGACTGCGTACAGGGAGGACTTGCCGCTCCGCGCTCGTTCGTAGGTCCCGGAGTCGATGCCGTGGGAGACGGTGCCGTTTTCCGAAATCTCGATGTAGCAGGTGGTTCGGCTTGTGTACGGGAAGTCCCTGCCCGCAGCAGCGGCGCTTCTTGGCTGCATCGTTGCCTCTCCTGCCGCGCCCTGTCGAAGTGATGGATCCGGCGCAGTGTTCGTTGGTCTCACGGGTGCATCGGCAGCTACTTCGAGCCGCCGAGAGGAAGGTTCGCTGATCGTTCCACCAAGCGAGGGGGCAGGGAAGCGCAGTTAGACCTTCACCACCACGACGTGGTCCGGCAGCAGCCTCTCCAGGTCCTCCGGGTCGGAGGTGAAGACTGTCACCTGGCCCCGCTGCCGCAGTGCCACCACCGCGAGCACGGCGTCGATCGCGTACTTGTGCCCGTGCAGCCCGGCATCGGCCAGCAGTCGACGTGCCTGTCGCGCCTCGTCCTGGCCGAGTTCGGCGACGTTCACCCGCGACAGGATCCAGTCCCAGCGCTGCTCCGTGGTCCGTGCGTCGTACGCCTCGACCAGGGTCATGGGCGAGGTGACGATCTCCGCCTCGCCGCGTGCGGCGAGATCGAGCCGGGCGATCATCATTCGGTCACCGCGGACCGCGAGCGACAGCGCTTCGCTGTCCAGCACGAAGACGCGCAGTCGCCGGACCTCCTCACCGCGCTTCTTCACGCGGCCGCCCCGCTGCTCTTGCCACGGGCCGTGCGGCGCCGGTCGTGCTCGGCGTCCAGGTCGTCCAGTTCCGCGTAGGCGGCAGCCCGTTCGTCACTGCTCACCGGTCCGTGCTCCTCCTCAAGCCAGACGACCAGTTCCTGCAGGCGGTCGCGGTCGCGCTTGGCCCGGAGGGCGTCGGCGACGTAGGCGGAGAGGCCGCGATCGGCACTGTCCGCGCGGATCTCGTCCAGCAGTTCCTCGGGGAGGGTGACGGTGACCTTCTTGGATGCCATACAAGTCACCATACTCGCCGTATCCCAGGGTGGCCTGGCTTTTCGGGAAACGCCGAAGGCCCGGACCGCAACAGCGGTCCGGGCCTTCGATCAGGCGGAGGATACGAGATTCGAACTCGTGAGGGGTTGCCCCCAACACGCTTTCCAAGCGTGCGCCCTAGGCCTCTAGGCGAATCCTCCGTGGGAGAGCTTAGTACATGTCGAGGGGTGGTTGCGACCACGGTCTCGCAGGTGGGCGGCCGGGGGCGGCCTGCGGATCGGAGTCGGGGGAGTTCGGGGGTGGGTGGGGGGAGTGGGGGCGGGGATCCGCTACTCTTGGGGCAGCCCCTCGTGTGGCGTTATCTCTCTGAACCCCCCCAGGGCCGGAAGGCAGCAAGGGTAGGAGGGCTCTGACGGGTGCGCGAGGGGTCCTTGCGTTTTCGGGGCCGGGGTGGCGGGGTGCCCCGTTTGTCGGCCGGGCCCGATATCTTCGGGGGCGTGTCCCTAGCCCTGTACCGCCGCTACCGCCCCGAGACCTTCGCGGAGGTCATCGGGCAGGAGCACGTGACCGTCCCGCTCCAGCAGGCCCTGCGCAACAACCGGGTCAACCACGCGTACCTGTTCAGCGGTCCGCGCGGCTGCGGCAAGACGACCAGTGCCCGCATCCTCGCCCGCTGCCTGAACTGCGAGCAGGGCCCGACGCCGGAGCCCTGCGGCGAGTGCCAGTCCTGCCGGGACTTGGCGACCGGCGGCCCCGGCTCGATCGACGTGATCGAGATCGACGCGGCCTCGCACGGCGGTGTGGACGACGCCCGCGACCTGCGGGAGCGGGCGTTCTTCGCGCCGGTGCACAGCCGGTACAAGATCTTCATCCTGGACGAGGCGCACATGGTGACCTCGGCCGGCTTCAACGCGCTGCTGAAGGTGGTGGAGGAGCCGCCGGAACACCTGAAGTTCATCTTCGCCACCACCGAGCCGGAGAAGGTGATCGGGACGATCCGGTCCCGGACGCACCACTACCCGTTCCGGCTGGTGCCGCCCGGCACGCTGCGCGACTACCTGGCGCAGGTCTGCGGGCGGGAGGGCATCCAGGTCGAGGACCCGGTGTTCCCGCTGGTGGTGCGGGCCGGCGCCGGTTCGGTGCGCGACTCGATGTCGGTGATGGACCAGCTGCTGGCGGGCGCCGACGAGGGCGGAGTGACGTACCGGATGGCGACCTCGCTGCTCGGGTACACCGACTCCGCGCTGCTGGACGAGGTGGTGGACGCCTTCGCCGCGCAGGACGGGGCGACGGTGTTCCAGGTGGTCGACCGGGTGGTCGAGGGCGGGCACGACCCGCGCCGGTTCGTCACCGACCTGCTGGAGCGGCTGCGCGACCTGGTGATCCTGGCGACGGTGCCGGACGCGGGGGAGAAGGGCCTGATCGACGCCCCGGCCGACCGGGTCGCCGTGATGCAGGCCCAGGCCGACCGCTTCGGCCGGGCCGAACTGAGCCGCGCCGCGGACCTGGTGAACACCGGCCTGACCGAGATGCGCGGCAACGCGGCCCCCAGGCTGCAACTGGAGCTGATCTGCGCCCGGGTGATGCTGCCCGGCGCGTACGGGGACGAGCTGTCGACGCAGGCCCGGCTGGACAAGCTGGAGCGCCGGGCGTCGGCCGGTGGCTTCGCCGCCCCGGCGACGGCCCCGCCGATGGCTCCGCCGGTGGCCTTCCAGTCGCCCGCCGCCCAGCCGCCCGCGGCCCCGATGCCCGCCGCCCCGATGCCCGAGCCCGTCGCGCCGATGGCCCCCCAGGCCGCCCCGGTGCAGCAGGCCCCCGCGCCCGCCGCCCCGGCCGGCCCCGCCCCGGGCGCCTGGCCGATCCCGCGCAGCTTCGCCCCCGGCGAGCAGCCGGCGTCCCAGGCGGCCCAGGCCACCCCGGCGGCCCCGACGGCCCCGGCGGTGCCCGCCCCGCAGCCGGAGCCCGCCGCACCCCAGCAGGCCCAGCCGCAGGCGGCGCAGCCCGCACCCCAGCACGTGACCCAGCAGATCGCGCAGCCCCCGATGTCCCAGCAGCCGTCCGCCGCGGCCCAGCAGGGCGCGGGGCAGATCCGGCAGATGTGGCCGCAGATCCTGGAGGCGGTGAAGAACCGCCGCCGGTTCACCTGGATCCTGCTGAGCCAGAACGGCCAGGTGGCGGGGTTCGACGGCAGCACCCTGCAGGTCTCGTTCGTGAACGCGGGCGCCCGCGACAGCTTCGTCGGCAGCCACAGCGACGACGTGCTGCGGCAGGCGCTGACGGACGCGCTGGGCGTGGACTGGCGGGTGGACTGCATCGTCGACCCCTCGGGCGCGACGAACCCGCCCGCGGCGCAGTCCGCGCCCGCCCCGGCCGCCCCGCCCGCGGGCGGGGGGTGGGGCGCCCCGGCCCGTCCGGCCGCCCCGGTGCAGGCCGCGCCCCCGGTGCAGGCCCCGAGCGCCCCCGTCCCGCCGCCCGCCGTCCAGCAGCCCGTGGCGCCCCCGGTGCAGGCCCCGCCGGTGCGGCAGGCCCCGGTCGGGCCTGCGGCACCCGTGCCGCAGGCGCAGGGCCCGTCGGGGGTCGCGCCGGAGGACGACGTGCCGGAGGAGGACGACCCGGACCTGAACGAGGACGTGTTCTCGGCGCAGGAGCTGATCGTCCGCGAGCTGGGGGCGACGGTGCTGGAGGAGATCCACCACCGCCAGGGCTGAGCGGTCGGCCGGCGGATCGAACTGACGTGGTGCCGACGGGCGGCCGCGTAGGCTCGGGGACGAGGTGCCGGCGCGGGCGCTCCCGGGGTTCCGGGGCGGTCCGGACCGGCGCGTGAGTGGCGAAGGATCGAGGAGAGTTCCGTGTTCCCTGGTGGCCAGCCCAACATGCAGCAGCTGCTGAAGCAGGCGCAGAAGATGCAGGAGGAGCTCGGCCGGGCTCAGAAGGAGCTGGCCGAGACGCACGTGTCCGGGTCCGCGGGCAGCGGCCTGGTCGAGGCGACGGTGACGGGTGCGGGCGAGCTGGTCTCGCTGGTCATCTCCCCGTCGGCGGTCGACCCGGAGGACACCGAGACCCTGGCCGACCTGGTGGTGGCGGCGGTGCGGGACGCGAACGCGGCCGCGCAGAAGCTCCAGGCGGAGCGGATGGGCCCGCTGACCCAGGGCCTGGGTGGCGGCGGCGGCATCCCCGGCCTGCCGTTCTGACCCGGGCACCGGCCCGCATCCAGCCGTCGGCCCGCACCCGGCGGGTGGCCTGAACCCGGCCGACAGGCCGAAGAGGGCCACGGACGGCGGAGAACGGCGGAGAACGGCGGAGGACGGCCAAGGACGGCCGAGAGCGGCCGAGGCCGTTCAACGCCCGGCCGGAAGCGGAAGCTCCCGGAGCACGGGTTGTGTGATTTATGCGCGAGTAGGGCGTCGGGCGGTGTGTCCGACGCCCGATTCGTTGGATGATGGCACCGGAGGACGGGCACCTGGGTGCGGTCCCCGGTCGAGGGAAGGCGTGGCGGGTGTACGAGGGCGTGGTGCAGGACCTGATCGACGAGCTGGGCAGGCTGCCCGGGGTCGGTCCGAAGAGCGCCCAGCGGATCGCCTTCCACATCCTGCAGGCCGATCCGGTGGACGTCCGGCGGCTGGCGCACGCGCTGCAGCAGGTGAAGGAGAAGGTCCGGTTCTGCGCGGTCTGCGGCAACGTCGCGGAGGCCGAGCAGTGCCGGGTCTGCCTGGACCCGCGGCGCGACCTCTCGGTCGTCTGCGTGGTGGAGGAGCCCAAGGACGTGGTGGCGATCGAGCGGACGCGCGAGTTCCGCGGCCGCTACCACGTGCTGGGCGGGGCGATCAGCCCGATCGAGGGCGTCGGCCCGGACGACCTGCGCATCCGCGAGCTGATGACGCGGCTCGCGGACGGCACGGTCACCGAGCTGATTCTGGCCACCGACCCCAATCTGGAGGGGGAGGCGACCGCGACCTACCTGGCCCGGCTGTGCAAGCCGATGGGTCTGAAGGTCACCCGGCTGGCGAGCGGACTGCCCGTCGGCGGGGACTTGGAGTACGCCGACGAGGTCACCCTCGGCCGGGCGTTCGAAGGGAGACGACTGCTCGATGTCTGACCGTACCGACACCTCTGAACTGCCGGGTCCGCTGGGCCGGACCGACGCCCCGGACGACTTCGCGGTGCAGATCGCGGACTCGGTGGAGAGCTTCGTGCTCGCGGTCACCGAGGTGGCCAAGGGCGACGAGCCGGGCAGCGCGATCTCCTTGCTGCTGCTGGAGGTGTCGCAGCTGCTGCTGGCGGGCGGCCGGCTGGGCGCGATCGAGGACGTGCTGCCGGAGGACCGCTTCGAGCCGGACGCCGGCCCGGAGCCGGACGGGGTGGAGCTGCGCGAGCGGCTCGCCGAACTGCTGGCGCCGATCGACGTCTACCACGAGGTCTTCGACCCGTACGGGCCGCCGGAGAAGCCGAGCGCGTTCCGGATCTCGGACGACCTGGCGGGCGTGGTCAGCGAGTTGAGCCACGGCCTGACGCACTACCGCGAGGGCCGGGTCTCCGAGGCGCTGTGGTGGTGGCAGTTCTCGTACCTGTCCAACTGGGGCTCGACCTGCACGGCGGTGCTGCGCGCGCTGCAGTCGCTGATCGCGCACGTGCGGCTGGACTCGCCGCTGGGCGCGGTGCCGGACGGCGCGGACACCGACGACGACGGGCTGACGGATGAGCAGTTGGAGCAGCAGGCCGGCGACCTGATGGCCGCCGAACTCGGCCTGTAGCCGAGCACGCCCCCCCGCACGACCGCGACCGCGCGCCCGCACGACCACCGGCCCGCCCCCTCGCACGACCGCCCGCCCCGGTGTGACGCAACAGTCACCCGGGGCGGCGCGGTGAAGAATCCGGGACGGTGGCCGGGGCGCGGGCGGCGATTCTTCGGGGCGGGCGGTCGGGGCCCGCAGACCTGCCGGTCGGCGGTGACCGGAGTTCGATATGCGCATCTCACCATGTGAAAGGCGTCGGACGGGCCACCCCCGCTCGTTAGACTGGCCGCGACCTACCACCCCGAGTCGAGGAGCCCCCGTGGGCCTTGTCGTGCAGAAGTACGGCGGCTCGTCCGTCGCGGATGCCGAAGGCATCAAGCGCGTCGCCCGCCGCATCGTGGACACCAGGAAGGCCGGTCACGAGGTCGTCGTCGTGGTCTCCGCGATGGGCGACACCACGGACGAACTCATCGAGCTCGCGGAGCAGGTGACGCCCATTCCGTCCGGCCGCGAGTTCGACATGCTGCTGACGGCCGGCGAGCGCATCTCGATGGCCCTGCTGGCGATGGCGATCCGGACGCTGGGCTTCGACGCCCAGTCGTTCACCGGCAGCCAGGCCGGCGTGATCACCGACGCGACCCACAACAAGGCCCGCATCATCGACGTGACGCCGGGTCGGATCCGCAACGCCCTGGACGAGGGCAACATCGCGATCGTGGCCGGGTTCCAGGGCGTGTCGCAGGTCTCCAAGGACATCACCACGCTGGGCCGCGGCGGCTCGGACACCACCGCGGTGGCGCTGGCGGCCGCGCTGGGCGCCGAGGTCTGCGAGATCTACACCGACGTGGACGGCGTGTTCACCGCCGACCCGCGGGTGGTCAAGAAGGCCCGCAAGATCGACTGGATCGCCTTCGAGGACATGCTGGAGCTGGCCTCGTCCGGCTCGAAGGTGCTGCTCGACCGCTGTGTGGAGTACGCGCGGCGCTACAACATCCCGATTCACGTACGATCGTCGTTCTCCGGTCTCCCGGGGACGATCGTCAGCGGCACCAACCCGAACCAGCCCGAAGGGGGCGAGATGGAGCAGGCCATCATCTCCGGAGTCGCCCACGACACGTCGGAGGCCAAGGTCACCGTCGTCGGCGTGCCCGACAAGCCGGGCGAGGCGGCCCGGATCTTCCGCGCGATCGCGGATGCCGAGGTCAACATCGACATGGTCGTGCAGAACGTGTCGGCCGCAGCCACCGGCCTGACCGACATCTCCTTCACGCTGCCCACCAACGAGGGCCAGAAGGCGATCGACGCGCTGAACCGGGTCAAGGAGGGCATCGGCTACGAGTCGCTGCGCTTCGACGACGCGATCGGCAAGATCTCGCTGGTCGGCGCGGGCATGCGGTCCAACCCGGGCGTCACCGCGACCTTCTTCGAGGCGCTGTCCGAGGCGGGCGTCAACATCGAGCTGATCTCCACCTCGGAGATCCGGATCTCGGTGGTCACCCGTGCGGAGGACGTGCCGGAGGCCGTCCGCGCCGTGCACTCCGCGTTCGGCCTGGACAGCACGGGCGACGAGGCGATCGTCTACGGCGGCACCGGCCGCTGAGCCGGGGTCCGCACAGCGCGACGGTTGTGTGCGGGACGGGTGAAGCGGACCCGGCCCGTCCGCCGGGTCTGCCAGAATCCCCCTTCGGAGCGGGTGTGCTCCGGAGGGGGATTTCCTCTCCGTCGAATCCGTCGGAGAACGTCCTCCGGCGGGGGCAACCAGGACAGGGGTTCGTGTGTCCAACCAGCGTGAGGAACGTGACGGGGGCGGCGGTGGCGTTCACCCTGCCCGGGGCGGCCCGGCGGGCCGGTAGTCGGATGGGCTTTGCTGCGGCGGCAGCGGACGCGACCGGGGCCAGCGTCGACCAGCTCACCGACACCTACCGGGCCCACTACCGTTCACTGCTGCGGCTCGCCGCCCTGCTGCTCGACGACCTGTCCTCGTGCGAGGACGTCGTGCAGGAGGCTTTCATCCGGGTGCACGCCGCCCGGCGCCGGGTCCGTGACCCGGAGAAGACCCTCGCCTACCTGCGGCAGACCGTGGTCAACCTGTCCAGGTCCACGCTCCGCCGCCGCCTGCTCGGCCTGCGGCTGCTGCCCAAGCCGATGCCTGACATGGCCAGTGCAGAAGAAGGGGCCTACGATGCGCTGGAGCGCGACGCACTGAAGGCCGCGCTCCGGGGGTTGCAACGCCGTCAGCGGGAGGTGCTGGTGCTGCGCTACTACGCCGACCTGACGGAGGCCCAGGTCGCCGAGGTGCTCGGCATCTCCGTCGGCTCCGTCAAGGCGTACGGCTCGCGCGGACTCGCCGCCCTCCGGGTGCGGCTGGAGACCGGCGATGAGTGAACCCCACCGCCCCGACCCCGGGGCCGGACTGACCGAGGACCAGCTCCGCGCCCGTCTGCACCGCGCCGTCGCCGCCGTCGAGCCCGGGCCCGGCGCGCTGCCCCGGCTGCGCACCGCCGTGCCGCGCCGCCGGGCCGCCCGGCGGCGGGCGCTGGGCGGTGCCGCGGTGCTGGCCGCCGCCGTCGCGGTGCTGCCGGTGGTGAACGCCACCGGGCCGTTCGACCTGTCCGGCGACCCGGCGGGCGGCCCGGCCGTGCCCGCGCCGCCGCCCGGCCCCACCCCCTCCGCCGGCGGCCGCAGCGCCCACCCGCACTCCGGCACCGGCGAACCCGTGATCGGCCCGGGCGGCGGCGCGAGCCCCGCGGCGAGCACCTCCACCGAGCCCGGCCCCGGCACGGCCGCCGCGGTGCCGGCCTGCGAGCCCGCCGACCTCGGCCGGGCCGCGGCCCAGCAGGCGGTGGCCGATCCGGCGGGCCGGGTCTACGGCTGGTTCCAGCTGACCAACACCACCGCCCGCGCCTGCCGGGTCCAGGGCCCGGGGCGGCTCGACCTCGCGGGCGCCGCCACCGGCGTCCAACTGCTCGCGCACACCGTCGGCGACCCGGCCGGTTCACTGGCCGACCCGGCCGCCCTGCCGTCCGGGCTGCTGCTCGGCCCCGGCAGCGCCTACCTGGTGCGCTTCGCCTGGGTGCCGACCCGCTGCGGCGACCCCACGACGACGCCCAGCGGGCCGAGCAGCACCCAGCCCGTGCCGGCCGCGGCCTCCCTCGCCGCGCCCGCCGCCGACCCGGGCCCGGCGCAGCCGCTGACGGCCGTCGCGGCCGACCCCAGCCCGACCGGCACCCCGACGCCCGGCCCGACGCCCGGCCCGACCCCGCCGACCGGCCCGGTCCTCGGTTACGTGCCCGACCGGGCCACCGCCCCGGCCGCCACCACCGCGCTGCCGTCCGACTGCGGCGGCACCGTCTACTTCACCGGCCCGGAGCCGGCCCCCGTCCCGGCGGGTGCGGCCCCGAGCCCGACCCAGGGCGCCTGACGGAGACTGACGGGTCCTCAGGCCTGGCGGGCCCTCGGTCCTGCCGGGTCCTCAGGCCTGCCGGGTCGGGAGCACCACCAGGTGGCGCAGGTTGACGTGGCGGGGGCGGCTGGCGGCGTAGCCGACCAGGTCGGCGACGTCGGCGGGGGCGAGCGGGCCGATGGCGTCGAACATCGCGCCGAGCTGGCCGTCCGGGCCGAGCGCCGGGTTGTCGATGTGCGAGCCGAGTTCGGTGTCGGTCAGGCCGGGCTCGATGTTGGTGACCCGGACGCCGCGCGGGCCGTACTCGGTGCGCAGCCCGGCCGCGAGCTGGGTGAGGGCGGCCTTGGTGGCGCCGTACACCGCGTAGCCGGGGAAGACCACGTGCGCGCCGATCGAGGAGACGGTGACCAGGTCGGCGGTGGCGCCGGCCGCGGCGGCCGCGACCAGGTCGGGGCCGAAGGCGCGGATCACCCGCAGCACGCCGGTGACGTTGGTGTCGAGCATCCGGGTCCACTCGTCGATCCGGCCGTCGTCGACCGGGTTCGGCAGCATCACCCCGGCCGCGTTGACCACCAGGTCGACCGGCCCGAACGCCGCGGCGACCCGCTCCCGGGCGGCGTCCACGGAGTCCTGGTCGGTGACGTCGGCGGCCACCGGCAGGGCGTTCGGGCCGAGTTCGGCGGCGAGGGCGGCCAGCCGGTCGGCGCGCCGGGCCAGCAGGGCGACCCGGGCCCCGTCGGCGGCGAGCCGGCGGGCGGTGGCCTCGCCGATGCCGCTGGCGGCCCCGGTGACGACGGCGGTTCGGGTGTTCAGGGTGTCGTACCGCATGGGTGGTGCTCCTGTTCCGTTCTCCGGGTTTGCGCGCCGGTGCGCACCGACGAGTCTGGTCCGCGCCCGTGGTCCCGCCCAGGGCTGAACTTTTCCTGGGTCCGCCGGTCCCACCCTCGCGGCCGCCGTAGGGTCGGCCCATGAGTGCAGCACTGGGGGAGTTCCTGCGGCAGCGCCGGGCCGCGGTCCGGCCGTCCGAGCTGGGCCTGCCCGAGCACGGCCGGCGCCGCCGGGTGCCGGGGCTGCGCCGGGAGGAGGTCGCGCAGCTGGCCGGGGTGAGCGTCGACTACTACGTCCGGCTGGAGCAGGGCCGGGGCGACGGGGTGTCGGCCGAGGTGCTGGACGCGGTGGCCCGGGTGCTGCGGCTGGACGGCGTCGAGCGGGGCCACCTGCACGCGCTGGCCCGGCCGCCGCGGGAGGCGCCCCGGCCGGGGCCGGAGGAGGTCCGCCCGGGGCTGCGGCTGGTGCTGGACGCGCTGGGCTCGCCCGCGTTCGTGCTGGGCCGGTGCATGGACGTGCTGGCCTGGAACGCCCCGGGCGACGCCGTGCTGGGGTTCTCGGCGCTGCCGCCCGCGGCGCGCAACACCGCCCGGCAGGTCTTCCTGACCGGGGCGGGCCGGGACCTGTACCCGGAGTTCGGGCAGGTCGCGGCCGACACCGTCGCCTTCCTGCGGGTGGCCGCGGGCCGGTACCCGGGGGACCGGGCGCTGGCCGCGCTGATCGCCGAACTCACGGCCGGCAGCCCGCTGTTCGCCGAGCTGTGGGCCCGGCACGGGGTGCGCGAGAAGTCGCACGGCCGCAAGCTGCTGTGGCACCCGCTGGCCGGTGAACTCGACTTCGGCTACGAGACCCTGGCCCCGCCCGGCGAGCCGGGGCTGTGCCTGGTCGTCTACACCGCCGAGCCGGGGTCGGCGACGGCCGAACGGGTCGCCCGACTGGCCGCGCCCGTCCGGGGCTGAGGCCGGGCCGGCGGCGCTCAGATGCCGAGCGAGCGGGCCCGGCCGCGGGCGCTGTCCAGCAGGGCGTGCACCTCGGCCTGCCGCCGCCCGGGGCGGTCGTTCCAGACGTCCGGGGACGGCACGGGCCGGCCGGTGGCGTGCAGCACCTCCATCACCTGGGCGCGGGCCCGGCGGACGGTGTAGGCGGTGCCGTAGCCGTGCGCGAGGACGGCGGTCTGCGCGCCCAGCAGGCAGACCCGGCCGGCGCCGTCCCAGAGCGCGCCCTGGGTCCAGCCCGCCTCGGCCAGGTAGCGGGAGGTCAGCTCCA
Organism: Kitasatospora sp. NPDC088391; assembly: GCF_044753345.1. Taxonomy (NCBI): domain Bacteria; kingdom Bacillati; phylum Actinomycetota; class Actinomycetes; order Kitasatosporales; family Streptomycetaceae; genus Kitasatospora; species Kitasatospora sp. NPDC088391. Next base: position 605,217 of record NZ_JBIVNB010000003.1, read on the forward strand.
GGTGCCCGGCGACGCTGATCTCCACCGGCCGGGCCGGGCGGCGGACCAGCCGGTCCAGCAGCGAGCGGCCGGGCAGCGGGTGGCCGTGGTTCCAGGGCTGCCGCACCGAGCCGTGCCGGGCGGGCTTCCCGGGCGCGGCCGGGTGCCCGGGGCGCTCCGAGCGCTCCGGGGCCGGGGCCGGTGCGGGGGCGGGCAGGCCCGCCAGGTACTGCTCGATCTCCTCGACCAGGCCCAGTTCGCGGGCGAGGCGGTGCGGGTCCAGCAGGTCGAACGGGGGCGCGGGAACGGGGGCGGGGACGGGCACGGCGGACTCCTCCGGGTCGTTCTGTCCGTATATGTACCTTTCCCGTTGATAGACCGTCAGGAGCCGCACCGCATCCGCTGCGTGTCCCGACCATTCGGCGTCCCCGTTCCGATCACTCCCGGTATCGGGTTGGATGGGTGCATGAACGAGCAGACGAACGTCGTTCCGGCGTGGGAGCAGCGGTTCCGGGCGGCGCGGGTCTCGCTGCCCGAATGGGCGGACGAGGCACCTGACCGGGCGCTGTACGTGTCCAACGCCACCGGCACCTACGAGGTGTACGCGTGGGACCGGGCCACCGACGAGCACCGCCGGGTCACCGACCGCCGGAGCGGCACCACCGACGCCGAACTCGCCCCCGACGGCGAGTGGATCTGGTGGTTCGACGACACCGACGGCGACGAGTTCGGCGTCTGGCGCCGCCAGCCCTTCGCGGGCGGCCCCGACCTGGAGGCCGCCCCGGGCGTCCCCGCCGCCTACTCGGCCGGCCTGGCGCTCGGCCGCGACGGCACCGTGGTGGTCGGCACCTCCACCGACGACGAGGGCACCACCCTCCACCTGCTCCGCCCCGGCGCGGCCGAGCCCGAGGTGGTCTACCAGCACGCCGAGTACGGCGGCGTCGGCGACCTCTCGCACGACAGCGCCCTGCTGGCCGTCGACCACACCGAGCACGGCGACGCGATGCACTCGGCGATCCGGGTGCTGCGCCTGGCGGACGGCGCCACCGTCGCCGAACTGGACGAGGTCACCGGCCGCGCCGAGCCGCGCGGCGTCGCCTGCCTGGGCTTCGCCCCCGCCCCCGGCGACACCCGGCTGCTGGTCGCGCACCAGCGCCGCGGCCGCTGGGAGCCGATGCTCTGGGACGTCGCCACCGGCGCCGAGACCGAACTCGGCCTCCGCGACGAGCAGGGCCGGGAGTTCCCCGGCGACCTGTCCGCGCAGTGGCGGCCGGACGCCCGGGCGCTGTTGATCGAGCACGAGTACGAGGCCCGCTCGGAGCTGTTCTCCTACGACCTCGGCAGCGGCGCGCTGACCCGGCTGGACACCCCGCGCGGCACCGTCTCCGGCGCCACCGCCCGCCCCGACGGCACCGTCGAGTTCCTCTGGTCCTCGGCCGCCGAGCCGTCCGCGGTCCGCTCCACCTCCGGCGCGGTCGTGCTGCGCGCCCCCGGCCCGGTCCCGCCCGGCTCGGTCCCGGTCGAGGACGTCTGGGTGGAGGGCCCCGGCGGCCGGGTGCACGCGCTGGTCCAGCGCCCGGCCGGGGACGGCCCGCACCCCACCGTCTTCGAGGTGCACGGCGGCCCGACCCACCACGACAGCGACTCCTTCGCCGCCGGGCCGGCCGCCTGGCTCGACCACGGCTTCGCCGTCGTCCGGGTCAACTACCGCGGCTCCACCGGCTACGGGCAGGCGTGGACCGACGCCCTCACCGAGCGGGTCGGCCTGATCGAGCTGGAGGACATCGGCGCGGTCCGCGCCTGGGCGGTGGAGAGCGGCCTCGCCGACCCGGAGCGGCTGGTCCTCTCCGGCGGTTCCTGGGGCGGCTACCTCACCCTGCTCGGCCTCGGCACCCAGCCCGACCACTGGACGCTCGGCCTGGCCGCCGTCCCGGTCGCCGACTACCTGACCGCCTACGCCGACGAGATGGAGGCGCTGAAGTCCCTGGACCGCACGCTGTTCGGCGGCACCCCCGAGGAGGTCCCCGACCGCTGGCGGGCCTCCTCCCCGCTGACGTACGTCGAGCAGGTCAAGGCCCCGGTCTACATCTCGGCCGGCGTCAACGACCCGCGCTGCCCGATCCGGCAGATCGACAACTACGTCCACCGGCTGGAGGAGCTGGGCAAGGCCCACGAGGTCTACCGCTACGATGCCGGGCACGGTTCGCTCGTCGTCGACGAGCGGATCAAGCAGCTCCGGCTGGAGATCGACTTCGTCCGGCGCCACCTGGCGCCCGGGACCGTCCGATGACCGGTCGGCCGGCCGACGAGGGGAAGAACTGATGGGTGGGCGCGCCGTGCTGGCCGCCGCCGCGGTCTGCGTCGTACTGCTGACCGCCGCGGGCTGCTCCTCCGACCGCGACCGGCACGGCTGCGTGCAGGCCGCCGGCGCGCCCAACTCCGACACCGGGCTGACGGTGCTCGCCAAGAGCAAGAGCGGCGGCAGCAGTAGCAGCAGCGGCCGCAGTTCCAAGGGCTCCAGCGGCTCCGGCAGTTCCAGCGGCTCCGGCAGCAAGTCCAAGTCCACGTCCGGCGGCTCGAACAGCTCGGGGACCACCCCGCACTACACCGGCGGCACCACGGTGGTGCACCACTACCACCACCGCACCAGCGGCTCCACCCGCACCGACGACTACGTCGACGACTGCGGCAACCCGTCGCCCGCGCCCGGTTCGTTCGGCTCCTTCGACTCCTGCCCCACGCCGGGCGCGCCGCCGGTCACCGGCACCGCCGCCCCGACGGCGGGCGGGTCCGCCGCCCCGGCCGCCCCGCCGGTGCCCTGCGGCACCCCGAGTGCCCCGAGCACCCCGGGCGGGAAGCCCTCGGCCGGGCCCTCGGCGAAGCCGCTGCCCAGCCCGAGCAAGCGCTGACGGGGCGTCAGTCCAGGGCCGGGTCCAGTCCGAGGGCCCGGTCCTGGGCGGCCTCCGCCTCGCGGCGCACCAGCCGGAACCACATGAACACCACGAACCCGGCGAAGACGAACCACTCCAGCGTGTAGCCCAGGTTCTGGAACGCCCGCAGGCTCAGCCCGTCCCCGCCCTGTGGCTGCACCGTCGGCACCGCCGTCAGCCCCGCCGGGACGTCGTCCGCCGCCACCCAGCCGTCGTACACCGGGTACGGCAGCACGTTCACCAGCGTCGCCGGGTTGATCGTCCCCAGCTGCCCGGCCGGCAGGCCGCCCGCGACCGCGCCGCCGCTGCCGCTGTTCTCCGGCGCCTGCAGCCGGCCCGTCACGCTCACCTGCCCGCCCGGCACCTCGGGCGCCGTCCCGGGCCGGCCCGCCGCCCAGCCGCGCACCACGGCCACCGCCCGGCCCCCGTCGGTCAGCAGCGGCGTCAGCACGTAGTACCCCTGCCGCCCCTCCACCGTCCGGCCCGGCACCAGCAGCTGGTGCGCCCCGTCGTACGAGCCGGTCACCCGCACGGGGCTGCCCACCGTGTCCGTCCCGACCTTCGCCGCGCCGTCCGGCAGCACCGCCGCGAACGGCCGCACCTCGGCCTGCGCGGCCCCCGCCGCGGCCTTCCCGTTCTCCTGGTGCGTCGACACCCGCGACTCGAACCGCCCCAACTGCCACGTCCCGAGCATCAGGCAGACCACGATCGCCGCCACCGCGACGACCGTGCCGACGAGCCACCGCGGGCTGAACAGGAACCGGTACACCCCCCCACGGTAACCACACTTCACACCCGCGATTCCCGCCGGGTGGGCGCCCCGGCGGCGGCCTCTCTCCCTACCCGTCCCACACATGGGATAGTGTCCCTGATGTGAGAACCGATCCTTCCGGCGACGCCGACCACCGCCTCGCCGCCCGCCTCGCCGCGCTGCGCGCCGACCGCGGCTGGTCGCTCGACGACCTCGCCGCCCGCAGCGCCGTCAGCCGCTCCACCCTCTCCCGCCTGGAGCGCGCCGAACTGAGCCCCACCGCCGCCCAGTTGGGCCGCCTGTGCGCGGCGTACGGCCGGACGATGTCCCGGCTGCTGGCCGAGGTGGAGGCCGAGCCGCCGGGCCTGCTCCGGGCGGCCGAGCAGCCGGTCTGGCAGGACCGGGAGGCGGGGTTCTCCCGGCGCTCGGTCTCGCCGCCGCACCCGGGCCTGCGCGCCGAACTGGTCGAGGGCACTCTCCTCCCGGGGGCCACCGTGGCGTACGACGGGCCGCCCGTCCCCGGGCTGGAGCAGCACCTGTGGGTGCTGGAGGGCGCTCTGCGGCTGACCCTCGACGACGGCCCGCACGACCTCGCGCCGGGGGACTGCCTGCGCTTCCGGCTGTACGGCGGCTCCGAGTTCCACTGCCCCGGGCCGGAGCCGGTCCGCTACCTGGTCGCGGTGGTGCTGCCGTGAGCACCGACCTGCGCCTGCTCTCCGCCGACGGCCTGGACGCCCACCGCGACGGCCTCGCCGCCCTGCTGCTGGACGCCGTCGCCGACGGCGCCTCGGTCGGCTTCCTGGCGGCTGCCACCCGGCAGGAGGCCGCCGCCTGGTGGGCCTCGCTGCGCCCGTCGGTCGCGGACGGCAGCCGCCTGCTCTGGGTCGCCCGGGACGGCGCCGGCCGCGTGCTGGGGACGGTCGCGCTGGTCCGCGAGTCGAAGCCGAACGGCCGGCACCGGGCCGAGCTGGTGAAGCTGCTGGTGCACCGGGACGCCCGCGGCGCGGGCCTGGGCCGCCGCCTGCTGACGCACGCCGAGGACGCCGCCCGCGCGGCGGGCCTCACCCTGCTGCTGCTCGACACCCAGGCCGGCAGCCCCGCCGAGCACCTGTACCGGACGGCGGGTTGGACCCCGTTCGGCACCGTCCCGGGCCACGCCGCCACCCCGGACGGGGTGCTCGCCGACACCGCCCACTACTACAAGCAACTGCGCCCCTGAGTACCGGCGGGCATGGCAGGAAAGGTGGGGTCCGTGTCCTTGCTGCCACCTTCCGGCCCCGCCATCCTGGGAGGATGCAGACCCGCAGCGTCCTGATCGCCCTGTTCGACGGCGTGCAGAGCCTCGACGTCACCGGCCCGCTGGAGGTGTTCAGCGGCGGCGGCCCGGCGTACACCGTGACCACCGCCTCGCCCGGCGGGGCACCGGTCCGGGCGTCCAGCGGCCTGCGGATGCTGCCGGACGGGGACCTCGCGGCGGCCGGGCCGGTGCACACCCTGGTGGTGCCCGGCGGCAGCGGCGCGCGCCGACCGGGCACGGAACTGCCGCCCCGGCTGGCCGAGTTGGCGGCGGGCGCCGAGCGGGTGGTGTCGGTCTGCACCGGCACCTTCCTGCTCGCCGAGGCGGGCCTGCTGGCGGGCCGCCGGGTGACCACGCACTGGCGCCACGCCGCGGCACTGGCCGCCCGCCACCCGGAGCTGACGGTCGACCCGGAGCCGATCTGGGTCCGGGACGGGCGGTTCTTCTCCTCGGCGGGGGTGACGGCGGGCATCGACCTGTCGCTGGCCCTGGTCGAGCAGGACCTCGGTCGGGAGGCGGCGCTCGCGATCGCCCGCACCCTGGTGGTGTTCCTGCGCCGCCCGGGCGGGCAGGCCCAGTTCTCCACCCAGTTGTCGGCCCAGCTGGCCGAGCGGGACCGGCTGCGCGAGGTGCAGCGCTGGATCACCGAGCACCCGGAGGACGACCTCTCGGTGGAGGCGCTGGCCCGCCGGGCGGCCCTCTCGCCCCGGCAGTTCGCCCGGGTGTTCACGGCGGACGTCGGCGTCACCCCCGGCCGCTACGTGGCGAGCGCCCGCCTGGAGGCGGCCCGCCGCCGACTGGAGGACTCCCGCGACGGCGTCGAGCAGATCGCCCGCTCCTGCGGCTACGGCTCGGCCGAGGCGATGCGCCGGGCCTTCGCCAGGGCCCTCGCCACCACCCCGGCCGACTACCGCCGCCGCACCCGCTGACGCACCCGCCGCCGCACCCGCCGCCGCACCCGCTGACGGACCGTCACGGCCGTCGGCCCGTCACGGTCCCGCCGCCGTCAGCTCTGCGGCTGCTGGAACTCCGGCTGGTCGAGCAGCCGCAGCCAACTGCCGTCGGGCTGCTGCCGGACGACCTGGGCCCGGGCGCCGGTGCCGTCCTTCGGCGGGGTGGAGGTCAGCGCGATGCCGTCGGCGGCGAGCGTGGGCAGCGGCGGCTCGGGGGCGAACTGCGGGCGGTGCGCCAGCACCCGCTCCCAGAGCGCCTGGATCGCGGCCCGCCCGACGGTGAACTGCCCGGGCGGGTAGGCCATCACGGCGTGCTCCTCGTAGAGGGCGGCCACCCCGGCGGCGTCGCCCGCGTTGGAGCGCTCCACGAACAGCCGGGTCAGGTCCTCCGGCGCCATCGCCTTCTCGTACTCGCTCATTCCAGCCTCCGTGGTCCCGGTCGCTTCCTGTTCCTCCAGTCTTCCGCCGTTCCGATCAGAAATCCAACAGCTGGTTGTGCTCCGAGCTAGAATTCCTACTCATGGAACTGAGGCAGCTGGAGTACTTCCTCGCCGTCGCCGAGGAGCGCAACTTCACCCGCGCCGCCGAGCGGGTGCACATCAGCCAGTCCGGGGTCAGCGCCCAGATCCGGCAGCTGGAACGGGAGTTGGGCGCCGAGCTGTTCGACCGCTCGACCCGCGCCGTCACCCTCACCGTCGCCGGCAAGGCCGCCCTGGAACACGCCCGGCAGGCGCTGGCCGCCGCCCGCGCGGTCGGGCAGGCGGTCGGCGAGGTCACCGACCTGATCCGCGGCAGCCTGCGGATCGGCATGGTCGCGGGCTGCACCCTCACCCCGCTGTTCGACGGCCTGGCGGCCTTCCACCGGGCCCACCCCGGCGTCGAACTCGCCCTGCTGGAGGACGACTCCGAGCAGCTCACCGAGGCCGTCCGGACGGGCACCCTCGACCTGGCGCTGATCGGCCGCGCCGCCGACACCCCCGAGGGCCTGGACGCGCACACCGTGATCAGCGAACCCCTGGTCGCCGCCGTCCCGCCCGGCCACCCGCTGGACACCGGCGGCACCACGCTCGCCGCGCTCCTCGCCCACCCGCTGATCTGCATGCCGCCCGGCACCGGCCTGCGCACCGTCCTCGACCGCGGCTGCGCCGCCCGCGGCCTGACCCCGCGCATCGCCCTGCAGGCCACCGCCGCCGCCGCGATCGCCGACCTGGCGACCCGCGGCCTCGGCGTCGCCGTGCTCAGCCGCTCGATGGCCGCCGCGTTCCCGGCCCTGGTCCCCGTCCCCGTCACCGACCTGACCGTCCCGGCGCTGCTCGCCCTGGTCAACCGGCCGTCCCCGCCGCCGGCCCTGCGCGCGCTGCTCTCCGAACTGCGCCGCGCGTTCCACCTGCCGACCTGACGGAGGGCCGCCTCCCGGCGGCCCTCCGGTCCGCACCCGGCTAGTTCACGAAGGCCAGCTCGTGCGGCGTCCCGTTGAACCGCAGCCCGCCGTCCTCGGTGACCGTCACGATGTCCTCGATCCGGACGCCGAACCGGCCGGGCAGGTAGATCCCCGGCTCGATCGAGAAGCACATGCCGGGCACCAGCACCTGGGTCTCGCCCTCCACCATGTACGGCGGCTCGTGGGTGGTCAGCCCGATGCCGTGGCCGACCCGGTGCACGAAGTACTCGCCGTACCCGCCGTCGGTGATCACCTTGCGGGCGACCCGGTCGATCTCCTGGCAGGTCACCCCGGGCGCGACGGCGTCGAACGCGGCCTGCTGGGCGCGCCGCACCAGGTCGTGGACGGCCAGCACCTCGGCCGGCGGCTCGGTGCCGACGAAGACGGTCCGGGTGGTGTCGGAGCCGTAGCCCTCCTTCAGGCCGCCGAAGTCCAGCACCACGGTGTCGCCGTGCTGGATCACCCGGTCCCCGGCCTCGTGGTGCGGGTTGGCACCGTTCGGGCCGGACCCGACCACGGTGAAGTCGACCTGGCTGTGCCCGTGCTTCGTCAGCAGCGCGGCCAGGTCGGCGGCCACCTGGTTCTCGGTCCGCCCGGCGAACGGCACCCCCAGGATCTCCCCGTACGCCAGGTCGGCGGCCGCCCCGGCGGCGGCCAGCCGCTCCAACTCGTCGTGGTCCTTCACCGCCCGCAGCATCGGCAGCGCCGAGGTCAGCGAGGCGTACGAACTGCCGGGCAGCGCCTGCTGGAGGCCGAGCAGGTGCATCGCCCAGGCATTGTCGGAGATCCCGTACCGGCCGTCCGGGTCCAGGTACGGCGCGAGCGCCGCGTACGGGTCCTGGCCGTCGGTCCAGTCGGCCGTCCGGACGGCCTCCGCGCCCGGCGCCCGCTCGGCGTCCGGGCGCTCCAGCACCGGCACCAGTAGCACGGGTTCGACCCCGGCCGCGATCACCAGCGCGGTCAGGCGCTCGGTCATCGCGGTCGGCCGGTAGCCCGTCAGGTACTGCAGGTCGGGGCCGGGGGTGACGACCAGTCCGGTGAGCCCGGCGTCCGCGGCGGCGGTCGCGGCGCGGGCCATCCGGGCCTGGAAGTCGGCGGTGGTGAACGGCGCGGGCATGACGCTCCCTCGGGTCGGCGGCTCGGGTCGGGGGCTCGGATCGGGGCTCGGGTCAGCGGCCGGCGGTCGCGTAGTGGCGCAGGAACAGCGCCTCGACCTGGGCCATGTGCTGGATCTCGGACGGGTCGACGCTCTCGTTGGGCGCGTGGATCAGGCAGCGCGGCTCCTCCACGCCCATCAGGATGATCTCCGACTCCGGGTACTGCGCGGCCAGCACGTTGCACAGCGGGATCGAGCCGCCCTGCCCGAGGAAGGAAAGCGGTTTCCCGTACACCTCCCGCGCGGCCCGGTCGAGCGCCGCGTACGCCCGGCCGTCGGTGGCGGCCTCGAACGGCGAACCCTTCGACTCCGGCTCCACCGTGACCTGCGCGCCCCACGGCGCGGCCGCGACCAGGTGCGCGGTCAGCGCGTCCTGCGCGGCACCCGGGTCCATGCCGGGCGGCACCCGCAGGCTGACCCGGGCCCGGGCCGTGCCGGGGATCGCGGCGGCCGAGCCGACCACCGGCGCGCAGTCGATGCCCAGCACGGTGACCGCGGGACGGGCCCAGAGCCGGTCCGCGACCGTCCCGGAGCCGGTCAGCGCGACCCCGTCCAGCACCCCGGCGTCCGCCCGGAACTGCTGCTCGTCGTACCCGACGCCGCTCCAACTGCCGTCCGCGGCGAGGCCCTTGACCGCCGTCCCGCCGTCGGCGTCGCGCAGCGAGTCGAGCGTCCGGATCAGCGCGGCCAGCGCGTCCGGGGCGGGGCCGCCGAACATCCCGGAGTGCATGTCCGACTCCAGCGTCCGCACCGTGACCACCACGTTCGCCAGGCCGCGCAGCGAGGTGGTCGCGGTCGGCACCCCGACCGCCGCGTTGCCGGTGTCGCAGACCAGCAGCACGTCCGCGTGCAGGTCCTCGGGATGCTGCGGGACGTACGCCTCCAGGCCGCCGGTGCCCTGCTCCTCGGAGCCCTCGGCGACCAGCTTGATCCCGACCGGCAGGTCGTCGCCGAGCGCCCGCAGCGCGGTGAGGTGCATGACGACGTTGCCCTTGCAGTCCGCGGTGCCGCGCCCGTACCAGCGGCCGTCCCGCTCGGTCAGCTCGAACGGCGGGGTGGTCCAGGCGGCGTCGTCCAGCGGCGGCTGCACGTCGTAGTGGCAGTACAGCAGCACCGTCGGCGCGCCCGGCGGCGGCGGCCGGTGCCCGAGGACGGCGTGGCTGCCGTCCGGGGTCTCGACCAGCCGGACGTCGCGCAGGCCGGCGTCGGTGAACGCGGCGGCCACCCACTCGGCGGCCTCCCGGCAGCGCTCCGGCGGCTGCTGGCGCGGGTCGGCGACCGAGGGGATGGCGACCAGTTCGGCCAGGTCGGCCTTGGCCCGGGGCATCAGGGCCGCGATCCGCGCGGCGAGTTCGGTGTCGGTGGTCATCGGCGGCAGCTCCTCGGCGGTCCGTCAGTTCTTGACCGTGTCATCGGTCTTGTAGTCCTTGATCGTTTCCTGGTACTCGGGCAGTCGGTCCGGGCAGTAGACGCTCAGTACGATCGAACCGGCCGCGACCGTCCGGGCGTTGGCGATGATCGGCCGCTGCCCGGGGCCGCCCGCCCCGTTCGACAGCTGCACCCGCTGCAGCGCGCGGTTCAGCGCGCTGCCCGGGTCCGCGCACACCGCGCCGCCGTCGGTGCCCAGGGTCCGGGCGATCTGGCTGCGGTCCGGCGCCGGGTAGCCGGCCGCCTCCAGCTTGCCGATCAGCTCGTCGGCCTTCCGGTACGCCTCGTTGGTGGCGTGCTGCTGGGTGAAGCTCAGCAGGCCGACCACCGCCATGGCGACCAGCACCACGATCGCGCCGATGTAGATCCACCTGTGCTGGGAGGCCATCCGGGTGCTCATGCCGCCTCCGCCTCGATCGCCGCGGCCGCCGCCGGGTCGCGCCACTCCGGCTTGCTGGCCTTCAGGAACGCGAACGGGACGATCACGCCCAGCAGCAGCAGGCCGCCGCCGACGATCCCGATGTACGACCACACGCTGCCGCCGCCGAACTGCGAGGACGGCACGAAGCCGATCGCCATCGCCGCCGCCGAGGCCAGCAGGCCCACCACGCACAGCACGACCAGCGCCGGGGCCCGGTAGCCGCGCGGATGGTCCGGCTGGGTCTTCCGCAGCCGGATCGCGGCCGCGAACATCAGCAGGTAGACGATCAGGTACACCTGCGTGGTGATCACCGAGAAGATCCAGTACACGCTGGACACGTCCGGGATCAGCGCGTACATCAGCGCGATGGCGGTGGTCAGCACGCCCTGCGCGACCAGGATGTTCTGCTGGATGCCGTGCTTGTTCAGCTTCTGCAGCGACGGCGGCAGGTAGCCCTCCTGACGAGAGATCATCAGCAGGCCCTTCGACGGGCCGGCCAGCCAGGTCAGCATGCCGCCCAGCGAGGCCGCCACCAGGCCGACCGCGATCAGCGGCGTCAGCCAGCCGATGTGGAAGTACTGGAAGAACGCGTCGAAGGCCTGCATCACGCCCGCCGTCAGCGACAGCTGGTCGGCCGGCACCACCCAGCTGATCGCCAGCGCGGGCAGGATGAAGATCAGCAGCACCATGCCGACCGCCATGAACATCGAGCGCGGGAACTCCTTGCCCGGGTTCTTCAGCGAGGAGACGTGCACCGCGTTCATCTCCATGCCCGAGTAGCTCAGGAAGTTGTTGACGATCAGCACCAGGCTGGCCAGGCCCGTCCAGGCCGGCAGCAGGTGCCCGGTGTCCATCGGCGCCGCCGAGTCGTTGCCCTGCCCCAGGAACACGAAGCCCAGCAGCACCAGCAGCGCGCCCGGGATCAGCGTCCCGATGATCAGGCCCCAGGAGGCCAGACCGGCCACCGCGCCCGTCCCGCGCGAGGAGACCCACACGCCCGTCCAGTACAGGACCATGATCACGATCGCGGTGTAGAGGCCGTTGCTGGCCAGGCTCGGGTCCACCACGTACGCGATCGTGCTCGCCACGTACGCCAGCAGGCTCGGGTAGTAGAAGATCGTCATCGCGAACTGGCACCACACCGCGAGGAAGCCGAGCGGCTTCGACAGGCCCTGCGCCACCCAGTTGTAGACGCCGCCCTCCCAGCCCGAGGCCAGCTCCGCCGAGACCAGCGCCGTCGGCAGCAGGAACACGATCGCCGGCACCACGTACAGGAACACGCAGGCCAGCCCGTACACCGCCATCGTCGGCGAGGACCGCAGACTCGCCACCGAACTGGTCGTCATCAGCGCCAGCGTCACCCAGGTCATCCTCGGCGCGGCCACCGCCTTCGCCTTCGTCACCGCCACCGCCGCCGCCCCGCCCCCGGGCTCCGGCACCTCAGCCGCGCTCATCCACCAGCCTCCTCCGCCGGCCCCGCCCACCGGAGCCCACCCCTCCCACCCTCCGGCCCCCGGCCCCACCCCGCATCCGATAACCCGCCCCCTCCGCCCCCGACTCACCGGAACGGCCCAGCCTCCCCCCCTGACGGCCCATCAGCCGGGCCCGCCCCTCACCCCGTCGCGCCCCCGCCGTGGAACTCGCGGTGGTACGCCAGGAACTCCCGGCCGACCCGGTGCCGCGGCGCCTCCCGCAGCCGCCCGGTCTCCGCTCCGGTCGCGCGGTCCACCACGCCCAGCTCCGCGGTGACCGTGAACATCCCGAGGTCGAACAGCACGTGGTGGTTGGGGCAGAGGCAGAGCACGTTCCCCACCACGTCCGGCCCGCGGTGCGGCCGCCCCAGCGCCCGGATGTGCGCGCCCTCCGCGTAGCCCCCGTCCGGCGCCTCCAGCCGGACGCCGCACACCTGGCAGTGGAAGTCGTGCGCCCGCTTCACGTACTCCGCCACCGCGCCGTCCCGCAGCACCCGGGAGACCGCCCGCTCCACCCGGCTCGGCTCCGCCCGCCCCGCCGGCACCCGGTCGTCCTCCTCGTCCGCCGGCCGTGCTCCGGCGTCCGGCATCAGCCCCACCGGCACCTGGCCGTCGAAGTACCCGTCCACCACCCGGTCCGCCACCCGCATCCGGGCCGCCGGGTCCGCCGCCATCAACGCGTACACCTCGGGAACCAGCCCGCCCTGCGGATCGTGCTCGTCCAGCCAGGCCTTCGGCAGGCGGCCACGGGCCCGCGGAACCTCCTCGCCCGCCGGGCCGTGGACCTCCCACAGCCCCGACCCGCGCAGCCCCAGGAACGGGTACTCCGGCGTCGGGCCCGCCCCCTCCCGGTTGTACTCCGCGAGCACCTCCGCCAACTCCGCCCGCACCTCGTGCCAGCGCGTCAGCCGCTCCCGCCCCTCCGCCGCCCGCCGGATCGCCCACAGCAGCAGGATCGGCTGGTGCCGGCCCGGCAGCCCCTCCCGCCTGTTGACCCTGAGCCGCCCCGCCTTCGCGCAGATCTCCGCCACCTGAGCCGCCGTCACGCCCGCCCCTTCCGCCGGAAAACGAGGAAGGGCCCTGCCGGATTTCTCCGGCAGGGCCCTTGCCTGCACTTACGAAGTCGGGGTAGCGGGATTTGAACCCACGGCCTCTTCGTCCCGAACGAAGCGCGCTACCAAGCTGCGCTATACCCCGGTCCTGCTGTGTTGCTCTCCGTGTCCGGCGCAACGAGTAGAACTCTACAGGAGGTGGGGCCGGAGACGAAATCCGGTTTAGCGGCTGGTCGGGGTGAGGGTGAGGAGGGTGGCTTCGGGGGGGCAGGCGAAGCGGACGGGGGTGTAGCGGTTGGTGCCGCAGCCGGCGGAGACGTGGAGGTGGGAGCGGTGGCCGGCGGCGGTGTGGGTGGAGAGGCCCTTGACGCGGTCGGTGTCCAGGTCGCAGTTGGTGACGAGCGCGCCGTAGAAGGGGATGCAGAGCTGGCCGCCGTGGGTGTGGCCGGCCAGGATCAGCGGGTAGCCGTCGGCGGTGAAGGCGTCCAGCGAGCGGAGGTAGGGGGCGTGGACGACGGCGAGCGAGAGGTCGGCGTCCGGGTCGGGGCCGCCGGCGACCGCGGCGTAGTCGTCGTGGCGGATGTGCGGGTCGTCGAGCCCGGTGAAGGCGAGGTCGAGGCCGGCGACGGTGAGGCGGCCGCGGGCGTTGTTGAGGTTGAGCCAGCCGGCCTGGTCGAAGCCGTCGCGGAGCTTCTGCCAGGGGTTGTGGACGGCGCCGGTGATGCCGCGGCGGCCGGAGCCGTCGCGGTTATTGGTGCCGTGGGAGCCGGTGCGCAGGGCCTTGAGGTAGCGGGTGGGGCTCTTCGGGGTGGGCCCGTAGTAGTCGTTGGAGCCGAAGACGTAGACGCCGGGGAACTCCATCAGCGGCCCGAGCGCGTCCAGCACGGCGGGCACGCCCAGCGGGTCGGAGAGGTTGTCGCCGGTGTTGACCACCAGGTCGGGGCGGAGTCCGGCGAGGCTCTGCAGCCAGCGCCGCTTCTTCTCCTGCCCGAGGACCATGTGGATGTCGGACACCTGGAGGACCCGGATCGGGCGCGCCCCGGCGGGCAGCACCGGGACCTCGACCCGGCGGAGGCGGAACGAGCGCACCTCGTACCCGGCGGCGTAGACGAGACAGGCGGCACCGGTGGCGGCGACACCGAGCGGGACGGAGTACAGCGGTCGCATCGGTCCATGGTCTCAGACCGCCCGAACGGGCTCGGGGGAGGGCTGGGGTGACCTGGCGGTAAAGGAGCGGCGTCCGGGCGGGGCAGGTGCCAGAATCGGCGGCATGACGACGCTCAAGGAGCAGCTGCAGGAGGACCTCACGGCTGCCATCAAGGCACGCGACGAGCTGCGCTCGTCGACCATCAGGCTGACGCTGTCCGCCATCACCAGTGCGGAGGTGTCGGGCAAGCAGAAGAAGGAGCTGTCCGACGCCGAGGTGCTGCAGGTGATCGGCAAGGAGGCGAAGAAGCGCCGTGAGGCCGCGGAGGCCTTCGAGGGCGCGGGCCGGGCCGAGCAGGGCGCGCGGGAGCGTGCCGAGGGCGTGGTGCTGGACGCCTACCTGCCGCAGCAGCTGACGGACGGGGAGCTGGCCGGGATCGTGGCGGCCGCGGTCGCGGAGTCCGGGGCGAGCGGCCCGCAGGGCATGGGCGCCGTGATGAAGCTGGTCCGCCCGCAGGTCGAGGGCCGGGCGGACGGCGGCCGGGTGGCCGCCGCGGTGAAGGCCGCGCTGGCCGGCTGACGCCCCGTCGGCACAGAAGCAGGAGCAGGAGCAGAAGCAGGAGCAGAAGGACAGAAGAAGCCGCCCGCCCGGAGGGGAGTTCCTCCGTGCGGGCGGCTTCCGTGCGTGCGGTGACGGACCGTCAGCGGTGGCCGGGCTTGCCGGTGTTGCCGCCGATGATGCCGGGCGGGACGGTGAAGCCGCCGTTGTTGCCGCCGCCGATCGGCCAGCCGTTGCCGCCCTGGGCGTTGTCGCCCGAGGTGGGCGGGGTCGCGCCGTCGGTGGGCGGGGTGGTGGGCTGCTGCGGGACCGGGATGTTGACGGTCTGGAAGCGGGTGATGGGGCTGCCGTCCAGGGCGTTGTTCATGGCCTGCTGCCAGATCGGGCCGGGGCCGTCGGCGCCGTAGACCGCGGCGCGGTACCGGCCGCCGATGGTGATCTTCTTCATCGAGACGTTGCCGCCGACGCCGCCCATCCAGACCGAGGTGGAGAGCGAGGGGGTGTAGCCGGTGAACCAGGCGGCGTAGCGCTCGTCGGTGGTGCCGGTCTTGCCGGCGATCTGGCGGCCGTCGTCCAGGCCGAGGGCGGAGCCGGTGCCCTTCTCGGTCACGCCGAGCAGCAGGGTGTTGACGCCGTCCGCGGTGGTCTGGGACATCACCTGGTTGCAGTTGGCCTTCGGCACGTCGAGCTTCTTGCCGTCCGAGGCGACCACCGAGGTGAGGGCGACCGGCGCGCAGTAGAGGCCGCGGGCGGCGAACGCCGCGTACGCGGTGGCCATCTGCAGCGGGCTGACCTCCTGGGTGCCGAGCACCATGGAGGGGAGTTCCTGGAGCGGCTTGCCGTTGGCCAGGGTGCCCAGGCCGAGCTTGTCGGACATCTGCTTCATCGGGCAGAGGCCGACCTGCTCCTCCAGTTGGATGAAGTAGGTGTTGACCGACTTCTGCATGGCGACCTGGAGGCTGTACGGGCCCTGCTCGTCGGGGCTCTCGTTGGTCAGCGGCTGGGGGTCGTAGACCGGGCCGTTGCAGGTCGTCATCCGGGGGTAGGTCATCTTGTTCGGCGAGGGGTACTCCTGGGTGATCGGAGTCCCGTTCTCCAGCGCCGCCGCCGCCATGATCGGCTTGAAGTTCGAGCCGGGGGAGAAGCCGCTGCCGCCGCCCATCGAGGAGCCGACGTTCAGGTTGAGGACGGTCTGCTTCTTGCTCTCGTCCAGGCCGTACGGGCGGGTCTGCGCCATCGCGAGGATCTCGCCGGTGCCGGGCTTGACCATGGTGCCGGCCGCCGAGACCGGGTCGTTGACGAAGACCTTCTTGGTGACGGCGTCGTACATGGCGCGCTGCTTGTCGGGGTCGATCGTGGTGTAGACCTTCAGACCGCCCTGGGACCAGAGCTTCTGCCGCTCCGCCGAGGTCTTGCCGAACGCCGGGTCCTGCTTGATGACGTGGCGGACGTAGTCGCAGAAGAAGCCCATGCCGTTCTGCGCGGTGATGCAGCCGTTCTGCGGCTCGACGTACTTGATGCCGAGCGGCGCGGCGAGCGCGGCCTTGGCGTCCTCCGGCGAGATGTGCTTGAACTCCAGCATCTTGTTGATCACCGTGTTGCGGCGGGTCTGCGCCGCCTGCGGGTGGGCGATCGGGTCGTACGCCGTGGGGTTCTGCACCAGGCCGGCCAGCATCGCGGCCTCGGCGATGGTGAGGTCCTTGGCGCTCTTGCCGAAGTAGCGGTTCGAGGCGGACTCGATGCCGTACGACTGGTGGCCGTAGAAGGTGATGTTCAGGTAGTTGGTGAGGATCTGGTCCTTGCTCAGGTCCTCCTCCAGCTTGACGGCGTACTTGAGCTCCTGGATCTTGCGGCCGAGGCTCTTCTTGGTGGCTTCCAGGAACGCGTTCTGGTCGTCGCCGGCCTGCTCCACGAAGACGTTCTTCACGTACTGCTGGGTGAGCGTGGAGGCGCCCTGGGCGGCGGTGCCGGCCTCGGCGTTCTTGGTGGCGGCGCGCAGCACGCCCTTGAGGTCGACGGCGCCGTGCTCGTAGAAGCGGGCGTCCTCGATGTCGACCTGGGCGTGGCGGATGGTCGGGCCCATCTGCTCGGCCGTCAGGATGGTGCGGTCGCGGTCGTAGACCTTCGCGATCAGACCGCCCTTGGCGTCGTAGATCATCGACGCCTGGGAGAGCGTCGGCGTCTTGAAGTCGTCCGGGATGTTGTCGAACGACTCCGCGGTGTCCTTGGCGGTCAGGCCGAACGCGCCGACGGCGGGCAGGGCCATTCCGGCGACCAGGATGCCGGCCAGCACGGAGCCGCCCAGGAGCTTGACGCCGAGCCCCGCCTTGTCCAGTAGGGAGTCCGTGGATCGCGAAGGTGCCATGGGGAGAACCCTACGTCGCGGAATCCCGTACAGGGGGGCAGGTGTTCGCCTACCCTTGTCACAGAACTGCGACAGCTTCGTTCTGTGCATCGTCATCACTCTTGTGAGTGATGAGCTTTGTCCGTTTCGCGGCATTGTGACCACTTTGCCGGCGTGTGCGCGGCGGGCTGTCGTGGCGCACCGTGACGAAAGCGCACCAATCGACCCCGGCAAGGCCCCCGACCTGCGATCACTCCAACGAGTGAGCTGTTGGACACCCATAGTCCGATCGGGTCATTCGAGATTGGGCATACAGGGGCTGTTGCGCCGTGCCGTTCTTCCGTAACGTCCTCAACTGGCAGCGGTGAATATGCCGTTGCCGCCGTGGGGGAGCCCCGAATCGGGAGAGGACGGCGCCGGAATGGGCTGGGTGGACGACTGGAGCGCGCTGGCGGCCTGCCGCACGAGCGATCCGGATGAACTGTTTGTGCAGGGGGCGGCGCAGAACCGTGCCAAGGCGGTCTGCAGCGGCTGCCCCGTGCGGACCGAATGCCTCGCGGACGCGCTCGACAACCGGGTCGAGTTCGGTGTCTGGGGCGGGATGACGGAGCGCGAGCGGCGGGCGCTGCTGCGCCGACGGCCGACGGTGGGCTCCTGGCGCCGGCTGCTGGAGACCGCGCGGACGGAGTACGAGGAGTCGCTGGCGACCGGGGTGATCCTCCGGGACTACGCCCAGGCGGGCTGACGGTCCGTCAACCAGTGCTCGGAGCAGTGGCGGTGGGTGGGCCGTCGGTGCGCTCGGTGGGGGAGCCGAGTCGGTCGCCGATGGCCCGCAGGCCGTCCAGGTCGTGGACGTCTCCGGGCAGGGCGGGCACCTCGACGATCGGGACGTCCGGGTAGACCGAGACGAAGCGGTCGCGGGTGCGCCGTTCCCGCGCCATGACCTGCATCCGTTCGGCGTGCAGGCGGAGCAGTCCGGCGGCCAGCGTCTCGGCCTCGACGCCCGCGGCCTGGGTGCCGTTCTCCTCCAGCGCCTCGGCGGCGGCCAGCGCGCGCTCCGGGGTGAGCTGCGGGGCACCGGTGGAGTGGACCCGGTTGAGCACCAGCCCGGCCAGCGGCATGGCGTCCGCGGCGAGCCGGTCGACGAAGTAGGCGGCCTCGCGCAGCGCGTCCCGCTCGGGCGCGGCGACCACCAGGAACGCGGTGTCCTCGGCCTTCAGCAGCTGGTAGGTGCGGTCGGCGCGCTCCCGGAAGCCGCCGAACATCGAGTCCATCGCGGAGACGAAGGTCTGGACGTCGGTGAGCAGTTGGGCGCCGAAGATCTTCCCGAGGGTGCCGGTGAGCATCCCCATGCCGACGTTCAGGAACTTCATCGCGGACCGCCCGCCGACCTTCGCCGGGGCGGTCAGCAGCCGGATCACCCGGCCGTCCAGGAAGGAGCCGAGCCGGCTGGGGGCGTCCAGGAAGTCCAGTGCGGAGCGGGACGGCGGGGTGTCGACGACGATCAGGTCCCAGCGGTCCTCGGCCCGGAGCTGGCCGAGCTTCTCCATCGCCATGTACTCCTGGGTGCCCGCGAACCCGGCCGACAGCGACTGGTAGAACGGGTTCTCCAGGATCGCCTTGGCCCGGCCGGGCTCCGCGTGGGTCAGCACGACCTCGTCGAAGGTCCGCTTCATGTCCAGCATCATCGCCTGGAGTTCGCCCTCGCCGGTGGTGCCCTTGACCACCCGCGGGGTGTTGTCCAGCTCGGTCAGGCCCATCGACTGGGCCAGCCGGCGGGCCGGGTCGATGGTCAGCACCACGACCCGGCGGCCGCGCTCGGCGGCCCGCAGGCCGATCGCCGCGGCGGTGGTGGTCTTGCCGACGCCGCCGGAGCCGCAGCACACCACGATCCGGGTCGCCGGGTCGTCGATCAGCGCGTCGACGTCCAGCCCGGCCGTGCCCCCGTCCGCCGCCGTGCCTCCGTCCGCCGCCCTGCCCTTGCCCGCCGTCATGCCGCTCCCTGTCGTCACGCCGCGCCCTGCCGCTTCAGCTCGCCCGCCAGCCGGTACAGCCCGGCCAGGTCCACGCCCTCGCCCAGCAGTGGCAACTCGTAAGTGGGGAGCCGCAGTTGCTGCAGGTCGACGCGCTGGGCGCGTTCCAGTTCGACCCGTTCGGCGTGCTCCCTGGCCTGTTCCAGCAGCGGGTCGAGCAGCGGCTCCACGGTGGCCCGCACCGTCTCCGGCTTGCGCGAGCGCCCGCCCAGCCCGGCCTCGCCGAGGGCCGCCGCCACCGCCTCGCGGTGGTCGCCGTCCGCCGCCGCGACCGCCGCCGCGTCCAGTATCGGCGGGCGCACCATGTTGACCAGCACCCCGCCGACCGGCAGGCCGGCCTCGCGCAGGTCGGCGATCCCGTCCACCGTCTCCTGCACCGGCATCTCCTCCAGCAGGGTGGTGAAGTGCACGGCCGTCTCCGGCGAGCGCAGCACCCGCATCACGGCCTGCGCCTGGGTGTGGATCGGGCCGATCCGGGCCAGGCCGGCCACCTCGGAATTGACGTTCAGGAAGCGGGTCAGCCGGCCGGTCGGCGGGGCGTCCATCACCACCGCGTCGTAGCGCCGCCGCCCGTCCGGGCCCTTGCGGCGGGCCGCCTCGCAGGCCTTG
Source organism: Kitasatospora sp. NPDC088391 (assembly GCF_044753345.1). NCBI lineage: Bacteria > Bacillati > Actinomycetota > Actinomycetes > Kitasatosporales > Streptomycetaceae > Kitasatospora > Kitasatospora sp. NPDC088391. The sequence goes on from NZ_JBIVNB010000003.1 coordinate 624,788, forward strand.
CCGGTGAGCAGCACGTCCCGGACGCCGGGGGCGATGGTGGTGGCGAAGTCGACGAAGCCGACCTTCTGCAGGGCCTTCCCGGCCAGGCCCAGCTTGTAGAACATCTCCAGGTACTCCAGCAGCGCCTGCTCGGTGTCGATCGCCAGCGCGTGCACCTCGCCGTGGCCCTTGCCGGGCAGTCCGAGCTGAGCCGGCGTCACGGTGGCGATCCGGCGCTCCTCGTAGGGCAGTGCGGCGATCCGGAACAGCTCGGCGACGCCCTGTCGGCCCTCCACCTCGATCAGCAGCACCCGGCCGCCCTCGGCGGCCAGCGCCAGCGCCAGCGCGGCGGCCAGCGTGGTCTTGCCGGTGCCGCCCTTCCCGCTGACCACGTGCAGCCGGACGCCCTCCCAGTCCGGCTCCGGCCGCGACGCCCGCCCGGTCGGCTCCGCCGTGCCGCTGCTGCCCGCCACGCCCGCTCTCCGTCCGTCGCTGTCCGTCGCTGCCCGTCGCCGCCGGCGGTCGTCCGCCGTCGTCCGCGGGGTGCCCGGGGGCACTCCTCACCGCGAGGGTAACCAGCGCGCGGGCCGGATGCCGGGAGCATCCCGACGACCCCGGCGAATCGTGCCCCCTTTGTGCGCCACCTCACACCGGCGCGGGCGGCTAGAGTCACCCCCATGACCAAGTGGGAATACGTCACCGTGCCGCTCCTCGTGCACGCGACCAAGCAGATCCTCGACACCTGGGGCCAGGACGGCTGGGAGCTCGTCCAGGTCGTCCCCGGGCCGAACCCGGAGCAGCTCGTCGCGTACCTGAAGCGGGAGAAGGAGTAGTCGTGGGCCAGGTCGAGCAGAAGCTCGCCGAGCTCGGGCTGACGCTGCCCGAGGTCGCCGTCCCGGTCGCCGCGTACGTTCCGGCGCTGCGCACCGGCCACTACGTGATGACCTCCGGCCAGCTGCCGATGGTCGCCGGGAAGCTCCAGCTGACCGGCAAGGTCGGCGCCGAGGTCACCCCCGAGGAGGCCAAGGAGCTGGCGCAGGTCTGCGCGCTGAACGCGCTGGCCGCGATCAAGTCCGTGGTCGGCGACCTGGACAAGGTCGAGCAGGTCGTCAAGGTGGTCGGCTTCGTCGCCTCCGCCCCCGACTTCACCGGCCAGCCCGCCGTGGTCAACGGCACCAGCGAGCTGCTGGGCCGGGTCTTCGGCGAGCAGGGCGTGCACGCCCGCAGCGCCGTCGGCGTGGCGGTGCTGCCGCTGGACGCCCCCGTCGAGGTCGAGCTGATGGTCCGGGTCCGGGACTGATTCCCGGACGTTCCCGAGGGCCCGTCGCCGTTCGCGGTGGCGGGCCCTTCGCGCGCGTCCCTTGCGGAGCGGGGCCGCCGGGCGCGGGCGGGGCGGTGGTTCCGGTCCGGGCGAACGGCCGTTAACATCCGTGGGCATGCCGCAGATGCCGCCTTCCTGGCCCGCCCGAATCCGCGCCCTGACCGCCGGCGAGCTGGTCCCGCTCCCGGCCAAGCCGTCCGCCACGGTGGTGCTGCTGCGCGAGGGCGCGGCCGGTCCGGAGGCGTACCTGCTGCGCCGCCGCAGCACGATGGCCTTCGCCGGCGGCATGTACGCCTACCCGGGCGGCGGGGTCGACCCGCGGGACCGCGAGGTGCGCCCGCCGTGGGCCGGTCCGTCGACCGGGGAGTGGGCCGAGCGCCTCGGGGTGGACGAGGCCACCGCCTGCGCGGTGGTGTGCGCCGCCGTCCGGGAGACCTTCGAGGAGGCCGGGGTGCTGCTGGCCGGGCCGGACGACCGGACGCTGGTCGAGCCCCGCGACTGGGCGGCCGAGCGGGCCGCGCTGGAGTCCCACGAGCTGTCGCTGGCCGAGTTCCTGACGGAGCACCGGCTGGTGCTGCGCAGCGACCTGCTGGCGGCCTGGGCCCGCTGGGTCACCCCGGAGTTCGAGGAGCGCCGCTTCGACACCTGGTTCTTCGTCGCCGCGCTGCCGCCCGGCCAGGCCGCCGCCGACACGGTGGGCGAGGCCGACCGGGTGGCCTGGCTGACGCCCGCCGACGCGGTCGCGGGCTTCGCCGCGGGCGAGTTCGGGATGCTGCCGCCGACCGTCACGGTGCTGCGCGAACTGCTGCCGGTGCGGACCGCGGCCGAGGCGCTGGACGCCGCCGCGGGGCGGAAGGTCGAACCGGTGCTGGGACGGGCCGAGCTCGACGGCGATCGCATGACAGTGCGCTGGTCAGGGTATGACGAGCTGACTATCGACGGAGTCTTTCCGGCGTGAGAACCTACCCCCGGAAGATCGGCCGGACGGCTCCGGCACCGGTCCTTCCCGGGGGCGGGGCACGCCCCCGGAACCCGTACCCACACTGTCCCGAACAACCCGGAAGGAGACCTCCGATGACCCACAACGACGTGGCTCGCCGGACCTCGGCCATGCCCGCCCGCACCGTCACCCCGCGCGCCGCCGCCTGCGACGGCACCGCGCCCGGTGAGGGCACCCGCGCCCTCGTCCGCGACCTGACCAGGTCGCTGGTCCGCCCGCTGCCGTCGCGGCGGCTGAGCCGGGCCGAGGCGGACGCCGCGTGAGCGGACGGAGCGGGCTCAGCACCATGAGGTGCGCATGAGCGGTCTGCTTCCCGGGGACCCCGCCGACACGGTCGGCGGGGTCGCCACCCCGCGCGCCCGGTGCGTGCTCGCGCCCAACCCGTCCGCGATGACGCTGGACGGCACCAACACCTGGCTGCTCTCCGAGCCCGGCTCCGACCTCGCCGTCGTGGTCGACCCGGGCCCGCTCGACGAGACCCACCTGCGACGGGTCGTCGACACCGCCGAGCGGCAGGGCAAGCGGATCGCCCTCACCCTGCTCACCCACGGGCACGCCGACCACGCGGAGGGCGCGGCCCGGTTCGCCGAGCTGACCGGCACCGCCGTCCGGGCGCTCGACCCGGCGCACCGCCTCGGCTCGGAGGGCCTGCGCGGCGGCCAGCGGCTCGACGTCGGCGGGCTCGACCTGCGGGTGGTCGCCACGCCCGGGCACACCGCGGACTCGCTGACCTTCCACCTGCCCGCCGACGGCGCGATCCTCACCGGCGACACCGTGCTGGGCCGCGGCACCACGATGGTCGCGCACCCCGACGGGCGCCTCGGCGACTACCTGGACTCGCTGCGCCGCCTGCACACGATGGCCGCCGAGCACGGCGTCCGGACGGTGCTGCCCGGCCACGGCCCGGTCCTCGCGGACGCACTCGGCGCCGTCGACTACTACCTCGCGCACCGCGCCTCCCGGCTGGCCCAGGTCGAGACGGCGGTCGAGGCCGGCTGCCGCACCGCGGAGCAGGTCGTCGCCCGGGTCTACGCGGACGTCGACCCCGCGCTGTGGCCGGCGGCCGAGCTCTCGGTCCGCGCCCAGCTGATGTACCTGGAGGACCACGGCCTGATCTGAGGCCGGTGCCGGACGTGCCGCGAGGCCGCGCGGAGGGCAGTGGCCTGCCGTTCCGCGCGGCCTCGCGGCGCGTCCGGGGTGGTGCCTAGCGCGAGCGGCGGGAGAGCCGTTCGACGTCGAGCAGGACGACGGCGCGGGCCTCCAGCTTGAGCCAGCCGCGGCCGGCGAAGTCGGCGAGCGCCTTGTTGACCGTCTCGCGGGAGGCGCCGACCAGCTGGGCCAGCTCCTCCTGGGTGAGGTCGTGGGCGACGTGGATGCCCTCGTCGGAGGGGACGCCGAAGCGGCGGGAGAGGTCCAGCAGGGCCTTGGCCACGCGTCCGGGGACGTCGGAGAAGACCAGGTCGGACATCACGTCGTTGGTGCGGCGCAGGCGGCGGGCGATCGCGCGCAGCAGGGCGATCGAGACCTCGGGGCGGGCGTGCAGCAGCGGCAGCAGGTCGCCGTGGCCGAGGCCGAGCAGCTTGACCTCGGTGAGCGCGGTGGCGGTCGCGGTGCGCGGGCCCGGGTCGAACAGCGAGAGTTCGCCGATCATCTCGGAGGGGCCGAGCACGGCCAGCATGTTCTCGCGGCCGTCGGGCGAGGCCCGGTGCAGCTTGACCTTGCCCTCGACCACGACGTACAGCCGGTCGCCGGGGTCGCCCTCGTGGAACAGCGACTCGCCGCGGGCGAGCGTCACCTCGGTCATGGAAGCGCGGAGCTCGGCAGCCTGGTCGTCGTCGAGTGCCGCGAACAGCGCGGCGCGCCGCAGAACGTCGTCCACGAGCTTCCTCCTGCTGGTGTCTGGGCAGTGCTACTTCACCACCAAGGATGACGCATGTCGCTCCGATCATATGAGGAGGGGTGTGCCGGAGTGGGGCCTACGCGGCCATTCGCGCAGCTCGGATGCCGACCGGGGCGGGCGGTCGGGCGCAGTCGGGCGCAGTCGGGCGCTCTCGCGATCGGGCGGTCGCGGTCAGGCGCCGAGGGTGCGCAGGGCGAAGGCGCGGGTGCCCGCCACGTGGCGGCGGGCCAGGGTGGCGGCGGTCTCCGGGTCGCGGGCCTTGATCGCGTCCAGCAGCTGCTGGTGCTCGACGCACATCGGCAGGCCGCTGTCGGCATCGGTGGTGAGCCGGAACAGGCGGCGGAGCCGGCCGTCGAGCGGGGCCATCATGTCGCGCAGCAGCGGGTTGCCGGAGAGGGCGACGATCTCGCGGTGGAAGTCGGCGTTCAGGCTGACCGTCTCGCGCAGCCGGCCGGCCTCGGCGGCCTTGCGGGTGCGGGCCAGCAGGCGTTCGAGGCCGCGGACGCCGGCGGCGGTGGCGTGCTGGGCGGCGAGGCCGGCGGCGAGCGCCTCCAGGGACTCGCGGACGGCGAAGAAGTGCTCGGCGTCGGTGCGGCCGAAGTCGGCGACGACGGCGCCCCGGCGGGCCTGGACGGTGAGGAAGCCCTCGCGTTCGAGGCGCTGCACGGCCTCCCGGACCGGAATCCGGGAGACGCCCGTCTCGTCGGCGAGTTCGCGCTCCACCAGGCGCTTCCCGGCGGGGTACTCGCCCTCGATGATCCGCTCGCGGAGCTGGAGGTAGACGAGGTCCGCCAGCGACTGGTGGGCGTCGCCGAGGGTGTCGGTCATCGGGGGCTCCAGGCGGCAGCGGGCGGACGGCGCGGGCAGTGCGGCCGATCATTCCAGATCGGGGCGACGCGCCCGCTTGCCCGGTATTCGGTATACCAGATACCTTGGCCGCTCGCCCGGGCCGGAGCCGTGCCGGAACCGTGCCGGACCAGGGCGCCGCCCAGGCCGAGGAGGGCCGCCCGTGACTGTCGGCCCGCTGCCGGACGGGCGGCCACTTCCCGTGGCGGGCAGGTCAGTCGACGAGGCGTCCGTGTTCGGCGACCACCCGGCCGGCCTTCACCACCAGCTCGCGCTCCGGCAGGTCGACCACCAGTTGCGGGACGCACTCGCCGGCCAGCAGCTGGAGGTCGGCGGGCGCGCCCGGGGCCAGGTCCGCCCGCGGCAGGCCGAGCAGGTCGGCGCCGCCGTGCGCGGCCAGGTCCAGGCAGTCGGCCAGCTCGTCGTCGGTGCGGGCGTCGGTGGTCCAGCCCAGCAGGTGCGCCCGGTGCAGCATGTCGGCGTTGCCGAACGGGCTCCAGGAGTCCCGCACCCCGTCCGAGCCGAGGCCGACCCGGACGCCGCGGGCCCGCAGCGCCCGGAACGGCAGCACCTGGTGCGCGGACGGGGCGACGGTGGTGAGCGCGATCCCGGCCTGCGCCAACAGGTCGGCCGCAGCCTCGAGTTCGACGGGGGACAGCTCCGGCAGGCAGAACACGTGACTGACCGTCACCCGGCCCTGCAGCCCGGCGGCGACCGTCCGGGCGGCGAGCGCGCGCAGCGGGCCGAGGCCGGTCGCGCCCCGGTCGTGCAGGTGCACGTCCAGCAGGACGCCGTACCGCTCGGCCAGGTCGAACAGCAGGTCGAACTGCTCGCGGCCGTCCGCGTCGCCGCCGTCGAACCCGGCCGGGTCGATGCCGCCGACCGCGTCCACCAGGCCGGTCGCGGCCGCCTCGGTCAGCAGCTCCGCCGTGCCCGGCGCGCGCACCACGCCGTGCTGCGGGAACGCCACCGACTGGACGTCCAGCCGGACCGCCAGCCGCTCGGCGGCCTCGCGCAGGCCCGTCACGCCGTCCAGGCCGAACGCGGGCGCGACGTCCACGTGGGCGCGGACGGCGCGGGTGCCGCGGGTCACCGCGTGGGCGAGCAGGCGGTGCGCGCGTTCGGCGATCGGGGCGCGCTGCCGCCGGTACAGGTCGACGTCGCCCGCCACGTACTCCGGCAGGGAGCCGGCCGGGCGGCGGCTGTACCAGGGCTCGCCCCAGGTGGTCTTGTCCGGGTGGATGTGCGCGTCGACCAGGGTCGGCAGCGCGATCCGCCCGCCGCCCTCCACCACCACCGGCCGTGCGCCGGCGGGCAGTTCGGCCACCAGCAGGCCGTCCACGGCGGCCAGATCGGTGACCGGTCCGCCGAACGGGCGGACCTGGCGGAACAGCGTGGCGTGCATCGCGTCACTCCCCGGGAGGTGCTGGAAGGCTTTCCGGGAGCAGTCGATCCGGTCCGGGCGGAATAGTCAACTCGCTTGTGCAGTAGGTGAGTTGGCGATTCGTGCTGCCGGGGGCGCCCGCGCCGGGGCGGTCGGCGTCAAGGGTGCGTGCGGAAAGCGGCGTCCGGCGTCAGGGAGGCGTCAAGGAAGCGTCCGGGGAGCGGTTCCGGGGGTGTGCTGGGGGTGTGCGGGCCCGGCGACCGGAAGGCCGGGTCCGCGAGCAATCCGGACGGAGGACGTGATGGCGGAGCGGACGCGGGTCGTGGTCGGGGTGAGCGGCTCGCTCGGCAGCCTGGCCGCGCTGCACCGCGCGGTCGCCGAGGCGCGGCGGTCGGGCGGCCAGGTGCTGGCCCTGCACGCCTGGGAGCCGCCCGGCGGCGAGTTCGGCCACCGCCGCTCGCCCTGCCCGCCGCTGCTGTCCGCGGTCCGGGAGGCCGCGACGGAGCGGCTCGCGGCGGCGGTCGAGCAGGCGTTCGGCGGCGCCCGTCCCGGGGTGGACCTCACCGCCCGCACGGTGCGCGGCGAGACGGTGGCCGCCCTGCTCGCCGCCGCCGACCGCCCCGGCGACCTGCTGGTGCTCGGCCCGTCCGGCTCCTGGCTGCGGCGCGGCCTGCGCGGTCCGGTCGGCGCGCGCTGCCTGCGCCGGGCGTCCTGCCCGGTGCTGGTGGTGCCGCGTCCCGAACTCGCCTCGGCGCTGGGCGGGTTGACTACCCGTCGGGTCGACGCGGAGCTGCGCGAACTGGTCGGCGGACGCGGATGACCCCGGGGCGGCTCCCCGTCGCGCCCGCCGCGGCCCTCGCGCTGTCCGGGGCCGCCGCGCTGGCGGCCGTCCTGGCGCTGCTGGGGGAGGCGCGCGGCGGCTGGTTCGGCCTCGCCGCCTACGCGGCGGGCTGCTGGGCGCTCGGGGCCCGCTCCCGGCCGGGCGCGGCGCCGTTCCTCGGCCTGGCGGCCTGGCTGTTCCACAACGGCTGCACGGAACACCGGTACGCCGTCCTCGGTTGGGACGGATGGCTGCCGGAGTCCGGGCGGTTCGTGCTCCTGGCGGGCGCGGCCCTGCTCGGGGCGCTGCTCGGCGGGCCGGGCGCGGAACTGCCGGTAAGAAAGATCGGCACACGCCTTCTGCGCCGGTTGTAAACGGAAGTACAAAGGAGACGGCGGGAGTTCGGGCTGTGGGGGCCGGAACGTCCCGCGACCGGGGCGGCCCGGGTGGGTGCGTGGGGGCACCGCCCGGGCCGTTGCGCGTCCGGGTCGTCCGGTGCGCCCGGTTCGGGGCAGCGGAACGGCGGAACGGCGGAACGGCGGGACGGCGGGACAGCGGGACAATGGGGGCATGACTGCGCACGAGGACGGGCTGGCCGCGGTGGCCCGGCTGCTGGACGGCGGCGGGGTGGTGGTGCTGAGCGGGGCCGGGCTGTCCACCGAGTCGGGCATCCCGGACTACCGGGGGCCGGACGGGGTGCGGCGCCGGGCCCCGATGACGTACCAGGAGTTCGTGGCGGGGGAGCCGGCCCGGCGCCGCTACTGGGCGCGCAGCCACGCGGGCCGGGGCGTGATCGCCGGGGCCCGGCCGAACGCGGGGCACCTCGCGGTGGCCCGGCTGCGGGCGGCGGGCCGGGTCTCCGCCGTGATCACCCAGAACGTGGACGGCCTGCACCGCGCCGCCGGCACCCCCGACGCGGTCGAACTGCACGGCGGCCTGGACCGGGTGGTCTGCCTGGACTGCGGCGCCCGCAGCCCCCGCGCCGCGCTGGACGCCCGGCTCGCCGCCCTCAACCCGGCCTTCCGGGACGCCGGTTCGCGGATCAACCCGGACGGCGACGTCGAACTCCCCGACGCCCTGGTCGAGTCCTTCGCCGTCGCGCCCTGCGCCGACTGCGGCGGCGTCCTCAAGCCCGACGTGGTCTTCTTCGGCGAGAGCGTCCCCAAGCCGCGGGTCGAGCTCTGCTACCGCCTGGTCGACGAGGGCCGGTCCCTGCTGGTCCTCGGCTCCTCGCTGGCCGTGATGTCCGGCCTGCGCTTCGTCCGGCACGCCGCGAAGACCGGCAAGCCCGTCGCCATCGTCACCCGCGGCACCACCCGCGGCGACGAGCTCGCCACCGTCCGCCTGGACCGCCCCCTCGGCGAGACCCTCACCGCCCTGGCCGCCACCGCCTGAGCCCGTTCGAGGGGGCCGGGGCGCGCGGGGCGTCAAGAGGGCGTCAAGGCCGCGGGGGCGGCCGTATGGGGAGCGTCAGGGAGCGGTGGGGCGGGCGGAAGCGCTGGTTGGGTCGGGGTGTCGACGTAATCCGCGTCGGCACCCCGGTTCCGAACCACCTTGGTGGATGCCATGTCAGACCTGATCTACGTCGGTGTCACGGTCGCCGTGTTCGCCGTCATCGCCCTGATCGCGCGGGGGGTGGAGAAGCTGTGACCACCGAGAACGTCGTGGGTCTCCTCGTCGCCGCCGCGCTGGTCGGGTACCTCGTGCTCGCGCTGATCCGTCCGGAGAAGTTCTGACATGGGCGACACTCTTGCCGGGTGGCTGCAGGCGCTCGCCCTGGTCGGCGCGCTGGCCCTGTGCTACCGCCCGCTCGGCGACCACATCGCCGGGCTGCTCACCTCGGCGAAGCATCTGAGAGCCGAGAAGGCGCTGTACAAGGTGGTCGGCGTGGACGGCGACGCCGACCAGCGCTGGCCGGTCTACCTGCGGTCGGTGCTGGCGTTCTCCGCCCTCTCGGTCCTGTTCCTGTACGGGCTGATCCGGCTGCAGACCCACCTGCTGCTCAGCCTGGGCGTGCCCGAGATGGAGGCGCACCAGGCCTGGAACACCGCGATCTCGTTCACCACCAACACCAACTGGCAGTCCTACAGCGGCGAGGCCGCGATGGGCCACCTGGTGCAGATGGCGGGCCTGGCGGTGCAGAACTTCGTCTCCGCGGCGGTCGGCATCGCGGTGGTGGCCACGCTGATCCGCGGCTTCACCCGCCACCGCACCGACCGGGTCGGCAACTTCTGGGTCGACCTGACCCGGATCTCGCTGCGGCTGCTGCTGCCGCTGTCGGTCGTCTTCGCGCTGGTCCTGGTGGCGAGCGGCGTGGTGCAGAACTTCCACGGCTTCCACGAGGTCGCCACCCTGACGGGCGGTCAGCAGTCGATACCGGGCGGGCCGGTGGCCTCGCAGGAGGCGATCAAGCTCCTCGGCACCAACGGCGGCGGCTTCTTCAACGCCAACTCGGCGCACCCGTACGAGAACCCGGGCGGCTTCAGCAACCTGCTGGAGGTCTTCCTGCTGCTGGTGATCCCGTTCGCCCTGCCGCGGGCCTTCGGGAAGATGGTCGGCGACCACCGCCAGGGCTACGCGGTCGTCGCGGTGATGGGCCTGTTCTGGGTCGCCTCGACCGCGCTGATCACCTTCTTCGAGTCGCAGCACGGCGGCAGCGCCCTGCAGGCGGCCGGAGCGGCGATGGAGGGCAAGGAGCAGCGCTTCGGCGTCGCCGCGTCCAGCCTGTTCGCGGCCTCCACCACGCTGACCTCGACCGGCGCGGTGAACTCCTTCCACGACTCGTTCACGCCGTTCGGCGGCGGGCTCACGGTCTTCGACATGATGCTCGGCGAGATCGCGCCCGGCGGCACCGGCTCCGGCCTGTACGGGATGCTGATCCTGGCGGTCGTCGCGGTGTTCGTGGCGGGCCTGATGGTCGGCCGGACCCCGGAGTACCTGGGCAAGAAGCTCGGCGGCCGGGAGATGAAGTTCGCCTCGCTGTACATCCTGACCACCCCGGTGATCGTGCTGATCGGCGCGGGCACCGCGACGGCGCTGCCCGGCGAGCGGGTCGGGATGCTGAACGACGGCCCGCACGGCTTCTCCGAGGTGCTGTACGCGTTCACCTCGGCGGCGAACAACAACGGTTCGGCGTTCGCGGGCATCACGGTGAACACCACCTGGTACGACACCGCACTGGGCCTGGCGATGGTGTTCGGACGCTTCCTGCCGATGGTGTTCGTGCTGGCCCTGGCCGGCTCGCTGGCCCGGCAGCAGCCGGTCCCGGCGAGCGCGGGCACCCTGCCGACGCACAAGCCGCTGTTCGTCGGGCTGCTGTCCGGCGTGATCCTGATCGTCGTCGGCCTCACCTACTTCCCGGCCCTGGCCCTCGGGCCGATCGCAGAAGGTCTCCACTGATGTCCACCAGCACCCTTGAACCCGCCGGACCCGGCCCCGTCGGACCCGCGGCCCCGCCACCGGCGGCGCCCCGCTCCTCCGGCGGCCTGCTCGACCCGAAGCTGCTGCTGGCCGCGCTGCCGGACGCGGTGAAGAAGCTCGACCCCCGGGTGATGGTGAAGAACCCGGTGATGTTCGTCGTCGAGGTCGGCTCGGTGGTCACCACCGTCGCCGCGATCGCCGACCCGTCGGTGTTCGGCTGGGCGATCACCGTCTGGCTCTGGCTCACCACGGTCTTCGCCAACCTGGCCGAGGCCGTCGCCGAGGGCCGCGGCAAGGCGCAGGCCGACACGCTGCGCAAGGCCAGGACCGAGTCGGTGGCCCGCCGCCTGGTCGACTGGCCCGCCTCCGGCGCGGAGGAGGAAGTCCCGGGCACCGCCCTGCGGTTGGGCGACCACGTGGTGGTCGAGGCCGGCCAGGTGATCCCCGGCGACGGCGACGTCGTCGAGGGCGTGGCGTCCGTCGACGAGTCGGCGATCACCGGCGAGTCCGCGCCGGTGATCCGCGAGTCCGGCGGCGACCGCAGCGCGGTGACCGGCGGCACCAAGGTGCTGTCGGACCGGATCGTGGTGAGGATCAGCTCCGAGCCGGGCAAGACCTTCATCGACCGGATGATCGCCCTGGTGGAGGGCGCGGCCCGGCAGAAGACGCCGAACGAGATCGCGCTGAACATCCTGCTGGCGTCCCTGACGATCGTGTTCCTGGTCGCGGTGGTCACCCTGCAGCCGATGGCGACCTACGCGGGCGCCCCGCAGTCGATGATCGTGCTGGTCGCGCTGATCGTGGCGCTGATCCCGACCACCATCGGCGCGCTGCTCTCCGCGATCGGCATCGCGGGCATGGACCGCCTGGTGCAGCGCAACGTGCTGGCCATGTCGGGCCGGGCGGTGGAGGCCGCGGGCGACGTCAACACCCTGCTGCTCGACAAGACCGGCACCATCACGCTCGGCAACCGGCAGGCCGCCGAGTTCTGCCCCGCCACCGGTGTGGGCATCGAGGAACTCGCCGACGCCGCCCAGCTCTCCTCGCTCGCCGACGAGACCCCGGAGGGCCGCTCCATCGTCGTCCTCGCCAAGACCGCGTACGGCCTGCGGGCCCGCGCCCAGGGCGAGTTGGCGCACGCGACCTGGGTGCCGTTCACCGCGCAGACCCGGATGTCCGGGGTGGACACGGACGGCCGCGAGGTCCGCAAGGGCGCGGCCGGTTCGGTCGCCAACTGGGTGACGGGGAACGGCGGTTCGGTGGGCGCGGACGTCGCCGACCTGGTCGACGGCATCTCGGCGGCCGGCGGCACCCCGCTGGTGGTCGCCGACCGGCAGGACGGGGGAGCGGCCCGGGTGCTCGGGGTGATCCACCTCAAGGACGTCGTCAAGGAGGGCATGCGCGAGCGCTTCGACGAACTGCGCCGGATGGGCATCAGGACCGTCATGATCACCGGCGACAACCCGCTGACCGCGCGGGCGATCGCCGAGGAGGCGGGCGTGGACGACTTCCTCGCCGAGGCCACCCCCGAGGACAAGATGGCCCTGATCAAGAAGGAGCAGGAGGGCGGCAAGCTGGTCGCGATGACCGGCGACGGCACCAACGACGCCCCGGCGCTCGCCCAGGCCGACGTCGGCGTGGCGATGAACACCGGCACCATGGCGGCCAAGGAGGCCGGCAACATGGTGGACCTCGACTCCAACCCGACCAAGCTGATCGAGATCGTCGAGATCGGCAAGCAACTGCTCATCACCCGGGGCGCGTTGACGACCTTCTCGATCGCCAACGACGTGGCCAAGTACTTCGCGATCATCCCGGCGATGTTCGCCGGGGTGTACCCGGGCCTGGCCCACCTCAACATCATGGGCCTGCACAGCCCGCAGTCCGCGATCACCTCGGCGGTGGTCTTCAACGCCCTGGTCATCGTCGGCCTGATCCCGCTCGCCCTGCGCGGCGTCAAGTACCGCCCCACCGACGCCGGTTCGCTGCTGGCCCGGAACATCGGGATCTACGGGATCGGCGGTCTGGTCGTGCCGTTCGTCGGCATCAAGGCGATCGACCTGGTCGTCCGGTTCATTCCCGGCCTGAGCTGAGAGAGGCCATCATGCCCACCATCGTGCGCACCCACCTGACCGCCCTGCGGATGCTGCTGGTGCTGACCGTGATCCTCGGCGTCGGCTACCCGCTGCTGGTCACCGGCATCAGCCAGGTCGCCCTCGCCGACCGGGCCGACGGCTCGATCGTGAAGGCCGACGGCAAGGAGGCCGGCTCCAGCCTGCTCGGCCAGACCTTCGACCTGCCGAAGGCCAACGCCGACGACCCGGCCCGGCCCGACCCCAAGTGGTTCCAGCCCCGCCCGTCCGCGGGCGGCTACGACCCGAGGGCCTCCGGCGCCTCCAACCTCGGCCCGAACAGCGCCGACCTGCTGAAGGCCGTCGAGGAGCGCCGGGCCGCCGTCGCCGCCTTCGACGGCGTCGACCCGGCGAGCGTCCCCGCCGACGCGCTGACCGCCTCCGGCTCCGGCCTCGACCCGCACATCTCGGTCGCCTACGCCGAGGAGCAGGTCGCCCGGGTCGCCCGGGAGCGCGGCCTCCCCGCCGAGCGGCTGGAGCAGCTGGTCGAGCAGCACACCGACGGCCGCTCGCTCGGCTTCCTCGGACAGCCCGGCGTCAACGTCGTCACCCTCAACCTGGCCGTGGCAGCACTGAAGTGACGGACCGCCTGCGGACGACGACCGGCGACCCCGCCGACGGCCACCCCGGCCGCCGGCGGGGCCGCCTGCGGGTCTACCTCGGCGCCGCCCCCGGCGTCGGCAAGACCTACCGGATGCTCGACGAGGCGCACCGCCGCCGGGAACGCGGCACCGACGTGGTGGTCGGCTGGCTGGAGACCCACGACCGCCCGCGCACCGCCCGCCTGCTCGACGGACTGGAGCAACTCCCGCGCACCGTACGGCGCTACCGCGACACCGAGTTCCCCGAACTCGACCTGGACGGGCTGCTCGCCCGCCGCCCCGGGCTCGCCCTGGTCGACGAACTCGCCCACACCAACGTCCCCGGCGGCCGGAACGCCAAGCGCTGGCAGGACGTCGAGGAACTGCTCGCCGCGGGCATCGACGTCGTCACCACCGTCAACGTCCAGCACCTGGAGTCGCTCAACGACGTCGTGCAGACGATCACCGGCGTCCCGCAGCGCGAGACCGTCCCCGACGAGGTGGTGCGCCGCGCCGACCAGATCGAACTGGTCGACATGGCCCCGCAGGCGCTGCGCCGCCGCCTCGCCCACGGCAACGTGTACCGGGCCGAGAAGGTCGACGCCGCGCTCGCCAACTACTTCCGGGTCGGCAACCTCACCGCGCTGCGCGAACTCGCCCTGCTCTGGCTGGCCGGCCGGGTCGACGAGGCGCTCCGCGACTACCGCGCCACCCACCGGATCGACCGGGTCTGGGAGACCCGGGAACGCGTCGTGGTCGCCCTCACCGGCGGCCCCGAGGGCCCGACCCTGATCCGCCGGGCCGCCCGGATCTCCGACCGGACGGCGGGCGAACTGCTCGCCGTGCACGTCTCGCGCAGCGACGGCCTGGCCGGGGCCTCGCCCGGGCGGCTCGCCGAGCAGCGCCGCCTGGCCGAGTCGCTCGGCGGCAGCTACCACGTGGTGGTCGGCGACGACATCCCCGAGGCGCTGCTCGCCTTCGCCCGGGCCCGCGACGCCACTCAGCTGGTCCTCGGCACCAGTCGGCGCGGCCGGGTCACCCGCTTCCTCACCGGGCCCGGCATCGGCGAGACCACCGTCGACCGCTCCGAGGACATCGACGTCCACATGGTCACGCACGCCTTCACCGGCCGCGGCCGCCTCCCCGCGCTCGGCCGCCGGCACTCCCGCCGCCGCACCCTGGCCGGGTACGCCGCCGGGCTCGCCGTCCCCACCCTGCTCACCGCCGGACTCTCCCAGGCGCACACCGCGCTGAACCTCACCACCGACGCGCTGATCTTCCAACTCGGCGTCGTCGCGGTCGCGTTGCTCGGCGGCGCGGTCTCCGCGCTGCTGGCCTCGCTGGCCGCCTCGCTGCTGCTGAACTACTACTTCATCCCGCCGGTGCACACCTTCACCATCGGCGAGGCCAACAACTTCATCGCGCTCGCCGTGTTCGCCGCCGTCGCGCTCTGCGTCTCCACCGTGGTCGACCACGCCGGGCGGCAGACCGCCCGGGCCGCCCGGGCCACCGCCGAGGCCGAGACCCTCTCCACCCTGGCCGGCTCGGTGCTGCGCGGCGCCGACGCCGTCCCCGCCCTGCTGGAACGCACCCGGACCTCCTTCGGACTGGACTCCGCCGCCCTGCTCGACCGGACCGGCGGCCGGGTGCTCGCCCGCACCGACGAACCGTCAACTCCCTTGCCCAGCACGGAGAACGCCCGGTCCGGTACGGAGACCACCGAACTCCCGGTCGGCGCCGGGGCCGTCCTGGTGCTCACCGGCCGCCGCCTGCCCGACACCGACCAGCGCGTCCTGACCGCCTTCGCCGCCCACCTCGCCGCCGCCCTCGAACGCGACCGCCTCGCCACCGCCGCCGCCGAGGTCGAACCGATCAGGGCCGCCGACCGGATGCGCACCGCACTGCTCGCCGCCGTCAGCCACGACCTGCGCACCCCGCTCGCCACCGCCCTCGCCGCGGTCGGCTCGCTGCGCAGCCCCGACGTCGAGTTCTCCGCCGAGGACCGGGACGAACTGCTCTCCCTCGCCGACGACTCCCTGGTCGGCCTCACCCGACTCGTCGACAACCTGCTCGACATGAGCCGCCTGCAGGCCGGCGCGCTCGTCCTGCACCTGCGGCCCACCCACCTGGACGAGGTGCTCCCGCGCGCCCTCGACACCCTGCAGGACCGGCACGCCCCCGTCCGTCCCCTCGACCTCGACACCGCCCCGCCCGTGCTCGCCGACCCGCCGCTCCTGGAACGCGTCCTCGCCAACGTCGTCGCCAACGCGCTGCGGCACAACGCCCCCGGCGCCCCCGTCCTGGTCACCGCCTCCGCCCATGCCGGCCGGGTCGAGATTCGGGTCGTCGACCGCGGCCCCGGCATCCCGCCCGAGGACCGCGACCGGGTGTTCCTGCCGTTCCAGCGCCTCGGCGACACCGACAACACCACCGGCGTCGGCCTCGGACTCGCCCTCTCCCGCGGCCTCGCCGAAGCCATGGACGGCGCCCTCGACGTCGAGGACACCCCCGGCGGCGGCACCACCATGCTGCTCACCCTGCCCGCCGCGACCGCACCGCCGCGGCCCGAGGAGGCCCCGTGACCCGTGTCCTCGTCGTCGACGACGAACCCCGACTGCTGCGCACCCTCCGGCTCGGCCTGCTCGCCCGCGCCTACACCGTGCACACCGCCGAGACCGCCCGGCAGGCCCTCGACCTGGCCGCCGCCGACCCGCCCGACGCCGTCCTGCTCGACCTCGGCCTGCCCGACCGCGACGGCATGGACGTGCTGCGCGGGCTGCGCCGGCACTCCGCCGCACCGATCATCGTGGTCTCCGGGCGCACCGACCCCGCCGAGCGGATCGGCGCGCTGGACGGCGGCGCCGACGACTACCTCACCAAGCCGTTCCTGATGGACGAACTCCTCGCCCGGCTGCGCGCGGTGCTGCGGCGGCCCGCCCCCGAGACGCCGCCGCCACTGGCCCGGATCGGCGCGCACGTCGTCGACCCGGCCGCCACCACCGTCACCGGCCCGCACGGCCCCGTCCGGCTCACGCCCACCGAGTGGCGCATCCTCGCCCTGATGCTCGCCCGGCCCGGCAGCCTCGTCCCCGGCCGCCACATCCTGCACACCGTCTGGGGCCCCGACCACACCCATCGCACCAACTACCTCCGGGTCCACTTCGCCGCCCTCCGCCGCAAACTCGAACCCGACCCGCACCGCCCCCGCCACCTCCTCACCGAACCGGGGCTCGGCTACCGCTACCTGCCCTGACGGGCAGTCGGGGGAGCGCCTGCGGCGCGGGCGGGGAAGAGGACGGGGAGAGTCTCGGCTGCCGCTACCTGCCCTGGCGGGCTGTCGGGGAGGCGCCTGCGGTGTGGGCGGGAGTGTCCGGTTCGGGGGGCCTGCCCTGGCGGGCCGTCGGGGAGGCGCCCGGGGCGCGGCTGCCGCCTGTTCTGGTGTGGTGGTCGGGGGTCAGCGGAAGAGGTCGGGGCGCCATTCCTCGATGCCGGCGACCAGGCTGCCGGCGACGGTGCCGAGGAAGGCTCCGGCGAGGACGTCGCCCGGGTAGTGGACGCCGGTGTGGACGCGGGAGTAGCCGACGGAGAGCGCGAGCGCGCCCAAGGGGGCGGCGGCCCAGGGGAGTTGGGCGGAGACGCCGGTGGCGAAGGCGAACGCGGAGGCGGTGTGGCCGGAGGGGAAGGAGGCCGAGGCGGGCATCGGGACGTGCCGGGCCTCGGGGACCTTGCCGGCCACCCGGTCGGGGCGGGGCCGCCGGGCCAGCCGCTTGCCGAGGATGTTGGCGGCGGCCGAGGCCAGGGCCACCGAGCCCAGGCCGAGCAGCGCGGCCCGGCGCGGCCGCCCCGGCACCAGGGCCAGCCCGCAGGCCACCGCGATCGAGATCTTCGAGTGGTCGGCGGCCGTGGAGAGCCGCCGCAGGCCCGCGTCCAGGGCGGGCGTCGGCGTCGCCGCGACGGCGGTGTACACCGCCAGGTCGATCGCCGACAGGTCGGTGACCGTCTCCCGGCCGTCCCGCGCCCACTGCGTCCAGGTCTTCACCGCTGTGCTCCTCCGTTGGCCGCCAGTCGGGCCAGTCGACTCCACTTCACGGGCGGCGCGGGCTGCACCGTGCCGGGGCGGTCCCGGGGCACCCGGACCCGCAGCGCCCCGGGGCGGATCACGCACCGCACCGGGACGTCCAGCTCCAGCGCCTCGCCGTCCACCGCGACCGGGATGCTCGGCACGTCGGCCGTCACCACCACCTCGCGGCCCATCAGGATCTTCACCGCCTCGGCATTCGTACCCCGCAGGGCCAGGTCCGCGGCCTGCGCCGCGCCGTCGACCCGGACGCCGAGCACGCCGAGCCGGCCCCGGTCCATCCGGGAGCGGCGGCCGGGGTCGAGCAGGTCGCCCGCGTCGTACGGGTTGTTGCTGACCAGGACGGCCTGCGGCTGCTCCAGCAGTTCCCCGCTCGCCTCGGCGGCGAGTTTCGCGCCCGCGTAGCCGACCAGCAGGTCGGGCAGCATGGCGAGCACGGTGGCGGCCTTGGCGTCCCGGTACTCGGGGTTCTGCACCACCTCCGCGTAGGTGCCGAAGGAGACGTTGTTGACGAAGGCCCGGCCGTCCACCTCGCCGAGGTCGACCCGGAGTTCGACGCCGTCGGTGAGCGCGTCCAGGCAGCGGGAGGGGTCGGCGCGGTCCAGGCCGAGGTCGAGCGCGAAGTGGTTGCGGGTGCCGGCCGAGACCACCAGGAACGGCAGCCCGTGCTTGGCCGCGACCTGGGCCACCAGCGCCTGGGTGCCGTCGCCGCCCGCGACGCCGAGCAGGTCCGCGCCGTCGGCGACGGCCCGTTCGGCGAGCGCGGCCACGTCCTGGTGGGTCGTCGGGTCGAGCAGCAGCACCTCCGCGCCGAGCGCCCGGGCCTTCGCGGCCAGGTCGAACTTCTCGACCTTCCCGCCGCCCGACTTCGGGTTCATGATCAGGACCGGCCGGCGCGGCGGGTCGACCTCGCGCTCCGGCATCGGCCGGGGCGGCCCGGCCGCCCGCAGCGCCGTGCGGGCCAGCGCCAGTCCGACCGCCCAGAGCGCCACCGCGCCGAGCACCCACGGCCACGTCCCGGCGCCGATGTACAGCGCCACCGCGGCGACCGGCGCGGCCACCGCGAGCAGCACGCCCAGCCAGCGCAGCGGCCCGCGCCGGGACAGCGCCCACCAGCCGCCGACGGCCATCAGCGCCAGCGCCACCAGCCCGATCGCCACCACCAGCGCGCCGCGCAGTCCCGCGCCCGCGGCCAGCAGCGCGACCGCCGCCAGGCCGCAGCCGATCGAGGCCCGCGCCAGCCATTTCGCCCGCACCGCCACTCCCATCCCCCGAAGGTAACGCCCCGTCAGCCGCCCCGCCCGTCCGGTCGGCCGACAGCACGAAGGCGTGCGGCGGCCCCGGCGGGGGGACTGCCGCACGCCTTCCCGTGCGCGCGGTTCCTACTCCTCGGCTACTCGTCCGCGGGGGTGCCGTCGGCGGCGATCCGGGCGAAGCCCAGGTACGGGCGCAGCGCCTTGGGCAGCAGCACCGAGCCGTCGGCCTGCTGGTGCTGCTCCAGGACGGCCGCGATGGTGCGGCCCAGCGGCAGGCCGGAGCCGTTGACGGTGGCGGCCGGGGTCGGCTTCCCGTTCTCGTCGCGGGTCCGGATGCCGGCCCGGCGGCCCTGGAAGGTGCCGAAGTCCGAGACCGAGGAGATCTCCCGGTAGGTGTCCTGGCTGGGCAGCCAGACCTCCAGGTCGTACGTCAGCCGCGCCGAGAAGCCGGTGTCGCCGGCGGCCAGGGTGACGACGCGGTAGGCGAGTTCGAGTTCCTGCAGGCAGGTCTCGGCGTGCTGGACCATCAGCAGCATCTGCTCCCGGGCCTGTTCGGGCGCGCAGATCCGGACCATCTCCACCTTGGAGAACTGGTGCAGCCGGATCAGCCCGCGGGTGTCGCGCCCGTACGAGCCGGCCTCCGAGCGGAAGCACGGGGTGTGCGCGGTGAGCGCCAGCGGCAGTTCGGCGGGCGGGACGATCTCGTCCGCGTACAGGTTGGTGAGCGGGACCTCGGCGGTCGGGATCAGGAACAGGTCGCGGTCGGCGACGCCGGTCCGGAACAGGTCCTCCTCGAACTTCGGCAGCTGCCCGGTGCCCGTCATGGTGCGGCGGTTCACCAGGTACGGCACCGCGTGCTCGACGTACCCGTGCCGGCGGGTGTGCAGGTCCAGCAGCAGGGCGGTGATCGCCCGCTCCAGGGCCGCGCCCGCGCCGCGCAGCACGCTGAACCGCGAGCCGGAGAGCTTGGTGGCCCGGCCGAAGTCCATGATGCCCATGGTCTCGCCGAGGTCGACGTGGTCCTTGGGCGCGAAGTCGAAGCGCGGCACCTCGCCGATCCGGTGCACCTCGCGGGCGTCCTCGTCGGAGAAGCCGTCGGGGGCGTCGTCCGAGGGCAGGTTGGGGACGGTCAGCAGCAGGTCGGTCAGCTCCTGCTGGATCTGCTCCAGGTCGGCCTCGTTCTCCTGCACCCGCTCCTTGAGCGAACGGGCGGTCTCCTTCAGCTCGGTGACGTCGCCGCCCTGCTTGGCGGTGCGCTGCACCTCCTGGGCGACCTGCTTGGCGCGGGCCCGCAGCTCGTCGCCGGCCTGGATGCCGCTGTTGCGGCGGGACTGCAGCGACTCCAGCGCGGACAGGTCCAGCCGGTAGCCGCGACGTGCGAGAAGCCGGACGGCTTCGTCCCCCAGGTCGATCAGGACGCGGGCATCATGCATCGGAGTCTGCTCTCCTCGGTACTGCCAAGGGTGGATGTGCCCCGACGGTAGCAAAGCCGCAGAACGCGGTGCAGCGCCTTTCCCCGTGGGGGTGACGGTGCGCGGGGACGCCTCTTGCCAGATAGTCTCTGCGTAGATAATCTCTGCGTAGAGTAAATCGGGACACGCCGCCGAACGAGGGGAACCGCCATGTGGGAGCACGAGCACACCGCCGAGACCACCGCCGCGCCGCACGCCGTCTGGGCCGTGCTCGGCGACCTCGACCGCTGGACCGACTGGGACACCTCGATGGAGTCCGTCACGCTGGACGGCCCGTTCGAGGTCGGCGGCACCGTCACCATGACGCCCGTCGGCCAGGACCCGATCGTCTCCGTCATCACCCGGATCGAGGAGAACCGCGCCTACGCCGACGAGACCGAGTTCGGCGGCGTCACCCTGCGCTTCTCGCACACCCTCACCGAACTCCCCGACGGCGGCACCCGGGTGGTGCACCGCCTGGAGATCGACGGCCCGGAGGCCGGGCGGCTCGCCCCCGAACTCGGGCCGATGATCACCGAGGACTTCCCGGCGGCGATGGCCGGCCTGCTCGCGCACGCCGAGCGGGCCGAGCAGTCCGAGCGGGCCGAGCAGTCCGCCTGACGGCGCGTGAGAGGCTGGCCCCCATGGACGGACTGACCGAAGGCCCGGCGGACAGCCCCGGCTTCTGGCTGTGGCACACCACCCTGCGCTGGCAGCGCGAGGTCGCCGCCGCCCTCGCCCCGCTCGACCTGACGCACCCGCAGTTCGTCCTGCTCTCCTGCGCCTGGTGGCTCAACGAGCAGGGCGGGGCGCCCAACCAGCAGGAGCTCTCCCGGCAGGCCGGCACCGACGTGCGGACCACCTCCCAGGTGGTCCGCAAGCTGGAGGCCAAGGGCCTGCTCGACCGCACCACCGACCCCGAGGACACCCGGGCCCGCCGACTGCGGATCACCCCGCGCGGCATCGACCTGGCCCGCACCGCCATCCCCGCCGTCGAAGCGGTCGACCGCGCCTTCTTCGCCCCCGCCGCCACCGGCGCGCCCGCCCTCGACGGCCCCGCCCTCAGCGCCCTGCTGCGCCGCCTGGCCGGGGCGGGCTGAGGCGGCGTCAGGCCGTCCAGTCCCGCAGCGCGGCGGCCAGCACCCCCGGGTCGACCTCGTGGGTCTGGCCCGCCAGCGTCCGGTGGTCCGCCCCCGGCACCGCGGCGGCCGCCGCCTCCGCCGCGTCGCGCAGCATCCGCGGGCTGAGCCCGCCGTCCAGCACCAGCACCGGCACGTCCAGCGCCGCCAGCCGCTCCACCGGCACCGGCGCGCCCGCCGCCCCGTCCAGCACGTCCGCGTCGTGCACCAGGGTCGGCGCCACCGCCTCGAACAGCGGCCACGCCGGCGACTGCCGGAGCTGCCCCAGCATCGACGCGGGCGAGCCGACGAAGCCCATGAACCGGGCCACCGCCGCGCCGAACTCCCCCGCGGCGACGTCCTGTCCGACCCCGGCCCGGTACGCCCGGAACGCGGCCCGCTGCTCGTCCGAGGTGCTGAACGGCGGCTCGTACGCCACCACCCGGGCCACCCCGACGCCCGCCCCCGCGGCCCGCAGCGCCAGCGCCGCGCCGGAGGACAGCCCCAGCACCGTCGCGCCGCCACCGGCCGCCGCGATCACCGCCGCCAGGTCCTCGACCTCGCGCTCCACCGCGTACGGGCCGCCCGCCCCGCTCTCGCCCCGGCCGCGCCGGTCGTAGCGGAACACCCGGTGCCCGTCCGCGAGCCGCTCCGCGATCCCGCCCGAGGGGCCGAACGCCCGCCGGCACAGCGCGCCGTCCACGATCACCACGGCCGGGCCCTCGCCCACCGCCTCGCAGGCGATCGCGGTGCCGTCGGCGGACGTCAGGAAGTCCGTCATCTCAGCTGTCCTTCCCGGCGGTGGCGAGGGTGTGCGCCACCAGCGCGTTGGCGTGGCCGTGGCCCAGGCCGTGCTCGGCCTTCAGCCAGGCCACCAGCTCCATGTGCTTGCTCAGCGGCGAGTCGGTGATCAACTGCTGCCACTCGGCGATCGGCCGGCCGTACTTCTGCTCGATCGACGGGAAGTAGCTGGCCGGGCCCTTGACGGGGGTGGTCATGATGTCCGCTCCACGGGTGCGTTCGGTGTGTCGTCACGGGTATGGACGAGCCCCGCCGCCCGGACTCATCGGTGTCCGCCGAAGTTTTTCCGCCGACTTCCCCGCCGGGCCGGTGCGCCCGGGGCGGGCCGCCCGCCGGCGGCCTACCGTCGGGCCATGGCATGGATCGACGACAGCACGATCGAACGGGCCGCCGACTACCTGTGGACGGCCGGCCGGGTCCTCGAACAGCGGCGCTTCGCCCACCACTTCGGCCCCGCCCCCGACCCGGCGGGCGTCCTCGCCGCCCTGGACGCCCACCGCGCCCCCGGCGGCGGCTGGGCCTACGGCCTGGAGCCCGACGTCCGCGGCCCCGCCGCCCAGCCCCTGGCCGCCGGCGCGGCGGCCCGCGTCCTCGCCGAGGCCGGCGCCCTCGCGGGCGGGCGCGGACGCGAACTCTGCGACTGGGCAAGCACGGTGACCACCCCCGACGGAGGCGTCCCGGCGGTCCTGCCCAGCCTCCGCCGCTACCCCCACCCGCCGTTCCTCCCGATCGCCGACGACCCGCCCGGCGAACTCCTCGCCACCAGCCAGATCGCCGCCCCGCTGCTCGCCGCGGGCGTCCGGCACCCCTGGCTGGACGGCGCGCGACGCTTCTGCCGGGCCGCGATCGAGGCGATCGGCGCCACCCACCCGTACGAGGTGATCACCGCCGTCGGCTACCTGGACGCCGAGCCGGACCGCGACTGGGCGGCCGAACAGGCCGCCAGGCTGGGGGAGTCGGTGCGCTCGCAGCAACTGGTGCTGCTCGACCCGGACCGGCCCGGGCAGGTCCGCCTCGCGCCCGGCTACGCCCCCGGCGAGTTCCACCTCCCGCACGACTACGCGCCCCGCCCCGACAGCCTCGCCCACGCCTGGTTCACCCCGGCCGAACTCGACCGCGGCCTCGCCCACCTCGTCTCCCGCCAACTCCCCGACGGCGGCTGGCCGATCACCTGGGCCCGCTGGTCCCCCGCCACCGAGCACGAGGCCCGCCCGGGCGTCACCCTCGCCGCCCTCCTCACCCTGCGGGCCTACGGCGGCTGACCGCGTCCCGCCCGCCGTCACGCTTCCGGCAGCGCGTCCAGCCAGTCGTCCGCGACGCCCGTCCGGGCGTAGAGGACCTGGCGGCCGGCCCGGTGCGAGGAGGCCAGGCCCGCGGCGCGGAGCGCGGTGAGGTGCTGGGAGACCGCGGCGGGGGAGAGCCCGCAGCGGGCGGCGAGTTCGGTGGTGGAGGCGGGGGTGTCGAGTTCGGTGAGCAGCCGGGTGCGGGTCCGGCCGAGGACGGGCGCCAGCGCCTCCGCCCGGGGGTGCGGCCGCTGCTCCCAGACCGTTCCGGCGCCCAGCGCCGGGTAGCAGAGCTGCGGCGTCTGGGCCCCGACCACCCGGGTCAGCAGCCGGGGCCAGGCGAACACCGAGGGGATCAGCAGCAGCCCGGCCCCGGTGGCGATCCGGGTGACGGCGCAGTGCCGCTCGGACAGGTGCAGGGTGCCGTCGGCCCAGCGGACGGTGCCGTGCAGTTCGCCGAGCATCCCGGCGCTGCCCGCCCCGGCGGCGTGCCGGGCCCGCCGCAGGACGTCCGCCTCCAGGACGGCCCGGACCCGCGACCAGTAGGGCGCCAGGGCGAGCTGCCAGTACGTCCCGATCTCGGCGGTGATCCGGCCCAGCGCCTCGGTGGGCTCCCGCTCCAGCGCCCGCAGCCGGGCCGGCAGCGGGCCGCGCCGGTCGGCGCGCAGTTGGTCCAGGTCCCGCCGGACCTGCTCGGGGCCGGTGGCCCGGACCAGGGCCAGCTCCCCGGCCAGCTCGGCGACCGGCTCGCCCGGGACGGGGTTGAGGAAGTCCGGCAGGTGGCCGCGCGGCGGGACCAGGTCGGCCAGCCAGCCGCGGTCCAGGCCGGCCGCCGCCAGCCGGGGCCGGACCTGGGCGGCCCAGCGCCGGTGCGGCTCGGGCACCGGGTCGGCGGCCAGCGCGCGGAAGCTCGTCACCACCTCCCACATCGGGGAGACCGCGAACCTGGTCAGGGCGAGGTCGCCCACCGACAGCGGCAGTCCGGTCCGCATCGCCTCACCCCGTCCGTGGATTCGGCCAGAGCTTAATCCATCGGCATCCGGTGCGGCTGCTGCCAGGATCGGAGCAGCCCGAGCACCCCGTCCGGAAAGCGGTTTCCGCCATGTCCTCGCACACCCTTCCCGCCCGTTCCACCGAGCAGGCCCGCGCCCTGCGCACCCTCGCCGCCGGTCCGCTGCTGGTCCTGCCGAACGCCTGGGACGCGGGCAGCGCGGCCGTGATCGCCGCCGCCGGCGCCCCGGCGATCGCCACCACCAGCGGCGGCGTCTCCTGGTCGGCGGGCCGCGGCGACGGCCACGGACTGGACCGGGCGGCGATGGCCGAGGCGGTCCGCCGGATCGTCGCGGCCGTGGACGTCCCGGTCACCGCCGACATCGAGGGCGGCTACGGGGCCGCGCCGGAGGACGTCGCCGAGACCGTCCGCGCGGTGGTCGCGGCGGGCGCCGTCGGCGTCAACCTGGAGGACTCCACCGCCCCGGGCGGCCCGCTGTTCACCGCCGAGGAGCAGTCCGCCCGGCTGCGCGCCGCCCGGGCCGCCGCCGTCGCGGCCGGGCTGCCGGAGCTGCTGGTCAACGCCCGCACCGACGTCCACCTGTTCGGCGTCGGCGCGGCCGCCGACCGCCCGGCGGAGGTGCTGCGCCGGGCCGGGGCGTACGCGGCGGCCGGGGCCGACTCGCTGTTCGTGCCCGGCCTGCTCGACCTCGGCGCGCTCGCCGCGCTGACCGCCGCCGCCCCGCTGCCGGTGAACGCGATGGCGGTGGCGGGCGGCCCGACCGTCGCCGAGCTGGCCGCCGCCGGGGTGCGCCGGATCAGCCTGGGCACCGCGCTCGCCCAGTCCGCCTACGCCGCCGCGCACCGGGCCGCCGTCGAGCTGCTCGGCCCCGGCACCCTCGGCGCCCTGGACGGGGCGCTCGACTTCGGAACCCTGAACGCCCTGGTCGGCGGGCGCTGACCAGGGCGTGCGGGAGAGTGGACGGTGGTTCAGCTCACGGCGCGCTTCACCAGGTCGCCGATCCGGGCGGCCTCGGCCTCGCCCAGGTCGGCGACGGCGAAGTAGGTCGGCCACATGGCGCCGTCGTCCAGCTTGGCGTTGTCGCTGAAGCCGATCATCGCGTAGCGGGACTTGAACTTCGCGGCGCTCTGGAAGAAGCAGACCGGCTTGCCGTCCGCGTTGTTGTAGGCGGGCATGCCGTACCAGGTCTTCGGAGCCAGCTCCGGCGCGACCTCGGTGACGATCGCGTGGAAGCGCTCGGCCAGCAGCCGGTCCTCGTCCGGCATCTCGGCGATCTTCGCCAGCAGCTCCTGCTCCGCCTCGGCGGCCTTCGCCGCGGCCGAGGCCCGCTTCGACTCGGCCTTCAGCTCCTTGGCGCGCTCCTTCATCGCCGCCCGCTCGTCCGCGCTGAAACCCTCGTGCTTCTCGGTGTCCGCCATGACCGTTCCTCCCGTTCCCGCTGCCTGCTGACGTTGTTCATCCTAGGAACGCGGCCCGCCCCGGGGCTTCTCGGAAACTGATCGGTCCGGCCCCGGGGCGGAGAGCCCCGGGGCCGGACCGGCGGACGGCCGCCGAGCGGGCCTTCCGGTGGACGTTCCGGTGGACGTTTCAGCGGGCCTTGAAGGTCCGCAGCCGCAGGCTGTTGCCGACCACGAAGACCGAGGAGAAGGCCATCGCGGCGCCCGCGATCATCGGGTTCAGCAGTCCGGCGGCGGCCAGCGGCAGGGCGGCCACGTTGTAGGCGAAGGCCCAGAACAGGTTGCCCTTGATGGTGGCCAGGGTCCGCCGCGACAGCCGGATCGCGTCGGCGGCGGAGCGGAGGTCGCCGCGGACCAAGGTCAGGTCGGCGGCCTCGATCGCGGCGTCGGTCCCGGTGCCGATCGCCAGGCCCAGGTCGGCCCGGGCGAGCGCGGCCGCGTCGTTGACGCCGTCGCCGACCATCGCCACCGTCCGCCCCTCCGCCTGCAACCGCCGCACCGTGGCGACCTTGTCCTCCGGCAGCACCTCGGCGATCACGTCCTCGGCGGGGATGCCGACCTCGGCTGCCACCGCTTCGGCGACCAGCCGGTTGTCACCCGTCAGCAGCACCGGCCGCAGGCCGAGCGCCCGCAGGTCGGCGATCGCCTCGGCACTGCTCGGCTTGACCGCGTCGGCGACCTCCAGCACGGCCCGGGCCGCGCCGTCCCAGCCGACCGCGATCGCGGTCCGCCCGGCCCGCTCGGCCGCGGTCTTCGCCGCCAGCAGCCCGGCCGGCAGGTGCTGCGCCCGGTCGGCGAGCAGCGCCTCGCGCCCGGCGACCACCGCGCGGCCCTCGACGACACCCTGCACGCCCAGGCCGGGGACGTTCTCGAAGCCCTCCACGCCCGGCAGTTCACCGAACCGCTCCTGCGCGGCGGCGGCCACCGCCTGCGCGATCGGGTGCTCGGAGGCGTGTTCCAGGGCGCCGGCCAGGCGCAGTGCCTCGTCCTCGGTGGTGCCGTCGGCGGTGTGCACGCCCAGCAGGGTCATCCGGCCGGTGGTGACGGTGCCGGTCTTGTCGAGCAGGACGGTGTCGGCCCTGCGGGTGTTCTCCAGGACTTCGGGGCCCTTGATCAGGATACCGAGCTGGGCGCCGCGCCCGGTGCCGACCATCAGCGCGGTCGGGGTGGCCAGGCCGAGGGCGCACGGGCAGGCGATGATCAGCACCGCCACCGCCGCCGTGAACGCGGCGCTCCAGCCCTCGCCGGTGGCCAGCCAGTAGCCGAGGGTGGCCAGCGCCAGCGCGATCACGATCGGCACGAAGACCCCGGAGATCCGGTCGGCGAGGCGCTGCGCGGCGGCCTTGCCGTTCTGCGCGTCCTCCACCAGCCGTGCCATCCGGGCCAGTTGGGTGTCGGCGCCGATCCGGGCGGCCTCCACCACCAGCCGCCCGCCCGCGTTGACGGTCGCGCCCGTCACGCGGTCGCCGGGGCCGACCTCGACCGGCACCGACTCGCCGGTCAGCATCGAGGCGTCCACGGCCGAGCTGCCCTCGACCACCAGGCCGTCGGTGGCGATCTTCTCGCCGGGGCGCACCACGAACCGGTCCCCGACGGCGAGTTCCGCCACCGGCAGCCGGACCTCCCGCCCCTCCCGGAGCACCGTCACGTCCTTGGCGCCCAGTTCCAGCAGCGCCTTCAGCGCCGCGCCCGCGGTCCGCTTGGAGCGGGCCTCGAAGTACCGTCCGGCCAGGATGAACGCGGTGACCCCGGCCGCCGCCTCCAGGTAGATGTTGGACGCGCCGTCCGAGCGGGACACGGTGAGCTCGAAGCCGTGCCGCATCCCGGGCATGCCCGCGTGGCCGAGGAACAGCGCCCACAGCGACCAGAGGAACGCGGCGCCGGTGCCGAGCGAGACCAGGGTGTCCATGGTGGCCGCGCGGTGCCTGGCGTTGGTCCAGGCGGCCCGGTGGAACGGCCAGGCGGCGTACGTGACCACCGGCGCGGCCAGGGTCAGCGACAGCCACTGCCAGTTGTCGAACTGCAGGGCCGGGACCATCGCCATCGCCACCACCGGCACCGCCAGCACGACGGCCGTGACCAGCCGCTGCCGCAGCGGGGCCAGTTCGTCGGCGGGCGCCGGGCCCCCGGTCGCGGGGGCCGCCGCCGGGGGTTCGGGGAGCGCGGCGGTGTAGCCGGTGGCCTCGACGGTCGCGATCAGCTCGGCGACCTCCACGGGCCCCTCGACGACCACCTTGGCCTTCTCGGTGGCGTAGTTGACGCTGGCCCGGACGCCGTCCATGCGGTTGAGCTTCTTCTCGATCCGCGCGGCGCAGGACGCGCAGGTCATGCCGCCGATGCGGAGTTCCACCTCGGTGGAGGCGGGTGCGGCCTGGGTGGTCATCAGGGCTCCTCGTGGTCTCGGCCCGGCCGGGGCCGGGGTGTTGCGGGTGTCTCTCAGGCCCGGCCGGTCAGCCGGTAGCCGGCCTCGTCGATCGCGGCGCGGACCGCCTCCTCCGCCAACCCGGTCGCCGAGTCGACGCTCACCAGCCCGCCGCGGACGTCGACCCGGACGGCGGTGACGCCCTCCAGCGCGCCGACCGCCTTGCCGACGGCCTGTTCGCAGTGGCCGCAGGTCATCCCGGCGACGGTGAAGACGGTGGTGACGGCGGCCGGCGCGGCGGTGGTCGCGGTGGTCGAGCAGGTGCCTTCGGTGGAGCAGCAGGACATCGGGGCCTCCGTGGTCTCTCGATACCCCATGGGGGTATCTCGTTCGATGTTCTCAGTTATACCCCTGGGGGGTATCAAGCGCAAGCACCTCCCCGGACCGGGGACAGCGGGCGGCCGAATCGCGGCCGTGGCCCCGCCGGTTCGGCGTAGCCTTCGTGCATGGCAGAGAGCAAGGCCGCGAAGGCCGGGCGGAAGAAGCCCGAGACGCACCTGGGGATGGTGCGGCGGGCCCGCCGGATCAACCGGGAACTGGCGGAGCTGTACCCGTACGCGCACCCGGAGTTGGACTTCGACGGACCGTTCCAGTTGCTGGTGGCGACGGTGCTGTCGGCGCAGACCACCGACCTGAGGGTCAATCAGACGACGCCCGCGCTGTTCGCGGCGTACCCGACGCCGGAGGACCTGGCGGCGGCGGTGCCCGAGGAGCTGGAGGAGATCATCCGGCCGACCGGGTTCTTCCGGGCCAAGGCCAAGTCGCTGATCGGGCTGTCCATCGCGCTGCGCGACCGCTTCGGCGGCGAGGTGCCGCGCAAGCTGGAGGACCTGGTCACGCTGCCCGGCGTGGGCCGGAAGACCGCCAACGTGGTGATCGGCAACGCGTTCGGCGGCGCCGGCATCACCGTGGACACCCACTTCGGCCGGCTGGCCCGCCGCTTCGGCTGGACCACCGAGGAGGACCCGGAGAAGGTCGAGGCCGACGTGATGGCCATCTTCCCGAAGTCCGACTGGACGATGCTCTCGCACCGGGTGGTGTTCCACGGCCGCCGGGTCTGCCACGCCCGCAAGCCCGCCTGCGGGGCCTGCCCGATCGCGCCGCTCTGCCCCTCCTACGGCATCGGCGAGACCGACCCGGAGCAGGCCCGCAAGCTGCTCAAGTACGAACTGGCCGGGCAGCCGGGCCAGCGCCTGCGCCCGCCCGCCGACTTCC
Organism: Kitasatospora sp. NPDC088391; assembly: GCF_044753345.1. NCBI lineage: Bacteria > Bacillati > Actinomycetota > Actinomycetes > Kitasatosporales > Streptomycetaceae > Kitasatospora > Kitasatospora sp. NPDC088391. The sequence goes on from NZ_JBIVNB010000003.1 coordinate 654,264, forward strand.
CCGGCGGGGCCGCCGCCCCGGCCGCCGCCGGGTCCGCCGGGTCCGCCGGGTCCGCCGCCGAGTCCGCCGGAGGCCGCTCGTGACGACGACGCCCCCCGTCCTGGAGCGCGAGGGCCTGCCGGGCTGGCTGCTGCCGGTGCGGGACGCCGCCGAGCGGGCGGTGCCGGAGCAGCTGAGCCGGTTCCTGCCCCCGGCCGAGGGCGGCCGGCCCTCGGCGGTGCTGATGCTGTTCGGCGAGGGCCCGGCCGGCCCGGACCTGCTGCTGATCGAGCGGGCCCGCAGCCTGCGCTCGCACGCCGGCCAGCCGTCCTTCCCGGGCGGCGCGCTGGACCCGGAGGACGGCGACCCGGTGGGCGCGGGGCCGCTCGCGGCGGCGCTGCGCGAGGCGGTCGAGGAGACCGGCGTGGACCCGTCCGGCGTGCAACTGTTCGCACGGCTGCCGGCGCTGTACATCCCGGTCAGCGGGTTCGTCGTGACGCCGGTGCTGGGCTGGTGGCGGCGGGAGTCGCCGGTCGCCGTGGTGGACCCGGCGGAGACCGGCGCGGTGTTCCGGGTGCCGCTGGCCGAGCTGACCGATCCGGCGAACCGGGCGAAGCTGCGGCACCCGTCGGGGTTCACCGGGCCCGCGTTCCAGGTCGCGGACCGCCTGGTGTGGGGCTTCACCGCCGGGGTGATCGACCGGGTGCTGCACTTCAGCGGCCTGGAACGGCCCTGGGACACCCGGCGCACCGTCGAACTCTCCGAGGAGGCCGCGGAGCTCTCCCGGCCCCGCGGTTCCTGATCCCCGTCGGCCTGTCGGCCCGTCAGCCCGTCGGCGGCACCGGTGTCAGCGGCGCCAGCGTGGACACGGTGTCGCCGTCGACGTGGCCGTCGTCGGTCCACTGGCTGCTCGTCGAGCTCGCCCCGGACCCGATCAGCCCGAGCACCAGGTAGACCACCAGCAGCGCCTTCGCGGGCCCGCCGAGCACCAGCGGCCGGGTCGCGGAGTGCTGCGGCTCGGACCCGGCCGGGTCGCCGAACACGCCCTTGGGGTAGGCCGGAGTGAGCATCGTGAGGTACGCCTGGAAGCGCATCCGGTAGCGCAGCACGGCGGCGGTCGCCTCGAACAGGGTCTGCGGCATCCGGCCGAGGACCAGCACGATCAGCCAGCTGATGAAGGAGATCGCCCACCAGCCGGTCTGCAGCAGGCCCTGGACGATCGCGGCGGGGATCGCCAGCAGCAGCCGGAAGAACACGGCCAGCCGGTTCAGCCGCCCGCCGGGCCGGACCTCGATCCGGACGGGGTGGTCGGGTGCCGCGAAGCGGAACGGCGGGTAGCGGTCGACCAGCAGCAGCATCGAGGCGTAGACCCGGGTGTCGTACCCCAGGTACCCGCTCAGCCAGTCGGCGGCGAACCGGGGCAGCCGGGCGGTGAACAGCGCGCCGAACCAGCCGATCACCACCACCACGAAGGCGACGATCGACAGCAGCCAGAGCACCACGAACTGCGGGACCAGCAGCAGCAGGCGCAGCAGCACGGTGAGCCGGTTCTGCGGGCCGGGCGGCGGCACGTCCAGGGCGGGCAGGAATTCGGTGCGGTCCACCGTCGGCACGTCCCACTGGGGCTGTTCCACGCCGCCACTCCCTGATGCGTCGTCAGATGTTCCGATGTTCCGACGGTCGCAAGGGCGGCGGGCGTGTTGCCCGCCGGACTGACCCGATCGGGCGACGGTCGGGGACCGGTGTCCCCCGCCCGGTGGCTCGTGGGAGGGTATCCGGGTGAACGTCCTGGACTTCCTGCTGATCGCCGCCGCACTGGGCTTCGCCGTCTCCGGCTATCGGCAGGGGTTCGTGGTCGGGGTGCTCTCGGTGCTCGGTTTCCTGGGCGGCGGCCTGATCGCCGTGCAACTGCTGCCGCTGCTGCTGCGCCACCTGTCGCCGGGCACCACCGCCTCGGTGGTCGCGGTGGTGGTGGTGATCGTGCTCGCCGCGATCGGCCAGGCGGTCACCACGCACTTCGGCTGGAAGCTCCGCGGGCGGATCGGACAGGGCAAGGTCAAGGTCCTGGACGCGATCGGCGGCTCGCTGGTCAACGTGGTGTCGATGCTGCTGGTGGCCTGGCTGATCGGCTCGGCGCTGGCGGGCACCTCGATGCCGACCGTCTCCAAGCAGGTCCGCACCTCGGCGGTGCTCGGCTCGGTGCAGGCCGCGCTGCCGGACGACGCCCCGAACTGGTTCTCCGACTTCAGCAAGGAACTGGCCCGCAACGGCTTCCCGCAGGTCTTCAACCCCTTCGAGCAGGAGCCGATCACCGAGGTCGAGCCGCCCGACCCGGCGCTCGCCAACAGCCCGGGCGTGCTGCGGGCCAAGAGCTCGCTGGTGAAGGTGCTGGGCACCGCCGCGTCCTGCGGCAAGACCCTGGAGGGCTCCGGCTTCGTGTTCGCCCCGCACCGGGTGATGACCAACGCCCACGTGGTCGGCGGCGTCGACGAGCCGACCGTGCAGATCGGCGGCACCGGCCAGCTCTACGACGCCACGGTGGTCCGCTACGACTGGCAGCGCGACATCGCGGTGCTGGACGTCCCCAAGCTGAACGCCCCGCCGCTGGCCTTCGCCGGCGAGGCCCGGACCAACGACTCGGCGATCGTCGCGGGCTTCCCCGAGAACGGCGCCTTCAACGTCCAGCCCGCCCGCATCCGGGGGCGCATCCAGGCCAACGGCCCGGACATCTACCACCGCGGCCAGGTGGTCCGGGACGTCTACTCGGTCCGCTCGCTGGTCCGCCAGGGCAACAGCGGCGGCCCGCTGCTCACCCCGGACGGCCAGGTGTACGGCGTGGTGTTCGCCAAGTCGCTGGACAGTTCCGACACCGGCTACGTGCTGACCGCCGCCGAGGTGAAGGAGGACGCCGTGCAGGGCGCCACCGGCGGCGCCAGGGTCGACACCGAGGGCTGCGCACTCTGACCGGCCCGGTCCGGAACCGGCTCTGACGGTCCGTCCGTCCGGCCTGGTAGCGTCGGCGGCGCTCACCCGAACGGTCCAATCCGGACCGCCTTGGAAGGAGCCCGACGGGAGGTCACGCAGACGTCATGATGGGTCACTCGCACGCGGTCAGCGGCGCCCTGCTGTTCGCGGCCACCGCGCCGTTCCTCCCCCCGGTGCTGGGCATCCACCTGCAGCCCGCGGACGTCCTGATGGGCACGGTGCTGTGCGCCGGCGCCGCCCTGCTACCGGACCTGGACCACCACGACGGCACCATCGCCAACTTCCTCGGCCCGGTCTCCAAGGTGCTCTGCCAGTTCGTCGCCTGGATCTCCGGCGGCCACCGGCACGCCACCCACTCGCTGCTGTTCGTCGCGCTGATGGGCGGCGGCAGCTGGGCGGGCATCGAGTTCCTGGGCCGCAACTTCACCATCGGGCTGACGTTCTTCCTGCTCGCCATGGCGCTCCAGGCACTGCACCTGCGCCCGCCGGGCGACGGGCCGCAGGCCTGGATCACCGTGATGGGCCTGGCCGCGCTCGGCACCTTCGGCATGCTCAAGTGGCTGCCCAGCGCCCCGGGCTGGCTGCCCTACGCGGTGGCCCTGGGCACCCTGGCGCACCTGCTCGGCGACTGCCTGACCAAGCAGGGCTCGCCGCTGCTGTGGCCGCACAAGGAGCGCTACGAGGTGGTGCTGATCAAGCGCACCGGCAACAAGGTCGAGACCAAGATCCTGGTCCCGGTGATGACGCTGGCCACCTTCGGGCTGCTGCTCTGGTCCACCGCGATCTCCCCGGCCGTGCTCGGCTGACCCCGCACCCGCACCCGCACGTGCGGGGGGGGGGGGCCCCCCCGCGGGGGGGGGGCCCCCCCCCCGGGGGGGGGGGGGCCCCCCCCCCGGGGGGGGGGCGCCCCCCCCCCCGGGGGGCCCCCCCCCCCCCCCCGTGCGCGGCGGCTACAGCTCCCGGCGGAGTCGGGCACCGACCCAGCGGGCGCGGCGGCCGATGATCTTCGGAATGCCGAGGCGGTACCCCGAACCGCGCGGTGTCCGCCCGGACGGCTCGTAGGGCCATTCCGGCTGCGGGACGTGCGGTTGCGAGCTGCTGCTGCCACGGCGGCGTCGGCGCGGCTGGGCTTCTCGATCGGGCATCCAGGTCATACCGGATGGATTCCCCTGCTCCGCCCGGAGTAACCGCGCCGGACCCTTGCGACTGGCCTATGCGCTTGTCATATGAACACAAGTAACGTCCGGGCAGTGTCGGGGAATTGACGGCCCGTCGTCCGCTAGTCCTTGTGCTGCCGGACCCACCCGATCAGCTCCGAGGTGAACTCCTCCGGGACCTCCTCGTGCGGGAAGTGCCCGACCCCCGGCAGCAGCCGCCACCGGTACGGCGCGGACACGTACTCGCCCGCCCCCAGCGCCGTCCGCGACAGCAGCACCGGGTCCGCCGCACCCTGGACGTGCAGCACCGGCGCGGTGATCTGCTTCTTCATCCGGCGGGCGAACTGGATGCCGTCCGGCCGCGCCATCGACCGCATCAGCCAGCGGTACGGCTCGATCGAGCAGTGCGCGGTGCTCGGCACCTGGATCGCCTTCCGGTACGCCGTCACCGCGTCCTCGGACAGCAGGTTCGGCCCCGTCCAGGCCCGCAGGTACTCGCCGACCAGCGCCCCGTCGTCGGCGAGCAGCCGGCGCTCCGGGAGCCACGGCCGCTGGAAGCCCAGCACGTGCTCGAACGCGGCGATCTGCCGGCGGTCCGTCAGCAGCGCCCGCCGCAGGTGCCGGGGGTGCGCCGCCGAGACCGCGGTCAGGCTGCGGATCACCGAGGGCCGCATCACCGCCGCCACCCAGGCCAGCGTGCCACCGGTGGCGTGCCCGACCAGGTGCGCCTGCCGCTCGCCGAGCGAGCGGATCACCCCGGTGATGTCCAGCGCCAGGTTGCCCGGGTCGTAGCCGCGCGGGGTGCGGTCCGAGCCGCCCGTGCCGCGCAGGTCGAGCGCCACCGCCCGGAAGCCCGCCTCGGCCAGCGCCGTCAGCTGGTGCCGCCACGCCCACCAGTACTCGGGCCAGCCGTGCACCAGCAGCACCAGCGGCCCCTCGCCCAGCTCGGCGATGTGGAACCGGGCGCCGTTCGCCGCCACGTCGCGGTGCGTCCACGGCCCGGCCGAACGGACGCTCCACGCCTCGTCGACGGCGGGCCGGGCGGGCACGGGGGCGGTCTCATCCACGGGCTTCTGGTCCAACGACATGTCCGCAGCCTGTCACACCCCCGCCCTTCCCACCCGCCCGGCACTCGTGACCTCACGCAACCGTTACGCCGCGGTGGTCGGCCGACGTCAGCGGATGCGGCCCAGCGCCCGGTCGATCTCCTCCTTGGTGGCCGGCCGCGGCCGGGCGTTCTTCAGCACCTGGGCGGTGGCCTGGGCGCCCGCGATGGTGCGCTCCGGCTTCCGGATCTTCTTGAAGTACCGGATCATCAGGAACGCCAGCAGCGCCGCGACCAGCAGGTACGCGCCGCCCACGATGGCGAACGACCAGCCGGTGGTGATGCCCAGCGCCTGCAGGCCCCAGGCGAAGGCGAACGAGAACATCGGGACCGACGCCAGCGCCACCACCCCGGCCACCACGCCCGCCACGGTGCCGATGCCGCCGCGCACCACGTCCGCCTTGATCTCGGCCTTGGCGAGGGCGATCTCGTCGTGCACCAGGCTGGAGAGCTCGGCGGTGGCGTCGGCGAACAGTTCGCCGACGGTCCGCTCGCCCTCGTGCGGGGTGCGGCCGTTCGAGGGTGCGGCTCCTGCGGCCATCGGAGATCTCCGTTCAGCGGGCTGGGTGGTACGCGGTGAGGGTGCGTCATGCATCGGTGCGTCAGCTCAGCATCATGCCCTTACCGGTGAGTCGGGCACCACTCCGGGTACCCCGTCGCGGGCGTGTCACCCCAGCCGCTGGTACACATCGGGGATGCCGTCGCCGTCCTCGTCGCGGTCCTCCTCCTCGCACAGCTGCCGGTAGTGCCGGTTGCGGCGCTTCAGCAGCAGGGTGCCGAGCAGCGCGCAGGTCAGCGAACCGACCAGCACGGCCTCCTTGCACAGCTCCGCCAGGTGCGGGTCGTCCGGGAACGCCAGGTCGCTGATCAGCAGCGACACCGTGAAGCCGATGCCCGCCACGGTCGCCAGCGCGAACATGTCGGACCAGGTCAGCTGCGGGTTCAGGGTGGCCCTGGTCCAGCGGGCGGTCAGCCAGGTGCCGCCGAAGATGCCGACCGACTTGCCGACCAGCAGGCCGATCACGATGCCCAGCGGCGCCGCCTCGGTGAACACCGCCCCGAGCGCCGCCCCCGAGACCGGCACCCCCGCCGCGAACAGCGCGAACACCGGCACCGCCAGCCCGGCCGACAGCGGCCGCACCAGGTGCTCGATGTGCTCGCCGGGGGAGTGCTCCTCGCCCTCCTCCCGGTGGCAGCGCAGGATCAGGCCCATCGCCACGCCCGCCACCGTCGCGTGCACCCCGCTCTCGTGCATCAGCGCCCAGATCACCACCGCCAGCGGCACGTACAGCCACCAGCCGCGCACCCCGCGCCGGTGCAGGAACCAGAACAGCACCAGCCCGGCCAGCGCCGCCCCCAGCGCCCAGAACTCGATCCCGGACGAGTAGAACACCGCGATGATCAGGATCGCGATCAGGTCGTCCACCACCGCCAGGGTCAGCAGGAACGCCCGCAGCGCGGACGGCAGGTGGCTGCCCACCACCGCCAGCACGCCCAGCGCGAACGCGATGTCGGTCGCGGTCGGGATCGCCCAGCCCGCCGGGTGACCGCCCGACGCCGCCGTGTTGACCACCGCGAACAGCACCGCCGGCAGCGCCACCCCGCACACCGCCGCCACCACCGGCAGCAGCGCCGCGCTCGGCGTCCGCAGCTCCCCGGCCACGAACTCGCGCTTCAGCTCGATGCCCGCCACGAAGAAGAAGATCGTCAGCAGCCCGTCCTGCGCCCACGCCTCCAGCGGCAGGTCCAGGTGCAGCGCGGCCGGCCCGACCGTGTACTCCCGCACCGCCTCGTACGCGTGCGGCCAGACGTTCGCCCAGACCAGCGCCGCCGCCGCGGCGAGCAGCAGCAGCACCCCGCCCACCGTCTCGGTCCGTAGCGCCTCGGTGAGGTAGCGGCGCTCGGGCAGCGACAGCAGTCCGAGGAACTGGCGGCGGTCGGACGAGGGGCTGCTCACGGGCGGGACCTCCAGAGGCGGGCGGCTGCGGACACACGGGTGGTGCGGTGCCGACCAGACTTCCCGGCGCGCCTCTGAACTCTTGATGCTTCCTTGACATCCTAAGGGGCACGGCAAGCAGTCATTCGGTTCGTCCTACTTTATGGCGATCTGCGGCCAGGTCCGGGCGCGCTGACCCGGATGGGTTCGGCCGGATGCGGACGACCCGTCAGTTTCCTAACGTCGGCGGCAGAAGCGGGTCGCCTCCCCGGCGGCCCGCACCGTCATGGAGGAACCGATGTCCAGTCAGGAAACCGAACCCATACCGGTCCAGGCCGTGGGTCCTCGAGCGGGAGGAGCCGTGGGCGCCGACACCGCCCAGCCTCCGTTAACCGAACCGGACCTCGACCGGCTGCTGCGCCCGCTGTTCGCCACCGCCGCCCCGCAGGGCGGGCTGGCCGTCGCGGTGATCCGCGGCGGCGAACGCGCCGTCGCCTGCCGCGGCTACGCCGACCGGGCCGGCGAGCGCCCGGTCCGCGCCGACACCCGCTTCGAACTCGGCTCGGTCACCAAGACCTTCACCGGCCTGCTGCTCGCCGACATGGTCGCCCGCGGCGAGGTCCGCTACGACGACCCGATCGACCGCTACCTGCCCGCCGGGACGGTGCCCGGCTACCCGCACGAGCGCCCGATCACCCTGCTGCACCTGGCCACCCACACCTCCGGACTGCCCCGGCTGCCGGTCGGCCTCGCCCCTGCCGCGGTGCCCCGCTGGTTCACCAGCCCGTACGCCACCTTCAGCGCCGCCCACCTGCTGCGCGCCCTGCCCCGCACGCCCGTGCGCGGCACCCCCGGCACCCGGGTCCGCTACTCCAGCCTCGGCGCCGGCCTGCTCGGCCTGGTGCTGGAACGGGCCGCCGGGCAGCGCTACCACGAGCTGCTCGACGGGCGGGTCTGCGAGCCGCTCGGCCTGATCGACACCTCCTGCGGCACCGGCCGGGACGAGGCCACCGGCTACCGGCGGGGCCGCTGGATCCCCTCCTTCAAGACCCCGGCGCTGCCCGGCGCGGCGGCCCTCCGCTCCACCATCGACGACATGCTGCGCTACCTCCAGGCCCACCTCGCGGTGGACGCCGTCCCGATCCCGGAACGGACCGGCGCGGCCGCCAGCCTGCGCACCGCGCTGCGCGAGGTGTCGCTGCCCCGGGTCGCCCGGCGCGGCTTCGGCCAGCGGATCTGCCTGAGCTGGAACCACCGCCCGGACGACGGCGGCGAGGTGGTCTTCCACACCGGCTCCACCGGCCGCTGCACCGCCTTCGTCGGCTTCGACCGGGCCGCCCAGACCGGCCTGGTCGCCCTGGCCGGCCCGCTCGCCACCGGGCGGCGCGGCTTCGCCCAGACCGCGTACGGGACGCTGCGCTCGCTGGCGGCGTGACCGGACGGACGAGGCCCCCACCGACCGGTGGGGGCCTCGTTCGTCGTTCGTCGTTCGGAGAGAGATCAGCTCTCCGTGCCGCCGGCCGGCAGCTGGGACTGGATCAGGTTCATCACCGAGGAGTCGGCGAGGGTCGTGGTGTCGCCGACCTCGCGGCCCTCGGCGATGTCGCGCAGCAGGCGGCGCATGATCTTGCCGGAGCGGGTCTTCGGGAGCTCCGAGACCACCTTGATCTGCTTCGGCTTGGCGATCGGACCGAGGGTCCGGCCGACGTGGTTGCGCAGCTCGGCGATCAGCTCGGGGCTCTCCTCGGCGGTGCCGCGCAGGATCACGAACGCCACGATGGCCTGGCCGGTGGTGGCGTCGGTGGCGCCGACGACTGCGGACTCGGCGACCGCCGGGTGGCCGACCAGGGCCGACTCCACCTCGGTGGTGGAGATGTTGTGGCCGGAGACCAGCATCACGTCGTCGACCCGGCCGAGCAGCCAGATGTCGCCGTCCTCGTCCTTCTTGGCGCCGTCGCCGGCGAAGTAGCGGCCCTCGAAGCGCGACCAGTAGGTGTCGATGTAGCGCTGGTCGTCGCCCCAGATGGTGCGCAGCATCGACGGCCACGGCTCGGTCAGCACCAGGTAGCCGCCGGAGCCGTTCGGGACCTCGCGGGCCTCGTCGTCGACGACGGTGGCGGCGATGCCCGGCAGGGCGCGCTGGGCGGAGCCCGGCTTGGTCTCGGTGACGCCCGGCAGCGGGCTGATCATCATCGCGCCGGTCTCGGTCTGCCACCAGGTGTCGACGATCGGGGTCTTCCCGGCGCCGATGTGCTCCCGGTACCAGACCCACGCCTCGGGGTTGATCGGCTCGCCGACCGAGCCCAGGACGCGCAGGCTCGACAGGTCGAACCGCGCCGGGATGTCGTCGCCCCACTTCATGAAGGTGCGGATCGCGGTGGGCGCCGTGTAGAGGATGGTCACGCCGTACTTCTGGACGATCTCCCAGAACCGGCCCTGGTGCGGGGTGTCCGGGGTGCCCTCGTAGATGACCTGGGTGGCGCCGTTGGAGAGCGGGCCGTAGGTGATGTACGAGTGGCCGGTGACCCAGCCGATGTCCGCGGTGCACCAGTAGACGTCGGTCTCCGGCTTCAGGTCGAACACCGCGTGGTGGGTGTAGCTGGCCTGGGTGAGGTAGCCGCCGGAGGTGTGCAGGATGCCCTTCGGCTTCCCCGTGGTGCCCGAGGTGTAGAGGATGAACAGCGGCTGCTCGGCGTCGTGCGCCTCGGGGGTGTGCTCGGCGGACTGGGCGTCGACCAGCTCGTGCCACCAGACGTCGCGGCCCTCGGTCCAGGCCACCTCCTCGCCGGTGCGGCGCACGACCAGGACCTTCTCCACGCCGTCGACCTTGGTCAGCGCCTCGTCGATGGCGGGCTTCAGCGCGGACGGCTTGCCGCGGCGGTAGCCGCCGTCGGCGGTGATCACCACCTTGGCGTCGGCGTCCTCGATCCGGGAGGCGACGGCGTCGGCGGAGAAGCCGCCGAAGACCACCGAGTGCGCCGCGCCGATCCGGGCGCAGGCCAGCATCGAGACGACCGCCTCCGGGATCATCGGGAGGTACACGGCGACCCGGTCGCCCTTGGCCACGCCCAGCGCCAGCAGCGCGTTGGCGGCCTTGGAGACCTCGTCCTTCAGCTCCGCGTACGTGATCGCGCGGCTGTCGCCCGGCTCGCCCTCGAAGTGGATCGCTACCCGGTCGCCGTTGCCGGCCTCGACGTGGCGGTCCACGCAGTTGTACGCGACGTTGAGCTTCCCGTCGGCGAACCACTTGGCGAACGGCGGGTTCGACCAGTCCAGGGTCTCGGTGGGCTCGACCGCCCAGCTCAGCCGGCGGGCCTGCTCGGCCCAGAAGGCCAGTCGGTCCTCGGAGGCCTGCGCGTAGGCGTCGGCGGTGACGTTGGCCGCCGCGGCGAGCTCCGCGGGCGGGGCGAAGCGCCGTTCCTCCTTGAGCAGGTTGGCCAGGCTCTCGTTGCTCAACGCGCACTCCTCATCGAGTCTCAAATACCGGGGAACCCCGTGCGGAGGGATTGTCCCGTGTGTCCCAGCGCACAGCTCACCAGGCCAACAGCCGTGTTGACAAGAGCTGCCGGAAAATTGGTGTAGACCTTTGATCGGCCTGCGGCGTCGTCCCAGGTGGACGCCGCCCCAGCCGCTCCGCCGGCCCACCCCACGCCTTCCCGTCCCCCGCCCCGGTCAATCCCGCGCGCGGCCTTGACGCGGTCCCCGCCCGGTACTCCACTGACGGTGCGCGACCAACTACCGTACGCGACCGCGACGGGGGTGCCCCCATGAACGCCACCACTCCGCCCTCCCCCCTCCCCGGAGACTTCGCCGTCGTCCGGATGGGCGGCCGCACCGGCCGCCTGATCCGGCTCGGCCAGTTCCTCAACGGCGACGGGTTCGCCGACTACGAGCACGCCTTCGTGCACGTCGGCGACGGACAGCTCGTCGAGGCCCAGCCCGGCGGCGCGGAACTCCGCCCGCTCACCGTCTACGACGGCCACCCCGTCCGCTGGTCCACCGGCCGGGTCCCGCTCACCGACGCCCAGCGCACCGCGATCGTCGCCGCCGCCCACCACTACATCGGCACGCCCTACAGCTTCGCCGACTACCTGGCCCTCGCCGCCGTCCGGCTGCACCTCCCGATGGGCCCCCTGCTGCGCGGCTACGTGGCCAGCAGCAAGCACATGATCTGCTCCCAGCTCGTCGACCAGTGCTACCAGGACGCCGGGGTGCACCTCTTCACCGACCACCGCTGGCCCGGCTACGTCACCCCGGCCGACCTGGCCGACCTGCTGCGGTAGTGGGGGGGGGGGGGGGGGGGGGGGGGGGGGGGGGGGCCCCCGCCCCCCCCCCCCCCCCCCCCCCCCCCCCCCGGGGGGGGCGGGGGGGGGGGGGGGGCCCCCCCGGCCCCCCCCCCCGCCGCACCGGCACCCGGCTCAGGCAGCCAGCTCCTGCTGCTGCTCCGCGTGCACCGGGGCGAACCGGCCCGTGTCCGCGTCCAGCACGTAGGCCTGCGCCGTCGCGAAGTCGAAGTACATCCCGACCAGGCGCAGCGACCCCGCCGCGACCCGGCGCTCCACCGCCGGGTTGGCCATCAGCTGGTCCAACTGCTGCACCACGTTGGTGACGCAGAGCTGCTCGACCACGTCCGCCGCGGGGCGGCCCTCGAACTCCGCGGGCGCGCACCGCAGCCGGGCCAGCGAGCCGCGGCCGTTGCGCAGCCAGCGGGTCAGCGCGGTGGGCGGGCCGTCCTGCTCGGTCGCCCCGTCCAGCAGGGCCTTCATCGCCCCGCAGCCGGAGTGGCCGCAGACCGTGATCGAGGCGACCTCCAGCACCTCCACCGCGTACTGGACGGCGGCGGCCACCGAGTCGTCGGCGGCGCCGGGCTCGTGGGGGGCGGGCACCAGGTTGCCGACGTTGCGGACGGTGAACAGGTCTCCCGGGCCGGAGCTGGTGATCATGCTGGTGACCATCCGGGAGTCCGCGCAGGTCAGGAAGAGCTGGGAGGGCGTCTGCCCGTCCCGGGCGAGCCGGGCCAGCTCCTGGCGGACCAGCGGGGCGGTGTGCTGCTGGAAGCCGCGGACGCCGTCGAGCAGGCGGACGTGCGGGTCGTCCTCGCGCTGCTCGATGCAGTGGTGCCCGACCCAGGGCGTCCAGGCCCGGCAGCGGTGCGGCCCGGGGGAACTGCCCGCGCGGACCGTGCCGTCCGGGTCCAGCACGTCCCTGGACCGGCGGTCCGTCAGCATCGTGACCTGGGCGCCGGAGTCCCGGTGGCCCGTCCGCCAGGCGTGCAGCGCCTCGTAGGCGGCGTGGTCGAGGAAGGAGCCGTCGTGGTGGACCGTCACCCGCGCGCCGGCCGGGATGCGGCCGAGCGCCCGGGACAGCTTGGGGACGGCGACGAACGTCAGCGGGCCGTGGGTGCGGACGGTGTACGAGCCGTCGGGCTCGGCGAGCACGTCGACGTGGGCGCGGGTCAGCCGGTGCAGGGCGAGCAGCACGGCCACCGAGCCGCCCAGCAGCACCCCCAGCGGGACGCCGAGCAGCACCACGCCGAGCACGGTGGCCAGGTAGACCGGGAACTCGCGGTGCCGGTGCACCCGGCGGATGTGCGCGAAGCTGACCATCTGCACGCCGACCACCAGCACCAGCGCGGCCAGCGCCGCCAGCGGGATGCGGCGCAGCCCGGCGGTCAGCGCCAGCGCGGCCACCAGCACCCAGCAGCCGTGCAGCACGGCCGACATCCGGGTGGCCGCGCCGGCCTGCACGTTGGCGGTGGAGCGGACCGCGCCCCCGGCCACCGGGAGCCCGCCGAGCAGGCCGGACAGCAGGTTGGCGGTGCCCTGGGCGCGCAGCTCGCGGTCCAGGTCGCCGGAGCGGCGGGTCATCCGGTCCACCGCGACGGAGGACAGCAGCGACTCGACGCCGGCCACCGCGGCGACGGTCAGCACCAGGCCGAGCAGCGTCGCCCAGTGCGCGGCGAGCGGGCCCGGGGCGGGCATCGAGAAGAACCGGTGGTGCTCCCAGACCGGGAGCTCGACCCGGGCCAGCCGCAGTTCGGCGACCACCGAGAGCGCGGTGGCGGCCGTCACCGCGACCAGCGCGGCGGGCAGTCGGCCCAGCCGGGCGCCGACCCGGCCGGCCGCGCCGGGCAGCCGGCCCAGCCGGGGCCAGCCGTACAGCACGGCGAGCGCCAGCAGGCCCACCAGCAGGGCGGGCGGGTGCGGGCCGGCCAGCTCGCCGGGCAGCGAGAGCAGGTCGGCGAGGGCCGAACTGTGCGGCCGGCCGCCGAGGATGACGTGCAGTTGGGCGATCGCGATCGTCAGGCCGACACCGGCCAGCATGCCGTGCACCACGGCGGGCGAGACGGCGAGCGCGGCCCGGGCCACCCGCAGCGAGCCGAGCAGCAGTTGGAGCAGCCCGGCCGCGACGGTCACCAGGCAGGCGGTCGGCCAGCCGTACTGGGCGATCAGCCCGGCGGTGACCACGGTGAGCGCCGCGGACGGGCCGCTCACCTGGAGGTGGGTGCCGCCGAGCGCCCCGGCGACCAGGCCGCCGACGGCGGCGGAGACCAGACCGGCCGTCAGCGGGGCGCCGGTGGCGAGCGCGATGCCGAGCGCGAACGGCACGGCGATCAGGAAGACGGCGAGCGAGGCCGGCAGGTCGTGCGCCAGCAGGGCCCGGGCCCGGCCGACGGGCGCGGCGGTCTGCTGGGCGGCGGGGGTGTCGGTCGGCGGGGCGTGGTCGGTGGTGTCGGAGGCGATGGGTGCGCTGGAGACGTCGAGAGTCATGGTGGTGCCCGTCTTCTTCCGGGGGAACGAACGCAGTCAGGTCCGGCGGTGCTGCCTGGTCGGATCGGCTGTCGTGGGTCACAGCGGGTGTGGCGGGTGTGGCAGGGGAGGCCGCGCGGCGGAGGGTGCCTGCAGCGGCCGAGCTTCAAGAGCTGGTAAACCGAGAGTAATGAGACCTTTGCACAGCGTGCGCGCGCCGGAGAAGCGCAAAAGGGGCTATTCACCACATCGGGTGGCATCCGAACTGTGCGGGAACTCCTGCGGATGCGCCGAAGGGCCGATCGCGCGCGAGGCGCGGACCGGCCCTTCGGTGCGGTGGTGCGCGGGCTCAGACCCCGGCGGCGCGGGCCGGCTCGGCGCCCGGCACGTACTCCGGGTCGACCTGGGTGGCCAGGTCGATGCCGACCTTGGCGTTGCCCCAGCTCTCCGCGTTGCGCAGGTGGAAGCGGACCGCCTGGGCGCTGTACCGGCGCGGGTCGCGCAGCCCGTGGGCGGCGTCGGCGGCGGCCTTCAGCCCGGCCAGCACGTCCCGGTTCGCGGGCTCCAGCTCGCGCAGCGGCGGCTCGTCCCCGCGCTCCAGCCGGCGCACCCAGCCGGACTGCCCGAAGCAGGCGTACAGGTCCTCGCCGACCTCGCGGCGCAGGAACTCCAGGTCGTCCGGGCCCTGCACCTTGTTGCCGACCACCCGCAGGTGGACGTCGAAGTCCTGGGCGTACTCCTTGTACTGGCGGTACACCGAGACGCCCTTGCGGGTCGGCTCGGCCACCAGGAAGGTCAGGTCGAAGCGGGTGAACAGGCCCGAGGCGAAGGAGTCCGAGCCGGCCGTCATGTCGGTCACCAGGTACTCGTCCGGGCCGTCCAGCAGGTGGTTGAGCAGCAGCTCCACCGCGCCGACCTTGGAGTGGTAGCAGGCCACCCCGAGGTCCTCCTCGGTGAACGCGCCGGTGGCCATCAGCCGCACCGAGCCCTCGTCCAGCGCGATCGGCCGGGCGCAGGCCGCGTAGACCGGGTTCTCCTCGACGATCCGCAGCAGCCGGGAGCCGGGGCCGGGCGGGGTGGTCTTGATCATCTCCTCGGCGGAGCGGATCAGGGGGTTGTCCCCGCGCAGGTACTCCTTGATCTCCGGCAGGTGGGCGCCGAGCGAGGGGAGGGCCGCCGCCTGGCCGTCCGTCAGGCCGAGCGCCGGGCCGAGGTGTTGGTTGATGTCGGCGTCGACGGCGACCACCGGGTGTCCGGCGGCGGCCAAGTGGCGGATGAACAGGGCGGACAGGGTGGTCTTGCCGCTGCCGCCCTTGCCGACGAAGGCGATCTTCATCTCTGAGTCTCCGGCTCTGTGGCTCTGTGGCTCTGCGGCGGGCGGACCCGCCCGGTGCGCCGCTTGCCGTGCGGTCGAGGTGGCCTGCTGCCGCGGTGGACGCTTGTTGGAAACCGTTATCGTCACCGATTAGTGCACATGCTAGCGGTGGTTTGGGGTGTCGCACATAGGGGAAGAGCGGATTGCCACGAAAGGGTGACCCGGGGGTTGCCTCCCGGTCGCTCGCCCGATTCATTACTCTCGGGTAGGTGACCACAGGAACTGACCCGCTCGCCCCGCTGGCCCTGCTCTCCGGGGTCCCCGAGGCCGTCGCCGAGGTGCGGAAGAACGTCGACCGCCTCTACGGGCACCGCGTGATGCGGCGCCGGGCGGGCGAGGTGACCTCCGAGTCCGCGCTGCGCGGCGCCCGCGCCTCCGCCGCCCTGGAGGGCGCCGACTGGCCGCTGGAGGAGGTCCGCCGCCGCACCGACTTCGGCGCCGACCCCGAGGCCCGGACGGTCGGCGCCGCGCTGCGCCTGTCCGCCGAGGCCGGCCAGCTGCTCAGTGTCTGGCGCACCTCCCCGCTCCAGGTGCTGGCCCGGCTGCACCTGCTCGCCGTCGGCGACGGCGACCCGGCCGCCGGTCGGCCGCGCCGCGGCGACGAGGGGGCCGACCCGCTGTTCCCGCGCGAAATCGCCGCCACCGAGGGCGTCGGCACGGACGGGAGTCCGGACGGCGGCGCGGTCGGCGGCGGCCTCCCGGTCGGCGAACTGCCGCCGCCCCCGCCCGCCGAGGCCGCCGCCCGGCTCGACCAGCTGGCCGGACTGCTGGCCGCTCGCGCCGAGCGTCCCACCGGCGGCGCGCCCGCCCTGGTGGTCGCCGCGGTCGTGCACGGCGAACTGCTCGCGCTGCGCCCGTTCGGCTCGTACAACGGACTGGTCGCCCGGGCCGCCCAGCGGATCGTGCTGACCGCCGAGGGGCTCGACCCCAAGGCGATCTGCCCCGCCGAGGTCGGCCTGGCCGAACTCGGCACCGCCGCCTACCGGCAGGCCCTGCTCGGCTACCTGGCGGGCACCCCCGAGGGCCTGGCCCGCTGGCTCGCCCACTGCGCCACCGGGCTCGGCCTCGGCGTCCGGGAGAGCACCGCGGTGTGCGAGGCGATGCAGCGCGGCATGGTCTGAACCCGCCCGCCCCCGGCCGGAGTTGCCCGGCCGGGGCTGCACAGTGATGCGGCGGCGCCCGACTTCTCCGGGCGCCGCCGCTGGTACGGAGGCCGGGTTACCAGTGCATGCACCGTGTTCTTTGCCCATCAGGCGGGGTCCTGTGCCCGTTCGCCTGGTGCGGCGGCCCGTCAGCGGGTCGGCTGCATGTGGGTGCCCAGTAGTCCGTACATCGGTCCGTGGGGCCTGAACTGCGTTGTCGGTTCGACCTCTTGGGGTCCTGACCGGGTCTCGCGGGCCGTACCCCATTTCTACCGCAGATCGGCCGAAAGGGGAACCCGAAAACGGGCGATACCGTGGCTTTGCTCCGGATCTGTCCGATTCGGCGCACCCGGACGGCCCGGGCCGGGGCATCCGGGCCGGGCCGTCGGCATGCGGGGCCGTCGGCGGGTGGGACTGGTGGGGCTGCTGGCGGGTGGGCTCGCTCAGGCCGCCGCGGGGCGCCGCCGCCGGGCGCTGTACCAGAGCACCGCCGCCGTCAGGACGGCCGCGCCGACCGCCACCGCGGCCAGCACCGACCGGCTCGGGGCGTGGAACTCCGGGAGCCGGCGGGTCAGTTCGACCGGCCGGCTGAACACCAGCACCGGCCACTCGCGGGCCACCGCCTCCTTGCGCAGCGCCCGGTCCGGGTTCACCGCAGCCGGGTGGCCGACCGCCTCCAGCATCGGCAGGTCGGTCGAAGAGTCGCTGTACGCATAGCAGTTGGCCAGGTCGTAGCCCTCCCGACCGGCCAGTTCGCGGATCGCCGCGGCCTTGTTCTCGGCGTACGCGTAGTACTCGATCTCGCCGGTGTAGCGCCCCTCCTCGACGTGCAGTCGAGTGGCGATCACATGGTCCGCGCCGAGCAGTTGGCCGATCGGCTCGACCACCTCGGAGCCCGAGCTGCTGACGATCACCACGTCCCGCCCGGCCGCGTGGTGCTGCTCGATCAGCGAGGCGGCCTCGTCGTAGATGATCGGGTCGATCATGCCGTGCAGGGTCTCCGCGACGATCTCCCGCACCTGCTGGACGTTCCAGCCGCGGGTGAGCGCCGACAGGTAGGCCCGCATCTTCTCCATCTGGTCGTGGTCCGCGCCGCCGACCAGGAAGACGAACTGGGCGTAGGCGCTCTTCACCACCGAGCGGCGGTTGATCAGGCCGCCCTGGTAGAACGGGCGGCTGAAGGCGAGCGCGCTGGACTTGGCGATGATCGTCTTGTCGAGGTCGAAGAAGGCGGCCGTCCGGGGCACGCCGTAGCCGGTGGGCGCGGGCCCGGCGGTGGTCGCGGCGGCGGGTCCGGTCGTGGGTCCGGTCGTGGGTGCGGCGGTGGTCGCGGCGGCGGGTCCGGGGTCGGGTTCGGTCTGGCGGTCGACGTCCGGTTCGGTGTTCTGGTCGGCACCGCGGTCGGCGAAGTCGGCGTTCTCGGTGGTGTCCACGGGAACCGAGGATAGAGGGGCGACCAAAACCGGCGGCCATTCGGTGGACCTGTGGGCGTGCGGGTTTGTGTTTCTGGCCGGTCGGGTACACCATGGAAGTCACGGATCGTTCGCGCGACCGTGCTAACCCGGTCCGGCTCCTCCCCCCCGAGTCGGACCGTGGATAGACGACCCCCGCTCTCCCCCCCGGCGGGGGTCGTCGCATGTCCGGGCCCGTTTTCATGGGCAGTTGGGGCCTCCGGGGGTGCTGGGGGCGGAGTTTTCCGGGGGTGCTCCGGTGGCCGCTGGGCCGCCGTCGAGGGTTCTTCGAAGATTCTTCGCAGACCGCGTTCATGTAACGCTGCGTAGTTGTGCGAGTGTCATATTGGTATACCCGATGTGTCAATTCACAACTGCTTCGTCCACTGTTCGAGTGACCTCGGTTATCCACAGGGGCCGGTTATCCACAGGCAATGGGAACTCGGCCCACACATTCCGCGCAGTCCTTCACCATGGTGTCCGCGCCACTCGGCGGAGCCCGCTCCGGGCCGTCGGGTCCGACGCGACGTCAGACCGTTCCCGCACCACGGGAGGCCCGCCTTGTCCGCTCCGGTCACCGACCCGCACCCCACCGCGCCCGAGCCCCCGCCCGGGCCGCTGATCCTCACCGGCGACGAACAGCTCGCCGAACAGCTCACCCGGCTCTGCGCCGCGGCCGGGGCCGAGCCCCGCCTGCTCAGCGGCGCCCCACCGCCCGCCCCGCTCTGGGAGGGCGCCCCGCTGGTACTGGTCGGCGACGACCTGGCCGAGCAGTGCGCGGGCCTGCCCCGGCGACCCGGGGTGCTGCTGCTCGGCCTCGACCTCGACGACGGGGAGATCTGGGTCCGCGCGGTCCGGCTCGGCGCCGAGCACGTCCTCTTCCTGCCCGACGCGCAGTCCTGGCTGCTCGACCGGATCGCCGACGCCACCGAGGGCGTCGGGCCGCCCGCGCTCACCGTCGCCGTGCTCGGCGGCCGCGGCGGGGCCGGAGCCTCCACCCTGGCCTGCGCCCTGGCCGTCCGCGCGGCCCGGGCCGGCCACCGGACGATACTGATCGACGGCGACCCGCTCGGCGGCGGACTGGACGTGCTGCTCGGCGCCGAACAGGCCGACGGCCTGCGCTGGCCCGACCTGGCCGCCTCCCGCGGCCGGATCAACGGGGCCGAGCTGGCCCGGGCGCTGCCCGAACCGCACCGGCTCAGCGCACTGTCCTGGGACAGGTCCGACACCCTGGCCATCCCCGCCGAGGCCATGCGCAGCGTCCTGGCGGCGGCCCGCAGACGCGGCGGCCTGGTCGTCCTCGACCTGCCCAGACACCTCGACGCGGCCGCCGCCCAGGCGCTCGAACAGGCCGACACCGCCCTGCTGGTGGTGCCCGCCGAGCTCCGCGCGATGGCCGCCGCGGACCGGGTCGCCGCCGCCGTCCGGATGCGGCTGGCCGACCTCAGGGCCGTCGTCCGCACCCCCGGCCCGGCCGGGCTCACTCCCGTCGACGTCGCCCGCGGCCTGCACCTGCGGCTGGCCGGCGAACTCGCCCCCGAGCCCGGCCTCGCCCTGGACGTCGAACGCGGCACCCCGCCCGGACTGCGCGAACGCGGGCCGCTGGCCCGGTTCTGCGGCCGGTTCCTGACCGAAGCGATGCCGCCCGTCGTGGCGGCCTGAGGAGGACCCATGACCAACCGTCTGCACGCCGTCGACCACCGGGCCGCGGACTCCCGCGCCGTGGATTCCCGCACGGTGGATTCCGGTGCGCCGGGCCGCCGTTCCGCGGACATCCGCGCCGTGGACGCCGGGACGGGGGAGGCCGCCGGGGCACCCGGGCCCGCCCGGGGCGCGGTGCGCGCCGTCCGGCAGCCGATCACCCGCGCCCACCGCCGGATCGCCGTACCGCGGGCCCGCCACCTGTTCGGCACCCCGTCCGGGCCGATCGGGCCCGGCCCGGAGCCCGAGCCGGCCGAGGCCGCTCCCGGGCCCCAGCAGGCCCCGCCGGTCCGGTACCTGGTGCGCCGTCAGCAGGGCGCCGCCGCACCGCCCCCGCCGCCGCCCGGCACTCTGTCGTCGGGCAGGCCGGGGGTCGGCCGGGCGCGGGCCGGGGCGGTCCCGTCCGGCGGAATGCCGGACGAGGCCGCGGCCGAGCTGGTGGACGCCGTCCGGATGCGGCTCGCCGAGGCGGGCGCGTCGCCCACCGCAGGTTCGGTCGCCGCCGCCCTGCGCGCGGCCCGGCCGCCGCTCGGCGGGGCCGACGTGCTGAACGCGGTGCGCACGCTGCGCGCCGAGATCGTCGGCGCGGGCCCGCTCGACCCGCTGCTCGCCGAGACCGGCGTCACCGACGTCCTGGTCAACGGCCCGGACCGGATCTGGGTCGACCGGGGCCGCGGCCTGGAACGCGCGTCCGGCGTGCGCTTCCCGAACGCGGACGCCGTCCGCCGTCTCGCCCACCGGCTGGCCACCGCGGCCGGCCGCCGCCTCGACGACGCCCGCCCCTGGGTGGACGCCCGGCTCCCCGACGGCACCCGGCTGCACGCCGTGCTCCCGCCGATCGCCGCCGACTGCACGCACATCTCGCTGCGCACCACCCGCAGCAAGCCCTTCACCCTCGCCGAACTGGTCGCCGCCGGGGCACTGCCACCGTCCGGGGCCGACCTGCTCGCCGCCGTGCTGCGGGCCCGGCTCTCGCTGCTGATCTCCGGCGGCACCGGCAGCGGCAAGACCACCCTGCTCGCCGCCCTGCTCGGGCTGGTCCCCGACCACGAGCGGATCGTCCTCGCCGAGGACTCCGCCGAGCTGCGCCCGGACCACCCGCACGTGGTCCGCCTGCAGTCCCGCCCGCCCAACCAGGAGTCGCTGGGCGAACTGACCCTGCGCGACCTGGTCCGCCAGGCCCTGCGGATGCGACCCGACCGGCTGGTGGTCGGCGAGGTCCGGGGCGCCGAGGTGGTCGACCTGCTGGCCGCCCTCAACACCGGCCACGAGGGCGGCTGCGGCACCGTCCACGCCAACACCGCCGCCGACGTCCCCGCCCGGCTGGAGGCGCTCGGCTCGCTCGCCGGACTCGACCGGCACGCGCTGCACAGCCAGCTCCGGGCCGGACTCGACGCGGTCGTCCACCTGGGCCGCGACCGGGCCGACGGCCGCCGCCGGGTCACCGGCCTGCACCTGCTGGTCGGGGACGCCGACGGGCTGACCAGCACGCTCGCCGCCGTCCACTTCGAACGCGACGGCCGCAGCCGCCCCGGCCCCGGCTGGTCCCGGCTGCGGGAGCTCTGCGCCGAACGCGGCGTCGACCTCCCGCCGGAACCGGCGCTGGCGGCCGTCGGGGAACCGGCCGGGGCGGTGGCGGGGAGCAGCGGTACGGCCGACGGGGCTGTCCCGGTCGCCCCGGCGTCGCCCGCTTCTCCGGTCGTCTTGGCTTCTCCGGCTTCTTCAGTCTCCCCGGCTTCTCCGGCGTCGCCGGCCCCTCCGGTCGTCTTGGCTTCCCGAGTCTCCCCGGCTTCGCCAGTCCCTCCGGTCTCTCCGGCTTCCCCAGTTTCTTCGGACTCTCCGGTCGAGCAGGTGCCCGTCGGCGAGGCGGGGGAGGGGACATGACGGTGCAGCAGATCGAGTTCACCTGGGTGGCCGTGCTCTGTGTGGTCGGGGCGGTGGCCTGGCAGCTGTTGCGCTCGGGTGCCGGGTGGCCGTGGTGAGCGGGCTGTTCGAGCTGCTCGTGCTGCGGGTGTGCGGGGCCGTTGGTGCCGCGGGCCCGGCCGGGGCAGCTGTCTCGGCGGGGGCGGTGGCCGTCGGGCTGGCGCTCGGGTCGTTCGGGGCGGGGCGGCTGCTCGCGGTGCGTCGCAGGGTACGGGGCGGCAGCCGGGCGCGGCGGGTGCTGGCGGGGGCGTGCGGTCCCGCCGGGCCGGGCGGGCGGCTCGGCCGGCTCGGGGCGGCGTGGCAGCGCCGACGGCCCCGCTGGCTGGTGCCCGAACTGCTGCTGCTCCCGGCCGGGGTGGTGGCGGGGCGCGGTACCGACTCGGTGCTGCCGCTGCTCGGGGCGGCCTGCGCCGTGGTCCCGGTGCGCCGCTGGCGGGCCCGGCTCGGGGCGGCCCGTGCTGCCCGGCACCGGGCCGCGGCGGTGATCGAGCTGTGCGCCGGTCTGGCGGCCGAACTGCACAGCGGGGCCACGCCCGAACAGGCGATGAGCGCCGTCCTCTCCCGGGCCGCACCGGACTGGGACCGCCGCCTCGGTGCCGGACCGGCGGCCGGGCTGGCCGCCGGGCGCTACGGCGCGGACCTGCCCGCGGCGCTCCGTCTGGTGGCCGAACTGCCGGGCGGGGAGGGCGCGGCAGCCATGGCGGCCTGCTGGCAGGTCAGCACCGAGAGCGGGACGGGCCTGGCCACCGGCCTCGAACAGGTCGCGGACGCGCTGCGTGCCGAGCGGGCCCTCACTGAGGAGATCTCGGGCGAACTCGCGGGCCCGCGCACCACGGTGGTCGTCCTCGCAGCCCTGCCCGCGGTCGGCCTGGGGCTGGGAACCGCGCTCGGCGCGCACCCCGTGCACGTCCTGCTGCACACCCCCGCCGGGCTGCTCAGCCTGCTGGCCGGGGCCGCCCTGGAGACCGCCGGGCTGTTCTGGACGGCCCGGATCGTCCGCGCGGCCGAGGACGCCCCGGCCAGGCCCCGGCCGCTCCGTGCCCCGGTCACCGGGTGCGGGATCAGTCGGACCCGCCATGGTCCGGACGGTCCGGGTGTGGCGGGTGCCGGGTGAACGGGGGAGGCGTGGTGGACACGGACATGGTGCTGGTGCCGGTGGCCGCCGCCGGGTTGGTGGGGGAGGTGCTGGCAGCGGTGTGGTGGCGGTCGGTGCGGCGACGGGCCGAGCGGTGCGTCCCCGCGGTGGCGGCCCGTCCGGCGCGGGGCGGGTGGCGCGGCCGGGCGGGGCCCGTCGCCGGGCGGCTGCTCGGGCGGCTGGCGGGGGACCGGCCGCTGGCCGGGCTGCTCGGTCTCACGGCCGGGGCGCTGGTCGGCGGTTGGGCGGGTCTGGTGGCGGGGGCGCTGGTCGGCTGGGCGGGGTGGCGGCTGCTGCCCCGGGTCCGGTCGCCCGGCGAGCGTCGCCGGGCCGCCGAACGGGACTGGCTGGTCCGCCAACTTCCGCTCACGGCGGACCTGCTGGCGGCCTGCCTCGGTTCGAGCAACTCCCCGGCCGGGGCGGCCCGGGCGGTCGCCGCCAGCGTGCCGCCACCGATGCGGGACCGCCTGTCCGGGGTCGCGGCTCAACTCGCCCTCGGTGCCGCCCCGGAGCACTGCTGGGAGCGCCTGGCCGCCGACTGCCCGCCGATGGCACCGCTCGCCCGCTGCCTGGCCCGCACCGCCGTGAGCGGTGCCCCGCCGGCGGGGGCGCTCGCCGGCCTGGCCCAGTCCCAGCGGGCGGCGGCCGCCCGGGCTGCGCACGCGAGGGTCCGCCGGGCCGGGGTGCTGGCGACCGCCCCGCTCGGGCTCTGCTTCCTGCCCGCGTTCGTGCTGATCGGGGTCGTCCCGGTCGTCACCGGGCTGACCGGAGCCTTCGCCCAGCGCCTGTGACCGTGCCGGTCGGCTTCCGACCGAGCCAAGTCGATTGTCGAAGAAAGGACTTCCCCATGAAGACGCTCTGCGCACCGATCCGCCCGGCCACCGCCGCGCACGCCGCCCGCAGGCTCGGCGGCTGGCTGCGCCACCGCTGCCGAAAGGTCGCGGCGGGTCCGCCGGACGCGGGCATGAGCACCGCCGAGTACGCGATCGGCACCGTTGCGGCCTGCGCGTTCGCGGCCGTGCTCTACAAGGTCGTGACGAGTGGAGCGGTCTCCGGGGCACTCTCGGAGATCCTCGACCGGGCCCTGCATGCGGTCTGAGCGGCGGCCGAGAGGACAGCGGCCGTCCGGGCGGCCCCGGGCGCCGGACGCCGGGATGGTGACGGCCGAGACGGCGGTCGGGCTGCCCGCGCTGGTGCTGCTCGCGGTGATGCTGACCTGGGGCGTGGTCGCGGCCGGTGCCCAGATCCGCTGCGTGGACGCGGCCCGGGTCGGTGCCCGGGCCGCCGCCCGCGGGGACGCCGACGCCGTGGCCCGGGCTGTCGCGGCCGCCCCGCGCGGCGCGAAGGTCCAGGTCGCGCTGGACGCCGACACCGCCCGGGTCACGGTCGAGGCCCCCTGCCCGGGCCCGGGCAGGCTCGCCGCGCTGCTCTCGGTGCGGCTGACCGCGACAGCGGTCGGTGCCCGGGAGGACGTGCTGACCGGAGAGGAATGAGAGGAGGGACGCGCGTGCGCGCACCGGAGGACGATCGGGCCCGCTGCCCCGGGCCGGCCGGCCGGGACGGCCCCGTCGGCGGTGCCGCCGACCGCGGCTCGGCCACGGTCTGGCTGGTGTCGTTCGGGCTGCTCGGGGTGGTGGTGTTCTCGGCCTGCCTGACGCTGGGCGCGGCGGTGGCGGCCCGGCACCGGGCCGAGTCGGCGGCCGATCTCGCCGCACTGGCCGCGGCGGGGCGGCTGCTGCTCGACCCGGACGGCGGGTGCGGGCGGGCGGCGGAGCTGACCGGGCGTCAGGAACGGGCCGAGTTGGTCTCCTGCACCGCCGTCCCGGGGGAGGACGCCGTGGAGGTGGTGGTCCAGGTGCCGGTCCGCGGGGTCCTGCTGCCCCTCGGCCCGGCCCGGGCCCGCTCCCGGGCCGGACCGCTCTGGGCCTGGGGCGACGAGGCCGACACCCCGAGGAGCCGCCCGGTGCCGGTCGCCCGTGCCGGGCCCCCGCCGACGGCCGACGGCGCGTCAGCCGTCGGCCCCCGGGTCCTCCCGGGAGGCCGGGGCGTGGGCGAGCAGGACGGTGAGGAGGCGGATCGCGGCGGCCTTGTCCAGGGGTTCGTTGCCGTTGCCGCACTTGGGGGACTGGACGCAGGACGGGCAGCCGCGCTCGCACGCGCAGGCGGTGATCGCGTCGCGGGTGGCGGTCAGCCACTCGACGGCGCGGCGGAAGCCGCGTTCGGCGAAGCCCGCGCCGCCGGAGTGGCCGTCGTAGACGAAGACGGTGGGCAGGCCGGTGTCGGGGTGCAGGGGGACGGAGACGCCGCCGATGTCCCAGCGGTCGCAGGTGGCGAACAGCGGGAGGAGGCCGATCGAGGCGTGCTCGGCGGCGTGCGCCGCGCCGGGGAGCTGGTCGAACGGGACGAGCGCGTCGAGCAGTTGGTCCTCGGTGACGGACCACCAGACGGCCCGGGTGCGCAGCGTGCGGGGCGGCAGGTCGAGCTTGCTCTCGCCGAGGACCTCCCCGGTGGAGATCCGCTTGCGCAGGTAGCCGACCACCTGGTTGGTGACCTCCACCGAGCCGAAGCCGAGCCGGGCCTCGCCCCACTCCTCGACGGCGTCGGTGGCCAGGATCGAGATCGAGGTGACGTCCCGCGCGGTGGTGGTGTACGGCGGGTTCGCGGGGGAGACCAGGGCGACCGAGGACTCCAGGTCGAGTTCGCGGACCAGGTAGCTCCGGCCCCGGTGCAGGTGGACGGCGCCGGTGTGCACGGTGGTGTGCGCGGCCTCGGCGTCCACGGTGCCGAGCAGCCGCCCGGTGTCGGCCTCGACGATCTGCACGGGGCTGCCGCCGCTGCCGCGCAGGTCCACGCTGTCGGCGGCGCGTTCGCGGCGGGTCCAGTACCAGGAGCCGTCGGCGCGCCGGCGCAGCAGCCCGCGCCGCTCCAGCACCGGCAGCAGTGGCGCGGCGGAGGGGCCGAAGAGCTCCAGGTCGCTCTCGCCGAGCGGGAGTTCGGCGGCGGCCGCGCACAGGTGCGGGGCGAGCACGTGCGGATTGTCGGGGTCGAGGACGGTGGCCTCCACGGGCGTGGCGAACAGCGCCTCGGGGTGGTGGACCAGATAGGTGTCCAGCGGGTCGTCGCGGGCGATCAGCACGGCCAGCGCGCCCTGTCCGTCGCGCCCGGCCCGCCCGGCCTGCTGCCAGAGCGAGGCGCGGGTGCCGGGATAGCCGGCGATCAGCACGGCGTCCAGGCCGGAGACGTCCACGCCGAGCTCCAGCGCGGAGGTGGAGGCGAGGCCGAGCAGCCGGCCGGTGTGCAGGTCGCGCTCCAGGGCCCGCCGCTCCTCGGCGAGGTACCCGCCCCGGTAGGCGGCGACCCGCTCGGCCAGCGGGTGGCCCAGCTGTTCCTGGGCCTGCAGCGCGACCAGTTCGGCGGCCCGCCGGGAGCGGACGAAGGCGACGGTGCGGGTGCCGTTGTGCACCAGGTCGGTGAGCAGGTAGCCGGTCTCGGCGGTGGCGGTGCGGCGGACGGGCGCGCCGTGCTCGCCGACGTTCTCGGTCAGCGGCGGCTCCCAGAGCGCGAACACCAGCGGGCCGCGCGGCGAGCGGTCCTCGGTGACGGCGGTGGCGGGCAGCCCGGTGAGCCGTTCCGCGGTGACGGCCGGTTCGGCGGTGGTCGCGGAGGCCAGCAGGAAGGTCGGCGCGGAGCCGTAGCGGGCGCACAGCCGCCGCAGCCGGCGCAGCACCTGGGCGACGTGCGAGCCGAACACGCCGCGGTAGGTGTGGCACTCGTCGACGACCACGTACTTCAGCGTCTTCAGGAAGGAGGACCAGCGCGGGTGGGCCGGGAGTATCCCGCGGTGCAGCATGTCCGGGTTGGTCAGCACGTAGGAGGCGTACTGCCGGACCCACTCGCGCTCCTGCGGCGGGGTGTCGCCGTCGTACAGCGCGACCCGGACCCGTTCGGGGACGAGTTCGGCGGCGCGCCGACGCTGGTCGGCGGCCAGCGCCTTGGTCGGGGCCAGGTAGAGCGCGGTCGCGCCGCGTCCGTTGCGGGCCTCGGTGCCGGTCAGCAGGTCGCTGAGCAGCGGCGCCAGGTAGCCCAGCGACTTGCCCGAGGCGGTGCCGGTGGCGATCACCGTGGTCCGCCCGCCCAGTGCCAGGTCCATCGCCTCGGCCTGGTGCGTCCAGGGCAGGACCACGCCGAGCCGGGAGGCCGCCGCGACCACCTCCTGACGGATTCCTTCCGGCCAGGGCGCATGGCCGGCCTCCCTGGCGGGCAGGTGCTCCGTATGGGTGAGGCGGTCCGACCTGCCGCGCTCGGTGGAAAGGCTGGCGAGCAGGGCCTCGGGCTGGTGGTGACGGGGCGGCATGAAGACCCAGTGTGTCACCGGCGTGACGGAGAATCGCTGCTAACCATCGTGCGGCCGTGGTCGCAGGTGGTTGAATGAAGCCGTGACGGCCGCACGGCCGAGGGCCACGAGGCCGAGGCTCCGACCTGCCGGTTCGCCGCGCCCTGGCTCTGCGACCGAGTGGTCGTGGCCCACCGGGCTGATGGTCGCAATGACGTAGCAAGGCAAGGTGCTGGAGGTTCCGTGGACCTGTCCCTGTCGACCCGTACTGTCGGCGACCGCACGGTCGTCGAGGTTGGCGGCGAGATCGATGTGTACACCGCGCCCAAGTTGCGCGAGCAGCTTGTCGAGCTCGTCAACGACGGCAACTACCACCTGGTCGTCGACATGGAGGGCGTCGACTTCCTCGACTCCACCGGTCTCGGTGTGCTGGTCGGTGGTCTGAAGCGGGTGCGTGCGCACGAGGGTTCGCTGCGCCTGGTCTGCAACCAGGAGCGCATCCTCAAGATCTTCCGGATCACCGGTCTGACCAAGGTGTTCCCGATCCACAACTCGGTGGACGAGGCCGTCGCGGCCAACGACTGACGTTCCGTCGGTCCGCCGTTCCCGTCGCAGCTTCTCGATCGACCGATCGATTGATCGACCGATAGATCGACCGACGCCGGTCGGCCGGGCCCCGTGCCCGGGCCGACCGGCGAGGTCGGCGTTCCCGCTTCCACCGTGCGGGCCGGTGTGCCCGGCGGCGGTGAGCAACCCCGGAGGGGAGACATGGCAACCGTCGAACTTCGATTCAGCGCGCTTCCCGAGCACGTGCGCACCGCCCGGCTGGTGGCCGCCGCGGTGGCCAGACGGGCCGGGGTGGACGAGTCGGTGCTCGACGAGTTGCGGCTCGCCGTCGGCGAGGCCTGCTCCCGCGCGGTGGCGCTGCACCGGCGCAACGGCGTGGACGGCGCGGTCAAGGTCGCGCTGACCGAGCAGGAGAAGCGCTTCCTCATCGAGGTCGCCGACGAGGCCGGCCCGGGCGGCTCGGCCGACGGCGCCGCGGGTGCCGCGCCGGAGGACGAGGACGCGCTCGGCCTGGCGGTGATCACCGGTCTGGTCGAGGACGTCGAGGTCGGCAACGGCTCCGAGGGCGGCGTGATCCGGATGAGCTGGCCGATCGCCCCGGCGTCCGTCCCGGTCTGAGGCCGCCCCGGCCGGGGTGCCCGACGTTCCGTCCGGGTGCCCACCGGTCCGTCCCGTCCGTCCCGCACCGTGATGCTTTTCACCGTCCGCCCGCCGTCCGCCGCTGAGCTGCGCGGATGTCGGCGGGCCCCGTCCTGCTCGGCGGAAGGGTCCGGCGGGGCGTGTAGGTTCGCTGGCGATGCCCGGAGCCGGGTGTCAGCGACCGAAAGGGCCCCGGTGAAGAAGCGACTGGTGACCGTCTCCGCGCTCGGCGCGCTGCTCGCGCTCGCCGCCGTCGGCTGCTCCGCCGACGACTCGGCGAAGCTCGACGGCTGGGCGAAGAGCGTCTGCGACTCGGCGCGGGACCCGATCGCACAGTCCCGGACGGCACTCGCCGACACCGGGAACGTCAAGGACGGCGAGGCCCCCGCCGACCTGCAGAAGCGGCTGTCCGCGGACCTCGCCACGCTCGCCGCCACCAACCAGCAGCTGGCCGACGCCGTGCAGAAGGCCGGCGCGCCGAAGATCGACAGCGGGGCGAAGGTCCAGCAGGACGCCGTCAACGAGCTGAAGCAGGTGGCGCAGGGCTACCTGGACGCGCAGAAGAAGCTGGACGGGCTGGCCAGCGGCGACCAGGCCAAGTTCGCGGACGGCCTGCGCAGCGTCGGCGACCAGGTGCAGCGCCTCTCCCAGGTGTCCACCTCCGCGCTGGGCACCCTGCAGAGCGGCGACCTGGGCGACGCGATCAAGAAGCAGAGCGGCTGCAAGGCCCCCGCGGCCGGTGCCGGTGCGCCCGCCGCCGACCCGTCCGGCTCCGCCGCGCCCGGCGGCGCGGCCCCGTCCGGGGCCCCGTCCGACGGCGCCCCGCAGCCCGCGGGCTCCGTCGCGCCGTCGTCCACCGCGAGCTGACGGTCCGGAGCGGCGGCGCGGCCCCGCGAGGGCGGTTTCCGGCCGGATCGCGGGCGGGAGTTGACGCCCCGTCCGGCCCGCCGCCCGGGCCCGCCGTCACGGGCGGGTGCCGGCGGGCGGTCCGCGACGGGGGAGAATGGCGGGGTGACGAACAGCCCCGTACTTCCCGTTCTTGACGCCGACCGTTCGGCGGAGTTCCGCGAGGCGCTGCTGAAGGCCGCCTTCACCGCCGACGGACTGCTCGACCTGCTCGGCCCGACCGCGTACGCGGCGCTGGCCCGCAGCGAGGCCGTTCCGGCGCTGCGGGCGACCCGGGGCGGGACGCCGCTGGAGACCCTGGTGCGGCTGTTCCTGCTGCAGCAGCCGGTGCCGCGGTCCGCCGCCGAGGCGGCGCTGCCGGTCGAAGCCCTGCTGGCCGACGGCTGGCTGGCGGCGGACGGCGAGCGGGTGCGCGCCACCGTGGACGTCCGGCCGTACGCCGACGAGGTCGCGGGCCTGCCCAGCGCGGACGCCTGGGTGGTGTCCGACCTCGGCTGCGCCGTCGGCGGCGCGGGCGGCATCGGCTCGGGCCGCACCGACGCCGGGGTCGAGCGGCGCGACCTGGTGCTCGGGGTCGGCGGCGCGTCCACCACGCTGGCCAACCTGACGGTGCGCCGGCCGGTCCGCGAGGTGCTGGACCTGGGCTCCGGCTCCGGCGTGCAGGCGCTGCACGCGGCCCGGCACGCCCAGCGGGTCACCGCCACCGACCTCAACCCGCGCGCCCTGGACTTCACCCGGCTGACCGCCGCGCTCTCCGGCTTCGCGCAGGTGGAGACCGCCGGGGGCAGCCTGTACGAGCCGGTCGGCGACCGGCGCTTCGACCTGATCGTCTCCAACCCGCCGTTCGTGATCTCCCCGGCCGGCCGGTTCACCTACCGGGACGGCGGGATGGCCGGCGACGAGCTGTGCCGCAGCGTGGTCCGCGGCGCCGCCGCGCACCTGGAGCCCGGCGGCTACTGCCAGCTGCTGGCGAACTGGCAGCACGTCAGGGGCGAGGACTGGCGCGACCGGCTGGCCGGCTGGGTCGCCGGCACCGGCCTGGACGCCTGGGTGGTGCAGCGCGAGGTGCAGGACGTCGTCCAGTACGCCGAGCTGTGGCTGCGCGACGGCGGCGACCACCGGGGCCCGGAGTACACCGCCCGGTACGAGGAGTGGCTGGACGGCTTCGAGGCCGCCGGGGTGGAGGCCGTCGGCTTCGGCTGGATCGTCCTGCGGGCCTCCGGCGCCGCCGACCCGGTGGTGCGGATCGAGGAGTGGCCGCACCCGGTGGAGCAGCCGCTCGGCCCGCACATCGAGGAGTGGTTCGCCCGGCAGGACTTCCTGCGCGGGCACGACGACGCCGGGCTGCTGGCCGCCCGCTACCTGCTCGCCGACGAGGTGGTGCAGGAGCAGATCGGCGAGCCCGGCTCGGAGGACCCGGAGCACGTGGTGCTGCGCCACAACCGGGGCATGCGGCGGGCCACCAAGGTGGACACCGTCGGCGCGGGCTTCGCCGGCGTCTGCGACGGCACCCTGACGGCCGGGGAGATCGTCGACGCGATCGCCCAGCTGCTCGGCGAGGACCGGGCGGAGCTCCGCGAGCGGGTGCCCGAGTCGCTGCGGCTGCTGGTCGAGCAGGGGTTCGTCGAACCCGTCCGCTGAGCCCGGCGCTCGGCCGCTCCGGGCCCCGCCCCGGCTCCGGCGCGGCCCCGGCGCGGTGAGATTGGTCACCGGGCGGGCCCGCCGGAGGCCGTGTTCACCGCGCGGTCGCCCGGGCGTGGCCGAGTGGACGTCCGGGGGCCGCTGCGGGTTGTCCACCGGCTGCCAGGGTGCTGTCCACAGGCTGTGGACAGGGCGGGGAGGACCGGGTGGAGACGCCGACGACACTGGTGGGCGGGGCGGTCCTGGCGGTCTTCGGGAGCGCGCTGCTGCTCTGGTGCGCCGTGGAACTGCGCCTTCGCCACCGTCTGCGCCGCTCCGGTGTCCCGGCGACCGCCCGGGTGCTGGCCGACCCGGACGCCGGGGGCGGGATGGACAGCAGCCCGCTGCTCTCGTACCCGGTGGAGCCCGTGGAGCCCGTGGTGTCGGCGGCCTCCGGGACCTCAGGGGCCTCCGGGGCGTGGAACGTCCACGGCTCCGTCCACGAGCTGCGGCCGACCGTCCTGCCCGGCGAGCCGGACCGGCCGGTGCTGGCCCGTCCGCGCGGGCACACCCCGCTGCGCCGTCCGGCGCGGCTGGCCCCGGGCACGGCCGTCCAGGTGGCCTACGACCCGCGCCGCCCGGACCGGGTGGTGCTGGCGGCGCACGAGGACCTGCCCTCGCTGCCCGCGGACCTGTTCTGGGCGCTGCTCGGCACCTCCGCGCTGGCCGGCGGGCTGACCCTGCTCGCCCTCGCCCTGCGCTGACGCCGCCGCGGCGCGGGCCCGCCGGGTCCGTCGGTCCCGTCGCGGACGGTCACCGCGGCCGGGCATCGTACCGCCGTTCGCCCTGCTCCGCCGGGCCGTCCGGAGTGCCCCGGGACGGGTTCCGACCGCTCCCCGGGACCGGTCCCGTCCGGCCCCGGCCGGACCGCGCCGGTCGGAGTTGCCCGGGAAAGACATGCCCGAACACCGGCCATCGGGTTACCGTTCGAGTGGCGTCGGTCGGCCTTGCCGGTGAAAAAGCAGGAACCGTCCGTTTGACAAGAGTGGCCGGGGTACGGTCACACTCCGCTGGTGGGGCCGTCGCACCGTGAAGGCCCAGGAGCTTTGGTAAACGACCGGGAGAGAAGAGCGAAGGTGTCCCCGAGCAGCGAGACCGCGCACGGCAAGCGACTCGTCATCGTTGAGTCGCCGGCCAAGGCCAAGACGATCAAGGGCTACCTCGGTCCCGGCTACATCGTCGAGGCCAGTGTCGGTCACATCCGCGACCTGCCCGGCACGGCAGCCGAGGTCCCGGACGAGTACACCGGAGAGGTGCGCCGCCTCGGGGTCGACGTGGACCACGACTTCGCGCCGATCTACGTGGTCAACCCGGACAAGAAGTCCCAGGTCTCCAAGCTGAAGTCGCTCCTCAAGGAGTCCGACGAGCTCTTCCTCGCCACCGATGAGGACCGCGAGGGCGAGGCCATCGCGTGGCACCTGCAGGAAGTGCTGAAGCCCAAGGTGCCGGTGCACCGGATGGTCTTCCACGAGATCACCAAGGACGCCATCCAGGAGGCCGTGCGCAACCCGCGGCACCTGAACAAGCGCCTGGTCGACGCCCAGGAGACCCGCCGCATCCTGGACCGCCTCTACGGCTACGAGGTCTCCCCCGTGCTGTGGAAGAAGGTCATGCCGAAGCTCTCGGCGGGCCGCGTCCAGTCGGTGGCCACCCGCCTCGTCGTCGAGCGCGAGCGGGAGCGGATCGCCTTCACCTCCGCCTCGTACTGGGACCTGGTCGGCACCTTCGGCACCGGCCGCACCTCCGCCGACGCGGCGAACCCGGAGTCCTTCGGGGCCCGGCTGGTCGCGGTGGACGGCAAGCGGGTCGCCACCGGCCGCGACTTCGGCTCCGACGGGCAGCTGAAGAACGCCGCCACCACGCTGCACCTGGACGAGCAGGCCGCCCGCACGCTGGCCGCCGCGCTGCAGCAGACCGCGTTCAGCGTCCGCGCCGTCGAGTCCAAGCCGTACCGCCGCTCCCCGTACGCGCCGTTCCGCACCACCACGCTGCAGCAGGAGGCCAGCCGCAAGCTCGGCTTCGGCGCCAAGCGCACCATGCAGGTGGCGCAGAAGCTGTACGAGAACGGCTTCATCACCTACATGCGCACCGACTCGACCACGCTGTCGGACACCGCGGTCAAGGCCGCCCGCACCCAGGTCACCCAGCTGTACGGGGCCGACTACCTGCCGGACGCGCCGCGCACCTACGCCTCCAAGGTGAAGAACGCCCAGGAGGCGCACGAGGCGATCCGCCCGTCCGGCGACCGGTTCCGGACGCCCGCCGAGACCGGGCTGGGCGGCGACGACTTCCGGCTGTACGAGCTGATCTGGATGCGCACCGTCGCCTCCCAGATGAAGGACGCGGTCGGCCAGTCCGTCACCGTCCGGGTCGGCGGCCGCTCCGCCGACGGGCGGGACGCCGAGTTCTCCGCCTCCGGCAAGATCATCACCTTCCACGGCTTCCTGAAGGCGTACGTCGAGGGCGCCGACGACCCGAACGCCGAGCTGGACGACCGCGAGCGCCGGCTGCCGCAGGTCACCGAGGGCGACCCGCTGGCCGCCGAGAAGCTCACCCCCGAGGGCCACGCCACCAAGCCGCCGGCCCGCTACACCGAGGCCTCGCTGGTCAAGGAGCTGGAAGACCGCGAGATCGGCCGCCCGTCCACGTACGCGTCGATCATCGACACGATCATCAACCGCAAGTACGTGTTCAAGAAGGGCACCGCCCTGGTGCCCTCCTTCCTCTCCTTCGCCGTGGTCAACCTGCTGGAGAAGCACTTCGGCCGGCTCGTCGACTACGACTTCACCGCGAAGATGGAGGACGACCTCGACCGGATCGCGGCCGGCCAGGCCGAGTCCGTGCCGTGGCTGAAGCTCTTCTACTTCGGCGAGGGCGAGGGCGCGGGCAGTGCCGCCGAGGCCGGGAACGGCGACGGCGACCACCTGGGCGGCCTGAAGGAGCTCGTCACCGACCTCGGCGCGATCGACGCCCGGGAGATCAGCTCCTTCCCGGTCGGCGACGGCATCGTGCTCCGGGTCGGCCGCTACGGCCCGTACGTGGAGCGGCCCTCCGCCGTCGAGGGCGAGCCCGGCCAGCGCGCCGACGTGCCCGAGGAGATGCCGCCGGACGAGCTGACCGTCGAACTCGCCGAGGAGCTGTTCAACCGGCCCAGCGGCGAGCGCGAGCTCGGCACCGACCCGGTCAGTGGCAACCCGCTGGTCGCCAAGGCCGGCCGGTTCGGCCCGTACGTCACCGAGGTGCTGCCCGAGGGCACGCCGAAGACCGGCAAGAACGCCGTCAAGCCGCGCACCGCCTCGCTGTTCAAGTCGATGGACCTGGACACCGTGACGCTGGAGGACGCGCTGAAGCTGCTCTCGCTGCCGCGCGTCGTCGGCACCGACGCCGAGGGCAACGAGATCACCGCGCAGAACGGCCGCTACGGCCCGTACCTCAAGCGCGGCACCGACTCCCGTTCGCTCACCGGTGAGGAGCAGCTGTTCGACATCACGCTGGACGAGGCGCTGGCGATCTACGCCCAGCCGAAGGCCCGCGGCCGGGCCGCGGCCGCGCCGCCGCTGAAGGAGCTGGGCAACGACCCGGTCAGCGAGAAGCCGGTGGTGGTCAAGGACGGCCGGTTCGGCCCGTACGTCACCGACGGGGAGACCAACGCGACGCTCCGCAAGGACGACGAGGTCGAGACGATCACCCCCGAGCGGGCGTTCGAGCTGCTGGCCGAGAAGCGCGCCCGCGGGCCGGTGAAGAAGACGGCCAAGAAGGCGCCCGCGAAGAAGGCCACCGCCGCCAAGAAGGCCACCGCCACGAAGGCCGCCGCCACGAAGACGGTGGCGAAGAAGACGGTGGCGAAGAAGACCGCGGTCAAGAAGACCGCCGCGGCGAAGAGCACGGCGGCGAAGAAGGTGGCGGTGCGGAAGGGTGCCGCCGACGCCCCGTCCGAGGAGAGCTGACGGATACTCCGTAACGGGCCTGTTCGAATCCGGGCAGGCCCGTTAAGGCCGGGGCCCGGCACTCGCTACGCTGACCGTATGACGAGCGAGCAGCCGCCCACCCCCGCAGGCAACGCCGCCCCCGGCCTCCCCGAGGTCGCTCCCGCCGGGACGCCCGGGGAACGGGCCCGCGCGCTGCTGCGGCTGCGTCCCTACCGGAAGCTGTGGACCACCCAGCTGCTCGGCGGCACCGCCGACCGGCTGTCCGTGCTGGTGCTCGTCCCGCTCACCGTGGTGGCGGCCGGGCTCGGCGGCCGGTTCGGGCACGGCTACCGGGGCCTGGCGTTCGCCGTCGCCGCGCTGTTCGCGGCCCGGCTGCTCGCCACCGGGCTGATCGGCGCCGTCCTGCTCCGCCCCGTGCACGCCCTGGTCGGCGGCCGGATCGACCGGCGCTGGGCACTGCTCGGCGCGGACCTGGTCCGGGCCGTGCTGATCGGCCTGGCCCCCTGGTGGACGGTCTGGGCCCCGGGCTCGGCGGTCTGGGTGCTGCTCGCCTCGGTCTTCCTGGGCGGCGTCGCCGACCGGGTCTGGACCATCGGCAAGGCCGCCGCCGTCCCCGCACTGCTGGCCGTCCCCGAACAGCCCGGGCCGCCGGCCGCCGCCTCGCTGGACGCGGTCCGCACCCTCGACCTGCGCACCGGCTGGGCCGCCGTCCCGCTGGCCGCGGGCGGCCTGATCGCGCTGACCCTGGTCAACAACGTCTTCGCCGCGGTCGGCCTGCACGGGCTCCGCACCCACCAGCTGGTCTGCGCCGCGCTCGGCACCGCCGTGCTGTTCCTGGTCAACGCCGGGCTGCTGTACTTCCAGGAACTCCCCGCCGGGGCGGCCTCCGCGCCGCGCTCCCCGCTGCAGGGCCTGCGGGCGCCGACGGACTCCACGCCCGGCCCGTCGCTGAAGAAGGGCCGCACCGGCTCCGCCCCCTACTTCACCTTCTCGATCGCCGCCGCGTACGCCTCGATGGCGGGCGTCGCCTCGCTCGGCCTGCTCACCGCGGGCGAGCACCTGGCCGGCCCGATCGGCTACGGCCTGCTGGTGCTCGCCGCGGCCGGCGCCCCCGCGCTCGGCATCCGGCTCAGCCGCGCCACCCTGCCCGGCCTGTCCCGCCGCCGCCTGCTGGCGCTCGGCCTGGTCACCGCCGGGGCCTCGCTGATCCTGGCCGGCCTGGTGCTGGACTTCGTGCTGGTGCTGCTCTTCACCGTGCTGGCCGGCCTGGCCGCCGGCGTGGTCATCGCCACCGGCCGCGGCCTGCTCGCCCAGGAGATCGAGGAGATCCGGGTCGGCAAGGTCGTCGAGCACCTGTACGCCGTGCTGCGGCTGGTCGTCGCCGCCGCGCTGGTCGGCATGCCGCTGATCGCCGCCGGCTACGGGCAGGTCGTGGTCGGCACGCCCGGCACCGGGAGCTTCACCTTCATCCACGGCGGCGCGGCCCTCGCCGTGGCCACGGCCGGACTGCTCACCCTGGTGCTGGCCGCGATCGTGCTGCTGAAGACCGACGACCAGCGCGGCGTCGTCCCGTTCGGCCGGGAACTCGCCCAGGCCGTCCGGGGCCAGGCCGAGGCCGCCCCGCACCGGGTCGCCGGCCAG
Organism: Kitasatospora sp. NPDC088391; assembly: GCF_044753345.1. Taxonomy (NCBI): domain Bacteria; kingdom Bacillati; phylum Actinomycetota; class Actinomycetes; order Kitasatosporales; family Streptomycetaceae; genus Kitasatospora; species Kitasatospora sp. NPDC088391. Next base: position 690,597 of record NZ_JBIVNB010000003.1, read on the forward strand.
GGCTACTTCATCGCGCTGGAGGGCGGCGACGGCGCCGGGAAGTCCACCCAGGCGCAGGCCCTCGCCGAGTGGATCCGGGCCAAGGGCCACGAGGTCGTCCTGACCCGCGAGCCCGGCGGCTCCCCGATCGGCCAGCGGCTGCGCGCCCTGGTGCTGGACGTCGGCAACACCGGGCTCTCGCACCGCGCCGAGGCGCTGATCTACGCCGCCGACCGGGCCGAGCATGTCGAGAACGTGATCCGGCCCGCGCTGGAGCGCGGCGCCGTCGTGATCACCGACCGCTACATGGACTCGTCCATCGCCTACCAGGGCGCCGGGCGCGACCTCGCCGCGACCGAGGTCGCCCGGATCTCCCGCTGGGCCACCGGCGGCCTGGTGCCCGACCTGACGGTCGTGCTGGACGTCGACCCGACCGCCGCGCGGGACCGCTTCACCGAGGCGCTGGACCGGCTGGAGTCCGAGCCCACCGAGTTCCACCAGCGGGTCCGCTCCGGCTTCCTGGCGCTCGCCGCCGCCGACCCGGCCCGCTACCTGGTCGTCGACGGCTCGCAGGCGGCCGCTGCCGTCACCACCTCGATCCGGCACCGCCTGGACCGCGAACTGCCGCTCTCCGACCAGGAGAAGGTCGCCAAGGCCGAGCAGGAGCGGAAGGCCCGCGAGGAGGCCGCCCGGCGCGCCGCCGAGGCCGAGGCTGCCCGCAAGGCCGCCGAGGAGGCCGAGCGCAAGCGCCTCGCGCTGCTGGAGGAGCTCCGCGCCGAGCAGGCCGAGAAGGAGCGGCTGGCCGAGGCCGAGGCCGCCGAGGTCCGGGCCGAGGAGGCCCGCAAGGCCGCCGAGGCCGCCCGGATCGCCGCCGAGGCGGAGGCCGCGCGCCGGGCCGAGGAGGCCGCGAAGCAGCGCGCCGCGGAGGAGGCCCGCCGGGCGGCGGAGGCCGAGGCCGCCCGCAAGGCCGCCGCCGAGGAGGCCGCCCGGGCCGAGTTCGCGCGCCAGCGCGAGCTGCAGCGGGAGGAGCAGCGTCGGCGCGCCGAGGAGGCGTTGCAGCGGGCCGAGGAGGCCCGGAAGGCGGCGGAGGCCCCGGCGGCGGCCGTGGCGGAGACCGCGGTGCTGCCGAAGGCGGTCGAGGAGACGGCGGTGCTCCCCAAGGTCGAGGAGACGGCGGTGCTCCCGAAGGTCGAGGAGACGGCGGTGCTCCCGAAGGTCGAGGAGACGGCGGTGCTCCCGAAGGTCGAGGAGACCGCGGTGCTGCCGAAGGCCGTGGTCGCGCCGGAGAAGCCGGTCGGCGGGAAGGGCGGCGCGACGGAGGCGGAGAGCACCCGGGAGCTGCCGAAGCCGTCGCTCGACGGAACGGCGGAGCTGCCGAAGGCGCAGGGCGCCGCCGGGCGGGTGCCGGAGGGCCTGTTCCGGGACGAGGACGACTCGGCCCGCACCCGTGAGCTGCGGCCCCGGCCGGACTGGGCGGAGGAGACCCCGCTGGACGACCTGCCCAGCCTGACGGACAGTCTGCTCGGCTCCCGCGAGGAGTGGGCCCGCTGGGAGGCGGAGGAGCCGGAGGCCGAGCAGCCGCAGGAGGAGGAGCAGCCCAAGCGGGGCTGGCGTCGGCGCAAGGACTGAGCGCCCGCCCGCGCGGTCCCGCCGCCGTCCTGCCGCCGCCCGCGCCGTCCCGCTGTCGCGGTTCGCGGGGCCTGTCCCCGGGCGGCGTTAGGCTCGTCGGGGTGACGGCGAGGAGGAGCGCGGCGTGAGTGTGTGGGACGACCTGGTCGGCCAGGACCGGGTGGTCGAGCAGTTGCAGGCGGCGGCGCGGGCGGCCCGGGCGACGGCGGCGGCCGGGCGGGGCGAGGCCGTGGCGGGTGCGAACGCCTCGCTGATGACGCACGCCTGGCTGTTCACCGGCCCTCCCGGGGCCGGGCAGGTGACGGCGGCCCGGGCCTTCGCGGCGGCGCTCCAGTGCACCAGCCCGGACCTGGAGCTGGGCGGGACGCCGGGCTGCGGGTTCTGCGACGGCTGCCACACCGTCCTGTCGGGCAGTCACGCGGACGTGAAGCAGGTCCGGACGGACGGCCTGTCGATCGGCGTCGGCGACATGCGCGACCTGGTGCTGCGGGCGGCGAGCTACCCGACCGGCGGGCGCTGGTCGGTGATCCTGGTGGACGCCGCGCACCGGCTGACCGAGTCGGCGGCGAACGCGCTGCTGAAGGGCGTCGAGGAGCCCTCGCCGCGGACGGTGTGGCTGCTGTGCGCGCCGTCGGTGCAGGACGTGCTGCCGACGATCCGCTCGCGCTGCCGCCTGCTGGTGCTGCGCACGCCCCCCGCGGACGCGGTGGCGGACATGCTGATCCGGCGGGACGGCGTGGAGCCGGCGGAGGCGCGGATCGCCGCGCTGGCCGGGCAGGGCGACATCGACCGCTCGCGGCGCCTCGCGGTGGACGAGCAGGCCAGGTCGCGGCGGGCCGAGGTGCTGCGGATTCCGCTGGAGGTCGGCGACATCGGCGGCTGCCTGGCGGCGGCGCAGCGCCTGGTCGACACCGCGAAGGCGGACGCGGAGGCGCTGGCGGAGACCCAGGACGCCAAGGAGACCGACGACCTGAAGGCCGCGTACGGCGCGGCGGAGGGCAGTCGGGCGCCGCGCGGCATGGCCGGTGCGGTGAAGGAGCTGGAGAAGCGGCAGAAGAGCCGGGCCACCCGGACCAGGCGGGAGACGCTGGGCGTCGCGCTGGGCGACCTGCTGGGCTTCTACCGGGACGTGCTGGCCCTGCAGCTGGGCGCGGGCGGCACGCTGTCGAACGAGGACCAGCGGCCCGCCCTGCAGCGGCTGGCCGGGGAGGGCGCCCCCGAGAACACGCTGCGCCGGATCGAGGCGGTGCTGGCCTGTCGGCGGGCGCTGGACCGGAACGTGGACCCGCTGCTGGCGGTCGAGGCGATGACGGTGGCGCTGCGGGCGGGCTGACGGGGCGTCGGGCCGTTCCCCGCGATGGTGCTGACGGGCTGTCAGGGCGCCCGGAGCTGTGGGTTCGTGGGGCGGCCGGGGGCGGACGGACCGTCGGCCGGTCGCTCGTTCGAGTGAACGTGGGGAGTCGCCCGTACCTGCTGGGGTTCGGTGGGCGCGCGGTTGTGCACCCTGTGCACTGACCGCGCGTCCGCGTCCGGCGGCCGGTCCTTCCCCGAGGTGGTGCGTCCCCATGCCCCGTTCGCTCCTCGTCCTGTTGTTGCTGGTGGCCGCGGTGGCGGGCAGTTGGCTGGCCCGGTCGGCGATGCTCCGCTGGCGGGATCTGCGGGCGGCGCAGACCTACGAGTTGGCGGCCGAGACCCGGCCGGTGCTGGTGCGGGCCGGGGCGGCGGCGCTCTGCCTGACCTGTGTGAGCGCGCTCGGCGTGGCGGTGCTGCTGGGGGAGCGGCCGGGGCGGGGCCCGGCGCCGCGGGCGGTGGCGGCGGCCGGGGCGGAGCGGCAGGCGGTGGCGGGCAGCGCGGACCGGGCGGTTTCCGCGCCCTCGTCCGCGCCCCCGCCGGTGGCGGTGCCGTTCGGCAGCGTGGGCCGGGCGGCGGGCGGGGAGCTGCTGCAGGGGGCGGTGCCCGGGCCGGACGGGCGGGCGCGGGCGGTCCGGGTCTGGCTGCCCGCCGAGTACGGGCAGGACCCGGCGGCCCGGTTCCCGGTGATCGTGCTGCACTCCGGCACGGCCGGGCGGACCGCGGACGCCGATCTGCCGGACGTCTTCGACGGTGTGGCCTCGGCCGTGCAGCAGGGGAAGTCCCGCCCGTTCGTGGTGGTCGCGCCCGAGGCGCCCAGTGGCACCGGCCACCCCTGCGACCTGGTCGCGGCCGCCCCGCAGGCCGTCGCCGACGACGCGGTGCTGCGCACCGCCGTCGCCGCGGCCTTCCGCACCCTGCCGGCCGGCCCCGGCGGCTGGAGCGTCCTCGGGGTGGACGGTGGCGCCCCCTGCGCGGCGGCGGCCGGCCTGGCCCGGCCCGACCTGTACGGCGCGGCCGCCGCGGTCTCCGGCCGGTACGACGCGAAGGCGCTGACCGGGGCGGCGGCCGAGGCCCCGGGGGCGGTGACGGCCCGGCTGCTGCTGGCCTCGGCGAAGCGGGACGGCGAGGCGTCGGCCTCGGCGCGGGCGGTGCAGTCGGCGCTGCGGGACGCCCGGTCGCGGGCCGAGGTGCGGACCTCCGACGTGGTGCAGGACTACACGGCGGACCGGGAGCGGCTGCGGCTGGTGCGGGTCGCGGTGCAGTACCTGGCGGAGAAGCTCGCCAAGCCGTGAGTGGCGGTCCGGTCGTTCGGGGGCCGGTCGTTCGGGGTGCGGTCGTTCGGGGTGCGGCCGTTCGGCGGGTCGGGTTGGTGCGATCGGCGGTGTGATGATCGGCCGGGCGGGGGTGGGTGCGGGGCGGTCGGGGCGGGCGTGCACGGAGGGTGCGGCGGTGGCGGCTAGGCTCGGGCCTCCCGGTGTCGGCCGGGGGCGTCGGGTCGGCAGGGCCGGCCCGCCCGCACCGAGGGGAGAGGACCCAACTGATGAGAGTCGCCCGGACCGGGCTGGTGCCCGCCGCCGCGCTGGTGGCCGCGGCCTCGCTGCTGCTCGCGGGCTGCACCTCGGGCCATCCGGCGCCGGACGCCGCCCCCGGCAAGTCCGCCGACAGCCTGCCCGGCGCCTCGTCCTCGCCGGCGGCCGGCGCGACCCCGCTGGAGCCGCTGCCCGTCGAGCCGTCGGCCGCTCTCGCCCCTTACTACGCGCAGCAGTTGAGCTGGAAGGCGTGCGAGCCGGACTTCGAGTGCAGCACCTTCAAGGTGCCGCTGGACTACGCGCACCCGGGCGACGGCCACGACGTGGTGCTGGCCGCGATCCGCCGCCCGGCGGCCGACAAGGCGCACCGGCTGGGCTCGCTGCTGCTCAATCCGGGCGGCCCGGGCGGCTCCGCCGTCGAGTACGTGCAGAGCATCGCGGCCCGCTACGACTCCGGCGTCCGCTCCGGCTACGACCTGGTGGGCTTCGACCCGCGCGGGGTGGGGAAGTCCGCGCCGATCACTTGCCTGGCCGGGGACCGGATGGACACCTACACCGCCACCGACCTCACCCCCGACGACCGGGCCGAGACCGACGCCCTGGTGGCCGTCGACAAGGAGTTCGCGGCCGGCTGCGCGAGCAGGGCGGGCGACCTGCTGGGCCACGTCTCGACCGTCGAGGCGGCCCGGGACATGGACGTGCTGCGGGCGCTGGTCGGGGACAAGAAGCTCAACTACGTCGGCAAGTCCTACGGCACCTTCCTGGGCGCCACCTACGCCGGGCTGTTCCCGAGCAAGGTCGGCAAGGTGGTGCTGGACGGCGCGATGGACCCGTCGCTGGACGCCGCGGCCGGCAACCTGGCCCAGGCCGGGGGCTTCGAGACCGCCTGGAAGGCGTTCGCGAAGGACTGCGTCAAGCGCACCGACTGCCCCGTCGGCCGCACCGAGCAGGAGGCCGGGGACCGGCTGACCGCGCTGTTCAAGAAGCTCGACGCGCAGCCGCTGCCGACCGAGGAGACCCGGCCGCTGACCGAGGCGCTGGCGCTCACCGGCGTCGCCCAGGCGATGTACGCGGAGGCACTCTGGCCGTACCTGCGCTCGGCGCTCACCACCGCCCAGGCCGGTGACGGGTCCGGGCTGCTGAAGCTCGCCGACCAGTACTACGGGCGCTCCAAGGACGGCAGCTACGAGAACCTGATGTTCGCCAACATGGCGGTCAACTGCCTCGACCTGCCCGCCCCGTTCGCCGACCCGGCCGGGGTCGCCGCAGCGGTGCCCGCGTTCGAGCAGGCCGCGCCGCACTTCGGCCGGGACATGGCCTGGATGGCGCTCGGCTGCGCGTACTGGCCGGTCAGGGCGACCGGCGCCCCGCACACCGTCCGGGCGGCCGGGGCCGACCCGATCCTGGTGGTCGGCACCACCCGCGACCCGGCCACCCCCTACGCCTGGGCGAAGTCGCTGGCCGGGCAGCTGGAGTCCGGGCGGCTGCTCACCTACGAGGGCGACGGCCACACCGCGTACCAGCGGCGCAACACCTGCATCGACGACGCGGTCAACCGCTACCTGCTCGGCGGGGAGGCCCCGGCCAACGGGAAGGTCTGCACCGACTGACGGGCCGGCCGGTGCGGCGGTCTGTCCGTCCGCCGGTCCGCCGGGACTGTGTCCGAACAGTCATGTCAGGAGTGTCCACGTACGAAGGGGCTGGCAGCTACCATGGCGCAGCCCCTTCGGCGTACCCGCTCCCGCCCGCCTCCTGGAGACCGCAGTGCTCGGAGTCCACGACCTGACCACCTACGTCCTCGGCGCACTGGTCATCGTCCTGCTGCCCGGACCCAACTCCCTCTACGTGCTCTCGGTCGCCGCCCGCAAGGGCGTCCGCACCGGCTACCGCGCCGCCTGCGGCGTCTTCCTCGGCGACCTCGTCCTGATCAGCCTGACCTCGCTCGGGGCCGCCTCGCTGCTCCGGGCCAACCCCGCGGTCTTCGCGGTGGTCAAGTTCGGCGGTGCGGCGTACCTGCTCTGGATCGGCCTCGGCATGCTGCGGGCCGCCCGGCAGATGTGGCGCGAGCGGGCGGAGACCGCGGCGGCGGACGCGGCGGACGGCGCGGCCGGCGAGGACACCGAGCGGCCCTTCCGGCGGGCCCTGGTGATCAGCCTGCTCAACCCCAAGGCGATCCTCTTCCTGCTCTCCTTCTTCACCCAGTTCGTCGACACCTCCTACAGCGCCCCCGTCCTGTCCTTCGCGCTCCTCGGCGGCGTCCTGCAGACCTTCTCCTTCCTCTACCTCTCCCTGCTGATCTTCACCGGCACCACGCTCGCCACCGCCTTCCGCCGCCGCAAGCGCCTCTCGGCCGGTCTCACCTCCTCCGTCGCCGTCCTCTTCGCGGGCTTCGCCGCCAAGCTCGCGGTCTCCTCCGCCTGACCCCGCCCGCCCCGCTCCTCGTGCGGATCACCTCCGGAAACTGTGTAGACTGGCCCGCGTTGCCGATGCGAACCTTGACCCCACGGGGCCGGTCGCAGCGGCCGCGGCGCCGCCTTAGCTCAGTTGGCCAGAGCAACGCACTCGTAATGCGTAGGTCATGGGTTCGAATCCCATAGGCGGCTCGGACGGTGAAAGCCCGGACCACGATCTTCGTGGTCCGGGCTTTCGCGTTCTCCGGGGGCGGTGCCGGTGGAGTCGGGGCGGTGCCGGGGTGGGGCCGGGCGGGGGGCTGTCGGGCTCGACGGGGGTGCGAGGGTTTTACGTGCAAGGTTGTTTGATTATGTGGCGGGGGCGGGCTCCGCTTTGCGGGCGGGTCATATGACAACTCCCAGTACGGCATGGTTGGTTGAGGGGTCAACAAGGGTCCGGCGGGCTTGTTCTGCATACGGGGGGTCCGATAAAACAGGCATGGTTGTATGATTTGGCGCGGGGGCGCGCAGGTCGGCACGGCCTACGGCGGCTTTGCCGTGCGTGTGGACAGGTGGTCCGGGAGAGAAGGCAGGTGCCCTGATGCAGACGCGGTCCAGCCAGACACGGCAGACCCTGGTCGAGGCCACGGCGGAGCTGATCGCCGACGGCGCGCTCGCCGATGCCGGCCTGGTCAACATCTGTGCCCGGGCGGGGGTGACCCGCGGCGCGCTGTACCACCATTTCTCCTCCACCGCGGAGCTGGTCGCGGAGGTCTACGCGCAGGCCAGGGCGCGGGTGCTGGTGCTGATGGAGGAGGCGTTCGCGGGGGAGCCCGAGGGGGCTCCCGAGCGGTTCCTGGTCGCGCTGTTCGGCGCCGTGGCCGGGGAGGAGATCGTCCGGGCCGGGCTGCGGCTGGCGGTGGACGGGTCGGAACGACCGCCGCAGTTGCGCGACGAGCTGCTGGCCGAGGTGCGGACCCGGCTGGTGAAGGCGCACGACGGACGGTCGGCGGGCGAGGACCTGGCGGACCTGATGGTGGTGGTGGCGGCCGGCCTGGAGTCACTGGGCCGGGCCGACGCCGCCTGGTGGGAGGCCGCCGCCTCGGAGCGGATGTGGCGGCTGCTGCGCCCGCTGTGCGACACCCCGGGAGGGGTCCAGGTCCGGGTGCCGCCGGGGGCCGCCGTCACGGTGCTCGGTGCGGGCGCGGGTGCCGAGGCCGAGCCGGCCGGCGCGAGCTGAGCCCCCGGACGCACGGGCGCCCCGCGGCCGATGGCCGCGGGGCGCCCGCACGGGGGGTGGGAGAGTGGTCAGGAGGCGACGGCCACCGGGATCGGCGGCGTCGTCCGGAGGCGGCCGATCAGGCCGGGGATGACCAGGCCGGGGAGCAGGAAGTCCCAGAAGGCGCCGACCCGTTCGGGCAGGTCCTGGCGGTCCGAGTAGGCCCGGGACATGATCTGCAGGCCGGTGAAGGAGCCGACGACGGTGGCCGTCGCGGCATGGATGTCGGTGCCGGGGAGCAGTTCGTTCTGCGCCTCGGCCTCCTGCAGCAGACCCAGGATCGTCTCGACCGACTGCTCGTAGGCAGTCAGCGGCGGGTACCCGAACGAGGTCTGCTCGATCGTCAGGCGCACGCTCGCCCGCAGGACCGGGTCGGTCCGCAGCCGGTCCGCGAAGCGGAGCGTCAGGTCGATCATCGCCTGGATGCGTACCGGATGGTCGGGCGGCGCGAGGGCCTCCGCGTGGGCGTCGACCAGGGCCAGCGCGATGGCTTCCTTGGACGGGAAGTGGTGGTACAGCGAGCCGCGGGTCAGCCCGGTGTGGGCCAGGATCTCGTTGGTGCTGGCGGCCTCGTAGCCGCGTTCGTCGAAGACGCGGGCGGCCGCTTCCAGGATCGACTGCCGTGACCGCTTACCGCGTTCCTGCTGCGCCATGTCGCCGCCGTCCCATCTCGCTCGCCCGAGCTCGCTCGAGAAATTTCAACAGATCGGTCTGTATCCTATCGTCCCTCGCTCGAACGGTGACAGTGTTGTGCTCGGGACGCAAGGGGAGCGGGGGTACTACCTGGGGTTCGCGCCGGGGAAGTGCGACACCCCTCGGTTCCGGACCTCGGTCCGGGACGGGGACCGGACCCAGGACGCTGCCTAGGACGCCGTCGGGGCCTCGCCCAGGCCGAGCCGGAAGCCGATCCCGCGCACCGTGATGATCCACTCGGTGCCCAGCTTGGCGCGCAGCGTGCCGACGTGGGTGTCGACCGTGCGGCCGCGCGGGGACCAGGCGTCGTCCCAGACCTGGGCCATGATCTGGCGGCGGGAGATCACCGTGCCGGGCTGCGAGGCCAGCAGGTGCAGCAGGTCGAACTCCTTCCGGGTGAGGTCGACCGGGACGCCGCCGAGGGTGGCGACCCGGGCTCCGACGTCGATCCACAGCGCCCCGTGGGTGATCACCGGGCTGGCCGGCGGCTGGGCGTGCACCCGGCGCATCACCGCGTCCATCCGGGCCAGCAGTTCGCGGAAGCCGTACGGCTTGACCAGGTAGTCGTCCGACCCGGCCTGGAGGCCGAGCACCCGGTCCAGCTCGGAGCTGCGCGCGGTCACGGTGATGATCGGGGTGTTGCTGACCGCGCGGATGCCGCGGCAGACCTCCAGGCCGTCCAGGTCGGGCAGGTCCAGGTCGAGCAGGATGAGCTCCGCGTCGGGGTGTCCGCGCAGGGCCTCGGCGCCGGTGCCGACGCCGTACGCGGCGTAGCCCTGTCTGGTCAGCCCCTGGAGCAGGGCGTCCGCCGCACGGCTGTCGTTCTCCACCACCAGGACCCGGAGCGCCTGGCTGCCTCTGGCGGCCGGCGGGGCGGGTGGGGTGGCGGGGTAGGGCCGGGGCCGGCGCCCGGTCGGTGGTTCGAGTATGTCCACGGCCGGCCGGTTCATCTGGTCCTCCTCGGGCACGCCCTCGTCTTCACGGTCAGTTGTGCACTCGCCACTGCGAAGATATCAAACAGACCTGTCTGATTGTCAACGGAAGTACGGGTGAGGTTGATGTAGCCGATCCGACCCCTCCGGGTAACGGGCCGTCAACCTTGGCCGGGCAAACCGGGACATCCGTGCATCATTCGCTGTCACGTTCGCCTGTAAGGCAGTTGGGGCCGCGCGGGGTCCGGTGCAACTGAATCGTACAGGCCGTCATGTTTGCTCGCGGTTCCTCGGCAAAGTGGCAGCTCCCGGCCGGTTCGGCGACGCGGTCGGCGACCGTCCGGATGAGGATCTCCGATGAGGGCTTGATAAACCGGACCAACTTGTCTGTATCTTGGCGTCACAGACGTTGGTCGAGGGGGCGGCCCGCGAAGTGTCCGCTGCCCCTGCCTGCCCATGACAGGAGTGCCACGCACATGCCCAGTCTCACCGGTAAGGTCCAAGAACTTCCGCGCACCGCACTGACCTGCACTGTTCCCCGGGAGTACGTGCACCGCGCCGCCGTGGCGGAGGTGCTGCTCACCAACTGGGACACCGTCGAAGAAGAACGCGCCGACGGCGTACCGGAGTTCGTGGTCCGGGCGCAGTGGCCGCGGGGCCACGCGCTGTTCGCCCAGGAGCGCGGCTACCAGGACCCGATGCTGCTGGTGGAGTCCGTCCGGCAGGCCGGCGCGCTGCTCGCGCACGCCGAGTTCGACGTGCCGTTCGGCCACCAGTTCCTGATGTGGGACATGTCCTTCGAGGCCGGGCCGGACCTGTTCCTGGCCGAGGGCGTCCCCACCGAGGTCGAACTCCGCACCAGCTGCAGCGACATCGTGCGGCGCGGCCGCGCGCTCAGCGAGATGCGCTACCACATCACCGCCGTCCGGGACGGCCGCCCGATGGCCACCGCCACGGCCGGCTTCCGATGTCTGAGCCCGGTGGTCTACCGGCGGCTGCGCGAGGGCCGCCCGCTCGGGGCGCCCGTCCCGCTGCCGCTCGGCGCGCTCCCGCACACCGAGGTCGGCCGTCCCGGCGTCGGCCACGTGGTGCTGGCCCGCCCGCTGCCCGGCGACCGCGACCGCTGGCAGCTCCGGGTCGACACCGGGCACCCGATCTTCTTCGACCACCCCGTCGACCACGTCCCCGGCATGGTGCTGCTGGAGGCCGCCCGGCAGGCCGCGTACGCCGCCACCGGGCTGACCGACGCCGTGCTGACCGCCGCCACCACCGACTTCACCAAGTACGTCGAGCTCGACGCGCCGTGCTGGATCGAGGCCGAGGTCGGGCCGGACGGCGACTGCGGCGGACGGACCGTCCGGGTGCGCGGGGTGCAGGAGGGCGGCACCGTCTTCCGCTCGGACCTCCGCCTGCTCCCGCGGCCCCGGTGAACGCCGTGACCCCCACCGTGCTGGTCACCGGCGGCTCCGGCTTCGTCGGCCGCCGGGTGGTCCGCGAACTGCGCCGCCAGGCCGTCGGGTTGCGGGTGCTGCGGCACCGCAGCCCCGTCCCGGCCGCCGACGACGGACTGCAGACCGTCGCCGCCGACCTGGCCGACCCGCGCACCCTGCGCGGGGTCTGCGCGGGCGTCGACGTGCTGGTGCACTGCGCCGCGCAGATCGGCGGGGACGAGGCGGCCAACCACGCCGTCAACGCCCGCGGCACCGCCGCGCTGGTCGCCGAGGCCCGGCGGGCCGGGGTCGGCCGGATCGTCCAGCTCAGCACCGCCTCGGTGTACGGCCGGGGCGTGTTCCGGGACGCCAGGCCGGAGGAGTTGGAGCGGCGGCCCGGCTCGCCCACCTCGCGCAGCCGGGCGCTGGCCGAGGACGCGGTGCTCGCCGAGGGCGGCGTGGTGCTGCGCCCGCACCTGGTCTACGGGGACGGCGACCGCTGGGTCGGCCCCGGCCTGGCCCGGCTGCTGCGGGCGTTGCCCGGGGCGGTCGACGGCTGGCCGGCCCGGAGCACCCTGATCGACGTCCGCGACCTGGCCCGGCTGCTGGTCGGGGCGGCGCTCGCGCCGACCGTCGGCCGCGGGGCGGTGCACCACGCCGGGCACCCCGAGCCGGTGCCGGTGCGCGCCCTGCTGGCGGCGGTCGCCGAGGCGGCCGGCCTGCCCCGGCCGGAGCGGGAGGTGGACGAGCGGGCGGCCCGGGCGGCGCTGGCCGCGGACGGCCTGGACCCGGACCGGCTGGACCTGCTGACGAAGGACCACGTCTTCGAGTGCGGCCGGCTCTGGGCCGGGCTCGGCCTGGAGCCCGGCGCCCCGTTCGCGGCCGGGTTCCGGCGGGCCGCGCCGTGGTACCGGGAACTGCTCGCCCCGGTCCGGCTTTGAATTTCCCGGGGAATTCCCGGTCGCGCGCTTGACGGTGGCTTGGCGGAGTCCTTTCCGCCACCGGCCTGCGCGCGACCGTCCCTGGTGATTCCGGCGCATTCCTGCAACGGTCGCCATTGCCCGGGCCGGGGTGATCGAACAGGCTTGTGGCTCCGAGAGGAGTCAATGTGTCCACCACAGTGCGCAAGGTATTGATCGCCAATCGCGGGGAAATCGCTGTTCGTGTTGCCCGGGCGTGTCGGGATGCGGGGATCGGCAGTGTTGCGGTGTACGCGGAGCCGGACCGGGACGCGTTGCATGTGCGGGCGGCCGACGAGGCGTACGCGCTGGGCGGTGACACCCCCGCGACCAGTTACCTCGACATCGCGAAGGTGTTGAAGGCCGCGGCGGACTCGGGGGCGGACGCGGTCCACCCGGGCTACGGCTTCCTGTCGGAGAACGCCGACTTCGCGCAGGCCGTCCTGGACGCCGGGCTGACCTGGATCGGGCCGCCGCCGCAGGCGATCCGGGACCTGGGCGACAAGGTCACCGCCCGGCACGTGGCCCAGCGCGCCGGCGCGCCGCTGGTCGCGGGCACCCCGGAGCCGGTCTCCGGCGCGCAGGAGGTGGTGGCGTTCGCCGCCGAGCACGGCCTGCCGGTGGCGATCAAGGCCGCCTACGGCGGCGGCGGCCGCGGCCTGAAGGTCGCCCGCACCCTGGAGGAGATCCCGGAGCTGTACGAGTCCGCGGTCCGCGAGGCGGTGGCGGCGTTCGGGCGCGGGGAGTGCTTCGTCGAGCAGTACCTCGACAAGCCCCGGCACGTGGAGACCCAGTGCCTGGCCGACTCCCACGGCAACGTGGTCGTCGTCTCCACCCGCGACTGCTCGCTGCAGCGCCGCCACCAGAAGCTCGTCGAGGAGGCCCCCGCGCCGTTCCTCACCCCCGAGCAGAACGCCGAGCTGTACCGGGCCTCGAAGGCGATCCTGCGCGAGGCCGGCTACGTCGGCGCCGGGACCTGCGAGTTCCTGGTCTCCCAGGACGGCCTGATCTCCTTCCTCGAGGTCAACACCCGCCTCCAGGTCGAACACCCCGTCTCCGAGGAGGTCACCGGCCTCGACCTCGTCCGCGAGATGTTCCGCATCGCGGAGGGGGAGGAGTTGGGGTACGACGACCCCGAGGTCCGCGGGCACTCCTTCGAGTTCCGGATCAACGGCGAGGACCCGGGCCGCAACTTCCTGCCCGCCCCCGGCACCGTCACCCACTTCGCCCCGCCCTCGGGCCCCGGTGTCCGCCTGGACGCGGGCGTCGAGTCCGGCTCGGTCATCGGCCCCGCCTGGGACTCCCTGCTCGCCAAGCTGATCGTCACCGGCACCGACCGCAGGCAGGCCCTCCAGCGCGCCCACCGCGCCCTGGAGGAGTTCAAGGTCGACGGCATGGCCACCGCCCTCCCCTTCCACCGCGCCGTCGTCACCGACCCCGCCTTCGCCCCCGAACTGCTGGGCGAGGCGAAGGAGTTCGGGGTGCACACCCGGTGGATCGAGACCGAGTTCGAGAACGGGATCACCGCTTTCACCGCGACCGGCGGCGAGGAGGGGCAGCTCGCGCCGCGCGAGCACGTGGTGGTCGAGGTCGGCGGGAAGCGGATCGAGGTCTCGCTGCCCTCCTCGCTCGGGGTGGGCGCGCCCGTTCCGGCGGCGGCGGAGAAGACCAAGCGGCGGGCGGGCGGTGCGGCCCGGAAGGGCGCGGCGTCCGGCGACACGCTGGCCTCGCCGATGCAGGGCACCATCGTCAAGGTCGCCGTCGAGGAGGGCCAGCAGGTCGCCGAGGGCGAGCTGATCGTCGTCCTGGAGGCGATGAAGATGGAGCAGCCGCTCAACGCCCACAAGGCCGGCACCGTCACCGGCCTCCAGGCCGAAGTGGGTGCCTCGGTCTCCAGCGGCGCCGCGCTCTGCGAGATCAAGTAAGCGTTCGCGTGAATTCTCCGGGAACGTTCCCGGTGATTTTTTCGAAGCCCTGACAATGCCCTGACGATTGAGTCGTTGAAAGCGCGCAGAAGGGCTCGGAGAATGAGTGTCAAATGGTCGCACCGTATCCAGGTGCGCTGATTTCGAGAAGGGGAATACGGTGCACAGTACGCTGATTGTCGCCCGCATGGACCCGGAGGCGAGCCTGGACGTCGCGGCGCTCTTCGGGGAGTTCGACCGCACGGACATGCCGCACCGGATGGGCACCCGCCGGCGGCAGCTGTTCCACTACCGGGGGCTGTACTTCCACCTCCAGGACTTCGACACCGACAACGGCGGCGAGCGGATCGAGGGCGCCAAGACGGACCCGCGGTTCACCGGCATCAGCCAGGACCTGAAGCCGTTCATCGACGCCTACGACCCGAAGACCTGGAAGTCCCCGTCGGACGCGATGGCGCAGCGCTTCTACCAGTGGGAGGCGTCCGCATGAGCGGCCGTCGCGTGGTGATCACCGGCATCGAGGTGATCGCGCCCGGCGGCGTCGGGCGCAAGGCGTTCTGGGACCTGCTGAGCGAGGGCCGCACCGCGACCCGCGGCATCACCTTCTTCGACCCGGCGCCGTTCCGGTCCAAGGTCGCGGCGGAGATCGACTTCGAGCCGGCCGACCACGGCCTGACGCCGCAGGAGATCCGCCGGATGGACCGGGCCGCGCAGTTCGCGGTGGTCGCGGCGCGCGGCGCGGTGGCGGACAGCGGCATCACCGCGGACTGGGCGGACCCGTACCGGGTCGGGGTGACCATCGGCAGCGCGGTCGGCGCGACCATGGGCCTGGACCAGGAGTACAACGTCGTCAGCGACGGCGGCCGGCTGCACCTGGTGGACCACACCTACGCCGTCCCGCACCTCTACAACTACCTGGTGCCGAGCTCCTTCGCCGCCGAGGTCTCCTGGGACCTGGGCGCGCAGGGCCCGAGCACGGTGGTCTCCACCGGCTGCACCTCCGGCATCGACTCGGTCGGCCACGCGGTGGAGCTGATCCGCGAGGGCACCGCCGACGTGATGATCGCGGGCTCCTCGGACGCCCCGATCTCGCCGATCACCATGGCCTGCTTCGACGCGATCAAGGCCACCACTCCGCGGCACGACGACCCGGCGCACGCCTCCCGGCCGTTCGACGCCTCCCGCAACGGCTTCGTGCTGGGCGAGGGCGCGGCGGTGTTCGTACTGGAGGAGCTGGAGAGCGCGAAGGCCCGCGGCGCGCACATCTACGCGGAGATCGCCGGCTACGCGACCCGCTCGAACGCGTACCACATGACGGGTCTGCGGGCGGACGGCGCGGAGATGGCCGAGGCGATCGACGCGGCGCTGGGCGAGGCCCGGATGAACCCGACCGCGATCGACTACATCAACGCGCACGGCTCCGGCACCAAGCAGAACGACCGGCACGAGACCGCGGCGTTCAAGCGCAGCCTGGGCGACCACGCGTACGCCACCCCCGTCAGCTCCATCAAGTCGATGGTGGGGCACTCGCTGGGGGCGATCGGCTCGATCGAGATCGCCGCCTCCGCGCTGGCCATGGAGCACCACGTGGTGCCGCCGACGGCCAACCTGCACACCCCCGACCCGGACTGCGACCTGGACTACGTCCCGCTGACGGCCCGCGAGCAGCGGACCGACGCGGTGCTGACGGTGGGCAGCGGGTTCGGCGGCTTCCAGAGCGCCATGGTGCTGGCGCGGCCCGAGAGGAGCTTGGCATGAGTACCCCGGTGGTGGTGACCGGCATCGGCATCGCGGCCCCGAACGGCCTCGGCACGGCCGACTACTGGGCGGCGACCCGGGCCGGGAAGAGCGGCATCGGCCGGGTCACCCGGTTCGACCCGGCCTCGTACCCGTCGACGCTGGCGGGGGAGGTGCCCGGCTTCGTCGCCGAGGACCACCTGCCGAGCCGGCTGATCCCGCAGACCGACCGGATGACCCGGCTGGCGCTGGTCGCCGCCGACTGGGCGCTGAAGGACGCCGGGCTGGACCCGAAGGACCTGCCCGCGTACGACATGGGCGTGGTCACCGCGTCCTCCTCGGGCGGCTTCGAGTTCGGCCAGAACGAGCTGGAGAAGCTCTGGGGCCAGGGCAGCCAGTTCGTGTCCGCGTACCAGTCCTTCGCCTGGTTCTACGCGGTGAACAGCGGTCAGATCTCGATCCGCAACGGCATGAAGGGCCCGAGCGGCGTCATCGTCAGCGACGAGGCGGGCGGGATCGACGCGGTGGCGCACGGCCGCCGGCTGATCCGCAAGGGCACCCCGGTGATCGTCACCGGCTCGGTGGACGCCTCGATCTGCCCGTGGGGCTGGGTCGCGCAGCAGGCCGCGGGCCGGATGACCACCAGCGACGAACCGGCCCGCGCCTACCTGCCCTTCGACACCGAGGCGTCCGGCTACGTGCCGGGCGAGGGCGGCGCGATCCTGATCATGGAGTCGGCGGCGTCGGCGCAGGCCCGCGGCGCCCGGGTGTACGGGGAGATCGCCGGCTACGGCGCGACCTTCGACCCGAAGCCGGGCAGCGGCCGGGAGCCCGCGCTGCGCAAGGCGATCGAGCTGGCGCTGGCCGACGCCGGCACCCGCCCCGAGGACGTGGACGTGGTGTTCGCGGACGCGGCGGGCGTGCCGGAGCTGGACCGGGTCGAGGCCGAGGCGCTGTGCGCGGTGTTCGGCGTCTGCGGCGTCCCGGTGACCGCCCCGAAGACCATGACCGGCCGGCTGTACTCCGGCGCCGCGCCGCTGGACATCGCGACCGCGCTGCTGGCCATCGAGGAGGGCCTGATCCCGCCGACCGTCAACGTCAACGCGGACGAGTCGCTGGGCCTGGACCTGGTCGGCCCGCAGCCCCGGACCGCCCGGGTGCGCACCGCGCTGGTGCTGGCCCGCGGCTACGGCGGCTTCAACTCCGCGGTCGTGGTCCGCGCCACCGACTGATCCACCGCACCGAAACCCATTCACATCGTCAGAAAGGGCGTCAGATGTCCACTTCCACCCGTGAGTTCACCCTTGAGGACCTGCGTCGCATCCTGCTGGAGGCGGCCGGCGCCGACGAGGGCGTCGACCTGGACGGCGAGATCCTCGACGTGCAGTTCGAGGTGCTCGGCTACGAGTCGCTGGCCCTGCTGGAGACCGGCAGCCGGATCGAGCGCGAGTTCGGCGTGGCGCTCGACGACGACCTGCTGAGCGAGGTCGACACCCCGCGGGCCCTGATCGACGCGGTCAACCGGCACTTCACCGCCGCCTGAGTCATTTCCGAACGGCCGCCGCCACACTTCCCGAGCACAGCCCTCCGGGCGGCGGTCGGCACTCCCGACACTCCCTTCCGCCGTCGTCCGGGTCCGGCGGGCCCCACACCGCCGGACCCGGCGCGGCTCTCCCGAGAGGAACAGCATGTCCAGCTCCCCTTCCGCCCACGGCCGGGTCGCCCTGGTCACCGGCGCCACCAGCGGCATCGGCCTGGCGTCCGCCCGGGCGCTGGCCGCCGCCGGGCACCGGGTGTTCATCGGCGCCCGTGACGCCGACAACGTCGCCGCCACCGTCAAGCAGCTGCAGCAGGACGGGTTCGAGGCCGACGGCGCGGTGCTCGACGTCCGCGACCAGGCGTCCGCGACGGCCTTCGTGCAGGCCGCGGTGGACCGCTTCGGCGGCGTCGACGTGCTGGTCAACAACGCGGGCCGGTCCGGTGGCGGCGTCACCGCCGACATCGCCGACGAGCTGTGGGCCGACGTCCTGGAGACCAACCTGACCAGCGTCTTCCGGCTGACCCGCGAGGTGCTGACCACCGGCGGGCTGCGGCACAAGCCGTGGGGCCGGATCATCAACATCGCCTCCACCGCCGGCAAGCAGGGCGTGGTGCTGGGCGCCCCGTACTCCGCGTCGAAGCACGGCGTGGTCGGTTTCACCAAGGCGCTCGGCAACGAGCTCGCGCCGACCGGGATCACCGTGAACGCGGTCTGCCCCGGCTACGTCGAGACGCCGATGGCGCACCGGGTGCGGGCGGGCTACGCGGCCGCCTACGACACCACCGAGGACGCGATCCTGCAGAAGTTCCAGTCGAAGATCCCGCTGGGCCGCTACTCCACTCCGGAGGAGGTCGCCGGCATGGTCGCCTACCTCGCCTCCGACCCGGCCTCGTCGATCACCGCGCAGGCCATCAACGTCTGCGGCGGCCTCGGCAACTTCTGATCCGCTTCTGCACCCGGCAGCACCGAACTCGGAGGGGAACCCAGCAATGACGACCCGTCAGGTCGAGCACGACATCACGGTGGACGCCCCCGCGGAGGCCGTCTACCGGCTGATCGCGGAGGTCGAGAACTGGCCGCGGATCTTCCCGCCCACCATCCACGTGGACCGCGAGGACCTCGGCGAGGGCCAGGAGCGCATCCACATCTCGGCCACCGCCAACGGCCAGCCGAAGAACTGGACCTCGCACCGCGACCTCGACCCGCAGGCGCTGCGGATCGGCTTCCGCCAGGAGATCCCGGCGCCGCCGGTCGCCGCGATGGCCGGCACCTGGATCATCGAGCCGCTGGACGGCGGGAAGTGCAAGGTCCGGCTGCTGCACGACTACCGGGCGATCAACGACGACCCGCACGACCTGCTGTGGATCGACGAGGCGGTGGACCGCAACAGCCGCTCCGAACTGGACGGTCTGAAGCGGAACGTGGAGTTCGCGCACGCCGCGGAGGCCGCCACGTTCTCCTTCGAGGACACCGTCGAGATCCACGCCGAACCCGGACAGGTCTACGACTTCATCGACCGCGCCGACCTGTGGGCCGAACGCCTGCCCCACGTCGCCGCCGTCCGCCTCACCGAGGACACCCCCCACCTCCAGACCCTCGAGATGGACACCCGCGCCAAGGACGGCTCCACCCACACCACCAAGTCCCACCGCGTCACCACCCCCGGCGAACGCATCGCCTACAAGCAGGTCACCCTCCCCGCCCTCCTCGCCCTCCACACCGGACGCTGGACCTTCACCACCACCGGCAACGGCACCACCACCGCCACCTCCCAGCACACCGTCACCCTCCACACCGACCGCGTCACCCAGATCCTCGGCCCCCACGCCACCCTCGCCGACGCCCGCACCTACGTCCACGACGCCCTCTCCACCAACAGCCGCGCCACCCTCCAGCACGCGAAGGCCTTCGCGGAGGGCGGCACCCGGTCATGACCCGGAGCCCGGACCCGGCCGCCGCGCCGGCCGACACCGATGTGGCCGTGGTCGGCGGCGGCCCCGCCGGGCTGCTGCTCGCCGCCGAACTGCGCCTCGGCGGCGCCCGGGTGACCGTCCTGGACGAGCGGGACGGGCCGACCACCGAGTCCCGGGCCACCACCCTGCACGCCCGGACCATGGAGATCCTCGACGCCCGCGGCCTGCTGGAGGAACTCGGCACCCCGCCGAACGAGCCCCGCGGCCACTTCGGCGGCCTCCCGCTGGACCTGACCCTGCCCGGGCCCCACCCCGGGCAGTGGAAGGTCCCGCAGGGCCGCACCGAACAGCTGCTCCAGGACCGGGCGGTGGCGCTCGGCGCCGACCTGCGCCGCCACCACCGGGTCACCGCCGTGCGGCCCGGCCCCGACACCGTCCGGGTCGACGCCGAGACCCCCGACGGGCCGGTGTCCGTCACCGCCCGCTGGCTGGTCGCCTGCGACGGCGAGGACAGCACCGTGCGCCGCCTCACCGACCCCGACTTCCCCGGCCGGGACGCCGAGCACGAACTGCTGCGCGCCGACGTCACCGGCCTCGACATCCCCGACCGCCGCTTCCAGCGGCTGCCCCGGGGCCTGGCCATCGCCGCCACCCGGGCCGGACTCACCCGGGTGATGGTCCACCGGTTCGGGCGGCCGGTCGCCGACCGGGACGGCAAGGACCCGGCGTTCACCGAGGTCGCCGAGGTCTGGCGGTCCGTCACCGGCGAGGACATCTCCGGCGGCGAACCGCACTGGCTGAACGCCTTCGGCGACGCCCACCGCCAGCTCGCCGCCTACCGGCACGGCCGGGTGCTGTTCGCCGGCGACGCCGCCCACCGGCAGATGCCCAGCGGCGGCCAGGCCCTCAACCTGGCCCTGCAGGACGCCTTCAACCTCGGCTGGAAACTCGCCGCCGCGGTCCGCGGCGACGCCGGCGAGGACCTGCTCGACAGCTACCACGAGGAACGGCACCGGGTCGGCCGCCAGGTGCTCGCCAACATCGACGCCCAGGGCGCGCTGCTGCTCGGCGACCCCGGGACCGAGCCGTTCCGGGCGCTGCTCGCCGAACTGCTCCGGCGGGAACCCGTCCGCGCCCACCTGGCGGGCGTGATCTCCGGCACCGCCCTGGCCTACCGCACCGCCGGCACCGGGCACCCGCTGCTCGGCGCCCGCCTGCCCGACACCGCGCTGCACCGCCCCGACGGCACCGCCGTCCGCAGCGCCGAACTGCTCCGCACCGGCCGCGGCCTGCTGCTGCCCGCGGGCCTCGACCTGCGCGAGGCCGTCCGCCCCTGGGCCGGCCGGGTCGACCTGGCCGACGCGGCACCCGCCGCCGACGGCCCGCTGCCCGCCCGCGAGGCCCTGCTGGTCCGCCCCGACGGCCACGTCGCCTGGGCCGGGGAGCACCCCGACGGCCTCGCCGAGGCCCTCGGCCGCTGGTTCGGCCCGCCCGCCGCACACCACTGACCACGTATCAGGAGGAAGAGATGAACGGGGAGATCGACGCCGACGTCATCGTCGTCGGCGCCGGACCGGCCGGACTGATGCTGGCCGCGGAACTGCGCCTCGGCGGCGCCCGCGTCCTGGTGGTGGAGAAGCTGCCCGCCCCCACCGGCCAGTCGCGCGGCCTGGGCTTCACCGCCCGCGCCCTGGAGACCTTCGACCAGCGCGGCCTCGCCGACCGCTTCGAGGGCCTGGAGACCAGCCCGCTCGGCCACTTCGGCGGCGTGGTCTTCGACTACACGGTGCTGCCCGACGGGCACTTCGGCGCCCGCGGCATCCCGCAGTCCCGCACCGAGCAGGTGCTGGAGGAGCGGGCGCTGGAACTCGGCGCGGAACTGCGCCGCGGCTGGGAGTTCCTCGGCCTGGAGCAGGACGCCGACGGCGTCACCGCCACCCTGGCCCACGAGGGCGTCGAGCACCGGCTGCGGGCGAGCTACCTGGTCGGCGCGGACGGCGGCCACAGCGCCGTCCGCCGGGCCGCCGGGTTCGACTTCCCCGGCACCCCCGCCACCCGCGGCATGTACCTCGCCGACGTGGTCGGCTGCGCCGTCAAGCCCCGCCCGCTCGGCGAGCGGGTGCCCGGCGGCATGGTGATGGCCGCGCCGCTGGCCGAGGACGTCGACCGGATCATCGTCTGCGAGCACGGCACCCCGCCCGCCGACCGCACCGAGCAGACCGACTTCGCCGAGGTCGCCGCCGCCTGGCAGCGCCTCACCGGCGAGGACATCTCCGGCGGCGGCGCGGACTGGGTCAGCAACTTCACCGACGCCACCCGACAGGTCACCGAGTACCGGCGGGGGAGGGTGCTGCTGGTCGGCGACGCCGCCCACATCCACCTCCCGGCCGGCGGCCAGGGCCTGAGCACCGGCGTCCAGGACGCCGCCAACCTCGGCTGGAAGCTCGCCGCGGTGCTGCGCGGCCACGGCGACGGGGCGCTGCTCGACAGCTACCACGCGGAGCGGCACCCGGTCGGCGAGCGGCTGCTCGCCAACACCCGGGCCCAGGGCAGCATCTACCTCGGCGGCCCCGAGGCGCAGCCGCTGCGCGAGCTGATGGCCGAGCTGATCGGCCGGCACGACTCGGTCAAGCGGCTGCTCGCCGGCCGGGTCGGCCACCTCGACATCGCCTACCCGGCGGCCGAGGACGCCCACCCGCTGACCGGCCGCCGGCTGCCCCCGCGGGTGCTGGAGACCGCCGCGGGCGAGGTCCGCACCCCCGCGCTGCTGCACCGCGGCCAGGGCGTGCTGCTCGACCTCGCCGACGACGAGGCGCCGCGCGCCGTCGCCGCCGCCTGGAAGGACCGGGTCGACACCGTCACCGGCACCCTGCGCGACCCGTGGGCGGTGGCCGGGGCGAGCGCCGTCCTGGTCCGCCCCGACGGCTACGTGGCCTGGGCCGGCACCGGCGCCGAGGACCTCGAAGCGGCCCTGACCCGCTGGTTCGGCCCGGCGGAGACGGCATGACCACCGTCGCCGCCCCGCCCCGGCCCGGTGTCCGGCGGATCGCCCTGCCCGGCGGGGAGCTGACGCTGTCCGCGCTGCTCGCCGAGCCGGTCGGCCCGCCCCGAGCCACCGTGCTCGCCGTGCACGGCGGCGGCACCAGCGCCGGCTACTTCCACGGCCAGGCCCACCCCGACCTGTCGCTGCTCACCCTGGGCGCCGACCTCGGGTACGCGGTGCTGGCCGTGGACCGGCCCGGCTACGGCGACTCCGCGGCCGCCGCCCCCGGCGGCCGCTCGCTGGCCGAGCAGGGCGGCGACCTGCACGCCGCGATGGCCCGGTACGCCCGCGAACACGCCGTCGGCGCCGGGGTGTTCCTGCTGGCGCACTCCTTCGGCGGCAAGCTGGCGCTGACCTACGCCGCCGAGCCGGCCCCGGCCGACGCGCCGCCGCTGCTCGGCCTGGACGTGTCCGGGCTGGGCCGGGACTACGCGGTCGACCCCGACCTGCTGAACACCGCCCCGCAGAAGGCCCACTGGCGGCGGAACTGGGGCGCGCTGCGCTACTACCCGCCGAACACCTTCCGGGACGCCGACGCGATGGTCCACCCGATGCCGCCGCGCGAGCGCGCCGAGGCCGCCCAGTGGCCCGGCCGGTTCGCCGAGCTGGCCGCCCGGGTCCGGGTGCCGGTCCGGCTGACCTTCGCCGAGGTGGAGCTCTGGTGGCGCCACGACGACGGCGAACTCGCCGAGCTGGCCGCGCAGTTCGCGTCCGCCCCGGCGGTCTCGGTGCACCGGCAGCGGGACGCCGGGCACAACATCAGCCTGGGCTGGACCGCCCGGGCCTACCACCTGCAGGCGCTGTCCTTCTTCGAGGAGTGCCTGGCCGGACGCGCGGCCGGCGCGGCGGCGGGCGGCTGATCGATGCCCAGGTCCACCACCGTCCTCCGAACCGCCCGCAGGGCCGCCCGCGGGGCCGCCGCCGCGCCGTTCCGCTCGCTGGGGGTGCGCAACTTCCGGCTGTTCGCGGTCGGCCAGGTGGTGTCGGTGGCCGGGACCTGGATGATGGCCACCGCCCAGGACTGGCTGGTGCTCTCGCTCACCGGGGACTCCGCCACCGCCCTGGGCACGGTCACCGCCCTGCAGTTCGCCCCGATGGCGCTGCTGACGCTGTACGGCGGCCGGCTCGCCGACCGCCACGACAAGCGGCGGCTGCTGGTGGCGGCCAACCTGGCCTCGGCGGCGCTGTCGCTGGCCCTGGCGGTGCCGGTGCTGACCGGCGCCGCCGGGCTGGGCGCGGTGTACGCCTGCGCGCTCGGCCTGGGCGTGGTCAACGCCGTCGAGGTGCCGACCCGGATGTCCTTCGTCAGCGAGCTGGTCGGCCCCGAACTGCTGCCCAACGCCTCGGCGTTGAGCGCCGCCTACTTCAACGTGGCGCGGGTCGCCGGACCGGCGCTGGCCGGGGTGCTGATCGGCGCGCTCGGCCCGGGCGGCGTGATGCTGCTCAACGGCGTCAGCTACGCCGGCACCGTCGCCGGGCTGCTGCTGATCCGGCCCGCAGAGCTGCTGCGCGGGCCGGGGCCCGGCCGGGCCGGGCGGGTGGTGGACGGGCTGCGGTACGTCCGCGAACGGCCCGACCTGCTCGCC
The DNA here is from genome assembly GCF_044753345.1 of Kitasatospora sp. NPDC088391. Classification (NCBI taxonomy): domain Bacteria; kingdom Bacillati; phylum Actinomycetota; class Actinomycetes; order Kitasatosporales; family Streptomycetaceae; genus Kitasatospora; species Kitasatospora sp. NPDC088391. The sequence continues at coordinate 714,514 of NZ_JBIVNB010000003.1, forward strand.
GTGCTGGGCCTGCTGGCCGCCGCCGGCGTGTTCGCGTTCACCTTCCAGCTGAGCCTGCCCCTGCTCGCCAAGGGCTGGTTCCACGACGACCCGGCCGCGTTCGGGCTGCTGTCAACGGCGTTCGCGGCCGGGTCGCTGGCCGCCGCGCTGGCCACCACGATGCGCACCGGACGTCCGGCGGCGCGCGCGGTGGCCGGCGCGGCGCTGGCGCTGGGCCTGCTGGAGGTCGGCACCGGCCTGGCGCCGAGCGCCGCCGTCGCGGCCGGTGCCCTCGTCCTGACCGGGTTCGCGGCCGTGTACTTCGCGCAGGCCGCCAACCACCGCGTGCAGCTCGGCAGCGCGCCGGCCCTCCGGGGCCGCGTGATGGCGCTCTACACCCTGATCCTGCAGGGGTCGACCCCGCTCGGCGCGCTGTTGTTCGGCCTGGTGGCCGAGCGGCTGGGTGTGCGGGTCGGTCTCTGTCTGGGGGGCCTGGCCGTCGCGCTGGCCGCCCTCCCCCTGCTGTCGGCGGGACGGGGCCGCTCCGTCACGGTCCCCGTCCCCCCGGCGCGTTCGACCGCATCGACACCCACAACGACACCCGTCCCGACATCCGTCTCGGAAATGGAGAAAAGCTGATGGAAGCCGTACTCACCACCGAGTCGCCCGGTCCGCTGGAGGAGCTGACCAGACGCAGGATCGCCGCCCGCGAGGGGGAGGACCCGCAGGCGACCGAACGGCAGCACAAGAAGGGCAAGTTGACCGCCCGTGAGCGGATCGACCTGCTGCTGGACAAGGGCAGCTTCACCGAGGTGGAGTCGCTGCGCCGGCACCGGGCCACCGGTTTCGGCCTGGAGCGCCGCAAACCCTACGGCGACGGCGTGATCACCGGCTGGGGCACCGTCGACGGCCGCACGGTCTTCGTGTACGCGCACGACTTCCGGGTGTTCGGCGGCGCGCTGGGCGAGGCCCACGCGCAGAAGATCCACAAGCTGATGGACATGGCGATCGCCGCCGGCGCGCCGCTGGTGTCGCTCAACGACGGTGCGGGCGCCCGCATCCAGGAGGGCGTCAGCGCGCTGGCCGGCTACGGCGGCATCTTCCAGCGCAACACCAAGGCGTCCGGCGTGATCCCGCAGATCTCCGTGATGCTCGGCCCGTGCGCGGGCGGCGCGGCCTACAGCCCGGCGCTGACCGACTTCGTGTTCGCGGTCCGCGACATCTCGCAGATGTTCATCACCGGCCCGGACGTGGTGCGGGCCGTCACCGGCGAGGAGATCAGCCAGAACGGCCTCGGCGGCGCCGACGTGCACGCCGGCACCTCCGGTGTCGCGCACTTCGTCCACGACGACGAGGAGAGCTGCCTGGCCGAGGTCCGCTACCTGCTGTCGCTGCTGCCCGCCAACAACCGGGAGCTGCCGCCGGTCGCGGCGGCCTCCGACCCGGCGGACCGGCCCGCGGACGCGCTGCTCGACCTGGTCCCGGCGGACGGCAACCGCTCCTACGACATCCGCACCGTGATCGAGGAGCTCGTCGACGACGGCGAGTACCTGGAGGTGCACGCCTTCTGGGCGCAGAACATCGTCTGCGCGCTGGCCCGGATCGACGGCCGCACCGTCGGCATCGTCGCCAACCAGCCGATCGCGATGGCCGGCGTCCTCGACATCAAGGCCAGCGAGAAGGGCGCGCGGTTCGTCCAGTTCTGCGACGCCTTCAACATCCCGCTGGTCACCCTGGTGGACGTCCCCGGCTTCCTGCCCGGCGTCGACCAGGAGCACGACGGCATCATCCGCCGCGGCGCGAAGCTGCTGTACGCGTACTGCAACGCCACCGTGCCCCGGGTGTCGGTGGTGCTGCGCAAGGCGTACGGCGGCGCGTACATCGTGATGGACTCCCGCTCGATCGGCGCCGACGTGGCGCTGGCCTGGCCGGGCAACGAGATCGCCGTGATGGGCGCGGACGGCGCGGCCAACGTGGTGTTCCGCCGCGAGATCGCGGCGGCCGCCGACCCGGACGAGATGCGCCGGGAGAAGATCGACCAGTACAAGCGCGAACTGGTCCACCCCTACTACGCGGCCGAGCGCGGCCTGATCGACGAGGTCATCGACCCGCGCGAGACCCGGCTGATGCTGGCCAGGTCGCTGGCCATGCTGACCACCAAGCACGCCGAGCTGCCGCGCCGCAAGCACGGCAACCCGCCCCAGTGAGCGCCCTGTTGGGCCCCGGCGGGGGCGCGGGCGACGAGGTGCTGCACGTCGAGTCGCTGCTGCGGGTCGAGCACGGCTCGCCGAGCCAGGAGGAACTGGCGGTGCTGACCGCCGTGCTGCTGGCCCGGTGCGCCGTCGACCGGGCCGCCCGCCTGGTCGCCGAGCAGGCCGGCTGCGTGCCGGAGCCGCTGTGGTGGCGGCCCGAGCGGGTGCCCGGCTTCGAGGGGCCGCGCAGCTGGCAGGCGGTGGCCTGAGCGCGCGTCAGATCCGACCGGCCACGTCGAGGGGGCGCGGAGTTCACCCGAACTCCGCGCCCCTTCGGGCGTTTCCGGTCAGGGCGCGGTGGCCCGGGCCGAAGCGGGGTCGGCCCGCAGCACGGTGCGCAGACCGGGCGGCATGCCGCCGATCAGCTCCACCGCGCCGTGGGCCGCGTACAGGTACTCGGGCGGGACCGACCGCATCACGATCGGCCGGTCGCCGTTGCCGCGCAGCGCCACCGCGGCGATGTGCGACAGGCAGAGCGGCAGGTTGCCGACCACCCAGCCGGCGGGGCGGGCCGCGAGGCCCGCCTCGCCCAGGTAGTCGGCGTCCGCGCCGCGCGCCAGCCCGGTGCCGAGGCCCTTCAGGTAGGCCTCCTTGCGGACCCAGAGCCGGCCGAACGCCGAGGGCCGCTCGGCCTCCGGCAGCGCGTCCAGCTCGGCCCGCTCGGCCGGGTGCAGCGAGGGCAGGCAGGCCGCCACGGTGGCCGGCGACGGCAGCCGCTGGACGTCCGCGCCGACCCGTTCGGCGGAGACCACCACCAGGGCCAGCCCGTGGCTGTGCGACAGCGAGAACTCGGGCGCGCCCGGCACGCCGAGCACCCGCGGCCGCCCCTGCCGGGCGCCGTTGCCGTCGTACCGCTCACCGCCCAGCCGGAGCCGGTCCGGGTCGATGCCGGTGTAGACGGCGAGCACCCGGCGCAGGCCGACGTGCGCGGCGAGGTACATCCGCCGGTCGTCGGGGCGCCGGTAGGACTCGGCGCGGTGCCGCTCGTACGCGTTCAGCTCGGTGGCGGGGATGTCCCGCGGGGAGTCCGGCGGCGGCAGCAGCCAGATGTCCAGCGGGTCCCGCGCCCCGTGCGGGGGTCGGGTGGTCGTCAACGTCAGCCCTCCGTGTGGGTCTTGGCGTGCTGGAGGGTGGCGCGGCTGTTGGTGGAGAGGGCGTCGTGGACGTAGGTGCGGGCGTCGGCGAGGGTGGCGTGGGGGCCGAGGATCTGGGTGACGCGGTCGGTGTGGAGGGTGACGGTGTGTTGGGAGGTGGCGGTGGTGGTGCCGTTGCCGGTGGTGGTGAAGGTCCAGCGTCCGGTGTGGAGGGCGAGGAGGGCGGGGAGGGTGACCTGCTTGTAGGCGATGCGTTCGCCGGGGGTGGTGACGCGGTGGGACTTGGTGGTGTGGGTGGAGCCGTCCTTGGCGCGGGTGTCCATCTCGAGGGTCTGGAGGTGGGGGGTGTCCTCGGTGAGGCGGACGGCGGCGACGTGGGGCAGGCGTTCGGCCCACAGGTCGGCGCGGTCGATGAAGTCGTAGACCTGTCCGGGTTCGGCGTGGATCTCGACGGTGTCCTCGAAGGAGAACGTGGCGGCCTCCGCGGCGTGCGCGAACTCCACGTTCCGCTTCAGACCGGCGAGTTCGGTCCGGCCGAACTCCTCGACCCGGGCGTGCAGCAGTTCCAGGTCAGCCTCCGAGGCGGCCTGGAACTCGTGCAGCAGCCGGACCCGGCTGCGGCCGCCGTCGACCGGCTCGACCAGCCAGGCCCCGCCGAGCGCGGTGGCCGGCGGTTCGGCCCGCAACTCCTGGAAGTTGATCCGCAGCGCGTCCGGTTCGACGATCCGGCGCAGCGGCCGCTCCCGCGGCGCCCCGTCGACGACGTCCCAGATCCGCAGCCGCTGCTCGCCGGCCGGTGCCGGTTCGTGCTCGACGGCCAGCACCGACGGGAAGATCCGCGGCCACTCCACCACCTCGGCGAGCAGCCGGTGGACGGTCTCCGCCGGGACGGCGATCTCGATCTCGTGCGCGGTGTGGCGTACTTCGGTGATCTGCAGGGTCACTGTGCGTCCTCAGTTCCGTGATGGAGTGCGGCGCACCACCGGGCGGTGATGCGCCGAAAGGCCGCTGCCTGGAGGGGGGACCAGGCAGCGGCCGGTTTCGGGGCGGGCCGACCCGCCGTCCGGGGTCAGACCCCGGCGGCGCGGGTGTGGACCACCCGGTAGGTGTTCTGGTCGGTCCAGGTGGCGAGCTCGGCGACCCGGGCGTCGGCCTTCTGGCGCTCCGGGGACTTGGCGTCCTCGGCCAGGTCGCGGTGGGCGCGGAACGCCTCCTCGCTGTCCCACTGCGCGTACTGGACGACGAACTTGCCCTCCAGGCCGCGGGCCCGCAGGCCGCGGAGCACGGTGTGGGTGCGGTACCCGGGGACGCCGGACAGCCACTCCTGGCCGGCGCCGAGCACCTCGATCAGCTCCTCCTGGTCGGCCTCCTCGACGCCGATCAGGTCGACCACGGTGTAGTCGTCGCGGTCGGGGGAGATCTCGGTGAGACCGTCCGCGGAGTCCTTCTGCTGGGTGTAGGCGATCTCGTTCTGCAGCAGCCGGATCGAGGTGGTGATCTCACCGAACAGCGGCAGGGTGCGGTGCTTGAACTCCTCGCCCTGGTAGCGGGTCTCCAGGTCCTCGGTGCTGCGCCACTGGATGAAGTTGCAGGTGCCGTACTTGTCCTGGCCGGAGTGCACGGTGCTGGAGATCCAGCCCTCGTAGGTCGCCGCGTCCACGATCTCGCGCATCGCGGCGAGCAGCTTCTCCTGCTTCTCCGGTGCGTCGGTCGCAAAAACGTTCAGGACGGTGAGGTGCTGGCCATCGGCGGAGATCTTCGGCATTCTCTCATCGCTTTCGTCGACTGGAACGGCGGTCGAATGAAAGTCTGACAAGTCCGCGGGGCGATCGGAAAGGCCCGTCCTTTCAGGACTGCCGGTGTATTTGCCAAGGTCGGAGCGGCCGTGTCACGGAGGGTTCCGCACTCTGTCAGGAATGTGAAAAGCGGCTGTCGCGCGCGGGAGACCTCGGTGCATCCTCGGAGAATGCAGCCTCCATGGGAAGAAGAATCCGAGATACGGGCCCTGCTGGACCGCTATCTGATCGGCCTGGACGACGACAAGATCGACGACGACTGGATGCGCGCGCTGTTCACCGAGGACGCCCGGGTGGCGTTCCCGATCAGCGGCCACCGCGGCATCGACGGCATGGTCGAGTGGCACCGGGCCTCGCTCGACAAGTTCGCCGCCCACCAGCACCTGGGCTCCTCCGCGGTGCTGGAGCGCTCCGGCCCGGACCGGGCGGTGCTGCGCGCCAACGTGATCGCCAGCCACGTCCACCACCCGGGCACCGAGGGCGACCCGATGTTCCAGGCCGGGACGCTGGCCACCGCGCTGGCCGTCCGCACCGGGGCCGGCTGGCGGCTGGCGGCGCTGGAGTTCAAGGTGCTCTGGACCAGAGGGGCACCGGCGGGGAGGCCGTCGTGATGCTCGCCTCCGCCGCCTCCGGCACGGACCTGCGGCTGGCCACCATGCTCGCCGACATCGGCGTGGTGCTGCTGGTCGGCGCGCTGTTCGGCCGGCTGGTGCGGCGGGTGCGGCAGCCGGTGGTGGTCGGCGAGATCCTGGCCGGCATCGCGCTCGGCCCGAGCCTGCTCGGCCTGCTCCCCGGCGACCTGACCCACAAGCTGTTCCCGACCGACGTGCGGCCGCTGCTGTCCGCCGTCTCCCAGGTCGGCCTGGTGCTGTTCATGTTCCTGGTCGGCTGGGAGTTCGACCAGCGCCTGATCAGGCCGCACGCCAAGATGGCCGCCGGGGTGTCGCTGCTCTCCATCGCGCTGGCCTTCGGCCTCGGCGCGGGCCTCGCGGTGTTCCTCTACCCGGAGCACATGACGGTGGCCGGCAGGACCATCCCGTTCTCCGCCTTCGCCACCTTCCTCGGCACCGCGATGTCCATCACCGCCTTCCCGGTGCTGGCCCGGATCATCACCGAGAACCGGCTGATGGGCAGCCGGGTCGGCACGCTGTCGCTGGGCGCCGCCGCCATCGACGACCTGCTGGCCTGGTGCCTGCTGGCCTGGGTGTCGGCGCTGGTCACCTCGGACGGCGACTACGCGGGCCTGGTCCGGATCGGCGCGTACAGCGTGGTCTACCTCGCGGTGATGCTGCTGGTGGTGCGGCCCGCCGCGGCCCGGCTGATGTGGCGGCTCGCCGCCGCCGAGCGCTGGTCGCTGCTGCTGGCGGTGCTCTGCGCGGGCGCGATGGTGTCGGCCTGGGCGACCACCTGGATCGGCATCCACGCCATCTTCGGCGCTTTCCTGTTCGGCTTCGTGATGCCCCGGGAGCCCGCCCGGGTGCTGATCGAGCACGCCCGCCGCCCGCTGGAGAACGTCAGCGTCGTGCTGCTGCCGGTGTTCTTCATCATCACCGGCCTGGGCGTCGACCTCGGCGCGCTGACCTCCGGCGACTGGTTCGCGCTGGCCGCGATCGTGCTGGTGGCCTGCGTCGGCAAGTTCGCCGGCGCGCTGCTGCCGGCCCGGCTCGCCGGGTTCTCCTGGCGGGAGTCGTTCGACCTCGGGCTGCTGATGAACACCCGCGGCCTGACCGAGCTGATCATCCTGAACGCCGCCGTCAGCCTGGGCGTCCTGGACGGCCGGATGTTCACCATGCTCGTGATCATGGCGCTGGTCACCACCGCGATGGCCGGGCCGCTGCTGTCCCGCCGCCCCGCGGCCGAAACCCCTTCCGTCCCGGTGCGCCGGGCGGGGCGGGCCGACACCGATCGATCCGAATCCCTCGCGGACGCCGTAGAGCCGCGGGTCTGACCAGGAGGTCTGTCGTGATCCACGAGACGCAACTCGAACCCCTGCCCCCGGAGATCGACGGCGCGGCGCTGCGCCAGGTCTGCGGGCACTTCGCCACCGGCGTCACCGTGATCACCGCGGGCGACGACGAGGGCGCGGCCGGCACCACGGTGAACTCCTTCACCTCGGTCTCCCTGGAGCCGCCGCTGGTGCTGATCTGCCTGCACGAGAACTCCCGGCTGCTGCCGGTGGTCCAGCGCTCCCAGGGCTTCACGGTGAACTTCCTGACGCACCAGCAGGAGCGGCTGGCCTGGGCGTTCGCGGGCAAGCAGACCGCCCGGCTGGACGAGGTGGACCACCACCGCGCCCCGTCCGGCCAGCCGGTGCTGAACGGGGCGCTGGCGCACCTGGAGTGCCGGCTGGCCGCCGAGTACGACGGCGGCGACCACTCGATACTGCTCGGCGAGGTGATCGGCCTGGCCAGCGCGGAGGAGCCGGAGGCCCCGCTGATCTTCTTCCAGGGCGCGATGCGGGGCCTGGCCGCCGCCTCGGCGCGCTAGGGGGCGGGGCGTGCGCGGGCCGCGGTCAGGCGTCGGCGCCGTCGAAGGCGGCGCGGGCGCGTTCCACCTCCACCAGGTGCTCCGAGGACCAGTCGGTGAGCGCGGCGAACAGCGGGGCCAGGCTGCGGCCCAGCTCGCTGATCTCGTACTCGACCCGCGGCGGCACCTCCGGGTGGTAGGTGCGCACCACCAGGCCGTCCCGCTCCAGCTGGCGCAGGCGCTGGGTGAGCACCTTCGCCGTGATGGCGCCGATGTTCCGGTGCAGCTCGACGAAGCGCTGCCGCCCGAACTGGTTCAGCGTCCACAGGATCGGCGTCGTCCAGCGGCTGAAGACGATGTCGAGCACCGGCGTGATCGGACAGGCCTGCACGCCGCCGCCCGCCGGACCGTGCCCGGCCCGCAACGTCATCGCCCCGCCCGTCGTGGGTTCGTCCTGCATGACGGCCTCACATCCTCCCGCTAGTCACTTTCCTCTAGGTACCTACTTTACCAAGGGTGCTAGCTTTCCAATAGCAAGCGACCCCGCTCCATCCCCAGACCCAGCCCTACGCGTCTCCAAGGAGTGAGATGTCCGTGCAAGAGACCCTGCGGACCCCGGCCGCCCCCGCGGCCGGGCCGGTTCGCCGCCCCGGCCTGATCCTGGCGTTCCTCTGCCTGGCCGGCTTCATGACCTTCCTCGACGTCTCGATCGTCAACGTCGCCCTGCCGACCATCGAGGACGAGCTGCACATCTCCCAGACCACGCTGGAGTACGTGGTCACCACCTACGGCATGGTCCTCGGCGGCTTCCTGCTGCTGTCCGGCCGGCTCGCCGACACCATCGGCCGCCGCCGGATGCTGCAGGTCGGCCTGGTCCTCTTCGCCCTGGCCTCGCTGGTCGCCGGTATCGGCCAGAACGCCTGGATGCTGATCGCCTCCCGCGGCGCCCAGGGTCTCGGCGCGGCCTTCATCGCCACCTCCGCGCTCTCCCTGCTCACCGTGAACTTCGAGGAGGGCGCCGAGCGCAACAAGGCGCTCGGCGCGTGGGGCGCGCTCTCCGGCCTCGCCGCGGTCGTCGGCGTCACCCTCGGCGGCATCCTCACCGACGGCCCCGGCTGGCGCTGGGTCTTCTTCATCAACGTCCCGATCGGCCTGATCGGCGCCCTGATCGCCCCCAAGGTGATCGGCGAGAGCAAGTCCTCCGAGCGGGCCCGCTCCTTCGACGTGGCGGGCGCCGTCTCGCTCACCGCGGCCCTGATCCTGCTGATCTTCACCCTGGGCCAGACCGTCTCCGACGGCGACCTGCCCTACGCCCGGATCTACGGCGGCTTCGCCCTGGTGATCGCCCTGCTGGTCGCCTTCGTGGTGATCGAGCGCCGCGCCGCCGACCCGCTGATCCCGTTCTCGATCTTCCGCCGCAAGTCGCTGCGGGCCGCGAACGTGATCGCCATCCTGCTCCTCGGCACCTGCGTCACCCTGTTCTTCTTCGCCTCGCTCTTCCTGCAGCAGGTCCTGAACTACTCCGCCATGCGCACCGGCTTCGCCTACGTGCCGCTCGCCCTGCTCACCGCGGTCGGCGCCGGCGTCGCCTCCCAGGTGGTCACCAAGGTCGCCGCCAAGCCGGTCCTGATGGTCGGCCTGGCCCTGGCCACCGCGGGCATGCTGCTGCTGTTCCGCGCCCCGGCGGACGCCTCCTACCTGACCGACATCCTGCCCGCCTTCGCCCTGATGGGCCTCGGCCTCGGCGCCTCCTTCGTCCCGGTGCAGGTCTCGGCCTTCGCCGGCAGCGAGGAGAAGGAGTCCGGCCTGGCGGCCGGCCTGATCAACACCGCGCAGGAGGTCGGCGGCGCCCTCGGCCTCGCGGTCGCCGCCACCTGGGCCTTCCGCCGGGTCGCCGAGCTCACCGAGAAGGCGCACGGCGTCCCGGAGCTGGTCAACCAGGCCCGCACCGAGGTCTTCCACGACGCCTTCCTGGTCGGCGGGGTGTTCGCGGCGGTCGCCCTCGTGGTCACCGCGGTCCTGCTGCCCTTCACCAAGGCCACCGGCGAGCCGCCGGTGCCGCGCGGCTGACGGGAGGACGGCGCGATGCCCACCACGCTCCGACTCTCCCGGGCGGCCGAGCACTTCCTCGCCGAGAACCACCTGTGCACCTTCACCACGATCCGTCCGAACGGCACCCCGCACGTGGCGCCGGTCCGCTTCACCTGGGACCCGGTCACCCGCACCGCCCGGGTGATGACGGTGGAGGACCGCCGCAAGGCCCGGAACGTGATCGCCGGCGGACCGTCCGCCCCCGTGTCGGTCTGCCAGCTGGCCGGTCCCCGGTGGATCACCCTGGAGGGGACCGCCGAGGTCCACACCGATCCGGCCCGGGTGCTGGAGGGCATGCGCCGCTACGCCGACCGCTACGGGGCGCTGCCGCCCCGGGTGCCGCGGATGGCGGTGATCGAGATCGCGGTCACGAAGGCGATGGGCCTGTACTGATCGAACAGCGCACCGTGAGGAGGATGCCGGAATTCCGGCGTCCTCCTCACTGCGTTGGGCCCGCTCTGACGAACTTGTCAGAGTCCTGTATCGGCGGCTATTCAGTCTCGCCGGGCCCCTCGGAATACTGGGAGAAACACCAGTCGGAGGGGAAATAATGGAACCGCTCGACGCCGAGGTCATCATTTCCGGGGCCGGTCCTGCCGGATTGATGCTGGCAGGCGAACTGCGTCTGCAGGGAATTTCGGTCATCGTCCTGGACAAGCTGACCGAGCCGATGCTCCAGTCCCGTGCTCTCGGATTCTCCGCCCGCACCATCGAGGAATTCGACCAGCGCGGCCTGCTCCAGGAGTTCGGTGAACTGGAGACCATTCCGTTCGGCCACTTCGGCGGCCTGCCGATCGACTACCGGATCGTCGAGGGCGGCAACTTCGGCGTCCGCGGCGTCCCGCAGTCCCGCACCGAGGCGATCGTCCACAAGTGGTCGGTCGGCCTGGGCGCCGACCTGCGCCGCGGCCACGAGCTGACCGGCCTGGCCCAGGACGCCGAGGGCGTCACCGTGGAGGTGGCCGGCCCGGAGGGCCCGCTGACCCTGCGCGCCAAGTACCTGGTGGGCTGCGACGGCGCCCGCTCCACCGTCCGCAAGCAGGCCGGCATCGACTTCCCGGGCGCCTCGGCGACCATGGAGATGAAGATGGCCGACGTCGCGGGCGTGCAGCTCAAGCTCCGCCCGACCGGCGAGGTCGGCGAGGCCGGCATGGTCGTGGTGCTGCCGCTCGGCCCGCAGGCCACCCGCGTGGTGGTGTACGAGCGCGGCGCCGGGGTCCGCCCGACCCAGGAGCCGCCGACCTTCACCGAGGTCGCCGAGGCGTTCCAGCGGGTCACCGGCGAGGACATCAGCGCCGCGAAGCCGCTGTGGACCAGCTACTTCACCGACGCCTCCCGGCACGCCGAGCACTACCGGCAGGGCCGGGTCTTCCTGGCCGGCGACGCCGCCCACATCCACCTGCCGATCGGCGCGCAGGGCATCAGCGCCGCCGTCGGCGACGTGGTCAACCTGGGCTGGAAGCTCGCCGCCGAGCTGAAGGGCCACGCCCCCGAGGGCCTGCTCGACACCTACCACGCCGAGCGCCACCTGGTCGGCTCCCGGATCGTCTGGAACACCCTGGTCCAGCGGACCCTGTACCTCGGCGGCCCGGAGGCCGACCCGCTGCGCGGCCTGTTCGCCGAACTGGTCGAGCTGGAGGACGTCCGCACCCACCTGGTCGGCATGGTCACCGGCCTGGACATCGACTACGGCTCCGCCGAGGGCGACCACCCGCTGGTCGGCCGCCGCCTCCCGGACGCCGCGCTGACCGTCGACGCCGCGGCGAGCAGCCGCTACGAACTGCTGCACGCGGCCCGCCCGCTGCTGCTCGACCTGACCGGCGGCACGGAGCTGCGGGACGTCGCCGCGCCGTGGGCCGACCGGGTCGACGTGGTCACCGCCGAGGCCGCCGACGAGCGCGCCGCGCTCACCCTGCTGGTCCGCCCCGACGGCTACGTGGCCTGGGCGTCCGAGGACGGTTCGCCGGCCGGCCTGGCCGAGGCGCTCGGCACCTGGTTCGGCGAGCCCCGCCGTGCCGGCTGACCCGACCGCCCCCGACCGCGGGACGCAGCGCCCGCGCCCGAACCGAACCCGACGAAGGAGTGCCGTCGTGCCGACCGACACCGAAGCAGCGAAGAAGCCGGCCCCCGAGGCCGCCGAGCCCATCCCGTGCGACGTGGCGATCCTGGGCTCCGGCCTGGCCGGGTCCGTGATGGGCGCGATCCTGGCCCGCCAGGGCGTCAAGGTCGCCCTGATAGACGCCGGCCAGCACCCGCGGTTCGCCGTGGGCGAGTCGCAGAACCCGCAGCTCGTCGAGTGGCTGAACATCCTGGCCACCCGCTACGACGTGCCCGAGATCAAGTACATGCTCGACGTCAAGGCGATCACCGAGAACATCGGCCCGCACCACGGCCGCAAGCAGTCCTTCGGCTTCGTCCGGCACACCCCCGACCGGGAGCCGGACCCGCGCGAGGCGACCATGTTCGTGATCCCGAAGATGCTCACCGAGGCGATCCACCTCTACCGCCAGGACACCGACTCGTACTACCTGGGCGTCGCCGCCAAGTACGGCTGCGAGCTGCGGCAGAACTGGTGGGCGACCGACGTCGACGTGGACGACGACGGCGTGACGATCACCGGCAAGAACGGCGAGGTGTTCCGCGCCAAGTACCTGATCGACGCGAGCGGCTTCCGCTCCCCGCTGGCCCAGAAGTTCGACCTGCGGGAGACCCCGTCGCGGGTCAAGCACCACGCCCGCTCGCTGTTCACGCACTACATCGGCGTCAAGCCGTACGACGACGTGTGCAACTACCCGCAGGCGCTGCGCCCGCCGGAGGAGTCGCCGTTCCACGGCGGCACCCTGCACCACCTGATCGAGCGCGGCTGGTTCTGGATCATCCCGTTCGACAACTACCAGGACTCCCGCAACCCGCTGTGCAGCGTCGGCCTGACCTTCGACGAGCGGCTGTACCCGAAGCCGACCGACCTGACGCCGGAGCAGGAGTTCAACAAGTACCTGGACATGTACCCGGCGGTGAAGCGCCAGTTCGAGGGTGCGCGCCGGGTCCGCGAGTGGGTCTCCACCGACCGCATCCAGTACTCCTCCAAGCGCACCGTCGGCGCCCGCTGGTGCCTGATGTCGCACGCCGCGGGCTTCATCGACCCGCTGTACTCGCGCGGCCTGTCCAACACCTTCGAGGTGGTGGACGCCCTGGCCTGGCGGGTGCTGGACGCGCTGCGCGAGAACGACTTCACCGAGGAGCGCTTCGCCTACGTGGAGAAGCTGGAGCAGGGCCTGCTGGACTACAACGACAAGATCGTCAACAGCTCCTACATCGCCTTCTCGCACTTCCGGCTCTGGAACGCGGTGTTCCGGGTCTGGGCCTGCTTCACCACCCCGGCCACCATGCGCCAGATCATGGCCCGGCAGAACTTCGAGTTCGACGGCGACGACCGCCACTTCAAGGAGATGGAGAACGCCCCGTACACCGGGCTGTGGTGGCCGGACAGCCACGCGTTCAAGCACCTGATCGACCTGACCGCCGAGACCTGCGAGCGCTTCGAGGCCGGCGAGATCGACGGCGACACCGCCGCCGACATCGTCTTCCAGGGCATCCGCGACTGCGAGTCGGTCAACACGCCGTTCGGCTGGAAGGACGACGAGAGCCACCGGTTCTACCGGGCCACCACCCCCACGATGATGAAGTTCATGTGGTGGGCGAGCACCTCCGGTCCCAAGGAGATGCGCGACCTGGGCCGGTCCTTCCTCAAGGGCGTCGTCCGGCAGGGTCTGCGCGGCAAGAAGGTCTCCTGACCGCCTCCTGATCCTCCGTCAATCCCCTTTCCTCCTCGCAACCCTGGGATCACAGTGATATCTCGCAGGTCTCTGCTCGGGGCCGGTGCGGCCGCGGCGGTCGGTGCGGTCGCCGCACCGGCCGTCGCGGTCACCGCCGTCGCCGACACCGCCGACAGCTCCTCCTGGTACGTCCCGTGGAGCACGCTGTCCTCGCACCTGTCCGGCACCCTGGTCCGGCCCGGCGACGCCGCCTACCCGGTGGCCAAGCAGCTGGAGCTCGGCCAGTTCGACACCATCAGCCCGCGCGGCATCGCGTACTGCGCCAGCAGCGCCGACGTCGCCACGGCGCTGACCTTCGCGCAGGACAACTGCCTGCCCACCGCGGTCCGTTCCGGCGGCCACTCGTTCGGCGGCTTCTCCACCGGCCCCGGCCTGGTGATCGACGTCTCCCGGATGAACTCGGTCACCGTGAACAACGGCGGCGCCACCGCCACCATGGGCCCCGGCGCGATGAACGTGCAGATCCTCGACGCGCTCTCGCCCTACGGCCTGGTGGTCAGCGAGGGCGGCTGCCCGACCGTCTCGGCCGGCGGCTTCATCCAGGGCGGCGGCTACGGCTTCCTGACCCGCCCCACCGGCATGGCCTGCGACGCGCTGGTCTCCGCCGAGGTGGTGCTCGCCAACGGCAGCGTGGTGACCGCCTCGGCCACCTCCAACCCCAACCTGTTCTGGGCGCTGCGCGGCGGTGGCGGCGGCAACTTCGGCATCGTCACCAAGTACACCGTCACCCCGCACGTGGGCGACCAGATGGCGATCACCAACCTGATCTTCCCGTACGACCGGGCCGCCGACGTGCTGTACGGCGTCAACCAGTGGCTGGTCAACGCGCCCCGGACGATCGGCGGCGGCGGCTACCTGGTGCAGCCGGACGCCGCGCCCGGCACCGTTCCGAACCTCAACGTGATGCTGGCCTCCCGCGGCACCCCGGCCGAACTCGCCACCGAGACGGCCCGGCTGCTCGCGCTGACCGGCGCGGCGGTGGCCCGCCAGGACGCGGTGCTGACGTACCGCCAGCTGATGATGATGATCTTCGGCTGCTCCACCCTGACGGTCGACCAGTGCCAGCGCCCCAACAAGTCGACCACCGGCACCCTGGGCCGGCCCGCGTTCGGCCTGGAGCGCACCCGGCTCGGGAAGACCCCGTACAGCGCGGCCGGCTGGGCGAGCGTGCTCTCCGCGTTCGACGCCAACCGGTACGCCGGGCAGGCCCGCTACCTGGACTTCCACTTCTTCGGCGGGGCCGCGAACGACCTCGGCCGCACCGACACCGCGTACGTCCACCGGGACGCGCTGTTCTCGGTGAACTACCGGGTGCTGATCAATGACCCGACGAAGGACAACCCGGCCAACCGGGCGGCCGGGCAGAGCTGGGTGGACAACGGGTTCAATACCATCAACCCGCTCTCCAACGGCGAGTCCTACCAGAACTGGATGGATGCCCAGCTGACCGACTGGCGCCAGTCCTACTACGCCGAGAACTACCCGCGGCTGCTGGCGGCCAAGGCGCAGTACGACCCGTACCGCTGGTTCCGCTTCGCCCAGGGCGTCGGGGCCTGAGGCCCCGCACGACGGAGGAGGGCCGTCGGACCGGAGTCCGACGGCCCTCCTGGCCGAACGGGAAGGCGGAGTGACGGTGAATCAGGGGCGGCGGCCGTACCAGCCGACCAGGCGGTCGATGGCGGGCGCGTCGTCCGGCACCGGGACGACCGGGCCGAACGGCACCTGGCCGCCGCGCGGCTCGGCGGGCACGGCGCGCTTCATGTTCGCCAGCGGGGCGGCCAGCGCCTCGTCCGGCCACGGCACCTGCTGGCCGGTCGCGGTGGCGATGTCCCAGGCGTGCAGGACCAGTTCGTTGGTCCACATCACCGAGGCGACGGCGCCCGGGACCGGGCCCCACGGCAGTCCGATGGTGCGGCCCAGCACGGACGGGTCGCCCCAGACCTTCTTGAAGTCGGCGTCGGCGGCCTCCCAGGCGGCGGCCCAGCCGCCGTCGGCGACGTCGTCGGCGAAGTGCGGGACCAGCATGAACGAGCCGCCGGCGCCCATCACGGCGATCCGGCGCAGCACCGAGACGACGTGGTTGGCCAGGTCGCGGACGCTGTACTCCGGGCACGGGGTGGTCAGGTCGTACTGGTCGGCGCGGATGTCGGCGAGGACCTTGCCGAGCACGTCGGCGGCGGCGAAGAAGCCGGGCCGCGGGTCGGTGGCGGCGGGGGCGGGGGAGTTCGCGGTGTCAGTCATGACTTCAGCATCCCGACGCCCGCGCGGGCCGAGAAGAGGACTTTGCAGAACCCTGTAGAAAAACCGTACAGAGTTGTCTGATTCGTCGGCCCGGCCTCGGCGCGCCGGGGTCGGTTTCCCCTAGGTACCTACTATCTTCACGATGCTAACGTCGGAGACGCGGCGGAGCGGTTCCCGGCGAACCCCGCGTCAGCCCCCTTCTCTTGATTCGAACTCCCTTTGCACGCAAAGACTTTGAGGAGCACAGTCATGATCGTTGTCACCGGTGCCACCGGAAACGTCGGCCGCCCGCTGGTCGAGCTGCTCGCCGCCGCGGGCACGAAGGTCACCGCGGTGTCCCGCAAGGAACAGCCCGGCGGCTTCCCCGACGGCGTGCTGCACGCCACCGCCGACCTCGCCGACTTCGCCAGCCTGGAGTCCGCCCTCGACGGCGCCGAGGCGCTGTTCATCCTGCTGGCCGGCGAGCTGAACGGCCCCGGCGCGCCCGCCTCCGACCTGCTGGACCTGGCCCGCGAGGCCGGCGTGAAGCGCGTCGTCCTGCTCTCCTCGCAGATCAACGGCACCCGCCCCGACGCGCCCTCGCACTTCCGGCTCCGCGAGTTCGAGGCCGCGCTGGCCGCCAGCGGCCTGGAGTACACCGTCCTGCGGGCCGGCGGCTTCGCCTCCAACGCCTACGCCTGGGCCGAGTCGGTGCGCGGGCAGCGCAGCGTCTACGCGCCCTTCGCCGACGTCGCCCTCCCGGTCGTCGACCCGGCCGACCTCGCCGCGGTCGCCTCCGTCGTGCTGCGCGAGGACGGCCACCACGGGCAGGTCTACACCCTCACCGGCCCGGCCGCAGTCAGCCCCCGGCAGCAGGCCGCGGCGCTGGCCGCGGCGATCGGCGAGGAGGTCGCCTTCGTCGAGCTCAGCCGGGAGCAGGCCCGCGAGCACCTCGCGCAGTTCATGCCCGAGGCCGTCATCGACGGCACCCTGGACATCCTCGGCTCGCCGCTCGCCGAGGAGCAGCTGGTCAGCCCCGACGTGGAGAAGCTGCTCGGCCGCCCGGCCCGGCCGTTCGCCGACTGGGCCGCCGCCGCCCGCCCGGCCTTCCAGTAGTCCCTTCGGGCAGCTCCCGGTCCGGTCCCGGTCCCGGTCCGGGAGCTGCCCCCCCCCGAACCCCCGGAGGGGGCCCGCCATCCCGGGGCGGGCCCCCTCCGGGCACGTCCGCGTCCGGGCCCGTGCCCGGGTCGGGGTCCGGGGCCGGTGGTCAACCCGCCTTCGTCGCCAGGTGGTCGCCCCAGGTCGCGGTCCCGGCCCGGTGCTCCGGCGCGGTCAGGCCGCCGGCCCGCAGCGCGGCGCCCAGCCGCCCCGGGAGCCGGACCGGCAGCACGCGCCGGCGGCGGCCGACGGCCCGGGCCCAGCTCGCCGCCAGGTCCGTCGCGTCGTGCACCTCGGGACCGGCGAAGTCCGCCGCCCGGCCGACCGGGTCGCCCGCGGCCAGTTCCAGCAGGCGGGCGGCCACCTCGGCCGGGGCGACCGGCTGGACCGGCGTGCCGGCCGGCATCGGCAGCACCGGCAGCCGGGACAGCCCCGCCAGCATGCTGTCGAGCAGCTGCGGGAACTGGGTGGCGCGCAGGACGCTCCAGTTCGGCCCGGCGGCCGCCAGCAGGTGCTCGCACGCCAGCTTGGCCCGGTAGTACCGGAACGGCACCAGGTCGACGCCGACGATCGAGACGTACACCAGGTGGCGGACCCCGGCCCGGTCGGCCGCCGCCAGCAGGTGGCGCAGCGCGGGCAGGTCGTTCCCGGGCCGGGCCGGGTCGCTCGCGCAGTGGATCACCGCGTCGACCCCGGCCAGCGCCCGGTCCAGGCCGGTGCCGGCGGTCAGGTCGCCGGTCCGCCAGTCGACGCCGTCGGCACCGTCGCGCTCCGGCGGCGCGTCGCGCCGGGTGAGGGCGCGCACCGGGCGGCCGGCGGCCAGCCGCAGCACCTCGCCGCCCAGCGTGCCGGTCGCGCCGGTCACCAGCAGCACCTTCTCGTCCATGGTCGGGGGTTCCTCTCCGGAGTGGGTTCTCTCCAGGGAGGACCGGACGGTCACCCGTTCTGTGACAGCTCCCGGTGCCGGGCCGCGAAATGGGCGAGCTTCTCCGGATTGCGCAGGACCCGGACGGCCGTGATGCCGTCCGGCCCGGCCTCGACCGCGCCCACCGAGGTGAGTTCCGGGCCCTCCCAGCAGAGCAGCACCGCGCCGCCGTTGGCCTCGGCGGCCTCGAACCGGACGCCCGCCGCGAACCGCTGGAACAGGCCGGCCAGGAAGCGCGCGGCGTCGCCGCGCCCGCGCACCGGGCGCAGCGCGGCCCGGGCCCGCCCGCCGCCGTCGGACCAGACCACCACGTGCGCGGCGAGCAGCGCCTCCAGCCGGTCCAGCGCGCCCTCGGCCGCGGCGGCCAGGAAGCTGCCGAGCAGTTCGGCGTTCTGCCCGGGGTCGGGTCCGGGGCCGGTGGCGCGCGGGGCGTCCGCGAGGTGCCTGCGCCCCCGGCTGTAGAGCTGCCGGGCGGCGGGCTCGGAGCAGTCCAGCACCCCGGCGACCTCCCGGTGGCCGTAGCCGAAGGCGTCGCGCAGCACCACGGCGGCGCGCTCCGGCGGCGACAGCCGCTCCATCAGGGTCAGCACCGCGAACGAGACCGCCTCCCGCTGCTCGGCCCGCTCCATCGGCCCGAGCGCCCCGCCCCCGGTCGCCACCGGCTCCGGCAGCCACGTCCCGGGGTACTCCTCCCGCCGGGCCCGCGCCGAACCCAGCCGGTTCAGGCACAGGTTGGTCGTCACCTTCGCCAACCAGGCCCCGGGCAGCGCGACTTCACCCTCCCCGACGGCGTGCCACCGCAGGTACGCGTCCTGCACCACGTCCTCGGCCTCGGCGGCCGACCCGAGCATCCGGTACGCCAGCGAGAACAGCCGCCGCCGGTTCGCCTCGAACTCCTCCACCGCGCCCATGCGTCCACGCTAGCGCCCGCCGGGCCCGGGGCGGCCCGGCGGGCGGGGGAGCGGGGGTCAGCCCTGGGCGGCGGCGTAGCGGGTGCTGACGTCCTGCCAGTTGACGACGTCCCAGAGGCGGGTGACGTAGTCGGGGCGGACGTTCTTGTACTGCAGGTAGTAGGCGTGCTCCCAGGCGTCGAAGGCGAGCAGCGGGGTGGTGCCCTGGCCGACGTTGCCGTGGTGGTCGTAGACCTGCTCGACGATCAGGCGCCCACCCAGCGGCTCCCAGGAGAGGATGCCCCAGCCGGAGCCCTGGACGCCGACGGTGGCGGCGGTGAGCTGCTTGCGGAACGCCTCGAAGGAGCCGAAGTGCTCGGTGATCGCGTCGGCGAGGGCGCCCTCGGGCCGGTCGCCGCCCTCGGGGGAGAGGTTCTCCCAGAACAGTGAGTGCAGGACGTGGCCGGAGAGGTGGAAGCCCAGGGTCTTCTGCAGGCCGACCAGGTTGCCGAACTGCTCCTTGTCGCGGGCCTCGGCGAGCTGTTCCAGGGTCTGGTTGGCCCCGTTGACGTAGGCGAGGTGGTGCTTGGAGTGGTGCAGCTCCAGGATCTCGGCGGACATCGCCCGCTCCAGGGCGGAGTAGTCGTACGGCAGGTCAGGCAGCGTGTAGGCACCCATGGCTGAGCGGCCCTTCTCGTTCGACGGACAGTCAGTTGCGACAGCCACACTATTGCAAGAGATATGCAGGAGCGATGAGGGGGCATTAACGCCGGATGTCGGCTCCGGGCCCGGACCGGCCCCGGACCGGGCGCGGATGCGCAACCCGCCGGGCGCAAGGGTCGAGTTCGCGGGGGTTCGGCCGGATACTGGCGGTATGCGCCTGAATGCTGAGAACCCGGAGATTCCCGAGGACGACGAGCAGGCCCCGGTGCTGCCGGAGGGGGCCGACCAGGAGCGGTCGGCGGTGGAGCCGGAGCTGGACGACCTGGAGGTGTTGCGGCAGCAGCGGCTGCTGGGGGCCGAGCCCGCGGACGAGGGGGACGCGGTGGAGCAGGTGCGGGAGGTCGCGGTGGACGACGACGAGGACCACCGGGACTGAGCGGGGCCCGGAGCGCGCCGCCGGTCAGATCGCCCGGCGGCGCTGCAGCCAGGCGAACGCGGCCCAGCCGGGCAGCACCGGCAGCATGAAGGTGAGCACCCGGAACAGGACGACGGCGGCCAGCGCCCCGGTGGAGTCGAAGTGCCCGGCCTCCGCCAGCGTGAAGGACATCAGGACCTCCACGCCGCCCACGCCGCCGGGGGTCGGCGCGACGTTGCCCGCCGCGTTGCCGGCCAGGAAGCCCACCGCCACGGCGTTGAACCCGGGGTACTGGCCGACCGCGCGGGTGCAGCAGTACAGGCACATCACGAAGCACATCGACACCAGCAGCTGCCCGGCCACGCCGCTGGCGAGCCGGCCCGGGTGCTGGGCCAGGTCGAGCAGCCGCGGCAGCACCTCGGCGCGCAGCGGCCGCAGCAGGGTCTGGGCCCGCCGCCGCAGCGCGGGCACGGCGGCGATCGAGAACCCGACGGCGGCCGCGACCGCCCCGGCCAGGCCGAGCACCCAGCCGTCGGGCAGCGCGGAGCCGTCGTCGAACCGGGAGCCGTCCGCCCCGACCAGGGCGGCGAACACGGCCAGTTGCAGCATGTGCAGGACCAGGCCGAACAGCTGGCTGACGCCGATGCTGGACATCGCCTGCGCGGTCGGGATGCCCGCGCGCTGCAGGTAGCGGGTGTTCAGGGCGAGCCCGCCGACGCCGCCGGGGGAGGCCACCTTGACGAAGGATCCGGCCACCTGCGCGGCCAGCGTCGAGCGGAAGGACAGCCGCTCGGGGACGAAGCCGCTGAACGCGAAGGTCGCCACGGGGTAGCTGAGCGCGGCGAAGAACGCCGCCCCGGCCAGCCAGAGCGGGTCCGCGTCGGCGACCACGGCGACCGGGTTGGTGTCGACCTCCAGCAGGAACTGCACCAGCGCGTACCCGGCGGCGATCACCGCCGCCACGGTCAGCAGGACGCGCGGCCGCACCCGCTCCAGCCGGACCGGCTCGGTGGCGGCCTGCGGCAGCTGCCGCTGCGCCTCGGCCCGCAGCTCGACGGTCAGGCCCTTGCGCCGGGCGAGCGCGGCCCGGGTGCCGCGGGCCAGCGCGATCGGCTGCAGCAGCGGCAGCGCCGCACCGACCGGCCCGGGCCCGAGGACGTCGATCGCGGAGCGCACCGCCCGCTCCGGCCCGGCGGACAGGGCGAGGACGGCGAGCAGCCCGGCCACGTCGAGGCGCAGCAGCAGGTCGCTCGCCGCGATCTCGCCGCGGGCCAGCCCGACCAGGTGGACCCGCCCCTCCGCGTCCAGCAGCACGTTCTCCGGGGAGACCGTGCGGTGGGCGATCCGCCGCCGCTGCAGCAGCGCCAACTGCTGCCAGGCGTCGCGCAGCTCCGCGCCGGTGGGCCGCGCCCCGTCCTCCAGGTCGTCGTCCTCCGCGGCCTCGGCGAACAGGTCGGCGAACGGCCGGGCGTCGATCCGGCGGTACGCCACGAGGGCGGCGTCGGGGCCGAGTTCGGTGGCGGCGACGGGGGTCCGGGTGCGGGCGCCGGCGGCGGACGCGGCGTGGCCGAGCAGGGTCTGGTGCTCCAGGCCGTCGCGCAGCGGGCGCAGGCCGAGCGGGCGGGGCGCGGTGCGCAGCCGGAGCGCCAGCCAGAGCGCGCCGAGCAGCCCGCTGGCCTGGGCGTGCCGGTCGAGCAGGTGGACGTCCAGGTCGGGGCGGTCGCCGTGCTGGGTGACCAGGTAGCGGCTCGGCCCGACCGGCAGCACGATGTCGGGCCGGACGCCGGAGCCGGCCAGCGCGGCGGCGATCTGCGCCTCGGTGGGGCAGCCGACCGGCTCGCCGACGGCGTAGCGGGTGGCGTGCGCGGTGGTCCAGCCCAGCAGCAGGGCGAGGACCAGCGACAGCGGGGTGGCGTACCCGGTGATCAGCCCGGACAGCGCGGACAGGCCGAGGGTGACGCCGAGCGCGGTGCGCCAGCGGCGCAGGCCGTCGGTGCCGACGGCGGTCATGAAGGCCAGGACGGGGGCGAGGTGCCCGTACACGGGGGCGGTCCGGCCGAGCTGCCCGGGCAGGGCGTGGGTGAGCGTGGTGAGGTCGCCGGCCAGCAGGTCCAGGCCGAGCGAGAGCCCGTAGGCCAGCACGGCGGCGAGCACGCCGTCGGCGACCCGGCGGCCGTCGCCGCGCAGCAGCCGGTCGGCGGCGAAGGCGAGCGGCACGGTCAGCAGGGCGCCGCCGCAGAGCGCGGCGGCGAGCTTGACCGGGGGCCAGGGGACGAGTTCGGCGACCCGGGCGACGTCGCTGTCCAGGCCGAGCGCGGCGGACCGGGCGTAGCCGGCCAGCAGCAGGACCAGGGCGATCCAGCACAGCCCGGCCAGCAGGCGGATCAGCGCGGCGGGGTGCCGGACGCGGTCGACCTGTCGGACCGGCCGGACGGGCGCCGCCGCCCGCGGTCCCTGGGATTCGTCGGCTTGTATCACCGTGGCCACGCGGCATGGTCCCACACCGTCCGCCGCGCGCCCCGGGCCTTTTCCCGAACGGCGGGCGCACCCGGGGTGTATCACGCCCCATACCGGGCATATCGGACGAATGAAGGGAGGTCGGCGATGACCGAGCTACCGACCGACAGGACGGCGATGTTCCGCAGGGGCGCCCAGGAACTCCTGGACAGCCGCGCGATGGAGACCGATCCGGCGGGCCTCGCCCCGCCACCCCGGCATGCCGGTATGGAGGAGACCCGCGGCGGCCCGCACTTCGGGGACGACGCGTTCAGCCACGGCGGCCGCCGCGCGCCGATGACGCCCGGCCCCGCCGACGGGCCCGCCGCCCACGCCGAGCTGCCCGGCCACCGGCACCGCGGCGCGGAGCGGCATTCGGCGCACTGAACCCCGGCGGGGGTGGGAGAGTGGGCCCGTCCCGCCCCGCCCCCGCCGAAGGAGCCAGCATGGCCGACGCCCCCGCGTCCGAAGCCCCCGAGTTCGCCTCCCGCGAGGAGTGGCTCGCCTCGCTGCACCGGGTGTACGCCGCCGCCGGCTGCCTGATCACCGACCCCGAGGGCCGGGTCCTGATCGTCAAGGCCGGCTACCGGGACGCCTGGCAGTTCGTCGGCGGCACCGTCGACCTCGGCGAGAACCCCCGGCAGTGCGCGGCCCGCGAACTGCGCGAGGAGACCGGGCTGGACCGGGAGGCCGGCGAGCTGCTGGTGGTCGCCTGGACCAACCCGGCGGGTGAACTCGACCACCCCGCCTGCCACTTCCTCTTCGACCTCGGCACCTTTCCGGCCGACGCGCCGATCGTCCTGCCGGCCGGCGAGCTCGACGACCACCGCTGGGCCGCCGTCCCCGAGGCGCTGGCCCTGCTCGGCCCGGCCCGGGCGCTGCGCCTGGAGGCCGGCCTGGCCGCCCGGGCGGACGGCCGGACCAGGGTCGTCACCGCCCCCAACTCGGGCTTCTGACCGGCCCCTGCACAGTCCCCGCACGGCCCCCCGCTCAGCCCTCCTTGCGCCAGACGTAGGCGGCCGAGACCGGCCGCCCGCGGTGGCGCTCCCACTTGGGCTTGAGCGCGATCCAGCGCTCGCCGACCACCTCCTCGCGCATCTCGGCGAGCCGCCAGCCCGCGCCGAGCGCGGCGGTGACGTGGTCGCTGACCAGGTGCACGTGGGTGGTGATGGCGACGGGGCCGTCGGGGCCGTCGTAGTGGGTGGGCATGCCCGCCGACATGATGAACAGCGGGTGCAGGCCGACCAGCACGAACAGGCCGCCGGGGCGGACCAGCCGGTGCGCCTCGCGGTAGAGCGGGGCGAGGTCGGCGAGGTGCTCGTCGACCAGCGAGCAGGCGGCCAGGTCGTAGGAGCCGGCGGCCAGCCCGGTCGCCGCGAGGTCGCCCTCGGTCAGCGTCCGGTGCGCGCCGCGCGCCCGGGCCCGGGCCAGCATCTCGGGCGTGAGATCGACGCCGTCCACGGCCCCGACGCCGCGGGCGCGCAGCCAGGCGCCGGTGCGGCCCGTCCCGCAGCCGAGGTCGACGGCCGTCCCGGCCGCGTCCCAGCGCGGGACGGCGAGCCGGGCCAGCACGTCGACGTCCATCGCGTCCTCGACCGTCCGCTCGTAGCTGTCGACCCACCCGGCGTAGCCGGTGCGGACGTCGACGGTCGGGTAGCCGCGGGTGTCGAACAGCGAGAAATCCACCATGCCCGGCAGTATTCTCCGGGCCCGCCCGCCCGCACGAACCATTTACCGACGGACGGCCGGAGGCCGGTGCGCGCGGCCGCCGCGCTGCTACGCGCCGAGCAGGCGCTCCCGGACGGCGGCGACGTCCGCAGCGGGCAGCCACTGCTCGGCGTCGAACTCGGCGAGCACCGCGTGCAGCGCCAGTTCGGCGGTGGTCCCGGCGTCGGCGAGGACGCGGGCGATCCCGGCCTCCTCGTCGGGGCGGTCCAACAGGGTCCACAGCGGGCGCAGGTTGGGCGCGGAGAGCAGGTAGTCCTCGGCGACGGCGGCGGGCTCGGCCCCGGCGAGGGCGAGCAGCACCAGCGCGGCCAGGCCGGTGCGGTCGCGGCCCGCGCCGCAGTGCACCACCACGGTGCCGGGGCGGGCCCGGGCGACGGCGGCGACCAGGGCGGCGATCGCGGGCCGGCAGTGGTCGAGGTAGGGGCGGAAGGACAGCGGGGTGCCGTCCAGGCCGCCGAACCGGGCCCACCAGTCCGGCCCGGCCAGCGCGTCCAGCGGGACCCGGACCAGGTCGACGCCGTGCGGGGCGGGCAGCAGCGGCCGGTACTCGACGGGGTCGCGCAGGTCGACGACGGTGCGCACGCCGTAGTCGACCAGCGAGTTCTGGCCCTCGGCGGTGAGCCGGTCCAGGTTGTCGGCCCGGACCACGGCCCGGGCCAGGGTGCGCCGCCCGTCGCGGACCGGCAGGCCGCCGAGGTCGCGGACGTTCAGGCAGCCGTCCCAGTCCAGCTGCCGTTCGTCGTGGCGTATCGCGCCCGTCCTCGTCATGCCCGCCCCCAGAGAAGTCCCACCGGGGCGCTCCCGCCCCCCTACTGACACAGACTCAGTCCGGTTCCCGGCGGTTCCCCGGCCGAAACGCCGCCCCGGCCCCGATCAGTCGGCGTGCCGGTGGCCCTCGAACTCCCAGAGCGTCCGGCCGAGCGTGTCGAGCACCCGCACCCGCCGGTAGCGCCGGTCGCGGACGGACAGGAAGCCGCGCGCCGAACCGGCCAGCACCGCCTCGGCGACCGGGTCGTGGCGGCTCCACGCGCCGTGCAACTCCAGGACGCCGTCCACGAGTTCGGCCCGCTGGATGCGGGCGACCGAGGCGGCGGCCAGCGCCCCGTTGACGCCGTCCAGGCCGGCCCGGCCGAGGTACGGCTCGCGCTCCTCGGGGCGCAGCCGGCGGCGCAGTTCGGGCAGCGCGTAGCCGCGGACGGCGGCCACCGAGTCCTCGACCGCGACCAGCCAGCGCGGCCCGGGCGCGACCTCCCACCACACCTCGCCGCCGACCGGCAGCAGCTCGCCGATCGGGGAGTGCCAACGCTCCAGCCCGCTCGGGGAGTTGGCGTCGGGGCGGACCCGGCGGCCGTCCCAGGCGGCCTTGTCGGTGACGGAGAGGTTGACGGTGTAGCGGACCCGCCCGTCGCCCGGCTCCGCGTGCACGCCGAGCACCGCCCACCGGTCGGGGTCCGGCAGGGCGAAGGAGTGCCGCCAGCCCCGGAAGCCGAGCTCGCGCAGGGCGGGCCCGAAGTGTTCGCGGAGTCCCGCGGTGTACAGCTCCTGGGCGGTGCGCGTCACGGCGCGGGCCTCCTCGGCGGCAGGGCGGAATGCGGGGAATGCCCCGTATCTGCACGCTATGGCGAGGGAGCGGGCCGCGGCCGCGGGCGAACGACAGCAGCCGACGGGACGAAAGTCGGCCCGGCCCGGGCCCTGGGTCCCGCCGCCGGAAGGCCCCGCCCCGCCTCGCGCCGCGCCGTCCCGCCCGTTCCGGCCGCCCGCTCGCCGCCCGCTCGCCGCCCACCTGTCGCGCACCGTCCCCGCACCGCGCGCACACGCCGCGCCCACGGCTCCGCCACCGGCCGGGCGCCGCCCCGCGGCTGGGCCGGGGCACCCGGATGGCCCATCATGTGGCGGGTGCACAGTGCTGAACACCACGGGGCGGACGACGGCGACCGGCCCGGCCGTCCGAACGCGCCCGGCCGCCCGTCCGGCGACCGGGTGGACCTGGCCCCGGCCGTCCGGGCCGCCCAGGACGGCGACGAGGAGGCGTTCCGGATCCTGTTCCGCGCCGTCCAGCCCGGCCTGCTGCGCTACCTGCGGGTGCTGATCGGCAGCCGGCCGGGGGCGGACGGGGACGCCGAGGACATCGCGTCGGAGACCTGGCTGCAGATCGCCCGCGACCTGCCGGGCTTCCGCGGCGACGCGGACGGCTTCCGCGGCTGGGCCGCCACTATCGCCCGCAACCGGGCGATGGACCACCTGCGCCGGCTGCGCCGCCGCCCGCTCGCCGACCTGCCGGTCGAGTACCTGGCCGAACTCGCCGCCGCCGAGGACACCGAGGGCCGGGCGCTGGCCACCGTCGGCACCTCCGACGCGCTCGCGCTGATCGCGTCGCTGCCGCCGGACCAGGCCGAGGCGGTGCTGCTGCGGGTGGTGCTCGGGCTGGACGCGGAGAGCGCCGCCCGGGTGCTCGGCAAGCGGGCCGGCAGCGTCCGGATGGCCGCCCACCGGGGGCTGCGCCGACTGGCCAAGGTGCTGGAGCAGAACGGGGGAGCGGCCGCCGGGCTGCCCCGCCGGGGCACCGCGGAAAAAATCTCCGCGCAGGGTGTGACACCGGCGCAGGTGCCGACGCTGAAGGACATGAGATGAGCACCAACCGATCCCGCCGGATCGACCGCGCCGCCGCCGAGCAGCTGTTCGACGGTGTCGCGGGCGTCCCGGCGGCCGGTCAGGACCCCTCCTCCGCCGGGCAGCGGCCCGCGCCGGACCGGACCGGGCTCGCCGCCCTGCTCGCGGCAGCGGCGGCACCCGGACCGGACGGTGAAGGACCGCTGCCCGGCGAGGAGGAGGCCCTGGCCGCGTTCCGGCGGGCTCGTCACCAGCCGGCCCCCCGACAGCACCGGAGACGAAAGATGGCGGACACCGCGCTCGCGCGGGCCCTCAGCGCGAAGGCCCTGGCCGTCGCGCTGGGCGTGACCGCCGTCGGCTCGGTCGCCGTCGCGGCCGGTACCGGCCACCTGCCGACCGTCCTGGGCGGCCCCGCCCCGGCCCGGCCGAGCGCCTCCGAACCGGCCGACGGGCAACGGACCGACCCGGCCGCCGGACCGGACACGCCGTCGGCGGCCCCGAGCGCCCGCGCCACCAGGCCGAGCGGCACGGCCACCGGCCACGAGCCCACCGGACGGCCCTCCGGGTCGGCGTCCGCGGGCGCCGCGCAGCTGCCCGACCTGCCGACGCTCTGCCGGGGCTTCGCCGCCCGGGTCGCGGCGGGGACCAGGCCCAAGGAAGCGGCGGTCGACCCGGCGCTGGCCGCGCTGCTGCAGGAGGCGGGCGGGCCGGAGAAGGTCGCCGGCTACTGCGCGCTGCTCGCCGCCCGGGCGGCCGGGGCGGGCGGAGACGGCCGCAAGCCGACCGCCGTGCCCACCCAGCCCGCGAACCAGCAGCCCGCCCCGTCCCCGTCGCCCTCCGCGGGCAAGGGCGGGCGGACCGACCCCACGCAGTCCAGGACCCCCGGCAAGGGGGACGACCAGGACTGACCCACCGACTCCGGTCGGCGGCGGGCACCCCCGGGCCCGCCGGCCGACCGGGCACCGCCTCCGGGCGGCCGACGGGCGCCCCCGAGCCCGCCGGCCCGCCCGGAACCGACTCCGGACGGTGGCGGGCTCCCCCGGGCCCGCCCCGTCCGGGAACAGCTCCGGTCGGCCCAAGGCTCCCCCGGGTCCGCGGCCGACCGGAGAACCCCGCTCCGGACGGACGGCTGAACTCCCCCGGGTCCACCGTCCGTCCGGAGCCCACCCCCCCGGCGCCCCGCCCGCCCCGAGCCCAGGACCTTCCCCGGTGACCGAAGCCCCGACCGCCGTCCGCGCCGCCGCCCCGCCGGCCGACGTGTTCGCGCTCCACGGCCCGCTGTTCCTCGACCCGGTCCGGAGCGACCCGGTCCCGCCGGACGGTGAACGGCCGGGCCCCGGCGGTCCGGAGCTGACGGCCCGATGACCTTCCCCCGCACCCGGCGGCGCGGCTGCCTCCCCCTCCCGCTGTCGGCCCGCACCCTGCTGCGCGTCGCGCTGGCCGCGCTCGCCGCCCTGCTGCTGGTGCAGCACCCGTGAGGCCCCGGTCCGCCCGCCCTTGGAAGCCCGGCAGGCGCGACCGCTATGGTTCACGGGTGCCCGACCGGGGCGATGAGGGGAGTGTCCGATGATCGGACGGGCGCTGAACGGGCGCTACGAGCTCGGCGAGATACTCGGCGTGGGCGGCATGGCCACCGTGTACCGCGGCCTGGACCACCAGCTGGGCCGCCCGGTCGCGGTCAAGGTGCTGAACGGCGGCCTCGCCGACGACCCCCGGTTCGCCGAGCGGTTCGCCCGGGAGGCCCGGCTGGCCGCGCTGCTCTCGCACCCGCGGATCGTCACGGTCTTCGACTCCGGCCTGGACCAGGGCTCCCCGTACCTGGTGATGGAGCTGGTGCACGGCGCCACCCTGGGCGCCCTGGTCGCCGAGCAGGGCAGACTCCCGGTCGAGCGCGCCGTCGGCATCGCCGCCGCCGTCCTGGACGCGCTGGCCGCCGCGCACGCGCAGGGCCTGGTGCACCGGGACATCAAGCCCGGCAACATCATGATCACCCACGACGGCGGGGTGAAGGTGGTGGACTTCGGCATCGCCCGGGCCGGCTCCTCCTCCGGCCAGCAGCTCACCCAGGCCGCCTCGGTGCTGGGCACCGCCGCCTACCTCTCGCCGGAGCAGGCCACCGCCGGCGACGTCGACGCCCGCGCCGACCTGTACGCCGTCGGCTGCGTGCTGGTCGAAATGCTCACCGGCGCACCGCCGTTCACCGCCGACACCCCGGTCGCGATCGCGTTCAAGCACGTCACCGAGTACCCGGCCGCGGTCTCCGGGAGCCGCACCGACGTGCCGCCCGCGCTGGACGTGGCGATCCTGCGGCTGCTCGCCAAGAACCCGGCCGAGCGGCCCGCCGACGCGCTGACCGCCGCCGCCGAACTGCTCGCCGCCGTCCCGTCCGGCGGCCCGGCCGACCGCACCGCCGAACTGCTCGGCGCCACCCAGGTGCTGCCGCCCGTCCCGGCCGGCTTCCCCTCCGCGCCCCCGCCGCACCGGCCGTGGACCGAGCAGCACCGCACCTCGGTGCTCCCGCCGGTCGAGGAGCCCCGGCCGTCGCTGCTGCCCTCGGCCCGGTACGAGGACGAGGAGCCGGACGAGTCCCGGCGCGGCCGCAACCCGCTGCTGTACGCGGGCGTGGGCGCCGCGGTGTTCGCCTGCGTGGCGGGCATCGCCGCGTTCTCGTTCAGCGGCGGCGGCTCCACCCCGAAGCCCCCGCACACCGCCGCCGTCACCACCCCGGCCGCGACCGCGCCCGCCCCGTCGCCGTCCGCCCCGGCCGCCGCCTCCACCTCCGCCTCGCCGAAGCCGTCCGGCACCCCGAAGCCGTCCGCCTCGTCCAAGGGCCCGGTGGTCGCGCAGATCGCCCAGCTGCGCGCCGACGTCGCCCAGACGAACTTCGCCAAGGAGCGCGACCGGCAGGACGACTTGACCAAGCTGCTCGACGAGGCGACCCGGTCGGTCAACGACCGGCAGCCGTCGGACGCCGAGGACTCGCTCAAGGACGCCCAGCGGCTGGTCCGCGACCTGCAGCGGCGCAAGGCGGTCGACCCCGCCACGCTGGTCGGCTGGCAGACCCGGCTGACCGGACTGATCGCGGTGGTGCACGCCCAGTCCGCCGCCCAGGACGGCTTCTGACGCCGGGTCAGCCCCGGTGCTGGGCCCGCTGCACCGCGCGGGTCTTCACCTGCCGGGTCAGCGCCGTCACACCGGTGGTCAGGAACACCACGGTGTACAGGAGTTGGAGCATCACCACGATCCGGGCGGCCTGCCCGGCGGGGTGGATGTCGCCGTAGCCGACGGTCGCCATGGTGATCACCGTGAAGTACAGCCCGTCGACCTTGGTGTGCATCCCCTCCAGCTCGCCGGGCTGCCGGGACATCCCCAGGTAGGCGGTGGAGAACACCACCAGCGCGCTGCACAGCAGGAACAGGATGCGCGGCACCGGGTGCCGGGAGTGCCCGGTGACCTGCAGCCGCACCTCGCGCAGCAGGCCGATGCCGAGCACCGTCAGCAGGGTGCCGAACACGACCCAGCTGACCGCCGAGTGGTGCGGCCCGAACCAGCCCAGCGGCACCGTGAAGTAGGCCACCAGCAGCACCGAGGGACCGGCCAGCAGGGCGAGGTACGTCCGGGCCAGCTCCCTCACGCCGCAGTCGCCTTC
This sequence comes from Kitasatospora sp. NPDC088391, assembly GCF_044753345.1. NCBI lineage: Bacteria > Bacillati > Actinomycetota > Actinomycetes > Kitasatosporales > Streptomycetaceae > Kitasatospora > Kitasatospora sp. NPDC088391. Next base: position 744,782 of record NZ_JBIVNB010000003.1, read on the forward strand.
CCGGGGCCGGCCGCGTCGTGGGGGGAGCCGGGGGAGCCGGGTGCGGCGGGGGCGGCGGGGGCGTCGTCGGCGGGGCCGTCCAGGAACTCCAGCACCGCCAGGACGGCGAGCAGCACCACCGCGATCCAGAGCACCACCGGCGCGGTCGGGTAGTTCCAGGTGAGCAGCACGACGGCGGCGACCACGACGGCGCCCCAGCCCAGCCAGCCCTTCCGCCGGTGGACGAACCGGCCGACCGGGCCGAGCCGCATCCCCAGGCCGGTGGCGGCCCGGCGGACCGCGCCCAGGCCCTCCTGCCACAGGTGCCGCACCCAGCCGGCCCGCCGCCCGGCGCCGGTCAGCCAGGCGGCCAGCGCGACCACCACGCCGAGCGCCAGCAGCATCCGGACCGCGGCCCGCAGGAAGCGCACCAGGGTGTCGTAGACCGCCGCCGCCGCGGCCTGGTCGACGCCGACGGGCAGCTTGTCCAGGTAGATCGCCCGGAAGACGCTCAGCCCGATGCCGAGCAGCCCCGCCCCGGCGGCCGCGCCGAGCGCCGCCGCCACGGTGGCCCGGCGCGGCCGCACCGCCAGCAGGACGCCGCCGACGGCGCACAGCAGGGCCAGCACCGGCACCCAGAACCCGGCCAGGTCGAGCAGCCGCAGCCCGGTCTGCGCCTTCTTCACCGCGTCGGACTGCACCAGCGTGTAGTCGGTGTGCACCTCGGGGATCTTCGCGGCCAGCCCCAGCCCGTTCGCCACCAGCCGGTCCTTGACCTGCGCGATCACCGGCGCCAGGTCCAGGCTGACGGTGTCGCCCTGCACCTGGACGGCACCGCCGCCCTTGCCGGTCAGCACCTTGTCGAAGGCGGCGTGCGCGTCGCGCAGCACGGTCGTCCAGACCGTGGCGAAGGCGTCGGACCGGACGAACCGCAGCACCTGGTCGTGCACGAAGCCGGTCAGCCCGTCGGTCAGCGCCGGGCCGAGCCGGGCCAGCGCCGCGTCCAGGAGCGGCCGGTCGGCGGGGGCGGCCTCGTTCAGCAGGTCGGTGATCGGCAGCTGCTGCATCACGGCGCCGGTGACCCGGTCGGCCACCGCGCCCTGCACCGCCGGGTCGGCGGCCAGCGGCGCCATCGTCGCCACGAACCGGTCGGTGTCGGTGACCTGCGACCTGCTCCACGCGGCGACCACGCCCAGCGGGGTGAGCACCACCGCCAGCACGATCAGCAGGGCGGCGAAGAAGGACCGCACCCGGTGGTGCCGGGGGACGGGTTTCCCCTTGCTCTCCAGGACGGCGATCCGCTCGCGCAGCTCCGCGAGCTCCCGCTCGCCGGAGGGGTCCGCCGCCATCCGTGCCTCCCAGGTGATCCGCCGTCAGTTCGCTACCAGCAGATACCGGGACGGGACGGACGGCCACCGGGGTGCGCCGGAACGGCGGAGCCCCCGGCCGTCCGAGGACGGGCCGGGGGCTCCGGGGCGCGCGCGTCGGCCGGGGCCGACCGGGCGTCAGGCCGTGGTCGACTTGGAAGCGTCGGTGGCCTTCGTGATGTTGGTGGGCTCGACGGCCTGGCGGGGCTGCTCGGCCTGCGAGGCGGCGGTGCCGTTCTGCGCCTCGGCGGGGGCGTCGTCCTCGCGGAGCGCCTTGGTCTCCGCCTTGAGGATGCGCATCGACTTGCCGAGGCCGCGGGCCATCTCGGGCAGCTTCTTCGAGCCGAACAGCAGGACCAGCACCACCACCATGATGGCGATGTGCCAGGGCTCGAGACCGTTACGGAACATGCCTGACCACCGGTCCTTTCGTGAGGTTCGCGTCGTGTCATCGGTGCCGGGCGGTTCGCCCGACTCGGCCAGTATGCCTGGCCTTTCCGGCGAACGTATACACCCACCGGCAAACAGCCGCCGAAAAACAGGTGATCCGAGTCATGTGGTCTGTACCACCGGGAGGGGCGTTTCCGGCTGCCCGCCGGGGGCCGGCAGGTGGCGCATCAGCAGGTGGGCGGCGAGCGCGGCACCGAGCATCACCAGCACTCCGGCCACCGCGGCGGTGTGCATCCCGTCGGCGAAGGCGTCCCGGGCGGTGGCCAGCAGCGCGGCCCCGGCGTCGGCGGGCAGGTGGGTGGCGGTGGTGACGGCCCCGCCCAGCGTGTCGTGGGCGGCGTCCGGCGCCGGGACGCCCGCCATCCTGGTCCGGTAGATCGCGGCGCCGGCCGCGCCGAGCACCGCGATGCCGAGCGAGCTGCCGAGCTCCTGCGCGGTCTCCGAGGTGGCGCTCGCCGCGCCGGCCCGGTCGGCGGGGGCGGCGGAGACCACCATCTCGCCGGTGATGCTGACGGTGCCGACCGACCCGGCCGCGATCACGCCGGCCGCGACCAGCGGCAGGGCGAGCGAGCTGGACGGGTCGACGAAGGCCATCGCGACGAACCCGGCCGCGCTGGCGGTGAACCCGGCGACCAGCAGCACCGCGGGCCGGACCCGCCCGGCCAGCGCCCCGAAGCCGCCGACCGCCGCGCCGACGCCGACGCTGGGCAGCAGCGCCCAGAGCGAGGCGGTGAGCGGGCTGTAGCCCTTGACCAGCTGCAGGTACTGCGAGGTGAACAGGGTGAAGCCCATCATCGCGAACATCGCGATGGTGTTGACGGTGATCGCGCCGCTGTAGGTGCGGACCCGGAACAGCGAGACGTCGATCAGCGGGTGCGCGGCGGTCCGCAGCCGGACGACCAGGCCGAGGCCGACCAGCAGCCCGGCGGCCAGCACCAGCGCCGGGCGGACGCTCCAGCCGTCCACCGCGAGGGTCTTGATGCCGTGCACGACGGGCAGCACGGTGGCGATCGACAGGGCGGCGCCGAGCAGGTCGAACCGGCCCTGCTGCGGGGCGCGGTACTCGGGGAGCAGGAACGGCGCGGCGAGCATCACCAGCAGCATCGCGGGGACGGCGATCAGGAAGGCGGAGCCCCACCAGAAGTGGTCGAGCAGCAGGCCGCCGACCACCGGGCCGAGGGTGGCACCGGCCATCATGACGCCGCTCCACGCGCCGATCGCGGCCTGCCGCTGCTTGGCGTCGTGGAACATGTTGCGCAGCAGGGCCAGCGTGGAGGGCCCGAAGACCGCCCCCGCGACGCCCAGCAGGGCCCGGGCGGCGATGAGCTGGTCCGCCCCGTGGGCCCGGGCCGCGACCAGCGAGGCGAGCGCGAAGGCCGCGGTGCCGCCGATCAGCAGCTTGCGCCGGCCGATCCGGTCGCCGAGCGCGCCCATCGGGATGAGCAGCCCCGCCAGCAGGAACGAGTACATGTCCATGATCCACAGCTGCTGGGTGCCGCTGGGGTGCAGGTCGGTGGCGATGAACGGGACGGCGAAGAACAGCACGCCCATGTCCATCGCGAGGACGAGGGTCGGCAGCAGGAGGAGGGCCAGGCCCAGCCATTCGCGTCGGCCGGCGCGGCCGTGGTCGGTGGTCATGAGGAGGACTGTACGGACGTCTTGCACACCTGTCTAGTACAAGCGTCTAAGTCGAATGTTTCAGACGTTCGAGCGAGACATCCGTCTTGGACTGCCGTAGCATCACCACCATGGGAAACCGCGAAGACCTGCTGGCCAGCGCCCGGCGCTGCCTGCAAGAGAAGGGCTACGGGCGCACCACCGCCCGGGACATCGCCACCGGCGCGAACGTCAGCCTGGCCGCGATCGGCTACCACTACGGCTCCAAGGACGCCCTGCTGGTCCAGGCCCTGATCGAGGCGATGGGGGACTGGGGCGAGTCGATCGGCGCCGCGCTGGCCGGGTCGGCGGAGGTGACCGACCCGAAGGAGCGCTTCGTCCGCTGCTGGGACGCGGTCCGGGACACCTTCGAGGAGCACCGCGGCCTGTGGACGGTGCAGTTCGAGATCGTCGGGCAGCTCGCCCACCTGCCGGAGCTGCGCGAGCAGCTGGCCGGGGCGCAGAAACTCGGCCGGCTCGGGCTGGCGGCGATGTTCCAGGGCCGGACCGAGCACCTGGACACCCCGGAGGAGCTGGCCCGCGGCATCTTCTACCAGTCGCTGCTGCTCGGCCAGGTCGCGCACTGGCTGATCGACCCGGAGCAGGCGCCGGACGGCGCGGAGATCCTGCGGGGGCTCACCCTGGTCTCCGGCGAGACGCTGGGCGCGGCCCGGGCCTGAACGGCCCGAACGGCCCGGACGGCTTGAACGGCCCGGACGGCCGGGGCGCGGGTGTCCGGGTCAGGCGGTGACGGCGGTGAGCAGCACCACCGCGTCGGTGTGGGCGATCAGCCCGTGCCGCTCCTGCGGGACGGGGCACAGCTCGCCCGCCGCGACCTCCAGCCGGCGGCCCGCCACCGTCAGCGAGACCCGGCCGCGCAGCACCTGGAGGCTGGCCGCGACCGGGGCGTTGTGCTCGTCCAGCGCCGCCCCCGCCCGCAGCGCGATCACGGTCTGCCGCAGCACGCCGTCGTGCAGCACCAGGTGGGCGCTCCGGCCGTGCGGGCCGGCGGCGGCCAGCGCGGCGTGCTCCTCGGCCAGCGCGCCCAGGTCGATCCGGGCCGGCTGCTCGGTCATCGCGTTCTCCTCGCTCGGGCCCCCGTCGCCACCGGACCCGCCGTCCGGGCCCTCGCCGCCGACCCTAGGGGCCGCCCCGCGGGTGGCGCGCGCCGAACCACGCGCAGGGGTCAAGGGCGGGGCCGCTCGGGGTGCGGGGCCGCGGGGATGGGCCGAAGGTGGGCCTATGGCGACCACTCACAGCATCTCCTTCCGCGGGTTCCAGGTGAACCGCGGCATGCTCACCGCCGGCGCGGCCCTCACCGGGCTCGGCGCCCTCGTCGGACTGACCGGCAGCGTCCTGGTCTGCGTGGCCCTGGCGAACGCCGGGCGCGGCTGGATCAGGACCTTCGAGACCCCGCCCACCGAGCTGGCGCAGCGCACCCTGCACCAGGCGAGGGCCGCCTCCGCGGCCGGACTGGAGGCCTGGCGGACCAGCGTCAACTGACCCGCGGACGCGGCCGGGGGGGGGCCCCCCCCCCCCGGGGGCGCCCCCCCCCCCGGCGCCGGGGGGGCGGGGGGCCCCCGGCCCCCCCCGCCCCCCCCCCCCGCCGGCCGCGCGGGGGCCCCCCCCCCGGGCGGGGGGGCCCCCCCCCCCCGCCCCCGCGGCGGGCGCTCGGCGCCCGGTCAGCGTCCGGTCACAGGCCGAGCGACTTGGCGATGATGGTCCGCATGACCTCGCTGGTGCCGCCGTAGATCCGGAACACCCGGTTGTCGGTGTAGAGGCGGGCGATCGGGTACTCCAGGATGTAGCCGTAGCCGCCGTGCAGCTGCAGGCACTTGTCGATCACCTCGGAGGCCGACTCGGTGCAGAACAGCTTGGCCGCGGCGGCGTCCGCCACCGTCAGCTCGCCGGTCTGGTAGAGCTCCAGCGCCTGGTCGACCATCGCCTGCTGGGCGAGCACCTGGGCCTGGCAGTCGGCCAGCGAGAACTTGGTGTTCTGGAACTCGGCGACGGCCTTGCCGAAGACCTTGCGCTCCTTGACGTACTTCACCGCGAACTGCACCGCGGCCGCCGCCGAGGCGTACGCGCCGACGGCGATCGCCAGGCGCTCCTGCACCAGGTTGTGGGTCAGGTAGGAGAACGCCTTCCCCTCCTCGCCGAGCAGGTTCTCCACCGGGACCTTCACGTCGGAGAAGGACAGCTCGGCGGTGTCCGAGGTGCGCAGGCCGATCTTCTGCAGCTTGCGGCCGACCGCGTAGCCCTCGGACTTCGTGTCCACGCACAGGATGGACAGGCCGGCCCGGCGGTCCGCCGGGTCGTAGGGGGCGGTGCGGCAGACCACCAGCACCAGGTCGGCGAGCACGCCGCCGGTGATGAAGGTCTTCGCGCCGTTCAGCACGTAGTGGGTGCCGTCCGCGGACAGCTTCGCGGTGGTGGCGATGCCCGCCAGGTCGGAGCCCGCGCCCGGCTCGGTCATCGCGATCGCGGTCATGATGTCGCCCGAGACGAAGCCCGGCAGCCAGCGCTGCTTCTGCTCCTCGCTGGCGTACTCCATCAGGTACGGCAGCACCAGGCCGGTGTGCACGCCGGAGGAGCCGAAGGTGACGCCCGCCCGGGCGGTCTCCTCGTAGATCACGGCCTGGTACTTGAAGCCGGTCTCGCCCGCGCCGCCGTACTCCTCGGGGACCTCGATGCCGTAGACGCCGAGCTCGCCCAGCTTGCGGTAGAAGTCGCGCGGCGGGTGGCCGGCCTCCTCCCAGCTCTCGTAGACCGGGACGACCTCGTGGGCGATGAAGTCCCGGATGGTCTCCCGGAACGCCTCGTGGTCCTCGTTGTACACGGTGCGGCGCACGGTGCGCTCCCTTCGGCGGCTGGACGCACCGACAAGTTAATCGCCAGTAGCTTCCGGTGTCCAGGGTGGCCCGCGGCCTTGTCGGACGGTGTCGGCGGGAGTTAAGTGAACCGTTGCTAGCCTGGCCGGCAGGCGTGCGGGGGAGGGGGACACCGTGGTGGAGCAGCCACCCGCGGAGCACCGTCCCGTGGTGCGGCGGCCGCCCGGGCGGCGGGCCCGCATCCTCGCCGTCGCCGCCGACCGCTTCCACCGGGACGGCTACCACCGGGTGTCGATGGCCGAACTCGCCGCCGAGGTCGGCATCACCGCCCCCGCGCTCTACCGGCACTTCCGCGGCAAGCCCGAACTGCTGTGCTGCGCTGTCGAGTCCGGCCTGGACGCGCTCTGCGCCGCGCTGGCCTCCGGCGGGGCCGTCGAACTCGCCGAACTCGCCCTGGAGCGGCGCGGGTTCGGGACGCTCTGGCAGCGCGACGCCCGGCTGCTGCCGCCGGGCCGACGGGCCGTGCTGCGCAGGCGGCTGCGCGCCGCGGTCCGGGACGTCGCGGCGGAGGAGGGCGAGCTGGCCTGGTGGGCGGTGCTCTCCGGCTACGGCAGCCTGGGCCGCCACGGGGTGGCGCTGCCCCGGCGGCGGTACCTGGAACTGCTCCTCGGGATGCGCGAACGGCTGCTGGCGGTGGGGGAGTTCGCCCCGGTGGCGGACCCGCCGCCGGTTCCGGCGCCGACAGCCCGGCGGGAGGCGCTGGTGGTGGCGGCCACCCGACTGTTCCACCGGCACGGCTTCGACAACGTCTCCACGGAGCGGCTCGGCGCGGCCGTCGGCATCGCCGGGCCCAGCGTCTACAAGCACTTCGGGACGAAGTCCGCGCTGCTCGCGGCCGTCCTCGACCGCGGCCGGGAGCAGCTGCGCCGGGAGGTGCTCCCGGTGCTGGGCGCGGGTCCGGGCCCGGCGGTCGCGGCGTTCGCCGACTTCGCCCGGCGGGAGCGCGACTACCTGGGCGTGATGCTCTCCGAGACGGAGCGGCTGGCCCCGGGCGAGCGCCGGGCGGCGGTGGACTTCCGCCGCGGGTTCCTCCGCGGCTGGGTCGAACTGGCCGCGCTGCCGGGCGAACCGGCCGCCGAGACCCGGGTGCGGGTGCACGCGATGATCGCGGTCGCCGTTGACACCGCCCGGACCGGGTCGGCCTCCCCCGCCGCGGTGGCGGCTTGCGCGGCCGCGGCGCTGGGCGCGCCGGCGCCGTCCGGCTGAACGCGGCGGGACCGCGACGGGGCGGGGAGGTGCCCCTGCGTCGCGGTCCCGCCGGTGTCCGGTGTGGTGCCGGTGTTCGCGGCCTAGTACAGGACGAACGGGTAGTACACGGTGTGCGCCAGGTTGGCGTTCGACTGGAGGGCGCCGACGCCGCCGGAGTTGCCGGCCACGCCGAGGGTGTTGTTCTGGTTGCTCGCGCCGGAGCCCGTCGCGGTCTGCTGGGTGCCGTTGGCGTTGCCGTGCACGGAGCCGACGATGTTGCCGGAGCCGAGGTTGCCGACCACGGTGCTGTTGGAGGAGTGGTCGGCGCCGGCGCCGTTGTCCGCGGCGGCGGTGCCCACTCCGGCGAGGAGGAAGGCGCCGAGGGCGGCAACGACGGCGACTGCGCGAATACGGGACACGGTGGTCTCCCTGCTAACTGGTGCGAATGTGGCGCCGCGGGGTGGCCGCCCCGGTGCGCCGGTTCCTGACGTCGCTCCCTCAGGATTGCCCACTGGGCCGTTCGGGTTCCAGTGCGGACACCCGGGTTCCCCCGAAGGTGTCACCGGTGCGGAATACCCTGGAACTCCGGGGAGGGCGCAGAATGCTTTCCTGCCAAGGGATTTGGGTGAACCGGAGGGATCGCCGGAGACTCCCGCGCGTCAACACCGGGTTGACCGAGGATCGACAGAAACCGGAAATCGGAAAACAGTGGTCGGCAGATTGTCGTACTGGCACACTGTGGCCTCATGTCTGATGGTCTTCCCCCCGCTTCCGGCCCCGAGGGAAGTGGCGCGGAATTCGCCGCCGCGGAGCCCGCGAATCTCCGCACCACCGAGGTCGACCTCGGCGGCCTGGTCGGCGTCCTCGCCACCCACCTCTACTCCACCCCCCTGGTGGCGCTGCGCGAACTGGTGCAGAACGCCCACGACTCGCACACCCGGCGGAAGCTGGAGGACCCGGAGGGCGCCTACCGGCCGCTGATCCGGGTGACCGGGGACCAGGCGGCCCGAACCGTCTCGATCGAGGACAACGGCGCGGGCCTGACCGAGCCGGAGATCCACGCCTACCTGGCGACCGTCGGCACCGGCTACACCCGGATGCTGCGCGAACTGACCGGCAACCAGGACCTGATCGGCGCGTTCGGCCTCGGCTTCCTGTCCGCCTTCTCGGTCGCCGAGGAGGTGCTCGTCACCACCGCCTCGCACCGCGAGCCGAAGCTCGCCCACACCTACCGCAGCCGCGGCGGCGAGCAGTACAGCGTGGAGCCCGCGCCGCCCCGCCCGGGCCCCGGCACCGTGGTCACGCTCCGGCTGAAGGCCGAGCACGCCCACCTCGCCGACCAGGAGGCCCTGCGCGAGGTGCTGGCCAGGTACTGCGTGCTGCTGCCGATCCCGGTCTACACCGGGGCGGACGAGGAACCGGTCAACGACGTGCCGGTGCCGTGGCGGCAGGACCTGCCCGGCTCCCCGCACCTGCACCGGATGCGCTTCGCCACCGCCTTCGCCCGCAGCTTCGAGCCGCTGACCGCCTTCCCGGTGACGCCCGTCGAGGGCCGCACCGACGCCGTCGGCCTGCTCTGGGTGCAGGACGGCGGGACGTACGGCTCCACCGACAACCGCGACCTCGCGGTGTACCTGCGCGGCATGCTGCTCGCCGACGACGCCCGCGACCTGCTGCCCGGCTGGGCCGGGTTCGTCGGCGGCGTGGTCGAGTCCACCCGGCTCACCCCGACCGCCAGCCGCGAGGACCTGCAGCGCGACGAGCACTACCGGGCGCTCCAGCAGGCGCTCGCCGACGCCATCGTCGACGGCCTGTACGAGACCGCCCGGCTGCACCCGGCGGCCTGGCGCCGCATCCTGGCCCGGCACGGCCAGGAGCTGCTCGGCGCGGCGCTCTGCGACGACCGGCTGTTCACCCTGCTCGCCGACGACGTCCCGGTGCCCACCTCGCAGGGCGACCTGACGGCCGGCGCGCTGCGGGCCGCGGGCTCCGGCGCGGTGCACGTCGCGCTGGGCAGCGGCGGCGGCTTCGAGGAGATGCTCTACCGGGCGATGCAGGTGCCGATCGCCCGCGGCGACCGGTACGCGGTGCTGCCGTTCCTGCGCCGCTACGCCCAGCTGCGCGACTGCCGGATCGTCGAACTCGGCAGCGAGCGCGGCAACGAGGAGCTGTTCCGCGCCCCGGACCGGCCGCTGCCCGCCGAGGAGCGGGACTGGCTGGCCGCCGCGCTCACCGAGGACGGCGAGCAGCTCGTCCCGGCGCGGTTCGACCCGCCCGGGCTGCCGCTGGTGCTGGTGCCCGACCGGGAGGCCGAGCTGAAGGCCCGGATCGAGGACGACCGGGCGGACTCCCGCATCCCGTCCGCCGCCCTGCAGCTGGCCCGGGCGTTCACCGCCCGGACCGACGGCGCGGTCAGGGCCCGGCTGTACCTGAACCTGGCCTCGCCCGCCGTCCGCGACCTGCTGGCCGCCTACCGGGACGGCCGCACCGGCGCCGCCACCGCCGCCGGGCTGCTCCGCTCGCTGAAGGTGGTGATGGCCGCCGCCGCGGGCTCCGCGGCCGGCGACCTGACCGCCGCGCTGGCCGGCATCTCCACGGCGGTGGCCGCGCTCACCGCCCCCGTACCGGCCGACGGGCTGTCAGCGGTACCGGACACCATCACCGCAGACCTTCCGCAGGGGGACGAGGAACGATGACCACCGACATCTGGTCCTGGGTGCACGAGACGCACCTCAAGCTCGCCGCGTCCGGGCAGCACCGGCTCGCCGACGCGCTCGCCGAGATCGCCGGCCACGCCGTCGAGGGCCGCAACGAGCAGCTCGACGCGATGTACCCGGAGGCGCTGGCCTCGGCCCGGGCCCTGGGCCTGCCCTGGGTGGAGGTGTTCCTGCGGCACTGGCGGCTGCAGAACCTGCTGAACAAGCGTCATCAGGGCGAGGCCGCGATGTCCGAGGCGGTGTCGCTGCTGGAGTTCGCGCACCGCGAGGAGACCGCCTCCTGCCCCCAGTCGGTGTGCGCCGTCCAGGACTTCACCATCTGCCACGCCAACATCGACGGCCCCGGCTACGTGCCCGAGCGGCTCGCGGTGCTGGAGGAGGCGCTGTCCCGGGTCGAGCCCGCCCGGGCCTGCTTCGACTGCCTGTCCCGCGAGTACGCCGACACCCTGGAGGACGACGGCCGCCCCGAGGACGCCCTCGGCCACCTCGACCGCGCCCAGACCCGGATCGTCGCGGCCGGCGAACAGGTCTCGCTCTCCTTCGCGCACAGCCGCACCTCCGCCCTGCACCGGCTCGGCCGGCACCAGGAGGCGCTGGACGTCTACGACACCTCCGAACGCGCCTACGTCGCCGCCGGGAACCAGCTCGACGACGACGACCGGCGCAAGCTCGCCGTCGGCCGCGCCCTGCAGCACGCCGCGCTCGGCCGCACCGACCGCGCGCTCGCCCTGCTGCCGGACGCCGAGGAGGCCGACCGCTACCCCGACATCCGGCACCGCTGGGTCGCCGCCGTCGAACTGCTGGCCGCCGCCGGGGAGTTCGACAACGACGCGGTGCTCGGCGCCCGGATCGCCTCCTGGAGCGGCGAGTTGGACGCCTCGGGCTCCCACCGCCCCTGCCTGGACCTGGCGCTGGCGGCCGGCCGGCTGGCGCTCGCCCGCGGCGCCCGCGAGGTCGCGCTCACCCTGGCCCGGACCGGCGACCGCAAGCTCGGCCAACTCCGCCGCACCGCCGGCGTCGCCGAGCAGGTCGCCGCGCTGCGGGCCGCCGCCGAGGCCCTGCCCCGGCCCGAACTCCCGGTTCCGGTCGAGGAGTTGCCGCAGTGGCTGGCCGAGCACCGGCCCGACCCGGAGACCGGCGCCGACCTGCTGGCCGCCGCGCTGGCGGTCGGCGAGCACCCCGACACCGTCCTGGTGGTCAACCTGGCCGGTGCGCTCGGCTCGCTCGGCCACACCCGGGCCGTCGCCGAACTCGCCTGGGCCCAGCTGGAGTTGGACCCCGGGCACGAGTACCTGACCGGTCTGCTCGGCCAGTTGCTGATCGACGCCGAGGACGGCCCCGGCATCGACCGGCTGGCCGCCCGGCTCGCCGGGGCCGCCCCCGCCGACGCGCACTGGCTGCGGGCCCGCTGGGCCGCCTCCCAGGGCCGCTGGGCCGAGGTCGGCGAGCAGTGCGCCGCCGTCCTCGCCCACGAGCCCGAGGCGTTCAACACCCGCCGCCTGGCCGCGAGCGCCGCCACCCGGCGCGGCGAGCACGCCGAGGCCCAGCGGATCTACCAGGACCTGCTGGAGCACGCCCTCGACCCGGCCGAGGCCGACCAGGACCAGGAGCACCGCACCGTCCAGGAACCCGACCTGTGGCACCTGCTCACCGCCGCCACCGCCAACCGCGACTGGGCCGCCGTCCGCGCCGCCGGGGCCCGGCTCGGCCTCGACTTCGACACCGACAGCGGCCCGATCGACGAGGAGTGGCAGCTGATCGGCCTGCGGGCCACCCGTACCAACGGGACCACCACCGACCTGCCCGCGCTGCGCACCGGCCCGGCCACCGCCCGGGTGCTGCCGGTGCTCGGCGAGGACCTCGACCTCAACCACGGGGACGTCGTGGTGTTCGCCCCCGCCGTCCTCAACGACACCCCCGAACCGGGCGCGGAGGAGGACTGGCGGCCGGTCTTCGAGTTCCTCACCCTGCTCGACCCGGCCGGGTACACCACCTACTGGATCGACGGCGGCTGGCCCGGCGACGACGCCTGGCACGCCCTGCGCGAGGAGCTCCAGCAGGCCGGCTACGGGGTCTGGGCGTACAGCGGCGACCACTACCGGATCACCGACCCGAGCGGCGACCAGGACGACCTGCCCGGCGTCTACGCCGCCCTCGGCGTCCCGCCCACCGCCACCGCCGAGCAGGCCGACGCGCTGCTCGCCCGGCTCACCGCCGACTGGCCGCACCCGCTGGCCTGGCCCGCCCTGGCCGAGGCGGCCGGCGCCGACCTCGACCGGCACCGGAAGATCGTCGACGACTACGACCTGTAGCGGCGGCACCGGCCCCCCCCCCCCCCCCCCCCCGGGGGGGCCCCCGCCGCCCCCCCCCCGGGGGGGGGGCCCCCCCCGGGCGGGGGGGGGGGCCGGCGGGGGGCCC
>NZ_JBIVNB010000003.1:757457-767651 GCF_044753345.1 Kitasatospora sp. NPDC088391
CCCGGCGGCCGCGCCCGCCCGGGCGGGCGGGGCCGGGCCCCGCCCCCCCCCCCCCCCGCCCGCCGGGCGCCCCCCCCCCCGGGCGGGGGGGCCCCCGGCCCCCCCCCCCGCGGGCGGGGGCCCCCGACGGGCCCTCAGCCCAGGGTGAAGGGCGCCCAGGCGGTGCCGTTGTGGAAGTACTGCGGCGCGCCCTGCATGCCCACCGTGCGGAACGGCTGCTGCCCGTCGAGGTAGACCTGCTTGGTGCCCGTGCTCTTGTTGGCGCCGGTCCACTCGATCTCCAGGTACCAGCTGACGTCCCGGGACTTGCTGAAGGCGTCCACGTCGATCACCTGCGGGTCGTTGGCGGAGATCTTGTACGGGAAGTCGGTGACGGCCGTCTTCCGCTCGCCCTCCTTGCCGGGCACGGGGACGGCCTGCGGCGAGGCCGTGTCCAGGTTGACCTCGAAGGCGGCGGGCGTCAGCTCGACGCCGCCGCAGCCCGACCCCGGGGTGAAGGCGTTCCACTTCTCGGCGGGCCGGGTGCTGGTGACCACCACGGTCATCCGGTTCAGCACCACCGCCCCGGCGTCCTTGCCCTGCGCGGTCAGCTCGATCCGCAGGTGCCCGGCCGGGACCAGCCGCTGGGAGGCCGCCCAGCTGTCGACCCGGCCGGCCGAGATCTCCGCGGGCGGCGGGGCCATCTGCCCGGGCGCCCGGGGCGACAGGAACCACTGGTCGCAGGGGCTGCCCCAGCTGCCGCTGATCACGGAGACGTCGAACGGCGCGGTCCCGGTGGCCCCGTCGTCCGCGCCCGGGCCGGTCGAGCCCCCGGTGGCGGCGGGCGTGGACGGGGCGGTGCCGGTGGCGGCGGGCGGGGTGGTCCTCCCGGCGGCCTTCCCGGCCGCCTTGTCGGCGTCGTCGCCGGTGTCGCGCAGCACGAAGGCGGAGACCAGGGCAGCCACCACCGCCACCGCGGCCACGCTCAGCAGCACCCGGCCGCGGGTCCGGCGCGGGGCGGGGGCCTCCGGGCGCTCCGTCCGCACCGTCCGCACCTCGAACTCGTCGGGGGCGGCGGCGTCCGAGGCCAGCACGTCCGGTACCGGCGGGGCGGCCGGGGCCGGTGATGCGGGCGGTTCCGGGGCGGTCTCGCGGCGGCGGGCCGCGTCGGCCAGCAGCCAGCGGCGGTGCAGCTCGACCAGTTCCTCGCCGCTCGCCCCGCAGGCCCGGCCCAGCCGCTCGACCGGCGCGTACTCGGTCGGCACGGCGGCGCCGTTGCAGTAGCGGTGCAGGGTGGAGGTGCTGAGGTGCAGCCGGGTCGCCAGGGCCCCGTAGCTGCGGCCGGAACGCTCCTTGAGCTCGCGCAGCATCGCCGCGAACTCGTCGGTCTCCGCGCTCATCTGCTGCCTCTCGCCTGTTCCGGCCCGGTCCGTGGCACCGGCCGGCACGCCGTCCGTACCGCTGATCACGGTACCGGCCGGTCCGGCCGGTACCGGAGCGGGGGAGCGCCGCGGACCCGGGGCGAGGGGCGTGCCGGGGCCGTTCAGCTCTTGCCGGCCAGGGCGGTGGACTGGGCGGCGTGGTCGGCGCTGTCCGCGTACAGGCCGAGCTTCGGCTGCTTGCCGACCTTGGCGCCGGCGCCGAGCGGGAAGTTGCGGGTGTCGGCGTTGGGCATCTGGTCGTCGGCCAGCACGTTCAGCTCGTCGTAGTCGCCGGCGCTGCCGCTGCCGGGGTTCAGGTCGATCACCGCGAAGGTGCTCTTTCCGGGGGCCAGGGCGTAGGCCGGCGGGCCGCCGAGGCCGCCCGGGACGAGCGGGGTGACGGTGTTGCCGCGGTCGGCGGACTTGCCGACCGAGACCAGCGGGTAGTAGCTGAGGCCGCAGTAGGTGCTGCCCTGGTTGTGCACCTCGATCACCCGCTGGTCGGCGTTGCCGCCGCGGGTGGTGACCTTGACCGTCAGGTTCGCGGCCTTGCAGGAGTGGGTGTAGGCGTAGGACTCACCGCCGCCGGCCGCGCTCCCGGCCCCGGTGGCGGTGGTCGGCGTCGTAGGGGTCTTGGGGCGGGCGGCGCCGGTGTTGCCCGGGGCGGGGGCCCCGGCGGCCGGGGTGGAGGCGGCGGGCTGGGGCGCGGTGGTGGCGGCGGCCCCGGCGTCGGTGCCGGCGGTGGCGCTCTGCGAGGGCTTCGCGGCCTGGGCGGAGCCGCCGGCCTTGTCGGAACCGCAGGCGGTGAGGGTGAGCGCGGCGCCCAGGGCGAGGGCGGCGGGGACGAACAGGATGCGGCGAGCGGACATGGCGGAATCCCCCGGATCGGGTGTGGAGTGACGGAGTGGAGTGGGCGGCGAGCCGTCGGCGTCGGCCGCTGGGCAGAACTCTGGCCGCTGCCCGGACCGGTCCGCCAGCCTTCCGGGCCGAGGCGGGACGCTGGAACGGTTTCACCCCCTCCCACCTGTGGTTTTCCCCCTGCCTGGAACGGTCCGCCGGGACGCCGGGAGGCCGTTTCGGGGTCTGCCGGGGTCTTCCGGGGGCTCGTCCGGGGCCTTCCGGGGGCGCGGTCGGGGACGGGGCGGCGCTGGTTCAGGGGCGCGGCTGCGGCGTCGGGTCGAGGTAGACCCGGGTGACGGCGGGGACGGCCGCCCGGACGGCCCGCTCGGCCCGGTCGCAGGCGGCCTCGATGTCGGCGGCGGTGGCCAGGTCGGCGAAGTCGACCTTGGCGGCGACCAGCACGTCGTCCGGCCCGTACACGCTGGTGACCAGGTCGAGGACCCGGACCACCTGGGGCTGGGCGGTGAGCGCGGCGGCGATGGCGTGCTCGTAGCGTTCGGGCAGCGCACGGCCGATCAGCAGCGAGGCGTTGTCGCGGGCCAGCACCCAGGCGACCCACCCGAGCAGCAGGCCGATCAGCACCGAGGCCAGGCCGTCCCAGAGCGGGTCGCCGGTGAGCTGGGCGCCGAGCAGGCCGCCGAAGGCGAGCAGCAGGCCGATCAGGGCGGCGGCGTCCTCCAGGAAGACGGCCTTGACGGCGGTGTCGGAGGTCCGCCGCAGGTAGCGGTACCCGCCGACGCCGAGCCGGGTGGTGGTGCCGCGCAGCTGGCGGACCGTCCGGGAGAGCGAGACCGACTCCAGGACGAAGGCGACGCCCAGGATCAGGTAGGAGAGGACCGGGCTGCCCAGCTCCTCGCCGTGCCGCAGGGTGTGGACGCCGTCGTGGACGGAGAACACCGCGCCGCCGACGAAGGTGGCGAACGAGGCGAGCAGCGCCCACAGGTAGCGCTCCCGGCCGTGGCCGAGCGGGTGCAGATCGTCGGCGGGGCGGGTGCCGCGCTTGAGGGAGACGAAGAGCAGCACCTCGGTGACGGTGTCGGCGAAGGAGTGCGCGGCCTCGGAGAGCATCGCGCTGGAGCCGCTGATCGCGCCGGCCACGGCCTTGGCGAGGGCGATGCCCAGGTTGCACAGGCCCGCGACGATCACGGTGGTGAGGCTCTCGTCCGTGCTGCCGCTCGGTTCGTCCATGGCGCCCATAGCCGGTCAGTATGTCCGATTTGATGGCGTATCAGGCGGTAGGCTGGGGAGTTTCTTGGTGAATGCTTTACTCTTCCATTGCCATTCCCTGACCGACAGGAGTCCCGCCCGTGCACTGGCTCGACCCCCAGAACCTGATCTCCACCTTCGGCCTGATCGGCATCCTGGCCATCGTCTTCGCCGAGTCCGGCCTGCTGATCGGCTTCTTCCTGCCGGGCGACTCGCTGCTGTTCACCACCGGCCTGCTGGTGGCGGGCGGCACGCTGCCGCAGCCGCTCTGGGTGGTCTGCCCGCTGGTGGTGCTGGCCGCGATCGCCGGCGACCAGGTCGGCTACCTGTTCGGGAAGCGGGTCGGGCCGGGCCTGTTCAACCGCCCCGAGTCCCGGCTGTTCAAGCGGGAGAACGCGGAGCGCGCCGCCGCCTTCTTCGACCGGCACGGCCCGAAGGCGATCGTGCTGGCCCGGTTCGTGCCGGTGGTGCGCACCTTCACCCCGATCGTGGCGGGCGTCGCGGGCATGGGGTACCGCACGTTCGTGCTGTTCAACGTGGTCGGCGGGGTGCTCTGGGGCGCCGGGATCACCGTGCTCGGGTACTTCCTCGGCCAGGTCCCGGCGGTCCGCGACAACATCGAGGCGATCTGCCTGGCCATCGTGCTGGTCTCGGCGCTGCCCGTCGCGGCCGAGCTGCTCCGGGCCCGCCGCGCCGCCGTCCGGCGCGGCTGAGTCCGGCGCGGCTGAGCGTGGCGCGGCCGAGCCCGGCGCGGCCGCGCTTGCCCGAGTGCGGCGGCGGACCCCTTGCGTCCGGGACGGTGCGCACCCCATGATCCGGAACGGTGCGCACCCCTTGTTCGCACCGGCGCCCCCCATCGGGCAAGGTGGGGGCCAGCAGGCCGCCCCGGACGGGCGGGCGGCCGGGGAGGCGGAGGAGCACCGTGTCCGATCGCGAGCCGGAGGGCGCACCGGCGCAGGGGGCGCCGCCCACCGAAGGGCTGCTCGGGCCGGACGCGCCGCCGATCGAACGGCCCGTCAGCATCCCGCACGCGCCGCCGCCCGCCCAGACCGAGGGCCTGCTGGGCCACGCCGTCCCCGACCCGGGCGAGCCCGTCCGGGCCCGCAACCCGCTCGCCCAGGACACCCTCACCCCCGAGGAGTGGAACGCGGCCGGCTACACCCCGTCCCACGGCATCGACCTGGCGGAGCTGCACAAGGGAGCCCCCGGCGACGCCCCCTGGCCGGACCGGATGCGCACCCTGCTGCGCACGCCGATGGCCGAGCGCCCGGCCTTCGAGCGCACCCCGCGCGAACTGCACCCCGCCGCGAGCGGCCAGGCCCAGCGCAACGTGCCCCGGGTGCTCGACCTGTCGCTGCGGATCGGCGAACTGCTGCTGGCCAGCGGCGAGGCCGCCGAGGACGTGGAGGCCGCGATGCTCGGCATCGCGCACGCCTACCGGCTCGACCACTGCGAGCCGCAGGTCACCTTCACGCTGATCTCGATCTCGCACCAGCCCTCGCTGATCGACCCGCCGGTCACCGCGGACCGGGTGGTGCGCCGCCGGACGTCCGACTACACCCGGCTCGCCGCGGTCTACGAGCTGGTCGCGGACATCACGGCCGAGAAGGTCAGCGTCAACGACGCCTACCGGCGGCTCGCCGAGATCCGCCGCAACCGGCACCCGTACCCGGTGTGGCTGCTGACGATGGCCACCGGGCTGCTGGCCGGCGCGGCCTCCTTCCTCGTCGGCGGGCAGGTCGACACCAAGGCCTGGCTGGTGTTCGTCTCGGCCTTCGTCGCGGCCGCGGTCGGCGACCGGCTGGCGTCCTTCGTGGCCCGCCGCGGGCTGCCCGAGTTCTACCAGTTCGTGATCGCCGCGATGCCCGCCGCGCTCTGCGGCATCCTGCTCTCCTTCAACGACCTGCACCTGCGCGGCTCGGTGGTGATCACCGGTGGGCTGTTCGCGCTGCTGCCCGGCCGGGCCATGGTGGCCGCCGTCCAGGACGGCCTGACCGGCTTCTACATCACCGCCGCCGCCCGGCTGCTGGAGGTGATGTACCTGATCGCGGGCATCGTGATCGGCGTCATGCTGGTGCTCTACATCGGCGTCAACTACAACGCGAAGCTCCGGCCGGACGAGAGCATCGCCGGCGTCGCCCCCAACCCGCCGGTGCAGCTGGTCGCCGCGATCGTGCTGGCGCTGGCCTTCGCGATGCTGCTGCAGACCGACCGGCGCGCGCTGCCGATGGTGGTGCTGAACACGGTCATCGGCTGGGCCGTCTACGGCGTGCTCACCCGGGCGGGCATCTCGGCGATCGTCTCGACCGGCATCGCGGCGGGCCTGGTCGGCCTGTTCGGGCAGCTGCTGGCCCGTTACCGGGCGGCCTCCGCGCTGCCGTACGTGACGGCCGCGATCGGTCCGCTGATGCCCGGTTCGGCGCTCTACCTCGGCATGCTGGCGTTCGCCCAGGGCCACGCCTCGGTCGGGCTGGTCTCCGCCTCCCGGGCCGTCGCGCTGGCGCTGGCGCTGGCCATCGGCGTCAACCTCGGGGGCGAGGTGGCCCGGCTGTTCCTGAAGAACCCCGGCGCCAGCGACCGGGAGACCCCGCACCTGCTGATCCCGCGCCGGGCTGCGAAGCGCACCCGCGGCTTCTGACCCGGCGTCACCCCGCAGTCGGCCCGCACCCCGCAGTCGGACCGCCGCCACCCCGGGCGGTCCGCGCACCCGCGAGAAAAGGCACCACCCGATGATCAGTGCGCTGCTGGACGGCTACCGCCACCACATCGTGGACGCCCACAAGCAGCCGCTGTTCCTGCTGCTGACCGGGTTCATCGCCTCCTTCGTGTTCATCCGGTTCAGCACCCGGATGATCCGCGCCCAGGTCCGCTGGTGGCCCGGCAACGTCACCCCCGGCGGGCTGCACATCCACCACATGGTGTTCGGCCTGGGCTTCCTGCTGCTCGGCGGCATCGGGGTGTTCGCCACCAACGGCGGGCACCCCTGGATCGACTGGTTCGGCCTGGCCTTCGGCATCGGCTGCGGCCTGGTGCTGGACGAGTTCGCGCTGATCCTGCACCTGGACGACGTGTACTGGAGCGAGCAGGGCCGCAAGTCCGTGGACGCGGTGATCCTCGGCATCCTGCTGACCGCGCTGCTGCTCACCGGCTACGTCCCGCTCGGCGTGGTGCCCGGGCAGGACACCCGGTGGGGGCTGGTCGCGGTGATCGGCGTCAACGCGCTGGTCTGCCTGGTCGCGCTGCTCAAGGGGAAGGTCTGGACGGGTCTGCTCGGGATCATGGTGCCCGGCCTGTCCTGGATCGGCGCGATCCGGCTGGCCCGCCCCACCAGCCCGTGGGCGCGCTGGCGCTACTCCTCCCGCCCCCGGCGCATGGCGCGCGCGATCCGGCGCGAACGCCGCCTGCACGCGCGCATCGACCGGGCCCGCACCTGGCTGTTCGACCTGATCGCCGGGGCGCCCGACAAGGTCCCGCCGCACCACCCCAAGGCGCACGCCGTGGTCGAGCGGATGGCCGCCCGGGCGCTGGCCCACCGCCACCCGGAGAGCCCGGCGGGCGGGCGGAGCCCCGCCGCCGCCCAGGCCACCGACCCGGCCCGCCGGGCCCGGGCCCAGCGCCGCCGCCGCACCGTCCGGGCCGGACGGCCGCGCACCACCGCCACCGGCAAGCCGCCGCAGCAGGCACGCTGACGCTCCGTCGGGACGCCGTTCGTCCGTCTTCGAACCGGTAGGGTTCGTGGGCGACCCGTCGGTGCGGCGCAGGCCCGTCGCGCCCGCGGGTTCCGACAATCCGACATCTCACCCGGGCGGCGGCATGGCGGTGGCGCCGATCGGCGGGCGGCTCTGCGAATCTGACGGTGCGTAAAAGGATTGTCACCTCATGGGACATCCGGCTTGTCGGCCGACGGCCGGTGCCCGGCGGTGCCGGGCCGTCCCGCCGCCGCTTGCCGCGACCTGTCGCCGTCACCCGTCGAGAGAGGACCCGTCATGCCCCGCAGGCTCCTCCCCGCCCTCCTGCTCTGCTCCGCCGCGCTGCTCGCCCTGCTGCCCGCCGCGAGCGCCCCCGCCGCCCCCGCCGGCCGCGCCCTGACCCGGCCCGCCGACGACCCGGCGCCCACCGGTGACGGCCAGGACGCCTTCCCGTCCGCGGACGAGATCGCCCGGGCGCACGCCGACACCGACGCCAGGGCGGCCGCCGCGGCCTCCGCCGAAGCCGCGCTGGCCGCCGCGCAGGGCGAACTCGACCGGGCCGGACAGGCCGCCGAACAGGCCGTCGAGGCGTACAACGGGGCCCAGGTCCGGCTGACCCGGGCCCGGGACGCGGCCCGCGCCGCCGCCACGGCGGCCGCCGCCGCCGAGACCGACCGGGCCGCCGCCGCCGAACGCGCCGCCGGACTGGCCGCCGAGATCTACCGGCAGGGCGCCTCGCCCCAACTCTCCGCCCTGGACGCCCTGCTGGGCACCCGCGGCACCGGCTCGCTGTCCGACCAGGCCGCCGCCGTCGGCATCGCGGGCGCCCAGACCCGGCAGATCCTCGACCGGGCCACCGGCACCGCCCGCGCCGCCAAGGACGCCGCAGCGACGGCCCGCACCGCCGAGGCCGCCGCCCGGGACGCCGCCGAACGGGTCCGGGCCGCCGAGGAACAGGCCCGGCAGCGGCTCGCCGACCAGCAGCGCCAGGTCACCGAGATCGGCCGCCGCCGGGAGACCCTGCTCGCCGAGCTCGCCGCCGCCCGCGACACCACCGTCGACCTCGAACGCCGCCGCCGGGAGGCCCTGGACGCGATCGCCGCCCGCGAGGCCGAGGAGGCCGCCCGCCGCGCCCAGGCGGAGGCCGAGGCCGCGGCCGCCGCCGAGGCCGCCCGCCACCACGCGCCCCCGCAGCGCGAGAGCGCGTGGTCGGCCGGCGGCTCCACCGCCGCCCTCGCCTTCGCCCGCTCCGTCGTCGGCCTGCCCTACATCTGGGGCGGCGAGGGCCCGCAGGGCTACGACTGCTCCGGCCTGACCATGATGGCCTGGCGCCGCGGCGGCAAGCAGCTCACCCACTTCGCCGCCGACCAGTACGCCGAGTCCACCCCCGTCACCTACGACCGGCTCCGCCCCGGCGACCTGGTGTTCTGGACGAAGACCGGTCGCGCCGCCGACATCTACCACGTCGCCATCTACCTCGGCGACGACCAGATGATCGAAGCCCCCCGCCCCGGCACCGCCATCAAACAGGCCAGCCTCTGGATCATGGGCCGCCCGGACTTCTACGCCCGCCCCTGAGCCCGTCCGGCGCGGGGGAAAATCGGGTGTCCGGGCCGGGCCGCCGTCGTACGGTGGCCGGATGGGCAACGACGCACAGCACGGCCCCGACGGGGGCATCGAGATCCGGCCGATCGTCCGGGAGGAACTGGCCGTCTGGGACCGGGCGATCGCCCGGGGCTTCCTCCGTCCGCACGTCGCCCCGGCCACGGAGTGGCGCGAGCTGCTCTTCGAGCCGGGCCGGATGCTGGCGGCCTTCGACCGCGACGACCCGACGCCGGAGGGCCCGCGCTGCGTCGCCACCTTCCGCAGCTACGACACCGGGATCACGGTGCCGGGCGGGGCCCGGCTGCCCGTCGACGCCATCACCGCCGTCACGGTGAACTCCACCCACCGGCGGCGCGGCCTGCTCAGCGGGATGATGCGCCAGGACCTCTCCGCCGCCCGCGAGCGCGGCTCGGCCGCCGCGATCCTGATCGCCGCCGAGCACAACATCTACGGCCGCTTCGGCTTCGGCTCCGCCGCCCCGCTGGCCGGCTGGCGGGTCGACGTGCTGCGCTCCGGCGGCCTGCGCGAGGACCTGCCGGTGCACGAGGGCCACCGGATCGACTTCATCGACCTGGACGAGTTCCGCAAGCTCGGCCCGGAGCTGCACGAGCGCTGGCGC
Source organism: Kitasatospora sp. NPDC088391 (assembly GCF_044753345.1). Lineage (NCBI taxonomy): Bacteria > Bacillati > Actinomycetota > Actinomycetes > Kitasatosporales > Streptomycetaceae > Kitasatospora > Kitasatospora sp. NPDC088391. The sequence goes on from NZ_JBIVNB010000003.1 coordinate 766,877, forward strand.
CCCACCCGGCCCGGCGCGATCGGCCGCCCCGACCACTGGTGGCGGTTGCGCTCCGGCGCGCTGGAGCTGCCGGGCTTCGACTGGAAGGAGGGCTTCACGGCCGTCCACCGCACCGCCGACGGCACCGTCACCGGCCTGATCAGCTACGCCGTCGAGGACAAGTGGGACGGCGCCTACCCGGACTGCCCGCTGACGGTCCGTGACTTCCTCGCGCTGGACGCGCCCACCGCCAACGCGCTGTGGAAGTTCGCCTTCTCGGTGGACTGGGTCCGGCACGTGGTCGCCGCCGGCCTCGGCCCCGGCGACCCGCTGCCGCTGCTACTGAAGGACCCGCGCGGCGCCCGCCCGCACGAGGAGACCGCCGACTTCACCTGGCTGCGGCTGCTCGACCTGCCCGCCGCGTTCGCCGCCCGCCGCTACGAGGCCCCCGGGCGGATCGTGCTGGACGTCACCGACCGCTACGGCTGGACGGCCGGCCGCTGGGCGCTGGAGGCCGCCGCCGACGGCACCGGCCGGATCACCCCCACCGACGACGCCGCCGAACTCGCCCTGGAAATCTCGCAGTTGAGCGCACTCTACCTGGGCGGCGAGACCGCGACCCGGCTGGCCGACGCCGGTCTGGTCACCGAACTCGCCCCCGGCGCGGCCAGGTCCGCCACCACGCTGCTGCGCACCGCGCGGGCCCCCTGGAACCCCGACAGCTTCTGACCGCTCCCGTTCCACCAACTGCCCTGCCCCAGAGGCGCGGCAGACCGGTCCACCCGGTCTGCCGCGC
>NZ_JBIVNB010000003.1:767658-912558 GCF_044753345.1 Kitasatospora sp. NPDC088391
CGCCCCCCCCCGCCCCCCCCCCCCCCCCCCCCCCCCCCCCCCCCCCCGGGGGCCCCCCCCCCCCCCCCCCCCCCCCCCCCCCCCGCCTCTTGCTCTGTCAATTCCCGCATTCCGTGAATCACTCGCCCGAGCGCCGAACAATCGTGCGATGGCGCGGGGTTGGCGAAAGTCTGGCGTTCCGCCCCGAACTGCGGAAACGACTGTCGGACGACCGCCCCGACGGGTGAACGCGAATTCGTCCGCGCCACTTCCGTTCGAATCTGACGGATCGACAGATCCCTTGCCGCTGCCTAGCGTTCGGGCAAGGAAATGCCCCGGCGGGTGCAGCAACACCCCCGAGGCGCGGCCGAATCAAATCCACGTTCAGAGAAACGGAAAACTCCGGCATGACGAACTCTACCGCTTTTTCCGTCGCCTGTGGCGCCATTGTCCTGCTCGCCCTCGCCACCGCCCTGGCGTGGCTGGTCGCCGGGACCGGGTCGACCGGACGGCACCGCGCCGGAACCGGGGCCGCCCCCGTCCGGCCGCGCGCCCCGGACACCCTCCCGATCTGCTCCGCGTACCGGCGCCCGGTGCCGGTGCACGTGCTGCGCCGCACGATCGTGCCGAAGGTCCCGCTGGTCCGCGCCCGCGCCGCCCGGGTGACCGTCCGGTACGGGCCGCTCCCGGCGGCCACTCCCAGGGTCGTCCCGCTCTGGACGGCCTTCGCCGAACAGGCCCTGCGCGCCGAGCACGCCGAGCAGGACCGCCGGGAGCAGCCGGAAGCGGCCTGAACGCCCTTGGGGCGGGGTCTACTTGACCACCGTCTTGCCGATGCTGGGGAGGACGAAGTCCTGGATCAGGCCCTTGGCGTCGCGGACCAGCGGGCGGAACACCCGGTACCGCGAGAGGTTGATCAGCCGGGCCACCAGCGGGGTGGAGCGGCGGACGAACTCGCGGGTGCGCTCGGTGTCCGGCGTCCGGTCGAAGACCCAGTAGAGGACCACGATCATCAGGTGCAGCCAGAGCACGTCGGGCAGCAACTCGACCAGTTCGGAGTCCAGTTTGGGCGCCAGGTCGGAGCCCTGCAGCACGTCCCGGAACAGCTCGACGGCGGTGGCCCGGGCCGGGTGCGAATCGTTGGAGAACGGGCTGAGCGCACTGTTCGGGTCGGCGGCGGTGCGGAAGAACTGCGCCGAGAACTCGTGGTACGGCGCGGCGGTGTCGATCCACGACTCGATGGTGAGGCGGAGCCGCTCGGCGAAGTCCCGGGTGTGCGCCATCCGGGCCCGGGCGTCGGCGGCGTGGTCGTACGTCATCCGGTCGTAGAAGCCCTGGATCAGGAACTCTTTCGCCGAGAAGTAGTAGTACGCGTTGCCGACCGAGACCCCCGCCTCGGCGGCGATCGCCCGCATCGTGGTCTTCTCGTAGCCGCGCTCCTGGAACAGCCGCATCGCGGTCTCCAGGATCAGCGCCCGGGTGGCCTCGCTCTTGTCGGTCTTCGGCTGGGCCCGCCGGCCGGCCAGCTCCCCGGACGCGGACGCGGACACGCCGGGCGCCGGGCCGTCCTCGCCGGTCGCGTTCTCCGCGCCGCTCGGCCCGAGCGGGTCCTGGTCCGGCCGTCCCCGGTCGTTCTCTGGCACCTTCGCCCCGTCTGCCCGTTCACTGTCGCGGTCGTTTGCAGGTTCCGAGCCTAGCCCGGACCGGGACGACTCCCGATCCGGAGGGCGGGCCGGGATACCAACCGGTCGGCCGGTGCCCCCCGGCACCGGCCACACCGTCCGCGCGCACCGCCCGCCGCTCCGGCAACCCCCCTGGTACCGGACCGCCCCCTTCTGCGGCCCCCTGCGGTCCACGGTCGGCGCCAGGGCCCCGAACGCTTTCGAACGCGTTCAAAACCCTGCGGGACGAGACTTTAGAGCATCCGTTTGAACACGTTCAACCCCGAGGCTGTGGAAGGCTGGCCGGATGTCCCCGACCCCCGCCGTCCCCGGCCCGCCGCGCCTGCGCGAGGGCACCGCCGCGGACGCCTCCGCCGTCGCCGCCCTGTACACCGCGAGCCGCCGCGACGCGTACGCCGGACTCCTCCCGCCCGGGACCCTCGACGCCGACGCCGCCCAGCAGGACCTGCTCTGGGAACTCCGCCTCACCGCCGACTACGGCCCGCCCGCCGACACCCCCGTCCTCCTGCTCGCCGAGACCCCCGGCGGACCGCCGCTCGGCTTCGCCCACCTGGTCCCCGTCGACGGCACCGTCCGCCTGGAGCACCTCCACGTCCACCCCGCGCACACCGGCCGGGGCCTCGGCGGCCTCCTCCTGCGCGCCGCGCTCGACCGCCACCCCGCCACCCCGGTCCGCCTCGACGTCCTCGCCGCCAACCACCGCGCGATCGCCTTCTACGAACGCCACGGCGCCCGCCTGCTCGCCACGGGCACCGCCCGCTTCCCGGACGGCACGACCCTCCCGGAGCTCACCTACGGCTGGCGCTGAGACCCTCCGGGCCCGCCGGGAGCGAAGTTCTGTCCTGGGCCCGTCGGGAGCGAAGCTCCAGGGGCCCGGGGAACGGCGGTGCCGAGTGGCGGGTGTTCGACGGGCTGCGGAGCGCCGACCCCGTTTCGGGGCGAAGGTCCTCGGCCGACGCCCCGTGGCGCCCCACTGTGTCCCGGCGATCAGCCTCTCGGCCCCGCCGTTCCCCGGGCCCCTGACTTCTCCCGTCCCACCTGCCCGAGGCGGAAGGCCGTTGCGGCGAGGACGGCCGCGGCCGCCGGGAGGAGGTAGCCGGTGCCCGGGGCGGTGTGCTGGGCCAGGGTGCCGCCGAGGGTCGCGCCGGTGGAGATGCCGATCAGGATCGCGGAGACGGCCAGGGCCATCCCCTCGGTCAGTCTGCGGGCGGGGAGCAGTCCCTGAACGAGCGTCATCCCGCTGGCCATGGTCGGGGCGGTGCCGCTCCCGGCGGCCAGCAGGGCCAGGGCGAGCGGGAGGAGGCCCGCCCCGGTCAGGCCGGCGGCGAGGGGGAGCAGCATCAGGAGGGCCATCGCGCCCGCGCCGAGGGCCAGGCGGGTCGCGGCCGGCCGCCGCGGCCGCACCGCGCCGAACACCAGCCCGGAGACGCACGATCCGGCCGCGACCAGGCCCAGCAGCGGGCCGCCGGCCGCCTGGTGGCCGAGCGCGTCGGTGTACGCGAGGGTGGTGACCTCCAGCGCGCCGAACAGCGTGCCGGTGGCGAGGAACCCGGCGAGCAGCGGTCGGAAGCCGGGGGTGCGGACCAACCCGCCCGCGCCGGAAGGGCGTCGGCCGGAGGCCGGGGGCTCGGTGGTCCGCCGGGCGGCGAACAGCAGGGTGCCGGCGGTGCCCAGGGCCCAGGCGGTGAGCAGTCCGGCCTCGGGGGCGACGGCGGTGGAGAGGGCCATGCCGAGCACCGGACCGGCCATGAAGCAGAGTTCGTCCAGGGACTGTTCCAGCGCGTTGGCCCGGTGCAGGAGGGCGGGGTCGGCGCGGTGCAGGTGGGCCCAGCGGGCCCGGGCCATGCCGCCGAGGTCGGGGCTGCTGCCGGAGAGGGCCCAGCAGAGGAAGAGCGTCCAGACGGGGGCGCCGGAGCGGGCGCCGAGCAGCAGGCCCGCCGTCGGCAGCGCGGTGGCGAGGACGGCGGGTACCGCGATCCGGGCCTGCCCGTGGCGGTCGACCAGCCGTCCGAGCAGCGGGAGCAGCGCGGCCCCGGCCAGTACGCCGGTCGCGGAGAGCGCTCCGGCCAGCGCGTAGGAGCCGCGCCGGTCGGCGACCAGGACGACGACGGAGACGCCGTTCATGGCGAGGGCGAGCCGGCCGAGCAGTCCGGACAGGGTGAAGGCGAGGGAGCCGGGCGCGGCGAACACCGGGCGGTAGCGGGCGAGCGGCAGGGCGGGCGACAGGGGCAAGGAGGGGCTCCGGGGGAGTGGTGGGGTGCCTCCAGCCTCGGGGCGGGGGAGGGGCGGGGTCCAACACCTGCTCCGCCCGATCCACCGGATTCCGTTGTTAATCTCTCGGGGTGTCCCGAGACGTCCACCCCCGCCTGCTGCGCAGCTTCGCCGCCGTCGCCGAGACCCTGCACTTCGGCCGGGCCGCCGAGCGGCTGCACCTCGCCCAGCAGGCCGTCAGTCGTGATGTCCAGGCGCTGGAGCGGGAGTTGGGCTGTGCGCTGTTCCACCGGTCCACCCGCAGCGTGGAGTTGACCGAGGTGGGGGCGGTGCTGTTGCCGAAGGCGCGCCACCTGCTGGAGCTGCAGGGCGAGATCCTCGCGCTCGGCGCGGCCCGCGCCCTGCTGGTGGACGTCAACAGCCCGGGCGGGGAGCGGGAGTTCACGGCGGAGCTGGTGCTCGCGGCGGCCCGGAGGCGCTGCCCGGAGGCCGACCTGCTGGCCCGCTACTGCGGTGGACTCACGGCTGCCGCGCGGGAGTTGGCCGCGCACCGGCTGGACGCCTCGTTCGGCCGGTACGCCGGACTTCCGGCGGCGGCCCGGGCCCGGCTGGCGCACGTGCCGGTGCGGTTGGAGCCGATGGCGGTGTTCCTGCCGCCCGGGCACCCGCTGGCCGCGCTGCCCGCCGTCCCGCTGGCCGCGCTGGCCGGGCATCCGGTGGACGTGTTCGCGGGGCAGCCGGACACGGCGGAGTGGACGGACCTCGGGCGGCGGCTGCTCGCCGACCACGGCCTGGCGGCCGCGCCGGGGCGGACCCCGCCGGTGGGTCCGGCCGAGTTCGCCCGCTACCTGGTCCGGCACGGCGGCCCGGTGCTCACCACGGTCCTGGCGCCGGACGTCCCGGGCGGGGTGGTGCGGGCGCTGGTCGACCCGGTGCCGCTCAGCCTGGTCGGCCTGGTGCACCGGGTCGGGGACCGCAGCCCGGGGCTGGCCGCGCTGCGCGCCTGCGCGGCCGAACTGGCCGCCGCCGAGGGCTGGTTGCGCCGCCCGCCGGGCTGCTGGCTGCCGGCCGAGGACGCGGCGCTGCTGGGTTGAAGATTTTGTCATGCAGCTTGCACTTCCTGGTCTTGTGCCACATGTTGCGCTTATTTCAAGGGCGGTGGCGGTTGGTGTTGTGAATCCGGGTCGGCAGGCGGCAGGCCGCCGATGCTCCATCGAATCGGAAGTTCTTGCGAATCCGGTTGCCGGTGCGTACAAGTGGCTTTCCCAGCAGCTACGCTGATGTCCACTCAGACAGTCGGAACGGTCGCTGGGCAGTAGTGGGGCTCGACGGTTCCTCGTGTCGAGATCCACGGGCGTGCAGAAGTCGCAGCACGGGGCCGTGCCACTTGCTCGCGTGTAAGTCCCCTCATGGCCGGGGTTCCGGCTGCCGCCAGGGATCTTCTCGCCTCAGGAGTGCAGTGGAGGTTGTGGGTTGAAGGAGGTGGCCTGATGGTCGGTGCATCGCTTCGGGCTTCGGATCACTCGAAGAAGGAGATCCGGAAAGTACTTGAGAAGCTGACTGCGGCCGGGTGGACCATCCATGCCGATGGTCACTGGGGGAAGCTCTACTGTCCTTGCGGCTCCCAGTGCACCACGATTCCCGTGAGCAGCACCCCCAAGAATGAGGTGAACCATGCACGGCGCATCGCCCGGCTGGCTGCCCGGTGCCCCCTCCCGGAAGGCTCTCCCCAGCGGAGCCTCACGGGCAAGCAGCGCAATTAGTCACATAGTGAAATGTCTGGTTTGGTAGGGTTTTGCTGTTGACGGTTGACAACGGGTCTGTCATGGTGGGCTCGCCGAAGAGTTGGGGGCTGCCATGGAGTACGAGTTCACGTTCGTCGTGTCAGGCGTCAATGTCGATGATGAATCATCGGTGGAATCCCTTCGTGAATCGCTGGATGCAATGCTGTCGCGGGCCGGTGGGTTGGATCTTCTGACCATCGCCTGCGAGGGGGAGAACGCTGTTCAGGCGGCCTTGGAGTGTGCGGCTCAGGCCAAGGCGGCAGTCCCGACCATGCGGGTGCTGCGACTGGATCGCGATCTCGTGGGTGTGCACGAGATCGCCGACCGGACCGATCGGAGCCGTCAGAACGTCGCCCAGTGGGTGAGGGGCGAGCGGAAGGCGAAAGGCCTGCCCTTCCCTGGCTCCGAGGGGACTGCGGGGCGCTCTCAAGTTTGGCTGTGGAGCGAGGTGAACACCTGGCTGGAGCAGCATGGCTTGTCGGACGGTGCGAATTACCCGTCTCGGGCCGAGATGACAGAGATCGACTTCGCGCTTGCAAACATGTTCTCGCTGTCTCTCCGGGTGGCATCGACGGACGAGGCGCATGCCGCTGCACGGAAAGCAGTTGTCGAAGAGCTTCACACCAGGCACATTCCAGGCTTCCTCAACTACTTGAGCAGTCTCGACGGAACCACGGATGCGACGGGCAGTCATGTACTCATCGTTGCTGCTGCCCAAGAGCCTGCCGTTGAGGTCATGAGGATGATCTCCGGCTTCGAGCACCAAGTCGTACTGATTACCAAGGTGGGTGACGACTTCATTGGATCGGTCATGTCATCGCGGGTGCCTGCGAGGCCGACCCGGATCGTTGAAGTGCCACTTGATGCCACTGTTCGCGACTGGATTCAGTTGATCAAAGACCACCCGCGAGTCGCCTTCACTCCATCGGTCGATCGTTCCATCGGGAGGGCCGGTGCGGAGCGGGGCATTCAGCAGGTGCTCGGTATCGCTGCCTAGCCTTCCTGGCGGCCGCGTTCGACGGCCGGGGTCCAGGCCCGGGCCGGGATCTTCGGCGCTGCCTGCTGGACTTGGTCGGTGATGGTCGTCCCGACCGAGTGGGACGGCCATCGGCTGTGATCGATCTGTTGATTGAGGAAGTCATGGGTGGCGCCGGCGGAGTTCGTGCGGATCAGGGTCCGGTGTTCGCGACGACACTTCTTCGGCAACCGGGCTGGGCCGTCCGGGCTGCTGCAATGTGATGGGTTGCGGTGTCGCTCCCCGCGCCGCCCGGCTGCAGCATGTCGGCGACCGGTTCCCCGGACCCGCCGGGGCCTGGTCGACGAACGCGAACAGCGGGTGCTGACCAAACGTCCTCTTCCGAGTCTTGGCGGTGTCCTGCTTCCCGGAGCGTGCCAGGACCAGCGCGCCGTCGATGTCCATGATCACCTCGTTGCTGGTGTGCGGGGCTTGCTCGCCGGCCGGCCGTCGGACTCACTGGCGCTGGTGGCGCTGCTGCCCGTGAACGCGGGGTCGCGGTCCGCGGGGCCGGGAACGGCGGCGCCCCCGCCGAGGGGGACGGCGGGGGCGTGGCCGGGGTGGCCGGAGGGGCGGCGGCCGGCGGGCCGGTGGCCGGGCTCGCGGCGGTGACGGGCGGGCTCAGGAGGCTCGCACGGCGGAGATGTCCAGCGTCAGCTTGACCTTCTCGCCGATCAGCACGCCGCCGGTCTCCAGCGCGGCGTTGTAGGTCAGGCCCCAGTCGGTGCGGTCGACGGTGGTGCCGCCCTCGAAGCCGACCCGGTCGGCGCCGTACAGGTCGGTGGCCGCGCCGGTGAACTCCAGGTCGAGGGTGACCGGGCGGGTGGTGCCCTTGATGGTGAGGTCGCCGTGCATGCGGTAGGTGTCGCCGTCGACCCGCTCGGCGGAGGTCGACCGGAAGGTGATCTCCGGGTGGGCGGCGGCGTCGAAGAAGTCGCCGGTGCGCAGGTGCTCGTCGCGCTGGGCCTGGCCGGTGCCGATCGAGGCGACCTGGATGGTCAGCTCGGCGGTGGAGGCGGCCGGGTTCGCGCCGTCCAGGTGCAGCTTGCCCTCGTACTCGGCGAACTCGCCCCGCACGTTGGTGATCATCGCGTGCCGGACGGCGAAGCCGATCTTCGAGTGCGCGGCGTCGATGGTGTAGTCGCCGGTCAGGTGGGACAGGTCCGGACCCTGGACGGCGGTCGCGGTGGCGGCGGTGTTCTTGCTGCGGTTGAAGATGCCCATGGCTCGTTCTCCTCGTGAGGGTCGAAGCCATTTTGTTGAGGCTTCAACTTTTTCGATGTCCTCACCGTACGCCGATCTGGTTCAACTTTCAACCATGAAGAGGAAAGTTGCCCGACGTTCCCCCGAACGGCCCTGTCCACCGCCCCGTCCCCAGCCTGTGGAAAACCGGATGCGGCCGCCGACGCCCCAGGGCCACACTGACCGCCGGAATCCCGAAGAGCCTCCAGGAGAGCCGTGCAGTCCGCCGTCAGCGTGTCGCCGTCCCAGATCCCCGAACTGCTGCTCGGCCTCGCCACCGTGCGCCCGGTGTTCCTCTGGGGCGCGCCCGGCATCGGCAAGTCCTCGCTGATCAACCAGTTCGCCGAGTCGCTCGGCCTGGAGTGCGTCTCGCTGCTCGGCACCCAGCTCGCCCCCGAGGACCTGATCGGCGTCCCGCAGATCACCCCCGACGGCCGGTCCCGGTTCTGCCCGCCCGAGACCATCGCCCGCGAACAGCCGTACTGCCTGTTCCTGGACGAGCTCAACGCCGCCACCCCGGACGTCCAGAAGGCGTTCTACTCGCTGATCCTGGACCGCCGGATCGGCGGCTACGAACTCCCGCCCGGCTCGATCGTGATCGGCGCCGGCAACCGCGCCACCGACGGCGCGCTCGCCCGCCCGATGCCGTCCGCCCTGCTCAACCGCCTGGTCCACGTCCACCTGCGGGCCAGCGCCGACGACTGGCTCGGCTGGGCCGCCGGGCACGGCGTCCACCCGTGGATCACCGACCACCTCACCGACCGGCCCGACCACCTGTGGTCCCCGCCGCCCAAGACCGAGGAACCCTTCTCCACCCCGCGCGCCTGGCACATGCTCTCCGACGCGCTGCACTCCTTCGGCACCGGCCTCGACGAGGACACCCTCAAGGTGCTCGCGCACGGCCTGCTCACCCCCGCGCACGCCGTCGCCTTCTGCGGCTACGCCAAGATCGTCCGCAACGCGTACGGCATCGAGGCCATCCTCAAGGGCGACGCCTCCTGGCCGCACCGGGTGGAGGACCGCGACCTGCTCTACTACCTCGCCGACTCCTTCCGCGGCCGGCTCGTCAAGGAACTGCCGGCCCGCAAGGAGCACGCCTCGCCGACGGTCCGTCAGCACGCCTACCGCTCCAAGTCGCTGCTGGTCCAGCTCGCCGAGATCTCCGTCGAGGTCGCCCAGACCGTCATCGCCGACGGGCCCGACGGCAACCCCGTCCTCCCGGCCTGGTTCCTGATCGAGGCCGCCCGCGACCTGCCCCGCCTGGTCGAGGCCCGCCGGTGAGCCGCCGCCCCGTCGCCGCCGAGCCCGAGAAGGTCGACCCGGTCAAGGCCGCGTTCGCCGCCGGCCTGGCCCGGGCCAGGGGCAACCCCGCGCTCCGCGCCGTCCCCGCCGAACTGTGCGCCCGGGACGAGGCGGACTGCCCGCTGCACCCCGCCACCGGCTGGGTCACCGCCGACTCGCACGGCCTCCTGCACCACAACCGGCACCGCCGCGCCGAACCCGAGGAGTGGGCCTGGGCCCTCGCCCACACCCTGCTCCACCTCGGCTTCGGCCACCTCCCCGCCGACCGCGGCCCCCGCGTCCAGCCCGACGCCGCCGCCCTCGCCGCCCGCTGCGCCGTCGTCAACCGCTTCCTCGCCACCTTCACCGTCGGCCGCGCCCCCGACGACCTCCCGGCCCACTGGCCCGGCGGCGACGAGGACGAACTCGCCGCCCGCTGGCGCCGCGACGGCGTCCCCGCCGAGTACCGGGCCTGCGGCACCGGCGGCGACCGCCCCGACCAGCACCTGGCCCGCTGGCACGGCCACCACGACCCCGAGGACCGCACCCTCGCCTTCGCGCACGCCCTCACCCGCACCGTCTCCGCCGCCATGGACGTCGCCGCCGGCCGCCGCGAGACCCTCGACGGCGCTCGCCTCCCGCAGCGCCCCTGGGACCGCGCCCTCGGCTGGTTCGTCGCCAACTACCCCCTGCTCGGCGGCCTCGCTGCCGGAATGACCCTGGTCGCCGACGCCGAACTCGCCCGCGCCCACGGCATCGTGGTCGCCGCCGTCGACGCCGGAACGGGCGAGATCTACCTCAACCCGCTGCGCCGGTACACCGACGAGGAGTGGCGCTTCATCCTCGCCCACGAGATGCTGCACGCCGCGCTCCGCCACGGCGACCGGGCCGGCGGCCGCGACCCCTACCTCTTCAACGTCGCCGCCGACTACGTCATCAACGGCTGGCTGCTGGAGATGGGCGTCGGCGAGATGCCCGAAGGGCTGCTCCACGAACCGGAGTTGAAGGGCCTCTCGGCCGAGGAGGTCTACGACCGGATCGTCCGCGACCGGCGCCGCCTGCGCCGCCTCGCCACCCTCCGCGGCAAGGGCGTCGGCGACATCCTCGGCGAACCGCTGCCCCGCGTCGGCGGCCCCGGATGGGTCGACCTCGACGAGTTCTACCGGCGCGGCCTGCTCCAGGGCTTCGACCTGCACACCCGCGACCGCGGCCTGCTCCCCGCCGGACTCGTCGAGGAGATCCGCGCCCTCGCCCAACCGCCCCTGCCCTGGGACGCCCGACTCGCCCGCTGGTTCGACGAGTTCGTCCCCCGCCCGGAACCCCTGCGCTCCTACGCCCGCCCCTCCCGGCGGCAGTCCGCCAGCCCCGACATCCCCCGGGCCGGCCGCCACCACCCCGAGGAGGAGACCCCGCGCTGCACCTTCGGTGTCCTCCTCGACACCTCCGGCTCGATGGACCGCACCCTGCTCGGCAAAGCTCTCGGCGCGATCGCCTCCTACGCCGCCGCCCGCGACGTCCCCGCCGCCCGGGTCGTCTTCTGCGACGCCGTCCCGCACGACGCCGGCTACCTCCCGCCCGCCGAACTCGCCGGCCGGGTCCGGGTCCGCGGCCGCGGCGGCACCGTCCTGCAACCCGGCATCGACCTCCTCGCCCGCGCCCCCGACTTCCCCGCCACCGCCCCCCTCCTGATCATCACCGACACCGACTGCGACACCCTCCGCATCCCCCGCCGCGACCACGCCTACCTCGTCCCCCGCGGCGCGACACTCCCGTTCACCCCGCGCGGGCCCGTCTTCCACCTCTCCTGACACAGGACCCGCGGGGCTTCGCGGGAGCGAAGCTCCAGGGGCCCGGGGAACGGCGGGGCCGAGTGGCGGGTGTCCGACGGGCCGCTGGGCGCTACCCCGTTTCGGGTCGAAGGTCCTTGGCGGCAGCCCCGTAGCGCCCCACTGTGTCCCGGCAATCAGCCCCTCGGCCCCGCCGTTCCCCGGGCCCCTGGGTTCGATTCTTCCGACCCCTCTGTTGTCCGTGCGGCGATCTACGCTGGAGGGTCCGACCCGACCCCGGAGGCCCGATGTACGTGCTGCACGCCCAGTGGCGGGGCGACGGCCGGCTCGGGGTGTGGGCGGAGGACGCGGCGGCGTTCACCGGGCGGCCGGTGGAGGGCTCGCGGCACCCTTTCGCCTGCGACCAGGCCGAGGTCGCGGGCCTGCTGGCCGCCGTCGGCCCCGGCCCCGCGCACCTGGCCGAGCGCGGGGACGAACGCTGGCTGACGCTGCGGCTGCCCACGCTGGGCTCGCGCCCCACCCCGTCCCCGGACCTCCCGGTCGGCTCCACCGCCAGGGGCGTCACGCTCCGGCCCTGGCGCGTCCCGGCCCTGCTGCTGGACGTCCCGGAGGCCGCCCAACTGCTCGGCGAGCTCTTCGACCCGGTCTGGCCCGGCACCACCGTCGAACTGCCCGGCGGCCGCACCGCCGAACTCGCCTACGGGGCCTCGCTGCGCTGGCTGACGGCGGTGCACGACCTGGCGTGGCGGCTGGTCGGCCGGGGCCGGGTGCTGCCCGCGCTGGTCGAGGAGGACGCGGGCTGGGCGGCCCGCTGGCGCCCCGCTCCGGACCCGGTCGCGCTGCGCGAACGCACCGCCCTCGCGGCGGGCTGCCCGCCGATCGCCCGCGCCGAGGCCGGCCGCGAACCCACCGGCACGGCGCTGCTCGACACCGTCCTGGACGCCCTCACCGACCACGAGACCCGCACCGCCCTCGGCCCGGCCACCGTCCCGCCGGCCGCGCCCGCCTGGGTCTCCGCCCTGTACGGGCCCGACGGCCGCCTGCCCGCGCCGCCCGCCCCGGACGAGGCCGCCGACCTCGCCGCCTGGACGGCCGGCCCCGCGCCGGTCGGGCAGGTCCGGCTGGCCTTCCGGCTCGCCGAGCCGCTCGGCACCGCCCCGGGCGACCCGGACGCCGCCGCCCCGGACGAGAACTGGCGGCTGGACGTCCTGCTCGGGCCCGCCGACCGGCCCTCGCTGCTCCTCCCGGCAGCCGAACTCTGGTCCGGCGGACCGGAGTCCGCCGCCCTGCACCGCGCCCTCGGCGACCCGGTGGAGCAGTACCTCGCCGAACTCGACCGGGCCGCCCGGCTCCGCCCCGAACTGCGCGCCGCCCTGCACCGCAGCCGCCCCACCGGCACCGACCTCGACCGGGACGGCGCCCTCGCCTTCCTCCGCGACACCGCCCCGGTCCTCGCCGCCGCCGGTTTCGGCGTCCTGCTGCCCGCCTGGTGGCGCCGCCGCCCCCGGCTCGGCCTGGCCGCCACCGCGCACACCACGGCCGCCCCCGGCGCGGTGAGACGCGCGGCCAAGGCCGACCGGGACGCCGTCCTGGACTTCCGCTGGCAGCTCGCCATCGGCGAACACCCGCTCACCGAGCAGGAGTTGGACGAACTCGCGGCCGCCCAGCAGGGCCTGGTCCGGTTCCGCGGCCAGTGGGTCGAGGTGGACGCCGCCCAACTCGCCGCCGCCCTGCGCTTCCTGGCCGCCCGCCGGGACGACCCGCAGCTCGACGCCGCCGCCCTGCTGCGCCTCGCCCTCACCGACGGCGTCGTGGTCGACGGCCTCCCGGTCACCGCCGTGCACGCCGAGGGCCCGCTCGGCGACCTGCTGGCCGGCCGCCTCGGCCGCCTCCCCGGCGCGCACCGGACCCCGGCCCCGCCCGGCTTCACCGGCTCCCTCCGCCCTTACCAGGAACGGGGGTTGGCCTGGCTGGACGCCCTCGGCCGGCTCGGCCTCGGCGCCGTCCTGGCCGACGACATGGGGCTCGGCAAGACCGTCCAGACCCTCGCCCTGCTCGCCCTCGAACACGCCCGCGGCGCCCGCGGGCCCGTCCTGCTGGTCTGCCCGACCTCGCTGGTCGGCAACTGGCAGCGGGAAGCCGCCGCGTTCGCCCCCCGCCTGCGGGTCCACCTGCACCACGGCCCCGACCGCACCGCCCCCGACCCGGCCGCCGACCTGGTCGTCACCACCTACGGCGTCCTCCAGCGCGACGCCGAGATCCTGCGCGCCGTGCGCTGGCGGCGCGTCGTCGCGGACGAGGCCCAGCACGTCAAGAACCGCTCCGCCCGGCAGTCCCGTGCCCTGCGCTCACTGCGCTCCGGCCCCCGGATCGCCCTCACCGGCACCCCCGTCGAGAACCGCCTCGCCGACCTCCACGCCGTCCTCGACTTCACCAACCCCGGCCTGTTCGGCACCCCCGAGTCCTTCAAGGAGCGCTACGCCGTCCCGATCGAGCAGCACGGCAACCGCGAGGTCGCCGACCGGCTCCAGCGCCTCACCGCGCCGTTCCTGCTCCGCCGCCTCAAGAGCGACCCCGAGATCGGCCAACAGCTGCCCGCCAAGCAGGAGTTCACCGTCCGCTGCGACCTCACCCCGGAACAGGCCGGCCTCTACCGGGCGGTGGTCGCCGAACTGCTCCGCCGGCTCGGCGGCATCCGCGGCGTCGAACGCAAGGGCGCGATCCTCGCCGCCCTCGGCCGGCTCAAGCAGGTCTGCAACCACCCGGCCCAACTCCTGCACGACAACTCCCCGTTGGGCGGCCGCTCGGGCAAGGTCGAACGCCTGGTCGCGCTGCTCGGAGAGGCCCTCGCCGAGGGCGACCGCACCCTGGTCTTCACCCAGTACACCGAGTTCGGGACGATGCTCCGCCCCCACCTGGCCCGCCGCCTCGGCACCCCCGTCCTCCACCTGCACGGCGGACTCACCGCACCGCGCCGCCAGGAACTCGTCGACCGCTTCCAATCCCCGGACGGGCCAAGGGTGTTCCTGCTCTCCCTGAAAGCCGGCGGCACCGGCCTCAACCTCACCGCCGCCAACCAGGTCGTCCACCTCGACCGCTGGTGGAACCCCGCCGTCGAGGACCAGGCCACCGACCGCGCCCACCGGATCGGCCAGCGCCGCGACGTCCAGGTCCGCCGCCTGGTCTGCACCGGCACCATCGAGGAACGGATCGCCGAACTCATCGCCACCAAGCGCGAACTGGCCGAAACGGTGATCGGCTCCGGCGAGAGCTGGCTCACCGAACTCCCCACCGACCGCCTCCGCGACCTGCTCACCCTCGCCGCCGACACCACCGGACAGTGACCTCCGTGACCACCCCCGCCGACCGCCCCCTCGACGACTGCCTCCCCGCCTTCTGGCACGGCGAGTTCACCCTCCACCCGCCCACCGCGCCCCCCGACCCCCCGTCCCCGGCCCTCGACGCCCTCGCCCCCCACCCCCTCGGCCCCGCCCTGGCCCCGGCCTACCGCGACCTGACCGCCTAGGAGCTGTCCGGCCGATCATGTGACTGTCTAGGCTGGCCCTCTTCTGGAAGGGGCGGCTGTGACGGTGATGGCTCGTGCAACGGCTGTTTCGCTGGTGCAGAAGATCATGGATGCGGACTATGCCGACGATGCCGAGGCGCACGGCGCACTGGAGGCGCTGGACAGGGCCCTTGGCTGTCCGACCGGCTACGTAAGCGACTTGGTCTTCTGGCCCGAGGGGCGGCAGCTGACAGCTGCCGAGGTCGTCGATCAAGCTCTGGAGTACCGGCCCTTCGCCCTGTGAGAGGGCTTCAGGCCCGCAGCCAGATGACCAGGGCGGCCGCGGTGACGGTGCCGAGGAACACGTAGCCGCGCTTGTCGTAGCGAGTCGCGACGGCGCGGGAGTTCTTCAGCTTGTTGATGGCCCTCTCGACGGTGTTGCGCCTCTTGTACCGCTCCTCGTCGAAGCCCGGTGGCCGTCCGCCTCGCGATCCCTTGCGCAGGCGGGCGGCCCGGCTGTCGGCCTTCTCCGGGATCGTGTGCCGGATGCCGCGCCGCCGCAGGTACTTGCGGCAGGGACCGTTGCTGTAGGCCTTGTCGGCCGCGACGCTGTCCGGTTTCCTGCGGGGCCTGCCCAACCCGAGCCGCGGGACCCGAATCTTCTCCAGCACCGGAACGAACTGGGTGCAGTCGGCCCGCTGACCCGGCGTGACGATCAGGGACAGCGGGCGGCAGAAACCGTCCGCACTCAGGTGGATCTTGCTGGTGAAGCCGCCGCGTGAACGACCAAGGCCCTCGCCTCCTGCACCACCTCCACCAGCCGGCCGACGAGGCTCTGCCACGGAGTTTCGTCCTGGTGTTCCAGCGCCTCGTCCCCCTTTGAGTCGGTGGGCGCCGGCGGCGGATCAGTGCGGGCACTGGCCGCGTGCTGGTGGGCGCGCACGATGGTGGAGTCCACCGAGATGTCCCAGTCGATCTCGCCCGCCGCGTCCGCCGCAGCCTGGACCTGCTGCAACAGGCGTTCCCAGGTGCCGTTGGCCGACCACAGCCGATGGCGCTCGTAGACCGTCTTCCACGGCCCGAACCGGTCGGGCAGGTCGCGCCAGTGCACCCCGGTCCGCACCCGGTGCAGAATCCCGTCGATCACCTGCCGGTGGTCCCGCCACCGGCCACAACGCCTGTTGCTGACCGGCATGAACGGCCGCAGCCGTTCCCACTCGGTATCTGTCAGATCACCCCGCCCCATGCCCGAATCAACGACCAGGGCAAGCGTAAGTCACATGATCGGCCGGACAGCTCCTAGTGCTGTGGCCGGAAACGTTCACCGGTTCGGTGGCAGAACTGGTCAGGGTCCGCGGGCTGTCCGAGGACGAGGGCCGCAGGCTGCAAGGCATCGTGCGTCGTGGGACGACCAGCGCGGTGCGCTTTTCGACCGACCCGGCCGCCCGGCTCACAACTGTGAACGTATCCGGTCACAGCACTGGCCGACGAGCCGGCGAGCCCGGACCGGTGGGCTACGGCTGGGCGGCCTTGTGCGCGTCGATCCGGGCCTGCCGCTTGGCGGCCATCCGGGCCCGCTCGGCGGGCTGGACGTACAGCACCAGGCAGACCTCCTCGATCTCGTCGGCGGAGAACGCCAGGGCGTCGTGGATGCCGGCGTTGCCGACGACCCGGGTCTCGTCCAGGGCCGAGATGATACCGGGGGAGACGCCGTTGTTCTTCAGCATCTCGATCTTGGCCTGCAGGGTGCTCCGGGTGGCACCCTGCTCCTTGCAGATCTCCTCGAGCACAGAGCGGAGCCGACGCCGGCCGGCCGCATCGCCCCGGCGTTCTCCGCGCGCGAGACCTCGGTGAACAGCTCGCGCACCAGCTCCGGCACGTTGTCCTCGAGCTGGCGGGGCGCCGCCTCGGGCCACACCAGCCGCGTCGACTCCGTCATCCACCTGTTCCCCGCCCACACCCGGACCCGGTGCAGGGTCACCGTCTCCGAGCAGTGCAGGCAGGTGTAGACGTGGCAGTTGGGGCACAGGCCGGGCCGGAGCTGGCCATCGGGGCCAAGGTGGAGAGTGGTCACTGCTCAGGGACAGCCGATCGTCCGGACCGGGCGCATCCGGTTTGTCCGGGGCGGGGGCGGGACCGCCGGTCGGCGCCCGAGCCCGCTTCCGCTCCGCCCGGGCGGGACGCCGGGCCTCGCCCCCGCCCCGGGCGGCAGCGGTGCGAGGCCCGGGGACACCCTTCCGTCCCGGCTGTGATTCACGTCACTTCCGGCGGCTCGGTGCAGCACCCGGCCCCGTTCCGCCGTCTTGGGGGCAGTGATCGGGACGGGACGAGGAGAGGAGGTCGGCGGGTGAGGTTTCGCAGGAGTGGTCCGGGCAACGGATTCACGGAGTTCGTCGCACAGCGGTCGGGAGCGTTGTTCCGCACCGCGTATGCGCTGACCGGTGACGTGCACGTGGCCGAGGATCTGGTGCAGGAGGCGCTGGAGCGGGCGTGCCGACAGTGGCGGAAGGTCGCGGTGGCGGACTCGCCGGAGGCGTACGTGCGCAAAGTGCTGGTCAATCTGGCCAACGACCGATGGCGGCGGCTGTCGCGCCTGGGCGAGCGCCCCGGGCTGTCGGGGGTGCCCGAGACGGCCGACCCCCGGGACCGGTTCGGGCAGGTGGATCTGCGCGCGGAACTGATCGAGGCACTGCTCGGGCTGCCGATGGGCATGCGCAGCGTGGTGGTCCTGTACTACCTGCACGATCTGGACGCCGGGCAGGTCGCCGACGTCCTGGACATCTCTTCGAGTGCGGTGAGGTCCCAGCTCGCCCGCGGCCTGGCCAAGCTGCGCGAGTCCGTACCGGGCGCCCAGGCGCCACACACCCCGTCGGCCGCTTTCGGAGGTACGAAGTGAGGAACACGTCGTCCGGACCGGCCCCGTTCGAGCCGGGCCTCGAGGCCGAGCTGCGTGCCGCGGTGGCCTCCTTCGCCGACGGGCCGACGGCGCCGGTCGTCGACGCGGCCGCGATCGAGCGGGTCGTCAGCCGCAGGCGCACCCGCCGGGCGCTCCTCGGCACCGCTGCGGCGTGCTGCGTGCTGGCGTGCGCCACGGTGGGGTTCTTCGCGCTGAAGCCGCCCGGCGCCTCCCCGCTCCTGCCCGCGGCGGGGAACGGGGCGTGCACCCCGCTCGCCACCGGCGCCCCCAGGAGCGGAGGCGCCGATCCGACTCCGCCACAGAAGCAGGAGCAGACCGCGGAAGCGGGCATCGCGCTGCCGAACCTGGCCGGCATGCCGGTCGAACAGGCCGGAAGCCTGCTGCGCGGACTCGGACTGAACTGCACGATCATGCAGCACACGGACTGGAAGGCTCCCGCCGGGCGGGTGATCAGCAGCGACCCCCGGGGCGGCGCACAACTGGTGGCACCGGGCACGTCCGTCCTCCTGCTGGTCTCGACGGGCAAGCCCGGCGGAAGCTGAGCGAGCGGGCCCGGATGGCTGCCCAGCGGCAGGCCCGGATCGACGCGCACAAGGCCGCCCAGCTGTAGCCCACCGGCCCGGACCGGTCCGGGCTCGCTGGCTCGTCGGCCAGTGCTGTGACCGGATACGTTCACAGTTGTGAGCCGGGCGGCCGGGTCGGTCGAAAAGCGCACCGCGCTGGTCGTCCCACGACGCACGATGCCTTGCAGTCTGCGGCCCTCGTCCTCGGACAGCCCGCGGACCCTGACCAGTTCTGCCACCGAGCCTCCGAACACCGGTTGGATGTGCGAAGCATCCAGCCGGTGCCAGGCACTCCGACGCCAACCCACCGAACCGGTGAACGTTTCCGGCCACAGCGCCAGCAACCTCTCGAGCCCCTGAACACCTCGTCCGCCTACGGGTTCAGGAACTCCTCGACCAGCGCGGTGAATTCACCCGGACGCTCCACCCAGGGCCGGTGCCCGGCCCCCTCCAGCAGCGCGAAGCGCCCTCGCGGGTGGCACTCCGCCGCCAGTCGCGCCGGTACGGTGCCGATCAGCCCGTCGCGCGCGCCGGCGACCGCCAGGACCGGCATCGGCACCGGCCGGGGCGCACCCGCGCCGCGGTAGAAGACCTCCCGCATCCACGGCGCGGCCGGCGCCAGCGTGTCGTCGAAGGCCGCGGCCCGCGTCCGCTCGTCCCAGCCGCCCCAGAAGAACGGGGTCATCCGCCGCACCAGCGCGGCCGGATCGCCCTGCCCGGCCTCCAGCAGCTCCGCCGCCTCCGCCGCGTCGGCGTACCACTCCTCCCCGGCCCGCGCCGCCCTGATCGCGGCGAGCTCCGCCGCGTCCGGCTCCCGGGTGGCCCGCCCCACCGGCGTCACCAGCACCAACGACCGCACCCGCGAAGGGAATTCGGCGGCGTAGCGCTGCGCGGTGAGCGCCCCGGCCGAGTGGCCGAGCAGGTCGAGGGAGTCCACGCCGAGGTGTTCGCGCAGGGCCTCCAGGTCGGCGGCCTGCCGGTCGAAGGCGCAGCTCGCCGGGTCGGCGGGCGCCGCGGAGCGGCCGCACCCGCGCGGGTCCAGCCGGATCAGCTGCCGCCGGGCGTCCAGGCCGCCGAGCGTGCCCAGGTACCGCGCGTCCATGCCCGGGCCGCCGGGCAGGGCGACCAGCGGCGGGCCGTCGCCGAACCGTTCGTAGTGCAGGGCCGTCCCGTCGTACGCCTCGAAGATCGTCACCCGCCGGATCATGGCACGGGCCCCGGCCGTCCGGCCCGGAATTCCACGGCGCGGTCAGCCCGACGGCCGGAGCAGCCCGTGCCCGGCCAGGGCCGCCCGCAGGCCGTCCGCGCCCCGGTGGTGGTGGCCGTGCATGCCGAGCGCGACCGCGGCGGCCACGTGCCCGGCGGTGTCGTCGACGAACAGGCAGCGCTCCACCGGGACGCCGGCCGCGGCGGCGGCCGCCGCGAACACCCGGGCGTCGGGCTTGGCGAAGCCGATCCGGGCGGTGTTCACCACGGCGTCGACCTCCGCGTCCAGACCCAGCGCGGCCAGGTCCGCCTCCAGCCGATCGGTGGCGTTGGACACCAGCACCACGGGGACGCTCCGCCGGACCGCGCCCAGCAGCGCCACCACCTCCGCGTCCACCCGGGACGGCTGCCGCCCCCAGGCCGCGACCACCTCCCGGGCCCGCCCCGCCGACCCGCACACCGCCACCAGGTCCCCGGCCACCGCCTCCCGCCACTGACGGTCCGTCACCACCCCGGTGATCGCGGGCAGCAGCCGCCCGGCCCGGAACGCCGCCCCGCCCACCGTCCCGGGCGCCAGCCCGAACGCGGCGTCCACCTCCGCCAGGTCCGCCCAGACCCGTACCACCCCGTCCAGGTCGCACAACACCGCCCCGACCCGCCGCTCCGCCATCCCGGCCCCTTCCTTCGCTCCTCCGGTGCCGCACAATCATCGCCATGACCGCTGCCCGACACCCGGAGGCCCTGGCCGCGTACGCGGCGCTGCTCGACCACTCGGTCGACCGGATCGCCGAACTGGCCTCCGACGCACGGCACTTCGACCGAAAGGAGGTGCACCGGCTGGCGGACGTCTGGGACAACAACACCCATGCCCTGTTCGCCTCGGCCACCACCCCGTTCCGGGTGCTGCGCGGACGGGCCGCCCGTGGCGGGCTGCGCTGGACGGCGGACTTCGGGACGGCCCGCCGCGGGTGGGTGGTGGAGACGACGGCCGCGGCCGGATTCCCGGTCGAGCGCCATCTGCGGCCGCCGGCACCGGAGTTCGGGCACTGGCGGAGCCACACCGGCGAGATCTGCAGCGTGTACGGCGACCTCACCGCCGAGGTCGCGGCCGGCCTGGCCGCGGAGTACCTGCTGCCGGAGGCCGCATGCCGCCTGCTGCAGGTCGAGCGCCACGGCGCGGACCGCTCGGAGTGCCGGTTCGAGGTCGTCCTCCCGTCCCGGGCGGAGCGCACGGGACGGCCGCCGGCCCGGCTGCACCTGTCCGGTGCGGAGCCGACCGGGCTGCGCTTCGACAGCGCGGGGGACACCGCCGGTCTGCGGATCGAGGTGACCCCGGCGGGCGTCCTCCTCGGGCTCGGGCCGGACGCGGAGCTGCGCTGCCGGTCCGTCTCCTACCGGCTGGAGGACGACGAGTGGCACCGCACCCCGACCGGCCGCCGCTACGCGCTGGCCCACCCGGCGGACGCCGAGCCCGCACCTCGCAGAACCCGCCGACCGTGGGTGGTCGGGCCGTTCGGGGAGGCGGTGCGGGCGGCCGTGGTCCTGCGCGCCGCCATGCTGGCGGTCCGGCGGGTCGGCCACAGCGGCTCGGTGGACCGCGTCCCGCTCGACGCCCTCACGACCGCGCTGAGCGGCGCGGGCCGCGACATCCTGGCGGCCGGCGCGCACCGGTCGGGCCGCCGCGACGCGGCCTTCCGCGCACTGGCGGACACCTGGTTCGACCGGGGCGGCCCCGACTTCGCCCGCGAGATCGGGGAGTGCGGCCCGGGCCTCCCCGCCGGTCGGCCCGACCCCGGCCCGGCGCCCGCCCGACCCCGACTGCGCTCCGCCCCCGCGCAGTTGCGCATCCTGCACTACGAGGCGGCCAACCGCTGGGCGACCCCCGGCGAGCCCTCCCCGGATTGGCCGTTCGTCCAACTCCACTTCGCCCAGCCCCCGGCCGCCGCCGGCCCCTGGCGGATGGTCGGCCACCGGCGCACCGGCCCCTTCGCCCTCCGCCTCACCCCGGACGCCCTCCGCGCCGAAGCCACGCCCGAACTCTCCGCCGCCGCTCTCACCGCCGGCCCCGGCCTCACCGTCACCGGGGGCGACCTCGCGGCCGACTGACCGGCTGCCCCGGCCCGGACGAAACCGGGCAGGCCGCTACCGCATGCCCTCCGGTCGCGGAGGACGGTCGAAGGAGGTCGGGCAGCGGTGGATCCGCACGCCGTGTCGAAGGCGCCGGTGCCGATCTTCACGGTCTCCGGCGTCCTGGTGGACCGACCAGCCGGTGGGTGAGTACGAACATCACCGGTATCAGCAGCGCCCAGGACGACCACGTGGCGACCGACACCGGATGCCAGGTCGGTAGTTGGTAGGGGTACCGCCAGGCGCTCAGGCGGGTGGCGATGTTCTCGGCGAGCCAGAGCAGGAAGCCGACGAGGGCGAAGGCGAGGGCCAAGGGCATCCGGTGCCTGGTCCGACCGATGGTGAAGTGGAGCATGCTTCCCGCGGACACCCAGAACAGTGCCAGGGCGAGCGCCCAGCGCAGGTCGGGGAGCCAGTGGTCGGTGAGGAAGTTCAGGTAGGCGGCTCCCGCGAGCGCGGCGACCACGTGGGGCCGGTACCTGCTGACCTCCAGATCCATGGTGCGCCAGGTCGCGCAGACGTAGCTGCCGACGGCGGCGTACATGAAGCCGCTGTAGAGCGGGACGCCGGCGATCTTGGTCAGGGCCGATTCGGGGTAGCTCCAGGAGCCGACGCGGACCTTCACCAGTTCGAGCGCCAGGCCGAGGAGATGGCAGGCGGCGATCACCGCGATCTCGCGCCGGGACTCCCGGCGGACGAACCAGGCCAGCACCGTCAGCAGCGATCCGTAGAGGAGCAGGAGGTCGTAGGGGGCGACGGGAGTCGCCGGAAGCACGCGGACCAGGGCCATGCCGGCGAACAGCGCGATGGCGACGGTGCAGCTCCGTGCTTCGAGCCGGCCGAAGAGCAGCAGCTGTCGGAGGAAGGTGCCGCCACGCCGAATTGTCGGATGCATGCCGTGACCGACGGCACGGCGGAGGAGTCCGGTTCCGCGGGAAGTGGCGGCGCGGCGGAGTTTGCAGGCGCTAGCGGTCTGCTTGCAATTGCAAGCAGGACGGGGCAGACTGCGGGTATGGCGGCACTGAACGTGGGCTCGCTCGGCGAGTACATCCGGGAGCAGCGGCGGAACGCGCAGTACTCGCTGCGGCAGTTGGCCGATGCCGCCGGGGTGTCCAATCCGTATCTGAGCCAGATCGAGCGCGGGCTGCGCAAGCCCAGTGCGGAGATCCTCCAGCAGATCGCCAAGGCGTTGCGGATCTCGGCGGAGACGCTGTACGTGCAGGCCGGGATCCTGGAGGAGCGGGACGAGCGGGGGCCGGGCCTGCGGGCCGCGATCCTCGCCGATCCGCTGATCAGCGAGCGGCAGAAGCAGGCCCTGCTGGCGGTCTACGAGGCGTTCCTGAAGGAGAACCAGGGCGCCGACGGCCCGCCCGGCGGCTCCGCCGCCCACCCGACCGACCCTGCGGGAGCCGACCCCGCGTGACCGGACGCCGCACGACCCGACCGGGCGGCGCCACTCCGAGAGGACCCGAGATGCCGATCTCCGAAGACCTGAAGAAGACCCTGACCGACCCGACCCCGCTGTACGCGCTGGCCGGGGCCGGCGACCTGGCGTACGAGAAGCTCCGCGAGGTCCCGGCCCAGCTGGAGTCGCTGGCCGCGGACCGCAAGGGCACCCAGGAGAAGGCCGCCACCGCCCTGCAGGACGCCGGGGCCGCACTGGTCGGCGCCCAGGCGAAGGTCACCGAGGCGGTCAACGCGCTGCCCACCGATGTGAAGGAACTCCAGGCCAAGGCGCAGGAGTTCGCGATGCAGCAGGTCGGCCGGGCGCTGGAGTTCGCGGTCAAGGCGAAGGAGGTCTACGACGAGCTGGCCGTCCGCGGCCGCACCGTGGTGGACGCCGCCAACGCCCCGCAGCCGCAGGAGGCCGAGCCGGAGGCCCCGCAGGCCGAGCGGCCCGCCGCCGAGGACGACCTGGTGGTCGAGGAGGTCGAGGTCGTCGAGGTCGCCGAGGTCGTGGTGGACGAGGAGCCCGCCGCCGAGCCGAAGCCGGCCGCGAAGAAGGCGGCCCGGGCCCGGAAGAGCGGCGCGTCCAAGTCCGCGGAGTGAGCCCGGGCGCCCGGTGCGGGGGAACGCCGCACCGCCGGGCGCCGTTGACTCGGACAGCGGCCGTGCCACGATGGGACGGAGAGTGAGGAGCCCCAGGTGCAGTTCATGTACATCGACCTCCTGAACCCGTTCTGGTGGTTGGCCACGGCGATCATCTGCTACAAGGCGTTCGCGCTCGCCGACGCGGTGATCCGCCGCGACGACGCCTACCGGGCGGCCGACAAGAAGACCAAGACCTTCTGGGTGGTCGTGCTCGCCCTGGCCCTCGGCGCCGACCTGCTGTTCGGCGCCAACCCGGTCACCGGCCTGCTGACGCTGGTCGGCCTGGTCGCCGCGATCGTCTACATGGTGGACGTCCGGCCCGCGATCAAGCTGCTGACCGACGGCCGCGGCCGCGGCGGCCGGAGCAACCAGGGCCCGTACGGCCCCTGGTGACGCCCCGTCGGGGACGGGCACGGGCAGGAACAGCAGGAAGGGCGGACCCGCACCGAGCGGGTCCGCCCTTCCTGCTCGTGCCACCGGGAGTTCCGCCGGGAGTTCCGACGGGCCGTCAGCCCATGATCACCGGCAGCGGGTTGCGCTCCAGCAGCAGCACCGCGACGTCGTCGGTGAGCGCCCCGCCGTTCAGCTCCTCGACCTCGGCGATCGCCGAGTCGACCAGCCGGCCCCGGGACAGGCCGGCGGCCTGGTGGTCGGCGATCAGGCCGATCAGGCCCTCCTGGCCGAGCCGGGGCGAGCCCGCGCCGACCTTCCCCTCGATCAGGCCGTCGGTGTACAGCAGCAGCCGCCAGCCGGGGGCGAGGCCGACCCGCAGCGGCGGCCAGACCGAGTCGGTGGTGTCGCAGGGGAGCAGGCCGAGCGCGGGGCCGGCCTGGTCGGAGGGCAGCAGCACCGGCGCCTCGGGGCCGAGCAGCAGCGGCGCGGGGTGCCCGGCCAGGTAGAGCTGCGCGGACTCGGGGCCGTCCGCCCCGCCGGGCGCGTCCAGCACGACCATGCACAGCGTCGCGAAGATCTCGTCGCTGCGGCGCTCGTGCTCCAGCACGTGCTGGAGGGTGGTCAGGAGCTGCTGGCCGGTCAGCCCGGCGAACACCAGCGTCCGCCACGCTATCCGCAGCGCGACGCCGAGCGCGGCCTCGTCGGGGCCGTGGCCGCAGACGTCGCCGATCACCACGTGCACCCGGCCGTCGGGGGTGCGGACGGCGTCGTAGAAGTCGCCGCCGAGCAGGGCGCGGCGGCGGCCGGGGCGGTAGCGGCGGGTGAAGGCCAGGCCCGCGCCCTCCAGCAGGGGGGTGGGCAGCAGGTGGCGCTGGAGGCGGGCGTTCTCCTGGCCGCGGATCTCGGCCTCGACCAGTCGGCGCTGCGACTCGTCGGCCCGCTTCCGCTCGACCGCGTAGCGCAGCGCGCGGGCCAGCAGCGGGCCGCCGGTGTCCTGCCGGAGCAGGAAGTCCTGGGCGCCGGCGGCGACCGCGGCCGCGCCGAGGGCGGCGCCGGCCGCGTCGGTGAGCACCACGACGGCGAGCTGCGGGGCGCGCCGGAGCAGTTCGCGCAGCCCGTCCAGGCCGTCGCTGCCGGCGGGCAGTTCGCCGGGCGCGCCGAGGTCGAGCAGGACGCAGTGGAAGTCGGGGTAGCGCTGCCCGCGCCGGCCGGTGCCGCCCGGCGGCGGCAGCAGGGCGAGCGCCTCGCGGACGCCGTCGACCCGGTGCAGGGCGGCGTGCTCGCCGAGTTCGGCGGCCAGCGACTCGAACAGCTGGTGCCCGGGGCCGTCGTTCTCGATCACCAGGACCCGGAAGTCGGGGGCGCGGAAGTCCGGTACGGGCCGGGCGGGTTCGGCGGTCGCGGGGTTGCCGCGCGGATGCGGTATCGGGGCGCTGCCCGCCGCCCGGCCCCGGCCGGTGCGGGCGCGCTCCTTGCGGACGCGCTCGGCCTTGGGGCCCCCGGCTTCGGCCGTGGGCCCGTGCTCCTCGTCGGCACGGCTGCGTTCGGCGGCCCCGGCGCTCGTGGTCGCGTCGGGTGCCCGCCCGTCTCCCGTAGCGGGCATCGGTCGGTCCTTCCTTTCCCCGACAGGCCAACGGCTGGTGTCCGTCCGCGGTGCCCGCGTGGCACCGGGCATCGGGAAGCTTCCCGCGACCATAACGTGATCTCCGAGGATTTCTTCGACTGAGCGGCGCCGATGTGGTTATTGCCACGCGTCCGGTGGCCGGTGTCCGTAGGGTCTCCACCGCCGCAGGGCCGGAGCCGGAAGGGGTGGAGGGGCGGTGACGCAGATCACGCTGGTGCAGGGTGACATCACGGAACAGCAGGTGGACGTGGTGGTCAACGCCGCCAACAGCTCACTGCTGGGCGGCGGCGGGGTGGACGGGGCGGTCCACCGCCGGGGCGGGCCGGAGATCCTCGCGGAGTGCCGCCGGCTGCGCGCCGGACACCTGGGCAAGGGGCTGGCCGTCGGCACGGCGGTGGCGACCACGGCGGGCCGGCTGCCGGCCCGCTGGGTGGTGCACACCGTGGGCCCGGTGTTCCGGCCGGAGGACCGCGCGGCGCGGGCGGAGCAGTTGGCCTCGTGCTATCGGGAGTCCCTTCGGATCGCGGTCGGGCTGGGGGCGCGGACGGTGGCTTTCCCGGCGATCTCCGCCGGCATCTTCGGCTGGCCGCTGGACGATGCCGCTCGGATCGCCCTGACGACCGCCGTCGAGGTGGGCCCCGACCTGGACGAGGTGCGTTTCGTGCTGTTCGGTGCCGAGTCCTACGAGGCGTTCGAGCGGGTGTGGGCCGAGCTCGGACGCCGCCGGGGCTGACGCTCGCTCAGGTGCCGTACGGGCACCGGTGCGACCGCCCGGTCGAACGCTCCCATGGTGGCGTGACGGGGCGTCAACACGCCAGAGGAAATCGATAACTCGTTCGAGTGAACTATCGAACGAGTGCTCGAACTCCCGCCGCCCGGGCCCTAGGCTCCCGCCCCGCCCCGCCCCGCCCCGCCCCGCCCCGCCCCGCCCCGCCCCGCCCCGCCCCGCCCGGTGCGGCCCTACCGCGGGGCCAGTGCCGCCCAGCCCACCGTCAGCTCGCCCTGCCGCCACCGCGGCGGCCCGTCCCGCAGCGGCCAGTCCCCGGCCAGCGCCCCGCAGGCCGCCGTCCAGCGCTGCCGGGCCCCGAACGCGCCCAGCGGCGCCGCGGCCGCCCAGGCCCGGTCGAAGTCCCGCAGGAAGGCGTGCACGGGGCGGCCCGGCACGTTGTGGTGGATCAGCGCCTTCGGCAGCCGCTCCGCCAGGTCGGACGGGCGGTCCAGGCCGCCCAGCCGGGCCGCGAAGGTCACCGTCCGCGGGCCCTCCGGGCCCAGTGCCACCCACACGTGCCGGCGGCCGACCTCGTCGCAGGTGCCCTCGACCAGCAGCCCGCCCGGGGCCAGCCGCCCGCACAGCAGCGCCCACACCTCGGCCACCCGGTCCTCGTCGTACTGCCGCAGCACGTTCGCGGCCCGGATCAGCAGCGGCCGCTCCCCGCCCGGCAGCGGCACCTCGAAGCCGCCCCGCCGGAAGTCCAGCAGCGGTGGGTCGGCCATCGGCAGCGCCGCCGCGACCCGGGCCGGGTCGATCTCGATGCCCACCACCCGGACGTCCGGGCGCACCGCGCGCAGCCGCCCGGCCAGCTCCACCGCCGTCCAGGGCGCGGCCCCGTACCCCAGGTCCACCGCCACCGGGGCGGCCGCCGGCGCCCGCAGCGCCCGCCCGGCCGTGTACGCGATCCACCGGTCCATCCGCCGCAGCCGGTTGGTGTTCGTCGTCCCCCGGGTGATCGTCCCCACCGGCCGTCCGGCCCGGCCCCGGGACGACGGCATCTCGCTTGCGGCCATGGTCGCCAAGCCTACGCAAGCCCGCCGCGCCCCCGGCCCGGCACCTCCCGCGGGGCCGGTCCCGGACGGGGGGTCCGGACCGGGGACGGAGCCGTTCCGGACCGGGGACGGAGCCGTTCCGGGGTCCGGGAATACCAGGACGCGCCGTTCCGGTTGGGATGTTCGACGCCCTACCGCCCGCAGCGCTCCGCCGCGGGCGGCCGTGCGTCGGCCGTGAGAACAGACGGGCAGCGCCCAGGGAGGCTTCCGCAGGTGACCCAGCACCTCGTCCGCACGCCCCGCCGCGAGTCGCGCGAGTCGCGGTGGGCCCCGGTCCCGGCCCGCTCCCGGCGGCCGCGCCGGATCGCCATGCTCAGCGTCCACACCTCCCCGCTGCACCAGCCGGGCACCGGCGACGCGGGCGGCATGAACGTCTACATCGTCGAGCTGGCCAAGCGGCTCGCCGAACTGGACATCGAGGTCGAGGTGTTCACCCGCGCGGTCAGCTCGGACGACGCGCCGACCGTCCGGCTGGCGCCCGGCGTGCTGGTCCGGCACGTCACGGCGGGCCCGTTCGAGGGGCTGCTCAAGGAGGATCTGCCGGCCCAGCTGTGCGCCTTCACCCACGGGGTGCTGCGCACCGAGGCGGGCCACCGCCCGGGCTACTACGACCTGGTGCACTCGCACTACTGGCTGTCCGGCCAGGTCGGCTGGCTGGCCGCGGAGCGCTGGGGCGTCCCGCTGGTGCACACCATGCACACCATGGCGAAGGTCAAGAACGCGGCGCTGGCCCAGGGCGACACCCCGGAGCCCGCGGCCCGGGTGATCGGCGAGACCCAGGTGGTGGGCGCCGCCGACCGGCTGATCGCCAACACCGCCGAGGAGGCCGCCGAGCTGGCGCACCACTACGAGGCCCGCCCGGACCAGCTGGCCGTGGTCCACCCGGGGGTGAACCTGGAGGTGTTCCGCCCCGGCGACCGGGCCGCCGCCCGGCACCGGCTCGGCCTGCCGCAGGACGCCGCGGTGCTGCTGTTCGCGGGCCGGATACAGCCGCTCAAGGCGCCGGACGTGCTGCTCCGGGCGGTCGCCCGGCTGCTGGAGCGGCAGCCCGGGCTGCGCGAGCGGCTGGTGGTGCCGGTGGTCGGCGGCCCGTCCGGCAGCGGCCTGGACCGGCCGGAGAGCCTGTTCAAGCTGGCCGCCCAGCTCGGCATCGGCGACGTGGTGCGCTTCCACCCGCCGGTCGGCCAGCAGCAGCTCGCCGACTGGTACCGGGCGGCGACGGCCCTGGTGGTGCCCTCGCACAGCGAGTCCTTCGGCCTGGTCGCGCTGGAGGCGCAGGCCTGCGGCACCCCGGTGGTGGCCGCGGCGGTCGGCGGCCTGCCGGTCGCGGTCCGCGGCGGCGTCACCGGCACCCTGGTGCCGGGCCACGACCCGGACGCCTGGGCGGCCGCGCTGCTCCCGTACGCCACCGACCACCTGCTGCCGGCCGAGCGCGGCGCGGCCGCGGCCCGGCACGCCGCGGGCTTCGGCTGGTCGGCGGCGGCGGGCGCCACCGCCGAGGTGTACACCGGCGCGATGTCCGCCGCCCGGCTGGCCGCCCGCCCCTGACGCGCCGTCACCCGGCCCGCCCCGCCGCCGGGGAGCCCCGCCCGGCGGCGCGCCGCGCGGGGTGACCGGGTCGACACCCCGTCCCGGCCCGGCAGGGCCTAGCGTGGGGGCATGGCAGCCAAGGACGACGCACGCACCCTCCTCGCCTCCGCCCTCGACCAGGCGGGGGTGGACTGGGAGCCCGCCCCGGGCGACGCCTGGACGCTGGTGGCCTCGCTGCCGGGCACCCGCAAGCTGTCCACGGCCTGCGCGCTGCGGGTCGGCGACCACACGCTGTCCGTGAACGCCTTCGTGATCCGCCGCCCGGACGAGAACCACGAGGGCGTCTACCGCTGGCTGCTGGAGCGCAACACCCGGCTGTTCGGGGTGGCGTACGCGATCGACCGGCTCGGCGACGTGTACCTGGTGGGGCGGCTGCCGCTGGAGGCGCTGACCGCGGACGCGGTGGACCGGCTGCTCGGCACCGTGCTGGAGAACGCCGACGAGCCGTTCAACACCCTGCTGGAGCTGGGCTTCGCCGGCGCGATCCGCCGCGAGTGGGAGTGGCGGACCAAGCGCGGCGAGTCCACCCGCAACCTGACCGCGTTCGCGCACCTGGCGACCGAGACCCCTCCCGCCGAGGGCTGATCCGGGTATCCTCCCGCCCGGGGAGGACACCTGATGGATGCTGAAACCGCTTCCACTCAACGGAAGTTGGCCTGGCTCGAAGTCGAACTGGACACCGAGCTGAAGGACCGCCGGCGCCGCCGCGACTGGGACCGCCGCCGGGCACTGACCCTGCAGATGGCCACGGTCAGCCTGTCGGCGCTGGTCACGGTGCTGCTCGGCCTGAAGATCGGCGAGCCCGCCGCCAGCCGGTTCGCGGACGCCGCGCTGGTGTCCGGCGCGCTGGTCACCGTACTGGCCGCCTGGGCGGCCTTCTTCGGCTACCGCACGCTGTGGATCCAGCGCTCCGACACCGTGCACCGGCTGACCTCGCTGCGCCGCCGGCTGGCCCTGCTCAAGGCCGAGTACGGCGCGGCGGTGCCGGAGCCGTCCCGACTGGCGCCGCTGATCGACGAGTACCAGCGGATCATCGAGGACGACCACGACTCCTGGGTCCGGCTGCGGCAGAGCGAGGTCGGCGGCTCCACGACCTGACGACCGCCCGGACGCCGCCCGGACGACCGCTCAGGCGGAGACCTCGGCCGGGGCCGGGGCCCCGGCGGCGACCCGCTCCGTCGGCTCCGTCGGCGTCGGCCCGCGGCGGCCGATCCGGAGGAACGCGACCGCCGCCAGGGTGCCCGCCCCGGCGCACCCGCCCCACAGCGCCCAGCTGCCCGCGTACTGCAGCAGCAGGCCGCCGAGGACCGGGGCGAGGAAGCCCGCCAGCGACCAGGACAGCGAGTAGACGCCCTGGTAGCGGCCGCGGGCCGAGGCGGGGGAGTGCTCGGCGACCAGCGCCATCATGGTCGGCGAGTTGACGATCTCGCCGATCGTCCAGACCGCGACGGCCAGCGCGTACAGCGCGACCGAGGAGCCGGCCAGCGCGGTCAGGCCGAAGCCCCAGCCGGTCAGCAGCGCGCCCGCGACCAGCAGCGCGGTCCGGTCGCGGCCCTCCATCAGCCTGGTCAGCGGGAGCTGGAGCAGCACGATCAGCACCCCGTTCAGGCTGATCACCAGGCCGAACACGGACGGGCTCAGGCCGTGCCGGGCCATGTCCACCGGCAGGGTGCTGGAGCCCTGCAGGACGACCAGCGCGAGCAGCAGGTTCACCCCGACCACCGCCATGAACGGGCCGTCCCGGAACACCGTGCCGAGGCCGACCCGGGGCTGCCCGGCCGGGGCGTCCGCCGCCTTGGAGCCGGGGCGGGTCTCGGGGACCTTCACGAACACCACCACCGCGCACAGCAGGGTGGTCAGCGCGTCCAGCAGGAACAGCGTCAGGTAGCCGTGCGCGCTGAGCAGCCCGGCCACCGCGGCGGAGACGCCGAAGCCGATGTTGATCGCCCAGTAGTTCAGCGCGTAGGCGCGCACCCGGTCGGCGGGCGGCACCAGGTCGGCGATCATCGCGGAGACCGCCGGGCGGGAGGCGTTGTTGGTCAGGCCGACCAGGAAGGCCACCGCGGCGATCGCCACCGGCCCGTCGGCGAAGCCCAGCACGGCGGTGGACAGCGCCGTCCCCAGCTGCGCGGCCAGCAGGGTGGGCCGCCGTCCGAGCCGGTCGGTGAGCACCCCCGCGCCGAGCGAGGACACCGCCGAGCCCAGCCCGAACAGGCCGCCGACCAGGCCCACGTAGGCGGGCGGGTAGTGCCGTTCGGCCGTCAGGTACATCGACAGGAAGGTCACCACGAAGCCGCCGAGGCGGTTCACCAGCGTCGACGTCCACAGCCACCAGAACCGGCGCGGGAGTCCGCCGCCCGCTCTGCGGGCCTCGGTGACCAGACGGGCGATCAGCGGCATGGCGGCTCCCGGGCGGGACGGGCCGGGGCGGCCGCGGGCAGGGCGGGGCGGCCGCCCGCGGACAGCTGGAAACGTAAGTAGCGAAACTGCTGAGAGCACATTACTCGGGGGAGGGACGGCCCGGTCAACGGAATTCCCCCTCCACTAGGCTGGCCCCATGGCTGACACGACCTATCGCTTGATCCTGCTCCGCCACGGCGAGAGCCAGTGGAACCAGAAGAACCTGTTCACCGGTTGGGTCGACGTCGACCTCAACGAGAAGGGCGAGAAGGAGGCCGCCCGCGGCGGCGAGCTCCTGCTCGCCGAGGGCCTGCTCCCGGACGTGCTGCACACCTCGCTGCTGCGCCGTGCCATCCGGACCTCGCAGATCGCCCTGGACAAGGCCGACCGCCACTGGATCCCGGTCCGCCGCAGCTGGCGCCTGAACGAGCGCCACTACGGCGCCCTGCAGGGCAAGGACAAGGCCCAGACCCTGGCCGAGTTCGGCGAGGAGCAGTTCCAGCTCTGGCGCCGCTCCTACGACACCCCGCCGCCGGCCCTCGCCGCCGACGCCGAGTACTCGCAGGCCGGCGACGCCCGCTACGCCGAGATCCCGTCCGAGCTGCGCCCCGACACCGAGTGCCTCAAGGACGTCGTCGAGCGGATGCTCCCGTACTGGTACGACGCCATCGTGCCGGACCTCGCCGAGGGCAACACCGTCCTGGTCACCGCCCACGGCAACAGCCTGCGCGCCCTGGTCAAGCACCTGGACGGCATCTCCGACGAGGCCATCGCCGGCCTCAACATCCCCACCGGCATCCCGCTCGTCTACGAGCTCGACGCCGACTTCAAGCCGCTCACCCCCGGTGGCCGCTACCTCGACCCCGAGGCCGCCGCCGCCGCCATCGAAGCGGTCAAGAACCAGGGCAAGAAGTAACACCCCGCCGCCCTCACCCAACCTCTCGGCCCCCTGCCCGGCGCAACGACGCCCCGGCCCAGGGGGCTGTTCCGTACCGTCCCCCGGAGGCTCCGTGGACCCCGCGCTGGAACACCCCGAACGGCTCTGGACCGCCGCGGAGGTGCTGACCCGCCCGTCCCCCGTCCCGGCCCGCCCCGGGGTCTACGGCTGGCACTTCACCACCGCCCTCCGGCCCGGACTGCCGGCCGGGCGGCTGCTCTACGTCGGCATCGCGCCGCGCGGCATGCCGGAGGGGCGGCCCAGCCGGCAGAGCCTGCGCACCCGGGTGCGGTACCACTTCCGCGGGAACGCCGCCGGGTCGACGCTCCGCTACAGCCTCGGCTGCCTGCTCGGCCTGGAGCTGCGCCGGGTCGGCAGCGGCGGGCGGACCACCTTCGGCGCGGCCGGCGAACGCGAGCTGAGCGCGTGGATGGCGGAGCACGCCCGGGTCTGCTGGACGGTCCGGCCGGAGCCCTGGGACCTGGAGAGCCGGCTGATCGCGGAGCTGGACCTGCCGCTGAACCTGGCGGGGAACCGGGGCGGCGGCTTCCACGGCGAGCTGACCGGGCTACGGCGGGCGGCGCGGGTGCGGGCCCGTGAGCTGCCGATCGCCGAATGACCGACGGGTCGTCAACTCCCTTCCTCCGAAAGGTGGTTCAGACCAGATCGATTGGTTCAGACCATTGACGGGGTGGGGCGGCTGCTCCTAGCGTGGGGGCACTGTCGGCGCGGGCATGACAATCTTGGTCGCCCCCACGCGGCCCACTCCGCATGCCCGCGGTCGTGCACTCCATCCACCCCCACGGAGGAGCACCATGCGCAAGCGCAACATCCTGGCGGTCGGCTTCGCCGCCGCCGCCGCGGTCCTGGCGACCGCGATCCCGGCCAGTTCGCACGGGTACGTCACCACCCCGCCCAGCCGGGCGGGGCTGTGCGGGGCCGGTGTGGTGAAGAAGTGCGGCGACATCCAGTGGGAGCCGCAGAGCGTCGAGGGCCCCAAGGGCTTCCCGAACTCCGGCCCGGCCGACGGCAAGCTGTGCGCCGGGGCCGACGCCCGCTGGGCCCCGCTGGACGACCCGCGCGGCGGCGCCTGGCCCGCCACCAGGGTGACGGCCGGCCAGCAGCTCACCCTGACCTGGAGCATCGAGGCGCGGCACGCCACCACCTCGTTCCGGTACTTCATCACCAAGCCCGGCTACGACGCCACCACCAAGATCACCAGGTCGAACCTCAACCTGACCCCGATCCTGACCGTGCCGATGGGCGGCAAGCAGCCCCCGGCCACGCTCAGCCACACCGCGACCCTGCCGGCCGGCCTGACCGGCCACCAGGTGATCCTGGCCGTCTGGGACATCGCGGACACCGGCAACGCCTTCTACCAGTGCATGGACGTCAACTTCTCCTGACCGCGACGCCCGAACGGGACGGCCGGGCACCCCGCACGGGGGTGCCCGGCCGTCCGCGCGCGCCGCGTCAGTGGCCGCCGCAGCAGCCGCCCGTCGCCCCGCCGCACTGGCAGGGCGCGCCGGACTGGCAGCCGCACCCGCAGCCCGGGCCGCAGCCGCAGCCGGCCGCGAGGACCGGCAGCAGGGCGGCCGCGGCCGGGACGGCGGGGTGCGGCGGGGTGGTCGGGGTGCCGGTGGTCTTCATCGCGCGGCCTCTCCTCGGCGGAAGCGGGCAGCCCGGTGCACACCCGTCCCTCCGAGTGAAGCCGCACCCCGACGGTGCGTCAACGGGCGCGCGGGGGCTGCGGGTTCGCGCCCCCGCACGCCCCCGGCGGGCCGGTCGGGGAACGCTACTCGGCGGACTCGGCGGTGGCCGCGAAGTCGCCCGCGTGCTCGCCGGTGACCAGGAACACCACGCGCTTGGCGACCGAGACCGCGTGGTCCGCGAAGCGCTCGTAGTAGCGGCCGACCAGGGTGACGTCCACCGCGGTCTCGATGCCGTGGTGCCAGCGGTCGTCCAGCAGGTGCGAGAACAGCTCGCGGTGCAGGGCGTCGATCGCGTCGTCGTCCGCCTCCAGCTCCAGCGCCTTGTCCACGTCCTTGGTGGCGATCACCAGGCCCGCCTTGGCCACCAGGCGCTGGGCGAGCTGCCCCATCTCCAGCACGATCGGGTGCAGGTCGTTCGGGACGGCGTTCGCGGGGTAGCGCAGCCGCGCCACCTTGGCGACGTGCCGGGCCAGGTCGCCGCAGCGCTCCAGGTCCGAGCTCATCCGCAGCGAGGTGACCACGATCCGCAGGTCGGTGGCGACCGGCTGCTGGCGGGCCAGCAGGTCGATCGCCCGGTTCTCCAGGTCGTGGTGCAGCTCGTTGACCTTCTCGTCGGCGGCGATCACGCTCTCCGCCAGGGCGAGGTCGGCGTCGAGCAGCGCCGTGGTGGCCCGGCCCATCGCCGAGCCGACCAGGCGGGCCATCTCGACCAGGCCGTCGCTGATCGAGTCCAGTTCCTCGTGGTACGCGTCGCGCATGCGCTTGTCTCCTCCAGTACCGGTGTCGGTGGCGGTGCCGACCGGACGCCCGGGACCGTCCCGCCGGGGGGCGGGCCGTGCGGGCGGCCACTGCTGGTGGCGCGAATGGTAGCCGCGCCACCGCCCACACGGGCTTGCTCGGCCCAGACTGATCCGTTCGGGCGACCTCCCACGGCCGGAGCGGTGAACCGGCAGCAGCCTGAAGGTGAATTCTCGGCAACGTCAGGCCGATGCCTTGATCGCACCCTTACGGAGCCCGCCCGACCACCATTTACGCTGGCTGGCATGGACGTGAACGTGGCCGCCGCTGCAGCCTGCGCCATAGCCGGGCTCGGGGTCGGCCTCACCGCCTCCATCGCCTTCCGCTGGAGCGAGCGCGAGCAGGCGAGGGGGCGCAACAGCCGGACCCCCGCGCAGGAGCTGGAGCAGGAGCCGGCCCTGCCCCCCGGCGTGGACACCGTGCTCTCGGTGCTGCGCTCCTGCGCGATCGTGCTCGGCGAGGGCGACGAGGTGGTCAAGGCCTCCTCGGCGGCCTACTCGATGGGCCTGGTCCGGGGCGGCAAGGTGGCGGTGGAGAAGATGCTGTCGCTGGCCCGCTCCACCCGCCGGGACGGCGAGATCCGCCAGGCGGAGCTGGAGCTGACCCGCCCCGGCGCCGCGGCCCGCACCGCCGAGCCGCTCGCGGTCTCGGTCCGGGTCGCCCCGCTCGGCTCCCGGCTGGTCCTGGTGCTGGTCGAGGACCGGACCGAGCGCCGCCGGATCGAGGCGATCCGGCGCGACTTCGTCGCCAACGTCTCGCACGAACTGAAGACCCCGGTCGGTGCGCTGTCCCTGCTGTCGGAGGCCGTCGCGGACGCCTCCGACGACCCGGAGGCGGTGCAGCGCTTCGCCGGCCGGATGCAGGTCGAGGCGACCCGGCTGGCCAGCCTGGTGCAGGAGATCATCGACCTGTCCCGGGTGCAGGACGACCAGCTCAAGACCGACCCCGAACCGGTGTCGGTGGACGAGCTGATCGCCGAGGCGATCGACCGCTGCCGGCAGACGGCCGCGGCCAAGCAGATCGTCATCGCCGCGGGCGGCACCACCGGCCTCTACCTGGTCGGCAGTCGCGGCCAGCTGGCCGCCGCCCTCGGCAACCTGGTGGAGAACGCGGTCAACTACAGCCCGCCGCGCACCAGGGTCGCCATCGCCACCCGCCGGATCTCCAGCGCCGCGGCGCTGGGCGAGGCGGACGGCGAGCTGATCGAGATCTCGGTGACCGACCAGGGCATCGGCATCTCGGAGAAGGACCGCGAGCGGATCTTCGAACGCTTCTACCGGGTGGACCCCGCCCGCTCCCGCCTCACCGGTGGCACCGGCCTCGGCCTGTCCATCGTCAAGCACGTCGCCGCCTCGCACCGCGGCACCGTGTCGGTCTGGAGCGTCGAGGGCCAGGGTTCCACCTTCACTCTGCGGCTCCCCGCCGGGCAGGCCCCGGTCGAGGACGCCGAAAACCAAGCAGCAACCACACTTCCTGCCCCGGAGGCCCGATCGTGACCCGTGTACTGGTGGTCGAGGACGAGGAGTCGTTCAGCGACGCCCTGTCGTACATGCTCCGCAAGGAGGGCTTCGAGGTGGCGATCGCCGCCACCGGGCCCGACGCGCTGGAGCAGTTCGAGCGCAACGGAGCCGACCTCGTCCTGCTCGACCTGATGCTCCCCGGCCTGCCCGGCACCGAGGTCTGCCGCCAGCTGCGGGTCCGCTCCAACGTCCCGGTGATCATGGTCACCGCCAAGGACAGCGAGATCGACAAGGTGGTCGGTCTGGAGATAGGAGCCGACGACTACGTCACCAAGCCGTACTCCACCCGCGAGCTGGTCGCCCGCATCCGCGCGGTGCTCCGCCGCCGCGGCGAGGACGGCGGCAACGACGGCGCGGCCACCCCGGGCGCGCTGGAGGCCGGTCCGGTCCGGATGGACGTCGACCGGCACGTGGTGACGGTGGACGGCGCCAAGGTCGACCTGCCGCTCAAGGAGTTCGACCTGCTGGAGATGCTGCTCCGCAACGCGGGCCGGGTGCTGACCCGGATGCAGCTGATCGACCGGGTCTGGGGCGCGGACTACGTCGGCGACACCAAGACCCTGGACGTCCACGTGAAGCGCCTGCGGGCGAAGATCGAGCCGGACCCGGGCGCCCCGCGCTTCCTGGTCACGGTCCGCGGCCTGGGCTACAAGTTCGAGCCGTAGGCCCGCCGACCGCGCCGCGGACGGACACCGCGAAGGGGCCCCGCCGACCGGCGGGGCCCCTTCGCGTGCGCGCACCGGCCGGTGCGCGGCGGCGTCAGTGCGCGGAGGCCGAGGACGACGGGTTCGGGGAGCTGCCCGCACCGGCCGTGGCGGGGGCGCTCGCACCCGTGGAGGCGGCGGGGGAGGCGGGGGCGCTCGCGCCGGCCGAGGCGCCCGCGGAGGCGGACGGGGCGGCGGAGGGCTTCGCGGCGTCCTTCGGGCCGAAGCCCTTGTACAGGTCGGAGGCCGGGTGCACGAGCGCGTCGCTGGAGACCTGGCCGGCCGTCTTGAAGGTGAACGCGGTCGGCGTGTAGCCGCCCACCGACACCTTCACGCTCGCGGCCTGGGCGGACGGGGCGCCCGCGGCGCCGAGCAGCACCGACTGGCCGGGCTTGAGGGTGATGCCGGAGACGGGGGCGCCACTGGCGTCGGCCAGCTTGGCGGGGGCGCCGGCGATGGTGACGCCGGTCAGCACGTCCTCGACGGTGCCGGTGTTGGCGATGTTGACCGTGACGGTGGCCGGGCCCGAGTACTCGCCGGCGCTGCCCGCGGGGGCGACCACGACGATGTTGTTGAGCTTGGCGTTGCCCACCGACGTCGCCGCGTTGTCCGGCTTGATCTGCAGCGTGGCCGGCTCGTTGCCCGCGCCGCAGGCGGACAGCGGGACGATCGCGGCGAGGACGAGGGCGGCGGCAGCGCCGCGTCGAAGGCTCCGGCTCACGGCGGCGACTTCTCCTTGGTGGGGATGACCCGCGGGAAACGGGTCACGGTCGGTGGTCGAGGGCCACACTACCGACCGCACATATCCGGCTCTCACGGGGTGGCCCCGTGTCGCGATCCGATCACGATCGGGGGTGCCCGGCGCGTCGGGGGCAAAAACTCAAGATCCAACCATGGTTTCGGGAGTGTGACCAGAGGTTTCGTCCCGCGGTCAGACCGCCTCCGACCTGCGGGAAGCCCTCCTCGAACATCGGTCGAAGCATGCAACGGGGGTGGTTGTCAAGCCCTGGAACCCGCCCTGACCTGCGAAAACGCCCTTCGGGTCAGCCGAAAAGCGTGTTATTCTGGTAAGCCACGGAAGGGGTCCTGTCACATGACGTTCAAGGTTGGCGACACGGTGGTCTACCCCCATCACGGGGCTGCGTTGATCGAGGCCATCGAAACTCGCCAGATCAAAGGTGTGGACAAGACCTACCTGGTGCTGAAGGTGCAGCAGGGAGATCTGACCCTCCGCGTTCCGGCGGAGAACGCCGAGTTCGTCGGCGTCCGCGACGTGGTGGGCCAGGAGGGTCTGGACCGAGTCTTCGAGGTGCTCCGGGCACCGTACACCGAAGAACCCACCAACTGGTCGCGCCGCTACAAGGCGAACCTGGAGAAGCTCGCGTCGGGCGACGTGATCAAGGTCGCCGAGG
Source organism: Kitasatospora sp. NPDC088391 (assembly GCF_044753345.1). NCBI lineage: Bacteria > Bacillati > Actinomycetota > Actinomycetes > Kitasatosporales > Streptomycetaceae > Kitasatospora > Kitasatospora sp. NPDC088391. Next base: position 805,963 of record NZ_JBIVNB010000003.1, read on the forward strand.
TCGTCCGCGACCTGTGGCGCCGCGAGCGCGAGCGCGGCCTGTCGGCCGGCGAGAAGCGGATGCTCGCCAAGGCCCGGCAGATCCTGGTGAGCGAACTCGCCCTCGCCGAGAACACCAACGAGGACAAGGCCGAGACGCTGCTCGACGAGGTGCTCGCCTCCTGAGCCGCCCGGCCGGTCCGCCCGACCGGCCGTCGGTGACGTGTCTTCAGCTGTTCCGAGCTGTCCTGACGCAGCGCCCGGTGGTGCCCCAAGCGGCACCTCGGGCGCTTCGCCGTGCCCGGAAGGGGTGTGGGCGCGGCGCGGTGGAGCACGCGGTTCCACTAACGTGCAGTCAGGAAGGGGGCCTGCCCGCCCGCGAATCCGCGTTCGGCACGGGCCATACCCACCTCGACCAAGGAGCCAAACCTGAACGCCTCAGCACAGCTCGCGGCGGCGGTCGTTCCGGCCGCCGGCCGCGGCGAGCGACTCGGCCCCGGCGCCCCGAAGGCGCTGCGCGAACTCGGCGGCGTGCCGCTGCTGGTGCACGCGGTCCGGGCGCTGGCCCGCAGCCGGGCGGTCGGCCAGGTGGTGGTGTGCGCCCCGCCGGACGGCGTGGCCGAGGTCGTCCAGCTGCTGGACAGCCACGGCCTGGACGGCAAGGACGTCCGGGTCGTCCCGGGCGGCGCCAGCCGGCAGGAGTCGGTCCGGCTCGGCCTGGCCGCGATCCCGGCGGGCACCCGGGTGGTGCTGGTGCACGACGCGGCCCGCCCGCTGGTGCCGGTCGAGGTGGTGGACGCGGTGGCCGCCGCCGTCCGGGCCGGGGCCGAGGCGGTGGTGCCCGCGGTGCCGCTGGCCGACACCGTCAAGCGGGTCGAGCCGCAGCCGTCCGGGCCGGAGCCGGTGCTGGAGACGCCTGACCGCTCCACGCTGCGCGCCGTGCAGACCCCGCAGGGCTTCGACCTGCCCGGGCTGGTCGCCGCGCACGAGCGGGCGCTCGCCGAGGGCGCCGAGGTGACGGACGACGCCGGGCTGATCGAGCGCTTCGGCGGCCGGGTCGTCGTGGTGCCCGGCCACGAGGAGGCGTTCAAGGTGACCCGCCCGCTGGACCTCGTGCTCGCCGAGGCCGTACTCGCCCGACGGAGGGCCACCGATGGCTACTGACCGCCCGACGGACCGCCCGATCCTGCCGCGCGTCGGCATCGGCACCGACGTGCACGCCTTCGAGGAGGGCCGCCCGCTGCGGGTGGCCGGCCTGGACTGGCCCGGCGAGACCGGCCTGGCCGGGCACTCGGACGCCGACGTGGCCGCGCACGCCGCCTGCGACGCGCTGTTCTCGGCGGCCGGGATCGGCGACCTGGGCGCGCACTTCGGCACCTCCCGCCCCGAGTGGGCGGGCGCGGCCGGGGTGGCGCTGCTGGCCGAGGCGGCCCGGCTGGTCCGGGCCGCGGGCTTCGAGATCGGCAACGTCGCCGTCCAGGTGATCGGCGTCCGCCCGAAGGTCGGCAGGCGCCGGGACGAGGCGCAGGCCGCGCTCTCCGCCGCGGTCGGCGCCCCGGTCTCGGTCTCCGGCACCACCACCGACGGCCTCGGCCTGACCGGCCGGGCCGAGGGGCTCGCGGCGATCGCCACAGCCCTGGTGTACGAGCGGCCCGCGGCGGGCTGACCCCGGCGGGCCGACCGCGGGCACGCCAATGCGGCGGAAGGTGGCGGGGCACCCCCCGCCGCCCACTACCCTGGTCGCTGTGAGCCTTCGCCTGTACGACACCATGACCCGCCAGGTACGCGACTTCGTCCCGCTGGTGCCGGGCTGTGTCTCGATCTACCTGTGCGGCGCCACGGTCCAGGCACCGCCGCACATCGGGCACATCCGGTCCGGCCTGAACTTCGACGTGATGCAGCGGTGGTTCCGCTACCGCGGCTACGACGTCACCTTCGTCCGCAACGTCACCGACATCGACGACAAGGTGATCGCCAAGGGGCGCGAGCAGTCCACCGAGTGGTGGAAGATCGCGCACGCCAACGAGCGTGCCTTCAACGAGGGTTACACCGCGCTCGGCTGCCTGCCGCCGAGCGCGGAGCCGCGGGCCACCGGCCACGTGCCGGAGATGATCGAGATGATGCGCGGGCTGATCGAGCGCGGCCACGCGTACGAGGCCGAGGGCAACGTCTACTTCGCGGTCACCACCTACCCGGACTACCTGGCGCTCTCCAACCAGGAGTTGGAGAACCTGCGGCAGCCCTCGGGCGAGGGCGAGACCGGCAAGCGGGACGCCCGCGACTTCGCGATGTGGAAGGCCGCCAAGCCCGGCGAGCCGAGCTGGGAGACGCCGTGGGGCCGCGGCCGGCCCGGCTGGCACCTGGAGTGCTCGGCGATGGTGCACAAGTACCTGGGCAGCGCCTTCGACATCCACGGCGGCGGGCTGGACCTGATCTTCCCGCACCACGAGAACGAGATCGCCCAATCCCGGGCGTACGGCGACGAGTTCGCCAACTTCTGGGTGCACAACGCCTGGGTGACGCTGGCCGGCGAGAAGATGTCGAAGTCGCTGGGCAACTCGGTGCTGGTCTCCGAGATGGTGCGGCGCTGGCGCCCGATCGTGCTGCGCTACTACCTGGCCGGGCCGCACTACCGCTCGATGATCGAGTACAGCGAGGAGTCGCTGCGCGAGGCCGAGACCGGGTTCAACCGGATCGAGGGCTTCATCGAGCGGGCCGTGGAGCGCTGCGGCCTCGTCGACGCCGCGCCCGAGGTGCCGTTGGCGTTCGCCGAGGCGATGGACGACGACCTGGGCGTGCCGCAGGCGCTGGCGGTGGTGCACACCGCCGTCCGGCAGGGCAACAGCGCGCTCGGCGCGGACGACAAGGAGTCGACGGCGGCCCGGCTGGCCGAGGTCCGGGCGATGCTCGGCGTGCTCGGCCTGGACCCGCTGGACCCGCAGTGGGCCGGTTCGAACGGGCAGGGCGAGGAGTTGACCGGCGTGGTCGACTCACTGGTCCGGCTCGTCCTGGACCAGCGCGAGGCGGCCCGCGGGCGCAAGGACTTCGCGACCGCGGACGCCATCCGCGACCGGCTCGGCGCGTCCGGGCTGGCGATCGAGGACACCCCGTCCGGCCCGCGCTGGACGATCAACCCGTAGCAACCAGTAGCCCCTCGGGGCGTGCGGGGGCCGTACCTTTGTATGGGTGCGGCCCCCGCGCACGAATGCAGACGCAGAGACAGGAAGTACAGCCATGGCCGGCAACAGCCAGCGCAGGAACCGACGCAACCCCGGATCGAAGAAGGGCGCGAGTGTCGGCACCGGCGGCCACAGCCGGAAGGCGCTCCAGGGCAAGGGCCCGACCCCGCGCGGCGAGGAGCGCAAGGGCCACCCGAAGCAGCGGGCCGCCAACGCGGCGCTGAAGCGCGAGCGCGACGCCAAGTCCCGCGCGGGCATGCGCCGGGCCGGCGGCCCGCGCAGCGGCCGGGGCGGCGCGGGCGCGGCCGAGCTGGTGGTGGGCCGGAACTCGGTGGTCGAGGCGCTGCAGGGCGGCGTGCCCGCGACGGCGCTGTACGTGCAGCAGTTCATCGACACCGACGACCGGGTCCGGGACGCCTTCCAGGCCGCCAACGAGCGCGGCATCCCGCTGATGGAGGCCCCGCGCCCGCAGCTCGACCAGATGACCGGCGGCCTGAACCACCAGGGCCTGGTGCTGCAGGTCCCGCCGTACGAGTACGCGCACCCCGACGACCTGCTGGACGCGGCCTCCGACGTCGGCCAGGACGCGCTGATCATGGCGCTGGACGGGGTCACCGACTCGCGCAACCTGGGCGCCGTGGTCCGGTCCGCCGCCGCGTTCGGCGCGCACGGCGTGGTGATCCCGGAGCGCCGGGCGGCCGGCATGACCGCCGGCGCCTGGAAGACCTCCTCGGGTGCGGCGGCCCGGCTGCCCGTGGCCCGCGCCACCAACCTGACCCGTGCGCTGGAGGCGTACCAGAAGGCCGGCCTGATGGTGGTCGGCCTGGCCGCCGACGGCGAGGCCGAGATCGGCGACCTGGACGCGCTGACCGGCCCCGTGGTGATCGTGGCGGGCTCCGAGGGCAAGGGCCTGTCCCGCCTGGTCGCCGAGACCTGCGACCTGCGGGTGCGGATTCCGATGCCGGGGCAGACCGAGTCGCTGAACGCCGGTGTGGCCGCGGGCATCGTGCTGTACGAGGCCGCCCGGCTGCGCGCCAAGCGCTGACGCTCCGTCACCGTCCGCGGGCGGTGCCGTCGTTTTCGTGAGCGAACCGGTCGGGTCCGGTCGGGCCCGGTCGGTTTTCTCATGATCACTTCAAATCCTCTCCCGGAATCCACCCGGGAGAGTGTCCTCCGGGCCCGTCACCCGGTTAGAGGGGTGTGGACACCAGAACTCCTCGGCGCCTCGGGCAGCGCCCCGCGGGGATAGACGACGGTCCGGGCCTCAACACGGTCCGGGTGCCGTCCGACCCGTCGAAGCTCAGCAGCACCCAGGCCAGCTTCCGGGTCAGGCTCTCCGCCCCGGTGGCCCCGATGATCGACGCCCCGGCCGGTGCCGCCTTCGGCGACCCGTACGGCCTGCACGGCGTCCGGCCGCTGGTCACCCCGCAGGTCGTGGTGCCCGCGGCCTCGGTCACCGCGCTGGCGGGCATCACCGCCGCCTCGGTCACCGGTGCCGCGCCCCGCCGCAAGGCGCGGGTGGTCACCGCCTGGAGCGGCCAGGCCGGGCCCGGCGACACCGCCGCGACCCAGCTGCTGGAGGCCGTCCGGCTCAGCACCGTGCCCGCCCCGGCGAAAGCCTTCCCGGGCGAGGAGACCCAGCAGCTGCAGGCCGTCCCGCGCCAGCACGGCCCCGGCGGCGACCCGGCGGAGACCCCGCACGCGGGCGTCCCCGAGGTGCTGGACGAGTCGGTGCGGCTCGGCGCCGGACGGCGCTGGCAGCCCGAGGGCGAGCTGCCGGAGGTGCCGTCGCTCGTCGAGGGCTCCAAGCACGCCTGGTACCCCGGCCGCCGGGTCGACCTCGGCCTGGTGCTGCTGCCGCTGCGGCTGCTGCTCGGCTCGCTGTCGGTGTACGCGGGCTTCAGCAAGCTGTGCGACCCGGTGTACTTCGACGGCGGCGAGCGCGGCTCGATGATGCGCTGGCTGTCCTCGCTGCACCCGTGGAAGGTCGCCCAGCCGCTGCTGGACTTCGCGATGGCGCACCCGGTGGGCGCCGGGCTCGCGGTCTCCTTCGCGGAGATCGTGATCGGCGTGCTCTCCATCCTGGGCCTGTGGCAGCGGCTCGCGGCCGGGGCGGCGATGCTGCTCTCCGCGGCGCTGCTGTTCACCGTGAGCTGGAAGGCGGTGCCGGTCTACGACACCCCCGACCTGATCTTCCTCGCGGCCTGGAGTCCGCTGCTGATGGCGGGCGCCCCGTTCGCCTCGCTGGACGGCCGGATCGCCCTGGAGGCGTTCCGCCGGCACGGGCCCGCCGAGCCCGGCGCGGTCCGGCGGCGGATGCTGCGCCGCCGGGCCGTGGTCACCGCGGTGGTGGTCGGCCTGACGATGCTGTCCGGCTCGCTGCTCGGCGCGGCGGTCCGCACCGGGGACACCCGGGCGCCGCTGAAGCCGCCGACCGACTACGGCAGCCCGGTGTGGCCCAGCGGCAGCCCCTCCCCGGCACCGGCCGCCCCGGCCGGCTCCGGCGCCCAGCCGACCCCGAGCCGGGCCCCGGCCTCGCCGACGGCCTCGCCGTCCCCGTCGCCCAGCCGCAGCGGGAAGGCGCCCAAGGCGGGCGCCACCCCGTCCGGGGGGTCCACCCCGACGCAGCAGCACGGCGGCGGCACGGGGGCCGGCGGCACGGGCGGCGGGTCCGCGGGCGGCACCGGCGCCGGTGGGACGGCGCCCAGCGCCCCGCGCTCGCCGCAGCCCACGCACGGCGTCATCGGCGGCCTGCTCGGCAGCGGCCCGCCGCTGCTGGAGCTGGGCATGCGCCCCGGGACGGGGGCGGGTGGGGCCTGACGGGCTCTGACGGGCCCTCAGTACGGCGGCAGGGCCCCTTCCGGAGCTTTCTCTCCGGGAGGGGCCCTCTTGTTCGTCCTCCGGGCTACTGGGCGGCCGCGCGGGCGGCGGCCAGCTCCTTGGCGGCCTCGGTGAGGTCCTTGGCGGTGTCGATGGCCCGCCAGTAGCAGCCCTGCGGCAGCTGGTAGCCGGCCAGTCGGCGGTCCCGGGCGAGCTGCGGGAAGGTGGTGCGCTCGTGGTCGCCGACCTCGGGCAGCAGCTCGCGGAAGCCCGGCGCGAAGACGTACAGGCCCGCGTTGATCAGGAACGGGGACGGCGGGGACTCGATGAAGTCCAGCACGTTGCCGAACCGGTCGGTCTCCACGGCGCCCCACGGGATGCGCGGCCGGGCCAGGGCCAGCGTGGCGACGGCGGCCCGCTCGTGGTGGAAGGCGGCCATCTCGCGCAGGCTGAACCTGGTCCAGATGTCGCCGTTGGTGGCGTACCAGGGCTCCTCGGGGCGGGGCAGCGCGGCCGCCGCGTACTTCAGCCCGCCGCCCCGGCCGAGCGGCTCGCTCTCCACCACCGTCCGTACCCGGAGCGGGAGTTCGGCCTTCTCCAGCCAGTCGCGCAGCACCTCGGCCAGGTGCCCGCAGGAGATCACCGCGTCGGTGACGCCCTCGGCGGCCAGCCACTCCAGCTGGTGCCCGATGATCGGCGTCCCGGTGCCGGGGATCTCCACCAGCGGCTTGGGCCGGTCGTCGGTGTAAGGCCGCAGCCGGGAGCCCTGGCCGCCCGCCAGGATCACCGCCTGGGTGACGGCGGGGGCGACCGCCCCGGGGGCGACGGAACCGGACGGCGCGGGACCGGACGGTGCGGGACCGGACGGGACGGAGCCGGGCGGGACGGGAATGTCGGCAGTCATGACGCCACGATAGGGCCCGCCCCACCCGGGGACGGGCCCTGCCGCGTGCCGCGTGTTGACGGTGCGTCAACCGGCGCGGAACTGCCTCCGGGGCCTCAGCCGACCACGCCGGCGGCGAACGCGCCGTCGCAGACCGGGCGGGCGAAGGAGCGGGCGCGCTGCAGGTCGCCCTGGTACTTCTTCACCGCGGCGCGGCCGAGGTCGCCGGCCAGCGAGGTGCAGTACGGCGTCAGCTTGGGGTTCTCCCGCATGGTGCGCTCCAGCAGGTCGAGCGCCGTGCCCGGGGTGTGGTTCTTCAGCTCCTCCAGCAGGTCCACCCGGAGGGCGTCCTGCGGGGCGAGGCCCTCGGTGTTGGGCGTCGTGGAGGTGCGGCCGATGGTGCCGCCGCTGCTGGAGGCCGCGACCACCTGCTGGTCCAGCCCGGTCGGCGGGGCCCACGGGACGCGGGTGACGGCGAGCGTGCCGGTGGTCACCAGGATCACCGGCAGGGTGAGGGCAACGGTCTGGCCGATGCGGCGAACGAGCTGTTTCACGCCCCAGAGCGTAGCGCTGCGTGCCGTGCTGTGAGCGCTGCGTTACCCCAACGAGTGACGGGTGTCCCGTTTTGTTCCGCCAACGGGTTGACGCGGCGGGCGGGTGTGCGAGCGCGCGGGCCTCCGGGGGCGGGAACGGCGGAACCCCCTGCCGACCGCCGTGGGCAGGGGGTTCCGGAAGACCGTGGGCGGCGGCGCCGTCGGGGACGGCGCCGGCCTGCGGGGTCAGGGGGTCAGTGGCTGAGGCGCTCGCCGGAGGTGGCGAACACGTGCGGCTCGTTGCCGACCGGGACGACGTGGATGGTCTCGCCGCGCTGCGGGATCTCCCGGCTGTGCACGCGGACCACGATGTCCTTGTCCTCGCCCGACACCTGGGTGGTGCCGTACACGAAGCCGTCGGCGCCGAGCTCCTCGACCACGTTCACGGTGACCGCGACGCCCTCGAGGCCGCCGGCCGGGACCACCTGGAAGTGCTCGGGGCGGATGCCGACCACGACGTTCTTCGCGTCGCCGGCCTTGGTGAGGTCCTCGCGGGCGATGTTGATCACCGAGCCGCCGAACTTCACGCCGCCGTCGACCAGCGGAACCTCGATCAGGTTCATCGCGGGGGAGCCGATGAAGCCGGCCACGAACAGGTTCGCCGGGCGGTCGTACATCGCGCGCGGGGCGTCGACCTGCTGCAGGATGCCGTCCTTGAGGACCGCGACGCGGTCACCCATGGTCATGGCCTCGGTCTGGTCGTGGGTGACGTAGACCGTGGTGATGCCCAGGCGGCGCTGCAGCGAGGCGATCTGGGTGCGGGTGGAGACGCGGAGCTTGGCGTCGAGGTTCGACAGCGGCTCGTCCATCAGGAAGACCTGCGGCTGGCGGACAATCGCGCGGCCCATCGCGACGCGCTGGCGCTGACCGCCGGAGAGCGCCTTCGGCTTGCGGTCCAGGTACTCGGTCAGGTCGAGGATCTTGGCGGCCTCTTCGACCTTGGTGCGGATGTCCGCCTTGTTCACGCCGGCGATCTTCAGGGCGAAGCCCATGTTCTCGGCGACGGTCATGTGCGGGTACAGCGCGTAGTTCTGGAACACCATCGCGATGTCCCGGTCCTTCGGCGGCAGGTGGGTCACGTCGCGGTCGCCGATCCGGATGGCGCCGTCGTTCACGTCCTCCAGGCCCGCCAGCATGCGCAGCGAGGTCGACTTGCCACAGCCGGAGGGGCCGACCAGGACGAGGAACTCGCCGTCCGCGATCTCCAGGTCGAGCGCGTCGACCGAGGGCTTGGTCGCACCCGGGTACACACGGGTGGCCTTGTCGTACGTCACAGAAGCCATGGTGCTTCGCTCCTTCACCGGCAGGAACGTGCCGGACGATCCGAGTAAAGGTGGATGTGGTGCCGCCGCCCCCGACTGGTCTGGACCACTGGTGCCGGGCGCGACTCCCCGTGACGCTACCTGGCCGTTCATCCTTTTGTCAGCCCTCGGCCGCCCCCGAGTTCCGCATCGATCCGGTCACGACCCCACCACCCGCCCCCTCCACCCCGCCGGCCCCACCCCGATACCCCCGCACCGCCGCGCCCCCGCCCGGTACACTGCCCACTGGTGCCGCCGCGGACTCCCGCGCACGGTCACCGCGCCTCCTTAGCTCAGCTGGCCAGAGCACCGCTCTTGTAAAGCGGGGGTCGTCGGTTCGAACCCGACAGGGGGCTCTCCTTACCACCCCGGATGAGCTGCAGGTTCGGCCTTCTGGGGGCTTCATCGCCGGCCTCAGACTTCTTGTCCGAGGCCGTTTGCGTGAGCGATGCGTGAGCGGATGGCCTGGTCGGCTGGGTGGCCGCCGTGGACTGGGCAACCTTGCGCGGCTTGTTCGATCGGGGGACGAGCTTCGCTGCTGCCTCGGCGATGGCCCGGTCAACCTGGGGGAGCAGGGTCGTGTAGGTATCCGAGGTGATGCCGATCGAGGAGTGGCCGAGCATCTCCTTGATCGTGTGGAGGTCCGCGCCCGCTGCGTGAGCGAGGCTCGCCGCGCCGTGGCGGAGGTCGTGCAGGCGGATCGGCGGTAGGCCGGCCTCGTCGGCCAACTCGCGGAAGCGGTCTGTGACGGCGGTCGGGTGCAGCCACTCGCCGTTCTCCTTGGTGAAGACCCGGCCGGTCTCGACCCAGGCGTCGCCCCACTGCTCGCGGTCGGCCCGCTGCCGCTCGCGATGCGCCGTCAGGACGGCCACGGTCTCGGAGTCGAGGGCGATGGTGCGGGCGCCCGCGTCGGTCTTGGGGTCGTCCTCGTAGACCTGCCAGCCGTCCACGACGAGCTGCTTGGCCACGGTGAGGAGCCCGGCCTTCAGGTTGGTGTCAGCCCAGCGCTGACCGCACGCCTCGCCGCGCCGGAGCCCTCGGAAGGTGATCAGGTGGAACAACGCGTACAGGCGGTCCCCGGCGGCCTGGTCGAGGAACAGGCCCGTCTGCTCCGGCGTCCAGACCATCACCGGGGACGGCCGCTCGCCGGTCAGCTCCCAGTGCTCGATCCGCTCCTCGGTCCACACGAGCGGCTTGGGTCGCTTCGCGGACTCCAGCTCGACGTGGGAGGCCGGGTTGAAGGTGATGATCTGGCGCCGGATCGCAGCGTTGAGGCCCGCCCGGAGCGTGGAGCGGATCCGCTGGCAGGTAGATGCGCTGACAGTCCGCCGGAAGGGCTCCATCTCGGCGATGGCAGCCTTGAGAGCCTTGCGCTGCGCGCGGAACTCCCGTCCCTTCCATGGGATCTGCGCCAGTTCGTCGATGGCGGCTCGCCGCTGGGCGTTCGCCTCGGCAATCTCGACGTTCTCCTCCTCGACGGCTGCGAACATCTCCTCCAGGTGCCGGACCCGGAGGCGGTCGAGCCGTATGTGACCAATCCGCGGCTTGAGGTAGAGCCGGATACTGCTCTCGTCCCGGCTGATCGCGGTCTGGCGGCCGTGCTTGCCCGCCAGCCATTGGTCCAGCCATTCGCCGACCGTCAGCCGGTTCTGGAGGTCCTGGCCGGAGGCGAGCCGGCGACGGGTCTCCTCGACGTCGGGCAGCGGCGCCTTCTCGTGGGCGACCTTCTCCAACAGATCGGCTATCTGCGCGAGGCCCTCGGGATCGTCCGCGTCCGGGATGTGCAGCAGCTCGCGCACCTGGTCGAGATCGGCCTGGGCGGTCTTCCGGGACTCATAGCCGGAGCGGTTGAAGGAACGGCGTGAGCCGTCCTCACGGTTGGGCAGTTCCTGGCGGATTGCGTAGGAACCGTGCTTGCGGCTGCTGAGCTTCTGGCAGGCCTTGCCGAGCGGTTTGCCGGTGTCGGCGTCCCGGCAGTAGCAGCGGTGGTAGGTGGAGCCTTTCACGGGGTTCCCTCCTTCATCTGGTCGTCCTTGTGATCGGTGTCGAGGAATGCGAGGTGGCTGGGGAGCAGTGGGGGAGTCAGCCTCAGCTCGCGCATGCGGTGCCGGATCGGCATGAGCTCCGAGCGAACGGCCTTCACGAGGCGGCCGAACTTGGCTTCGGCGCCGTGCGGCCAGTCCTTCCTCGCACCGGAGAACTGGAGTTGCCAGGCGTCGTGGTGCCCGGTCCGGATGCGGTGCTCGACGCGCGCGTACTCGCGAAACACGGCCGCGTCGCCGAAGTCCAGGTCCTCACCGGTGAACCAGCTGAACGCCGTCCACGGGTCTCGGCTCTCGTGCGGGAGGCAGTCCACGTTGGTGCTCCCGCCGAGCGGGAAGACCAGGGCGGCCGGCGGCGCGTCGACTGCCTTGGCGAGCACGAGCAGCTCCGGGACGGTGAGGGTCAGCCGACGCCCGGACTCCCAGTTCGCGATGACGTTGCGCGGGATGGGGTGGCCCAGCTCGTCACAGGCGTCGGCCAGGTCCTGCGCGGTCATGCCCAGCTCCTTCCGGCACCTACGAACCTCGGCGATCACGGTTCTCGTGACCTGTGCCGACCAAGATTCCACTTCGTCGTGTGTCATATCGACACTTTATTGCGGTGCAAGCTGCTCCTCGATCCCGGACCTGCCGGGGCCGCCGACCGGGGCTTGCCCCCCGTGAATGGAGACAGCTGTGCGAACTGAGACGGGCAACCAGGAGCTCGCGGGCATGAGCCGGGCGGAACTGCTTGCGTTGCCGGCCGCCATCGACCTGGACACCGCCAACCGCGCGATCGGCCTTGGCCGCAGCAAGGGCTACGAACTGGCGCGGCGGGACGTCTACCCGTGCCGCGTGCTGCGGTTGGGCAAGAAGTACCGGGTGATCACCGCAGACCTCCTGCGGCTGCTGGGCATCGACGTTGTGCCGGACGGTGCAGTGGCGTGACGACAAGGCTGCAGGTCGAGCCACGAGCTTGTCTGCCGTGAGAGGACTGCCGGCCGAGCAGTGGATCTTCCGCCAGGGCGGTCGTATCGTCGCGTCGCCCGCCGGTCGCAAACCGGCGCAACGCACTCCAACCGCCTGCGAGTTGGGCCCAATCGGCTCATCGGCTCATCGGCTCGGCAGGCCGGGAACGCGACGGCCCTCGGTGCTACCAACACCGAGGGCCGGACGAAGTCCCCAGATCAGCGAATCAGTTCAACCGGTGGCAGCGCGACGGTCGAGGTCGTGCGCACCAGCGAGGAGCTTCACCGTGAACTCTACTTCCCGCCAGCCTGCGTCGGGAGACCCGGCGAAGGGCTGGCCCGCCGTTGCCGTCCCCGGTCAACCCGGTCACTACCTACCGGCGGTCGGTCAGAACGGTGTACTGACCGACCGGACTGACCGGGAGCCCGGTGCCTTGACCGGTCAGGTCACCGCTGACCCGGTCAGTGCCCCGGCGGGACAGGTCGGTGACCCGGACGTCTTCGGCGGGATGACCGGAAGCGGCGACCTGCCGGTCACTCCGTCATCGCCGGGAGCCGAGCTGCTCTGCGAACTCCGATCCGCCATAGCTCGCTTCGTGATCCTCCCATCCGAGCAAGCTCTGGATGCCGTGACGCTGTGGGTTGCCGCCACCCATCTACAGCCCGCTTGGCAGCATGCCCCGCGTCTTGCCGTGATCGGCCCGGCCAAGCGCTGTGGGAAGTCTCGGCTGCTCGACATCGTCACCGAGACCGTGCACGACCCGCTCATCACGGTCAACGCGTCCTCGGCGGCCATCTTCCGGTCGATCACCGACCAGCCGCCGACCCTGCTCGTGGACGAGGCCGACACCATGTTCGGCACCGTCAAGGCGGCTGAGAAGAACGAAGACCTTCGGGGCCTGCTGAACGCCGGTCACCAGCGCAATCGCCCCACCCTGCGGGTCGTCGGACCGGACCACAAGGTGGTCAAGTTCCCTACCTTCGCCATGGCGGCCCTGGCCGGGATCGGGGACCTTCCGGACACGATCATGGACCGGTCCGTGGTCATCCGCATGCGCCGCCGCGCACCGGGCGAGCGCGTCTCCTCGTACCGCTCTGACCGGGACAACCCGGGCCTGCGCGAGCTGCGCGACGGCCTTCACACCTGGCTGGTGCCGCTGATCGACGCGGCGACCGACATGGAGCCGCCCATGCCGGTCGACGACCGTGCCGCTGACACCTGGGAGCCCTTGGTGACGGTCGCGGACCTTGCCGGAGGTGAGTGGCCGGTGCGGGCTCGCGCGGCCTGCCGTGCCATGACCGCGTTCGAGTCCGGGCAGGACGAGGACGGCGGTCTGAAGACGAGGATCCTGGTCGACATCCGCCGCGTCTTCGCCGCCGGTGGTAACCCGGACGCCCTGTCCACCGAGCACCTCCTGACCGCCCTGAAGGCCGACCACGAGGCGCCGTGGGCCGAGCACGGACCGACCGGGCTGAGCGCCCGTGGCCTGCAGCTCCTACTCAAGGACTACGGCATCGGCTCGATGAACATCCGCTTCCCGGACGGCGTGCAGCTCAAGGGCTTCACCCGCAACGGCTTCCTCGACGCCTGGAGCCGCTACTGTCCCGAGCCCGCCGAGCCGCCGGTCACTACCGGCAGCTGACTCGCTGCCAGTCGTACCACCCGTCCCCGCCCAGCTCAGGGCGGGGACGGGTTCGTTCTCCGCAACGGGTCCTGTCGTCCCGCGAGCGCCACCCGTACCGCTCTGACCAGGTCTGCAACGCGTGGGACGGCTGCAACGCGGTGGGTAGCGGACGAATCCTCAGTCGGTCTGCTCGACCGCATGGGCGACAGCGCCTACGGCGCGAAGAGCGCTGGCAGCTGCCCGCGCTGTGTCTTCGGGTTGGTCTTCGAGAACCGTCGCTGGAAGCTGGCCGATGAGGAGTTTGCCGTGCCACAGGCTGAGCCCGGTGAGCCGGCGGATCTCCTTCAGTACGTCCATGGTGCGAGTGCCGGGATCGGCAAGCACGACGCTATACGGAACGTCGTCACAGACCAGCGTGACGTACCCGTCGTCGATGTCCCCTCCATCCGCCGCTCCTTGAGGGGTTGCCTCGCCCCATGGCGGGAGAAGGGGCCGCAGGCGCAGCAAGTTGTCGCGTGCGACGGTCCTACGACCGCCGTACGCATGCGGCGCACCCAGGAGGGCGAGGCCGAACCGATGGCGGCCGTGCGAGGGCGCGCAGCCACCAGCAGTGTTTATAGGTGTTACTCGGGGATCGTGTGCACCCCCAACATTTCACGGAGGGAGCCCTCTACGGCTGCTACGTGTTGATGGGAACCGAGCTTGCGAAACATGCGGAGGGCTGCGGTGTAGTGAACTTGTGCCTGGCTCGGATTGGTGGACATCCATTCGAGGGCGCCGAGAAGGGTCAGCGCAGCCGCCTCCTGGAACTCGTTTGAGATATCGCGAAAGTAGTGGCGGGCCAATTGGAGCGAGCGGCGGGCCTCTGGCAGGTTGCCCATGGCGAGCTGAGCATGGCCAAAATTCAGGTGGTTGAGATGGATGCCGAACTCGTCCTGGACCTCCCGATAGGCAGCAAAGGCCGCTTGGAACGATTTCACCGATTGTTCTAGCTGGCCCAGTTGGAACAGTGCGGTGCCGAGACCAGCGTGCCCGGATGCTTCCTTTCGGCGATCCCCTGACATCCGGTGATACCGGATGGATTCGGCGTATGCTCTGGCTGCTGGGCCGAGCAGGCCAGCCTCTCGATAGGCACTTCCTAGATTCGTTAGCGATGTTCCTAGGTCGTTGACATCCTTGTTTTTCCGGGCAAGTCGGACCGCTTCGACGAGAATTGGAATGGCTTCTGCGGGGCTGCGCTGCTGGCGGACCGCCGCGCCCAAGGCGATGGTGGCGTCGCACTGACCGTCGAGGAAGCCGATTCTCTCCGCAATGGCGAGCGCCTTGGTCAGCGCCAGGATGGCGTCCTCGAACCTGCGTAGGCTGGTCAGGACGTTACCTATGTTGTTCAGAGCTCTCACTTGCCGTTCGGCGTTGCGCTCGTGGCGCGCGGCCTCGTGTGCTGTCTGCGCTGATTGCAGAGCTTCTGCGACCCGACCCCTCAGATCGAGAAACACGAGGAGGTTCATCGACAGCTCGAACGCTTGCTCTGTCATGCCGAACTCCCGGGCCTGCCGGGCTGTCGCCTGAAGGTTCGCACAATCAACATCGAACCAGCTCAGCGCATCGCCCACGGCATCGAACCGCGGTGGCTTCCTTCCGGGCATTCCTCTCAGGGTCAGGTCGGCCTCGTGCGAGATCTGGCCGTAGAGCTCCGCCACGCGGGCGAACGCCAGTAGGCGTTCTGCCTCGGAGATCGTCGCGCGGCACTGTTCGGCAGAGAACAGATGGACCAGGTCGTGCATCCTCCATCGAGACGCTCCAGGCACGCGCGAAACCAGACTGGCCTGGCCGAGCTTGCGGAGGACTGAGCGCGCCTGTGGGCCGTCTTCGCCCAGAACGGCGGCAACGATCTGCTCTGACATCTGACTGCCCGGATGAATGGACAGCTTGCAGAACGGGGCCCGCAGGCTCTCGTCGAGACGGATAAGCGAGACGTGTAGCGCCGCCCTGACGGCCGTGTCTCCAAACTGCAGGATGTCCAGCCGGGTCTTCTCAGCTGCCAGATCCGCCAGCAACTCGGCAGGGGCTAGGTCGGGGTCTTCCTTCATGATCGCCGCCGAGACGCTGAGCGCCAACGGGAGGTGACCACATAGCTTGGCGATCTCCCGAATCGGGAGCGAGTCGCGGAGACGATCGTCGTCGGGGCTCAGGCTCTTTCCGAAGAGGACTTCCGACTCCGCGGGATCGAGGCACTCGAGCTTGATCGTCTCGACACCTTCGATGATGCCTAGTCGGCTGCGCGAAGTAATGATCACGCCATGGCCGGTCCCTCGGGGAAGCAACTCGGCGATTTGCGAGAGCTCAGCTACGTTGTCGAACACCAGAAGTACCGGACTGCCCGCTGCACCTGACGTGTCGAGTATCCGATGGTAGAGAGCGGCCTGGCTCTCGATGTCTCGGGGAATCTCGCCAGCGGTGACCCCGAGCGCGGATAGAAGTGGGGCGTAGGCAGCGCCGGCGCGAGCCAATTGCTCGCGGTTTACCGAGAAGCCATGCATGTCCGCGACAATCACGCCCCCGAGGAACACCGCATGTGTATCTGGTTCCCCAGTGACCCAGTCGACAAGGGACGTCTTGCCGACGCCGGCCATCCCGGAGACAAGGACTCTGCGTGCACCGTTCTCGGCCAGCTTCGCCTTGATGGCCAGCCGCTCTTGGGCGCGGCCGACGAACCATGACGGGGCTGACCGGGATGTCACCGACACGCGTGCGACCTGGAGTGCCGTCTCGCCTGTGCGCCGACTCGAGCGCTTCTCGACGAAGGCATGCGCGACTTCCAGGAATGAGTCGAGGTTACCTGCATGGAGTTCCTGATCGCGAGGAACAGGGATCCAGGTCAACGCATCCTTGGACGATTCCAAGGTTTCTGTCAGGTTGACCCAGAACAGCTGTCGTGATCCGACATCGAAGACCACCCCGAAAACGGGTAGGAGTGCATTCCTCCAGTCACTCGCATGTGCGTCAACCGGGATCGCGTAGCCGTTCGCCCGCTTGTACTTGTCGCCGCTCTTCACCTGAACGGTGATCGACGCACCGGTTCGCTCACCTCCCCGAGTGAGCATGACGAATAGATCCTCGCCGAAGTCGTTGCCGCCATCGATCTCCTGGACGATCTGATCATGTTCTTCCAGGAGCGCGCGGAGCGCGTTGACCCCCGCCCTTTCGATCCTTCTGTTCCGAGTGATGCTTGCCGGCACTGTTCTCCCACCCACCCCACCGCGCCAGTCGGCGCTGCCGATACGCCTAGAGACTATCGCTCGGTCAGGCCCTCCAGTTGAGATCTCGTCCAACTGGCCATCTGCGGCTTCTCGCTCGCGGCCGGGAGCACTTGGGACTTCACCGGGGTCACCTTGATTGACAAGGAGGTGCGCTGTTCTTCGCTCTCGCAGAGCGCCGCTGGTGTACGACGGGCGACGAGCGTTAGCCGCGCGGGCCGCTCAGGGCTGACCTGATCAGCGTGCCTCGCGGAGCAAGTTGTGGGGTAAGGACTCCTTACCCCGTCCCGCGCCCCTTGAGAGGAGCGCGCCAGCGCGTTGGATATCCCAAGGGCTACCCAACGCGTGGCCCTCGACCAGGGGTCGAGGGCTGGTCATCTGGTGATCGCGAAGAGCCGCCTTCGTAGGGGCTCCTCGAGGTCGAGGTTGTCGCCTCGAGTAGTGGTCTGCAGCAGTTCAGTGATGACGACCAGTTCGGCGAACTGCCCGGCTGGCGTGTCGAGGATGTGGGCGAGTCGGTGACGGACCTGGGCGGCGGTGTCCGGCACGAGGAGGCTGTACGAGTGCAGCAGCGCCGCGTCGTACCCGGCGGGCGCGATGCCCCAGCCTTCCCAGTCGAGCACCGTAAGGGCCGGACTCGTGAGGTTGGCCCAGTGCAGGTCACCGTGGGCCGTCGTCCAGACGGGCACCTTGGTGTCGATCGGGATGCCCAGGTACTGGGGCATCGCGCGATCCAGGTATTCCTGCCGGACCGCTACCCGGTCGCTGGGAACGGTGGCAATGGCTTCGAGGGCGGTGCTGAGCCCGTCCCACCAGGCGTCGTCCAGGTCAGGCGCTTCCCGGAGGATCGGCTCGTGGGTCGTGATGGTGGAGGCAGTGACCTTGTCGTACAGCTCTGCCAGGTAGCCGTGCCCGTCCTCGGTCCAGGTACGCCGCTCCCGCAGGCGCGGTCTGGGTACCGCAGGAGGCATGAGCCGTTCCGCCTCCTGCGGTCCCTCCCAGAGCTTTCCGCCGGCCTTGTCGGCCGGGGCGGACACTAAGCGGAGCCAGACCTCGCCGGACGCCGTGGTAACCGGGCGGCTGAGGGTACGCCCACGCCAGCCCCACGCTTCGCACGAGCCGGTCGGCGTCGCGTCGAGCGCCGCTGCGGCTGTGGCGTGCATCCCGCGCATCCGCTCGGCGATGTCCGGCTCAGGTTCCGAGTACATCAACGACCCTTCGCAGCACGTCCGGAGACAATGACGGACGGCCGACGGCATCGGCGGCCTGTGTCCAGTGTTCCGGATTCCCCGTCGACAGAAGTACGCGTTTCACTCCGGTGGTCGAGGCGACGACGGCGAGGGCAGCCTGCGCGGGCGTGGTGTCGGGGCTGATCAGGTCGGTCAGCTCGCGGGTCAGGATGCCGGGGATCTCGCCACCGTGGAGCGGGGCGGAGGCGAACACCTCCAGCCCCGCGTCCAAGGCGTCGACCAGCGGGCCGTGTCCGTCGAGCGCCTGGGCGACCGGCGCGAGGTGGACGAGGGAGACAGGGAGTTGGATGGCCCGCAGGTGGTGCTGCGGGCCGCCGGCCTTGGCCGCGAGTTCGAGCAGGGCAGGCACGTCGAAGAGCCCGCTGCTGAAGCCGCGCCAGGTAGCCACTCCGTAGGAACTGATGACGCGCTGATTGCACGCCTCCTCCAAGGCGAGGAACGCAGCAAAGAGCTGGTCGGCGATCGCGCCCTCCTGGCAGTCGTGTTCCGGGTTGTGTAGGAACACCACGTCGGGGACGCGGCCGAGCATGCGCTTGCTACGGGCGACCTGCCAGGCGATGTAGTCAGGTGCCAGGCAGTGCCCGCGCTTGGCATCACCGGCGGACAGCGCACCAGCGCGCACGCCGATCCGCCTGGCACTGGGAGGGACGAAACCCACCTTCGTGGAGACGCGAAGATGCGGATACGCCGCCAGAACCAGGGCCAGTGCCGCCTCCGCCCGACCACCCCCGTAGTTGGGCGCGGTATCCACCCAGTTGGCACCCCGGGAAGCGGCCCTCACTGCGGCCTCGGCCACATCGTGACAGCGGTAAGTGCCGAGGCCCAGCTGGGCGGTCATCGTGGGCCTCCGATCGCAGCGGCCTGGCCGTCGACCAGCTCCGTCACGACACCGGCCGCCTGGCCGAGAGTGATGCCTGCGGCCTGAGCGAGATCGGCCAGCCGGTGAGGTTCCCCGTCGGCGAGGAGCGCGAGCATCGGCTCGGCCTTGGCGGCGAAGGTCCACTCCTCGCCTCCGGCGGTAAGCCGGACTGTGCCGTCGGGCATGGCCGCGAGCGCGGGCCGCGTGGTGACCAGGCGCACCTGCAGGTCGGCATCCGGTGGGGCCGCCGTGATGTGGGGCAACGACGGTGAGAGCCGGGCTCGCTCGGTGGCGTCGCGGGCGGAGGAGAAGCGGGCGATCAGGTCGTCGCTCTCCAGCTCGGTCTCGATGAGCTTGTCGATCGTGTCGAGGAAGGCTCGCTGCTCCTCGGCGGTCCCGAAGCGCGGGATGTCCGCTCGGACGGCCTCGTGGGCACGCAGCATCTCCGACAGCCAGGTGATCAAGTCGGCACCCGTCGTGCTCTGCAGCCCGCACGTGACATGCAGCGAGTGCTCGCCCTCGGAGGCGGCGACGGCGTGCCACCAGCCCCGAGGCAGGTAGAGCACATCGCCGGCGGTGAGCACCAGATCGGCGACGGGCTCCTCGGGCGGTGGCTCGGGCGTTTCGACGTCGCGGTGCATCGGCAACGCGCGGGTGGGGCCGTAGATGCGCCAGCGCTTCGCGCCGTCGAGCTGGACGACGACCACGTCGTGATCGTCCCAGTGGACGCCGAAGCCCTCGGTCCCAGTCCAGGAGGCGTACAGGTTGGCCTGCACGCCGGTCCGCAGCCAGCGCTCCAGTTGGCCGGCCAGGGCACTGATGCCGGGGTGGAGCTCGTCGACGGCGTCCAGGACCAGCGTGGCACCCTCGGCGAGACGCTGGTGCAGCTCGGAGGGCTGGAGCTGGTGCCAGACGGTGCTCCGCCGGGTGGTGATCGGCCGGGAGTAGGTGTGCGCGGGCACCTGCTCCCCGTTGGCGGCGAGGCGGAAGCGAGGGGGTTCGAACCGGTGGTGGGTCAGGATGGCGTTGAGGTTATCCCAGCTCATCAGCCCGGCGAGCGACGCGGCTTCGCCGCGTGCGACCTTGAAGCTGCGGCCGAGCGTCTGGGCGAGGAAGTCATCCCCGCCCAGACGCTCAACCACCGAGAAGTGCTCGGCGGTCATCGTGATGCAGCCGTCAGTCGTTGGTGTCGGTTCGGCCGGTGGAGCCGCCGTCCGACGGCTGCTCGCCACGCGAGCGGGCCGCGGCGACCTTCGTACGGGCGACCAGCAGGCCGTCGCCCTCCAGCTCGGCGCCAGTCGTCAGGTTCTCGGGCATGAAGCACTCCTTCGGTTTCATGGGACGGGCCGACTGCCCAGCCCCGTCGTGGGTGCAGCGATGGATCCGTTGCCAGGGCAAGCCGTTGGCAAGGAACCTCGGGTGCTTTTGCCGCGTGGCTGTTGACCAGCGCGGCCACCTGCATCCCCCAAGCCCGCGTCGGGGCAGGAGGAAGTCTTGTCAGGCACTGATAGGGACTACGTCCCGTGCCTTCGGGGCCGCGGCCCTCACTAGCGCGGTGAGCCGCTCGTCGCCCGAGACGGCGGCGGTGGTGCCGACCTCGAACCAGATCCGTTTGCCAGCGGGGTCCGGCTCGGCACCCCAGGCCGTCGCGAGCGCTGCCACCAGGAACAACCCTCGCCCGTCGGTGGCGTCGAGATCGATCCCACCAGCAGCAGGCAGTTCGTGGCCAATGTCCGTCACCTCGACGCGCAGTCGGTCACCGTCCCAGGACACGCAGACGACGCACGGGGCGTGGGTGTGGGACACGGCGTTGGTGATCAGCTCGCTGGACAGCAACTCGACATCGCGGAGCGTGTCCTCCGCGAGCGGCAGGTCCCAACCGCGCACGGCCTGTATCACCCGCCGCCGGGCGTTCGGCACCGCCTCGGCGCTGGGCAGCACGCGAAAGCCGAACGGGGCGGGGGTGATGGCTTGGCGGGTGGCGACGGACATGAGCGCGGACCTTTCACCGGGACGAGGTCGGCAGCGGGCCGATTCGCGCCGGGATTCACCCGGCAGGTATCTACAGAACCGTCTCCAACGCCGGTGAACCAGAGCAGAATTGATGCGGCAATGAGGTATCCGTGCTGCAAACCCGGGCATGACCTGGCCTGTTATGGCTACGGACGAACTGACGTACCTCTGGAGGACGCGGGATGGCATCCAGGAGGTCCCGGCTGATCCAGCGCAGGGAGGCTGTCGGCCACACCCAGGAATCCCTGGCTGAAGCCCTCGACGTGGACCGTACGACCGTGGGGCGATGGGAGAGCGGCAGGGGCACCCCACAGCCCTGGATGCGGCCGAAGCTCGCCCGCGCCCTGGAACTCTCGGTCAACCAGTTGGCCGACCTACTGGCAGCGCCCCCTGCAGCCTCCGGAGCAGTTCCACCGTCCAGCAGCGTCGGCGACGCCTTGCCTCCTGTGCCTGCCCGGCGCACGGACCACGACAACGATCTCGTAGTGGCCGTGGCAGCCGACTCGGCAGAGTCCGCGCTCTTCCTTCGCTTCGCGAGCGCGTCCAACGTGGACGACACGCTGCTTGAACAGATCGACGCGGACATTGCGAGGCTGGCAGGGGACTACGTGAGCAAGCCGGTGTCCGAGCTCTTCCACGACATCGGAACCCTTCGACGAGGGGTGTTCGACTTGCTCCGAGGCCGTCAACACCCTTACCAGACAGGTCATCTCTACCTGCAGGCCGGGCGCCTCTGTGGCCTGGCCACTCACGTCGCCCTCGACCTCGGCCAGTACACAGCTGCGGCTACGCATTCGCGAACTGCCTGGCGCTGCGCGGAGTCAGCCGGCCACAACGGTCTCCGGGCCTGGATTCGATCCGTCCAGTCCCTGATCGCCTACTGGCAGCAGGACCACCACCAGGCCGCCGAGCTGGCCAGATCCGGACTGCCGTACGCGGACAGCGGGACGATCGCAGCCCGCCTGCTCAGTCTCGAAGCTCGGGCCACTGCCGCGCTCGGCGACAGCGCGAGCGCGTTATGGGCCGTGGAAGCTGCCGAGGCGGCACGGAGCGCCGTAGCCGCCGTGGATCTTCCCGGCGTATTCACGTTTCCCGAGGCCAAGCAATGGACCTACGCTGGCACCGCCCTCCTTGCCCTGGGCAGCCAGCGTCACGTGAACCGCGCTATCGAGGCGTCCTCCAGGGCCATCGTCCTGTACGAGTCCGCGCCGCAGCAGGAACAGTCCTTCGGCGATCTGCTGGCCGCCCACCTCGACCTCGCCAACGCCCACCTCGCCCACGGTGACCTCGACGGCGTGCAGGAGAAGCTCTCGGTGGTGCTGGACGCCGCACCGGACCGGCGAACAGCGAGCATCTCCAGCCGCCTTCGGGCGCTGAGTACCCGTCTCGCCGAGCCCGCCTACGCAGGCTCCCCGATCGTCCTGAGTCTCCGTGAGAATGTCAGAGAAGCCTGCTCTCGACCCGCACTCACGAACCCTCCGGAGCTGCCACAGTGACGAGCAACACCGCACAGCAGGACGCCGCTGTCGCCGACAAGTCCATCCTCGCGAACAGCGCCTACGCTGACGGACGCCACCTGGCCGCCCGCCAGTCGATCTACCGGTGGCAGCAGCCGCAGTACGACCTGCCCGGGATCGTCCTCGAAGAGCTGGCCGGCACCAGCGGGATCGTCCTCGATATCGGCTGCGGCAACGGCAAGTTCGTCAGCCGCCTGCACAAGGACCGCCCTGACCTTCAGGGCGTCGGGATGGACATCTCGGCGGGCATCCTCGCCGACGTCGAGAAGCCGGTCCTGGTGGCCGACGCCCAGGCTCTGCCTTTTGCCGACGACAGCGCCGATGCCGTGCTGGCCCTGCACATGCTGTACCACGTCAGCGACATCGCGGCCACGATCAAGGAGTTGGCTCGGGTCCTGCGCCCTGGTGGCGTACTCATCGCCTCAACGAACAGCGACACTGACAAGCAGGAACTGGATCGGCTGTGGGCCAGGGCCGCGGGTGACATCCTGGGCATCTCTGAAGGGCCCGCGCGAGTCTCGCTCAGCTCACGATTCTCCCTGGAGAAGGCACCCGGCTACCTCTCGAAGGAGTTTGGTGCGATTCGACTTCGGGAGCTGCCTGGGGTCATCGAGGTCACCGACCCAGACCCGATAATCGCCCATCTGGCCTCCTACGAAGCATGGGCTGAGCAATGTTGCGTCCCATTTAATGAAACAGTCTCCAGGGCGCACGATATCGTCGCATCTACCATCGAAACTGAAGGGTCATTCAAGATCACTTGCCGTGGCGGAATTCTGACGTGCCGGTTTTAAATCCTCAAAACCCTGCCCTGCTGGCTACGGAGAACCAAGGCAGTGCCCCAGAATTAGAAGTGTGGCGCCATATGTCCGGACCAGGCTGCGCTGGCAAGCCATGAAATGGGCTTCCTGCTGTTCCCAAAGTTAACCACGGAGCTTCCGCTCCAATTCCTCAAGTCGCTTGATGCAGCGACTCAGACTGGGAGACTCCTCGGCGGCCACTCGTGGTCGCCATTGGGCCTGGCCGAATTCTCTGATATCTGACACGTATGTGGGGCCGATGGAGGTTCCACTGCGTGGCCGTGGGACAAGCCCCTCTCTGATTTCTCGTCTCCTGGAATTGCGTGCAAGGTTCACAATGCATTGCTTCGGATCGGCCAGGCTGTCGGGGTCTCGTGGAATCTTTGCGCGTGACACACCAAGGAACTCGGAGATTCTTTCCGCGTCCGCTAGGAGCCAGGATTCGATCTCTGAGATCGCGACACGGAAAACCATGAGATCTGATGGTTCGGGAAGCCAATCATTTAGGTGCTCCACGACGCAGGCGTCGCTGGAGTCCAGGTCCACCAGTACAAACCAGGGGGAAAATCTTGCTGCGTTATTGTATGCGGGAAGCTTCTTGAGGATGCTGTCGCGTCCATTCCTCCCCTGAATCATCGCAACAGATAGTCCGCATTCTCGCAGGATTGCCCGGACGGCCCCTTCGTCGGAGTGCCCTTCGATTGCGACTGTCACCTTATTCACGTTCACCCCACGAAGAAGCTAAGCTGTCCAGCCTCTTCAGGTGCAGTAAGTCCTCGCAGAATATCCCCCAAGGGAATTCCTGCATCCCGCATACTCTGAAGATCTTTCCGGTCTGAAATGCGGGTGACGGCCGTCCCTTCGGCTTCGGGCAGCAGGGCGAGAACCTCATCGGTTCCCACGCCCTCGTCGTTCAGAATTTCGGGAGAGTGCGAGCTCACCAGGATTTGCCGATTCGACCTTCGCTGAACACGTGCAAACATTTGCGGAATGTGGGTCACCACTTCTGGGTGAAGTGAGAGCTCCGGCTCCTCCAGTAGTAGAGGGCCGGTGGACTCTGCGACGGCCCAGAGGAGACCGAGAAGCCGAAGGGTACCATCGGAAAAGTGGTCTTCAGTCTGCCAAGCTCCCCGTGGCCGCCAGTGTTGGTACTTTCCACGCAGGTGCGGAACTCCACGGATGTCTGCTTGTAGCTCCAGTTCCTGCAACTGCGGGACCGCTACTCGCAGCGCCTCTACAATCTTCCGAAGGCGGGCATCTCGTGTGCGCTTGGGCGTGCTGGCAATCTTCTCTAGAAAATCGCCACCAAATGGATCATCCTTTTTCCCAACGGACCTATCGGGTTCGCGAACAAGCTGAGGAACGATATGCAGGTAATTGACACTGGAAAAGAACTCCGCCACTAGCCGGAAGTCTCGATTGACGTTTACTTGTTCGAGGTGTGTCTGCCTCAACCTGTCGAGATCTCCGTCATCATCCACGTCGGGTCGATTTAGAAGCTGGCGGCCTCGATAAAGAACCACCTCGGACTCAATGATGGGGCGGCGTTGATTATCTTGCTTGAACTTCAATTCGTAAGTCCACTCGGCGGGGACCTGATCGTTGCCAAGCGTGACCCGAAGGGAAATGGATGGGTATCGGCGCGCAGCAAATGATCTGATCATGCTTACGCCGCCTCTGCGTGCGACTGCAGCCTCGAACCCTCCGCCGACGGAGACAATATCCGATAGAAATCGAAAGCAATCGAGAAAGTTCGACTTCCCTGCCGCATTGGGCCCGACGAGAAACATTCGCTGCTGTAGATCTACCGAAAAATTCGTAAAGTTTCTCCAATTGCCCACATGTAGGCTGGTGAAACGCAGGTTCCTGCGATCGAGAGCTTCGGGTAGAACTTCGTCAATGGCTTCGCTCACCAGGAACCGCCTTGTCTCAGGATTGACGCCTCGACTCGGGCATCTTCATCCTATCGGCAGGGGGCATCTCGCGTGGCTCCTTGCCGCACAAGATTGTGCAATGGGTCGGCCTGATGTCCGAGCGGTGTCAGCAGCCGACCGCGGAGCTTCGGCCTGCGGGGAACTGGCCGTGGAGCTTGCTTACGTGGAGCCGTGGCCCGGCAGCCCAAGGAGTGCTTGGCAACCATGAGGTGCAGTAGTCGGGGCGGACAGATGATGCGCGTTGGCGACGTATCAGGTGCGGGGCTGCCCCGCATCCTCCTGGCCAGGCACGCCCTGAAGGCCACCAGACCGGCACGTCCTGAGGACGACGGCCTTCTGCGGTTGGGTTCCGCGTGAGCGATGCGTGAGCGGACGGGGCAACACGAGCTGCCTGGAATTGGATCACGAAACCAGCCGCGTGGCGCTGACCTGCAGGTTCAGCGCCACGCGGCATCAGGCGTCACGCCCCGTCATGATCCGGGTTCGTCTTGTAAAGCGGGGGTCGTCGGTTCGAACCCGACAGGGGGCTCCGCAGGCGAGTCGTGGCGAGCGGGCCGGTCCGGAGGGTGATCCTCGGGGTCGGCCCGTCGGCGTCGGGGCGGGCGGAGGGTGAGGGGGCGTCAGGCGGATTCGGCGGCGAGGAGGGCGCGGAGTTCGGCGACGACGGGGTGGTCGGAGCCGGTGAGGCGGGTCAGGGCGGTGTGCCAGACGGCGAGGGCTTCGGCGTGCCGGCCGAGGTCGCGCAGGACCAGGCCGTGGGCGTGTTCGATCATTCCGGTGCCGTGGCCGTCCTGATCGGCGGCGACCCGGTCCAGCATCCGGCGGCTGGAGTCGAGGGCCTCGTCGAGGCGGCGCAGGCGGCGCAGGGCCTCGATCCGGCCGCGCCAGGTCTCCAGTTCGATGATCCAGGCGACGTTGCCGTTCGGGACCGCGGTGGCGAGGTCGAAGTGGTGCAGGGCGGCGACCGGGTCGCCGAGTTTGAGGTGGGCGAAGCCGATGTTGGTGAGGCCGGCCATCTGGGTGTCCGGGTGGTCGCAGCGCCGACCGGCCTCGATCGAGCGCCGGTGGTACGCGATGGCGCGGTGCGGGCTCTCGGCCTCGACCAGGTTGCCGAGGGCGCTCAGGACGACGGCCTGGCCGCGGTGGTCGCCGGCCCGTACGCCCAGTTCCAGCGCCTCCTCCAGGGCGGCCCCCGCCTCCTCGGTGCGGCCGAGGTGGCTCAGCAGCAGCCCGCGGTTGTTCAGGGCGTTGCGCTCCCGCTCGGGGTTGCCGACCTGCCGCCAGACGGCCAGCGCGTCGGTGATCAGGGTGAGGGCGTCCTCGTACCGGTCGGTGGCGAACTTGGTGCCGGCCAGGTCGCCCAGTGCGTAGCCCTCGGCGGTCGGGTCGCCGGCCCGGCGGGCGACCCGGAGCACGATCTCGTTCAGCCGGACGGTCTCCGCGACGCGTCCCCGGGTGCGCAGGTAGGTGAAGAACCCCCGGACCAGGGTGGAGAGTTCGGCCGCGGCCCAGGGTTCCTCGGCGAACTGCTCGACCAGCACCACCAGGTTCTCGCACTCCTCGTTGCCGAGGGCCAGCGCGCCGTCCCGGTCGAGCGGCTCGCCGTCGGCGGGCGGCGGCAGCAGCAGGCGTGCCGTGTGCTGGGTGGGGTCGAGGGCGTGGGAGATCCGGATGCCGAGGTCGCGGTACCAGCCGAGGGCGGTGCGGGTGAGGCGGTGGCGCTGCTCGGGGTCGGGGAGTTCGCGGGCGTAGTCGCGGACCAGGTCGTGGGGTGCGTAGTGGTCGGGCCGGATCTCGTCGAGGAGGGCGGCCTCGGTGAGGCGTTCGAGGGCGGTGGCGGCCCGGGCGGGGGTGAGGTCGAGGACGGCGGCGAGTTGGGGGGCGGAGTAGGCGGGGAGGTCGAGGGCGCCGATGGCGAGCAGGGCGTCGGCGGCGCGGCGGTCGGTGGCGCGGGGGGAGGCGCGGAGGGATTCGTGGCTCAGGGCGAGGGACCGGCGGATGCTGAGGTCGTCGAGTTCGAGTTCGTCGAGCCGGTCCCGGGGGTCGGTGAGGCGGTCGGCGAGGCCGCGGACGGGGAGGTGGCGGCGGGCGGCCAGGCGGGCGGCGGCGATGCGCAGGGCGAGCGGGAGGCGGCCGCAGAGGTGGACCAGGCGGGCCAGGTCGTTCTGTTCGAGGGAGAGGACGGTGCGGTCGGCGGTGGCGCGGCCGGCCGCGCGTTCGACCAGGGCGATGCTCTCCCGCTCGGTGAGGGTGTCCAGGCGCAGGTGCAGGGCGGCGTCGAGGGCCGGCAGCGGGCTACGGCTGGTGACCAGGACGGCGCAGCCCGGGGTGGCGGGCAGCAGGGGGCGGACCTGGGCGAGGCCGGCGGCGTCGTCGAGGACGAGCAGGGTGCGGGTGCCGGCGAGGGCGCCGCGCAGGAGCGCGGCGGCGGCGCCGGGGTCGTCGGGGACGGTGCCGGGGGCGGTGCCCAGGGCGCGCAGCAGGGTGGTGAGGGCGGCGAGCGGGGTGAGGGGGGTGAGGCCGGGGGTGGCGCCGTGCAGGTTGAGGAAGAGCTGTCCGTCGGGGAAGGCGTCGCGCAGCCGGTGGGCGGTGCGGACGGCGAGGGCGGACTTGCCGACGCCGGCCATGCCGCTGACCACGGCGACGGCGGGCCGGTCGGCGGGGGCGGTCAGGGCGTCGAGCAGGTGGGCGAGTTGGGTGTCGCGACCGATGAAGTGGGCGGCGGGGGTGGGGAGTTGGGAGGGCGCGGGGCGGGCCGGAGCAGCCGGTGCCGGTGCCGGTGCCGGGGTCGAAGCCGGGGCCGGTGCCGCTGCCGGGCCCGGTTCGGCGAGCAGGGTGCGGTGCAGTTCCCGGGCGGCGGGGCCGGGTTCGGCGCCGAGTTCTTCGCGCAGGGTGGTGCGCAGGCGCTGGTAGGCGATCAGGGCCCGGGCGCGGTGGCCGGCGGCGTCGAGGGCGCGGATCAGCTGGAGGTGGAAGGTCTCGCGCAGCGGGTGTTCGGCGGTCAGGGCGGTGAGGTCGGGGATCAGGACCTGCGGGTTGCCGAGGGCGAGTTCGGCGTCGTGGCGCCATTCGAGGGCCTGCAGGCGGTGTTCGCGCCACTGGGCGCACTGCGGGGTGCGGTGGGCGAGTTCGGCCAGGCCGGTGAGGGGGTCGTCGCGCCAGAGGCCGAGGGCGGTGGCGGTCTCGGCGCGGACGGTGGCGTGGTCGTGCTGGTGGCGGGCGGTGCGGGCGCGGTGGATCGCGGCGTCGAACAGGCGGGTGTCCAGTTCGTCGTCGGTGAGGTGGAGCCGGTAGCCGGCGGGGGTGGCGCGCAGGCGGTCGCCGCGTTCGTCGTCGAGGGTGCGGCGCAGGCGGGAGACCAGGTTGCGCAGGGAGGCCTCGGCGGTGGCGGGGGCGTGCGCGCCCCACAGGGCGTCGGTGAGCGCGTCCAGCGGGACGGGGCGGTCGGCGTTCAGGAGCAGGACGGCCAGCAGGGTCCGGGCCAGCGGGCCGCGGACCGGGAGGTCACGGCCGCCGTCGTGGACGGTCAGGCTCCCCAGTAGTCCGAAGCGCACCCGCTCGCCCCCCGCGCCGCGTGCGTCCGGCCCGACTCCCCGTCGGCACACGTTAGGGCGATGTTATCGACCGATTAGCGCGGTCACCCATGCTGGACCCCAGGCAGGACGGCCGGTCGGAACACCCTCCGACACCGGCCGGACACACGACGGGGAGAACGCCATGACGCGCGCATCGCACAGCAGCCACCGCATCCGCTCGAACCGGCAGGACACCGTCTGGTCCTGACCCACCGACCCGCGACGCCGGTGCCGCCGGGCACCGGCTCGCGACCCGTGACCTCCCGACCGCGGCCTGCCGCTCAGCCGCCCGCGGGGAGGACACGGACCACCGGCACGGCGGCCGAGGGGACCGCCGTGCCGACGCCGCCACCGGGAGCGGTACGCGAACGTCAGCCCGCGGAGCGATCCGCGGCGGGGGAGGCGGACGCGTGCCCTTCCGGTGCGGCCGGGGCCAGCCGGTGCACGAAGGTCGCGGTCAGGAACGCCACCACCGAGGCCACGATCAGCAACGGCATCGAGTCCGCGGCCTGATCGCCCAGCAGCATGGTCGCCAGCACCGTGCTGGTCACCGGCAGCTTGGTCACCGCCGCGCCGCTCGCCGCCAGCCCGGCCGCCAGGCCCGCCTCCGTGCCCATCCCGGGCAGGCCGCCCGCCGCCACGCCCAGGGCCGCGCCCAGCAGCACCGCCGGGAAGATCGGGCCACCGCGCATCGACCCCAGTGCGACGCCCCAGCCCAGCCCCTTGAACAGCACCAGCGCCAGCAGCGCCGCCACCGACCAGGCGTGCGGATCGGCCGCCAGCTGTCCCAGCGTCGCCTGCCCGGACAGCGCCGCCTCCTCCGGGGTCCGCCCCGTCACCAGCGCGTACCCGGCCAGGCAGACGCCCACCAGCACCGCGCTGATCACCGTCCGGGACGCCGTCCGGGTCGCCGTGAACGACGCGAACCGGTGGCCCAGGCTCTGCCCCGCGACCACCACCAGCGCGATCACCACCGCCAGCGGCACCCCCCAGAGGAAGTCCCCGGCGTCCGGCAGCACGGCCTTCGGCACCGACGGCAGGCTCAGCGCGCCGATCGACAGGCCGGTCCAGTGGCCGAAGCCGGTGAACACCAGCGCGCCGATGCCGGAGGACAGCAGGCAGGGCAGCAGCAGCATGGTCAGCTGCGCCCCGCCCAGGCCGGCCGCCTCGATCATCATCACCGCCGCCACCAGCGGGCTGCCGAAGATGGTGGCGATCGCCGCCGACGACCCGGCCGCGCCCAGCATCGGCCCGAGCATCGGGCTGGCCGCCCGCTTCGCCGCCCGCACCGTCAGCAGCGCCAGCCCGCTGCCCATCGCCATCAGCGGCGCCTCCGGGCCGAGCACCGCGCCCAGCGGCAGCGAGGCCAGCGCCGCCAGCACCACCGAGGGCGTCTCGGCCGGCAGCGTCGGCGGGCCGCCCAGCCCCAGGACGGGGGTGTGGCCGCCGCGGCCCGGCATCCTGGTCACGATCGGCGCCAGCAGCAGACCCGCCAGCAGCAGCGCCGGCAGCGGCCACCACCACGGCGCCCGGTCGTGGCCCAGGCGGTGCGGCAGCGACTCCCACACCCAGTGCTGCAGCTCGTGCTCCAGACTGACGAAGCCGAACGCCGCCAGCGACACCGGCACGCCCACCAGCGCCGACACCAGCAGCAGCCGCCCGTACCCGGGGCTGCGGAGCAGCTCGCGCAGGCTGGGCGGCTGGGACGGACCGGCGGCCTGCTGCGGCATCTGCGCTCCCTGTCTGGTCCGGCTGTCCGGTCCGGCTGTCCGGCTCGGCCCTGCTCCACCTGCCCGCGCCCGCCCCGGGGTGTCGGGCACAGGTGCCCCGACCCTCCGCCGCCCGGCCGGGACCGGCCACCCGGACGGGCCGAACGGGCGGACGGCACGCCCGCGCGGTGCCGCCCGGGCGGCCGTACGGTGGACGAGGGGGCGGAAGCAGGCAAGGGGCGCGGGGGACGGACCGAGGAGGACGCGATGCCCGGATCGATGACCATCGGCCACACCGACGCGCTGGTGATGCTCAGCCACGCGGACGCCGAACGCCTGAGCGCGCTGCTGGCCGGACTGGCGGAGCTGTCCGCCGGCGGCCGGCTGCCCGCCGAGCAGCTCGCCGCCCTCGGCCGCGGCGAGGCCCCGGACCGGGCCGAACTCGCCACCTGGTGCCGCGGCCTGTCCGGGTACCTCCGCGACCACCTCTGAGCCGCCCCGCGACCACCCCCGAACCGCCCCGGGCCGGGCGGCCCGGGCAGTACGTTGGACGGATGGAGCTCTCCTGGGTCACCGTCCCGACCCCGCTGCCCAGCGGCCCGATGCGGTTCGCCGTCACCGCCCGGGGCGTCGCGGCGGCCAGTTACGCCGGCGACACCTTCGCGGGGCGGCCGATCGGCGTCCCGGAGTGCGCCGACGAGCGTCGGGCGGGGCTGGTCCGGGCCCGGGTGGACGAGTACTTCGCCGGGCGGCGGCGGGAGCTGGAGCTGCCGATCGACTGGCGCTTCGCCACCGGGCCGCACCTGGCCGTGCTGCGCTGCCTGCAGGCCGGGGTGGGGTTCGGGCAGACCGTCACCTACGGCGAACTCGCCTCCCGCAGCGGGGTGTTCACCGATCCGACCGAGCCGGGGGTACCGGCCCGGACGGTCGGGCAGATGATGGGCGCCAACCCGCTGCCGCTGCTGGTGCCCTGCCACCGGGTGGTGGCCGCGGACGGGCTCGGCGGCTTCGGCGGGGCCTGGCACGGCATCGAGGTCAAGCGCTGGCTGCTCACCCTGGAAGGGGTGCTGCCGCCGACCCTGGACTGGTCCGGGCCGACGGACTGACGGACTCCCGGGCGGTCAGAGCGCGACGGCGGCGGGCCGGAGCGCGGCCGGGACGTCGATCCGCTCCAGCGCGGGCGCGGCGGGCTGCCGGGGCAGCACCGGCCGGGCGTTCGGCACCAGGGTGTACTCGCCGAGCTCCAGTTCCTCCGGGGCGGGCAGCAACGGGTGGGCGCCGAGGGCGAGTTCGAGGGCGGCGGCGGGCAGGTTCAGGCCGCACAGCCGGAGCTGGTGCAGGCCGCCGGAGGGGCGGGTGTTGATGTCCAGCACCACCGGGCGGCCGTTCGCTTCGTGCCGGAACTGGACGTTGGAGAGGTGGCCGACGCCGAACCGCTCGACCAGCCGACGGGTCGGCTCCAGGTACTGCGGCTCGACGGTGAAGCCCCGCCGCCGCCCCTGCTTGCTGCGGCCGACCGCGGCCAGCAGCCGCCCGTCCGGGGCGGCCAGGCAGTCCACCGAGACCTCGGGGCCGTTCAGGTACGGCATCACCAGCAGCTCGGCCGGGCCGTCCGCGAACTCCAACGCCTGCACCACCTGGTCGAGTTGGACCCTGGTGTCGACGTAGCCGGCGAGCCGGCGGAGGCTGAACGGCTCGCGGGTGAGGATGCGGAAGCCCTCGCCGCCGGCGCCGGTGGCGGGCTTCAGGCAGGGCTGCGCGCCGGTCGCCTCGATCTCCTCGACCGCGGCGAGCAGTTCGGCCGCGGTGTCGGCCTGCCGCCACAGCGGGGTGGGCAGCCCGGCCGCGTCCAGCGCCCGGTAGCCGTCGACCTTGCTGGCGAACAGCGAGATCGCCGGGGCGGGCGGGCAGATCAGCACGGTGCCGAGCGCCTCGAAGTCGCGCCGGTGCAGGGATATCGCCAGCTGGTGCAGGCGCGGCAGGAAAACGTCCACGTCGTGGCGGGCGCAGAATTCCAGCGCGAATCCCAGGTACTCCTCGGCCGACAGGCCGTCGGGCTCCAGCAGGCCCAGGTCGGCGGCGCCGAGCACGGGGGAGTCGGGATCGACGTGGGTGGCCAGGACGTGCACCGGACGGGGCGCGGCCCGCAGCAGGTCGATGAAGAAGACGTTCTCGGCGTAGGTGCGGTTCAGCCAGACGCGGACGGGCGCGGTCACGGAGCTCTCCCCGGAGAAGGGCGTGCCAATGGGAGGTTCACCGACCGGTTCGCCTGCGCTGCGGCGGCGTCCACCACGCGGTGAGGGGGCCACCATAGCGCTGTTCCGCCCTGATTCGAACAGGGGGTGGGTGAGCAGCGCGCGGGCCTCGAACCGGACCTCGGACCGGGGCTCCGTGACGGGTTCCGGACAGGTCCGGCGGGCCGCTCCCGGACCCGGTCGCGCCATGCCCTCCGTGCCCCCGAATCACCCCCACGAGTGATTGCCTGGTCACCTGAACGGCCGTCAGCATGGTTGCCGCAACGTGCCGTCGACACGATCAGGGGCCCCTTCGAAATGACGACCGAAACCACCGCCGGGATTCCGCAGACGGGGCAGCAGACCAGCCTCTCGGTGGCGGCCGCCAAGAACCTCGCCTCGACCACCAAGTCCGCACCGCAGATGCAGGAGATCAGCAATCGCTGGCTGCTGCGCGCGCTGCCCTGGGTCGAGGTCTCCGGCGGCACCTACCGGGTCAACCGGCGGCTGTCCTACGCGGTCGGCCGCGGGCGGGTCGGCTTCGAGCAGACGGCCGGACGGGTCTCCGTCGTCGCGCCCACCCTGCGCGAGGTCCCGGTGCTGCGCGGCTTCGAGGACGACGCGCTGCTGGCCGAGCTCGCCGGGCGCTTCGTCCAGCGCGACTTCGCGGCCGGCGAGTCGCTGATCGAGCAGGGCCGCGAGATCGACGAGGTCTACCTGATCGCGCACGGCAAGGTCGACAAGGTCGGCACCGGCAAGTACGGCGACGACACCGTGCTCGGCACCCTCGCCGACGGCGACCACCTCGGCGACGAGGCGCTCACCATGGCCGACCGCCGCTGGCCGTACAGCGTGCGGGCCACCACCTCCGGCACCGCCATGGTGCTGGCCTGGCCCGCGTTCCAGGAACTCGCCGACCGCTCCGAGGCGCTGCGCGACCAGATCCTCGCCTTCATCGCCGACTCGCAGCTCCCGCAGACCCACAAGGGCGAGGCGGCGATCGGCATGTCGGCCGGGCACGAGGGCGAGTTCGAACTGCCCACCGCCTTCGTGGACTACGAACTCGCGCCGCGCGAGTACGAGTTGAGCGTCGCCCAGACCGTCCTGCGGGTGCACAGCCGGGTCGCCGACCTCTACAACCAGCCGATGGACCAGACCGAGCACCAGCTCCGGCTGACCGTCGAGGCGCTGCGCGAGCGCCAGGAGCACGAGCTGGTCAACAACCCGGAGTTCGGCCTGCTCGCCAACACCGGCTACGACCAGCGCATCCAGACCCACTCCGGCCCGCCCACCCCCGACGACATGGACGACCTGCTCTGCCGCCGCCGCAGCACCAGGTTCTTCCTCGCCCACCCCCGGGCGATCGCCGCCTTCGGCCGGGAGTGCACCGCGCGCGGCCTGTACCCCGAGTCGATCCTCTTCGAGGGCAAGACCGTGCCGAGCTGGCGCGGCGTCCCGATCCTCACCTGCAACAAGATCCCGATGGTCAACGGCTCCACCTCGATCCTCGCCATGCGGGTCGGCGAGGACAACCAGGGCGTCGTCGGCCTGCGTCCGGGCGCGCTGCCCGACGAGGTCGAACCCGGCCTGAACGTCCGCTTCATGGGCATCGACGAGAAGGCGGTCATCTCCTACCTGGTCAGCGCCTACTACTCGGCGGCGGTCCTCGTCCCCGATGCCATCGGCGTCCTGGAGAACGTCGACACCGCGCACTGGCACCACTGACCGCCCCGGGCGGGGGGGGCCCCCCGCCCGGGGCCCCCCCCCCCCCCCCCCCCCCCCCCCCCCCCCCCCCCCCCCCCAGACCCCCCCCCCCCCCCCGGGGGGGGCGGCCCCCCCGGCGGGGCCCCCCCCGCCCCGCCCCGCGCGCCGACACCCCGTCCGCGCGCCGTTCCGCCGCCCCGCCGCCGGGGCCGGCCCAGGGGGAGGACCCACCATGGCCATCACCGTGCCCGAACGCGAACAGCACGGGGAGGACGTCGCCGCGCCGGAGAACGGCCGCGACACCGCCGAAGCGCTCGCCCTGCTCGCCCGCGCCCGCACCGTCGTCGACCCCGCGATCCGCGCCGCCGTCGACACCCTTCCCGACTCGATGCGGCTGATCTCCGGCTACCACCTGGGCTGGCTGGAGGCCGACGGCACGCCCAGCGCGGTCGGCGCGGGCAAGGCGATCCGCCCCGCGCTGGTCCTCGCCGCCGCCACCGCCGTCGGCGGGCGCCCGCAGGACGCCGTCCGGGCCGCCGCCTCCGTCGAGCTCGTCCACAACTTCACCCTGCTGCACGACGACGTCCTCGACCGCGACCACACCCGTCGCCACCGGGCCACCGCCTGGCGGGTGTTCGGCACCACCGGCGCGATCCTGGCCGGCGACGCCATGCACTCGCTGGCGCTGCGGGTCCTGGCCGAGGACCCGCACCCCGCCGCGGCCGCCTCGGTCCGCCGGCTCGCCGACTGCGTGGTCGAACTGTGCGCCGGGCAGCAGGCCGACTGCTCCTTCGAGCAGCGCACCGACGTCACCCTCGACGAGTGCCTGGTGATGGCGGAGGGCAAGACCGGCGCCCTGCTCGGCTCCGCGTGCGCGATCGGCGCGCTCTACGCCGGGGCCGACCGGGAGACCGCCGACGCGATGGACGCCTTCGGCCGCGAGATCGGCCTGGCCTTCCAGCTGATCGACGACCTGATCGGCATCTGGGGCGACCCCGCGGTCACCGGCAAGCCGGTCGGCGCCGACCTCGCCGCCCGGAAGAAGTCGCTCCCCGTCGTCCACGCGCTCTCCTCCGGGACGGCCGCCGGTGCCGAGCTCGCCGAGCTGTACGCCAACGGGCGGCCGCTCAGCCCCGCCGAACTGGCCGCCGCCGCGGACGCGGTGGACCGGGCGGGCGGGCGCGGCTGGGCCCAGACCGAGAGCTGCGACCGGATGGCCGCCGCGATCAGCCACCTGGCCGCCGCCGTCCCGGACCCGGCCCGCACCGACGACCTCCTCGCCCTCGCGGAACTCGTCACCCGCCGGACCTTCTAGGCGCAGGGGAGCAGTCAGGGGCCCGGGGAACGGCGGGGCGCCACGGGGCTTTCGCCGAGGACCTTCGGCCCGGAACGGGGTCGGCGCTTCGCGGCCCGTCGGTCACCCGCCCCTCGGCACCGCCGTTCCCCGGGCCCCTGGAGCTTCGCTCCCGGCGGGCCCGGGAAGAGCGAAGCCCCGGAGCCCGGAAGAGCGAAGCCCCGGAGCACGGAAGCCCGGTCACTTTCCCTGGTGGACCGTCAGGTCGCCGTAGGCGGTGAGGGTGCGGGCCAGGTCGGCGGGGTGGTCGCGGAGGGTGGCGTCGAGGAAGGCGAGGGTGGTCGCGGCGACCATGCGGGGGGCGGCGGTGCGGCCGAGGGTGCCGACGATCGGGGGGACCGGGGGGAGGTAGAGCGGGCCGTCCATGAAGGTGAGGTGGGCGGCGCCGGGGACGGTGAGGCGGTAGGTGGTGGCGGTGTCGGTGTCGAGGACCTCGGTGAGGCGCGGCAGGTAGCGCGGGTCGGTGGCGGGGGTCAGGGCCTGGGTGAGGGCGAGGGCCGGGCGGGTCAGGGCGGGGGTGGTGGGGCCGTGCGGGAAGCCGTCGAGGTCGATGACGGCGGCGAAGCGCGGGTCCTGGCGGGTGGCCTGCAGGGCGGCCGCGCCGCCCATCGAGTGGCCGGCGGCGGCGACCCGGGCGGTGTCCAGGCGGCCGGCCAGCGGGTCGTGGCCCTCGCCGCGGTCGAGGGCTTCCAGCCGGGTGAGGGCGAAGCCGAGGTCGGCGGCCCGGATCGCGGTCCAGTCGGCGGCGAGTTCCGCGTCCCGGTCGGCGTCCCCGCTGGAGGAGGTCGCGCCGGTGACGGTGCGGCCGTCGGCGAGGACGACGGCCGCCGAGTCGTAGGGGTGGTCGAGGGCGGCGACCAGGTAGCCGTGGCTGGCCAACTCCTCGGCCCAGGCGGTGTTCTGGGTGCGGACGCCGCCCGAGCCGGGTGAGAACAGCACCAGCGGGAAGCGGCCGCCGCCGCTCGCCACGGGGGCGTCGAACACGGCCCGGCTGCGGGCCTCCGGGACGCCGTCGACCAGGAAGGCGGGCAGGCCGACGCCTCCGGCGAGGGCCGCGGAGACGGTCCGGGCCTCCTGCGCGGTGCGGCCCAGGTACTGGGCCCGCGGGGTGCCCGCGGGGCTCGGGGCGGCCGGGTACCAGAGCTGGGCGACGACGGTGCGGTGGTCGTCCGGGTCGGGGGTGAAGGTCTCGGGGCGCTGCGGGTCGGTCCACTGGAGGACCCGGGTGCCGACCGCGAACTCCCCGGTGGGTTCGGGGAACACCGGCACCGGGAAGGCCCAGGCGGCGGCCGGGCCCGCCGCGAGCAGGCCCAGGCAGGCCGCCGTGCCCGGCAGGGCCAGCCAGCGGGGGGCCCGTCGGGCCGGCCGGGCGCCGCGCCACCGCCGCAGCACGGGGGAGAGCGCGGGCGGCAGCGCCAGGGCGCCGGCGGCGAGCACCGGCAGCAGCTGCCAGCGCAGGCCCAGGACGGCCAGGGCGGCCGCCGACAGCAGCAGCACCGCGCCCGCCGCGACGGCGGTGCGGGGCCGGGCGGCGGCGGGCAGCCAGCGCACCAGCACCAGCGCCAGGGCGCCCAGCAGGGCGAGGAGTTCGGGGAGGGACAGGAACAGTCCCGGCAGGGTCTCGGTCACCCGGCCATCCTGCGAACCGGCACCGGTCCGCCGCATCGGCCCGCGGGCCCGACCGGGCACCGACCCGGGTGGCAGCCGGGGGCCGGGGCGGGCGGCCGCGTTGCGACCCCGGTCGGCCCCCGGCCTCCTCCTGCGGTCGTACCCGGGGCGGCCGCTCTCGGCCGGTGGGCCCATGCGCCGGGCCCGGCCGGCGGCCTAGCGTGGGCGGGGCCAGCGCGCCGCCGAGACGACAGGGACGTGCACGATGACCGAGGCCGCCCGGCTCCCGGGTCTCCGGCCGCCGCCGCTGCTGCGCGAGGCGGTGCTGCCGGTCCTGCTCCTGCTGCACCTGCCGGTCGCGTACCCGGCCCGGGAGCTGCCGCTCGCGGCCGCGCTGACCGCCGCGCTGGCGCTGCCGCTGCTGTGGCGCCGCCGCGCCCCGCGCGCGGTGTTCGCGGCGGTGGCCGCCGCCGCGGCCGTCCAGTGGCTGACGGGAGTCCAACTTCCGGCGGACGTCGCCCTGTTGGTGGCTCTGTATACGGTCGCCGCCGAGACCGGGCGGCGCGGGGCGCTGCTCGCCGGGGCGGTGGTGGCGGCCGGGGCGGTGCTGGCCTGTCTGCGCTGGGCGGCGGACGGGGCGTTCGCCACCCTGCTGGTCGCGGCCGTCGCGAGCACGGTGGCCGCCGCGGTGCTCGGCGTGAACGCCTGGACGACCCGGGCCCACCTGGCGACGCTGCGGGAGCGGGCCGCGCAGTTGGAGCAGGACCAGCGGGGGCGGGCCCGGCTGGCCGTCGCCGAGGAGCGGGCCAGGATCACCCGGGAGATGCACGACATCGTCACCCACAACCTGTCGGTGATGGTCGCGCTGACCGACGCCGCCGTGCACGTCCGGCACCGCGCGCCCGAGCGGGCGGACGCCGCGATGCGGCAGATCGCCGAGACCGGCCGGCAGGCGCTGACCGACATGCGGCGGGTGCTGGGCGTGCTGCGCGCCGACGAGCCGGACGCGGCCCGCCACCCGCTGCCCGGCCTCGCCCAACTCGGGGCGCTGGCCGAGCAGATGACCGCCGCCGGGCTGCCGACCCGGCTGGCGGTCAACGGCGGCGGGGGCGTGCCGGCGACCGCCCAGCTCACCGTCTACCGGCTGGTCCAGGAGGCGCTGACCAACGCCCTCCGGCACACCCCCGCCGGGACGCGGGCCGAGGTCCGGGTCGACTGCTCGGCCGTGGCGGTCGAGGTGGCGGTCACCGACAGCGGCCCCCGGGCGGCGCGGCCCGCCGCCCCGTCCGGCGGCCACGGCCTGGCGGGGATGCGCGAGCGCGCCGCCGCCTACGGCGGGACGCTGCGGGCCGGGCCGGGCCCGGACGGCGGCTGGGAGGTCCGCACCCGGCTGCTGCTCGGCGGCGACCCGGTGGCGGCGGCATGACGATCCGGGTCCTGGTCGCCGACGACGAGGCGCTGCTGCGGATGGCGTTCGGCACCGTGCTGGACGCCCAGCCCGACATGGCGGCGGTCGGCGAGGCCGCGGACGGCGCCGAGGCCGTCCGGCTGGCCCGCGAGCTGCGCCCCGACGTCGTCCTGATGGACGTCCGGATGCCGGGGACGGACGGGATCGAGGCGACCCGGCGGATCGTCGCGGACCGGCCGCGCTGCCGGGTGCTGATCCTCACCACCTTCGACCTGGACGCGTACGCCTTCGCCGGGCTGGCGGCCGGGGCCTCCGGCTTCCTGCTGAAGAACACCAGGCCGGAGGAGCTGCTGGCGGCGGTCCGCAGCGTGGCGGCGGGCGACGCGGTGGTGTCGCCGAGGATCACCCGCCGCCTGCTGGAGAGCTGCCGCCCGCACCTGCCGGGCGCGGCCGCCACCGGGCACGAGGAGCGGCTGGCGCGGCTGAGCGCCCGGGAGCGCGAGGTGCTGGTCCAGGTCGGCCGGGGCCTGTCCAACGCGGAGATCGCGGCCGTGCTGCACCTCGCCGAGGCGACCGTGAAGTCGCACCTGGGGCGGGTCCTGCAGAAGCTGGAGCTGCGGGACCGGAGCCGGGCGGTGGTCTTCGCCTACGAGAGCCGACTGGTCCGCCCGGCCTGACGGCCGCCTCGACCTGACGGTTCGTCAACTGCCGAGCAGGGACTGCTCCTTGGCGGGGTCGAGGCCGAGCGGGGTCTCCAGCTGCCGGTAGGCGACCTCGGCGCGGCCGCCGGACTCCAGCCAGGCCCAGGTGTCGCGGACGGTGTCCGCGAGCGGGCGGATCCGCAGGCCCGCGGCGACGGCGGCGGTCGAGTCGGCCTGCCAGGTGCCGAGCCAGCCCTCGGCGGCGGGCGCCCAGAGCGGGAGTTCGGTCCACGGCGCGACCTCGGCGCCGAGCAGGGTCGCGTCCGCCGTCCAGGCGAACTCGGCGTCGGAGCCGGTCGCGGCCCGGCAGGCGTCGAGGAGTTCGCCGGTGGTCGCGGAGCCGGGCGGCGCGGTGGTGACGAACCGGCCGGTGGCGCGCCGCTCGGCGAGGTCGAGCCCGAAGGCGGCGAAGTCGCGGGCGTCGATCAGGCTGATCGGGCGGTCGGCGGCGCCGGGGGCGAGGACCCGGCCGCCGCGGGCGACCCGGTCGAGCCACCAGGGGAGCCGGCCGATCGGCTCGTGCGGGCCGATCAGCAGGCCGCAGTTGAGGATCACGCTCGGGCCGTCGTGGTTCTCCAGCAGGGCGCGCTCGCAGCCCGCCTTGAGGGCGGTGGCGAAGGGCTGGTCGGGCGGCAGGTCGCCGGCGCACGCCAGCAGCTCGGACTCCGGGCCGACCGGCCGGGCGGGCCAGTCGGCGAAGGCGTGCACCGAGGACACGAAGCCGTAGTGCCCGGTCCGGCCGGAG
The DNA here is from genome assembly GCF_044753345.1 of Kitasatospora sp. NPDC088391. NCBI lineage: Bacteria > Bacillati > Actinomycetota > Actinomycetes > Kitasatosporales > Streptomycetaceae > Kitasatospora > Kitasatospora sp. NPDC088391. Next base: position 845,999 of record NZ_JBIVNB010000003.1, read on the forward strand.
AGCAGGCGGGCGGTCTGCGCGACGTCGTGCGGCTGCTGGCCGGAGGTGTCGACCACGGCGTCCCACTGCCGGCCGTCGACCAGGCGGCGCAGGTCGTCGAGGCTGCCGCGGTCGCCGTGGACGGCCTCGACGCCGGGTAGGTCGGTGCGGCTGACCCCGCGGTTGTAGGTGGTGACGCGGTGGCCGCGGGCGAGGGCCTCGGCGGCGTAGGCGCGGCCGAGGAACTTGGAACCGCCGAGCAGAAGGATGTCCATGCCGTGGAGCGTTCCCGAAGCATCCGCCGGGAGTCCGGATTTCTCCCGTCGGCAGAGCGGTTTCGCCCACGGCGGACGGCTCGGGCCGGTCCCCGGCGCCCCGGTGCGGCCCGGACGGAGTCGTTCCCGCCGACCCCGTCCGGTGTCCCGGCGGCCCCCTTCAGGCTTCAGGAGGACGGCGTGGCGGAGCCCGAGGGGGAGGCGTCCGGCGACCCGGTCGGCCCGGGCGGGGCCGGGGACCCGGAGGCGGGCGGCGCGGAGGAGGGCGGGGTGGACGACGCCGGTGCGGACGGGGTGTCGGACGGGCCCGGCGAGGAGGGCGTGGCGGGGGCGCTGGGCGTGCCGGTCGAGGGGGACGAGGGGAACGGGGAGGCCGCCGGGTCGGAGGGGCCCGACGACGGGGTCGGCGTCGGCTCCGGGGTGGGGACGCCGCGCTGGTCGGTGCCGCCCTCCAGGGTCACCACCGCCTCGGACGGCGGCAGCGCCACGTGCGCCGTCCACTTCGACCGGGGCGCCCGGGTCTCGTCCACGGTGACGGTGACGGTGATCCGCTGGCCGGGGGCCAGGGAGCCGGAGTCGCGGCTCAGCCGGAGCCAGTCCACGTCCAGCACGGCGTGCCAGGAGAGCGTGTCGCCACCGGAGTTGGTGAGGGTGAGGACGGTGCGGCTGCCGTACTCGCCGGCCTCCACGGTCAGCTGGTCGGCGACCGAGGCGGGCGGGGCGGGCTCCGCGGTCAGGGCGGGGTTGGAGAGCGGGGTGGAGCGGTGCGAGGGCACCGGAACCACCGGACCCTGGAACGTCGGCAGGGACGTTTCTGCGGCCACCGCGCCCGCCAACTGCAGGGTGCCCGTCGCGGGCGGCAGCGCCGCTACCGCCGTGGGCTCCGGCACCGGCACCCGCTGCCCGGTCGGCGCGTCCACCCGGACCGAGGACACCGCCGAGGCCGGCTCCGCCCCGCCGTCCCGGTGCGCGCCCCACAGCGCCACCACCGGCGCGGCCAGCACGGCCGCCAGCACCCCGGTGGTCACCACCCGCTGGCGCACCGCCGAGGGGCGCGGCGGCGCCGTCAGCCGGTGCCGGGGGAAGCCCTGCCGGTCGAAGCGCGGCTCGGCCGGCCCCTGGGCGGCCCGCCGGCCGGCCGCCGCGCCCGCCAGGAAGGCGGTGCCGCCGCTCGCCGCGGCGGGGCGCAGCGGCCCCGGCGCGGCCAGCAGCGGCAGGCCCGGCAGCCCGGCCAGGCCGTGCCCGAGCTGGCCGGCGACGCGCTCCGCGGTGCCCCGGCAGGTCGGGCACTCGACCAGGTGCAGCACCAGTTCGCGGCGGAGCGCCGGGCCGAGCACCCAGCCGCGCCAGGACTCCGCGCCGACCCCGCCGAGCTGCGCCAGCTCGGGGCAGGAGCCGACGCCGAGCACCAGCAGCGCCGTCCTGGTCCGGCCGACCTCGGCGCCGGCCGCGTCCAGCAGCGCGGCCGCGTCCTCGGGGGTGAGGCCGAGCACCGCGGCGACCTCGGGGCCGGCCAGCCGGTGCCGGACCGCCAGCTCCAGCGCCTCGCGCTGCTCGGGGTCGGTGCCGGCGGCCTCCGGCCAGGCCAGCGAGGCGAGTTCGCGGCGCCGCTCGCGGGCGGTGCCGGGCGGCGGTGCCGACAGCGCCGACAGCGCGGACGGGGCGGCGGCGAGGGGCGCGTCGGCGGCCCCGGGGCCGTCCAGCCGGGCCAGGCAGCGGTGCCGGGCCAGCGCGTACAGCCAGGCGCGGAGCAGTTCCGGGTCGGTGAGCCGGTCGCCGTGGCGCCGGGCCAGGTCGCGGACCTCCAGGACGGCGGCGGCGGCCGCGTCGTGCTCGCAGAGCACGGACAGGCAGTAGGTGAACAGGCCGTCGACGCACGCGGCGTAGGCGCGCAGGGCGGGGGAGGCGTCGGAGGGGGCGTCGACGGGGTGGGGCTGGCCGGTGGTCACGTCGTCGACGTTAGGCAGCCGAAACCCGCCGCCCGGAGGGTTTCGGCCGTTTGTCCTTCTTTCGGGTAACAGGACCGATTTCTTGTTCGCCCGTTCGACGCCGTTCGGGTGACGTCCGGGCGTTGTCGGTGCGAGGCGCTACCGTGGCCCGCATGGCTGCCCGTACCAAGACCACCGCCAAGCCGCGCTCCTCGTACCGCTGCACCGAGTGCGGGACCCAACTGCTCAAGTGGGTCGGCCGCTGCCCCGAGTGCAACGCCTGGGGCACGGTCGAGGAGTACGGCGCGGTGCCGATCCGCACCACGGCGGCCGGGCCGGTCTCCTCGGCGGCCAAGCCGATCGGGCAGGTCGACGGGCAGGTCGCGACGGCGCGCTCGACCGGCGTGCCGGAGCTCGACCGGGTGCTCGGCGGCGGCCTGGTGCCGGGTGCGGTGGTGCTGCTGGCGGGCGAGCCCGGCGTCGGCAAGTCCACCCTGCTGCTGGACGTCGCGGCGAAGGCCGCCTCCGAGCGGCACCGCACGTTGTACGTCACCGGCGAGGAGTCGGCCGGGCAGGTCCGGCTGCGCGCGGACCGGATCAACGCGCTCTCCGACCACCTCTACCTGGCCGCCGAGCAGGACCTGGGCGCGGTGCTCGGCCACATCGAGGCGGTCAACCCCTCGCTCCTGATCCTGGACTCGGTGCAGACCATCGCCTCCGCCGAGCTGGACGGCGCGCCGGGCGGCCCCGCGCAGGTCCGCGAGGTGGCGGGCGCGCTGATCCGCGCCTCCAAGGAGCGCGGCATGGCGACGCTGCTGGTCGGCCACGTCACCAAGGACGGCCAGATCGCCGGCCCCCGCCTGCTGGAGCACCTGGTGGACGTGGTGCTCTCCTTCGAGGGCGACCGGCACGCCCGGCTCCGGCTGATCCGCGGCGTCAAGAACCGCTACGGCGCGACCGACGAGGTCGGCTGCTTCGAACTGCACGACGAGGGCATCGTCGGCCTGGCCGACCCGTCCGGCCTGTTTCTGACGCGCCGTGACAAGCCGGTCCCCGGCACCTGCCTGACGGTCACTTTGGAGGGCAAGCGCCCGCTGGTGGCGGAGGTGCAGGCGCTGATGGTGGACTCGCAGATCCCCTCGCCGCGGCGGACCACCTCGGGCCTGGAGTCGCCGCGGATCGCGATGATCCTGGCGGTGGTGGAGCGGCACGGCGGCGTGAAGCTCGGCAAGCAGGACATCTACACGGCGACGGTCGGTGGCGTGAAGCTCACCGAGCCCTCGGCGGACCTGGCGATCGCCCTGGCGGTGGCCTCCTCCTCGACCGACACGCCGCTGCCGAGCAACCTGGTGGCGATCGGCGAGGTCGGCCTGGCGGGCGAGGTGCGGCGGGTGACGGGCGTGCAGCGCCGCCTGGCGGAGGCGCACCGGCTCGGGTTCACGCACGCCCTGGTGCCGCCGGACCCGGGCAAGGTCCCGGCGGGCATGAAGGTGGTCGAGGTCGCCGACATCGGCGAGGCGCTGCGCGCGATCCCGGGCCGCCGGCCGCGCGCGAAGGCCCGTCAGGAGGAGGGCGCCGCGGGCCGTCCCCCGGCCGGTCGTGCCGGCGCCGACGCCGCGCCGCCCGTCCGGTCCCGGGCGCAGGCCCCCGTCCAGGCGTATCCGGAGGAGCTGATGGCGGGCTGGGAGCCGGTCGACCCGGACGAACTGGGCTGACCCACGTCCCGCCGCCGCCGCGCGCAGTTAGACTTCACCTGCTGATTGGTATCAATCGCAGGAACAGCAGCAGGAACAACAGACAGACCGTCGGCCGCCGCGGCACACGGTCCGGGTCGGCCCAAGGAGTCACGTGGCAGCCATCGACCGGGCGGACAAGTCCTCCCGCGAGGAGGCCCTGCTGCGGGCCTCCCTCAGTGCGATCGCGCCGGGCACGGCGCTGCGGGACGGGCTGGAGCGGGTGCTCCGGGCCAACACCGGCGGCCTGATCGTCCTCGGCTTCGACAAGAGCGTGGACGCGCTCTGCACCGGCGGTTTCGTGCTGGACGTCGAGTTCACCGCCACCCGGCTGCGCGAACTGTGCAAGCTGGACGGCGCGGTGGTGCTGGACAAGGACATCACCAAGATCCTCCGGGCCGGCGTGCACCTGATGCCGGACGCCAACATCCCCACCGACGAGACCGGCACCCGGCACCGCACCGCGGAGCGGGTCAACCGGCAGACCGGCTTCCCGGTGGTCGCGGTCTCGCACTCGATGCGGCTGATCGCCATCTACGTCAACGGCGCCCGCCGGGTGCTGGAGGACTCCACCACCGTGCTGTCCCGCGCCAACCAGGCGCTGGCCACCCTGGAGCGCTACAAGCTCCGGCTGGACGAGGTGGCGGGCACCCTCTCGGCGCTGGAGATCGAGGACCTGGTCACCGTCCGGGACGTCTCGGCCGTGGTGCAGCGCCTGGAGATGGTCCGGCTGATCGCCGGCGAGATCGCCGGGTACGTGCTGGAGCTCGGCACCGACGGCCGGCTGCTCTCGCTCCAGCTGGACGAGCTGATCGCGGGCGTCGAGCCGGAGCGCGAACTCGTGGTCCGCGACTACTTCCCGGACCGCGCGGCGAAGAAGGGCCGCACCGTCACCGAGGTGCTGTCCGACCTGGAGGCGCTGACCCACGCCGAGCTGCTCGACCTGCAGACGGTCGCCAAGGCGCTCGGCTACACCGGCACCCCCGAGTCGCTGGACTCGGCGGTCTCGCCGCGCGGCTACCGCCTGCTGGCGAAGGTGCCGCGGCTGCCGAACACCGTCATCGAGCGGCTGGTCGACCACTTCGGCGGGCTGCAGAAGCTGCTCGCCGCGTCCATCGACGACCTGCAGACGGTGGAGGGCGTCGGCGAGACCCGGGCCCGCTCGGTGCGCGAGGGGCTGTCCCGGCTCGCCGAGTCCTCGATCCTGGAGCGGTACGTCTGACGGACCGTCAGTCCGCCTGCGGCTTCAGGGCGTAGAGCAGCAGGAACAGGTTGACCTCGACCGCGTCGGGGTCGTCGGACTCGCCCTGCTCGAACACCTCGTCCAGCGCCTGGTCGATCCGGGCCCGCAGGGTGCGCAGCTGGTCGAGCGTCATCCGGGTGCTGGAGTGCGCGAACTTGCCCGGCCGCGGGTTGCCCTGCGCGGCCGGGGTCAGGTCGACCCGGCCCGCCAGGAAGGACCGCCGGAAGTCGGCCCGCACCAGGTCCATCGCCGCGAGCATCGCGTTCAGCGCGGCCGACGGCTCGCCGTCGTCCTCCGCGTACACCTCCGGCGACAGCCGCAGTGACTGCTGGGCCGAGCGGTAGCGGCTCTCCACGATGCCCGACACCACCCGGGTCTCGGCGACGTACACCAGCCCCGTCTGCTCCAGCTGTTTGACGTGCCGGTACAGCTTGGTCGGCGCCTCGTCCAGCTCGGCCGCGATCTCCTTCACCGAGAGCGGCTCCGGGTCGTGCCTCATCAGCGCCCCGAGGACGCCCAGCCGCAACGGGTCCGCCAGGGCCTTCAGCGTCGCGACGTCCGTGACCTCGCGCTCCTTCATCTGCTCCACCACGTCCACATTCAGCCACAGCGTCAACGCTTGCGCAATTGTTCACGGCCGTGCAACCATTCACGCAAGCGTGAATGGTTGTGAGTGCGTGAACGTTGCTGCCGTAGTGAACGTGCGCACGCGTGGGACTGACGGGGTGGCAGTGATGACGGTGACCGACGAACAGGTGGCGGCTCCCGCGGTGGAGCCGGTGCCGCTGCGCCGCAACTGGCGCTTCCAGACCCTGTGGGCCGGCTCGGCCTCCTCGATGCTCGGCACCTGCGTCGCCGACACCGCGTACCCGCTGCTGCTGCTCGCCATGACCGGCTCCCCGACGCTGGCCGGCGCGTTCGGCGCCTGCCAGTTCGGCGCCTCCGTCCTGTTCGGCCTGCACGGCGGCGTCGTCGCCGACCGGTACGACCGGCGCCGGGTGCTGATCCTCGCCGACAGCGTCCGGCTGCTGACCGCGCTCAGCGTCGCGGTGGCCCTGCTGCTGCACCGGCTGACCGTCCCGCACACCCTGCTCGCCGCCGCCGTCATCGGCGCCACCATGGCCTACGGTGCCCCTTCCCGGATGCTCGCGCTGCGCGCCGTCGTCCCGCCCGAGCAGCTCCGCCAGGCCCTCTCCCAGGACGAACTCCGGGTCAACGGCGCCGCGTTGGCCGGCCCCCCGCTGGCCGGCCTGCTGCTCGGCCTCGGCCGGGCCGTGCCCTTCCTCACCACCGTCCTGACCTCGGCGCTCGCCCTCGGCGCCTCGGTCGCCGTCCGCTTCGACAGCCCGGCGCGCGACGGGGCCGCGACGCCCCGGAAGGAGAAGGGGGCGGCGTTCGCGGGCCTGCGCCACCTGTTCCGCAGCCCGGTGCTGCGGGCCACCGTGCTGGTCGTGGTCGCGCTCAACGTGGCGGGCTCGGCGATGCTGCTCGCCGTCATGGTCCTGCTCCGCGACGGCGGCACCTCCGAGGTCGGCACCGGCCTGGTCCTCACCGGCGAGGCCGTCGGCGGCCTGCTCGGCGCGCTGTTCGTCTCCCGCCTGCACGGGCGGCTCGCGCCCGGCGCGCTGCTGCTCGCCGTCGGGTGGATCGCCGCGCTGATGTTCGCCCTCCCGGCGTTCGCGGGCGGGCCGGTGGTGGTCTTCGCCGCGCTCACCGTCATGTCGCTGGGCGTGCCCGCGCTGCGGGTGATGCTCGACGTGCTGGTGTTCCAGCGCGTCCCCGAGGAGATGCGCGGCCGCGCGGTGGCCGGAACGATGACCCTCCTGATGGGCGGCCTCCCGATCGGCAGCATGACCGCCGGCCTCCTCCTCGACCACCTCGCGGCCGACACCGTCCTCCTGCTGCTCGCCACCGCCCTCGCCGCGGCCCTCCTCCCGGCCACGCTGGGGCGGGGTCTGCGGGGGACGAGCTGGAACTCTTAGGCAACTGCAGGGGAACAATCAGGGGACCGGGGAACGGCGGGGCCGAGAGGCTTCGGGCCGGGACACGGTGGGGCGCCACGGGGCTTCCGCCGAGGACCTTCGGCCCGAAACGGGGCAGCGCCTCGCGGCCCGTCGGGCATCAGCCCCTCGGCGCCGCCGTTCCCCGGGCCCCTGACGGGGCTCCCTGGAGGGGGCTCTCCGCCTAGGAGTTCTCGAGGCGGATCGAGGTGCGGGCGGAGAGCGGCCCGGCCGGGGGGATGGTGAGGTCGGCCTGGACGAGGTAGTTGCCGGGCTGGGCCGGGGTGGGGTCGGGGGTGGCGCACTGGGGCTTGGAGCGGGTGCGGTCCCAGGTGAAGGTCTCGGTGACGCCGCTGTTGCCGGCGATCTGGGCCCAGGCGTCGGCGCGTTCGGGGACGCAGTCGGCGGAGGACCAGACCCGCTCGTTGGAGCTGGAGGTCACGGTGATCGCCGAGTTCTCCCGGGAGAGGTTGACCCGGCAGGCCGACCCGGAGGAGTTGCGGACCGTCAGGGCCAGCCGCGGCTTGTCCTTCACCGCGTACGCGTTCTGCGCCGAGGCCAGCTCCAGCGTCAGCTGCGAGGTGGTGCAGACCGGGAGGGCCATCACCTCGGGGGTGTTGACGGCGGGCGAGGCGCCGCCGCCGGGGCGGGAGTTGCCGCCGCCCGTGCCGCCCGAGCCGCCGGTCGAGGACCCGCCGCCCGTGCTGCCGCCGCCGGTGACGCTGATGTCGCCGCCCGCGCCGCCGCCGGTCGAGGACCCGCCGGTGGAGGACCCGCCGGTGCCGCCGGGGCGGGTGGTGATGGCGGGGCCGCTGGGGGACGCGCCCGGGTCGATGGACTGGGCGGGGGCGGGCAGGGGGGTGCCGCTGCCGGCCTTCTTCGGATCGCCGCCGCCGTCCCGGCCGAACACGAGCCAGCCCACCAGCAGCAGGACCAGCGCGAGGACGGTCATGGCGACGACGCGGCGCCGCCAGTAGATCGAGGCGGGCAGCGGTCCGACGGGCTGGCGCAGAGAAGGCACGGGCAAACTCTACGAGACGGTGTGGACCTGTTGACGCATCAACACCGCACCGGGAGCACTTCTTTCACATGATCCGCCATTTGCTCCGTAAGGGGGACTCGACAGCCCGGCGTGTCGCCCTATAGTCGCCCTCATGGCCCCCGCGCACGAACCCGCTCCCGGTACGCCCCCGACCCTCGATCCCGCGCAACTGATCGCCGAGGCGCGCCGGGCGTTCTTCACGGTGTTCACGGTGGTCTGCCTGGTCTGGGCGGTCCAGTTGGTGAACTGGCTGACGGACGAGCGGCTGGCGCTGCTGCACGGCATCCGGGCCCGGGACGCGGGCAGCCTCGGGTACCTGCTGACCGCCCCGTTCCTGCACCTGAACTGGCAGCACCTGGAGGGCAATTCGGGCCCGCTGTTCGTCTTCGGGTTCCTCGCCGCGTACCGGGGCGTGCGCAAGTTCCTCGGGCTGACGGCGCTGGTGGTGGTGACCAGCGGCATGGCGGTGTGGCTGTTCGAGCGGACGGACGTGGTGACCGTCGGCGCCAGCGGCGTGATCTTCGGGTACTTCGGCTACGTGGTGCTGCGCGGCGTGTTCGACCGGAACCTGATCGACACCCTGATCGGCCTGGCGATGGGCGCGTCCTTCGCCTACATCCTGACCACGGCGGTGCCGGGCACGCCGGGGGTGTCCTGGCTGGGGCACCTGGGCGGGCTGGTCGGCGGCCTGGCGGGGGCGTGGATCTTCCGGACCAGGGGCGCGAAGGCCCCGGCGTCGCTCACCGCCGCGGCGGCCCGCCGGAACGGGGCGGTGCCCGCCCCGGCGGAGGCCCCGGCGCAGCCGCAGATCGGGCCGGCGCCGGTCAGCCCGCGCGCGGACCTGCTGAAGGAGCTCGACGACCTGGGGCTTTAAGGCCCGGCGGGTGGTCGTGGCAGGATCGGGGGGCCATGGTTGCCACTGCTTCGACTCCCGCCCCCGGCGCCCTCCAGGCGCTGCACTCGACCGTCATCGGCTGGTACGAGGCGCATGCCCGCGATCTGCCCTGGCGGACCGCGGACGCCTCGCCCTGGGCGGTGATGGTCAGCGAGTTCATGCTCCAGCAGACGCCGGTGAAGCGGGTGCTGCCCGCGTACGCGGCCTGGCTGGAGCGCTGGCCCACCCCCGCCGCGCTGGCCGCGGACACGCCCGGCGAGGCGGTCCGGCTGTGGGGCCGGCTCGGCTACCCGCGGCGGGCGCTGCGGCTGCACGCCGCCGCGGTGGCGATCACCGAGCGGCACGGCGGGGAGGTGCCGTCCGACCACGCGGCGCTGCTGGCGCTGCCCGGGGTGGGGGAGTACACGGCGGCGGCGGTCGCCTCGTTCGCGTTCCGGCAGCGGCACGCGGTGCTGGACACCAACGTGCGCCGGGTGTTCGCCCGCGCGGTCACCGGCGTCGAGTACCCGGCCAACGCCACCACCGCGGCCGAGCGGCGGACCGCGACCGAACTGCTGCCGGCCGGCGAGGAGCGGGCCGCGACCTGGGCGGTGGCGGTGATGGAGCTGGGCGCCCTGGTGTGCACCGCGCGCGGCCCGGAGTGCGGCGCCTGCCCGTTGAAGGCGCGGTGCGCCTGGCAACTGGCGGGCTGCCCGCCGTACGAGGGCCCGGCCCGGCGCGGGCAGACCTACGAGGGCACCGACCGGCAGGTCCGCGGCAAGCTGCTGGCGGTGCTGCGGGAGTCCCACGGGCTGGTCGCCCAGGAGCAGTTGGACGTGGTGTGGCCGGACGCGGTGCAGCGGGCCCGGGCGCTGGACGGGCTGGTCGCGGACGGGCTGGTGGAGCCGGTCGGCCCGGGCACCTACCGGCTGCCGCAGTAGCGGGCGCGCGGCGCGGCGGCGGGGCAGCGGCGGGCGGGGAAGCGGCGGGCGGGAACGCCGGAGCGGCCCGGGGCGGGTGCCCCGGGCCGCTTCGGCGTGCTGCGGGCGGTCGTCAGACCGCGCCCTCCAGGGCGGCGTCCGCCTTGGCCTCGGCGGCGGCCGGGCCGCCGCGCAGCGCGACCTCGCGGACGAACAGCGCGGCCGCCACGGCGACCAGGCAGATCACGGTGCCCCACAGGAAGACGGTGTGCATGCCGTTGGAGATGCCGTGCCGGTAGGCGTCCAGCACGTTCGCCGGCAGGTGCTGCAGGGTGGCCGGGTTCATCGCCGACATGCCCTCGCCGCCGCCCTGCTTCATGTGGGCGAGCACCTCCGGCGGCAGCTTCTGGAGGCTGTCGTTGACCTGGTTGGTGTACAGGGTGCCGAACAGCGCGACGCCGAAGGAGCCGCCGATGGTGCGGAACAGGGTGGCGGAGGAGGAGGCGACGCCCATGTCCTTCAGCTCGACGCTGTTCTGCGCGACCAGCATGGTGACCTGCATCAGGAAGCCCATGCCGGCGCCGAGCACCACCATGTAGCAGGAAGAGGTGAAGCTCTTGGTGTCCACCGAGAGGGTGGAGAGCAGCAGCGTTCCGCCGGTCATCACCACGGTGCCGATGATCGGGTAGATCCGGTACTTGCCGGTCTTGGTGATGGCCTGGCCGACCACCAGGGAGACCACCAGCATGCCGAACATCATCGGCATCAGCAGCAGGCCGGAGTTGGTCGCCGAGGCGCCCTGGACGATCTGCTGGTAGGTGGGCAGGAAGGTCACCGCGCCGAACATCGCGAAACCGACGATGAAGCCGATGATCGAGACCATGGTGAAGTTGAGGTTGCGGAACAGGCCGAGCGGGATGACCGGCTCGGCGACCCGCTGCTCGACGTAGCAGAAGCCGATCAGCGAGGCGACGCCGAGCGCGGCCAGGCCGAGGATCTGCTTGGAGCCCCAGGCGTACTCGTGGCCGCCCCAGGTGGTGATCAGGACCAGCGAGACGATGCCGACGGTCAGCAGCAGCGAGCCCAGGTAGTCGATCTTCGCGTTCGAGCGGACCTTGGGCAGCTTCAGCACGACCACCACGAAGGCCAGCGCGACCGCGCCGAGCGGCAGGTTGACGTAGAACGTCCAGCGCCAGGACAGGTGGTCGGTGATGAAGCCGCCGATCAGCGGGCCGCCGACGGTGGCCAGCGCCATGACGGCGGCGAACATGCCCTGGTACTTGCCGCGGTCCCGCGGGGCGACCAGCGCGCCCATGATCGACATCACGCCGACCATCAGGCCGCCGGCGCCCAGGCCCTGGACGGCGCGGAAGGCGATCAGCTGGTCCATCGACTGCGACAGGCCGGACAGCGCCGAGCCGACCAGGAAGATCACGATCGAGACCAGGAACGAGCCCTTGCGGCCGTACAGGTCGCCGACCTTGCCCCAGATCGGGGTGGAGGCGGCGGTGGCCAGGGTGTAGGCCGTCACCACCCAGGACATGTGCTCGGAGCCGTGCAGCTCGCCGACGATGGTCGGCATCGCGGTGCCGACGATCAGGTTGTCGAGCATGGCGAGCAGCATGGTGATCACCAGGCCCACCATCACCAGGCGGATCTCGCGCGGCGAGCGCTGCTCGAACTCCTCGGGCTTCTTCCCGAGGTCGGTCGATGGCTCCTCCGGAGCCGCCTCGGACTGCTGGGTTGTCATGGTGCGTCTCCCGGGGCGCAGGTGCCGCGGTGTGGTCCGCGGCCGTACTTACTTGACGACCGGCTAGTTAATCGCCGTGCGGCACGGTAGGTTGTTCCCCAGTCGGTCGTCAAGCCAGTTTCGCCGCAGGCCCACTGGGCAGGGAGAATGCGAATCGAAACGGGCGTCGAAGACCCGTCCCGCACCCGCTTCCCGAGGCAGGCCGCCAGCGATGACCACCACCCAGAGCCCCCGCAGCGACACCCGAGCGCGGATCATCGACGTGGCGCTGGAGCTGTTCGCCGAGAACGGCTACGAGAAGACCTCGCTCCGCGAGATCGCCGACCGCCTCGGCGTCACCAAGGCCGCCCTGTACTACCACTTCAAGACCAAGGACGACATCGTCCGCGGCATCGTCGAGAAGATGGCCGCCCCGCTGGACGACGCCATCGCCTGGGGCGACGGCCGCCCCTGGTCCACGGAGCTGCGCGACGAGCTGCTGCGCCGGTTCGCCGCCGGGATGGGCGAGCGGGCCCCGCTGCTGCGCTTCTTCCACGAGAACCAGCCCGCGCTGCGCGACTCCGCGGCCGGCACGGCCTTCAAGGAGCGGATGCTCCGGATGATCACCCTGCTGCACGGGCCGGAGCCGACCTTCCGCGACCGGCTGCGCGCCACCGTCGCGCTGACCTCGATGCACTCGGCGATGTTCCTGCTCAAGGCGGACCTGTGCGAGCCCGGGCAGCCCGTCCCCACCGTGGACGAGGCGATGGAGGCCGCCCTGGAGGTCGCGCTGGAGGTCGCCGCACGCATCGAGCCGCCCGCGCGGTAGGCGCGGACGGCTCGACGGGGGAGTGCCCGGGAGGGCCGGGGCGGCGGATCAGAGGTCGGTCGCGCCGTGGCCCTTCAGGTAGGCGACCGGGTCGATCACCTTCGCGTACGCGTTGGCGGTGCGGATCTCGAAGTGCAGGTGCGGGCCGTGCGAGTTGCCGGTGTTGCCGGACTTGCCGACCTGCTGCCCGGCGTCGACGTGCTGCCCGGCCTTCACGCCCAGCTGGGACAGGTGCGCGTACTGGGCGAACCGGCCGTCGGAGAGCTTCAGCACGACCTGGTTGCCGTAGGCCCCGGCCCAGCCGGCCGAGACCACGGTGGAGTCGCCGACCGCGAGCACCGGGGTGCCGACCTGCACCGCGAAGTCGGTGCCGGTGTGGTAGCCGGCCGCGTAGGCGGCGTTGGTCCGGTGGTAGGGGTTGCTGATGCTCGCGCCGGGCGCGGGGGAGGACCACGCGGGCTTCGGCGCGGGCTGCTCGGCGGGCGCGGGGGCCGGCTGCTCGGCCGGGGCGGCCGGGGCGGCGGCGGGCAGTTCGGTGCGCTGCTCGCTCCGGGAGGCGGCCTGCTCCTGCGGCGCGGGGGCGTCCTGGTGCGGCGCGGTGGCGGGCACCAGGCCCGCCACGACCGGGTCGTGGCCGGCGTCCTGGTGCGGCCCGCTGTCGGCCAGGCTGGCGACGATCGCGTCGTGGGCGCTGTCGTGGGCCTTCCCGGCCGGCTGGGCGTGCTGGTCGGCGGCCCGGCCCAGCAGCACGTCCTCGACGGTGAAGACGGACGTCCCGACGGCCTGCGCGGCCTGGGCGGTCTGGGCGGCGGCGTTCCCGCCGGGCACCAGCAGCGCGCCGAAGGCGACCACGACGGCGCCGGAGGCCAGCGCCAGGGCGGGGGCGCGGCGGACGGCGGCGGGGGAGTCGGGGCGCAGCGCGGACCGGACGTGCTGGGCGCCGATCGCCTGGAGAAGCCGGCGGCCGGTGGCGGGGAACTGTCGCATCGGGAGTCGGGACCTCACGGACGGGGCCGGACCGGGGCCGAGCCGCAGGGGCTCGCCGGACCGGTGGAACGACTCCGGTGTAAACGAACCGGACCCGCGGGCCCAAAGGTGTGACCTACGACGGCGGATAGTGCGGACGGCGGGGGGAGGAGGCCCCGAGAGCTTCGGGCAGAACGGCTTTTTTCCTCCCAAACCTCCTATCGGGGGTAGGACTTCCCGAACGGCCTGTGACCATCGCCACCGGCGGCCGACCGGTTTGGGCCCGAACCGGCCCGGGTAGAACGGGCTTTCGAACCAGCTGCGCCATCCGATCCACCGAACCGTCGGAGATGATCAGCTGATGAACGACACCCCACCCCCGGACCGCCGGTTCACCGCGCGCCGCCAGGCCGACCGCCTGCTGTCCGGGCTCCGCCCCCAGACCGTCCGCGAGTCCCTGGCCGACCTGGCCGCCCTCGCCGACGGCCCCCACCCGCTGGACGGACCGGTCGACAAGTACGGCGACGGCCTGGTCCGCACCCTGGAGCGCCGGGTCGCCGACCTGCTCGGCAAGCCCGACGCCGCCTACTTCCCCACCGGCACGATGGCCCAGCAGGCCGCCCTGCGGACCTGGGCCGACACCCACGGCCCGGTGGTCGGCATGCACCCGCTGGCCCACCCCGAGGTGCACGAGCGCGGCGCCCACCGGGTGCTCTCCGAGCTGCGCACCGTCCCGCTGACCACCGCGCGCCGCCTGCCCACCGCGGCCGAGCTGGCCGCCCTCGACGAGCCCTACCACGTCCTGATGCTGGAGCTCCCGCTGCGCGACGCGGGTTTCCTGCTGCCCTCCTGGGGCGAGCTCGACGCGCTGTACGACCTGGCCGAGGAGCAGGGCCGCCCGGTCCACCTGGACGGCGCCCGGCTCTGGGAGTCCACCGCGCACTTCGGCCGCCCGCTGCCGGAGATCTGCGCCCGGGCCGGCTCGGTCTACGTCTCCTTCTACAAGTCGCTGGGCGGCCACAGCGGCGCGATGGTGGCCGGCGAGGAGGAGTGGGTCCGCCGGCTCAAGGTCTGGCGGCACCGCTACGGCGGCCAGATCTGGCAGCAGTGGCCCGCCGTGCTGTCCGCGCTGGCCGGCCTGGACCGCGAACTGCCCCGGCTGCCCGCCTACACGGCGCACGCCAGGACGGTCGCCGCCGCGCTGGCCGCCGCCGCCCCCGACGCCCGGGTCCACCCCGAGCCGCCGCACACCCACCAGTTCCAGCTCTGGCTGCCCCACCCGGCCGAGCGGCTGAACGAGGCCGGCCACCGGCAGGCCGAGGAGCGCGGCACCTCGCTGTTCGGCGGCTGGTGGGAGCCCGGCCCGCTGCCCGGCCTGTCGATGACCGAGGTGACCGTCCAGGCCGACGCCCTGGAGTGGACGGCCGACGAGGTCGCCGCGGCCATGGAGGAGTTCCTCGACCTGCTGCACAAGGGCTGACCCGGCGTCAGGACGGCGAAGTGCCCCGGCGGTTCGGAAACCGCCGGGGCACTCGTGTCCGGTACTGCCGGAGCGTCAGGTGCTACGTCACTTCACGGGCTTGACGTAGACCAGGGCCTCCAGCTCGTTGAAGGACTGCCACAGCACCTGGATCTGGGTCTTGGTGTCGGGCACCTGCACGCTGCTGTACGGGTTGTCCGCCGACCAGTACTTGGTGGTGTGGTCGTTGAACACGGTGACGCCGCGCGAGCTCGGGATCTTGGTGAGCACGTCGGCCTTGTGGATCTTCAGGCCGTCGGTGCGGGCGAAGCTCAGCGTGGAGTCGTAGCCCTGCAGACGCGGGCGCAGCAGGGTGCCGTCGCTCCACTTGAGGGTGTCCGGGTGGATGTCGATCGGGAGGATCAGACCCTGGCCCGGGTGGTTCGCCACGTTGTTGTCCGTCTGCGAGGAGTCCCACAGCCAGATCAGGACACCGTTCTGGTTGGCGTAGTGCTCCACCCAGTTCGGCTTGGCGGCCGAACCGAACAGGTACGGGCCGGTCTTCAGCGTGGTGTCGTACGAGACGTACTGGCGGTTCTCGACCAGGTAGTGCTGGTCGTAGTCCTTGTTGAACTTGCCGGTGATCCGGGAGAACCCGGCGGCGGTCCAGCCGTTGTCGCCGTTCTCGGCGCCGTCGCTGAACACGGCCGTGCCGTCCGCGGTCACCGCGATGTTGTCCAGGGCCAGGCCCTTGTTGTGGACGCCGCCGTCGGTGGTGTTGTGGAAGCGGACCTGCACGGACTTGCCGGCGTAGGCGTCCAGCGAGAACGCCAGGTCGCCCCAGGCGCCGTTCGAGGAGCCGCTGAGGGCGTTGTCCGGGAGCGCGGTGCCGTTGAAGGTGCCGGCCAGCGCGGTCCAGTTCTTGCCGCCGTCGACCGAGACCTCGGCGTACGCGAAGTCGTAGTCCTGCTCCAGGTCGTACCAGGCCTTCGCGGTGAGCGAGGCGGAGGTCTTGCCGGTCAGGTCCACGGTGCGGGTCAGCGTGACGTTCAGGTTGTCGGCGCTGCCGCTCCACCACTCGTTGGCACCCGCGAACGGGGTGTTGATCTCGGTGGTGACGGTCTTCTTCGGCAGGTCGACGACCAGGCCCTGCTTGCGCTTGTTGTTGTACTCGGTCGGGCCGAGCAGGTGCAGCGAGTACTGGCCGGCCTTGGCGGTGTCGTAGTCCAGCCAGCCGAGCTTCAGCTTCGACCAGATGTCCAGGTCGTTCGGCATGTCGCCGATCTCGTTCTTGCCCTCGCCCAGCCAGGAGCCGGACGACATCAGGGACCAGAAGCCGACCGAGTTGTCGATGCCCTGGCCGCTGGTGTCGTACAGGTCCGGCAGACCGAGGTCGTGGCCGTACTCGTGCGCGAACACGCCCAGGCCGCCGTTCTCCGGCTGCATGGTGTAGTCGCCGACCCACAGGCCGGTGGCGCCGATCTGGGTGCCGCCGAGCTTGTTGTTGTCCGGACCGGTCTTGCCGGCCTGGTTGGCGTAGACGTACGAGCGGTGCGCCCACAGGGCGTTGGTGCCCTGCACGCCGCCGCCGGCCGACTGGTCCTCACCGGCGTGGACGATCTGGAAGTGGTCCAGGTAGCCGTCCGGCTCGTTGAAGTTGCCGTTGCCGTTGTAGTCGTAGCGGTCCCACTGGTCGTACTGCGCCAGGTCGGCCTTGATCTGGGCGTCGGTGCGGCCCTTGGCCTTCTGGTCGGCGACCCAGGCGTTGATGCCGTCGCGGATCAGGTCCTGCGCGTTGGCGCAGACGTGCTGGCCGCAGTAGTCCGAGCCGTAGCGGGCCTCGTTCCACGGCACCCGGACCCAGTCGGTCACCAGGCCGTCGACCGAGTACCGGCCGGAGGACTGGCGCTCGTAGTAGGTCTTCAGCGAGGGCTTGTTCGGGGAGAAGTACAGGTCCTGGTAGTGCTGCTGGTTGTAGTCCGCCTGCCAGGCCGTCGAGTTGTTGGTGGCGCGGTCCGGGGCGGCGATCTGGTTCTTCGCCGGGCCGGGGGTGCCGCCGTACTTCACCTTGCCGTCGGGCGTGGTGGTGGTGTTGTCCACCTGGTCGCCGAAGTCGACGAGGATGGTGAAGATCTTGTCGGTGCGCTCACGGGACAGCTCGACGTACTTGTCGCGGCCCAGCTTCACCGAGGTGCCGCTGCCGTGCTTCTCGACCTTGGCACTGCCGTTGACCAGCTGCTCCACGGCGGCGTTCTGCTGCGCCTGCTGCTTGGCCGCGAGCGGGCTCTGCAGTTCGAGCGGAACGCTGTCGTTCTGCGCGGCGTCGGCCGGGTCCTTGACGACCGGGGTCACCGGGGCGGCAGTGGCGGTGCCCGGCAGCATGCCGGCGCCCAGCGCGGCGGACACCGCGATGGCGGCGGAGGCCGCGAGAGCCCTCTTGGTTATGTTCAACGTGGTGACGTCCTCCCCTTACCGGCGCGGCTGTTGGCCCGAACCGGTGAACCAATGCAAGACAGGTGGACGACATTTGACCCAAGGCGCGGTAAAAAAGAAAGACCTTGACCATGGCATGGTCACGCCGCTATGCTCCGGCGGCCCCGCAGGGCTGACGGATCGTCAATCCTCTCGCCGACCAGGCAACTTACCGGTGGGTCGCATCCGCACCGCGACGGACCCCGCCCGTTCGGCGGCCCGCGTGCCCCGATTCACACCACATGGAAACCTAAACAGTTTTTCAACTGAAAGCCGGAACGGAAAAGCCGCCGCCCCCGACCTGTGCGGTCGGGGGCGGCGACTTGTGACGAGCTTTGCGGTGCTATTACTTGGTCAGGTCCGGCCCGGAGGCGGTGACCTCCGCCGGCGTGTCCGCGACCGGGGTCTTCTCCTCGCCGCGGAAGGTGAACTTGGCGTTCTTGCCCTCGCCCTCCACGCCGACCACCACGATGTGGCCCGACCGCAGCTCACCGAACAGGATCTTCTCGGACAGGTGGTCCTCGATCTCCCGCTGGATCGTGCGGCGCAGCGGACGCGCGCCCAGGATCGGGTCGTAGCCGCGCTTCGCCAGCAGGCTCTTCGCCTCCGCGCTGAGCTCGATGCCCATGTCGCGGTCCTTCAGGCGCTGGTCCACCCGCGCGATCATCAGGTCGACGATCTCGATGATGTTCGCCTCGGACAGCTGGTGGAAGACCACGATGTCGTCGACGCGGTTCAGGAACTCGGGGCGGAAGTGCTGCTTGAGCTCCTCGCCGACCTTGGTCTTCATCCGCTCGTAGCCGGCCTGGACGTCACCCGTGGCGGCGAAGCCCAGGTTGAAGCCCTTGGAGATGTCCCGGGTGCCGAGGTTGGTGGTCATGATGATGACCGTGTTCTTGAAGTCCACGACCCGGCCCTGGGAGTCGGTCAGGCGACCGTCCTCCAGGATCTGCAGCAGCGAGTTGAAGATGTCCGGGTGGGCCTTCTCGACCTCGTCGAAGAGGACGACCGAGAACGGCTTGCGGCGCACCTTCTCGGTGAGCTGGCCGCCCTCCTCGTAGCCGACGTAGCCGGGGGGCGAACCGAACAGCCGGGAGACGGTGTGCTTCTCGGAGAACTCGGACATGTCGAGCGCGATCAGCGCGTCCTCGTCCCCGAACAGGAACTCGGCCAGCGTCTTGGACAGCTCGGTCTTACCGACGCCCGAGGGGCCGGCGAAGATGAACGAACCGCCGGGGCGCTTCGGGTCCTTGAGGCCCGCCCGGGTGCGGCGGATCGCCTGGGAGAGCGCCTTGATGGCGTCCTCCTGGCCGATGACCCGCTTGTGCAGCTCGTCCTCCATGCGGAGCAGGCGGGAGGACTCCTCCTCGGTCAGCTTGAAGACCGGGATGCCGGTGGCGGTGGCCAGGACCTCGGCGATCAGCTCCTCGTCCACCTCGGCGACGACGTCCATGTCGCCGGCCTTCCACTCCTTCTCGCGCTTGGCCTTCGCCTGCAGCAGCTGCTTCTCGCTGTCGCGCAGGCCGGCCGCCTTCTCGAAGTCCTGCGCGTCGATCGCGGACTCCTTCTCCCGGCGCACGTCGGCGATCTTCTCGTCGAACTCGCGCAGGTCCGGCGGCGCGGTCATCCGGCGGATGCGCATCCGGGAGCCGGCCTCGTCGATCAGGTCGATCGCCTTGTCCGGCAGGAAGCGGTCCGAGATGTACCGGTCGGCCAGGGTCGCGGCGGCGACCAGGGCGGCGTCGGTGATCGAGACCCGGTGGTGGGCCTCGTACCGGTCGCGCAGACCCTTGAGGATCTCGATGGTGTGCGGGAGCGAGGGCTCGGCGACCTGGATCGGCTGGAAGCGGCGCTCCAGCGCGGCGTCCTTCTCCAGGTGCTTGCGGTACTCGTCCAGCGTGGTGGCGCCGATGGTCTGCAGCTCACCGCGGGCCAGCATCGGCTTCAGGATGGAGGCGGCGTCGATCGCGCCCTCGGCGGCGCCCGCGCCGACCAGGGTGTGCAGCTCGTCGATGAACAGGATGATGTCGCCGCGGGTGCGGATCTCCTTGAGCACCTTCTTCAGGCGCTCCTCGAAGTCGCCGCGGTAGCGCGAACCGGCCACCAGGGCGCCGAGGTCCAGCGTGTAGAGCTGCTTGTCCTTCAGCGTCTCCGGGACCTCGCCCTTGACGATCGCCTGGGCCAGGCCCTCGACGACCGCGGTCTTGCCGACGCCGGGCTCGCCGATCAGCACCGGGTTGTTCTTGGTGCGGCGGGACAGCACCTGCATGACCCGCTCGATCTCCTTCTCGCGCCCGATCACCGGGTCGAGCTTGGCCTCGCGGGCGGCCTGGGTGAGGTTCCGGCCGAACTGGTCGAGGACCAGCGAGGTCGACGGGGTGCCCTCGGCCGGGCCGCCGGCCGTGGCCGACTCCTTGCCGCTGCCGGTCTGGTAGCCGGAGAGCAGCTGGATGACCTGCTGGCGGACCCGGTTCAGGTCGGCGCCGAGCTTCACCAGGACCTGGGCGGCGACGCCCTCGCCCTCGCGGATCAGGCCGAGCAGGATGTGCTCGGTGCCGATGTAGTTGTGGCCGAGCTGAAGGGCCTCGCGGAGCGACAGCTCCAGCACCTTCTTCGCCCGGGGGGTGAAGGGGATGTGCCCGGACGGGGCCTGCTGGCCCTGGCCGATGATCTCCTCCACCTGCTGGCGGACCGCCTCTAGCGAGATGCCGAGGCTCTCCAGCGCCTTTGCGGCGACACCCTCGCCCTCGTGGATCAGGCCCAGGAGGATGTGCTCGGTGCCGATGTAGTTGTGGTTGAGCATCCGGGCTTCTTCCTGTGCCAGGACGACAACCCGCCGCGCGCGGTCGGTGAACCTCTCGAACATCGTTAATCGCTCCTCAGAGCGGTCGGTCAGTTCGGGGGCCGTCCCCGCCCTGTCCTTCCGCATGCTAGTCCCGCTCAGCAGCGCGGCCACGGAACTCCCGCGGAGCGGGAGCAACATGCTGCGCGACCAGCCGACACCTTTCCCAACCTGATGCTGGGAGACGGTGTTCCCAGCCGCGGGCCCGATGCACCGGATACCGCTACGCCAACGGCGAACACGGTCCGGTCGAACCGGCGGACCGGTCCCGCGAAGTGCTGCGTCCGGGCTCCTTCGACCCCGTCCACCAGCATTCATACCCGGTAACGCGGCGGGTTTCGCGTGCTTTCCGGGGTGCGCGTGTTCGCCCGGCGAGAAGTCGGCCGGCCCGACGCCCGGGCTGACGGATCATCAGGTCGGCCGCGGGGGGCGTACCGCCATACCGGTGGCGGTCCCGTGACCGGGTCGGCCCCTCCGGCGTTGCACAGGCCGTGACCCGCCCGCCGCCGGCTCCCGCCCGCCCGTCGGCCGCGCTCCGCGCGGCGCCGGGGACCTGGCGCGGATCGGACCGGGTCAGCGCGCCGCTCGGCCCCGGGCTCGCCGCGCTGGAGCGGCTGGAGCGGCTGGGCCGGAACGCCGGGCCGGTGCTGCGGCACCGCGGCCGGGCGGTCTTCCTGCTCGCGCCCGGCACCGCCGAGCCGGTGCCCGACCTGCTGGCCTGGCTCGGCTGGGGGCCCGAACTGCGGCTGCCCGTCGAGAGCGCCGCCGCGCACCCGGGGAACCCCCGGGTGCCCGAACCGCGGACCTCGGACTGGCTGCGGGCCGGCGCGCCGCGGCCCGTGCTGGACCTGCGCTCGCCCGACCTGCTCTGCCTGCTCGACGCCCTGGCGGACGCCTGCGCGCGGGACCGGCTGGGCCTGCCGCCCGCGGTGACCCCGGAGGGTCAGGAGGCGTGCGCCCGCTCGTAGGCCTCGCGCACGTTGCTCGGGACGCGGCCGCGGTCGTTGACCGGGTGGCCGTTCTCCTTCGCCCAGTTGCGGATCTTGGCCGTGTCGGCCTGCCCGGACGCGGCGGCGCGCCCGGCACCCCGGGTGCCCCCGCTGCGGCGCGGCGCGGTCAGCCGGCCGCTCTGCTTGCGGCCCTTGTCGACGTACGGGGCCAGCAGACCGCGGAGCTTCTCCGCGTTGTCGCTTTTCAGATCGATCTCGTAGGCCACGCCGTCGAGGGCGAACGTCACGGTCTCGTCGGCGGATCCACCGTCGAGGTCGTCTTCCAGAATGACCTGAACCCTCTGTGCCACGGGCTTCCCTTTCCGCGATAACGGTCCATTGCCTAGAGAAAGGAAAGCGTCTTTTCCCGGAAAACACAAACCCCTGTGTCGCAGGTCGCGTCCCTGGGCATGAGTCAGAGGTGCAGCAGCATCCGCGAGTTGCCCAGCGTGTTCGGCTTCACCCGCTCCAGGTCGAGGAACTCGGCGACGCCTTCGTCGTACGAGCGCAGGAGTTCTTCATAGACTTCTGTGGCCACGGCCGCCGGGTCTGCCGTACGATCGTCGTTTTCGCCGATCTCCACGAAGCCGTGTTTCGAGAAGAACGCCACCTCGAACGTCAGGCAGAAAATCCGACGGACGCCGAGCCAGCGCGCGGTCTCCAGCAGCTTGTCCAGCAGTTGGTGGCCGATACCGAGCCCCTTGCAGACCGGATCGACCGCCAGGGTGCGCACCTCGGCGAGGTCTTCCCACATCACGTGCAGGGCGCCGCAGGCCACCACCCGGCCGTCCTCGTCGCGCTCGGCGACCCAGAACTCCTGGACGGATTCGAACAGGGTGACGGTCGGCTTGTCGAGCAGAATGCCGTTCCGCGCGTACGCGTCGATGAGCCGGCGGACGGCGCGCACGTCGGTGGTCCGCGCACGGCGGATGGTGACCTCCATGCCGGGGAACGTTATCGTGCCGCGGGGGGCCGGGTCTCCTCGGTATCGGCCCCCGCCACCCGGAGGGCGTCGCGCAGCCACTCGCGCTGTTCCGGCGACATCATCCCGAAGAAGTGCACCAGCGCGGCGGCCGGATTGTCACTCGTCCCCCAGGCGTCGTTCATCAGCGCGG
Organism: Kitasatospora sp. NPDC088391; assembly: GCF_044753345.1. NCBI lineage: Bacteria > Bacillati > Actinomycetota > Actinomycetes > Kitasatosporales > Streptomycetaceae > Kitasatospora > Kitasatospora sp. NPDC088391. Next base: position 868,394 of record NZ_JBIVNB010000003.1, read on the forward strand.
CGGTGTATGCCTCGCGGGAGGAGACCGGTTCATAACGGTATGCGCGTCCGTCGCGCTCCCGGCGCACCCAGCCCTTTCGATACAGCTTGTCGAGCACCGTCATGACGGTCGTGTACGCGATTTCGCGTTCCGACCGCAGATCCTGCAGAACCTCTCGAACCGTGACCGGGCGGTTCCACCGCCAGACCCTGGTCATGATGTCGTTCTCGAGTTCTCCGAGTTGCCGCACCATAGTGCGGCCAAGGATAGGACCGATGGGGACAAAAGACCGCAAACGTCGAACGGCCCGGCGTGCCGTTCCCCGGGAAGGGGGAACGGCACGCCGGGCCGGGACGGTCCGCTATTCGGCCGCGGAACGCGCGGCCATGGCCTCGGCCGCGGCGTCCTCCTTGGCCTTCTGGGCGCCGCCCTGGCTGCGGATGATGGCCCGCACCAGGAAGGCGAAACCGATCGCCATCACCAGCGGCGGAACGATCGCGCTGACGTACTCCATCGCCTACTCCTCGGTGGTCTCCGCGGTCCCGGGGTCCCCGGCCGCGGCCTGCTCGGTCTTCTGGGCCGTCTCGGCCTTCTCGGGCTTCACCAGCGGGAAGAGCACCGTCTCGCGGATGTTCTTGCCGGTGAGCAGCATGATCAGGCGGTCCACGCCGAGGCCGAGGCCGCCGGTGGGCGGCATCGCGTACTCCAGGGCGCGCAGGAAGTCCTCGTCCAGCTGCATCGCCTCGACGTCGCCGCCGGCCGCCAGCAGGGACTGCGCGGTGAGGCGGGCGCGCTGCTCGACCGGGTCGATCAGCTCGGAGTAGGCGGTGCCGATCTCGGTGCCGAAGATCACCAGGTCCCACTTCTCGGCCACGCCCTCGATCGAGCGGTGCTGCCGGGTCAGCGGGGAGACCGAGGTCGGGTAGTCCTTGATGAAGGTCGGCTTGATCGCGTGGTGCTCCAGCAGGCGCTCGATCAGCTCCAGGACGATCTGGCCGTGGTCCCAGTTCGGGTCCAGGTACTGGTCCAGGTCGTGGGCCTTGGCCAGCGCCCGCAGCTCCTCGGCCGAGGTGGCCGGGGTGATCTCGGTGCCCAGGTGGGCGGAGATGCCCGGGTACACCGAGACCTCCTGCCAGGGCTCGGCCAGGTCGATCTCGTGCTCGGTGCCGTCCGGGCCGACGCCCTTGACCACGGTGCCGCCCAGCGCGTCCCGGGCCGCGTTGACGATGATCGCCCGGATCAGTTCGGCCTGGGTGTCGTAGTCGCCGTACGCCTCGTACGACTCCAGGGCGGTGAACTCCGGGTTGTGGGTGGCGTCCGCGCCCTCGTTGCGGAAGTTCCGGTTGATCTCGAAGACCTTCTCGGCGCCGCCGACCACCAGGCGCTTGAGGTACAGCTCGGTGGCGATCCGCAGGTACAGCTCGATGTCGTACGCGTTGATGTGCGTCTTGAACGGGCGGGCGTTGGCGCCGCCGTGGATCGGCTGCAGCATCGGGGTCTCGACCTCGAGGTAGCCGCGGTCCTCGTAGGTGCGGCGGATCGAGCGGATCACCCGGGTGCGCAGGTGCAGCATCTCGCGCGCCTCGGGGTTGACGATCAGGTCCACGTAGCGCTGGCGGACCCGGGCCTCCGGGTCGGTCAGGCCCTTGTGCTTGTCCGGCAGCGGGCGCAGGCACTTGGCGGTGAGCTCCCAGCGGTCCACCATCACGCTCAGCTCGCCGCGCTTGGAGGTGATCACCTCGCCCTCGACGCCGACCTGGTCGCCCAGGTCGATGTCGGTCTTCCAGGCGGCGAGCCGCTCCTCGCCCAGCTTGTCCAGGGAGAGCATCACCTGGAGGTCGCCGGAGCCGTCCCGCAGGGTGGCGAAGCAGAGCTTGCCGCCGGTGCGGGCCAGCACGACGCGGCCGGCCACGCCGGCCCGCTCGCCGGTCGCGGTGTCCGGGGCCAGGTCGGGGTGCTTGGCACGCAGGTCGGCGATGGTGGTGGTGCGGGGGAAACCGACCGGGTACGGGTCGATGCCGGCCGCCCGGAGCCGGTCCAGCTTCTCGCGCCGGACGCGCATCTGCTCGGGAAGGTCGTCGGTCGCGGGGAGAGTGCTCTGATCGCTCACCCCACCAGGGTAGCCAGGCTCACGCCCGCTTCCGCCACAGGATATCCGTGCCCGCGCGCGCCGCCCCGGGACGTGCCGGTGCCCCGGTCCGCCGAGGGGGGCGGACCGGGGCACCCGACGGTGCGTCAGGCGCGGGCGCCGCGCTTGCGGCGGGCGACCAGGACGGCCGCCGTGCCGAGGCCGACGGCGCCCAGGCCGAGGCCGAGCAGGGTGCCGCTGCCGTCGCTGCCGGTGGAGGCCAGGTTGCCGCCGGTCCCGGTGCCGGTCCCGTTGTCGGTGCCGGTCGGGGCGGTGCCGGTGGCGGACGGCGAGGCGGTCGGGGTGCTGGTGTCCGTCGGGGTCGCGGTGGGCTGCCCGGTCGGCGTGCCGGTGCTCGGCGGGGTGGAGCCGCCGGTGCCCGGGGTGGTGGGCTGGGCGGTGGCGGGGGTGCCGCCGAGCGCCAGGGTGACGGTGTTGTTGCCGTTCTCCTGGTCGTACGGGAGCGGCTCGACCTTCTTCTCGTACGCGGCCCACTCGGTGGTCAGCGCGGCGGTGACCTTCGGGGCGGCGGCCGGGTCGGCCACCGTGAGCGGCAGTGTGAAGGTCTGGTCCGCGTCGTTGGCCAGCCACATCGGGAAGGAGCAGACCACGGTGTGCGGGTCGTCGTTCCGGGCGCCGCAGTTGTCCGGGGTGCCGTCCAGGCCGACGCCGTCCGGCAGCGTCACCAGGAAGGTGGCGATGCTGTTGCCGCTGCGCAGGTAGGCGATCGAGGCGGGGCCGCCGTTGTGCCCGGTGAGGGTCAGGGCACCCTTCTTGCCGCCGTCGGTGGGGGCCCAGGCGGCGCGGGCCGAGAAGTCCGCGTGGTTGTCGACCCGGTACTGGACGATGGTCATGCTGTGCGCGTCCGGGCCGAGGTTCGGCGGGCCGGACTTGGCGCCGTCCGTCTCGGGCAGGCCGGCGGTGAGCCGGGTGCCGGTGCCGGAGGCGGGCGTGAAGGTGAACGCCCGGCGCGGGTACGAGAAGGTGTCGTAGTCGCCCGAGTCGACGTAGTACTCGACGTCCGGGTAGAGCGAGTCGGCGTCGATGCCGATCTCCAGCGGGTCGACGGTGACGCTCTCGCCGGGCTTGACCGAGGTGTTGATGGTGCAGATGGCGGCCTCGGTGTGGTCGAACGGGCCGGAGCCGTTGTTCTGGACGCCGTACGAGCAGTTGGCGAGCTTGGTGCGGAAGCTCAGGCCGGGGGAGAGGGTGGCGCCGATGACCAGGCGGCCGCTCTCCATCGAGCCGTTGTTGGTGACCCGCAGGCTCTCCTTGAAGGTCGAGCCGGCCTTGCCGCCCTCGTGGTCGTCCTGACCGAGCGAGGCGTCGAACTCCAGCTTGGGGCCGCCCACGTACACCGAGACGTCGGTGCTGGAGGCCGGGCCGCCGGCCCAGCCGCCGGTGACCTTCAGGTGGCCGGGGATGCCGTGCGGCACGCCCTTGTTGGCGGTCAGCGTCGGCTGGAACTGGGTGTTGAAGGAGCCCTGCATCGGCGGGGCGCCGTACTGGTTGAAGGTGCAGGTGTACACCAGCCCCGCGGTGGTGCACTTCGAGGCCCAGGAGGCTTCGGGCTTGAAGGTGGCGAGGCCGTTCAGACCGGTCGCGTCGAAGGTGACGACGAGGTCCCGGGACGTGTTGGTGGCCAGGTGCCCGGAGGCCGGGATGTACAGGCCGACGGCGGTGGCGGCACCGGTGTCCGGCGCGCCCGGCAGCGAGACGGCCGACGGCACGCGGAGCGTGACGTCGTCGTCGGCGACGGCCTGGGCCGGTGCGGTGCCGAGAGCGAGGAGCGCGGCGGCGGCGGTGAGCGGCGCGCCGAGGGCGATCGGACGCGTGATACGCGTATTACCCACGTTGGTCCTTCGATCATTCGGATGCGAGCGGCCAGACCCTAGAGCGGTTTCCGGACAGCCGAACGGAGTTAATCCGGACAGTTCGGGAGGGGGGCGACCTATCGCCGGAAGCTGTGACCGAATCGTGATCCGACGCCGTTCCGGCGCATCCGACGATGTCGACACATCGCCACGGAACGGCCGGTGCCGGAACGCCGGAGCCCCCTCCGAGGAGGGGGCTCCGGGACGGGTGACGGTGCGTCAGGCGCGGGCGCCGCGCTTGCGGCGGGCGACCAGGACGGCGGCCGTGCCGAGGCCGACGGCGCCCAGGCCGAGGGCGAGCAGGGTGCCGCTGCCGTCGCTGCCGGTGGAGGCCAGCCCGCCGGTGGTCCGGCCGGCCGCCGTGGTGCTCGGGGCGGCGGAGGCGGTGGCCCGGCCGGACGGGGTGCCGGTCGGCAGGGCGGCGGACGGGGCGGCGGTCGGGGCGGTGCCGCCGCCGGTGCCGCCGGTCGGGGTGGTGCTGGGCTTCGGGTCGGGGAGGCCGCCGCCCGCGGAGGCGCCGAGCGCGATCTCGACCAGGTCGTTGGCGGCGTTGTGGTCCCAGCCCATCACCGCGGACGGGTGGCCGGGCTCGTAGATGCTGGTCTGGTTCTGCAGCGAGACGACGGCCTTGGGCGCGGCGGCCGGGTTCTCGACCGCCAGCTCGAACGCGTAGGACTTCAGGTAGCCGGCGGGCACCCAGTACGGACCGCCGCAGTCGTACGTGTTCGGGTGGTCGATGTGCTTGCCGTTCTCCCACTCGACGGCGCGGCAGCCGTCGGGGACCTTGGTCGCGGTGACCCCGGCGGGGAGGACCGCGCGCACGCCCGGGCTGGACTCGCCGCCGCTGCGGTCGAAGATCGAGGCCGGGCCGGCGTTGGCCTCGGCGACGGTCAGGGTGCCCTTCTTGCCGCCGTCGGCCGGGGTCCAGGCGGCGCCCGCCGAGAAGTCGGCCGGGTTGTCCGCGCTGACCTCCTGCTCCACCCGGTTGTCGTAGTCGTGCAGTTCGCCGGTGAGCAGTCCGGCGTCGGTCGCTCCGCCCACCGTCATGGCGGGGCCGGTGCCGCGCTTCAGCGGGCCGTTGGCGCGCCAGCCGGCGAGCTGGGAGGTCTCGGCGTCGACGGTCGGGAAGAGCGAGATGTCGGCGAAGGTGTACCGGGCGGTCGGGCCGACCTTGAAGGAGAACGGGCTGAGCTTGTAGACCTGGCCGGCGCCGATGGTGGCGTCCACCGCGCAGGCGACGTTCACCGAGCCGGGCCAGCCCCGGTCGCCGTAGGCGCCGTCGGGGTTGTCCTGGTACTCGCAGTTGGCGGGCACCTGGGCCGGGGTCAGGCCGGAGAGGGCGGTGATCTCGACGTACAGCGCGGTCGCGGCGCTCTCGCCGCGGTTGGCGAACACCACCTCGGGGGTCACGGTGTCGCCGGTCCTGGCGGTGACCTGCTGGAGGTCCTTGGTCTTGAACCGCGGGGCGCCCACGTCGACCCGGACGTCCTTGGCCGCCTCGACGGTGCCGCCGCCGTACAGGCGCAGGTGCAGCACGGCGCTGCTGCCGGGCTTGGCGCCGGCCGCGGCGGACAGCCACGGGTTGTGGGTGATGTTGATCGAGTCGAACTGCAGGTCGTTGACGTCGCAGGTGACCACGGTGCCCGCGGTGGCGCAGCCCGGGACGGTCAGCTGGGCGGTGCCGGCCAGGTCCCTGGTGTCGAAGTCCAGCTTGACGCCGTTCACGGTGCCGGTGCCGGTGCGGCCGACCCGCAGGTGCAGGTTCTCGTCCCACTGGGCGGGCTGCTTGGGCGTGCTGGATATCTGGACCGAGGCCGGCGCGTCGATCAGCAGCCTGTGCTCGGCGACGGCCGTCGCGGCGGGCGCGGCGAGGACGCCGAGCCCGAGCAGGGTGAGGGTCGCGGACGCGGCGAGCGCCCGGGAGCGGGGGTGGTTCATCGGGGTTCCTCCGGTGCTGCGGTGCCGGGCCGGGAGAACGGGAACGCGGGACGCGCGATCCCCCCACGGGTCCGTGTGCACATGGTGTGCGGGCTGAACCCTAGAGGGAGAAATCGACCAAGTGGCCGAAAAGAATCGGACACTTGGGGCACGAGTGTTCGTATCAGTCCTATTTTTTGACCAAACCTTGAAAGAGCCCCCTCCGGGGGGAGGGGGCTCTTCGCGGGCTTCCGGTCGGTCGGTCGGCCGGTCGGTCGTCGGTCGTCGGTCGTCAGCCGTCGGTGCCGGTGGCGAGTTCGGGCTGCTGCTCCTCGTCGGCGGGGTGCTCGGGGTGCGGGGGCTGGTGGGTGCGGCGGCCGAAGAGTTCGGCGGGGGTGGGCATCCGGCGCGGGCGGGGCCGGTCGGCGGGGACGTGGGGCTGCTGGGTGCTCATCGGGAACCGTCCTCCGGCAGGGGTGGGGGGCAGGGGTTCGGGCGCGGGGCTCGGTACGGCCGTCAGGTGGCGCGGCCCGGTGCCGAGCGAGAGCCGCTCGCGGACCTCGGCCTCGGCGAGCGCGTGGCAGCGCCCGGCGAGCCGGGAGCGGCGGGCCTGCTCGTGCTGGCCGCACGGCTGGCGGGAGAGCGAGCGCAGGGCGGACAGGTCGTCCGGGGTGGGCAGGTAGCCGTCGGTGACGGCCTCCTCCAGGCGGTCCAGGTAGCCGCCGGCCCCGCCGGGCAGGGCGGCCCGGTAGCGGGCCAGGTCGGCCAGCAGGAAGGTGCGCAGTCGCCCGCCCTCCTGGACCGCCTCGTCGATGGCTTCGGTCAGCCGCAGGGCGTCCTGGACGTCCTCGGCCCACAGGTCGTCGGGCGCGGGGGCCGGGAGCCGGTCCGGCGCGGCCGGGTAGAGGGCTTGGGCGAGGACACGGCGCAGCACCCGGACTTCATCGGCGCTGAAGGCCATGCCGCCGCGCGATCCGTGTGGCGTTGGCATGGGTCGACAGTACGTCTCGGGCGTCCGACTTATGACGATTGATGACGTGTTTGTCCCGATTGGCCTATGAGATGGTGCATTCGGCCGGGGAACGGCGACGGGGCCGGTCCGGCGCCCCGCGCCCGGCCGGCCCCGTCGGACGGGACGTCAGGAGGCGGCGGTGGCCGGGCGGTTGCGCTCGAAGATCAGCCGCAGGCCGATCAGGGTCAGCCAGGGCTCGTGCACGTCGATCGAGTCGGCCTCGCCGAGCACCATCGGGGCCAGGCCGCCGGTGGCGATCACCTGGACGTCGTTCGGGTCCTTGGCGAGTTCCTTGGCCATCCGGTTGACCAGCCCGTCGACCTGCCCGGCGAAGCCGTACAGGATGCCGGACTGCATGCCCTCGACGGTGTTCTTGCCGATCACGTTGCGCGGCCGGGCCAGCTCGATCTTGCGGAGCATCGCGGTGCGGCCGCCCAGGGCGTCGACCGAGATCTCGATGCCCGGGGCGATCGCGCCGCCCACGTAGTCGCCGCGCGCGTTGATCGCGTCGAAGGTGGTGGCCGTCCCGAAGTCGACCACGATGCACGGGCCCCCGTACAGGTGGTTGGCGGCCAGCGCGTTCACGATCCGGTCCGCGCCGACCTCCTTCGGGTTGTCCATCAGCACGTGCACCCCGGTCTTCACGCCCGGTTCGACGATCACCGCGGGCACGTCGCCGTAGTAGCGGCGGGTCACCTCGCGCAGCTCGTGCAGCACCGCCGGGACGGAGGAGCAGATCGCCAGGCCGGCCACCCGGTCGTCGGCCGAGACGATCGGGTGGGCGCCCATCAACCCCTGGAGCAGCACCGCGAGTTCGTCCGCGGTGCGGCGCGGATCGGTGGAGATCCGCCAGTGCTCGACGATCTCCTCGCCGTCGAACAGGCCGAGCGTGGTCTGGGTGTTGCCGACGTCGATGGTGAGGAGCATGGGGCGCTTTCTGCTTCGAAGGGTCAGGAGCTGCGGAGGTCCAGGCCGATGTCGAGGATCGGCGCGGAGTGCGTCAGGGCGCCGACGGCCAGGTAGTCGACACCAGTCTCCGCGACCTCGCGCGCGGTGGCCAGGGTCAGCCCGCCGGAAGCCTCCAGCTTGGCCCGGCCGGCCACCAGGGCGACCGCCTCGCGCAGCTGCCCGGTGGTGAAGTTGTCCAGCAGGATCAGGTCCGCGCCGGCCGCCAGGACGGGCTCGATCTGCTCGATCGTGTCCACCTCGATCTCGATCGGCAGCTCCGGGAACGCCTCCCGGACGGCGGTGAACGCCTCGGCGACGCCGCCCGCCGCGACCACGTGGTTGTCCTTCACCAGGGCGGCGTCGGAGAGCGACATCCGGTGGTTGGCGCCGCCGCCCGCGCGCACCGCGAACTTCTCCAGCGCCCGCAGGCCCGGGGTGGTCTTGCGGGTGTCGCGGACCACTGCCCCGGTGCCCTCCAGGGCGTCCGCCCAGGCGCGGGTCGCGGTGGCGATGCCCGACAGGCGGCAGAGCAGGTTCAGCGCGGAGCGCTCCGCGGTCAGCAGGTCGCGGGTCCGGCTGCGCACCGAGAGCAGCACCTGGCCGGGCTCGACCCGGTCGCCGTCCTCGACGTGCCGCTCGACCTCGAACTCCTCCTCGCAGACCAGCGAGACGACCGCCTCGGCGACCCGCAGGCCGGCCACCACGCCCGCCTGACGGGCCGTGAAGTCGGCGGTCGCGACGGCCTCGGCCGGGACGGTCGCCACCGAGGTGACGTCCTCGCCGCCCGCCAGGTCCTCGGACAGCGCCATCATCGCCACGTCCTCGACCTCGACCGGGTCCAGGCCCGCGTCCTCCAGCAGCGCGGCGAGGGCCGGGTCGAGCCCGGTCTCGTACTCCTCGCCGTCACCGCACGCGCAGCCGTCGCCGCAGCCCTCGGACTCGGTGGACAGGAGGGGGAGTTCGGAGTGGGACATGGTGGCGGGGCTCCAGGTTTCGGCGGTATTCGGCGGTAGGGGCGGGACCGGCGGTTCGTCAGCCGGCGAGCGGGTGGACGATGTGGCGCCGCCAGTGGGCGTCGTCACGGTCGGGGAAGTCCTCCCGCCAGTGGCAGCCGCGGGTCTCCTCGCGGAGCGCGGCGGCGGCGGTGAGGGCGGTGGCGACCTGGTGCAGGTTGGTCGCCTCCCAGGTCTCCACCGAGGGGGAGGCCGGGTCGGCGGCGTCGGTGAGGGCGCCCAGGCCCTTGCCGGTGGCGGCCAGCGAGGCGGCCGAGCGGATCACGCCGGCGCCGTTGGACATCAACTGCTGGATCGCGCCCCGGCCTTCGGCCGCCAGCAGCGGGACCGGGGTGGCGGCGGTCGCCGCGTCGGTGTTGACGGTGCGGGCCGGGAGTCGGCCGGCGGCGTTCAGCGCGGCCAGGTCGGCGGCGATCCGCTCGGCGAACACCAGGCCCTCCAGCAGCGAGTTGGAGGCCAGCCGGTTGGCGCCGTGCACGCCGGTGCAGGCGACCTCGCCGCAGGCGTACAGGCCCGGGACGGTGGTCCGGCCGTGCAGGTCGGTGCGGACGCCGCCGGAGGCGTGGTGGGCGGCCGGGGAGACCGGGATCGGCTCGGTGACCGGGTCGATGCCGTGCGCCCGGCAGGCCGCCAGGATGGTCGGGAAGCGGTGCTCCCACATCTCGGCGCCGAAGTGCCGCCCGTCCAGGTACATGTGCTGGGCGTGCTGCTCCTGCATCCGGCGGATGATCGCCTTGGCGACGATGTCGCGCGGGGCCAGCTCGGCCAGCTCGTGCTGCCCGACCATGAAGCGCACCCCGTCGGCGTCGACCAGGTGCGCGCCCTCGCCGCGGACCGCCTCGGAGACCAGCGGCTGCTGGCCCTGCGCGTCCGCGCCGAGGAACAGCACCGTCGGGTGGAACTGGACGAACTCCAGGTCGGTGACCTCGGCGCCGGCCCGCAGCGCGAGCGCCACGCCGTCGCCGGTGGAGACCGCCGGGTTGGTGGTGGCGCAGAAGACCTGGCCCATGCCGCCGGAGGCCAGCACCACGGCCCGGGCCAGGATCGCGCCGACGCCGTCCCGCTGGCCCTCGCCCATCACGTGCAGGGTGACGCCCGCGGCGTGGCCCCCGGCGTCGGTCAGCAGGTCCAGCACCAGGGCGTGCTCGATCAGTTCGAGGCCCGGGTCGGCCTCCACGGCGGCGACCAGGGCGCGCTCGATCTCGGCGCCGGTGGCGTCGCCGCCGGCGTGCGCGATCCGGCGGCGGTGGTGGCCGCCCTCGCGGGTCAGCACGATCTCGCCGTCCGCGTCGAGGTCGAACTCGGCGCCGGCCTCGATCAGCCGGCGCACCGCGTCCGGGCCCTCGGTGACCAGGGTCCGGACGGCCTCCTCGTCGCACAGGCCGGCCCCCGCGACCAGGGTGTCCTGCAGGTGCTGCTCGGGGGTGTCGCCCTCGCCCAGGGCGGCGGCGATGCCGCCCTGGGCCCAGCGGGTGGAGCCCTCGTCCAGCACCGCCTTGGTGACCACCATGGCCCGCAGGCCGGCCTTGCGGGCGTTGAGCGCGACGGTGAGTCCGGCCACGCCGGAGCCGACCACGACCACGTCGGTGCTCGTGGTCCAGCCGGGGGCGGGGGCGGTCAGGCGGTGCGACATGGATTCAGTGGCTCCTTCAGTGCGCGGCGGCGTCGGCCGCGCCGTTCGCACCACGGTACGCGGCGTCCCCGCGCAGCAGTCCGCTGCCCTCGGGGGCGTCCGCGGGGTCGCCGCCGAGGCCGGTGACCCGGTTGTCCCCGTCGACGAACACCACCTTCGGCAGGTACGCCTTGGCCTCGGCGGTGTCCATCTGCCCGTAGGCGATCAGGATCACCAGGTCGCCGGGGTGGACCAGGCGGGCGGCGGCGCCGTTGATGCCGATGACGCCGGAGCCGCGCGGCCCGGCGATGGTGTACGTCTCCAGCCGGGCGCCGTTGTTGATGTCGACGATGTGGACCAGCTCGCCGGGGAGCAGGTCCGCGGCGTCGAGCAGGTCCTCGTCGACCGTCACCGAGCCGACGTAGTGCAGGTCGGCCTGGGTGACGGTGGCACGGTGGATCTTGGACTTGAGCATGGTGCGGAGCATGGGGTCACGCCTCTCTGAGTGCATGCCTGGGAACTCTGGGTACTGCGGGACCGCGGGACTGGGGTACTGCGGGACCGCGGAACTGCGCTACTACCGGACGATGACGCCGACGTTGTCGATCAGCCGGGTCGAGCCGACCTTGGCCGCGACCGCCAGCACCGCCTCGCCCCGGAAGTCGTCCGGCGCCTCGGTGAAGGACAGCGGATCGACCAGGGCGAGGTAGTCGAGGGAGACGCCGTCCGCGCCCTCCAGCACGGCGGCGGCCGCCTCGCGGACGGCCTTCGGGCCCTGCGCGCCGGCGTCCCGGCCGGCGAACAGCGCGCGGGAGAGGGCGAGCGCCTGCGCGCGCTCGTCCGCGGCGAGGAAGCGGTTGCGCGAGGACAGCGCCAGGCCGTCCTCCTCGCGGACGGTCGGGACGCCGACGATCTCCACGTCGAAGTCCAGGTCGGCGACCATCCGGCGGACGATCGCCAGCTGCTGGGCGTCCTTCTCGCCGAACAGCGCGAAGTCCGGGTCGGTGATGTGCAGCAGCTTCGCGACCACCGTCAGCATGCCGTCGAAGTGGCCGGGCCGGGACGCGCCCTCGAAGCCCGCGCCCATCGGGCCCGCCGACAGCCGGACCAGCGGCTCGCCGTTCGGGTACATCTCGTCCGCGGACGGGGCGAACACCACGTCCGCGCCCATCTCCTCGGCCAGCGCGACGTCCTCGTCCAGGGTGCGCGGGTAGCGGTCCAGGTCCTCGCCCGCGCCGAACTGCAGCGGGTTCACGAACACCGTCACCGCGACCCGGCCGTCCTTGCCGACCCGGCGGCGGGCCTCGCGGACCAGCGCGGCGTGGCCCGCGTGCAGCGCGCCCATCGTCATCACCACGGCGTTGTCCACCGGCTGCTCGTCCGGCCAGAAGGCCGCCTCGAACTCGTCCACGGTGCGGGTCAGCACCGCCTTGCGGACCTTCTCCGCCTTCGGGGCCTTCGCCGGGCGCTTGTCGCGTGCCATCAGTGGTTCTCCTCGTTCAGTACGTCCAGCAGCGCCGCCGCCGGTTCGGGCTTCAGCGAGCCGTTGGCCACCGCCCGCTGCGCGGTGGCCCTCGCCATCGCCCGGTAGGCCTGGCCGATGTCCGGGGTCACCGTAGCGAGTCGCTCCAGGTGCTTGCGCACCGTTCCCACGTCACCGCGCGCCACCGGGCCGGTCAGGGCCAGGTCACCGGAGCGCAGCGCGTTGTCCAGGGCCGCGCCGAGCAGCGGGCCGAGCATCTGGCCGGGCTCCTGGACGCCCGCGGCGCGGAGCAGCTCCATCGCCTGCGCGACCAGGGTGACCAGGTGGTTCGCGCCGTGCGCGAGCGCGGTGTGGTAGAGCGGGCGGACGTCCTCGGGAATCCAGGACGGCTCGCCGCCCATCTCCACCACCAGGGCCTCGGCGACCGGGCGGAGCTCCTCCGGGGCCGTCACGCCGAACGGGCAGCCGGCCAGCCGGGCCACGTCCACCGAGGTCCCGGTGAAGGTCATCGCCGGGTGCAGCGCCAGCGGGAGCGCGCCCTCGCGGGTGGCCGGGTCGAGCACCGCGGCGCCGTGCGCGCCCGAGGTGTGCGCCAGCAGCTGCCCCGGGCGGACGGCGCCGGTCGCGGCCAGGCCCTGCACCAGGTCGGGCAGCGCGTCGTCCGGCACGGTCAGCAGCACCAGGTCGGCGGCCGCCATCACCTGAGGGGGCGTCACCAGGCGGACGCCCGGCAGCAGCGCCTCGGCGCGGCGGCGCGAGGCGGCGGAGACGCCGGACGCGGCGACCACCCGGTGGCCGGCCAGCTGGAGGGCGGCGCCCAGGGCGGGGCCGACCCGCCCCGTGCCGACCACGCCGACGGCGAGTCGGGCCGGGCGGTTGCCGGGGTCGGAGGGGTCTCCGAAGTCGTCGTACAGCACTCTTCGCGTTCCAGTCCTCGACGGGTACCAGACGTACCGGTCAATGGTACGGGGGTTTCCGGCCGTCCCACCCCCGGCCCGGGTGAACGGCGAGGGCGGGGAGGGGAGAACGGGTGGTGCTGCGGCTATCCGAGGTAGGGGGTCGTCCGCCGCTCCAGGAAGTGCTGGAGCCGGAGCCGCTGGGTGCGGTGCATCGGCAGGTCCGCGAAGCCGTTCGGTGCCACGAATCGGAGATCGGTCGACTCTTCGGAGATCCGGAGTTCCCCGCCGGTGATGCGTGCGGTGAAGCAGACGTTGAACTGCTGCCGCACCTCACCGTCCGAGTAGGCGATCACGTGCCGAGGATCGGTGTACGTGCCGACCAGTCCGGTGATCTCCACGTCGAGGCCGGTCTCCTCGCGGACCTCCCGGACCGCCGTGCCCGGAAGCGACTCGCCGAGGTCCATGGCACCGCCCGGCAGCGCGTACAGGCCGTTGTCGGCCCGACGTTGGAGCAGGACCCGCCCCTCGCTGTCGGTCACCACTGCGGACGCCGCCACCACCAACCTGTTCGGCTCGGGTGCGTCGGGGTCGTCGTAGAACTCGGTGCGTGCCACGTGATCAGCTCTCCTTCACCGGCAGGGCGGCGTTCCACACTGCGTCGAAGCCGGCAGCGTAGGTGTCGAACAACCTGCCCGCGCCGGTCCGCCGCAGGTGCCAGACGGGGGCCGCGAAAGCGTTGACGCCCCATACGTGCGCGTTCACCAGCACCTGGTCGTCCGCCCGGTAGATGCTGTTGTAGAGCGTGGTTCCGTGCGTGCGAACCTCGATTCCCGGGGTACTGAGCAGCGGTCGGTAGTGCAGGAGCGCGAGTCTGCAGCGGGATTCGATGCCGTGGCCGAACCGCTCTTCTTCCCCGCGCTGTCGCACCTTCTCGCTGTCGGCGTCGCCGAGCGCGATCCGGACTTCGCACCCTTCGGCAGCACGCTCCCGAAGCAGGTCGTTCAGGCGTGGGTACGCCTCGTGGAGGAAGACCGCAGCGTAGACCAGCACGTCGATGCGTTCCCTGGCCTTCCCCATCAGATCCACGAACACGGACACCGGCAGGTCGGCGCGCTGCTCGTAGAGCGCCACCAGTTCGGGACTCATCGCCCGGGCGGCGCGCGGCTGTCGCAGGCTCGGCCACAGGGCGAACATGTCTTCTCCCAGCGCTTCGGCAGCCAGGCGGGCTGTCCCCAGCCGGGGCGTCCGGTTCTGGTTGGCCCACCGTTCGACCGACTTGGTGTCCACACCGGCTCTCTCCGCCAGAGCGGAGCACGTCCAACCGCCCGACGTCATGACGGCTTTCAGTCTCTCGTTCGGCATTCTGCCCGCCTCCCCGCACGACCCGGACCCTTGCAGGGACGTTCTATCGCGCACAGGACGTTCTGAAGCGTCCTTTGCGGGAGGTTCCACCGTCCCGGGTGGCTGTCAGATCTTGGTGACCACTGCAGCGGGGAGGCCGCCGGCAGCGAACGGGGAGGTGCCGTATGGACTACAGCCCGCTTGACCGGGCCCGCCGGAAGTGGCGGGCGGCCCGGGACGCGGTGGGCTCCGACCCGCTGACGGACTACGACCCGTGGGCGAGCCGCGCCGTGGCGTCCTTGCCCTTGGTGAGCTGGGGAGCCTGTCGGTGTCCGCGACCGCAGTGCCCGCACCGGTCGTCGTCGCACTGCTCGCCCCCGAGGGAGCGGAGTTGAGCAGAGCACCCGGTCACCCGGTCACGTCGTACGTCCTGTGCGCCGACCCCGCGTCCCGTCTGTTGATCGTGCAGGCGGCCGGGTCCGGTGCGTGGCAGCTTCCCGGTGGTGTGGTCGAGGCGGGTGAGTCGCCCCTTGACGCCGTTCTCCGCGAGGGTGCCCGGGACAGGCTCGTGTTCCTGTGGGCGGGGCCGGACGATGCCTGCCGGCTGCTGCACCCCGCGGTCGCTGCCCGGATTCGGTCGCCTCTCCGGTGGCCCGGAAGCGTTACCTGTCAAGAGACCCGAACCGAAAGGACGGACCGCCATGACGACGGCCGAGTACCCCGGCAGGACGCTGCGCATCGGCACCCGTAGTTCGCCGCTCGCCCTCGCGCAGACCGAAATGGTGATCGCGGCGCTGCGCGAGCACGTGCCCGACCTGGTGGCCGAGACGGTACCGGTGACCACCGAGGCAGACCTGTGGCAAGGGGATCTCGCGCAGCTCGGCGGCAAGGGGCTGTACACCAAGCAGATCGACGCCATGCTCCAGGCGGGCACGGTGGACATGGCCGTCCACTGCGTGAAGGACGTGCCCGGGGACGTTCCGCTGCCGAAGGGCCTGGTGTTCGCCGCGTACCTGGAACGGCCGGACGTGCGCGATGTGCTGCTGTTCCCCGAGGGCTCCGAGTACCGCACGCTCGCCGACCTGCCGCCGGGGGCGATCATCCTGTCGTCGGCTGTCCGCCGGAAGGCCCAGATCCTGCGGGCCCGCCCGGACCTCAAGGTGGTGCGGGTGCGCGGGGCGGTCGGGAGCCGGCTGGAGAAGCTGGACGGGACGAAGAAGATCGACGTTCACGCGGACGGGATGGTCCTGGCGGTGGCCGGACTCGCCCGGCTCGGGATCGAGCGGCCCGGCTACGTGTTCGGCACGGACGAGATGCTGCCTGCTGTCGGCGCGGGCGTGCTCGGGCTGGAGTGCCGCCAGGACGACCACACCACCGCGGCGCTGCTGGAGAAGATCAACCATCCGAGGACGCAGCGGGAGGTGACCGCCGAGCGGGTCATGCTGCACGGGCTCCGCGGGCACTGCAACAGCCCGATCGCCGGGTACTGCACCACCGAGCCGGACGGTCAGCTCTCGCTGCGCGGCATGGTGTTCGACCGCGAGGGCTCCAAGTTCGCCAACGCGATGCTGTGGGACGAGCACCAGGGGGACCCCGCCGTCCTCGGGGCCCGGGTCGCCGCCGAACTCCTCCGTCAGGGCGCCCGCGAGATCATCGCCGGCATCCCGCATTGAGCGGCCCGGGTTCTCCCGTCCGGAGAGGTGTTACTTGTCGATGTCGCCGACCACGAAGAACATCGAGCCCAGGATCGCCACCATGTCGGCGACCAGGGTTCCCGGCAGGAGTTCGGTCAGGGCCTGGACGTTGTTGAAGGAGGCGGAGCGCAGCTTGAGCCGCCACGGCGTCTTCTCGCCGCGCGACACCAGGTAGTAGCCGTTCACCCCGAGCGGGTTCTCGGTCCAGGCGTAGGTCTCGCCCTCGGGGGCCTTCAGGACCTTGGGCAGCCGCAGGTTGACCGGGCCGGGCGCCATCCCGTCCAGCCGGTCGAGGCACGCGTCCGCGAGGTCGAGCGCGTTCGCGGTCTGCTCCAGCAGGCACTCGAACCGGGCCAGGCAGTCACCCTCCTGACGGGTCGACACCCGCAGGACGTCCTGGAGCTCGCCGTAGGCGAGGTACGGCTCGTCGCGGCGCAGGTCGAAGTCGACGCCGCTGGCCCGGGCGATCGGGCCGGAGACGCCGTACGCGTGGACGTGCTCGCGGGAGAGCACGCCGACGCCCGCGGTGCGGCCGCGGAAGATCTCGTTGCCGAGGACGAGCTCCTCGAAGACCGGCAGCTGCCCGCGCACCACGCCGACGGCCCGGCGGACCCGGCCGAGCCAGCCGGCCGGCAGCTCCTCCTTGAGGCCGCCGACCCGGTTGAACATGTAGTGCATCCGGCCGCCGGAGGCTTCCTCCATGACGTGCTGGAGTTCCTCGCGGCCGTTGAAGGAGTGGAAGATCGGCGTGATGCCGCCGAGCTCCAGGGGGTAGGAGCCGAGGAACATCAGGTGGTTGAGCACCCGGTTCAGCTCGGCCAGCAGGGTGCGCAGCCAGACCGCCCGCTCGGGGACCTCCATGCCGAGCATCCGCTCGACGGCCAGCACCACGCCCAGCTCGTTGGCGAACGCGGACAGCCAGTCGTGCCGGTTGGCCAGCATGACGATCTGCCGGTAGTCGCGGGCCTCGAAGAGCTTCTCCGCGCCGCGGTGCATGTAGCCGATCACCGGCTCGGCGGAGGTGATCCGCTCGCCGTCGAGGAGCAGCTTCAGGCGCAGCACGCCGTGCGTGGACGGGTGCTGGGGGCCGATGTTGAGCACCATGTCGGTGCTGCCGGGTCCGCCGGGGAGCGTCTGCGCGCCCGGGCCGATGCCGACCGTGGTCTCCGTCATGGCCGTCGCCTCCTTCTACGAGGGGAGAGTCTGCCATCCCGGCAGGGCCGCCAGGTCGTCCGGTACCGGCATCCGGACGGGCTGGACCAGCCAGTGGAACGCGCCGAGCCCGGCCGGGTCGGTCAGCTCGGCGGCCTCGCCCGCGCCGGACAGCGCGCGCAGGTACGCCGCCGGGTCGCTGCTCGCCAGCGCGAGCGGCGGCCGGGCCCCGCTGACGCCGAGCGCGCGCAGCGCCTCGCGCTGGGTGGTGAGCAGCGCCGGGTGCCCGGCGGCGGCCGCCGCGTCGAGCGCGACGTGCGCGGTCAGGTCGCACGAGCCGTCGGGGACGGGGGCGCACTCGCGGCCGGCCCGGAACCCGGTCAGGGTGCCGAACGGCGGCCGGGCGGCCCGCAGGTGCGCGTAGTCGGAGGCCACCGCGAGGCCGCGCGCCAGCCCGCCCACCGCCGCGGCCCAGGCGGCGTCCCGGGGGCCGCCCAGTTCGACCCTCTCGCCGTCCGGCCACCAGCGGGCGGCCCACCGGGCGTCGGCGGCGTCCAGCGGCGGGCCGGGCCGCTCCGTGCCGTCGGGGGCGACCTCGACGTAGCGCAGCACGCCGTCCCCGTCCGGTTCGGCGAGGTCGAGCGGCACGTTGTCGAGCCACTCGTTGGCGAACAGCAGGCCCTCGACGCCGGCCGGCGGTTCGGCGCTCCAGGCGATGTCCGCGGGCAGCCCGGGCGGGCGGTCCGCCAGGTCGACGGCGTGCAGCACCACCCGGTCGCGCAGCTCCGCGGGCAGCAGCGACCGCACCGTGAGGGTGAGTTCGCCGCGGCCGGCGCCGAGGTCGACGAAGTGCAGCCGGGCGGGCCGGCCGAGCGCGGCGTCGACCCCCGCCAGGAGGCGGGTGACGGCGGCGGCGAACCGCGGCGAGGCGTGCACGGAGGTGCGGAAGTGCCCGGCGGGGCCCTCCGGCCTGCGGTAGAAGCCCCCGTCGGGCCGGTACAGGGCGTGTTCGATCGCGGGCCGCCACCGCATCCATGTCATAGCGCGCGACGTTACCGGGACGGACCGGCCCTCCACCCTGGGGACGACCTGCCGACCTGCGGATCGCCCTCCCGGCGGACCTGAACCGCCCCGCGCGTTCCCTAGGCTTGAGGTGTGCATCGACTCAACGCCTGGCTCCGCAGACACCCCATGGTGGTGGACTCCGCCTGGGCGCTCCTGGTGCTCGCCCTCGGCGTGCTGGCGGCGGTGGAGACGACCGGCTCGCCCGCCGACCCGATGGCGCCCTGGCGGCACTACACCGGCATCGTGATCGCCTTCGTGCTGCCCGGGATGATGGTGGTGCGCCGCCGCTGGCCGGACGCCACCACCGCGGCCGCGGTCGCCCTCGGCCTGTTCCAGGTGGCGGCCCGGGTCGAACCCGGCATGTCGAGCGTCGCCTACCTGGTGTTCGGGTACACCGGTGCCGCGTTCGGCAGGGCCTGGACGTCCCGGCTGGCGCTGGCCGCGAGCCTGGTCGCCGGTCCGCTGACGCTCTGGCGGCTGACGCCGCCCAGCGAGCGGCAGGACCCGTACAAGGCGGTGTTCCTGGCCGTCCTGATGACCACCCCGTTCGTGCTCTGCTGGGCCTGGGGCCGGCTCACCCGGGTCCGCCGCGCCTACCTGATCGAGCTGGAGGACCGGGCCGCCCGGCTGGAGCGCGAGCGGGACGCCCAGGCCAAGGTCGCGGTCGCCGCCGAGCGGGCCCGGATCGCCCGCGAGCTGCACGACGTGGTCGCCCACAACGTCTCGGTGATGATCGTCCAGGCCGACGGCGCCGCCTACGTGCTGGACTCCTCCCCGCAGCAGGCCAAGGAGGCGCTGAACACCATCGCCTCCACCGGCCGCCAGGCGCTCGCCGAGATGCGCCGCCTGCTGGGCGTGCTGCGCACCGCCGACACCGCGGAGGAGTACGTGCCGCAGCCCGGCGTCGAGGAGCTGCCGGAGCTGCTGGAGCAGGTCCGCACGGCCGGCCTGACGGTCGAGTACTCCGCCACCGGCGAGGTCCGCGAACTCCCCCGCGGCCTGGAGCTGACGGTCTACCGGATCGTCCAGGAGGCCCTCACCAACGTCCGCAAGCACGGCGGCCCGGACGCCCGCGCCAGGGTCGCGGTCGACTTCCGCCCCGGCGACCTGGAGGTGCTGGTCGAGGACGACGGCCGCGGCTCCACCCGGGAGCAGCTCACCGGCGGCACCGACGGGCTCGGCCACGGCCTGATCGGCATGCGGGAACGCGTCGGTATGGTCAGTGGCAGCCTGGACGTCGGCCCCCGGCCCGGCGGCGGTTTCCGCATCCGGGCCGTCCTCCCCCTGAAGGTGTCCAAATGAAGGAGCCCTGCCCATGCCCATCCGCGTGATGCTGGTGGACGACCAGGAACTGCTGCGCACCGGCTTCCGGATGGTCCTGCAGTCGCAGGGCGACATCGAGATCGCCGCCGAGGCCGGCGACGGCCAGCAGGCCGTCGAGGTGCTCCGCACCGCCGAGGTCGACGTCATCCTGATGGACGTCCGGATGCCCCGCCTCGACGGCGTCCAGGCCACCCGCCGGATCTGCCTCGACGAGCGCGGCGCCCCGGTCGAGGGCGCGCCCAAGGTGCTCATCCTGACCACCTTCGACCTCGACGAGTACGCCTTCGCCGCGCTCAAGGCCGGGGCGTCCGGCTTCCTGCTCAAGGACGTGCCGCCGACCGAACTGGTCGCCGCGATCCGCTCCGTCCACGGCGGCGACGCGGTGGTCGCCCCCACCACCACCCGCCGCATGATCGACCGCTTCGCGGAGGTCCTCCCCACCCCCTCCGCCGCCCCCGGCGCCGCCGTCCTCGCCCCGCTCACCGAGCGCGAGCGCGAGGTCTTCCTGCTGGTCTCCCAGGGCCTCTCCAACGGTGAGATCGCCGCCCGCCTCACCCTCTCCGAGGCAACCGTCAAGACCCACGTCGGCCGCATCCTCGCCAAGCTCGGCCTCCGCGACCGCGTCCAGGCCGTCGTCCTCGCCTACGAGAACGGCCTCGCCCGGGCCGGCGAAACCCCCTGACGGGGGCTGACCGCTACGCCAGGTCGGCCGGGTGCGGGGCCAGGCGGGGGTTGTGGGCCTCGCAGAGGGTGACGAGCCGGTCGTAGGCGGCGGGGCCCATGAGTTCGGTGAGTTCGGGGCGGTAGGAGACGTAGACCGGGGTGGCGGCCTTGTGGGCCTCGGGGGAGCTGGTGCACCACCAGTGGAGGTCGTGGCCGCCCGGGCCCCAGCCGCGGCGGTCGTACTCGCCGATGGAGACCTGGAGGTAGCGGGTGTCGTCGGGGCGGTCGATCCAGTCGTAGGTGCGGCGGATCGGGAGCTGCCAGCAGACGTCCGGCTTGGTCTCCAGCGGCTCCAGGCCCTCGCGGAGGGCGAGCACGTGCAGGGCGCAGCCCGCGCCGCCGGGGAAGCCGGGGCTGTTGAGGAAGAGGCAGGCGCCGTTGACGCGGCGGGTCTGCCGGTCGCCGTCCTCGTCGAACATGGTGATGCCGCCGTCGCGGCGGATGCGGCCCTTGGCGTCGGTGCCCTCGGCGTGGTGCTCCCAGATGTCGGGGGTGAGCCGGGCGGCGTGCTCGGTGACGCGCTGCTCGTCGTCCTCGTCGGAGTAGTGCGCGCCGAGGGTGCAGCAGCCGTCGGAGGCGCCGCGGCCGGGCTGGATGCCGTGGCAGCCCTTGCCGAAGATGCAGCCCCAGTTGGAGGTGAGCCAGGTGAGGTCGCAGCGGAAGACCTGGTCCTCGTCGGCGGGGTCGGTGAACTCGACCCAGACGCGCGGGAAGTCGAGCGCGACCTCGCGGACGGTGGGCATCGCCAGGTCGACGGCGGTGCCCTTCTTCCCGGGCTTCCCGGACTTCTCGGCCTTGCCGGGCTTCTTGTCGTTCTTCTTCTTGCTCTTGGTGCTCTCAGCTGGTGCCACCCGGCAAGCGTATGGCCTGGAGGGGGCGGGAACGGGCGCGGCGGCGCGGCTTTGCCGGTGGTTCGTGGCGGTTGGGGCGGTTTTCCGGGGGTAGCCGGTGGTGGTGCGGGGTGAAACGGCTGTGAAAAGCGCCGCAGCCCGGGCGGTCGGAGCGGTGTGCGGGCCTAGGATGGCCCAGCCGAGGGAAGGTTGGGCGCTTCGGCGTCCTGGCACGGGGGAGTGCAGATGGGCGAGCAGATCGTCGTCCGGTCGTGGGAACTCCACGGCGAGGGGCGGGAGTTCGAGAGTGTCTCGAACGATTTCGGTGGTGCGGCGAAGCAGTTGGAGAGCGGTCTGGCGGCGCTGGGCGCGCCGTGGGGCTCGGACGCCCCGGGGCAGCCGTTCGGTGCCTCGTACGGCGAGGCCCGGGAGGGCGTGCTGGCCGGGTTGCAGGGGCTGGCCGAGCGGCTGGGCCGGATCGGCGCGGGCCTGCACACGATGGCGGACAACACGGTCCGCACCGATCAGGACATCAGCGCGGACTTCAACGCGCCTTCGCTGAACCACCCGGCCGGTCCCGGCCGGGCCTGAACCGTTCCGCCGTCGGGCCGCCGGACCGCAACCGGCGGGGCCCGAACCGGAGTCAGAGCACGGACGGGTGTTTCCGCCCGGCCGTCGCGCACCGCACCACCCGAAGGGGGAGCACGTGTCCAGGAACCTGCCGGAGGAACTCGCCCCCGCGCTGGCGCGGACCGGCCATGCGTGGCCGCAGGCGGACGAGGACGGGCTGCGGTCGGCCGCGGGCCTGTGGCGGGAGTTCGGGTCGGAGGCGGACGCCCTGGTGCGCCGCGGTTCCGGGTCCGCGCAGCGGGTGGCGGGGGAGAACTCCGGCCCGGCGGTGGACGCGTTCTCGGAGCACTGGCGGCAGTTCAGCGGCGGGGGCCGCGGGCAGTTGGACGACGCCTCGGCGGCGGCCGGCCTGATGGCGGGCGCGCTGGACAAGGCGGCCGGGGCGGTGGACCACGCCAAGGCGGAGATCGTCGCGGTGCTGACCGAGCTGACCGAGAAGATCCGGGCGGCGGACGCGGCCGAGGCGAAGGCCAAGGCGGACATGGCGCAGGCCGGCAAGGAGATGACCACCGGCCTCGGCGGCCTGGTCACCGGCGCGGTCGGGGCGGCGGTCGGCGCGGTCAAGGAGGCGGCGGCCGAGGTCGGCGAGGCCGCGGCCGTCGAGCAGGCGAAGCTGAAGATCGGCCACCTGCTGGAGCAGCTCGGCCGGGACATGGGCGAGGCGGCGAAGTCGCTGGCCGCCGAGCCGCCGGTGGTGGCGCTGGAGCGGATCGCCCAGGCGGACGGCCGGGGCCTGCACGGCGAGGGCCGGGAGTCCTCGATGGCGGCCCGCTCGGGCCAGGTCACCGGGGCGCTGGCGAAGTCCGGGGTGGCCCGCTCGGTGGAGGTCGCCGGGGTGACGGCCCTGCACGCGGACGTGAAGGCGGACGGCACGGTCCGCACCGACCGGCACGGCAACCCGGTGCTGGTCGGCGCCGACGGCCAGCGGGTGAAGGGCGTCGAGGGACTGACGGTCGGTCAGGGTCCGGACGGCTCGCAGCAGTTGCTGGACGCCGCGGGCAACCCGGTGTCCGGCGTGGCGCTCGGCGAGGACGGCAAGCCGCTGCTCGGCACCACCGGGAAGCCGGTGCTGGTCGGCCTGACCGGCGCGCTGATCGGCACCGGCCTGACGCTGGCGCTGGGCGGGGACGGGCACCCGAAGCTCGGCGCGGACGGCCACCCGGTGATGCTGGGCGCCGACGGCAGCCAGGTGGCCGGCCTGGTCGCGGACCGGCAGGGCCACCTGCTGGCCGGGGCCGGCGGCCAGCCCGTTACGGTGGACGCCAACCTGCGGGCGGTCGGCCCGAACGGGCAGGTCGTCCAGTTCGGCGCGGACGGCCGCCCGCTCGACCTGTTCGGCCAGGACGGCCGGCCGGTCCCGGTGGCCGGCGCCCAGCAGCAGACCGGCCCGTTCGCGGGCGACTACCAGCACGGCCACGGCGGTCCGGGCGGGAACGGCAACGGCCAGGGCTTCCCCGGCGGTCAGGGCTTCCCCGGCGGTCAAGGCCACGGCAACGGGCACGGCCCGGGCGGCGCGAGCCCGGTGGTGCTGTCCGCCTCCGCCCCCGGCCTGCCGCTGGACGTGCAGGTGCAGCTCGGCGGCGACCAGGACGTCCAGCCGCAGCACGCCCCGGTGGACAACGGCCACCGCGGCGGCGGCTACCAGAACAACTCCGGCTCCTCGTACGGCGGTTCGCACGGCGGCTCCGGCTACTCGGGCAACTCCGGTGCCTCCTACGGGGGTTCTGGCGGCTCGGGCGGCTGGTCCGGCGGTGGCGGCAGTGGCGGCAGTGGTGGCGGCGGCTACACCCCGCCGTCCTCCCCGCACGTCCCGGTCTCGGTGCACGTCGACTCGGTGTACGCCCCGCCCGCGCCGAGCGCCGCGCCGGTGGTCGGCAACGGCGACATCTGGTCCGGCGGTGGCGGTGGCGGTGGGGGCGGCCACCGGGCCCCCGACCTGGGCTCCGCCTTCGGCGGCTCGGGCGGCGGCGGTGGCGGCTCCTCGATCCAGCTCGGCCCGGTCGGCGGCCCGGCCGCGCCCGGCGGCGGGGGGCCGATGGGCGGTGGCGTGCCGATGGGCGGCGGCGCCCCGGTGGGCGGCGGTCCGGTCGGGGCCGCCCCGGTCGGCGGCGCGGCCCCGGTGGCCGGTCCGGTCGGTGCCCCGGGCGCGCCCGGCGCCCCCGCCGGGTCGCCCGGCGCGGTGGCGGGCTCCGCGGCCGGCGCCGTGGTCGCCCCCGGCGCTCCCGGCGCCCCCGGTGCGCCCGGCGGTTCGGCCGCCGTGATCGGCGTCGGCGGCCAGCACCCGGCGGCCCCCGGCCGCCCGGTGGCGGGCCCCGTCCCGCCCGCGGGCGGCGGCGGCCTCGGCCAGCACGCCCCCGGCGCCCCCGGCCGCTACGACCCGGTCGTGGACGTCCGGCGGCGCGACCTGCTCGACGAGTCCGGCCTGCCGGTCAACCCCGGGCAGGCGTCCGCGGCCTGGCTGGTGATCGCCAACGGGCGGCGGCTCGGCGCGACCGGCCCGCTGCCCGCCGCCGAGCGCGAGCGCACCCTCGCCGACAGCCGCCCCTACGGCCTGCCCGGCGGCCTCGGCCCGGTCGACCCCGCGCACCAGGCGGAGGCGGTCCGCCGCACCCCCGTGCCCGCGCCCGACCCGATGGTCGGCGAGTGGACCGAGGTGCTGAACGGCGGCGGCCACGCCGAGACCGGCCGCGCCAACAACTGCGTGGACGTGGCGCTGTCCGCCGTCGACACCCTGGGCGGCGTGCCGACCTGCGCCGCGCCCCGGCTGCCCGACGGCCCGGCCGGCGAGCGCGGCGGCCGCGACCGCGCCGAACTCGAACTCGGCACCCGCTTCCTCGACCTCGGCGACGGCGACGACGCGCACGGCAAGTTGGGCCGGGCGCTGCTCGCGCACGGCACCGGCACCCGCGCGGTGCTGCTCACCGTCGACGCCTTCGGCCGCTCGCACACCTGGAACGCCGTCAACCACAAGGGCGTGCTCAGCTACCTGGACCACCAGACCGGCTACGCCGCGCCCGGCCCGCTCTACCCGGCCGACCACGGCCTGTGGGCGATCGCGGTGGACGCCGCGGACCGGCCGATCGACCTGACCGCGCCGCTGCCCGCCACCGTCCCCGTCCCGGCCGCCGCGCCGGCACCGGAGCCGGAGCCGGAGCCGGAGCCCGCGCTGGTCGGCGCGCCCGCCGGGGCCCCGGAGGCCGGGGAACCGGCCGCCGACGCCCCGGCGGTGCCCCCGCGCTCCCGGCTCACCATCCACCGCACCACCGGGAGCACCAGCCGATGATCACCCGCGAACAGGCCCTCGCCCTCGCCCACCGCTGGGTCAACGGCGACCTCCCGCAGGAGGGTTCACGGCCTGTCAGGTGCCACGAGTTCGACCTCGGCTGGGTGCTCTGGCCGGAGCCGGCGCCGGTCCTCACCGACCCGCTCACCGGCGTCCGGCGCGCCCCCGAGGAGATCGGCGCGGCCTGCGCCGTGGTCGACCGGGCCAGCGGCGAGCTGACCGTCTTCCCGTCCGTCCCGGTCCCGGTGGTGGAGAGCCTGTACCGGGACCGGCTCGGCGCGGGCCACCACAACCCGGCGCTGCCGCCCGTCACCGGCCCCGGCACCCGGGCCACCCTCAGTTACCGGGACGCCGCGGGCGAGGTCCGGTCGCTGACCGTGCAGTCCGCGCACGGCCGCCCGCACCCCGCGCTGCTCGCCCGGCGGCAGCTCGCCGCGCAGGGCGTCGCCGACGCCGACCTGGTGGCGCTCCGCACCGACCTGCGGCTCTCGATGCTCCCCGGCAGCTACAGCGAGCACACCGTGGCCGCCGAACTCCCGGCCGTCCGGCTGGAGTTCGAGCTGCCCTACGGTCCGCGCCACGACCACCGGGCGGCCGCCCTGCGGGCCCTGGCGGCCCGCACCGGCAGCCGGTTCAACCGGATGCCGTTCCCGCTCGCCGTGCCGCCCGCCCAGCCCGAGGACCCGGCCCTGCTCGGCAAGCGGCTGGCCGCGCTGTTCGGCGAGGACGGCGTCCGCCGCTTCGAGCAGGGCGCGGTGCTCGCCGCCGACCTGCCGGAGCCCGCCGCCCGGGCGCTCCGGCAGACCGGCCTGCCGCGCGTCGTCCCCGGACTGTTCGCGCTGCACCACCCCGAGAGCGACGGCATCACCGACCAGGTCGACCCGGTGCTGCCCGACCTCGTCGAGCAGCTCGCCGCCCTCGGCCGGGGCCGCCGGGCCACCGCCGCCGCCCGCACCGCGCTGCTCGGGCAGCGCCTGCTCGGCACCGACGGCTGGGCGCTGATCAGCGTCGACACCGCGCAGGGCCGGGTCCGGGCGATCGACCCCGACACCTGCGAGGCCCGGCACTGCAACGCCGACCTGACGGCCTTCACCCGTTCGCTGGCGCTGTTCGCCGAACGCCGCCCGCGCCTGCTAGACCTCCCGCCGGAGCAGGCCGGCCCGGCCGTCGCCGAGCTCCAGTGGGCGCTCGCCGCACTCGACCGGACGGCGCTGCGCGACCCGGAGAACTGGTGGGCCGTCCTGGTCGAGCAGCTCTGGGCCGGGCTGCTCTGACCGCGATCAGGCTGTCGTTCGTATCCCCGGTGGTCACCGGGTTGGGCTAAGTTGGACGGTTATGCGACTCGGTGTGCTCGACGTAGGCTCCAACACCGTCCACTTCCTCGTGGTGGACGCCCACCCCGGCGCGGCCCCGCTGCCCGCCTACTCCCACAAGGCCGAGCTGCGCCTCGCCGAGCTGCTGGACGAGCACGGCGCGATCAGCGAGGTCGGGGTCGAGCGGCTGGTGTCGATGGTCGCCTCCTCGATCCGGGTGGCCGAGGACAAGGGCGTCGTGGACCTGCTGCCGTTCGCCACCTCCGCCGTCCGGGAGGCCGCCAACGGCGAGGAGGTGCTGCGCCGGGTCGAGGACGAGACCGGGGTCGCGCTCACCGTGCTCTCCGGGCAGGACGAGGCCCGGCTGACCTTCCTCGCGGTCCGGCGCTGGTTCGGCTGGTCCTCCGGCCGGCTGCTCGACCTGGACATCGGCGGCGGCTCGCTGGAGATCGCCTGCGGCATCGACGAGCAGCCCGACGTGGCGACCTCGCTGCCGCTCGGCGCGGGCCGCCTCACCGCCCGGCTGCCCGGCGAGGTCGCCGACGCCGGGGACCTGCGCGAGCTGCGGCGGCACATCCGGGCCGAGATCGCCGGCGTGGTCGGCGACTTCGCCCGGCTCGGGCCGCCGGACCACGCCGTCGCCACCTCGAAGACCTTCAAGCAGCTGGCCCGGATGACCGGCGCCGCCCCCGAGGGCGCGGGCGTGCGCGTCCCGCGCAAGCTGACCAGGGCGGGCCTGTCCGCCTGGCTGCCCCGGCTGGCCGCGATGACGCCCGCCGAGCGGGCCCAGATCCCCGGCGTCTCGCTCGGCCGGGCCCGCCAGCTGCTGGCCGGCGCGCTGGTCGCCGACGCGGCGATGGACCTGTTCGGCCTGGAGGAACTGGACATCTGCCCGTGGGCGCTGCGCGAGGGCATCATCCTCCGCCGCCTCGACGCGCTGACCGGCCACGAGCCCCGGGTGGCGATCGAGGTCTGACGGGGCTCCCCCGGTGGACCCCCGGCGTGAGTGCCCCGGCGCACACCGCCGGACGGAGTGGCCCGCGGCGCGGTGCGCTTAGTCTGGTAGGCGTGGCGGATTCAGCGGACGGTCGGCGGGCGGGGCGTCGTCCGCTGCCCTTGAAGGCGGCCCGGGCCGCCCGGGCGGCGCGGCGCAAGCTGGAGCGGCCGCCGCTGCTGCGGACCACGGACCGGCTGGTGCTGCCGCCGCACCCGGCCCTGCACGTGCCGGACACCAAGGTCGCGCTGTCCACCGCGTCGGTGTACCCGTCGACCACCGAGACGGCGTTCGAGCTGGCGGCCCGGCTGGGCTACGACGGCGTCGAGGTGATGGTCTGGAACGACCCGGTGAGCCAGGACGTGGAGGCGCTGCGGCGGCTCTCCGACCAGTACGCGATGCCGATCCTGGCGGTGCACGCGCCCTGCCTGCTGATCACCCAGCGGGTGTGGACCACCGACCCGTGGACGAAGCTGGTCCGGGCCCGGCAGGCCGCCGAGCGGCTGGGCGCGGACACCGTGGTGGTGCACCCGCCGTTCCGCTGGCAGCGGCAGTACGCCAAGGACTTCGTGACCGGCATCGGCCGGATGGCGGGGGAGACCGACGTCCGGTTCGCGGTGGAGAACATGTACCCGTGGCGGTACCGGGACCGCGAGGTGCTGGCGTACGCCCCGGGCTGGGACGTCACCGAGGAGGAGTACCGGCACTTCACCGTCGACCTGTCGCACGCCTCGACCTCCCGGCTGGACGCGCTGGAGCTGGTGGACCGGATGGGCGACCGGCTGGCGCACGTGCACCTGGCGGACGGCTCCGGCTCCGGCAAGGACGAGCACCTGATCCCCGGCCGGGGCAAGCAGCCGTGCGCGGAGCTGCTGGAGCGGCTGGCCGGCAGCGGCTTCGACGGCCACGTGGTGCTGGAGGTCAACACCCGCCGGTCCGGCTCCCCGGCGGAGCGCGAGGCCGACCTCGCCGAGGCGCTCGCCTTCACCCGGCTGCACCTGGCCGCGGTCCGCCCGGCGCCCGGCGGTTGACGGACCGTCCGGCGCCCGGCGGTTGACGGACCGTCCGTCCGCAAATCGCCTGACAGTTCGTGGGGCCGCGCCTACAGTCGTGGTCATGATCAACGAGAGCCCGGTCGAGCCGGTGCGCGCCCACGAGGCCGAGACCTGCGCGGACCCGAGCAGCGTGATGACGCTGCTCGCGGAGAACGCGGACCACACCACCTACCGTTCGAGCTTCGCCGAGGGCGCGGTCGGCGCCCCCGCGCACTTCCACACCCGCGCCAGCGAGCTGTTCTTCGTGCTGGACGGCGCGCTGCGGGTGCTGGTCGACGACCGGGTGGTGGTGCTGGAGCAGGGCGACTTCCTGGCCGTGCCGCCGCGCACCCCGCACGCCTTCGCGGCCGCGCCGGGCCGCACCGCGGACGTGCTGTTCACCTTCACCCCGGGCCTCGGCCGCTTCGACTACCTGCGGCTGCTCGGCCGGGTGATGCGCGGCGAGGCCGACCCGGCGGAGATCCGGGAGTCCGCCGAGCGCTACGACAACCACTACGTGGACAGCCCGGTGTGGCGGGCGGAGCTGGCGTGACCGGCGACGGCGTGACCGGCGGCGGCGTGGTCGGCCCGGCGGCGCACGTCCGGCACGCCCGTCCGTCCCGGGACCTGGCGGCCGCCGAGCGGTTCTGGGTCGAGGGCCTGGGCCTGTCGGTGCTGTGGCGCACCACCGAGCGGGTGCCGGGCGAGCACGACCTGGTGATGGTCGGATTCCCGGGCGGCGGCTGGCACTTCGAGCTGACCCGTGACCCGGAGCGCCCGCTGGAGCCGACGCCGACCGTCGACGACCTGTTCGTGCTGTACCTCGGCGGGCCGGTGCCCGGGGACCTGGTGGACCGCCTGGTGGCGGCGGGCGGCCGCCGGGTGCCGGCGCACAATCCGTACTGGGACGAGTTCGGCGTCACGGTCGAGGACCCGGACGGGTACCGGCTGGTGCTGAGCTCGCGGACCTGGGGCTGAGAGGGAGATCCGATGACGGACCAACTGCGGGCGCACGCCCTGTCCTTCGGGCCGGTGGCGGCCCTGTACAACGCGGCCCGGCCGTCCTACCCGGACGGGCTGTTCGACGAGCTGGAGCGGCTGGCGGGCCGTTCGCTGCGCGGCGCGGACGTGCTGGACGTCGGCGCGGGCACCGGCATCGCGACCCGGCTGCTGGTCGGGCGCGGCGCCCGGGTGGTGGCGGTGGAGCCGAGCGGCGAGATGGCGGCCGTGCTCCGCGAGGCCGGGCCGGGGACGCCGGTGGTGAAGGCCGGCGGCGACGAACTGCCGTTCCACGACGCCTCGGCGGACTTCGTCACGTACGCGCAGGCGTTCCACTGGACCGACCCGGAGAAGTCGGTCCCGGAGGCGCTGCGGGTGCTCCGCCCGGGCGGCACGCTGGCGCTGTGGTGGAACGTGAAGGACCGCGGGGCCCCGTGGGTGAAGGCCCAGGAGGAGCGGCTGTCCGCCGCGCTGCCCAGCTACCACTACTACGGGGGAGTGATCGCGGGGGCCGAGGAGTTGACGGCCGCGGGCTTGGAGGTCGGCCACGCCCGGCTGCACTGGGAGCGGCAGGTGACGCTGGACAGCCACCTCGCCGACCTCACCTCGCGCTCCTACTTCGCGGTGCTGGACGAGGAGCGCCGGGCCCCGGTGCTGGCCGCCGAGCGGGCCGCGCTGCTGGCCGAGTTCCCGGACGGGCTGATCCCCGAGCCGTACGACCTCGACCTGTTCACGGCCCGCCGCCCGTAGCGGGCCGGCCCCGCTCGCGCTGACCGCATCGCGGACACCGTGTCCGGAAGCGGTCGGTGCGGGCGTAGGCTCGACAGACCCCGCAAAGTCTCCGAAGGAGCGGCAACGATGCCCCAGCTGAGGTCCAACACGGTCACCCAAGGTCGCAACATGGCGGGCGCGCGCGCCCTTCTGCGCGCCGCGGGCGTAGCCCGCGAGGACTTCGGCAAGCCGATCATCGCGGTCGCCAACTCCTTCACCGAGTTCGTCCCGGGCCACACCCACCTGCAGCCGGTCGGCCGGATCGTCTCCGAGGCGATCAAGCAGGCGGGCGGCATCCCGCGCGAGTTCAACACCATCGCGGTCGACGACGGCATCGCGATGGGCCACGACGGCATGCTGTACTCGCTGCCCTCGCGCGACCTGATCGCCGACTCGGTCGAGTACATGGTGAACGCGCACTGCGCGGACGCGCTGATCTGCATCTCCAACTGCGACAAGATCACCCCCGGCATGCTGATGGCCGCGCTGCGCCTGAACATCCCGACGGTCTTCGTCTCCGGCGGCCCGATGGAGGCCGGCCAGGCCACCCTGGTCGACGGCACCGTCCGCAAGCTGGACCTGGTGGACGCGATCTCCCAGGCGGTGAACGAGAACGTCTCCGACGCGGACATCTCGATCATCGAGGAGAACGCCTGCCCGACCTGCGGCTCCTGTTCGGGCATGTTCACCGCCAACTCGATGAACTGCCTGACCGAGGCGATCGGCCTCTCGCTGCCCGGCAACGGCTCGCTGCTGGCCACCCACACCGGCCGCCGCGCCCTGTACGAGCAGGCGGGCCGCACCGTGGTCGAGATCACCAACCGCTACTACGGCGGCGACGACGAGTCGGTGCTGCCGCGCAACATCGCCACCCGGGCCGCGTTCGAGAACGCGATGGCGCTGGACATCGCGATGGGCGGCTCCACCAACACGATCCTGCACCTGCTGGCCGCCGCCCAGGAGGCCGAGGTCGACTTCGACATGCGGGTGATCGACAGCGTCTCCCGCCGGGTGCCCTGCCTGTCCAAGGTCGCCCCGAACGGCTCCTACTACATGGAGGACGTGCACCGGGCCGGCGGCATCCCCGCCATCCTGGGCGAGCTGTACCGCGGCGGCCTGCTGCACGAGGACGTGCACACCGTGCACTCCGACTCGCTCGCCGAGTGGATGAAGACCTGGGACATCCGCGGCGGCTCGGCCTCCGACGAGGCCGTCGACCTCTGGTACGCGGCCCCCGGCTGCGTGCGCTCCGCCGAGGCGTTCAGCCAGTCCGAGCGCTGGGACACCCTGGACACCGACGCCGCCAATGGCTGCATCCGCAGCGTCGAGCACGCCTACTCGGTCGAGGGCGGCCTCGCGGTGCTGTACGGCAACATCGCCGAGGACGGCTGCGTGGTGAAGACCGCGGGCGTGGACGAGTCGATCTGGCGCTTCCGGGGCAAGGCCGTGGTCTGCGAGTCCCAGGACGAGGCGGTCGACAAGATCCTCCGCAAGGAGATCGCCGAGGGCGACGTGGTGGTGATCCGCTACGAGGGCCCCAAGGGCGGCCCCGGCATGCAGGAGATGCTCTACCCGACGTCCTTCCTCAAGGGCCGCGGCCTGGGCAAGGCCTGCGCGCTGATCACCGACGGCCGGTTCTCCGGCGGCACCTCGGGCCTCTCCATCGGCCACATCTCCCCGGAGGCCGCCTCCGGCGGCGCGATCGCCCTGGTCGAGGACGGCGACTCGATCACCATCGACATCCCGGCCCGCACCATCAGCCTGGACGTCTCCTTCGAGGAACTGCACGAGCGCCGGCTGAAGCTGGAGTCCGAGGGCGGCTACCGCCCGAAGACCCGCGAGCGGCACGTCTCGGCCGCGCTCAAGGCGTACGCGGCGATGGCCACCTCGGCCGACAAGGGCGCCGTCCGGGACGTCTCCAAGCTGGGCTGACGCCCGCGCGCCGTCCCGGGGCGGGCGGCCCCTCGTGGTGATAATCGGACCGTGAGTACGACGCGTACGACGGGCTCCGCGACCACCGCGACCGGGGCCCCCGCCCCCGCTCCGATCCGCTTCTTCGGCACCTCCTGGGTGCACCACGACGGCTCCTACTGGCTGCGCCGCGCCCTGGTCCCGCTCGGCGCGCTGGCGGCCACCGCCGCCGGGCTGCTCGCCCTGCGGCTGGGCGTCTCCGGCGTGAAGCTCTCCGATGCCGCCCCGCTCTCGCTGCTGCTGATGCTCGCCATCGGCGTCTGCAACGCCCTGGCCGGGCTGCGGAACTGGAAGATCCTCACCGAGGGCCGGGAGTCGCTGACCGGCTGGATGGCCGAGGAGAAGTCACTGGCCGGGGTCTGGCTGGTCGGCTTCGCCGGGGCGCTCGCCGCCTACTTCGCCCGCAGCCTGGTCGAGGCCCCCGGCGAGGGCCTCAAGCGCGCCGTCCTCGACCAGGAGACCGCCACCTGGCAGCGCCGCCGGGCCGCCCGGGCGGACCGGGAGGCCCGCAAGGCGGCCCGGCGGCGGGCCTGACGGTCCGTCAGCTGCGGCTGACGGTCCCGCACCTGTGGTCCCCGTTCTCGTCGAGCGGCTTGCTCCAGTCGTACGGGTCGATGGTCGGCCCGCCCGAGGGGCCGCTGCTCGCGCCGCCCCGCTCGACCAGGAACGACGGCCGCAGGTAGCCGCCGTTGAACCCGCAGAGGGTGTTGTCGTGGTCGCTGGACCACTGCTTCAGCCAGAGCCGGTCCTTCTGCACCTGGTAGCGCGCCGGGTCCGCGAACCGGAAGTCGACCCTGCGGCGGACGATCTCCCGCTGCACGTCCACCGCGCCCGGAACCGCCCGCACCAGGCCCACCGGCTTCGCGCCCGATCCGGCACCGGTCGGCTGCTGCTGCGCGGGCGCCGGGGTCGAGGGCGTCGCCCTCCCCACCTGCGGGCCCGGCCGCAGCGCGTACACGAAGGTGACGTCGGCGTGCACCAGCATCCCCTGCTCGCCGTCGCCCTCGAAGGTGATCAGGCCCTGCACCTTCACCTCGTCCGTCACCGGGACGGCGAAAGCCGGGTCGAAGCGGCTCGCCCAGCTCGCCGGGTCGTCCTCCTCGGTCGGGTGGCTCAGCTCCTTCGTCAGGATGTCGCCGGTCCCGCGGTCCGTCAGGTCCACCGCGGTCTGCGGATACCCGCCCGCCATCACCTTCGGGTCCATGTTGGCCGCCACCAGGAACGCCTTCGCCAGTGCCAGGTCCTTGGCCACCCGGTCCTGGTCGAACACCCCGACCGCGGTCGCGGTCGGCAGCGCCAGCCCGTCCGGCCCGGCCGGCCAGGAGTCGGCCGGCGAACCCGCCCACGGGTGCTCCGGCGTGGCGGTCTCCGGCGCGACGGCCGGCGGCGCGCTGCTCGGCACCGCCGTCGCGGCCCCGAGGGTCGGCAGCGCGGCGGACTCCGGCACGCCGGTGCTGTGCTTCTCGGTGAACGCCAGCCCGACCAGCACCAGCACCGGGACCAGCAGCACCAGCAGCGCGTTGCGCACCCCGTGCCGGCGCGGCGCGGCGGCCCCGACCCGGCGGGCCCGCCGCCGCCAGCGGGAGCGGCGGACCTCGGTGACGGGCCGCCAGGCCGCGTTCTCCGGCGGCGGGTTGTCCTTCCAGCGGGCCGCCAGCATCCGGGCCCGTCCGGACGGCTCCTTCACTCCCGCGGCCCGGACGAACTCCTCGTCCAGCACCAGCCCCTCGAAGGGGTCGTGTTCCTGCGGCCCGCCGGTCCCCGGTCCGGGCTCGTCTATTGTCGGCACGGCCGGAAGTATGCCGACCATCACCGACACGCCCGACACCGGGGGCCGGAAGAGCCGCTGACGTCCGGTCAGCGCCGCCGGGCGGCCTTCACCGAACCGACCACGCCCGCGACCACCAGCAGCAGCCCGGCGGGCAGCAGCGAGGTGAAGAAGGCCCCGAACAGGCCCGCGCTGCTCAGGAACCAGAGCGCCACCGTGTTCAGCACCAGCAGCGCCCCGGCCGCGGGCAGCGCCGACTGCCACGGGTGCTCGTCCGCCCAGCGGCGCAGCCGCCGGTCGCCGCCCCCGCGCAGCCGACCGCCGACCGTGCCGACCAGGAAGAAGAAGAACAGCCCCAGGCCGACCGGCCCGGCCAGCAGGTCCGTCGACCAGTGGCCGGTGATCACGTCCACGCCGAGCGCGGCCCCGCCGACCACCGCGCCGACCGCCGTCGCCGTCCGCCACGGCCCGAGCGTCGCCGCGGCGACGGCGACCTGGCGGCTCTCACGTCCTGACAACTCTCCGTGTCCCATGCCTCCACGGTGCCCCCGCCCGGTGCCGGAATCCAGTGCCGGGGCCCCTGAGATTCCCCCTAGGGCCTCTCTCCCGGGTCCGGTCGGACCGGCGCACGTCGCCGGGGACCCGCCGCGCCGCCCGCAGGGTGGACGTCCGTGCCGGGGCGGGGGTGTTCCGGGCAGGATGGCGGTCAGGAACCGCGCAGCGCACGGAGGCACGCACCATGAGCGACAGCAGCACCGCCGGCCGGAGGATCGCCTTCCTCGGCACGGGCAAGATCGGCGAGGCCCTGCTCTCCGGCCTGCTCCGGGCCGGCACCGACCCGGCGGACGTCCTGGTCACCGCCCGCCGCCCCGAGCGCGCCACCGAACTCGCCGACCGGTACGGCGTCGCCACCGCGACCAACGCGGAGGCCGCGAAGCTCGCCGACACCCTGATCCTGGCCGTCAAGCCGCAGGACATGGGCGTCCTGCTGGAGGAGCTGGCCGAGCACGTGGCCGCCGACAAGCTGGTGGTCTCGGCCGCGGCGGGCATCCCGACCGCCTGGTTCGAGGAGCGGCTCGCCCCCGGCACCCCCGTGGTCCGGGTGATGCCGAACACGCCCGTCCTGGTCGACGAGGGCATGAGCGTGATCTCCGGCGGCTCGCACGCCACCGAGGCGCACCTGCGCCGCACCGAGGAGATCTTCCGCTCGGTCGGCAAGGCGCTGCGCGTCCCGGAGAGCCAGCAGGACGCCGCCACCGCGCTGTCCGGCTCCGGCCCGGCGTACTTCTACTTCCTGGTCGAGGCGATGATCGACGCGGGCATCCTGCTCGGCCTGCCCCGGCAGGTCGCGCACGAGCTGATCGTGCAGTCCGCGATCGGCGCCTCGGTGATGCTGCGGGACTCCGGCGAGCACCCGGTCAAGCTCCGCGAGGCCGTCACCTCGCCGGCCGGCACCACCATCGCCGCGATCCGCGAGCTGGAGAACCACGGCGTCCGGGCCGCGATGCTGGGCGCCCTGGAGGCGGCCCGGGACCGCTCCCGGGAGCTGGCCGGCGGCGGCAAGTAGGCTCGGTGCACGTGAGCGACGACGTGAGCTACGACCTGCTGATCCTCGACAACGACGGCGTGCTGGTGGACAGCGAGCCGATCTCCAACCGGGTGCTCGCCGAGTACCTGACCGAGCTGGGCTTCCCCACCACGGTCGAGGACTCCTACCGCGACTTCATGGGCACCGCCGCGCACACCGTGCACGACGTGGTCGCCGAGCGGTACGGGGCCACCCTCCCGGAGGGCTTCGACGACCTGTTCCACGACCGGGTGTTCGCCGCCTTCGAGGCCGAGCTCCGGCCGGTGGCCGGGGCGGAGGAGCTGCTGACGCACCTGAGGGAGCGCGGCCTGCGGTACTGCGTGGCCTCCTCCGCGCACCACTCCTGGATCCGCACCGCGCACCGCCTCACCGGCCTGTCCGGCTACTTCACCGACGAGCTGCTGTTCTCCGCCCAGGACGTCGGCGTCGGCAAGCCCGCCCCCGACCTGTTCCTGCACGCCGCCCGCACCATGGGCGCCGACCCGGCCCGCTGCCTGGTCCTGGAGGACAGCCGCAACGGCGTGCTGGCCGCCCGGGCCGCCGGCATGGACGTGTACGGGTACGCCGCGCTCACCGACCCGGCCAAGCTCACCTCGGCCGGGGCGACCGGCCTGCTCGGCGCCCTCGACGAGGCGGTCGCGCTGCTGCCGAACTGATCCCGTCGGACCCCTCCCGCCGACGCCGCCGACCGCCTACGCTCTGCCCAACATCTTCGTACCGGCCGGTAGCGTCGGTGGTGAGCGAGGTCCCGATGCTGGTCACGGCCGCGGCCGAACCCACGGCGCGACTCCGGCAGGCCCGGGTCGCGCTCGCGGTCTCCTTCTTCCTCCAGGGCACCACCTTCGCGCTGCTGGTCACCTGCATCCCGGAGCTCCAGAAGCGCTACGGCCTGAGCGACTCGCTGCTGCCGGTCTTCCTCGCCGCCGTCCCGATCCTGGCCGGCGCGGGCTCGATCGGCTCCGAGACGCTGGTGAAGCGGACCACCGCGCGCGGCGTCCTGCGGGTCGTCCAGCCCGCGCTCTGCCTCACCCTCGCCCTCACCGGCCTCGGCTCGCAGCTGTGGCAACTCGCCCTCACGCTCGGCCTGTTCGGCCTGCTGGTCGGCGCGCTGGACGCCTCGATGAACATGCTCGGGGTCGGCCTCCAGCACCGCTACGGGCGCAGCATCATGATCGGCTTCCACGCCGCGTTCAGCCTCGGCGGCATCCTCGGCGCCGCGATCGCCGGGCTCGGCGCGCACTGGGACGCCGGGCTCCCCGTCCTGTTCGGCGGCGCGGCCGTGCTGCTGGTCCCCGCCGCGCTGCTGGTCGGCCGCCGGTTCGCCGGGCCCGCCGAACTCGGCGACGCCGTCCGGGAGGCCGCCGAGCTGGCCGCCCGCCGCATCCCGTGGCGGCCGCTGCTGCCGCTGTGCGCGGCGATGGCCTTCGCCTACATCGCCGACGCCTCGGTCTCCAACTACAGCGTCAAGTACCTCACCGACGGCCTGCACAGCCGCGAGGACCTGGCCAAGCTCTCCTACCTCGGCTACATGGTCGCCATGCTGCTCGGCCGCACCGTCGGCGACCGCGCCGTGCAGCGCTTCGGCGCGATCCCGGTGGTCCGCACCGGCGCCGCGGTGGCCGGCGCGGGCTTCCTGATCGCGGCCCTGGCCCCCGGCACCTGGGCCGGCATCCTCGGCTTCACCGTCCTCGGCCTCGGCATCTCCTCGATCATCCCGCAGGTCTTCGCCGCCGGCGGCCGCCTCCTCCCGCACGCCAGCGACGCCGCCGTGGCCCGCCTCAACCTCTTCAACTACGTCGGCTTCCTGGTCGGCTCCCCCCTGGTCGGCGCCCTCGCCCAGACCTCCTCCTACCGCTGGGCCCTCTGCGCCCCGATGCTCCTGATCCTCGCGATCATCCCCCTCGCCCCGCACTTCGCCCCGGCCCCGACCGGGCACCCGGACCTCGCCGGGACCCCGGCCTGACATCCGGTGTCTCCGCCGCTCGATTGGGTACAGTGAAGGGGACGTCGAGGGTCGCGGACCTTCGGAAGTCGTGGAGCCAGGTGACCTGGGGCAGACCGGGAGCCTGGCTCGGCGCTTTTCCGGGAGGCTCAGCACTCCGTAACGACGTCGAGTTCCACCACGCAGTCCTTGAGCCGCCACCAGTAGGCACTGCGGCCCAGCTGCTCGAAGCGACGGGCGGCGGCGACCGTCTTCACGTCACGGCCGTTGAGTGCCGACTGCCGAGCCTCCAGGTGCAGCCGGTCCACTCCGAACCCGTGCAGTTCGCGGACCAGCTCACCGAGGCACTTCGCCCGGGCCCGTTCCTGCCGTCTCGCCGGAACCGGTGTGCCGAACGCCACCACGTGCAGCCCGCCCAGGGCTGCCACCGTCTCTGCTGCGTCCGTCCGTTGCCGGTGGTCCATCTCCGTCCAGTGCAGCTTGCGGTTCGTACGCCCGTCCTTGTCGTGGAGGGCCCGCAGCGCAGCACGGGCGTCGGCCTCGGCACCCGGTGCGATCACAGCTGCGGCGATGTAGTCCAAGGGCTCGTCGGCGTCCCGGTTCTGCCGCTTGACGCCGTGGACCGGATCGCCCAGCCGCCATTTCCCCGTTGGCACCGGTGCGGAGTGGGTCCGTGTGCCGCCGCCGATGGCTGCCAGCAGGGCACGGCCCAGTTCGGAGGAGTCCAGCTCCTCCGGTGTTCCTTCGAGCTCGATGTGACGGAGCTTCACGAGACTGGCTTCTGTTCAAGCGAGGTAGCAGTTGCCCGGGTTTACTGTCTTGAGCTTGTTCGTATGTGACCTTCCGTCAGGCGGCGGGGCGGTGGCGGAGGGCCTCGCGGGTGAGGCGGAGGGCTTCGCGGGCGTGGGTGGGGCCGGTGCCCGGGGGGAGGTGGGGGGTGGGCGGGGTGTGGGCGCAGGGGGTGCAGGGGCCGGGGCGGGGGACGGGGTTGCGGCAGGTGGGGCAGACGGGCGGTGCGGTGCGGGGGACGGGGGCCGGGGGGAGTTTGTCGGTGAGGCGGCGGCGCAGGAGCGCGGCGGGGGAGTGGACCCGGTCGGGGAGGCCGGGGAGGAGGGCGGCGGCGAGGTCGCTCGGGGTGCTGCCGTGATCGAGCCAGCGGGCGACCAGGGGGGCGAGGCGTTCGGCCTCGGCCTGGCCGATCCGGAGGCGTCGTTCGGGGCGGACGACCCGGAGCAGGACGGCGGCCGCGTCGCGGGTCCGGTCGTCCAGCGGAGGACGGGGAGCCGGTGCGGGGCGGGGAGCCGGTGCGGGGCGGGGAGGGAGGGTGGTTTCTTTCTCCCGTTCCTTTGTCCTGGAGGGCGCGGGCGCACCGGAGTCCGGCCCACCGGGGTCCGGCGCACCGGGGGCCGGAAAGTCGCCACCCGGTGCGCGGGCCGGTCGCGGGACGTCGTGGACGTGCTGCACGGAGACGATCCGGCCCTGCGGCAGCCGGGTCTTGACGACCTGGTAGTACCCGGTGGCGGTCAGTTCGCGCAGGGCCCGCCGGATCGATCCGAGGCTGGCGCCGAAGCGCTTGGCGAGTTCCTCGGCGGTCTCCCGCCAGCCGTCGGGCCGGGAGAGCAGGTACCCGAGCAGGCCCCGGGCGGCGAGCGAGAGGTCGGCGCGCTGCAGCATTTCGTTGGGCAGCACGGTGAAGTGGCGCGCGTGGGCGCTACGATGAATGTGCAAGGGAGCGTTCTCTCCTGAGCCGTGCCCCGGGGTGTTCCAGCACCGCCGGGGCAAAACTTTTTCGTCGTGTCGTCGCGGAACGTAACACGTCGGTGACCCGCCCGGCGAAGCGGTCGAAATGCGGTGCGCATTCGATCAGTTGGGGTCCGGAGCGGTCGGCCGTCCGAGCTGTCCGTGGCGGTCCGCGGGGCCGTTCCCGATACGGTGGGGGCCATGGCGGAAACCACCTGCGGACTGCAGTTGTTCTGGGACGAGGCCGAGACCGGCTACGACTTCGGGCCCGGGCATCCGATGGACCCGACCCGGCTCGCGCTGACGATGCGTCTGATCGAGTCGCTGGAGCTGACGAAGCAGCCCTCGGTGCGGGTCCGGGCGGCCCCGGCGGCGGGGGAGTCGACGCTGCGGCTGGTGCACACCGGGGAGTACATTGAGGCGGTGAAGCGGGCCGCCGCCGACCCGGCCACCGTCGACCCGGCGCACGGGCTGGGGACGGACGACAACTGGGCGTTCCCGGGGCTGCACTCGGCGTCCGCGCTGATCGCCGGCCAGTCGGTGGCCGCCGCCGAGGCGGTCTGGCGCGGCGAGGCCCCGCACGCGGTGAACTTCGCGGGCGGGCTGCACCACGCGATGCCCGGACAGGCGTCCGGGTTCTGCGTGTACAACGACCCGGCGCTGGCCGTCGCCCGGCTGCTGGAGCTGGGCGCCGAGCGGGTGGCCTACATCGACGTGGACGTGCACCACGGCGACGGCGTGCAGCAGGCGTTCTGGAACGACCCCCGGGTGCTGACGGTCTCGCTGCACGAGAGCCCGTCCACGCTGTTCCCGCAGACCGGCTGGCCGACCGAGACCGGCGGCCCGGACGCCGAGGGCACCGCCGCCAACCTGGCGCTCCCGGCCGGCACCGGCGACGCGGGCTGGCTGCGCGCCTTCCACGCGCTGGTCCCGGAGCTGGTGGCGGCGTTCCGCCCGCAGGTGATCGTCAGTCAGCACGGCGCCGACACCCACGTGGAGGACCCGCTCGCGCACCTCGCCGTCACGGTGGACGCGCAGCGGATCGTCGCCGAGGCGGTGCACCGGCTGGCCCACGAGCACGCCGGCGGCCGCTGGGTGGCCACCGGCGGCGGCGGGTACGCGGTGGTGGACGTGGTGCCCCGGGCCTGGACGCACCTGGTGGCCACCGCCGCCGGGCGGCCGGTCGACCCGGCCACCGAGACCCCGGAGGACTGGCGGGCCGAGGTGTACCGGCTGACCCGCCGACCCGCCCCGCAGCGGATGACGGACGGCGCCGACCCGCGCTGGTCGGACTTCCAGGACGGGGGCTACGACCCGGCCGACCGGCTCGACCAGGCGATCCTGGCCACCCGCCGGGCCGTCCTCCCGCACCACGGGCTGATCCCGTGAGCGCCCGCGACCGGCTCCGCGCCCATCTGCTGAAGCACCGGCTGGCCGGGCCCGAGGTCCCCACGCCCCGGCAGAACAACCTGCGGCACTACCGGCTGTTCGCGCAGGCCGACCCCAGGTCGCTGATGGGGCTGGCCCCGGAGCCCCGCCGGGACGAGGCCGAGGTGCTGCGGCTGATGGTCGAGCGGGTCGGCGTGAACCCGGACCCGGCGTACCTGGAGGGCCCCGATTCGATCGACCCGGAGCTGGTGATCGCCGCGCTGGACCGCCTGGCACTGCTGGTCCGCCGCACCGCCGACCAGCGCGGCAGCGTGCTGGCCGGGACCGGGCACCCCCACAAGCTCGCGGGCTTCCACGACGCGCTGGCGGGCGCGCTGGAGGCGGCGGGCTGCACCGTGCACACCCCCGCGCGGGGCGTGCGCTTCCGCGAGCCCACCCCCGAGGGGGAGCGGCCCCGCTACCTGGACCTGGTCGACCGGGTCGTGGTGATGCGCGCCCTGGACGGCCCGGACCGCCCCGGCCGACCCGGCCCCGGCGACCTCGCGCACACCCACTCCCCGCTGCCCGTCCGGCTCGCCCTGACCGCGCTCGCCGACGCCGGCCACCGCCCGCCCGACCTGGTGCTGGGCGACCACGGCTGGCTCTGCGGGGCCGGGCGGCTCGGCATCCCGGCGGGCGGCATCGCCGACTGCAACGACGTCGCCCCGTTCGCCGCCGAGGCCGACGGCCTGGTCGAGGTGGTCGTCCCGCTGGAGGACGGTTCGGCTCCGGACTGCTACAGACCGCTGAGTGACTACGTACTGCAACGGGCGGACCTCGCACCGTACAACAGCTGAGGCCCCCCCTCTTCCCACCCGTACCACGC
This sequence comes from Kitasatospora sp. NPDC088391, assembly GCF_044753345.1. Lineage (NCBI taxonomy): Bacteria > Bacillati > Actinomycetota > Actinomycetes > Kitasatosporales > Streptomycetaceae > Kitasatospora > Kitasatospora sp. NPDC088391. The sequence continues at coordinate 909,674 of NZ_JBIVNB010000003.1, forward strand.
ATAACTACTCTGGGGATACACGTGTGCCGGTGGAGTCACCGGAGGGGAAGCCGGTGCCTTGCACACGGGTAAGGGTCGGGTGATGGGTCATGAGTTCCGGTGAGCGCCCCCTGCAGGATGTCGTCTTCCTGACCGTGGCCGAGGTCGCCTCGGTGATGCGGGTCTCGAAGATGACGGTCTACCGCCTCGTGCACAGCGGGGAGCTTCCGGCCATCAGGGTCGGACGTTCCTTCCGGGTGCCCGAGCAGAAGGTGCACGAGTATCTCCAGGAGTCCTACGTGCGCCTCCAGAGCGCGTAGGTTTCACCGCGTCGAAACCTTCCACGGGGCACCGATTACGGCAAACGCGACGCGGACGGTAGGCTAGGCCCTCCGTCAGTCGTATGGACTCCCGTTCTCTCACGGGCGCGGGTCCGAGTGAGCGAGGAATTTCCGTGGGCTCTGTCATCAAGAAGCGTCGCAAGCGTATGGCCAAGAAGAAGCACCGCAAGCTTCTGAAGCGGACTCGCGTCCAGCGTCGCAACAAGAAGTAACACCGCCTGCGGTCGCCTCGCGCCTCCAGGTTTCCGTCCTGCCCGCCCCGGGTTCGTTCCCGGGGCGGGCAGTGGCGTTTCCGCGTCCGACCGGTCCGCGCGGTACGGTGCAGACCAGGGCGGGCTTCCAGGGAGGTCGGGGCAACGTGGGCAAGGTCGTGCTCGTCACCGGCGTGGCGCGCCGGCTCGGCGCGCGGTTCGCCGGGCAGATCGCCGAACAGCCCGGGGTGGACCGGGTGGTGGGGGTGGACGCCGGGCCGCCGCCCCGCGAACTCCCGCTCGGCGTGCGGTTCGTCCAGGTCGACCCGCGCCGCCCGGTGATCGCCCGGGTGATCGCCGAGCACGAGGTCGACACCGTCGTGCACCTGAACGTCACCGCGCTCGGCCACGGCGGCCGCGCCGCGGTGAAGGAGAGCAACGTCATCGGCACCATGCAGCTGCTCGGTGCCTGCCAGAAGGCGCCCGGCCTGCGCCGGCTGGTGGTGAAGTCCACCACCGCCGTCTACGGCTCCGCGCCCCGCGACCCCGCCGTGTTCGGCGAGCGGATGCAGCCCAAGGCGCTGCCCGACGGCGGCTTCGCCCGGGACGCCGCCGAGGTCGAGGGCTACGCCCGCGGCTTCGCCCGCCGCCGCCCCGACGTCGACGTCACGGTGCTCCGGTTCGCCAACATCCTCGGCCGGGACGGCGACACCCCGCTCGCCGCGTACTTCCGCCTGCCGCTGCTGCCCACCGCGCTCGGCCACGACCCCCGGCTGCAGTTCGTCCACGAGGACGACGCGCTGGAGGTGCTCCGGCTGGCCGCGCTCGGCGCGCCCACCGGCACCTACAACGTCGCCGGGGACGGCGTCCTGCTGCTCTCCCAGTGCGCCCGGCGGCTCGGCCGGCCGACCGTCCCGCTGCTGCGGCCCGCGCTCGGCGCGGTCGCCCAGCTGGCCCGGCGGCTGACCGCCCCCGCGGACCGCGCGTTCTCCGCCGAGCAGCTCCAACTGCTCACCCACGGACGGGTGGTGGACACCGCCCGGCTGCGCGACAGCTTCGGCTTCACCCCGCGCTGGACCACCGCCGAAGCCTTCGCCGACTTCGCCGCCCACGAGTCGCCCGGCCTGCTGCCCGCCGACCGGCTGACCGCCGTCACCGACCGGCTGACCGCCCTGCTCGGCGACCACCGCCCCACCGACACCGAGGAGTTGAGGCCGCAATGACAGCCGTCCGGGAGCCCGCCGACCCGGCGGCCAAGGTCATCCCGATCGAGTCCGCCCCCAGCTGGAGCGCCCCCGAGCCCCGGCCCGGGCTGGCCGACCGGCTCGCCGACGGCGTCGGCACCGCGCTCGCCGGACAGCTCGGCGCCACCGCGACCCGGCTGCTCGGCAAGGGCTGGGAGCAGCGCGCCACCGAGGGCCTGGGCTTCCTGCGCCGCCGGCTCACCGGCGACTACGAGGTCGACGACTTCGGCTTCGACCGGGAGCTCACCGAGGAGGTGTTCCTCGCCCTGCTCCGGCCGCTCGCCGAGAAGTACTTCCGGGTCGAGGTCCGCGGCGCCGAGCACGTCCCGGCCGAGGGCGGCGTGCTGATCGTCGCCAACCACTCCGGCACCGTCCCGCTGGACGCCCTGATGACCCAGGTCGCCGTGCACGACCACGCCGACCGGCACCTGCGGATGCTCGCCGCCGACCTGGTCTTCGTCCTGCCGGTGGTCAACGAGCTGGCCCGGAAGGCCGGGCACACGCTGGCCTGCAACGAGGACGCGCAGACCCTGCTGGAGCGCGGCGAGGTGGTCGGCGTCTGGCCGGAGGGCTTCAAGGGCATCGGCAAGCCGTTCGCGGACCGCTACAAGCTCCAGCGCTTCGGCCGCGGCGGCTTCGTCGCCTCCGCGCTGCGGGCCGGGGTGCCGATCGTGCCCTGCTCGATCGTCGGGGCCGAGGAGACCTACCCGATGATCGGCAACTTCAAGGCGCTGGCCCGGCTGCTCGGCCTGCCCTACCTGCCGGTCACCCCGACCTTCCCCTGGCTCGGCCCGCTCGGCGCGATCCCGCTGCCCACCAAGTGGACCATCCAGTTCGGCGAGCCGATCCCGACCGACCGGTACCCGAAGGACGCCGCCGAGGACCCGATGCTGGTGTTCGACCTCACCGACCAGGTCCGCGAGACCATCCAGCACACCCTGTACAAGCTGCTGGTGCAGCGCCGCTCGGTCTTCGGCGGCTGAGAGCGGGCGGGGGGGGGGGGGGGGGGGGGGGGGGGGGGGGGGGGGGGGGGCGGGCGGGGGGGGGGGGGGGGGGGGGGGGGGGGGGGGGGGGGGGGGGGGGGGGGGGGGGGTGGGGGGTTGGTGGGGAGAGGCGGTGCGGGAGCGGGG
>NZ_JBIVNB010000003.1:912566-923072 GCF_044753345.1 Kitasatospora sp. NPDC088391
GGCGGGGGGCCCGCGGGGGCGGGGGGGGGGCGGCCGGGGGGGGGGGGGGCCCCGCGCGCCCCCCCCCCCGCCCCCCCCCCCCCCCCCCCCCCCCGGCGCGCTACTTGAGCGTCAGACCCGGCAGCAGGCCGGGGATCAGCGGCGGGATCGTGATGCCCTGCCCGTCCGCCGGGGCGGCCGGACTCGCGCCCGCCGCCGTCGGGGCGGACCCGGCCGCGGGCGTGCTGCCCGGGGTGGCGCCGGTGCCGGTCAGGCCGCTGATCAGGCCGCCCAGACCGGGCTGCGGGGAGGCGGCGGGCGCCGGGGTGGTCCGGGCGGTGGGCGCGGTGCCCGAGTTGTGCCCGCCGGTCGCACCGCCGGAAGCCGTACTGCCCTGGCCGGGCGCCTGCTGCCCGGCCCCGCCGGTGGCGCCGGTGGTACCGCCCGACGGCTGCTGGCCGCCGCCCTGGCCCGGCTGCGGGGTGAGCCGGAGCGGGGCGACGTCTTCGCTTATGTCGTCGAACAGCCGGTCGACCTTGCCGGCCTGGCTGCTCAGCCCGGCCGGCAGCTTGGACTGCAGCGCCGCCCAGCGCTCGTCCTGCCCGGCGAAGCCGGCGAGCTGGCGCATCGGGGTGAGCGAGCCGTTGGTGCGGTAGACGGCGCGCAGCAGGTCGCGGCCGCGCAGCGCCTCCGCGTGCATGTCGTCGAGCGCCCGGCGGACCTGGTCCACGGTGGCGGGGCTGAGCGCCGTCGGGTCGCCGGACCGGCCGAGCAGCGACTGCGCCTCGTCGAGCCGGGTGGACGCCTGCTGGAGCAGCAGCGCGCCGCGCTCGGTGTCGTTGTCGGCCCAGTCGAGGCGGAGCCCCTCCAGGCCGCGCTTCATGCCGTACAGGGCGTCGCCGGGGAGGGCGTTGGTGGAGGCGGCGGCGGCTCCGGCGAACGAGCCCACGGCGACGCCGGCGACCAGGCCGCCGATGGCGAGCCGACGGCCCCAGCGGGCACCGCGGCGGGCCCGGCGGCCGCGCTGGACGGGGAGGACCGCGGTGGGGGCGCCACCGGCCCACTCCTGCTCGAACGCGGCCATCAGTTGGGCCCGTTGGACCGTCCGCGTCTCGGCGGCGAGCTCCGGGGCCGGGACCGCACCGAGCGCGTCGGCCATGGCGAGCAGGTCGGCCATGGGGGCGGAGCCGGCCCGGTGCGCGCCGCTGCTCCGGTGGTCACTCTGGTGGGCCTCCAGCGCCTCGGCGAAGGACTTCGCCCGCCGGTGCTCCAGCACGTTTGCCGTCACGGGCCACACCTCCCTTCGTCGTTTTCGACACCGTGGCCCGCCGGTTGGTTGTCCCGACAGGCCGAAACCACACCATCGGGTGACAGGTCGAAGCCAGGCTTGACTGCGGGCCCGAAGGCGGATTGCACGCTGGCCAACGAGCGGCGTCGGGAGTCGGTTACGCATGACCCCCCTGGCGTATTAAGCAGAGCAGATGACCGCTCCGTCACCCGGACGTGCCCGCGCCCGGGGCGGATTGACGGTGCGTCAATTCCCGGGCGGGGCGGCGGGGGTCTGTGCGCTATCGCGTCCACGGGCGCCGGATCACCTGGCGTCCGGCGGCAGCAGGCGGGCCAGCGTGCGGACCGCCCGGTACTGCAGGGTCTTGATGGCGCCCTCGTTCTTCCCCATGATCCGGGCGGTCTCGGCCACCGACAGGCCCTGCAGGAAGCGCAGCGTCACGCACTCCTGCTGCTGCGGGTTGAGCCGGCGGACGGCGTCCAGCAGGGCGGCGTTGGAGAGGGACTCCAGCACCGACTCCTCGGGGCTGCGCTCGCACTCGTTGGAGTCGAGCATCTCGCCGGTGGTGACCTCCAGTCGGAACCGGCTGGACTTGAAGTGGTCGGCCACCAGGTTGCGGGCGATGGTGACCAGCCAGGCCCCGAAGTCGCGGCCCTGCCAGGTGAAGGTGCCGATCCGGCGCAGCGCGCGCAGGAAGGTCTCGCTGGTCAGGTCCTCGGCGGTGGCCCGGCTGCCGACCCGGTAGTAGATGTACCGGTACACGGTGTCGGCGTAGTGGTCGTAGAGCCGGCCGAAGGCCTCGCTCTCGCCGTTCTGGGCCCGCTCGACCAGCTCGACCACCGGGTTGTGCTCGGTGTCGTAGCCGGGGCCGGCGGGCGCGCTGCGGGCCCGGCCGCGGGTGCCGGGGGCGGGCACCGTCCGGCCGCGCGGCGCGGCGGTCGGGCCGCCGGCGGCCGAACCGCCGCCCGGGGAGCCGGCGGTGGTGGACCCGGGCGCGGTGGAGCGCAGCAGGGGTGCGGTGAACGTTGCGGGCGCCGCGGGCGCGGTGAGCGCCGCGAACGCCGGGCCGGCCACCGCGGGCTGGGGGACCAACAGCTCGAACTCGCGGATCGCGGCCCACAGTCGGTCCAGCCGCACGCCGCGGCGCAGAGTGGCGGTCGACGGGCGGGAGGTGGCTGGCGCGTCGTTCCGGACGGGTGGGTACACGGGACTCCCAGAGGCAGAACTGTGGACGGATCACCTCCGCCGGGGCGGAGAGCACGCCGCACACCACCCGTCGCGGGGACGCTGGGGTGGCGTGCATTCAGGAGAGAATAACGCTTTGTGCAATGACAGCTACACCGCGTGGTCGAAGTGGTCGGATGAGGTCCACTTCTTGCGCATATTCACCTGTCAGTGACCGGAGTTGGCGGCATCCATCCGGCTCAATGTGACCAGTTGTGCACGTCAGGTGACCGAACGTTGGCGTGTCGGCCGGGTTTCCCCGGTCCTGCCGGTTCCAACCCATGACTTTGACCGACTGTCGAACGATCAGTTCCGGCCATGGTCGATCAGGCCCGGACCACCGGCCCCGGGGCCGGGATTCGCTCCCCGGAGTGAGGACGAACCACCCGACGGTGGCGTGTCGCCGACAGCGGGTTGACGCCAGGTCAGGACCGGTGCCGCCGCCGGGCGGCGACCGTCGCGGCGGCCGCCCCCGCGAGCACGCCCAGCCCCGCCGCGGCGGGCACGCCGATCCTGGCCGCCTTCCGCCCGGTGCGGAAGTCCCGGACCCGCCAGCCCATCGTCCGGGCGTGCCGGCGCAGCGCCGCGTCCGGGTTGATCACGTACGGGTGGCCGACCAGGCTCAGCATCGGGATGTCGTTGGCGGAGTCGCTGAACGCCGCGCACCGGGCCAGGTCCAACTGCTCGCGGCGGGCCAGCGCCTGGACCGCGGCGGCCTTCGCCGGGCCGTGCAGCATCCCGCCGACCAGCCTGCCGGTGTAGACGCCGTCCCGGGTCTCGGCGACCGTCCCGAGCGCGCCCGTCATGCCGAGCCGGCGGGCGATCAGCCGGGCCACCTCCTGCGGGGCCGCCGTCACCAGCCAGACCCGCTGCCCGGCGTCCAGGTGCATCTGCACCAGGGCCCGGGTGCCGGGCCAGATCTTCTCGGCCAGCACCGGCTCGAAGATCTCCTCGCAGATCCGCTCCAGGTCGGCGGTGTGCTTGCCGGCGACCAGGCCCAGCGCGCTGTCCCGGGCGTCCGCGATGTGGTCCGGGTTCTCGGTGCCGTGCAGCCGGAACGCGGCCTGCTGCCAGGCGAACCGGGCCAGGTCGCGGCGGGAGAAGAACCGGCGCCGGTAGAGGCCGACCCCCAGGTAGAAGATCGCCGCCCCGCGCAGGATCGTGTTGTCGCAGTCGAAGAACGCGGCGGCCCGGGCGTCGTCCGGCACCGGGGTGTGGTCGCCCTCCGGCGCCCTCGGGGCGTCCGGGGCCTCCCCGGCGTCCGGCGCGAGCTGGGCCTCGGCGGCGTCCGCCGCGGCCTCGCCCGCGAGGGCGCTCCGCTCCTCGGTGGGACGCCTGGACTGGGTGAGCCTTCGCAGCGCGGCCATGCGACGAGCATAGTCAGCCGGGGCCGCCGACCCCGTGTCGGCGGAGTGCCGCACCGGTGAACGGGCGGCGTCCGGCCCGGCGGCACAATGGGTCCGTGAGCCTGCTGCGACGCCAGAAGAAGAACCCCGCCGAGATGACCGTCACCCTGATCGGCAAGCCCGGCTGCCACCTCTGCGAGGACGCCCGCGCGACCATCCTCAAGGTCACCGCCGACCTCGGCGCCCGCTTCGAGGAGAAGGACATCCTCCAGGACCCCGCCCTCCACGAGCAGTACGCCGAACAGATCCCGGTCACCCTGATCGACGGCCGCCAGCACGACTTCTGGCGCGTCGACGAGACCCGCCTCCGCAAGGCCCTCACCACCTGACCCGTCCTCCGCCGGGTGCTCCGCGCAGCGGGTTCCGCCCGTACACCCGGCCTTTTCGCCTCCGGCGGGGACGGCTGTGTTCCTTCCTGCGAGGGCTCCGCACGGCGGGTTCCGGTCCGCCTCCGGCGGGGATTCGGTTTCTCGCGGACCGGGCTTCGCGTGGCGGGTCCTGCTTGCGCTGCCCGGTCCTTCCCGCCTTCGGCGGGGGCGGTCGTGCTCTTTTCCGCCGCAGGCTCCGCGCAGCGGGGTCCGGTCCGCCTCCGGCGGGGGGATTCGGCTCGCTGTCCCGTGCGGCGGGGTCCGGTTTCCCTCGACCCGGGGGCGGGGACGAGCGGCGGCGGTTCGTGAACGTTCGATGAAGATCGGCCTAGGAGTTCCTCCACTTCTCGGCTTACGATCGAACGGTTTTCCGTCCGCCGGGGGCTGTGCAAGAGGAGGGCGCGATGAACGGCTACGCCGTCGTCGACGTCGAGGCCACCGGTCGTAGCCCCTGGCGCCACCGGGTGGTCGAGGTCGCCGTGGTGCAGTTGGACGCCGGGCTGCGGGCGGAGGGGGAGTTCAGCACGCTGGTGGACCCGGTCGGGCCGGTCGGGCCGACGCACGTGCACCGGATCGCGCAGGAGGACGTGGCGGGCGCGCCGCGGTTCCGGCAGATCGCGCCGCGGCTGCTGGAGCTGCTGGCGGACCGGGTGCTGGTGGGCCACCACGTGACGTGCGACCGGGCTTTCCTGGAGCGGGAGTTCGCCCGGATCGGGGTGGTGCTGCCCGCGGTGCCGCTGCTCTGCACGATGCGGACGGCCCGCCGGCTGCTGCCGGAGGCGGGCGGCTTCGGGCTGTCGGCCTGCGTCGAGGCGGCCGGTCTCGGCTGGTTCCCGGCGCACACCGCGCTGGGCGACGCCCGGGCCACCGTCGAGCTGCTGCGGCACTGCCGGCGGACCGGCGGGGTGGAGGAGCCGGCGCCGCCGGCCCCGGTGGTGCCGTGGCCGCGGCTGGCCCCGGCCCGCTCGGCCGGGGAGCGCGGCGGGGTGCCGCTGCTGCGGCGACTGGCGCCGCTGGGCCCGTGGCCGGCGGGGGTGGAGGGGCCGCGGGCGCTGATCGGCGCGGCGGGTGACGAGTGATGCGTGTCACTGTTCGGGGACAAATCGGACACCATCTTTGTGCACACGTTCACAAACGCATAGCCTGGCGGTCCAAGCCCAGCTTCACCCACAGGAGCACCGTGGCAATCGGCCGACCCTCACCCAGCAGTTCGCAGACGCCCGACCAGGGCGCCGCGCGCCGCACCTCGCGTGCGCGGGGCATTCCGGAGGCGACCGTGGCCCGCCTTCCGCTCTACCTGCGGGCGCTGACCGCGCTCTCCGAGCGCTCGGTCCCGACGGTCTCCTCCGAGGAGCTGGCCGCCGCCGCCGGGGTGAACTCCGCGAAGCTCCGCAAGGACTTCTCCTACCTCGGCTCCTACGGGACCCGCGGCGTCGGCTACGACGTCGAGTACCTGGTCTACCAGATCTCCCGTGAGCTGGGTCTCACCCAGGACTGGCCGGTCGTCATCGTCGGCATCGGCAACCTGGGCCACGCCCTCGCCAACTACGGCGGCTTCGCCTCCCGCGGCTTCCGGGTGGCCGCCCTGCTGGACGCCGACCCCAGCGTGGTCGGCTCCACCGCGGCCGGCCTGCCGGTGCGGCACATGGACGAGCTGGAGGAGATCGTCGCCTCCCAGCACGTCTCGATCGGCGTGATCACCACCCCGCCCGGCGCGGCCCAGGTGGTCTGCGACCGGCTGGTCGAGTCCGGGGTGACCAGCATCCTGAACTTCGCCCCGACGGTGCTGACCGTCCCGGACGGCGTGGACGTGCGCAAGGTCGACCTGTCGATAGAGCTGCAGATCCTGGCCTTCCACGAGCAGCGCAAGTCCGGCGACGAGCCGTCCGCCGGCGACTCGGTGCTGGACCGGGCCCCCGGCCCGGTCCGGGCGGCCGCCGCCAAGCTGCGCCGCGCCGCCGGCGGCGGCAAGGCCGAGCCGGCCAAGGCGACCCAGGCCGGCCAGGCCGCCCAGGGCAAGGCCGCGCCCGCCGCCAAGGCGGGCCCGGACGACGACCTGTCCGCGGTGATGCCCGCGTGAGCACCGAGATCCGTCCCGACGAGGTGGGGGCATGAGTCTTCTGGTAGTCGGTCTGAGTCACCGCACCGCGCCCGTCGGCGTGCTGGAGCGCGCCGCGCTCACCGGTGACACCCCGACCCGGGTGCTGCACGACGCGGCCGCCTCGGCGACCGTCGCCGAGGCCGCGCTGGTCAACACCTGCAACCGGATCGAGCTGTACGCCGACGTGGACAAGTTCCACGCGGGCGTCGCCGAGCTGTCCCAGCTGCTCGCCGGGCACAGCGGCGTCGACCTGGACGAGCTGACCCCGCACCTGTACGTGCACTACGAGGACCGCGCCGTCCACCACCTGTTCTCGGTGGCCTGCGGCCTGGACTCGATGGTGGTCGGCGAGGGCCAGATCCTCGGCCAGCTGCGCGACGCGCTGGCCAAGGCCCAGGAGGAGCACACCGCGGGCCGCGGCCTGAACGAGCTGTTCCAGCAGGCCCTGCGGGTCGGCAAGCGGGCGCACAGCGAGACCGGCATCGACAGGGCGGGCCAGTCGCTGGTCACCTTCGGCCTGGAGCAGGTCGCCGCCGGGGCCGGCCCGATCGCGGGCAAGCGCGCCCTGGTGGTCGGCGCCGGCTCGATGAGCTCGCTGGCCGCCGCCACCCTGGTCCGGGCCGGCGTCACCGACCTGCTGGTCGCCAACCGCACCCCGGCCCGGGCCGAGCGCCTGGTGGAGATCCTCGGCGGCGCCGCCCGCGCCGTCGACTTCGCCGCCGTCCCGGCCCTGCTCGCCGAGGTCGACCTGGTGATCTCCTGCACCGGCGCGGCCGGCACCGTGATCGCCGCCCCCGAGGTCGCCGCCGCGGTCGCCGGGCGCACGGCCGAACACCCCCTCGCCTTCCTCGACCTGGCCATGCCCCGGGACGTCGACCACGCCGTGCACGGACTCCCCGGCGCCCTGCTGGTCGACCTGGAGAGCCTGTCGCACGCGCACGCCGCCACCCCCGGCGCGGGCGACGTCGACGCGGTCTCCACGATCGTGGCCGACGAGGTCACCGCCTTCGGGCAGGCCCAGCGGGCCGCCCGGATCGCCCCCACCGTGGTCGCCCTGCGCGCCATGGCTTCCGAGGTGGTCAGCGGCGAACTCGCCCGGCTCACCGCCCGGTTGCCCGATCTGGACGAGCGCTCCCGGGCGGAGATCTCGCAGACCGTGCGCCGGGTGGTCGACAAGCTGCTGCACGCCCCGACCGTCAAGGTCAAGCAGCTCGCCGCCGAACCCGGCGGGGCCTCCTACGCGGAAGCCCTGCGCGAACTGTTCGACTTGGACCCCGCGGCAGTGCACGCTGTCTCCGGCACCCCGATCGGTGCGCAGGCGGGGTCCTCGATCCCGCCGGGCGGCATCCCCGCCGCCCAGGCCCCCACCGACCGGTCCGCCGTGGCCCCGCCCGCCGGAGTCACCGGATGAACCCCCGTCAGCCCCCCAGCACGACCAGGACGATCACCTCATGAATGGTCCAGAGACAGTGACGCCGCTGCGTCTCGGCACCCGCCGCAGCGCCCTCGCCATGGCCCAGTCGGGCATGGTCGCGGAGGAGGTGGCCGCGATCACCGGCCGCCGCGTGGAGCTGGTCGAGATCACCACCTACGGGGACGTCTCCCGTGAGGCGCTGGCGCAGATCGGCGGCACCGGCGTGTTCGTCTCCGCCCTGCGCGACGCCCTGCTGGAGGGCCGGATCGACCTGGCCGTCCACTCGCTCAAGGACCTGCCGACCGCCGCCCCCGCCGGGCTGCTGCTGGCCGCCGTCCCCGAGCGCGAGGACGTCCGGGACGCCCTGGTCGCCCGGGACGGCCTCACGCTGGCCGAACTGGTCGACAAGGGCGCCGGCCGCCCGGTCCGGATCGGCACCGGCTCCCCGCGCCGGATGTCCCAGCTGAACGCCTGGGCCCGGGCCCGCGGCGTCGAACTGGAGACCGTCCCGATCCGCGGCAACGTCGACACCCGGATCGGGTACGTCGCCTCCGGCGGCCTGGACGCCGTGGTGCTGGCCGCCGCCGGCCTCAACCGGCTCGGCCGGTCCGCCGAGATCACCGAGCACCTCGACCCCGCGCTGATGCTGCCCGCCCCCGGGCAGGGCGCGCTCGCCGTCGAGTGCGTCGACCCCACGCTGGCCGCCGTGCTGGCCCGGCTCGACCACCGGCCCACCCGGGCCGCCGTGGTCGCCGAGCGCGCCCTGCTGGCCACCCTGGAGGCCGGCTGCTCCGCACCCGTCGCCGCCCTGGCCGGCTGGACCGGCACCGAACTGCGCCTGGACGGCGTGGTCGGCACCACCGACGGCACCGAACTGCTCAAGATGTCCGCCAACGGCCCGCTCGTCCCCGACGAGACCGCCGAGGAACAGGCCGCGGCCCTGGGCCGCGCCCTCGCCACCCGGCTGCTCGACACGGGAGCGGCCAACCTGATGGGGGAGCGCGCCCGATGACCGCCGCCGGATTCCACCCGCCCGCAGGGCGCTGCACCTTCCTCGGCGCCGGCCCCGGCGACCCCGGGCTGCTCACCCTGCGCGCCGTCGACGTGCTCGCCACCGCCGACGTGCTGATCGCCGACCCGCTGACCGCCGCCGCGGTCCGCACCCACTGTCCGGCCAACGTCCAGGTCCTCGACCCGGCCGAGGTCGGCAAGGAGCTGTGCGACCTGGCCGCCGACGCCGTCAAGGCCGGCCGGCACCTGGTCCGCACCGTCGACGGCGACCCCGGCCTGGACGGCTGCGCCGCCCAGGAGATGCTGCGCTGCGCGACCGCGGGCGTCCCGTTCGAGGTCGTCCCCGGCGTCGCCCAGTCGGTGGGCGTGCCCGCCTACGCGGGCGTGCCGCTGCGCGGCGGCAGCGGGGCGGACGTCCGCTTCGTCGACGCCGAGGCGCTGCTGGCCGGCCAGGTCGTCGACCTGGGCGCGCCGGAGACCACCCTGGTGGTGCGGACCACCCTGGGCCAGCTGCCCGCGACCGCCAACGCGCTGGTGGCGCACGGCCGCAAGCCCGACGCGGCGCTGTCCGCGACGCTCTCCGGCACCACCACCCGGCAGCGCACCTTCACCTCCACGCTGGCCGCCATCGCCGCCGACCTGAAGGCCGCCCGGGTGCTGCCCTCGCCGGTCTCCGCCCCGGTGGACCCGGCGACCTCGGTGATAGCCGTGGTCGGTGAGCAGGTCGCCCACCGGGCCTCGCACTCCTGGTTCGAGACCAAGCCGCTGTTCGGCTGGAACGTCCTGGTGCCGCGCACCAAGGAGCAGGCGCACGGCCTCTCCGACCAGCTGCGCTCGTACGGCGCGGTGCCGCAGGAGGTGCCGACCATCGCGGTCGAGCCGCCGCGCACCCCGCAGCAGATGGAGCGGGCGATCAAGGGCCTGGTCACCGGCCGCTACGAGTGGATCGCCTTCACCTCGGTGAACGCCGTCAAGGCCGTCCGGGAGAAGTTCGAGGAGTACGGCCTGGACGCCCGGGCCTTCGCCGGGATCAAGGTCGCGGCGGTCGGCGAGACCACCGCGCAGGCCCTGGTCGACTTCGGCGTGAAGCCCGACCTGGTGCCGTCCGGCGAGCAGTCCGCCGCCGGCCTGCTGGAGGACTGGCCGCCGTACGACCCGGTGTTCGACCCGATCGACCGGGTGCTGCTGCCGCGCGCCGACATCGCCACCGAGACCCTGGTGGCCGGCCTGGTCGAGCTCGGCTGGGAGGTCGACGACGTGACCGCGTACCGGACGGTGCGCGCCTCGCCGCCGCCGGCCGAGACCCGGGAGGCGATCAAGGGCGGCGGCTTCGACGCGGTGCTGTTCACCTCGTCCTCGACCGTTCGGAACCTGGTCGGCATCGCCGGCAAGCCGCACAACGTGACCGTCATCGCCTGCATCGGCCCGGCCACCGCCAAGACGGCGGAGGAGCACGGCCTGCGGGTCGACGTGATGGCCCCGGCCCCGTCCGCGTCGGCGCTCGCCCAGGCGCTCGCCGACTTCGGGGCCAACCGCCGGGACGCCGCCACCGCGGCGGGCGAGCCGGTCTACCGGCCGAGCGAACGCCGCCCCGGCTCGCGCCGCAAGGCGCGCTGACCCTCCGTCGGGGGGGGGGCCCCCGGGCGCCCCCCCCCCCCGGGGGCCGGGGCCCCCCCGGCGGGCCCCGGGGGCCGGGCTGTGTGACCCGCAATACC
>NZ_JBIVNB010000003.1:923082-952777 GCF_044753345.1 Kitasatospora sp. NPDC088391
GGCCACCCGCGGGGCCGCCGCCCCCGGGGGGGGCGCGCGGGTCTCCGGGCCGCGCGACCGCCCCCCCGGCGCGCGCCGCAGGGCGGGCGGCCCCGCGGGGGGGGGGGGGCCCGGGGGCCCCCCCCCGACGCGTTCCGCCGTGACTCAGCTCGTGACCCAGGGAGCCTTCGAAGTGTCCGCCGAATTCCCGTCCGTCCGCCCGCGCCGACTGCGCACCACCCCGGCGATGCGCCGCCTGGTCGCCGAGACCCGGCTGCACCCGGCCGAGCTGATCCTCCCGGCCTTCGTCCGCGAGGGCATCGACGAGCCGCAGCCGATCGGCTCGATGCCGGGCGTGGTCCAGCACACCCGGGACACCCTGCGCCGGGTCGCCGTCGAGGCCGCCGAGGCCGGGGTCGGCGGCATCATGCTGTTCGGCGTCCCGCTCGTCCAGGACGCGACCGGCACCGCGGGCACCGACCCCGAGGGCATCCTCCAGCTCGCCATCCGCGACGTGGTCTCCGAGGTCGGCGACCAGCTCGTGGTGATGTCCGACCTCTGCCTGGACGAGTACACCGACCACGGCCACTGCGGCGTGCTCGCCGCGGACGGCTCGGTCGACAACGACGCCACCCTGGAGCGGTACGCCGAGATGGCCGTGGTGCAGGCCGACGCGGGCGTCCACCTGGTCGGCCCGTCCGGCATGATGGACGGTCAGGTCGCCGTCGTCCGCAAGGCGCTGGACGCGGCGGGCCACCAGGACACCGGCATCCTCGCCTACACCGCCAAGTACGCCTCGGCCTTCTTCGGCCCGTTCCGGGAGGCCGTCGGCTCCTCGCTCAAGGGCGACCGCAAGAGCTACCAGCAGGACCCGGCCAACGCCCGCGAGGCGCTGCGCGAACTCGCCCAGGACGTCGCCGAGGGCGCCGACCTGGTGATGGTCAAGCCCGCGATGTCCTACCTGGACATCCTCCGCCAGGTCGCCGACGCCTCCCCGGTGCCGGTCTCCGCCTACCAGGTCTCCGGCGAGTACGCGATGGTCGAGGCCGCCGCGGCCAACGGCTGGGTCGACCGCGAGCGGATGATCCTGGAGACCCTCACCTCGATCCGCCGTGCGGGCGCCGAGCAGATCCTCACCTACTGGGCCGTCGAGGCCGCCCGCATGATCCGCTGACGGATCGTCACGCGCGCCGGGGTCAGGCGGACTTCGGGAAGTCCTTCCGCTTGATCTTGGCGCGCCGCCCGTCCGGGTGGTGGAACACGATGCCCTCGGCGGGCGCGCCCGGCGCGAACCGGCTCTCCAGCCCCGCCAGGTACTCCCGCAGGCCCTGGTAGCTGCGCGGCACCCCCTCGTACACCGGCGCCTCGCGGTCGAACGGCAGGCACAGGTGCTCCGCCAGCTTCAGCGGGTTGCCCTGGATGCGCGGGCCCAGCGCCTCGCACGGATGCTCGCCGTCCGGCCAGCCCGTCACGTCGGTGCCGTCCGCCGCCGCCAGGATCCAGCGGTCCTCGGCCGCGCCCTCCGCGGTGTCCGCGTACCAGCCGTCGACGATGCCCAGCTTCTTCTGCGCCGCGCTCGGGTTGCGCCGCTTCTCGACCCGGACGAGCCGCCCCGAGCGGACCGTCAGCCGGACGTTCGTGCCGTCCACCTTCTCCGTCGGCGCGCCCTCGCCCGCGAACACCCAGGCGCACTCCGCGCGCGGGCGGTCCACCACCCGGAAGTCGCCGTCCCGCTCGAACAGCGTCGGAATCTTCTCCATGACCGTCGTCCCCCTCCGTACCTGGTCGATCAGTTCCTCGGGCGCCACGACCCCTGCCGCGAGCCCGCCCGCCAGCGACCGCACCAGGTCGGCCACCGACACCCCCGCCTCCACGGCCACCCGCTTCAGCGCCAGCTTCTCCTCCGGCGACACCCAGGCCACCAGCCGGGACCACCCCTCCGGCGGCACCCACCGCGCCACCTGCCCCGCCACCTTCCGCGGCCGCCCGGGGCCGCGCTTCTGCTCCTCCATGGCCGCTGACAGTAGGTCGGCCTTTTCCGTTGTGTCAATTGGCATAACAGAAATACCGGTGCCGAGGGCGGGCCCGGCCGTGCTATTTTTTGTGAGCAGTCGTTCAACTATGGGGGTGCGATGGGACGCAAGCAGCTCTGGGACCGGACCGAGGTCCTGGCCGCCGCCGTGCGCCTGTTCCGGCACCGCGGCTACCTCGGCGCCTCGGTGCGGGACATCGAGGAGGCGACCGGGCTGCACCCGGGCAGCCTCTACCGGGTCTTCCGGAACAAGGACGGCCTGTTCCGGGCGGCCCTGGACAGCTACAACGAGCAGGTGGTGCGGGGCCGGGTCCGGACCCACCTGCTGGAGCCGGCCGACCCGGTGGCGGGCATCCGGTCGTTCTTCACGTCCACCTTCGAGACCGGCCCCGGCCCCGACCCGGGCTGCCTCCTCACCAACACCGCGGTGGAGTCCTTCGGCGTCCCGGAGGCCGCCGAGGGCGTCCACCGGGGGCTGGAGACCATCGAGTCCGGCCTCGCCGCCGCCCTGACCAGGGCCCGCGACCTGGGGCTGGTCCGGGCGGAGCTGGACGTCGAGTCGGCGGCGGCCCACCTGCTGGCGCTCTACCAGGGCCTGCTGGTGCTGGTCAGGGCCGGCACCCCCCGGACGAAACTGCGCACCGTCACCGACGGCGCGATGGCGTCGATCGGCCCCGTGGAGAAAGAGGCACAGCGATGAGTGACCTGCAGCAGCTCTGGACGGACTACGCGGCGTGCTGGTCGGCCGAGCCCGGCGAGCGGCTCGCCGCCCTCGACGCGGTCGCGGTCGCGGACGTCGCCTACCGGGACCCGGGCACGGAGGTCGGCGGGCTGACCGGACTCGCCGACTACATGGCCGGGTTCGCGGGGGCCTTCCCCGGGCACCGGTTCCGGATCGACGAGGTGCTCGACCACCACGACCGCTCGCTCGCCCGGTGGACCCAGCTCGGCGAGCGGGACGAGCCCGCGATGTCCGGCATCAGCACCGCGCTGCACCGGGACGGCCGGCTCGCCGACATCACCGGGTTCTTCCTCCCGGCCTGACCGGGCGCGCCGCCCCGGCCCCGCAGGGGCCCGGCCGCGGACGACGAAGGGCGCCGGGGCCTGGTGGCTCCGGCGCCCTTCGGGGCTGACGGGGGGTCAGTGGATGGCGACGATGCCGCCCTCGCCACCGCCGGTGGCGGTGTCGGTGGCCCAGCCGTAGCCGCCGCCCGCGGTGAAGATGTGGGAGGTCTCGGCGAAGCCCGCCCAGTGGCCGGCGACGAAGGGCTCGTCGGCGGTGGCGACGCCCTCGTGGCCACCGCCGACCGCGACGTGCGCGTAGGCGGGGGCGGCGACCGCGGCCAGGGCGATCGCGGCGACCGAGGTGACGACGGCCTTGCCCAGCTTGCTCTTCATGAGAGGTCCTCTCTGCGTCAGGGGGATGTCTCTACGTCAACACAGGGGTGCGGCTGAAGCGGCGCTGCACGCGCCCACCGGCCGTTCCGATCACCCGATCGCGCCGCAGACGGACGGGCGACAGGGAACGGCCGGAGACATGGAACCGCCGGGCCCGCGGGATCGCTCCCCCGGACCCGGCGGTCGGTTGCGACCGGGAAGGTCAGCCGATCAGGTGGCTGACGCCACCGTCGCCGCTGCCCACGGTGTTCTGGCCCACGGTGCAGGTCTGCGACGGCTTGTTGTCCAGGACGTCGGCCTTGATCGGGACCGCGACGCCGATGACGGCGACCGCGATGTTGTCGACCTCGGGGAGGCAGAGGTTCGGGTTGTCCAGGGTGTGGAAGTTCGGGCTGTGGTTGCCCGAGGTGCCAGTGGCGTTGGTGCCGCCGTTGCCCTGGACCGAGGTGGCGGCGCCGTCCGCGTCACCGATGGCCATCGCGGGGGAGGCGATCGTGGCGAGACCGGCGGCGGCGACACCGGCGGCGGCGAGAGCCTTCTTGATCATTGGGATTTCCTTTTCGGATCTGATGGAGTGGAGCAGCGCCCCGGTGCGTGGCGCGCGCCGGGACTTTCCGACCGGCCGGGGGAACGGCCGGGCGGTGGTGCCGCGCGGAGCGGGGGCTCCGCGCCGGGCAGTGACGGTGCGTCAGCCGATCAGGTGGGAGACGCCGCCGTCGCCGCTGCCGACGGTGCCCTCGCCGACCACGCAGGTCTGCTTGGGCTGGTTGTTGAGCGCGGCCAGCTCGACCGGAACGGCCACGCCCAGCACGCCGACGCCGATGTTGTGGATCTCCGGCAGGCAGATGTTCGGGTTGTCGGCGAAGTGGAAGTTGGGGCTGTGGTTGCCCCAGGTGCCGGTGGCGTTGGTGCCGCCGTTGCCCTGGATGGAGCCGGCCGAACCGTCCGCGTTGCCGATGGCGACGGCGGGGGTGGACACCGCGGCGAGCGCGGCGGCGGCCAGGCCGATGCCGGCAAAAGTCTTCTTCAGCATGGTGGAGATACCTCTCTGAAATACCGTTCGAGGGGTGCTGCCCCGTCGTCGTCGGGATCAAAGAACGGCGGCACGGAAAGTTACGGGGTGCGGAGGAAATTCGTCGATGATCACCGCTTTTCCCGCGCGCCGGTCGGATTATTACGCCGTTCCGGTTAACTCCCGCTATCCGTACGGGAGGTGGCTCGTTCGCCAGGTTGCCCACCAAGTATCAGAACCGAGAAAACGAACGAACGGCGAACACCATGAAGCTCTCCAAGCGGGCGACCGGCGCCCTGCTGCTGGCGGTCGGCGCCGGCGTGGCGGCGGCGCAGGGCGTCTCCCAGGCGGCCCCGAAGACCCCGGCGGAGGTGGCCGCGATCGAGGACGGCCTGGCCACCCGGGAGGTGCCGTTCAGCATCCCGCTCAGCGCCGCGACCGCCCCGCTGCCGCTGCTGCCGGACGGCGGCGAGATCCACGGCGGCGTGCCCACCTCGCCGCTGATGCCGCCGACCGAGACCAACGCGGACCCGAACCAGCCGATCCCGGACCACGTGGTGCCCGCGCTGAACGGCGGCAAGGCCGGCCCGTCGCTGGCCGCGGCGCTGCCGCTGCCCGAGGTCGACCGGGGTGCCGAGCTGGGCACCCTGGGCCTGGACGCCCCGGCGGCCCCGTTGAACCTGGGCGGCCCGGCGGTCGGCCTGGGCCACCCGGTGTCCTTCGCCGAGGGCGAGGGCGGCCGGGTGGCGGACGCCGCGCTGAGCCTGGACAAGGTGGACCCGCACCTGGTGACCGCGCCGGTGCAGGCGGTGCCGGGGGCGAAGGCCTCGCTGGGCGGCGAGCAGGACCAGATCTCGCTGACCGACTCGGCCCGGAACCTGGTCGGCACCACCACCGCCACCACCGGCGAGATGCTGAACCAGGCGGCCCCGGTGGAGACCCTGACCGGTTCGCTGGAGCAGTCCCAGTTCTGACGGCCCGTCCACTCCGCAGCGCGAACGGCCCGGACCCCCGCGGGGGTCCGGGCCGCGGTGCGACCGGGCTCAGAGCGGCAGGCCGCCGAGCAGGGGGCCGGCCACCGGCAGGTCCTTGGCCCCGCCGCCGCCGGACAGCGGCGCGGTGAGCGGGGCGGTGCCGACCGGCCCGAGGCCGTTGTCGGGGACGACCGCGACGCCGTTGTCGAACACGTCGGCGGAGGACCCGGCCCAGGGGTCGAGCCGCAGGTCCTTCACCGGGGCGACCGCGTAGCCGAGCGCGCCGGTGGTGCTGCCGACGGCCTGCTGGGCGTCGGTGTTCTGCAGGTGGGTGGTGGGCACGGGCAGCGCGCCGAGCCCTTCGGTCTCGGCGTGCGCGGCCTGCGCGGTGACGCCGCCGAGCAGCATCGCGGCGCCGAGCGCGACCACGGCGCCGGTGGTCTTCCGGGACATCGGCCATTCCTCACGGGTGGTACGGGCGGTACGGGCAGGGGTGGAACAGGGTGGAGCGCGGTGCGGGGTGCGGTGCGGGCCGGCGCGGAGCGGGAACGCGTACTGCCCCCCGGCCGGAGCCGAGGGGCAGTCTGCACGGGGGGTACCGATCGGCCGGGACCGGTCGGTCAGCAGTCCTCGTCGACCGGCGCGTCGTGGTGCGGCATGTCGACGTTGGCGCAGGTGTTGCCGAACGCCGGGTTCAGCAGGCCGACCACGTTGACCGAGTTGCCGCAGAGGTTGACCGGGACGTGGACCGGAACCTGCACGGCGTTGCCGGAGAGCACGCCGGGGGAGTTGGCGGCGACGCCCTCGGCACCGGCGGAGGCGTTGGCCAGGCCGGCCGAGCCCAGGACGAGGCCGGCGGCGGCGGCGCCGAGGACGGCGGCCTTCTTCACGTTCTGCATGGGGGTTGATCTCCTAGATCACACAGGGAGTTGGTGCACCGCGCCGCGCGGGCGCGCGGCGCGGTGCGTAACGCCGCGTCAGGCAGTTCAGCCGACGTTGGCGCAGGAGTTGCCGAACGCCGGGTTCAGCAGGCCGATGACGCTCACGGTGTTGCCGCAGACGTTGACCGGGACGTGGACCGGGACCTGGATCAGGTTGCCGGAGAGCACGCCGGGGGAGCCGGCGGCGACGCCCTCGGCGCCGGAGGAGGCGGCGGCCAGGCCGGCCGAGCCGAGGACCATACCGGCGGCGGCGACGGACAGGACCGCGGCCTTCTTGAAGTTGCGCATAGCTCTCTTCCTCACGTTCTGCCCGACTCTGGAGGGTCGGGTGCCGGGCGATCGCATCATCGCCCGCGGTTTTCGGGATGCGCCGTGAATGTCACTCACGCGGCTCAACACCCGCGTGTCGCCCGTGGCTTGGGCGATGCGTGCCGCGTCGGTGGTGCGCCGACGACCTGTTCCTCACGGCCTGGAACGGTCGTGCCGTGGAGCTGGTTTCGCCAGGAAGAACGAGCAGGCGCGCTCGGGGAAACGGGCGGATTCTCCGATCACCCGAATGCGTCGGTTACTCCACCCGGGTGATTGTTCGGGGGCGTCCGCAACTCAGTCCGAAGCGCTTCGTTGGCCTGGTGCACGTCCCGTGTGCTTCCTTCCGGTAGCCCCCGGCGCGGCAACTTGGAAGACCTGATTCATCGAGGAGACTCAAATGAGCATCAAGAAGGCTGCCGCGGTCGGCGCCGCCGTCGTGGGCATCGTCGCCGCCGGTGCGGGTTCCGCCATGGCGAGCAGCGGCGCCGAGGGTGTCGCCGCCGGTTCCCCCGGCGTGGCCTCCGGCAACCAGATCCAGGTTCCGGTCCACATCCCGGTCAACCTCTGCGGCAACTCGGTGGACGTCATCGGCGCCCTGAACCCGGCGTTCGGCAACTCCTGCGCCAACGTCGGCTGACGCGCGGCTCCGGGCCGTTCGAGCCGCCGTCCCACCCTCCTGACGGGGTGCGGGCGGCGGCTCAACTGTTTTGGTGCGCACGGCTCCTGGCCGAGTGTTGAACGTCCGGACCCTTGTTGGGTTACCTGTCAGTACCTAGCATGTGAGCCTGCCTCATGTTTGCCGGGCCCCCACGCCCGGTGCTCCGCCATGCTCCGCGCCGCCCGGCAGCCGCCGGGCGAACCCCCACCCTCGCAAGGAGTCATGCGTGTCCAGGACCTCACCTGCCCGCCGCCGGCCGGGCGCCCGCCGACGCCCGCCCGCGCTGCTCGCCACCGCCGCCCTGCTCGCCGCCCTCGGCCTCGGCAGCGGCCTGTCCACCGCCGCCGAGGCCGCGCCCGCGGTCCAGGCCAAGCCCGCCGCGATCGTCGCGCTCGGCGACAGCGCCATCTCCGGCGAGGGCGCCGGGACCGACACCAACGACGACTACGTCCCCGGCACCGACAGCCCCACCAACTACTGCCACCGCTCCACGAAGTCCGAGATCTTCGTGACCCAGCTCCCCGGCGTCACCCCGGTCGACCTGGCCTGCTCCGGCGCCCAGACCGGCGACCTGGTCAGCGACCCCGAGCTGGCGAAGATCACCGGCCCGGGCAGCGGAGACTTCGGCGAGCCCAAGCAGGACGTCCAACTCGCCGCCGCCGCGAGCCAGTACGACGTGAAGATGGTGGTCGTCACGATCGGCGCGAACGACGACTTCGAGTTCGCGAACATCATGATGGACTGCCTGGCCCAGTACTTCCCGATCCCGAAGTCCCAGGGCTGCCGGGACACCCTCGGCAGCGCCGAGATCCTCCGCCGGGCCGCCGGGGTCAAGCCCAAGGTGGCGGCCGCGCTGACCAACATCCGCACCACCATGCGGAAGGCCGGCTACGCCGACGACTCCTACCAGCTGGTCTCCCAGTCGTACTTCAACCCGATCACCCCCGACATCCGGCGCAACGACTACGCGGGCAAGGTCGCCGACGGCTGCCCGGCCTTCCCCGAGGACCTCGCCTGGGGCCACAACTGGGTCGTCCCCACGCTCAGCGACGCGCTCCGCGAGGCCGCGTCCACCGTCCCCGGGGTCCGCTACCTCGACCAGCGCCGGGTCGCCTTCGGCCACGAGGTCTGCGCGGAGTGGACCAGCTCGCCGTACGAGTACACCAACGGCGACGTGATCGACCTCTCCGAGAAGACCCGGAACGGCTGCGACAGCCCGATCTCCATCCCGGGCCTGTGCATGAACAACGTCCGGCAGTCCTACCACCTGCGGGTCGCCGGGTACGCGGCCGAGGCCGCCTGCCTGCGCCAGTTCTTCCAGCAGTCCTCGCTCGCCCAGGCGTTCTGCTCGCTCAACCAGCAGGACGGCACCTCGATCACCGCGCTCACGCCCGGCAAGCCCTTCCCCGACACCCCCGAGGACGGCGCCTGGTACCAGCTCACCAACCGGGCCGACGGCAAGGCGCTCGACCTCTCCGGCGGCGGCAGCTACGGCGACTCCACCAACGGCCGGACCGCGCTCACCTATCCGGCGACCGGCGGCCTGAACCAGTCCTTCGTCTTCGAGGTCAAGGCCGGCGGCTCCTTCGAGCTCGACTTCAGCGGCAACCGCGACATGTGCCTCGACGTCGCCGGGGCCTCCACCGCGACCGGCGCCAAGATCGAGCAGTGGCGCTGCAACGGCGGCGCCAACCAGCACTGGCTGCTCCAGCCGGTCGGCGACGGCAGCTACAAGCTCGCCGACTCCCAGGCCCCCGGCATGCTGGCCACCGCCACCGCGCAGACCGACGCCCAGGGCAACTCGCTGGTCCAGCTCGCCCCGGACAACGGCTCCGCCGCCCAGCACTGGCAGCTCACCAAGCTCGGCATCGTCTACCTGCACGGCTGACCCGGCCCGCCGGACCGGTCGGGCCCCGCTCCCCGGGGCCCGACCGGCCGGTGCGGGGCCCGGATGCCGTCGATGATCCGGGTCCAGTTGTCGCCGCCGTGCCCGTGGTCGATCGCGTGCCGGTAGTGGCCCTGCACGGCCCGCGGCAGGGCGAGGTCGAGTCCGAGCGCGGCGCTGGTGTCGACGATGTGGTCGGCCGTCGCGCCCATCATGGTGACGGTGCTGAGGTGGCCGGGGTGCTCCCCGGCGTCCAGCGCGGCACCGGGCGTCCGCTCGCCGGCCCGCAGGATCGCGCCGATCGCGTCGGCGGAGGCGAGCAGTTCCGGCAGCGCCTCCGCGGCCCGCACCCCGGCGCCGCCCAGCATCGCGGTGGCGTGCATCAGCGCGGACAGCGTGCTGAGGAACACCGCGAGCTGGGCCTGGTACATCAGCTGGGCCAGCCCGGGGTCCTCGCCCAGGTACTTCGGGACGCCCAGCCGGGCCAGGACCGGCCGGTGACGGTCCATCACCCCCGGGTCGCCGCTGTAGTAGACGTGCGCGGCCGGGGTGCCGACCATCGGCGCGGGGACCATGACGCCGCCGGTGAGGAAGTCCGCCCCGTGGCCGGCCGCCCAGGCGGCCGCCTCGCGGGAGCGCTCGGGGGTGTCGGAGCCGAGGTTGGCCAGCGTCCGGCCGGCCAGCGCCCCGGTGGCGCCGTCGAGGACCTCGTACATCGCCCGGTGGTCGGTGAGGCTGAGGAGCACCAGCCCGCTCGCCGCCACCGCCCCGCCCGGCGTGGCCGCGCGCACCGCCCCGGCGGCGACCAGCTCGTCGGCACGGCCCGGGGTGCGGTTCCAGACGGTGACCGGGTGCCCGGCCGCGAGCAGGACACGGGCCATCGCCCGCCCCATCGGGCCGAGCCCGATCACGGTGACGGGACTGTCCTGCGCTGTGGTGGGATGCTGTCGTTCGTTCACCCCGCCATCCTCGGAGCAGGCGCGGGGCGGTCGGAAGTACCCACTTCTTACTGCGGTACTTACCTTTTCGTCAGGGGGAGTCGACGATGGCCAGGGCACCGCGGCGCGGTCCGTACGTCTGCGGCATCGATGCCGCGCTCGACGTGGTGAGCGGCAAGTGGAAGGGCCTGATCCTCTGGGAGCTGAACGCCCACGCCGTCCGCCGCTTCGCCGAACTGCGGCGCGCCCTGCCGGGCGTGAGCGAGAAGATGCTGACCCAGCACCTGCGCGAACTGGAGGAGGACGGCCTCGTCCACCGGGAGGTGCACGCCGAGGTCCCGCCGCGGGTCGAGTACTCGCTCACCGGGCACGGCCGCACCCTGAACGAGGCACTCCGCCCACTGGGCGCCTGGGGAACGGAGCGGGTCCGCCGCGAAACCAGCGACAACTGACGAACCGTCAGCCCGCCGAGGCCCCGAGCCGGGCGGCGGTCGCCGGGTCCAGGGGGTACGGCCGTTCCGGCGGGAGCAGGGCCGGGTCGCGGGTCGCGTGCAACTCCCGGGCCAGGTCGGTCAGGTCGTCGATCCGGACCAGCCAGTCGGAGGTGTAGCGGCGCGCCAGTGCGCCGCCCAGGCCGAGTTGGAGCGAGCGGTGCGCCAGCGGCCGCAGGCCGAGGTCCCGCTCCGGGTCCCACTGCACCCGGGCCGGGCTGCGGCGCAACTCCCGCTGCCAGTCCGCCTTCGAGGCGTGCACACCGGGCTTGTACGAGCTGAGCACCGCCGCCGCCAACGCCGCGTCGAACCCCGACCGCCGGATCACCACTCCGAGGACGCGCTCCTGCCCCTCGGCGCGCGCCCAGTCGCTGCGGTGCATCAGCCAGCGGAAGGAGGGCTTGATCCAGGTCGTCCGGTCCAGCGAGAAGGCGGCCGGGAACCGCCCCTCGGCGGCGGCCGGGCCGGCGATCTCCGGCCGGAACGCCTGGTAGACCGTCACGGTCTCCTCGTCGTGGCGGGCCCTGATCTGCCGCACCGGTACATCGTCCATCCCCGCATCCTGGCCGGTCGGACCGTCCGCCGCCCCCGGTTTTCCGGTTGCGGGCGTCCGTACGGTGGGGGCGTGGACCTGCTCGCCCGGTTGGGCTTCGACGACCCGCGCCCGCTCCTGCCGGTGGACCGGGCGGCGGTCGAGTCCTGGCTCGGTGTGCGACTGCCGCGCGACTACTGGGAGTCGGCCGGGCGCGGCTCGGTGCTGATCGGGGGCGGCATCGTGCTGGCGGGGCCGGTCCGGGCACACTTCGGGATGCTGCCGTGGACCAAGCACGACATCCGGGCGCAGCTGCGGGAGGCGGGCTTCGCCCCGGTCCGGCTGCACCCCGAGCCCGGCGGCCTGCTGCCGTGGGGGCACACCCTCGGCGGGCGGACCTTCCTGCTCTGGAACACCGCCGACCCGGACCCGGAGCGCTGGACGGTGGTGCTCTGCGACCCGACCCGGCCGACCCGGGCGGAGGCGGTGCTGGACTCCGGCCTCGGCCTGGCCGCGTTCCTGGAGACGGTGGTGCTGGACCGGGTCGGCCACCTCGGCCCGCTCCCGGCCACGGCGGGCCCGGAGTGGGGCGAACCCGAGCCGTGGACCCCGCCCCCGCCCCGGGAACTCTCGCCCGCCGAACGGGAGTTCGCCCTGCGCGGCCCGGCCGCCCTGCCCGCGCTGCAGTTGCTGGCCCCGCCGCCGGGGACCGTCCGGAAGCCCGACTGGGCCCGGGTGTGCGCCGGGCTCGGCACCCCGCTGCCGTCCGACTACCGGGCCCTGATGGAGAGTCACGGCGCGGGGGAGTGGTCGGAGTGGCTGTCCCTGTACCCGCCCGAGCACCTGCCCGGCCTGCCCGGGCTGATCGGCCGCTCGGTGCCGGGCCCGTGCTGGCCGGAGCCGGAAGGCTTCCTGCCGGTCGGCTGCAGCATCGACAACGACCGGCTGGGCTGGCGGGTGACCGGGCCGGACCCGGAGACCTGGCCGGTGGTGGTGCGGCCCCGGCACGTCCGCGGCGAGGTGGCGCTGCCGGGCGGTCTGCTGGAGGTGCTCACGACCTGGCTGCGCGGCGGGCTGCGCGCGGCGGGCCTGCCCGGCCTGGACCCGGCGGACGACCCGTTCGAGCTCGCCCGGTTCGTGCCCTGGGAAGCGGACTGACAGGTCTAGTCCATTCGTTGACAGCGGGGGCGGCACGGGCCGACGATGTGAGCCGTCCCACAGCGCTCAGCCTGGAGGTATCCCGGTGCCCAGCCCCTCCGCGGCCGACTTCGTCGCCGCCGCCCACGCCGCCATCGACCGCGTCAGCACCTCGCAGGCCGAGCAGATCGGCCGGGCCGCCGAGCTGATCACCGCCGCGCTCGCCGCCGACGGCGTCGTCCAGGCCTTCGGGACGGGGCACTCCGAGGCGTTCGCGATGGAGATCGCGGGCCGCGCGGGCGGCCTGGTGCCCAGCAACCGGATCGCGCTCCGCGACGTGGTGCTGTTCGGCGGCCGGCCGGTGGAGATCCTGGCGGGCTCCGAACTGGAGCGCGGCACCGAATCGGCGGCGCTGCTCTGGGAGCTGACCGACCCGCACCCGGCGGACGTCTTCGTGCTGGCCTCCAACTCCGGCGTCAACGGCTGCGTGGTCGAACTCGCCCGGCTGGCCAAGGAGAACGGCCACCCGCTGATCGTGGTCACCTCGGCCGAGCACACCGCGGGCGTCGAGCCCAAGCACCCCTCCGGCCTGCGGCTGCGCGACTACGCCGACGTGGTGCTGGACAACGGCGCCCCGTTCGGCGACGCGGTGCTGCCGATGGCGAGCGGCGGCAAGGCGTGCGGGATCTCCTCGATCACCGCCGCGCTGCTCGCCCAGCAGGTGGTCGCCGAGGTGATCCGCCGGATCGAGAAGGCCGGCGGCGTCCCGCCGATCTACCTGTCGGCGAACATCCCGGCCGGCGACGCCCACAACAACAAGCTGGAGGCGCTGTACGCCGGGCGCATCCGCCGCACGGCATGACGGCCCGTCGACACCCCGCCGCCGAGCCGCTGGTGCTCGGCCTGGACGTGGGCGGCACCAGCACCCGCGTCCTGGTCGCCGACCTCGACGGGCAGGTCCTCGGCACCGCCTTCGGCGCGGGCGGCAACCCCGTCGCGCACGGCGCCGAAGCGGCCGTCCGGGAGATCGGCGGCGCGGTCCGGTCCGCGCTCTCCGGCCTCGACCCGGCCCGGGTGGCGGCCGGAGTGATCGGCCTGGCCGGCGGCCTGGTCGCCCCGCCGGAACTGCTCGCCCTGTGGCCCGCCACCGGACTGACCGTCCTCCCCCTGCTGATCAGCGACGCGGAACTCGCCCACGCCGCGGGCACCGCCGCCCCCGACGGACACCTGCTGCTCAGCGGCACCGGCGCCGTGGCCGCCGAAATCCGCGACCACGGCCTCCGCCGCACCGCGGACGGCCACGGCTGGCTGCTCGGCGACCGCGGCTCCGGCTTCTGGCTGGGCCGCGAGGCCGTCTCGGCAACCCTCACCGCCGTGGACCGACTCCTCCCCCTGAACGGCACCCCGCTCCGACTCCCCGGCCTCCCCGGCGCAGTCGCGGACGCCCTGCTCGGGCCGGACTCCGCGATCGGGGCCGATTTCCCGTCGGGGTCCGGTGTTCCGTCGGGGCCCGGCTCCGTGCCCGGGTCTGGTTCTCCAGCCGGGTCGGGCTTCCCGTCGGGGGCTGGTTCCCCGCGCGGGTCGGGCTCTCCGCGCGGCTCCGGTGCTCCGGCCCGGGCGGCCGGGGCGGGCCGTGAGCCGCGGTCCGCGCTGATCGCCGCGGCGCACGCCCAGGCTCCCGCCAAGCTGGCCCGGTTCGCCCCGCTGGTCCTCGACCACGCGGTGAAGGGCGACCCGGTGGCGCTGTCGCTGCTCGACCGGGCGGCCGACCACCTGATCGACACCCTCGCCCTGATCCGCGAACCCGGATCCCCGCTGCCCGTGGTGCTGGCCGGCGGTCTGCTCGCCACCGACACCCCGCTCGCCGCGCTGCTCCGCCCCCGGCTCGCCGCCCGCTGGCCCGGCGCTGCCCTGCACCCGGCGGGCAACGGCGCGGGCGCGGCGGCCTGGCTGGCGGCCCGCTCACTCGGCCACGGCACACCGGAACTGCACCACCGCCTGACGTCCTGGCCCCCTGAAGCCCCGGCGTCCCCGAAGCCCTGACCTCCGGGCCTGCTGCACCCGGGACGCTCCGCAGCCCTGACCCCCTGGCATCCCGAGGCCCTGGCTTCCTGACCTGCCGCACCCCTGACGCTCTGCAGCCCTGACCCCCCGGCCTCCCGCAGCTCTGACCTCCGGGCCTGCTGCACCCGGGACGCTCCGCAGCCCTGACCCCCTGGCATCCCGAGGCCCTGACGTCCCGAAGCCCTGACCCTCTGGCATCCCGCAGCCCGACACCCTGAAGCCCCGACCTCTCGACCTCCTGACGTCCTCGAACCCCGACGCCCCCAAGCTCAGCGCTCCTGACTTCCCGTCAGGGGCAGGCCGTGGTCCGGGGCGTGAGGCGGCCGAGTGCGGCCAGGCCCTTCGTCCGCCCCTCGGTCCGGCGGCCCGCCGGGCCCCGGCGGCGGCGGGTGCCGCCGTCCGGTGCGTCGTTGTCGGCGGCCCGGACCGGCAGGGCTATCTCGGCCCAGACCCACTTGCCGCTGCGCTTGCGCACCACCCCGTGGGCGAGGGCGAGTTCGGTGACCAGGAGCAGGCCGCGCCCGGATTCGTCGTCGTCGCCGGCGGGCGGCCCGGTGACGGGCAGTGCGGGGGAGGAGTCGTAGACCTCGACCACGGCGCGGTGGTGCAGCGGATCGGCGTGCACGCCGACGGTGACGGCCGGGCCGCTGGCGTGGCGGACGGCGTTGCCGAGGAGTTCGGAGGTGATCAGGTCGAGGGCGAACCGGGTGTCCTCGTCGAGCGGGGTGCCCCAGGCGGTGAGGAGTTCCCGTACCCGGCGTCGTCCGGCGGCGACCGTGGCGGGCTCGCGGGGCAGGGAGAACCATCGACGATGGACGGACATGGCGGACTCCTCACGCGGTTCGCTCCGATGAGCGGGAGACTCGGCAGCCGATATGAGGGTGTGTCAGATCCTTACATCTCTAGACAAGCTGAAATCTCTAGAGATGTCAATGCGTCAAGCCCCTTGCCGCGCGTAGGATGTCTAGAGAGGGAAGGAAGTCCGCCGCCATGAACAACAGCCACCCACGGGGCGCGCAGCCCAAGTACCAGCGGATCGCCGAGGACCTCAAGGGCGAGATCGACTCCGGCCGCTACCGGCCCGGCGACCGCCTCCCGGGCGAGAACGACCTGATGGCGACGTACGGCGTGGCCAGGATGACGGCCCGTCAGGCCCTGGGCGTGCTGAAGGCCGAGGGGGCGGTGGAGTCCCGCAAGGGGGTCGGGGTCTTCGTCCGGGAGTTCCGGCCGATACGGCGGCGCGGCATCCAGCGGCTCTCCGACCGGCAGTGGGGCGGCGGCGCCTCGGTCTGGTCGGCGGACATAGCGTCCCGCGAGCTGGCGGTGGACCAGCTCGACGTCAGCGAGCGGGAGGCGCCGGAGCAAATCGCCGCCGTCCTGGGCCTGAAGCCGGGCGAGCCGGCCTGCGTCCGCAGCCGCCGCTTCGTGCTGGACGGCAAGCCCGTCCTGCTCTCCGAGTCCTACCTGCCGGCCGCGCTGGTCGCGGGCAGCCGGATCACCGACCGGGACACCGGCCCGGGCGGCACCTACGCCCGGCTCGCCGAACTCGGCCACAAGCCGGTGCACTTCCAGGAGCACATCCGCTCCCGGATGCCGCTCGGCGAGGAGGCCGAGCGGCTGGAGCTGGTCCCGGGCACCCCCGTCTTCCTGGTGCACCGCACCGCCTTCGCCGAGGACGGGCAGGCGGTGGAGGTCAACGAGATGGTCCTCGACTCGGCCTCCTACATACTCGAATACTCCTTCGACGCCTGACCCGCGCCCTGCCCGTGCCCTGCCGGTGCCCGGGGCGTATGGGTTCGTACGGGGGCGCACCCTGTGGACAAACCGCCCCCTGGGGGCCTGTTTTTCCACAGCCCTGTGGAAAACTCCGGCGTTTCCGGTGGAAACCCGGCCGCTCCGCCCGGGCCCGCCGCGCCGGAAAACCCCTTGCGCGACACCGGAATTGGTCGAGACCTTTGGGGGTCGATCATGCCCAGTCGCGGAAGGAGTCCACACTGTGGACGGGATCTTCGCCCCCACCCACCGGGCCCGGACGGTCTGCTTCGCCGCCGTCACCTTCCTCACCGGGTTCGCCGCCCTGGCCGTGCTGCCCACCCTGCCGACCGCGACCGCCGACCTGCACGGCGTCGCGCTGTTCCCGCTGGTCGCGGGCTGCTTCGTGGCCGCGAGCCTGCTCGGCGGGGTGCTCGGCGGCGCCTGGTCGGACGCGGCGGGTGCCCGGGCGCCGCTGGCGGTCGGCACCGTGCTGACGGTGGCGACCCTGCTGGTCTCCGCGAGCAGCACCTCGATCTGGCAGCTCGCCGCCGGACGCTTCCTGGACGGCCTGGCCGCCGGCGCGGTCGCCGTCGCGATCAACGCGGCGATCGGGCAGAGCTACCCGGAGCACCTGCAATCCCGGGTGCTCGCGCTGATGAGCGGCTGCTGGGTGATCCCCTCCCTGGTCGGCCCGCCGCTGGCCGGGCTGGTCTCCGAACTCTGGTCCTGGCGCGTCGTGTTCTACGGCCTCGCGGTCCTCACCGCGGTGCCCTCGCTGCTGCTGGTCCTCGTGCTGCGCCGCCAGGACGGCCCGCCGCGCGATCCGGGCCCCGCCGCCCGGCCGCCGCTGCTGGTCGCCGTCGTCGTCAGCCTCGCCGCGGCCGTCGGCCAGTACGGCGTCTCCGGCCGGGACGCCCGCCACCTGCTCGCCGTCGTCGCCGCCGGGGCGCTGCTGGCCGCCTTCGCCCCGCGCCTGCTCCCCACCGGGACGTGGCGCGCCGTCCGGGGCCTGCCCGCGACGGTGCTGCTGCGCGGCCTCTCCTCGGGGACGTTCTTCACCCTGGAGGCGTACGTCCCCCTGCTGCTGATCACCGAACGGCACGTCAACCCCGTGGTCAGCGGCCTGGCCTTCACCGGCGCGGCCCTCGCCTGGGCCGGCGCGTCCTGGGTGCAGGGCAACCTGCTGCACGGCGTCCCGCGTCACCGGACGGTGCTGATCGGCACCCTGGTGATGGCCGCCGCCGTCGCCTGCGCCGTCCTCGGCACCCTCCCCGGGCTGCCCGCGCTGACGGCCGCCCCCGCGATGCCGCTCGCCGCGACGGGCATGGGCCTGCTCTCCCCGGCCCTGACGGTCCTCTCGCTCGCCCACAGCCCCGCCGGCCACGAAGGCCGCACCAGCAGCGCGATGCAGACCAACCAGAACCTCGGTCAGATCACCGTCCTCGCCCTCGCCTCCCTGGCCCTCACCGCCGGCGCCTCCTCCCTCTCCGGCTACGCCGCCGCCTTCACCCTCCTCGCCGCCCCCCTCGCCGCCCTGGCCCTCCTCGCCCCCCGCACCCGCATCCCCTGAACCCCGCCCGCCGCGCCGTCGGTGGTTCAGGGGCAGGCGCGTTGGCGGGCCTTGCCCCGGGCGATCAGGGCGAGGCGGGTGGCGTCCTCGAAGGTGGTCCAGGCGAAGCCGCCGATTGCGCGGGCCCGGCTGGAGGCCCACAGCGCGGCGATCGTCATGGCGATCGGCGTGCCGAGGAGCGCCACTCCGGCGAACGCGGGGCCGCCGGTGCAGCCCGCCACGCCGATGTACTCGGTGAAGAACACGGGCCCCGTCACCAGGGCGGCCCGGAGCGGCCAGCCGCGGGTGGGCGCGCCCGGTTTGCCGACGGTCAGCGCCGCGCCGGTGGCCAGTCCGGGGAGTACCCCCGTGATCAGGCCGATGGCCGCGAGCGTGCGTGCGACCCCGCCCTCCCCGTCCAGTGCGGCCGGTAGGGCGATGAGCAGGTAGGGCCCCGCCCCGACCCCGGTGCTCAGTGCGACGGTCGACCAGAAGACCGCCGATTTCCGCATCTCCACGGGCCATCCCCCTCGGGATCGAACTGTGCACGAATCATAGGGGCGGCAACGGCTCAGCCGAACGCGGGGGCCTCGGGGGAGCGGGTGGCGCGCAGGGCCGCTCTGGCGCGGGCCGCGCCGAGCAGCGTGGCGGCCGCGCCGCCGCCGATCCGGGTGGCGGGTCGCGGTCGGCCTAGGCCCGCGCAGGGGCGGCAGATGCCCGGGCGGGGGACGGGGTCGTGGCAGCGGGCGCACTCGGCGAGGCGGGCCGGAGCGGCGGCCGGGGCCGGGACGGGCGGCATCTTGCGGCTGAGGCGGTGGCGGAGGAGCGCCACGGGGGAGTGCAGCGCGGCGGGCAGGCCGGGGAGCAGGGCGTGCGCCAAGTCGTGGGCGGAGCTGCCGCGTTCGAGCCACTGGGCGACCAGCGGGGCGAGGCTCTCGGCCTCGGCGGCCCCGAGCCGCAGGCGCGGCTCCGGCCGGATCACCCGGAACAGCAGCGCGACGGCCTCCGCCACCCACCCTTCCGGCTCTTCCGGCCCTTCCGGCCCCTCCGGAGCCGGATGTGCTGACGGTGCGTCAATCTCCGTCCCGGCGGCCGGGAGGGAGGGTTCTTTCTCCGGGTTCTTTGGAACGGTGCCACGCACGTCGCCTCCCGGGCCACCGGGTCCCGGGGGACGAGCGTCCGGTGGACGGGCGTGTCGCGGCAGGTCGAAGACGTGGTTCTCGCTGAGGATCGTGCCGTCCGCCAGCCGGGACGTCTCGACCACGTAGTAGCCCGCCTCGGTCAGCTCCTTGAGCGCCTTCCGGACGGCGGCCCGCCCCTGCGGACTGCTGTCGGCCATCCGCCGCCCGTCCTCCTGCCAGTCGTCCGGCCGGGAGAGCAGGTCCGCGAGCAGTCCGCGCGCGGTGTAGGAGAGCTGCCGGTCCTGCAGTGTCGCGTTCGGCAGCACGGTGAAGTCGCGCCCGTGGGCGCTACGATGAATACGCATGGGAGGGTCTGCTCCTGTGCCGGACCCCGGAGCGTTGGCGCGCTGCCGGGGTCAATCTTTGCCTCGTACGGTGACGGAACGTAGCACACGCACCACCCGCCCGCCGACCCGATCGAACCCGACCGCCCAACGGTCCGACCCGGTCCCGCCCGAACACCCGACTACCGCCCGGACGAACAGATATGACCGACCGTGACCTCTCCCGTCCGTGGCCCGCGCTGCTCCAGGAGTGGAGCCGCCTCTGGCTGTCCCCCGACGCGCACGAAGAGGTGGAGCGACGCTTCCCGCCGGAGGCGCACGCGACCGGCTGGTTCGGGACGGACGGCGCGACCGAAGCCGACATCGAGGCGCTGGAACGCCGACTCGGAACCCGACTGCCGCCCAGCTACCGCGAGTTCCTCGCCGTGAGCAACGGCTGGTCGCACGTGGACGACATCCAGGGGCCACTCCTCCCCACCCAGCAGGTCGGCTGGCTCCGCGACCTCGACCCGGACCTGGTGGAGTGCTGGAGCAACCGCGAGGACGACCCGGCGATCCCCGACGAGGAGTACCTGCGCTACGACGAGGACCAGGAGAGCGAAACAGTCCGCGGGGAGTACTTCCGCACCGCCCTGCGGATCAGCGAGTGGGGCGACAGCGCCCTGCTCATGCTCAACCCGGCCGTCGTCAACCCCCAGGGCGAATGGGAAGCCTGGGCATTCGCCCGCTGGTACCCCGGCGCGTACCGCCAGCCCTCCTTCTGGGACCTCATGGTCCACCTGATCAAGTCCGACCACCCGGACGCGGACTGGCCCCGACTCGGCCTCTGACCACAGGGCTCAGTGCAGGTCGACGGTGAACGGGTGGCCGCGGTCGGCCGGGCGGGCGTGCGCGGGTGGTCGAGGTGCCAGGTCGGCCAGCCGCCGAGCTTCCAGCCGGGCACCCGGGTGATCACGTCCTTGCCCCCGGGCCGGTTTCCTGCACCAACTGCTCCAGCGCGGGCCGCAGTTCGGTGGGCAGCTCCTCGCGGTACGGGAAGTCCACCAGCTGATCGACCGTCAGGACGCAGGGCTCCGGCAGGTATTCGGGCTCGTGGAACTCCGGCGGTTCGGGCGCCTCCGCCAACGGCCGGCCGAGCAGCTCGGCGGCCCGTCGCCAGCGCAACTCCACCACGGGCGCACAGTCGGCCTGCGGGGCGGGCGGGTCCCAGTGCTCGATCGGACACCACAGCACCTGCAACAGATCCACGCCCTCCGGCCACCACGGACCGGGCACGTCCCCGGAACGGAACTGCGCCACCGGCACCATCACCACCCCGTCCCCCTCGTGCGGCCCGTCCCCCTCGTGCGGCCCGTCCTCCTCCCGCACAGGACACACCGGCCACCCGCACCAGCGAGCGCCGAGGCTACCGCCGCCCCGCGACAGCGCCGGGGGTCAGGGCCAGACGAGGCAGTAGAGCTGGTGGCCGGCCTCGTGGAGGCGGCCGGCGAAGTCCTGCCACTCGTGGAGCATCTGGTAGATGACGAAGGCGTCCCGGGGGCCGCGGCGGTCGGGGACGGTGGACCAGATGAAGGCGGCGGCGCCGAGTTCGGTCTCGTCGGCCTTGCGGAGGGGCTCGACCACGGTGTGGGGGAGTTGGACGACCGCGTAGTCGGGGTGCAGGACGACCAGTTCGAGCGGGGGGACCTGGTGGAGCGGGACGCCCTGGATGCCGGTGAGGACCATCGCGCTCATGGTCTCGGGCTTGATCTTGGTGGAGAGGTGCCCGTTGCCGGAGCCGCTGGTCTCCATCAGGTCGCCGAGCCGGCCGAGGGCGCCGAGTTCGCCGGCGTCGAGGCCGAGGCCGCCCGGGCCGAGCGCGGTGGGGACTCTGGCGGCGGTGGCTCGGTCGGGTGCGCCGAAGTACTTGTAGGTGACCCCCACTCTGCCCTCGCCCCTCCTCTGCCGGCCCGCTCCCGTACCCCCGCCGGTCCCGCGCGGCCTGCGGGTACGCTCCGCAGCCTCGTCGAAGCCGTCCTGCCTCTCGGACACTCGGACCATCCTCACCGGAACTCGCCGGAATCGACAGACCCCCGCATGCTCGGTGTCCCTCCGAACATGCCCCTTACCCCGCCTGCCGGCGTGCTACACGAGCGTGCGCCTACCTGACCTTACCTTTGCCACAGCCAGTGAGGGGAGCAGCACACGGATCATCGTTCCAGATGATCGGGCCCGACATGCAGAACGCCAGGACACGATTTGAGACCATGTGCGGGTAAGAGAGGCTCCAGGCCACCCCGCGGACCCAACGGATGAGCGAGCAGATGAGCTACCCGTACGAAGCACCCCACTCCCAGTCGCTCTTCGAGCGCGCGCTGGAGGTCACCCCCGGCGGCGTCAACTCGCCGGTGCGGGCCTTCCGCGCGGTCGGCGGCACGCCCCGCTTCATGGTGTCCGGCGCCGGGCCGTACCTGACCGACGCGGACGGCCGCGAGTACGTGGACCTGGTGTGCTCCTGGGGTCCGATGCTGCTCGGGCACGCCCACCCGGCGGTGATCGACGCGGTGCAGCGGGCCGTCGCCCACGGCACCTCCTTCGGCACGCCCGGCCAGGGCGAGGTGGAGCTGGCGGAGGAGATCGTCGCCCGGATCGCCCCGGTCGAGCAGGTCCGCCTGGTCTCCAGCGGCACCGAGGCCACCATGTCGGCGATCCGGCTGGCCCGCGGCTTCACCGGCCGCGCGAAGGTGGTGAAGTTCGCCGGTTGTTACCACGGTCACGTCGACGCCCTGCTGGCCGCCGCCGGTTCCGGCGTCGCCACCTTCGGCCTGCCGGACACCCCCGGCGTGACGGGCGCGCAGGCCGGCGACACCATCGTGCTCCCGTACAACGACCTGAGTGCGGTGCAGGAAGCCTTCGCCGCCCACCCCGGCGAGATCGCCTGCGTGATCACCGAGGCGTCGCCCGGCAACATGGGCGTCGTCCCGCCGCTGCCCGGCTTCAACCGCGGCCTGGCCGAACTCTGCCGCGCCGACGGCGCGTTGTTCATCTCCGACGAGGTGATGACCGGCTTCCGGGTCTCCAAGGCCGGCTGGTACGGCCTGGAGGCCGCGCACGAGGGCTGGGCGCCCGACCTGCTGACCTTCGGCAAGGTGATGGGCGGCGGCTTCCCGGCCGCGGCCTTCGGCGGCCGCGCCGACGTGATGGCGCACCTCGCCCCGGCCGGCCCGGTCTACCAGGCCGGCACCCTCTCCGGGAACCCGATCGCCACCGCCGCCGGCCTGGCCCAGCTGCGGCACTGCACCGACGAGGTGTACGCGACGGTCGACCGGGTCGCCGCCGAGGTGTCCGGCCTGGTCACCGCCGCGCTCGCCAAGGAGGGCGTGGCGCACCGGCTGCAGACCGCGGGCAACATGTTCTCGGTCTTCTTCACCGACCGGCCGGTGACGAACTACGACGAGGCGCGCACCCAGCAGGCGTTCCGCTTCAACCCGTTCTTCCACTCGATGCTGAGCCAGGGCGTCTACCTGCCGCCGTCGGCCTTCGAGTCCTGGTTCGTCTCCGCCGCGCACGACGAGCGCGCGATCGAGCGGATCGCCGCCGCCCTGCCCGCCGCCGCCCGCGCCGCCGCCGAGGCCACCGAGGAGTCCAAGTGACCGAGAGCAAGACCGACAGCCAGCAGGACAGCCAGAAGGACAGCAACAAGGACATCACCGTCGTCCACGTGATGCGGCACGGCGAGGTGCACAACCCGGAGGGCGTGCTGTACGGCCGCCTGCCGGACTACCACCTGTCCGAGCTGGGCCGGCAGATGGCCGAGCGGGTGGCCGACCACCTGAAGGACCGCGACATCACGTACGTGGTGGCCTCCCCGCTGGAGCGGGCCCAGGAGACCGCCGAGCCGATCGCCAAGGCGCACGGGCTGGACGTGGCGGCCGACCCGCGGCTGATCGAGGCGGAGAACATCTTCGAGGGCAAGACCTTCGGCGTCGGCGACGGCTCGCTGCGCAACCCCTCGTACTGGAAGTACCTGACCAACCCGTTCAAGCCGTCCTGGGGCGAGCCGTACATCGACCAGGTGGTGCGGATGATGGGCGCGATCGCCGGGGCCCGGGACGCCGCGCGCGGGCACGAGGCGGTCTGCGTCAGCCACCAGCTGCCGATCTGGATCCTGCGCTCCTTCGCCGAGCGGCAGCGGCTCTGGCACGACCCGCGCCGTCGGCAGTGCTCGCTGGCCTCGCTGACCAGCTTCACCTTCGAGGGCGACCGGATCGTCTCGATCGGCTACCGCGAGCCGGCCCGCGACCTGCTGCCGGCCCACCTGGTCGGCAAGGGGAAGAAGGGCGACAAGCCGGTCGGGAAGAGCTTCGGGGCGTAGCTCGCGCCGGGGCCCGGAGGGTAAGGGCCACAGTCGGCGAAATGCCCGAATTAAGACGATCATAAGCGGAGAAAGCGCAGGTCAAGGGGGGTTCGGTCGACAGTGCCGGACCCCCCTCAAACGGGCCGCGGAGCCATGCGAAACTTTTCACATGTCACGGACGTCCAGCCGCCGCATCCGCCTCACCGCCGCCCTCGGCGCGGCCACCGCACTGGTCCTCGCCGGGTGCAGCAGCTCCGGAACCGGGAGCAGTGAGGGCGGTGTGGGCTTCGTCACCGGCAAGGGCGGCATCGACACCGCCCCGGCCGGCAAGCGCACCGACGCCCCCGACATCACCGGCACCTCGCTGGACGGCAGCGGCGCGCTGAAGCTCGCCGACTACCGCGGCAAGGTGGTCGTCCTGAACATCTGGGGCTCCTGGTGCAGCCCCTGCCGGGCCGAGGCCAAGGGCCTGCAGGCGGCGGCCGAGAAGTACGGCGACCGGGCCCAGTTCCTCGGCATCAACACCCGGGACACCGACCCGGCCAACGCCGTCGCGTTCGAGAAGAACTTCGGGGTGACCTACCCGAGCATCTACGACCCGGACGGCAACCAGATCCTCAAGTTCCCCAAGGGGAGCCTGAACCCGCAGTCCATTCCGACCACCATCGTGATCGACCGGGACGGCAGGCTGGCCGCCCGGGCGATGCGCGCGCTGTCCACCGAGGACCTCGACAAGATGATCGAACCGGTCCTGGCGGAGTCGAAGTGAGCACTCCGCTCGCGGCCGGCGTCGGCTACAACGAGACCGTCGGCAGCGGCGCGCTGCTGATGGCACTGCCGATCGCGGTCGCCGCCGGCCTGGTCTCGTTCTTCTCGCCCTGCGTCCTCCCGCTGGTGCCCGGCTACCTCAGCTACGTCACCGGCTTCTCCGCCGCCGACCTCTCCGACGCCAAGGGCGCCCGGCGCGGCCGGATGCTGGCCGGCGCGGTGCTGTTCGTGGCGGGTTTCGCGGCGGTGTTCATCTCCGGCGGCGCGCTGTTCGGCTCCTTCGGGGAGACCCTGCAGGAGCACCGCCGGGTGCTGTCGATCGTGATGGGCGTGCTCACCGTGCTGATGGGCCTGGCCTTCATGGGCCTGCTGCCCGGCTTCACGATGCGCGAGCTGCGCAGCCACCGCCGCCCGGCGATCGGCCTGGCCGGGGCCCCGCTGCTCGGCCTGGTGTTCGGCATCGGCTGGACGCCGTGCATCGGCCCGACCCTGGCCGCGATCCAGTCGCTGGCCTTCAATCAGGCCAGCGCCGGGCGCGGCGCGCTGCTGATGGCGGCCTACTGCCTCGGCCTCGGCGTACCGTTCGTCCTGGCCGCGCTGGCGTTCCGCCGGGCGCTCGGCGCCTTCGGCTGGGTCAAGCGCCACTACCAGTGGGTGATGCGGATCGGCGGCGGCATGCTCGTCGCGGTCGGCCTGGCCCTGGTGACGGGGGTGTGGGACGCGCTGGTCAACCAGCTCCAGTACCTCACCCAGAACTTCTCGATCGGAATCTGACCGTGAGCGACACGAAGACCAGTCCGCCGCCGGCCGACGCCGCGGACGAACCCGACGTCGAACGGCTCAGCAGCGCGCCGGAGGAGAACGACGCCGCCCCGGTCGGCATAGGCGTGTTCGGCTGGCTGCGCTGGTTCTGGCGGCAGCTGACCTCGATGCGGGTCGCCCTGCTGCTGCTGTTCCTGCTCTCGCTGGCGGCGATCCCCGGCTCGCTGGTGCCGCAGAACACCAACGCCTTCAAGGTCGCCGAGTGGAAGAACTCCCACAAGGGCGTCGCCCCGCTCTTCGAGAAGCTCCAACTCTTCGACGTCTACAGCTCGGTGTGGTTCTCCGCGATCTACATCCTGCTGTTCCTCTCGCTGGCCGGCTGCATCCTCCCGCGCACCTGGCAGTTCGTCGGCGTGCTGCGCGCCGCGCCGCCGGCCGCGCCGCGCAACCTGACCCGGATGCCGGTCTACGCGGCCTGGCACACCGACGCCGCCCCGGACGCGGTGAACGCCGCCGCGCACCGGCTGCTGAAGAAGCGCGGCTTCCGCACCCACCTCGGCACCGGCTCGGTCGCCGCCGAGAAGGGCTACCTGCGCGAGGTCGGCAACCTGCTCTTCCACTTCGCGCTGTTCGCCCTGCTGGCCGGGTTCGCCTGGGCCAGCCTGGCCAGCGGCTCCGGCACCAAGATCGTGCTGGAGGGCCAGGGCTACTCCAACACCACCACCCAGCTCGACGACTTCACCGGCTCCCGGTTCTACGGCGTCGACGACCTGGACGCCTTCGGCTTCAAGCTGGACGGCTTCACCGCCGACTTCCAGACCCAGGGCCCGGCGGCGGGCACCGCCAAGGAGTTCGTCGCCAACGTCCGCTACTGGGACGGCGCCGACGCGTCCAAGCAGAAGAACGCCCGGATCGAGGTCAACCACCCGCTGGAGGTGGGCGACTCCAAGGTCTTCCTCACCGCGCACGGCTTCGCCCCGGTGGTCACCGTCCGGAACGCCAAGAACGAGGTCGTCTACCGCGGCCCGACGACCTTCCTGCCGCGCGACTCCAACGTCACCTCGTTCGGCGTGATCAAGGTCAACGACTACGGCACCGGCCCGCAGGGCGAGAAGACCCAGCTCGCCTTCCAGGGCTTCTTCCTGCCCACCGCCGCGGCCAGCTTCGACCGGACCGGCCCGATCTCGGTCTTCCCCGCCGCCGCCGACCCGCGGCTGGTGATCAACATGTACGCCGGCGACCTGCGCACCGACAGCGGCCTGCCGCAGAACGTGTACGAGCTGGACGACAAGGCGATGACCAAGATCCAGCTGAACGGCCAGCCGGCCACCGCGATCCTCAAGGTCGGCGAGGGCTGGCAGCTGCCCGAGGGCTACGGCAGCCTCACCTTCGACGGCTACCAGCAGTGGGCCAACTTCACCGTCTCGCACCGCCCCGGCAACGCGGTCGCGCTGATCGGCGCGGTCACCGCGATCCTCGGCCTGATCGGCTCGCTGTTCGTCCAGCGCCGCCGGATCTGGGTCCGGGCGGTGGCCGCCCCCGACGGCCGCACCCTGGTCGAGGTGGCCGGGCTGGGCCGCAGCGAGTCCGCCCGCACCGCCGAGGAACTCGCCGAGCTGGCCGTCGACCTCCAGGACGACGCCCCGGCGGCCGAGGAACCGGCCGACGAACCGGCTGAGCCCGACCGTCCCGACCGTCCCGAAGACGCCGCACCGGCCGCCGCCGAACCCCCGGCCGCAGCCGTCCCCACCGCCCCGGAAACCAAGGAGTAGACGGTGCTGCTCGCACAGGTCAACACCCAGTTGGCCCAGACCTCCAACAACCTGATCTACTCGGCGATGGCCGTCTACACCCTGGCCATGTTCGCCCAGATGATCGAGTGGACGTTCGGCGCCAAGGGCGGCGTCGCGGTCCGCTCCGCGCAGCAGAGCACCCTGGCCGAGACGGTCGCCGAGTCCGCCGACGCGGCGAAGGGCGTCCGCAAGGTCACCGTCACCGTCGCCGCCCAGGGCGGCGGCACCACCACCCTCACCCGCACCGCGCTCGCCGACGCCGGTGCCACCACCGTCACCAGCGGCCGCGGCGACGGCGCCCCCGCCGACGGGCCCGGCCCGGCCGGCACCAGCGAGAAGGCCGACCTGGCCGGCCGGATCGCGGTCTCGCTCACCGTCCTCGGCCTGCTCCTG
Organism: Kitasatospora sp. NPDC088391; assembly: GCF_044753345.1. Classification (NCBI taxonomy): domain Bacteria; kingdom Bacillati; phylum Actinomycetota; class Actinomycetes; order Kitasatosporales; family Streptomycetaceae; genus Kitasatospora; species Kitasatospora sp. NPDC088391. Next base: position 950,254 of record NZ_JBIVNB010000003.1, read on the forward strand.
CACGTCGGCGGCGTGGTCACCCGCGGCCTGTCGGTGATGCGCTGGCCGTGGGGCAACATGTACGAGTTCTCGTGCGCCTTCGCCCTGATGATGGTCGCCACCTACGTCGCCATGCTGGCCGCGAAGAAGAACGTCCGCTGGCTCGGCCTGCCCGTGGTGATCGCCGCCCTGCTGTTCCTCGGCATCGCGGTGACCGTCCTCTACACCGACTCCGAGCAGCTCGTCCCCGCCCTGCACTCGTACTGGCTGGGCATCCACGTCTCCACCGCGATCATCTGCGGCGGCGCCTTCTTCGCGGCCTTCATCGCGACCGGCACCTACCTGCTCAAGGACCGCTACGAGCACCGCGTCGCGGCCGGACTGACCGTCCGCGCCGCCAACTTCATGGACCGGCTGCCCGCCTCCGGCACCCTGGACAAGCTCTCCTACCGGATCAACGCCCTGGTGTTCCCGCTCTGGACGTTCACCATCATCGCGGGCGCGATCTGGGCCGAGGCCGCCTGGGGCAAGTACTGGGAGTGGGACCCGAAGGAGACCTGGTCCTTCATCACCTGGGTCGCCTACGCCGCCTACCTGCACGCCCGGGCCACCGCTGGCTGGCGCGGCCGCAAGGCCGCCTACCTGGCGCTGCTCGCCTTCGCCTGCTGGCTCTTCAACTACTACGGCGTCAACATCTTCGTCACCGGCAAGCACTCCTACGCCGGCGTCTGACGCCCCCTCACCACCTACCCACCCACGCACCACGAAGTCGCGAGGAGGGCCGCACCATGGAGTGCGACGAGGTCATCATGACCGTCCGAATCACCGCAGCGGAACGCACGCTGCTGCGACGGCTCGCCCAGGGCCACCACAGTGACGTCTCCGAAGTCGTCGCCGACGGGCTCCTGGACGTCCTGCCCACCCTGCACTGCCCGGCGGACGCCCACCGGCTGCTCGCCGCCATCACCACCCCGGCGCCGTGCGCCCTGACCGTCTGGCTCCCCACGGAGCTGGCCGACCTGCTCACCATCGCCACCGCGCGGATCGCCCACTCCACCGGCGTCCGCCTCGGCTCCTCCTGCATCATGCTGGGAGCCGCGGTCCGCCTCTGGCTGGCCCAGGACCCGCAACGCCTGGCCGCCAACCTCACCACCATGCACGCGGGCCGCCACCCGGCCCTCGCGGCGGCGTAGGGCGCACGGGAACGCGCGAAGTCAGGGGTCCGGGAGCTGCGCGCTCCCCGTGGCCCCTGACCGTGTCACGCCGCCTGCTGCCAGCTGACCGGCGAGAAGTAGGCCGGGCGGCGCTCGACGCGCGACCAGGTGGCGATGGGCTCGACGGCCGGGGCGGCCGCCGCGTGGGTGGCGGCCGCGGCGCGGGCCGCCAGGACGGCGGTGAGGGCGGCCAGTTCTTCGGCGTTCAGAGTGCCGCGGACGATGCGGACGAGAGGTTCGCTCATGGTTCCTTTTCTCCCCCAGGCTGAAGTCTGAATGGTTTCGGCGTGCTTGACGGGCCGTTACATCGGCGGGTTGCCGTGCTTCCGGCTCGGCAGGTCGGCGTGCTTGGTGCGGAGCATCGCCAGGGAGGAAGCGAGAACGGCTCGGGTTTCGCTGGGGTCGATCACGTCGTCCACGAGGCCGCGCTCGGCCGCGTAGTACGGGTGCATCAGTTCGCTCTTGTACTCCTTGATCTTCTGCGCGCGCATCGCCTCGGGGTCCTCGGCCCCGTTGATGTCGCGGCGGAAGATGACGTTCGCGGCGCCCTCGGCGCCCATCACGGCGATCTCGTTGGTGGGCCAGGCGAAGGACAGGTCCGCGCCGATCGAGCGGGAGTCCATCACGATGTACGCGCCGCCGTACGCCTTGCGCAGGATCAGCTGGATGCGCGGCACGGTGGCGTTGCAGTACGCGTACAGCAGCTTCGCGCCGTGCCGGATGATGCCGTCGTGCTCCTGGTCGACGCCGGGCAGGAAGCCGGGCACGTCCAGCATGGTGACCAGCGGGATGTTGAAGGCGTCGCACATCTGCACGAAGCGCGCGGACTTCTCGCTGGCGTTGATGTCGAGGACGCCGGCCAGCGACTGCGGCTGGTTGGCGATGATGCCGACCACGTGGCCGTCGATCCGGGCCAGCGCGCACAGCACGTTGGTGGCCCAGCGCTCGTGGACCTCCAGGTACTCGCCGTGGTCGACGATCTCCTCGATCACCTTGCGCATGTCGTACGGGCGGTTGCCGTCGGCGGGCACCAGGTCGAGCAGCGACTCGTTGCGGCGGTCCACCGGGTCGTCGTTGGGGACGGTCGGCGGCATCTCGCGGTTGTTCTGCGGCAGCAGCGACAGCAGGTAGCGCACCTCTTCGATGCAGGACTGCTCGTCGTCGTAGACGAAGTGCGAGACGCCCGACACCGAGGAGTGGACGTCGGCGCCGCCGAGGCCGTTCTGGGTGATCTTTTCGCCGGTGACGGCCTGGACGACGTCGGGGCCGGTGATGAACATCTGCGAGGTCTCGCGGACCATGAACACGAAGTCGGTCAGGGCGGGGCTGTA
>NZ_JBIVNB010000004.1:0-732871 GCF_044753345.1 Kitasatospora sp. NPDC088391
CCCTCCCGGTCGGTGGTCGCATCGTCCGCGAAGCGACGGTCACCGGTCGCGTCGGGCACGTACTTCACACAGACAACGATCCTCAAGCTCACGGCTGCGTCGTCCTTTCCTGCCGGAGGGAACTCAGTACCCCCACTAGACCACACTCCGTGCCACAGATCCACTCCCGTGGGGAGTGATGGGGGCCTCAGTGTCCGGTGTGGAGGGAACTGAGTGTCAGGAGGGTTCGCGCAGTGGCAGCGGGCGGGGCCGGGCGGCCCAGCGCAGCGCGTACCAGGAGAGCAGGGCGAGCAGGACGGCGCTGGGGAGTTCGGCGGTGTACGCCAGCAGTTCGGCGGTGCGGAACGCCTCGCCGCGGTGGGCGGACCAGAGGTCGAAGAAGGCGTCCATGCCGAGCAGCACGGCGGTGGCGGAGGCGATCGGGCTGGTGGCCGGGTGGCGGCGGCGGACCAGGGCGGCCAGCAGCAGCAGGGAGGAGGACTCGATCACGTCCAGCCAGATCCAGGAGTTGGCCAGGTTGCGGGCGCCGAAGCGGCCGTGCACCGTCAGCGCCAGGTCGACGATCCAGGGCAGCAGCAGGACGGCGGCGACCCGCAGGACGATCGGCAGGACGCGCAGGACGGTGTCCTCGTGGCGGGCCACCGCCTTTCGGAAGTCGAACACCCCGCGATCATAGGGCGGCCGACGCCACCGGCCCGCACCCTCCCGGCCGGTGGCGTCGGGGACGGTGCGGGCCTCGGGAAGCGCGGGCCGGGGACGGTGCGGGCCGGCGGCGGTGCGGGCTTGGCGGCGTCGGCCGTGCGCCGGGCGGGTCAGGCGGTGCGGCGCAGGCGGACGGTGGAGTCGCGGTGCGGCCGGGCGTCCGGGTCGGCCACGGGGTGGCCGGGGTGGTCGTGCCGGGGGTGCTCCTCGGCGCGCTCCACCGTCCACGCGCCGGGAGCCAGCCGCAGCGCCGCCAGCGTCTCCTCCGGGGTGGGGAAGTGCAGGTCGGGGTGCGGGTGGCCGGGCCGGGCGGGGTGCACGGCGTGCCCGGTGATCAGCAGGGTGCCGCCGGGGGCGACCGCCTCGGCGGCCCGGCGCAGCACCCGTTCGCGGGGGAACTCGGTGGGCGAGTGCAGGAACTGCGCGGACACCAGGTCGTAGGAACCCGACGGGAAAGCGTTTGCCAGGTCCACCCGCTGCCAGTCGATCCGGTCGGCGACACCTTCGACGGCGGCCCGGGCGGCGGCCCGCTCCAGGGCGACCCGGGAGAGGTCGACGGCGGTGACCTGCCAGCCCTGCCCGGCCAGCCAGATCGCGTCGCCGCCCTCGCCGCAGCCCAGGTCCAGCGCGCTCCCCGGGGCGAGGCCGGCGGCCTCCCGGGTCAGCGAGGCGTTCGGGCGGCCGCTCCAGATCTGCTCGCTCTCGCCGTAGCGCCGCTCCCAGAACTCCACGGCCTCGACGGCCAGCCGGGTCTCCTCGGCGACCAGGTCGGCGTTGATCGCGGCGGCGGCGCGCAGGGCGTCCGCGGCGGCGACGGCGACCTGCGCGAGCGGGTCGGTGAGGTTGCCGGCCGCCCAGACGCCGGGGACGCCGGTGGCGCCCGTCGGGTCGGTGGTGGCCAGCCGGGTGCCGAACCGGACGCCCTCGCGGACCAGGTCGGTGGCGGCCAGTCCGAGGCCGGCCAGGAACGGCGCGTCCACCGCGAACTCGGCGCCGACCGCCAGCGCCTCGCAGGCGACGACGGTGCCGTCGGCGAGCCGGACGCCCGTCAGCTCGCCGTCGCCGTCCTCGGGCAGCACGGCCGCGACCTCGCCCGCGACGACGCTGATGCCGCGGGCGGCGAACTCGTGCAGCTGCTGCTCGGTGAACGGCTCGGCGGTGTGCGCCAGCACCGTGACGTCGGCCGTCCACTGCCGCCACAGCAGCGCCTGGTGCGCGGCCACCGCCGGGTGCGCGGCGAGGACGGCGATCCGGTGGTCGCGGACCTCCCAGCCGTGACAGTACGGGCAGTGCAGCACCTCGCGGCCCCAGCGCGCGGCCAGGCCGGGCAGCTCGGGCAGCAGGTCGGTGCTGCCGGTGGCCAGCAGCAGGCGGCGGGCGTGCACGGCGGTGCCGTCGGACAGCTCGGCGCGGAACCCGCCGTCCGGCTCGCGGACCAGCGAGCGCACCTCGGCGTCGTGGAACTCGCCCCCGTACGAGGCGACTTCGGCCCGCCCGGCGGCGACCAGGTCGGCCGGGGAGACGCCCTCCCGGCCGAGCAGGCCGTGCACACCCGCGGCGGGCGCGTTGCGCGGCCGGCCCGCGTCGACGACCAGGACGGAGCGGCGGGCCCGGGCCAGGGTCAGGGCGCCGCCGAGTCCGGCGGCGCCGCCCCCGACGACCAGGACGTCGTGGTGGCGGGCGGGGTTCGGGGGCTGCTGGTGCTGGTGGTGGTGCGTCGTGGTCATGGTCCGATGGTGCGTCCGGTCCGCCGGATTGACAAACAATGTTGCTGGGACGGCAAATAGTGGGATGGGCACAGGAGCGGGTGCGGGCGCGGGTGCGGAGCGCAAGGAGCGGGCCATGGGCGAGCAGGGCGAGCACGGCGAGCACGGCGGACAGGGCGGCAAGGGCGGGCGGGTCGCGGAGGAGGGGGCGGGCGAGGACTTCGAGGCGGTGCTGACGGCGGTCGGCCCCCGGCTGCGGGCGCTCCGGCAGCAGCGCGGCACCACGCTGGCGCAGCTCGGCGAGGCGACCGGGATCTCGGTCAGTACGCTCTCCCGCCTGGAGTCGGGCGGCCGCCGCCCCACCCTGGAGCTGCTGCTCCCGCTGGCCCGGGCGTACGGCGTCGCCCTGGACGAGCTGGTGGACGCCCCGCCGACGGGTGACCCGCGGGTGCGGCTGCGCCCGTTCGTCCGGCACGGGTGGACGTACCTGCCGCTGGCCCGCAACCTCGGCGGGATGCAGGCGTACAAGATGGTGGTCCCGGCGGGCAGCAGCCGGGAGGACTGCGAGCAGCGGACCCACGAGGGCTACGAGTGGCTGTACGTGCTGTCGGGGGAGCTGCTGCTGAAGCTGGGCGAGCACGAGGTGGTGCTGAAGGCGGGCGAGGCCGCGGAGTTCGACACCCGGACGCCGCACCTGTTCACCAACGTCGGCCGTCGGCCGGTGGAGTTCCTGAGCCTGTTCGGCCCGCAGGGCGAGCGGGTGCACGTCCGGGCCAGGACCGCCGACTCCAAGGGCGGCAAGGAGAACTGACGGGCCGTCAGAACGGAGAGCCGCGCCCCGGGTTCGGGGCGCGGCGTCCTGACTGTCCTGCCGGGTGGTTCAGTTGACGAAGACGGTGCCGCCCAGGGTGGTGTCGGTGACCGGGCCGTACGAGGCGGAGAAGTCGATCGACGCGAAGCAGATGCTCGGGCCGGTCAGCTTGGTGAAGTTCTGGTTGGTCATGGTGATCTTCGGCGGGGTGTTGGTGGCGCTGCCGTTGAGGCTGCCGGAGGTCGACTTGTAGGTGCAGATGGCGTTGCCCGCCAGGGTCTTGAGGTTGACGGCGGCCTGGATGGAGCCGGCGGCGGTCGGGGTGAGGCTGACCGGGAGGCCCGCCGCGTCCGAGATGCTCAGCGTGTACGGCAGGTTGGTCATGGTCAGGCTGTTCACGCCGGTGACGCCGACCACGTTGGAGGTGCAGCCGGCGAAGGTCAGCGTCGAGACCGGACCGGAGGCGGTGCCCGGGGTGGTCGGGTTGCTGCTGACGGTGCCGCCGATGGTGGAGACGGTGCACTTGACGCCGGTGGTGGTGCCCGGGTTGTACATCGTCGCCAGGGTGCCGCTGACCAGGCCCGCCGAGAGGCTGTCGCCGACCGCGACCGCGGTGGAGGTGCCGGCGATGGTCAGCACGGGCGTGCCGGCCGCCCCGGCGGGGGCGGTGGTGAGGGCGAGCAGGGCGGTGGCGGCGGCCACGGCGGCGGCGCCGGCGTAGAGACGGTTGCGCACGAGGGTTCCTTCCGGTGGGTGGGGCATCCGGGTGGTGCCGCCCCGGCGGTGTTGCCGGGACGTGCGGCTCCGCGGCGCGGAGCCCGTGCCCGCCCCGGTCGAGGGTGGGGCGGGCACGAGTCGGTGGGGGCGCGGGCGGGGAAGCGGGGCCGGCCGGCGGCTCTCGGCGGCTCCCGGTGACTCTTGGTGGCTCAGTGCGGGGCGCTGTCCTTGAGTGCGGCGGTGAGGTCGGTGATGTCGGTGTCCAGCACGAAGGAGGCGTTGGTCTGCTGGAAGCTCACCGAGTTCTTGCCGGGGGCGGCGGGCAGGTTCATGGTCCAGTCGATGATCTGGTCCAGCGAGCCGAGCAGGCCGCAGCCGTTCGCCCCCGGGATGGCGAAGGTGTTGTCGACCATGGCGGCGTTGGTCTCCGAAATGACCAGCGCGTTGTGGCCGTTGGGGTCCATGTCGTACCCGAGCGTCCCCGGGTCGCCGGTCATGGGGGAGGCCGGCGCGGGCGGGGCGGTGATCCCGGTGGTGGGCTTGAGGATCAGCGGCGCGGAGTCCGAGCCGACGTAGCAGTGCGAGCCGAACAGCGCGTTGTAGAGGTGGAGTTTGACCGGCAGTTGGAACACCGGGTACGGCTCGCCGGTCGCCAGCGGGGTGAACTTGGTGACCGGGCCCGCGAGTTCGACCTGGGCGAAGACGCTGGTGATGCCGGGCAGGAAGTTCTGGATGCCCGGGATGGTGATCTGCACCATCGGCGCGCTCATCAGCGGCCCGCTGGTCGGCGGCACCACGGTGTACTGGTTGGCGGTGCTGCCGTCCGGGAACGACACCTCGGGCGCGGACTTGTCCCAGTAGAAGCCGAACTGCAGCTTGATCGGCGAGTTGAACGGCACCACCGTGCTGCCGAGGGTGAACTTCCCCGCGTTGGTGACCGACACCAGGCAGCCGACCTGCAGGTTCTCCGGGTTGGTCATGGCCGGCGCGGCCAGCGGACAGTTCCCCATCCCGGTGTACGGGGCGCCCGGCGTGACGGCGGCCGCGGACGCCGGGGCGGTGGAGGCCAGCAGCGCGGCGGCGGCGAACACCGCGACCGGCGGGGCGAGGCGTCCGATCCGGCGGCGGCGCGAGGCGGTACGGGGGGAACTGGCGCGCGGGGTGGGGCGCATGGGGGCTCCTCAGGGACAGGACGGCAGGAGACGGTGGGGCAGCAGGGCGGCAGGCGACGGTGGGGCGGCAGGGCGCGGAGGCGGGCGGCGGGCACGGTGGCGTGCGGCGTGTCGCGTGTCGCGCGGTGCGGGCGGGGCGCGGTGCGGCGGACGTGGCACAGGAGGTGTGCGGGAACGTGGCACGGAGCGGGGCGCGGGGGTGGGTCGCTCGACGCCACGAGCGACCGGGCCCGGGGTGCACGACTGCCACCGGTGCGCCGCGACGGTCCGCCCTGCCGGGGGCGGGCGCCCCGTGGTGCTGGAGGGGCCGGCGAGTGGAGTCGGTGGGTCGATCGGTCGGTGGGCGCGCCGTGACGACGCGGTTACCGCCGGGTACTCGCCAAGTTCTAGGCCGCGCTCCGCTTCAACGTCAAGGCGGGGGACGGAAGTTGGAAGGAAGGTGAGTGGAGTTGGGGTCGCTATCGTGCTCAATTTCCTTTTCAGTCACAGGAGTTGACTGAAGTTCCGCCCGTTGGAAGTAGTGCGCGAAGTATTGACCGGCCATGTACCCCGGGGTAACTTCCAGTCAGCTCGCCGTTGTGAGAATGATCGTCAACTGTGCTGCCGGGCAAGAGAGTTGACCGATCGATCGATCGTCCACGCCAGGGCCTCGCCGGTGTGCTGAGGAATCCCCACTCGACCCTCTGGAGCTGCACATGGCCCCCACCGCAGAACAACCCGCCGCCACCTCCACCGGGCGCGGCCGGGTCCGGCTGCGCCGCGCCGCACTGATGGCGATACCCGCCTGCGTGACCGCCGGCGTCCTGGTGACGCTGACCGCGCAGAACGTCCTCGCCAACCAGTTCGCGATCTCCGGCATGGCCTTCCAGGTCACCGCCGACCGCCTCGACGGCTCCGGGTTCGAACAGTTCGGCACCCTGGACAACATGATCGAGAACAGCCCCAACGCCGGTGACACCGGCGGCCAGCTGTTCCTGATCCAGACAGTGGTGAAGAGCGCCTCGCTCACCAAGCTCTGCCAGAGCGTCAACCTCGGCGGCATCAACCTGCTGATCACCGCGGGGGACAAGGGCACCCCCGTCACCGCCGACAACCTCACCACCGACTCCGACCTGATGAGCGGCGACGCCGAGTTCAAGGGACTCGAGGTCGGCCGGGACGCCAGCACCTTCGACAAGGGCGGGGTGGCCGGCCCGCCCGGCATGTTCGGCCAGCAGGGCGACACCGTGGCCGTCGACCACTTCCGCCAGCAGAACTACGCCACCACCGCCGGCACCTTCCGGCTGCCCAACATGCACCTCAGCTTCAGCGCCGATGGCTGCTGAGCACGACCCGGCACCGGACCGGGCGGCCGACCCCACGGCCGCCCGGCCCACCGGGGCCGGGAAGATCGAAGCCGGGAACGCCGGGCCCGGGAACACCGGGATCGGGAACGCCGGGCCCGGAAGCGCGGACGCCGGGAGCGTCGGTGAGGGAAGTGCCGACGGGGAGTCCGGGGCCGTCGCGGCCGCGCCTCCGGGCGGCTTCGCCGGGTGGCGCGGACGGCGCCCGTTCTGGGGCGGGCTGATGGTCGCCCTGGCCGGGGCCGAGATCCTGCTCACCGAGAAGGCCCCGATGCGGATGATGATCCGGATCGGACTGCTCGGCCTGGCCGGCTACGTCATCCCCGTGCTGATGGTGCTCTGCGGCCTGCTGCTGATCTTCCACCCCGTGCAGCGGGTCTTCTACTCCCTGCTCTCCGTCCTCGCCACCCTGGGCAGTTGGGTCACCTCCAACCTGGGCGGCTTCTTCATCGGCCTGCTCCTGGGGCTGATCGGCAGCACCCTCGCCTTCGGTTGGCTGCCCGACCAGCCCCGGCGCGCCGGCCGACGGGCCCGCCGCGCCGAACGCCGAGCGACCCCGGCCTGACCGGGGCGGACCGGTGGCGGAGCGTGGCCGCCACCGGGTACGACCGGTCGCGGTCCCCGCACACCGAGCGGGCGGGAACCGCGACCGGCCCCCACGGCCCCCGCAGCGCCCCGGGCGCGTGCCGAGCGGACGCCGGTCGGACGAGCCGATGGACCGAAGGGTCGACGAGCCGATGATCCGACCAGCCGACAGAACGGTCGTCCGAATCGGATGATCCGACAGTCGGACGCTCCGGTCCGGTCCGGTCCGATCGGAGCGCGGCGCAGCCCGGCGGTTCGGCAGGGCGCCCGGTGGACCGTCGGTGAAGCACGGCGTCCCGGCGCGGGGCTTGGTAGCTTGGCCGCTGACGGCCCGTGGGCGGAGCGGTGAACCGACAGGTGGGTGGGCGAGTGGGGCGCACGGACGCGGTGCGGGTGCTGCGGTGCGGCAGCGACGCCGTCCTGGTCGAGGCCGGGGACGCCGAACGGGCCCGGCGGCTGCACGACGCGCTGCGCGCCGCCGCACCGGCCGGAGTCGTCGAACTCGTCCCCGCCGCCCGCACCGTCCTGGTCCGCTACGACCCCGGCGTCACCGACTGGCAGCGCCTGACCACCGCCGTCACTGCCCTCCCGCTCGCCGAAGCGCTCCCCGGAGCGACCGCCGGGGTGCCGACGGACGCCGGGGCGGTGCTGATCCCCGTCCGCTACGACGGGCCCGACCTCGCCGAGGTCGCCGCGCTCACCGGGCTGACGGTGCGCCAGGTCGTCGAGCGGCACACCGCCGCCCACTACCGCGTCGCGTTCTGCGGCTTCGCCCCCGGCTTCGCCTACCTCACCGGACTCGACCCCGTGCTGCGCGTGCCGCGCCGCGCCGAGCCCCGCACCCGGGTGCCCGCCGGGGCGGTCGCCGTCGCCGACGAGTACACCGGCGTCTACCCGCGCCCCAGCCCGGGCGGCTGGCGGCTGCTCGGCAGCACCGCGCTCACCCTCTGGGACACCGCCGCCGACCCGCCCACCCGGCTGCTCCCCGGCACCTCGGTGCGCTTCGTCGAGACGGATTGACAGACCGGAGGATCATCGGATGAGCCAACCGCGCCCCACCGCTCCGACTGCCCGCATCCTCGTCGTCCGGGCCGGCTACGGAGCCACCGTCCAGGACCTCGGACGCCCCGGCCTGGCCGCCCTCGGCGTCGGCCGCTCCGGCGCCGCTGACCCCGACGCGCTGCGCCTCGCCAACCGCCTGGTCGGCAACCCCGAGGACGCCGCCGGTCTCGAAGCCCCGATGGGAGGAGTCGAGTTGGAGTTCCGCGCCACCGCCACCTGCGCGCTGGCCGGCGCCGACTGCCCCGCCCACGCGGCCGGGCGGCCCGTCGACGCCCGCACCCCCTTCACCGTCCCCGCCGGGGCCCGGCTGCGCCTCGGCACCCCGGCCCGCGGCCTGCGGGTCTACCTCGCCGTCCGCGGCGGACTCGACGTCCCCGCCGAACTCGGCTCCCGCGCCACCGACACCATCGCCGGACTCGGCCCCGAACGCCTCGCCGCCGGACGGCTGCTGCCCGTCGGCCGCGCCGCCACCGGCTGGCCCGCCGCCGACCTCGCCCCGCCGCCCGCCGCCCCCGGACGGACCGTGCTGCACGTCGTCCCCGGCCCCCGCGACGACTGGTTCACCGCCGACGCCCTGCACACCCTGCTGACCGGGCCGTACACCGTCACCGCCGACAGCGACCGCGTCGGCATGCGCCTGGACGGACCCGCGCTGGCCCGGGCCCGCAGCGGCGAACTGCCCTCCGAGGGCATGGTCGCGGGCGCCCTCCAGGTGCCGCCCGGCGGCCGGCCGATCCTGTTCCTCGCCGACCACCCCGTCACCGGCGGCTACCCCGTGATCGCGGTGGTCCGGCGCTCCGATCTCGGCACGGCCGCCCAGGCCCGGCCCGGCGACACCCTGCACTTCCGGCTCGACGGGTAGCCCGCGCGCCGCTCAGCCCAGCTCCACCACCCGCGCCCAGGACGGCGGCAGGTCCGGCCGGTAGTCCGGATCGTCCTCCCGCACCTCGGCCCGGGGGCGCGGGAACAGGCCGACCACGGTGCGGCACGGCGGCGGCTGCGAGGGCCACGGGGTCTGACCGTCCGTCAGCACCACCACCACGTCCACCGCCGGGCGGCGGCGCAGCGCCGCCGCGAACCCCGCGCGCAGGTCGGTGCCGCCGCCGCCGATCAGCTCCAGGCCGCCCTCCGCCGCGACCTGCCGGACCTGCCGGGCGGCGGCGTCGCAGGACACCACCGACACCAGCTCCCGCCGGCCGCCGACCGCGCGGACGATCGCGGCCGTCTCCAGCAGCGCCGTGCCCAACTCGCCGTCGGCGACCGACCCGGAGGTGTCCACCACCACGGCGACCCGCGGGGGCCGCCGCCGCAGCGCGGGCAGCACCACGCCCGGCAGGGAGGCGGCGCGGCGGGCCGGGCGGCCGTAGCTGTAGTCGTCGCCGCGCCCCGCCGCCGCGGCCGCCGAACGCACCGCCGCGCCCAGCAGCCGCCGCCACGGCTGCGGCGGGTGGAACGCCTGCTCGGCCCAGCGCCGCCAGCCCGCCGGGGCCCGGCCGGGCCGGGCGAGGATGCCCTCGGCGACCCGGAAGCGCACCAGGTCGCGCTCCTGGTCGCTCAGCCCGTGCGCGTCGTCCGGCCCCAGCTCCCAGGGCCGTTCCAGGCCGTCCGCGCCGCTGCCGCACTCCAGCCACACCAGGTCCTGGAACTGCGTGCCGAGCGAGAACTCCCGGACGTACTCCTCCATGAGCCCGCCCTCGGACAGGCCGAGCGTCGCCGGGTAGACCGCGTCGGCGGGGTGGACCAGGCCGTCGCCGAACGCGTCGTCGTTGATCTCGCAGTCCGCCGCCAGGTTGATCCGCAGCCGGTGGCCGGGCCCGTCGAGGTCGAGCGCGCGCACCACCCGGTCGCCGCGCCGGGCGTGGTCGCGCAGCAGGTGCGCCACCTCGTGCACCCACACCGAGGCCAGCACCTCGGGCTCGGTGCGCGCGACGAACGCCGGGGACACGTAGCAGCGCCAGTGCCGGTCCACCGCCATGGTCGGCACCCGCGCCGTCTCCACCACGTGCAGCGCGAACAGCGCCGTCGCCAGGTACGGGCGGGCCCGGGCGGCGTGCAGCCGGGCCGCGTACAGCTTCTCCCGGTGCTCCGGGGCGAGCCGGTCCGGCCGGTCCGGTGAGTGCGACCGGTGCGGCCGGTGCGGCCGGTCGGTGGGTGTGCGGGGGACGGGAGGGCGGGGGACGGGGGAGGTGCTCATCGGCGCACCGGGCCCCGGGTGGGGTGGGCGGCGACGCGGGCGGCCGAGACGTCCGCCCGGCGGGAGAGCTGCAACGCGCCCGTGAAGCGTTCGACCAACTCCGGTACCTCCCAGTCGTCCTGGCGCAGCGCGGCGAGCGTGGTGACCGGCACCACCAGGACGTCCGGCGCGCCGTCGGCCAGCGCCAGCGCCATCAACTCCCATGCGGCGTCCCACCGTTCGCGGGAGGGCCGGGCGCGGACCGCCGCCACCACGGCGTCCAGCACGGTCTGCCGCAGGTCGCCGCGTCTCGGCAGGACGGCGGCGGCCGGGTCGGCGAGCAGGTCCTCCGGGGCGGGCAGGTCCATCCGGTCGACGGTGGCCAGCAGTTCGAGGCCGGGCCCGTCGCCGACGGTGCCGCGCACCAGCAGCGACACCACCTCGCGGTCGGCCCCGGCGGCGGTCGCGAAGGCCAGCAGCCGCACCGTCATCTCCCAGCTGCGCGGCGACGGCCAGGCCCGGCCGCGCCCGGTCTCGTGGCCCGGGATGCGGTGCGTCAGTTCGGGCCGCACCGTCAGCAGGCCGCAGACCGCGCGGCGGCCGAAGTCCACGGCGGCGGGCAGCCGTTCGGGGTCGAGCCGGGGCAGTTCGGCGCGCGGCCACACGCCGCCGAGGCCGCGCACCACCACCTCCGCCTCGTGCACCCAGTCCAGGTGGACGAAGCGGTTGGCCAGCGGGGCGCTCAGCTCCCAGCCGTCGGCCGCCGAGGAGCGCGGGTTCGCGGCCGCCACGATCCTTACGCCCGGCGGGAGTTCGAGCGAGCCGATCCGACGCTCCAGGACCAGGCGGAGCAGCGCGGCCTGCACGGCGGGCGGCGCGGTGGACAGCTCGTCCAGGAACAGCAGTCCGCGCCCCTGCCGGGCCAGCCGGACCGCCCAGTCCGGCGGGGCGAGCGGCACGCCCTGGCGGGCCGGGTCGTCCCCGATCACCGGGAGGCCGGCGAAGTCGGAGGGCTCGTGCACGCTGGCGATCACCGTGGTCAGCGGCAGGTCGAGTTCGGCGGCGAGCTGGGTCAGCGCCGCGGTCTTCCCGATGCCGGGCTCTCCCCACAGGAGAACCGGGAGGTCGGCGGCGACGGCGATGGTGAGGGCTTCGAGCTGGAGGTTGCGGCGCGGCTCGGTGCTGGACTGCCGCAGCAGCGCCAGCAGTTCGTCGGCGACGTCGAGCCGGGACCGTGTGGCGGTGGACGGGAAGGTGGCTGGGGCGGTCGGCGGCAGGGCGGTCAGGGGCATGGTCGAAGGCATGGCGGAATCACCTGTGGTGGGGAGGAGGGAAGTCGAAGGTCCTGGCGTTCAAGGGCGTTCAGTGGGCGTGGCCGCACCGGCACGGCCGGGACCGACGGGTCCGGCTCGTGCGCGCGGCCGGCCGTGGCCGGTGCGGATGGCCGTCGGGCAGCCGGACGCGGTCGTGGACCACCGGGGCCGGGCCGTTGAAGCGGCGGTCCGGGTCGAGGCCGTTGGCGTACAGGCCGTGGTCGACCCGCCGCCGGGAGTCGGTGCGCAGCGCCTCGGCGAGCGGCCCTTCGCGGGGAACGCCCTGCTCGCCGAGGAGTTGGCGCACCGCGGCGAGCGCCCCGGGGCGGTCGCCGTGCAGCAGCCGCTGCCGGATCGCGTCCAGGCTCTCCGGTGTGCGGTGCGCGCGGTCGATCGCCCGCAGGCAGGGCAGCGGGGTGCCGCCGAGCGCCACCAGCACTTCCTCGCGCCGCAGTTGCTCCGGCGGATGGTCGAGCGGCACCAGCAGGCCGTCCACGAAGGCGAGTGCGTGCAGCTCGCCCCGGCACTCGACCCGCAGCGGGTCGTTGTCCGGCCGCGCCGCCCCGTGGCCCGCTGCTCCGTGCCCCGCCTCGTACCCGGGGGCGAGCGCGGCGGCGACCAGGGGGTGCAGGCGGCCGGGGTCGATCAGGCCCGCGCGCAGCAGCAGGACGTCCGGGGGCGTCCAGGTCGCGGCGTCGGGCAGGATCGGGCGGCCGCGCGCGTCGCGCACCGGTTCGGCCTCGTCCGAGGGGCGCAGCAGCAGGTGGCGGCGGGTGCCGAGGCGCACCGCGACCGGGGCGTCCGGGGGCAGCCCGTCCGCTGCGCGCAGCAGCTCGGCCTCGAACGTCCAGATGGTGTCGGCGAAGTGATGGTCCGTCAGTTCATCGTCGACGGATGGTGAGTGGGGTGCGCGGACAGTGAGTTCGGGGGTGCGGCGGGCGTCCCAGAGGTGCGGGTGCAGGTCGAACCGGAAGCGCGGGTCGGGGTGCGGTGTTCCGTCCGCCCCGTCCCACAGTGCGAGTTCGACCCGCTGGCCGGCCGAGGCGCGGGCGGGGGCGGTGCGCGCCACCAGGTGCAGCGGCGCGGCCCGCGCGTCCTGGACCGGTCCGTCGCGCGGGTAGCGGGCCAGCGTGAGCGTCAGGCCGGTCCGCAGCAGCCCGTCCGGGGCGGTGCGCGGGAGGTGCCAGCGCAGCAAGTCCGGTGCCAGGTGGCGCAGATCGGCTCTCAGTCGGGCGGCCGTTCCGGCACCGTGCGTGCGGGACACGGCGCGCAGGTCGATCCGGGGATCGAAGCCGGCGGCCGCGCAGGCGCCGCCCCAGTCGCCGGACTCGCGGCGGGCGGTGGCGGTATCGATCATGGTCGGGGGGACGGCGAACTGCCGTACGCGGGACCAGAAACGGGTACGAGGGTCCTCGTCCGGGAGGGAAGTGTCGTGCATCAGCACTCACTTCGAACGGACGGGGCCTCCAATCCATACGTAGTCATCGCGGCGATCGTAACGGTGCCCCGGCCGTTCTGTCAGCCCCGTTCTTCGACGGCCCACCCCGACGTAGGCTGACGGCAGGGGCCGGAGCCGGCCCGGAGCGGGAGGTGCGCGGCGGTGGCAGGCATGGGGAGGCGGCCGGTGGAGGCGCTGCGGCACAGGCTGCTGCGGGAGATCAACTCCACGGTGCACGGGGCCGATCTGCACCTCGAACGCTACGACCGCCCGCCCGGCGACCCGGGGCTGTTCGGCCCCTCCAGCGTCGTCTGGCAGGTGCACGGGCACCCCGCGGGCATGCTGGTCGGCGGGTTCGCCGCGCTGATGCTGCAGTCCCTGCACCCCGTCGCGATGCGGGCGGTGGCCGAGCACTCCGACTACCGCTCCGACCCCACCGGCCGACTGCACCGCACCGCGCGCTTCGTCTCCACCACCACCCTCGGTTCGTCCGCCGCCGCCGAGGGCGCGATAGCCGCCGTGCGGCGCATCCACACCCACGTCCGCGGCTTCGACCGGCGGGACCGCCCCTACCGGGCCGACGACCCGGCGCTGCTGTGCTGGGTGCACACGGCCGAGGTCTCCTGCTTCCTGGCGGGGCACCAGGTCTTCGCGGGCGGCCCGCCGCGCACCGGGGCACCCGTCGCCGGGGGCGGCGCGGCAGGTTCTCGCGGGCGGCTCGACGGGGCGCAGTGCGACGCGTACCTGGCGGAGGTCGCGCTGATCGGCGAACTGCTCGGGGCGCACGAGGTGCCGGCCTCGCGGGCCGAACTGGCCCGCTACCTCGGGCGGGTGCGCGGCGAGCTGCGGGCGACCCCCGAGGCGCTGGAGGCCGTCGCCCTGCTGCGCGGCTTCGGCCGGACGCGGCGCGAGCGGCTGGCCGTGCGCGTGCTCACCAACGCGGCGGTCGGCCTGCTGCCGGGCTGGGCGCGGCGCGAACTCGGCATCCGCCGTCCCTGGGCGGTCCGCCGCTGCTGGGACCGCCCGCTCGCCCGGGCGCTCGGCGCGGCCCTGGTGTGGGCCTGCGGCCTGTCCCCGATCCGTGCGGCCGCCGAAGCCCGGGCGCACGCCGAACCGGCGGTCCGGGCGGCGAGCGGCTGAGGGCTCGAAGGCTCTGGGGCTTGAGGGCTCGAGGGCTCGAGGGACTCGAAGGATCGACAGTGCGAGGGCTTGAGGGGGCGAGGGTCGAGGCCCGGGGAGTGCCGGGGCCCGGGGAGTGCCGGGGCGGGCTCGCCAGGTGGGGCGGGCACGGCGAAGCGGCCGCTGCCCGGGGCTGGGACCGGGGGCGGCCGCTGTGTCGCTGTCGTCAGTGCTCGGCGATCGGTGCGGAACGGACGGATGTCAGCACTGGGGCCGACGGCCGTGGTTCGCTCCACGCCTGGCGCGGGCCTTCTTCTTGCGGCGTCGCTTCGATGACATGGCCTTCTCCTCTCACGGCGGTGCACAACGGCCCCCCGTCCACGGTGCCCCGGCTCGCCCGGGTCCGCCAGCCGAGGTGCCGGAACCCGGCGTGTCGCCCGCGCGTCGCGGACGGCCGGACGCCGACGCACCGGGGAGAGTGGGGAGCAGGGGGGCCGCATCCAGCACCGGGAGACGAGATGTCGCACCACACGCACGGACACCACGACGCGCCGGCCGACGAGTGGCCGCCCACCGAGACGCCCGAGGCCCGGATGACCGCCGAGGGGGCGCCGCCCCCGGACGAGGCCGAGAAGACCCCGGCGGACGGCCCCGAGTTCGCGGTGCCGGTCTCCTCCCCGCCGGAGCCCGAGGAGGACTGACCGCCCCTGCGGGAGCGGGAGCAGGGGCGGCAACGGGAGCGGGGGCGGCAACGGGAGCGGGACCGCGCGCGGGTGCATCGCGTCGCCGAACCGGGTTAGACGAACGGGTGACATGTTCATCCGTTCATCTGCTGATCCGATCGTTCGACGGAAGGAGCATCCGATGACCGTGATCTCGCGGCTCCCCGGGGCCACCGAGGAGGAATGGGACTGGCAACTGCGCGGCGCCTGCCGTTCGGCCGACGCGCGGCTGTTCTTCCACCCGCCCGGGGAACGCGGCCAGGCCCACGAGGACCGGGACCGGGCCGCCAAGGAGGTCTGCGCCCACTGCCCGGTCCGGGAGCGCTGCCTGGGCCACGCCCTGGAGACCCGCGAACGCTACGGGATCTGGGGCGGCCGCACCGAGGAGGAGCGGCGCCGCCTGCTCCACCCCCGTCGCCGCAACCGCAACCGAGGTCGCTGAGGCCACCGCTGCCGAGCGAGGTCGGCGCCGCCGGTGCGGCTCAGGCCAGCAGGCGGCTGGCGTCGACCTCGGCCCAGATCGACTTGCCCTGGGCGTGCGGGTCGGCGCCCCAGCGGTCCGCCGTGCGCTGGACGATGTACAGGCCGTGGCCGCCGGGCACGCCCGGACGGTGCGGGGTGCGCAGGGTCGGCAGCACGGAGGACGCGTCGCTGACCTCGATCCGCAGGCGTGCCGGGGTGGCGTCCAGGACCAGCTCGATCGGGCCGCCGGCGTGCAGCATCGCGTTGCCGACCAGTTCGGCGACCAGCAGGACGACGTCCTCGGCGAGGTCCGGGTCCGGCGGGGTGGCCCAGGACCAGTCGGCGAGCGCCTCCGCGGTGAAGGCCCGGGCGCGCGCCACCGGGCGGGGCACCGAGGCCAGCCGCAGGCGGCGCCGCTGGCCGCCCGGCGGCAGGGCGGGCCCGGCGTTCGGACGGTCGCCGTCGAGGGTTCCCCGGCTGGGTGTCACGTGCGGGTTCCCTTCGGGCTCGACGGCGGGTTCACAGATCGGTTTCCCGCCCGCGCTCGGATTATGCCGGGTGCGACCGGCAGGACGGACAGAGTAGCGGGCGCCGCGCGGGCGGGACCCGGGCGGCGCGCCCGGTGCCACGGGGACGGAGCGGGCGCGGGGCGTGCCGGAAGGAGGTGTCACAGGAGGGACCGCCGGTGGTCGCGGGGCCGCGCCTGACGCGCGGCGGAGAGGGTCAGCCGGTCGCGGAGAGCGCCTCGTCCACCGTGTCGTGAATGGTGAACACGGCTTTCGCACCGGTGAGTTCGAGCAGGTGGCGGACATTGCCCGAGAGCGCCGCCAGATGGAGGGACAGGCCGCTGTCGACGGCGGACATCCGGGCCTGCAGCAGCAGGTTGAGCCCGGAGGAGTCGCAGAAGTCGATCCGGTCCAGATCGACCACCAGGATCCGGGGCCGCTCGGCGATCAGCCGGTCGAGCGCCTCCCGGGCGGGCTCCAGGCTCTCGATGTCCAGATCGCCCGCGAGCGCGCACACCGCCGCGCCGTCCGGTGCGTGCCGGACCTCGACCGCTAGCGGGGCCATCGGCATGTTCTCGGCTGGCATCCTCGTCCTGTTCCCTCGACCGTTCTGCCTCGACCTTACGCACTGCCGGGCCCGGCGGTCGAGACGGGGGCCCGATGGGCGGGGCGGCGGCCGGGCCGCCGCCCCGGGAAAGGTGTCTCACGGGGCGTCAGTCCGTGGCGGTGAGGCCGGCCCGGAGCTTGGCCAGGGCGCGCGACAGCAGTCGGGACACGTGCATCTGGGACAGGCCGAGCCGGGCGCCGATCTGCGACTGGGTGAGGTCCTCGGTGAACCGCATGGAGAGGATCTCGCGGTCCCGCTCCGGCAGCTGGGCGATCAGCGGCTTCAGCGCGACCAGGTTCTCGATCAGCGCGAACCGGCCGTCCAGCGCCCCCAGGCGCTCGGCCGGCTGCTGCCCGTCGCCCTCGCCCGTCGAGGTCAGGTCCAGCGACCCGGCGGTGTGGGCGTTGGCCGCGGCCAGGCCCTCGATCACCTCCTCCGCGGGCAGCGACAGGTACTCCGCGAGGTCGGCGACGGTGGGCTCGCGGTCCAGCGTCTGGGCGAGCGCGTCCTGCGCCTTGGCCAGGTCGAGGCGCAGCTCCTGGAGCCGCCTCGGCACGTGCACGGACCAGGTGGTGTCGCGGAAGTGGCGGCGTATCTCGCCGACGATGGTCGGGACCGCGTACGTGGTGAACTCCACGCCCAGTTCCGGGTCGAACCGGTCGATGGCCTTGATCAGGCCGACCGAGCCGACCTGCAGCAGGTCCTCGTACGGCTCCTTGGAGTGGCCGAAGCGGCGGATCGCGAACCGGACCAGGGACAGGTTCAGCTCGATCAGGGTGGCCCGGACGTAGGAGAACTCCCGGGTGCCCTCCTCCAGGCCCGCCAGGCGGCGCAGCAGCACCTTGGTCATCGCGCGGGCGTCCGCGGGCGCGGTGTTCGCCGGGTCGGCCAGGGCCTCCGGGTCGATGCCCTCGATCTCCCCGAGCTCCCCGAGGCCGTTTCCCATGACGGTGCCGATGGCACCGGCGGCTCCGGGCAGGTCGGAGTCCGCTCCGATGGGTGCGGTGGGGAGAAGTTCATCAGTGGGCACAGGCATGCCAGTCCTTTCCTCGTCTCCGGCCGGTCCGTCCCCGGGTACCCGGTCCCCCGAAGAGCATGCCACCCGAAAGTGTGAAGTTTTTGTGAGGGTGCGATTCGGGGGGTGATGGCGGTCTGTGGGGCGGTCCCGGTTGCGGGCGGACTCGGGCGCATGGGCGGCCGGGGAGCGGGCAGGCGGTGTCCGGACGCGGGTCGCAGTGGGTGCGGCCGTACCGGGTACGGGAGGAGACGCCATGGGCCGGATCGAGGAATCCGTCGAGGTCGACGCGCCGATCGACGCGGTCTACCGGGAGTGGACCGAATATCGAGCGGTTCCCGTTTGCATGCGGGGCGGCGCCGAGCACGGCGCCGCCGCGACGGAGGTGATACCGCAGGACCGGATCGCCTGGGACGGGGGCCCGGACCTCTCCGGGCACTCCGGCGTGGTCACCTTCCACCGCGTCACCGACCGCACCACCCGACTGATGCTGCAGCTCGACACGGAGCCCCACGGCCTGTGGGACCACCTGGTGGAGGGCCTCGGCTTCACCGACCGTCGGATCATCGACGTGCTCACGGCGTTCAAGGAACACGTGGAGCACGGCGGGTCCGGCGGTTCCGGCCTGGCCGCCTGAGCCGGGGCGGCCAGGGCCACGTCCTGCCCCACCCTCCCGCGCGCGCAAGCAAGCCCGCGGGACCGCGCGAGACCACGGAAGGGAGTACCGCCATGGGCCCCGTCAGCGAGCGGATCACCCTGTACCTGCTGACCCCCGAGGGCACCGCCGCCGCCCTGGAGACCGACTGGAACTACCGGCCGGACGACCCGTACGCCGTCCGGCTCGAATTCGGCCCGGAGACCGCTGGCGCCTGCTGGGTGCTCTCCCGCGAGATGCTGGTCGCGGCGCTGCAGGGCCCCGTCGGGGAGGGCGACATCCGGCTGGCGCCCACCGAGGACGGGCTGCTCTGCCTGGCGCTCGGCTCGCGGGCGGGCGTGGTGCTGCTGAGCACCGACGCCGCCCCGGTCGAGGGCTTCCTGAACGCCACCGCCGAACTGGTGCCGCTCGGCACCGAGTCCGAACGGATCGACTGGGACGGCGGGTTGGCGGCGCTGCTGTCCGCCTGACCGCCAGGGGCCGCCCCGCCCCCGGGCGGGTTCAGCGGCGGGCCAGGCGCCGTTCGCCGCCCCCGCCGGGGGTGTACTCCAACTGGTAGTGCGCGAACACCTCGGGCTCCTGCTCGGCGGGCAGCACGCCGTCCGGGTCGATGGACGGCGCGTTCTTCACGTCGCCGCGCCCGTACGGGACGCGCAGGTAGCCGGGCCCCGCCACGGCCTGGGTGACCGGCACGAACACCAGGCGGTGGCGGCCCAGCATGCCGACCGTGACGGTGGCGAAGAACGGCTCGTCGGTCGCGGTGTCCACGTAGATGTTCTCCAGGCTGCCGATCTTCTTGCTGTCCTGGTCGACCACGTCGTGGTTGCGCCACTCCCGGATGTCGGCGATCTGGATCATGCGGGCCTCCGTTGGCTGCGCGGGCACCCGGCACGGGCGCCCCGACCCGTCCATGGTCACTGAGCCGGGCCCGGCCCGCCCGCCCGGACCTGCGGCGTTGGACCGGACGGCGGCGGGCGGTGTCAGTGGTCGTCAGCCGATTCTCGGCCGACCGTCTGCCGGCCGGTCGTCGGTGGGCCGTCGGGTGGCCGGCAGGCGGGTGGCGGGGCGTTCGGTCGGGTCAGGGCAGCAGCAGGGCGGCCAGTTCGTCGAGCAGTTCGGCGACCCGGCGGGCCCGCGCGGGGTCGCCGACCGCTTTTGCGATGACCGGTCCGGCCGGGCGGGCGGCCCGGTCCCGGACGTAGTCGCGGGCGAGCCCGGAGGCGGACAGCAGGGTGCGCCGCCCGTCGGACGGGTCGGGGACGGCGTCCAGCAGGCCGCGTTCGCGGAGCCGGGCGACCGAGGTGGAGACGTGGCTCTGCGCGAACCCGGTGCGGGCCCGGATGTCCTGCACCGAGCTGCCGGGGTGGCGGTACACGTCGGCGACCACCGCGATCTCGCCCGGGGTGAGCGTCCGCGCGGCGTGGTCGGTGACCGTCTCCCGGCCGAGTTCGGTCAGCCGCTTGCCGAGGCGCAGCAGCCGGACGCCGTCGACCCCGACCGGATCGGCGGGGGGCGGTGGTGCGGGCTGCTGCGCGGGCGGGGGCGTCTCCATGGCGGCGAGAGTACATCTTCACAGATGCATCGGTGCCGATGTAGTTTTCCGTCATGACAACAGACGAGCCCGATACCCCCGTCGGCTCTGCCGCGGGGTTGAGCCCCGTGTCCCGGACCGCGTTGGCGGTGGCCCGGGTGCGGGCGTACGAGAGCGCCCGGCCCGATCCGCTGTTCATCGACCCGTACGCGCTCGCGTTCATCGCGGCGGCCGGTGCCGAGCGCCCCACCGGCGGGCCGACCGGGCCGTTCGCCCGGCGGCTGGTCGCGCACGGCATCCTGCGCACCCGGTACTACGACGACCGGCTGCTCGCCGCCGGGGCGGAGCAGGTCGTGCTGCTCGCCGCCGGGCTGGACGTCCGGGCCCACCGCCTCGCATGGCCGGACGGGACAAGGCTGTTCGAACTCGACCTGCCGCCCGTGCTGGCCTTCAAGGAACGGGTCCTGGCCGAGCAGGACGCCCGGGCGCGGTGCGCGCGCACCGTCGTGCCCGCCGACCTGACCGACCCGGCCTGGCCCGACCGGCTGGTCGCCGCCGGGTTCGACCCCGGCCGACCCACCGCCTGGCTCGCCGAGGGCCTGCTGGTCTACCTGGAGGCCGACCGGGCCGCCGAACTCCTCACCACCGTCGGCCGGTTGTCCGCCCCCGGCAGCCGACTGCTGCTCGAACAGGGCCGCGACGTCACCGGCACGCCCGTCGAGGAGGGCCTGACCGGGATGACCGACCTGTGGCGCGGCGGCCTCGGCCCCGGCACCGGCGACTGGCTCGACGCGCACGGCTGGACCACCGCCTTCACCGCGCTCGCCGACCTCGCCGACTCCCTCGGCCGTCCCCTCCCGCCGGCCGTCCGGCCTGCGGGTGGCGGCACTCCGGGCGGGACCGGCCCCGGTTTCCTGGAGGCCGACAGGAATTGACGAATCGTCATGTCGACTCGTTATGTCGACGACGATCCGCCGCCGCCCGGCAGGACGAACCGGGTGGCGGCGGAAGGCCGTTGGGGCGGTCTGGTCAGGAAGTCGCGGTGCAGACCGCCGTCGTGGCGGCCGACGCCGAGGCGTCCGTCCGGGTCGCCTGGACGCCGAAGCCCGTCGACGCGTTCGGCGCCAGGACCCCGTTGTAGGAGAGGTTGGCGGCCGTCACGAGCTGGCCGCCGCGGCTCACGTTCGCGCTCCAACTCCCGCTGATCTGCAGGCCGCCGGGCCACGGCCAGGACACCTGCCAGCCCTTCGTCGGCACGCTGCCGGTGTTGGTGACGGTCACCGTCGCGGTCAGGCCGCTGCCCCAGTCGTTCAGCGCGACCACCGCCGAGCACCCGGCACTGCCCCCGCCGCCCGCCGAGGTGGTCGCCGACACCGCCGCCGAGGCCGCCGACACGTTGCCCGCCGCGTCCTTCGCCCGGACGGTGTAGCTGTACGTCGTCGCCGCGCCCAACCCGCTGTCGCTGTACGAGGTTCCGGCGACGGACGCCACCTTCGACCCGCCCCGGTACACGTCGTAGCCGGTCACCGCCGTGTTGTCGGTCGACGCCGTCCAGGACAGCGACACGCTGCTCGCCGTGCTGCCCGTCACCGTCAACCCGCCCGGCACGGAAGGCGCCTGGACGTCACCGGTGCCGCCGCCACCACCGCTGCCGCCGAAGCCCGGGGCCTTGATCGACGCGAGGTAGCCGTCCTTGACGGTGTTCACCGTCGTCCAGTCGTCGTTCAGGATGCCGCCGGTGTCACCGGAGTTGGGGTTCCACGACCAGAACGTCCACTGGAAGGAGTCCGCGCCGGCCGTCGCCGTCGGGCGCAGGTACTGCACCAGCGCCTTCAACCAGGTCTGGTCGACGGTCGACTGCAGCGTGGTGCCGAACTCGCCGACCCACACCGGTGCGATGTTCTGGTTGAACAGGTAGCCCCAGTTCCTGTCCCAGACGCCCGGCATGTTCGACGGGAAGCTCGGGTCGGAGAACCAGGTCTGCTGCGCCACGCTGGTCGCGTAGTCGTGCGCGGAGTACACCACCCGGTCGGCGACGCTCAGTTGGACCGGGTACTGGCCCGCGCCCTGCAGATTGCCGCCCCACCAGTAGGAGCTGCCGTTGAAGCTCTGCACGCCCTCGACGAAGACCAGCAGCTTCGGATTGGCCGACAGCACCGCCTCGCCGCCGCGCTGCGCCGCCAGCCGCCAGTCCGTGGCGAGGTCGCCGCAGCCCCAACAGGCCGGGTCGTGCGGCTCGTTGTGCAGGTCGATGCCGATCACCGCGGAGTTCCCGGTGTACCGGGCGGCGATCGACTTCAGGTCCGCCAGCCAGGTCGACTCCGGCACCGCGGAGGTGTACCAGAGCGCCGACTGGCCGCCGGAGTCCGGGCGGTGGCGGTCCAGGATCACCTTCATGCCGATGCTGCCGGCGTAGCCGACCAGCTTGTCCATCACACCGAGCGAGTTCAGGCCGACCAGGTCGGCGTTCATCCCGTTCGCGGTGTTCAGGCTGGCCGGGGTGGTGTTCTTGAAGATGTCGTCGCTGTAGGGCAGCCGGATGGTGTTGTAGCCCAGCGACTTCATCTGGTCGATCATCGACTTGTAGTCGCGGCTCCACAGCCCGTGGGCCACGTAGTTGGCGGTCTCGAAGCCGAACCAGTTGACGCCCGCGATCCGGACCGGGTTCCCGGCCTCGTCCAGGATGCGCCGCCCGCTGGTGTGCCAGTAGCCGGAACCGGCGGTGGCGGAGGTGGAGGCGCCGGCGCCGGCGGAGGTGGAGGTGGAGGTGGAGGTGGAGGTGGAGGTGGAGGTGGAGGCCGAGGCGGTGGTGCCCGTCGCGGAGGGGGCGGCGTGCGCGGCCGGGGCCGCCGGGAGGAGCAGGGCGGCCGCGAGGGCGGGGGCGGCCAGGGCCGTGAGCCGGTGCGACAGGCGCCGGCGCAGGGAGGTGCGCATGGGGCTCGTTCCTCTCTGGACGCGTGGGGACGTCCGGGTGGGGGAGAGGGGGGAGGAGTGGAACGCCTCGAAAGGGAGCGCTCCCACAACTGGGTGGTGTGGCTGGGCACATGAAGCCAGATGGGGGAGTGTTCGTCAAGATGCTTGGGAGCGCTCCCAGTTGGGGTGAGGGAGCAGCGGGCGGGGCGCTGAAACGTACAAGCCTCCCCCGGGGAGTCAGGGGCGGCCGCGCCACTGGAGCAGGGCGAGGGCGGCGCCGACCTCGACGGGGTGTTCGGCGAGTGGGCGGGGCAGCAGCCGGTCGGCGCGGGCCAGTCGGCGCAGCAGGGTGTTGCGGTGGGTGAAGAGCCGCTCGGCGGCGCGGGTGGCGTTGCACTGCTCGGCGAGGAACGCGCTTACGGTGTCGGCGAGTTCGGGCGGCGCGGTCTCCAGTGCGCCCAGGGTGCGTTTGACGAACCGGTCGGCGCGCTCGGGGTCGGTGCTGAGCAGGGCGACGAGTTCCACCTCGTGGTGGAAGGCCAGCCGGGAGGGCGAGGTGAGGCGGACCAGCATCTGCTGGGTGGTCAGGGCGTCGAGGTGGCTGCGGCGGAAGCCGTCGAGGTCGGGGGCGGTGGAGCCGACCGCGACCCGGACGTCCGGCAGCAGGTCGAGCGCCGCGCGGACCCGGTCGCGGTCGGGGCGGCCGTCCACCCAGAGCCAGCGGGTGGCGGTGCCGGCCAGCACGCTCAGCGCGCGGGGCCGGTCGGCGGCCTCGGCGAACGCGTCGGCGGCCCGGTCGAGTTGCTGCAGGTCGGTGTCGGTGGCGTCGGTCCAGACGATCGCGGCGGTGTGCGGGCCGCGCAGCCGGTAGCCCAGCCGGAGTTCGGCGCGCTCCCGGGTGATCGGCGCCCCCTCCAGCAGCAGGGCGACGGTCTCCCGGCGCTCGGCGTGGGTGCCGCGGGTCAGCTCGTCCCGTTCGGCGCGCATCCGGACCGAGATCGCGCTGACGGTGTCGTCCACGAAGGCGGAGATCGAGCGCAGCGACACGTCGAGGAGTTCGCGCAGCTCCTGCGGGTCGGTGGTGAGGGTGCAGGCGATCTGCGTCCAGAGCCGCACGGCGGTGCTCTCGCCGACCCGGTAGGCGTCCAGGGCGGATTCGTCGAGGCCGCGCCGGACCATGTCCCGGGCCACCGCCAGCGGCGCCTCGGTGTCGTTGGCGGGGACGGGCTCGCCCGGGGCGCGGACGTTGGAGGCGGCCCAGAACAGCAGGTTGGAGCGGTTGGTCCGGCGCGTCCCGGCGGCCAGCACCGGGTCGGCGGCGATCTGCTGCCGGGACTCGCCCGTCAGCACCGCCGCGTCCAGCTCGGCGAGCCACTCGGCGGGGGGAGTGAGGGCGAGCTCGGCCCCGCGGCGGATCAGTTCCCGGACCCGGGGCGACGGTGGTGGCCACGACATGCGGCCCATCCTAGTGGTGCGGATCGCCACCTTGGGCCGATCGGATGGTGCAGTCCGCACCTTGCCGGAGTGCTCCCGCCGGCACCACCATGAACCCACCCGCCTGCCGCGCCCCCGCGGAGCCGCCCTCGACGCACGCCGGAGTCGCCCGTGTCCTCGCCCACTGCCAGCGCCGGCGCCACCGCCGGTGCCGCTGCCGCCGAACACCTGGACGTCCTCGTCGTCGGAGCCGGGATCTCGGGCATCGGCGTCGCCCGGTACCTGAAGACCGAACTGCCGTCGAAGAGCTTCGCGGTCCTGGAGGGACGCGGGGCGTCCGGCGGAACCTGGGACCTGTTCCGCTACCCGGGCATCCGCTCGGACTCCGACCTGCACACCTTCGGCTACGAGTTCAAGCCCTGGCGCGACCGGCAGTCCATCGCCGACGCGCCCCGCATCCTGGCCTACCTGCGGCAGGCCGCCGCCGAGAACGGCATCGACCCGCACATCCGCTACCACCACAAGGTGCTCGGCGCGTCCTGGTCGAGCGACCGGGCCCGCTGGACGGTCGAGGTCGAGCGCGCCGACACCGGCGAACGCACCACGCTGACCTGCGGCTGGCTGTTCAGCGCGGGCGGCTACTACCGCTACGACGAGGGCCACACCCCGCACTTCGCGGGCCGCGAGGACTTCCGCGGCACCGTCGTCCACCCCCAGCACTGGCCCGAGGAGTTGGACTACGCGGGCAAGCGCGTGGTGGTGATCGGCAGCGGCGCGACCGCGGTCACCGTCGTCCCCGCGATGGCGGCCACCGCCGCGCACGTGACGATGCTGCAGCGCACCCCGAGCTACGTCATGCCGGTGCCGCGCAAGGACCCGTTCGCCAACGCGCTGAAGCTGCTGTTCGGCCCCCGGCGCGGCTACGCGCTGACCCGGCGCAAGAACATCGCCCAGCAGCGCCTGATCTGGTCGTTCTGCCGCAAGCACCCGAAGGTGGCGCGCCGCCTGATTCGCTGGGTCAACTCCCGGATGCTGCCCGCCGGTTATCCCGTCGACGAGCACTTCAACCCGCCGTACGACCCGTGGGACCAGCGGCTGTGCGCCGTCCCCGACGGCGACCTGTTCCGGGCCATCCGCGCGGGCCGGGCCTCGGTGGTCACCGACCGGATCGACACCTTCACCGGAACGGGCCTGCGGCTGGCCTCCGGGCGGGAGTTGGCGGCGGACGTGGTCGTCACCGCCACCGGCCTGAACGTGCAGCCCTTCGGCGGCCTGCGGCTCACCGTCGACGGCCGGGAGGTGCGGCTCGCCGACACCCTCGCCTACAAGGGCATGATGCTCTCCGGCGTGCCGAACTTCGCCTTCGCGATCGGCTACACCAACTCCTCCTGGACGCTGAAGATCGGCCTGCTGTGCGAGCACTTCTGCCGCCTGCTGGCCCACCTGGACGCCCACGGCCACGACACCTGCCGCCCCGAGCCCGCCGACCCCGACATGCCGACCCGCCCGCTCCTCGACTTCGGCGCCGGATACGTCCGGCGCGCCGTCGACACGCTGCCCCGGCAGGGCGACCGGATGCCGTGGCTGACCTCGATGGACTACCGCGACGACGTCCGGCTCCTCCGCTCCGGCGGCATCGCCGACCCCGAACTGCGCTGCTCCCACTCCGCGGACCGGGCCCGGGCGGCGGTCTGAGGCCCGGGCCCGGTCCGCGGAGCGGTGTGAGGCTCGGGCGGTGTGAGGTCTGGGCGGCGGTGCGGGGCCCGTTCCGTCCGGGACGGAACGGGCCCCGGTGGATCAGGAGTTGAGCGCCGACCACTTCCAGGAGCCGTTGACGCGGACGTACAGGCGCTGGTTCGCCGTGTCGACGGCGAGGGTGCCGTTGGCCGGGAGCTTGCTGAACGAGGCGTCCGAGACCGGGCCGTTGACCAGCCGCAGCGGCGGGTTGGGCGCGTTGGTCGCCGGCACCGTGTTGCCGCCCTGGCTGCCGATGTTGGCGTAGGTGTTCTCCAACCGGAAGTCGCCCGCGCTGGGCTCGTAGTACACGTGGTGCCCGGTCGGCGCGGTGCCGTACAGGCCGACCACGTCGCGCAGCACCGTGGTGGTGCCGGGCCCCGCGTACAGGTCGACGCCCGAATTGACGGTCGCCACCGAGCCGTTGGCGATCAGCACGTTCTCCAGGCTGGAGGCGATCGGCGCCCAGCCGATGATGTTCTGCGGCGTCGCGGTGCTGCCGGACGCGAAGTTGCCCGCGTAGCAGTAGATGTTGCGGGCGTGCACGTGCTTGCTGGAGGCGTCGACCTTGAAGTGCGGGCCGCCCTGCATCTGCGAGGTCTCGAACTTGCAGTCCGTGACGTAGATCCCGTTCGGGTTGTTGGAGTTACTGCCCGCGGTGATCCACAGCGCGCCGGTGCCGAACGCCTCGAACCGGCAGCCGACGATGTGCACCTGGTTGGTGTTGTCGACGCTGGACCCCCAGCCGGAGGCCGCGGACGCGTTGCGCAGCCACATGTTGGGCTTGGCGGAGTTCGCCGGTCCGGTGCTGGACTCCACCACCAGGTTGCTGAACCGCGAGTCCCACAGCTCCACGCCGTCGATGCAGATGTCCAGGTTGTTGGTGATGTAGACGTCCCGGACCACGGTGTTGTCGTTGTAGTACAGCTCCAGGACCAGGCCGGACCTGTTGTTGCCGTTGAAGCCGAGGTCCTCCACCGCGCAGTAACGCCGGTGGGTGGCACCGCTGTTGTCCGGCCCCGCGCCCGAGATCCGGAGCAGGACGCCGTCCGCGCCCTTCACCAGCATCGCGGCCTTGCTGCTCGCGCCGACCAGCCGGATGCCGTTGCCGCCGACGGTGAGCGCGGGCGTGCCGCCGTTCGGCTTCACCAGGTACCGGCCGCCCGGGAAGTACACCGTGCCGCCGCCGGCCGCGGCCGCCGCGTTCAGCGCGCCCTGGACGGCGGCCGTGTCGTCGGTGGTCCCGTCGCCGACCGCGCCGTGGTCCTTGACGTCGAACCAGTCGCCCGCCCCGCCGGTCGTCCCCGCGGCGGCCGCGGTGCCGGCCCCGGCGGCTACGGTCGCGCCCGCGACGCCCGCGACGCCCGCCACCGCGCCGGTCAGCAGCGCGCGACGGCGCAGCACGTCCGCCGTGGTGCCGCGGCCGGATGCGTCCTTGGTCATGAGAGGCCCCCCTCTGCGATCGCCCGGGCGTGTCCCGGGCGCACGGCAAGATCGCACGGACACGGAGCAGCGGTCAATGACGGGGTGGCGGAGAGAGGGCGGACAGGCGTACTGAAGGATAGTCAGGAGTTTTGCGGTGGAAGCCAGTTGTAGGTTTCGGCGGACCGGTCGAGCAGGAACCGGGCGGGTAGGCGCCCGGCCAGGGCGAGGGCGCTGTCGCGGAGGGCGACGCCCGGTCGGGAGCGGATCGCCACCAGGCGTCCCACGGTGCGCGAGCCGGCCACGATCCGGGAGGTCCGGGGCAGGCGGGCGACGCTGTAGGCGGCGAGGGCGGCGGCCGGGTCGGGGCCCGGGATGGCGGAGCCGGGTGCGGCGGGGGCCGGGGGTGCGGGTGCGGCTGCGGCTGCCGGGAGGGCTCCGGCGGCCAGGACGAGGGCGTCCTCGACGGCCTGGCAGGCGCCCTGGCCCTGGAACGGCGACATGGCGTGCGCGGCGTCGCCGAGCAGGGCGACCCGGCCGCGGTGGAACGCGGGCAGGGGCGCCGCCGACTCCAGGACGTCGTGGCGCAGGACCCGGTCCGGCGCGACCTGCCGCAGCAACTCGGGGACGGGCGCGCACCAGGCGCCGAAGCGGCGCAGCAGTTCGGCGTGCTCGTCGCCGTCGGCGGCCCGCCCGCCGGCCGGGGCGAGGGCCGCCGCGTACAGGTACACCCGGCCGGCGGCCAGTGGGACGACGCCCACCAGCGCGCCGCGCCCCCACACTTCGCCGACGGCCGCCGGGGCCTGCGCCGGGCGGTCGATGACGGTCCGCCAGGTGGTGAACCCCGAGTGGCGGGGCCCCGGGTGGTCCGGGAACAGCGTGCTCCTGGTCGCGGAGCGCAGGCCGTCGGCGGCCACCACGAGGGCGGCCCGCCGTTCGCCGTCCGGGGTGGTCACGGTGGCGGGCCGGTGCGCGTCGCCGGGATCGGTCAGCGCGGCGGGCGAGTCGGTGCGGACGGTGCCGGGCGGGAGGGCGTCCAGCAGGGCGGCGATCAGCTCGGCCCGGGCCACGGCGAGCACCGGGTCGCCGAAGTGCGCCTCGACCGCGCCGGTGTCGGTCCGTGCCAGCCAGCGCCCCGACGGCCGTCGGAGGCCGACCGCCGGGTGCGTCACCGCGAGCGCGCGCAGCCGGTCGCCGACGCCCAGCGCGTCCAGGGCGCGCAGGGCGTTGGGCGCGAGGGCTAGCCCCGCGCCGACCGGCTCCAGGCTCGCCGCGCGCTCGTGGACGGTGACCGGCAGGCCGCGGCGGTGCAGGGCGAGGGCGGCGGTCAGGCCGCCGATGCCCCCGCCGATGACGATCGCGTGCGGGTGGCTGGTCCAGGTCATGGCAGTGCCCTCCCTGTCGACTACAGGTGTAGTGTGCGGCTCCGAAGTCGAGCCTACTACGTCTGTAGTTCCGGGAGTGGGTGAGGATCGCTGCGATGTCGGGTCGAAGTCGGTCGAAGTCGGTCGAAGGGGTGCGGTGGTTTTGGGGCGCGGGAGGGGCGCGGGGCATGATCGGGGGATGACCGTGCCGCGCCCCGTCCTGATCGCCGACGCCGCGATCGCCGTCATCGCCGAACGCGGCCTCCGCGGCCTGACCCACCGCGCCGTGGACGAGGCGGCCGGGCTGCCCGCCGGCTCCACCTCCAACCTCGCCCGGACCCGGTCGGCGCTGCTCGAACTGGCCCTGGTGCGGATCGCCGAGGTCGAGACGGACAGCCTGGTGGGCGGCACGGTGGCGGGTGCTGACGGCGCGTCGGTGGGTGGGGCCCGGGAGGTGTTCGTGGACGTGGTCGCGGACGGGCTGCACCAGGCGCTCACGACCGGGCGGGTGCTGACCGTCGCGCGGATCGAACTCGCGCTGGAGGCCGCCCGGCGGCCCGAACTGCGCGCCGTCTACGATCGGCTGGGCGCCGGGTTCCTGACGGCGGCGGTCTCGTTGCTGGAGCGCTGCGGGGCGGCGGACCCGGTCGCGGACGCCCGGCGGCTGGTGCGCTGGTGCGAGGGCGTCCTGTTCAACGGAACGGCGGGCAGCGGCCACACCCACCCGCCGACCCGGGCGGAACTCGCCGCCGACGCCTCCCGCTACCTCGACGCGCTGTTGGCGGAGTAGGGCGGCCGGGGGTGTGCTGGGGAGTTGGCAAGCGCTTTCCCAGTAGGTGGATGCGGGGCTCGGCAAGATCGACGCTGGGAGAGTGGGGGGCGAGCGGCTCGTGCTGGGACTTGGCAAGCGCTTTCCCCTCGGGTGGGTGCAGGGGGCGGCAAGGCTGGCGCCGGCGGAGCGGGGTGGTCCGAGGGGTTGGGTTGGGGAGTCGGCAAGCGCTTTCCCGCCGGGTGTGGGGTCCAGCAAGATCGGCGCCGGCGGGGTAGGGGCGGTCGGCGGGCTTGGCTGGGAGGTCGGCAAGCGCTTTCCCGGTGGGTGGGTGCAGGGGCTGGCAGGGTCGGCGCCGGCGGGGTAGGGGCGGTCGGAGGGTTTGGCTGGGAGGTCGGCAAGCGCTTTCCCGGTGGGTGGGTGCAGGGGCTGGCAGGGTCGGCGCCGGCGGAGTAGGGGCGGTCGGCGGCTCGTGCCGAAGGTTGGTAAGCGCTTTCCCGCCGGGTGGGTACGGGGGACTCCGACAAGATCGACGCCCGGAAACTGGTAGCTGGCCCCACCCTGTGGGCTCCGGGTGGGTGGAAAGGATGGAGGTCCGGCCGACCAGGTCGCCGGGGGTGGGCGGCGGCGGGTGCTGTCGGTGGCCCCGTGCGATGGCGGCGAGGGTTCCGAATCGAGGAGACCGATGACCGTTCGTGAGATCAAGCCCGGCAACCGGGGTTTCCTGTACGTCAACTGCCATCCGCAGGGCTGTGCCGACGTGGTCGACGACCTGTGGCGGCGTACTCCGGGGCCGGTCGGGGTGGAGGAGGGCGGGGGCTCGGAGCGGCCGGTTGCGCTGATCATCGGGTCGAGCGCCGGGTACGGCCTCGCTGCCACGGTGGGGGCGCTGCGGACGTACGGGATGCGGGGGCTCGGGATCGCCTTCGAGGCGCCGGAGACCGAGCGGCGGACGGCCTCGGCCGGTTGGTACCGGACTGCTCGGACGGCGGAACTGGCCGGGGAGGGGAGCGGGTTCGCCTTCCTCAACGCCGACGCGTTCTCGGCTGCGGCGAAGCAGCAGGCGCTCGACCATCTGGCGGCCAGGTACGGCCGGGTCGACCACGTCCTCTACAGCGTGGCCGCGCCGCGTCGGACCGATCCCGTGACCGGCGAGGTGCACCACTCGGCGATCAAGCCGCTGGGCTCCGCGTACCGGGCCAAGACGCTGCAGTACGAGGGCGACACGCCGACGGTCGGCTCGCTGGAGCTGGAGCCGGCCACCGGGGCGGAGCGGGCCGCGACCGAGCAGGTGATGGGCGGCGCGGACTGGGAGTTGTGGGTCGAGGCCCTGGTGGAGCGTGGGCTGGTCGGGGCGGGCTTCCGGACGGCGGCGCTGTCCTACGTGGGCTCCGAGCTGACCGCGCCGATCTACCGGGCCGGGACGATCGGCGCCGCCAAGCAGCACCTGGAGGACACCGCCCGCCGACTGCACGCCCGGCTGGCCCCGCTGGGCGGGCAGGCCCACACCGTGGTGGCGGGTGCGGCGGTGACCCAGGCGTCGACCGCGATCCCGTCCATCGCCCTCTACACCGGCCTGCTCCGGGCGGTCCTCGGGGACGGGTTCCGGAGCACCGCCGAGCAGGTCGCCGACCTGTGGCGGCAGTTGACCGGCGCGGCCCCGCTGCAGCTCGACGCGGAGCAGCGGATCCGGCTGGACGGCTGGGAGTTGGACGCCAAGGTGCAGGCGGAGGTGCACGCGCGCTGGGCCGCCGCGACCCCCGGGACGGTGGCGGGGCTGGCGGACACCGAGTGGTTCCGGGCCGAGGTCGGCCGGCTCTACGGCTGGCACGTGCCGGGCACCGACTACGCCACCCCGGTCGAGACCACTGTCCCTTGGCCGAACGGGAGTTGAGGGACACCGCCTGATCGGCGGGTCAGTCCTCGGTGCCGGGGACGGCGTCCTCGTCCTCGTCGGTGTCGAACCAGTCGCGGCCGGCGGCCCAGTGGGCGACCCAGCCCGCGAAGCCGGGGGCGGCGGTGGTGCGGCCGAAGTCCGCGCCGGACGTGCTGCCGTAGGGGGCGGCGCCCTCGCCGGTGACGAGCCAGAGGTGGCCGCGCTGCGGGCCGGTGACCACCAGGTGCCAGTACATGCCGCAGCCCTCGGTGCCGAGGACGATCGAGCCGTGGTCGGTGACCGCGCCGACCAGGGCGTCGAACTCGTCCTCGGGGGTCTCCTCGTCGTCCTCCCAGAGCCAGGCGGCGTCGAGCGGGAACGGCCGCGACAGGTCGCGCTCCGGTCGGCCGGTGCCCCAGTCGGCGGGCAGGTCGGCGAGGGGGAGCAGGCCGTACGCGGGCGGGCCGCCGGGCGAGCCGTCGGCGACCTCAGCGACGAACGTGCGGTAGGGCTCGGGCAGGACGATGCCGTGCGCCGCCTCGAAGGCGTGCACGCCCGCCCGGCCGAGGGCCGGGCCGCTCCTGCCGTCGGCCTCGAACGCGGCGCGCAGGGCGGCCAGTTCGGCCGGATCGGGGGACTCGGTGTTCATGGCGTCATGCCTACCACGGCGGTCGGACGCCGGGCCGGGTGCCGCGTACCGCCTTCGAGCGCGTTGCGGCAGCTCGCTGTTCGGCCGGACAACGTCATTGCGGTGGGTCGTCAACTCGCCTGGGAAGGGCAAGGGTTGGTGCTCTTTCGATCGAGGAGGGGTCAAAATTCGGCGCGGTGCGGCCGGTTGGCGATGGAATCCGACAGTTCGCTTACCGTGAAGGACTCTTGACGGTCTGTGTGTTTTTTGAAAATCTCTCCGAGGTCCGGGCCGACGGCTCCCGCCGTGCGGGTGGGAACCGATGCTGATCCGGCGGTGCGCAGGGGGAGGTCGATCGGTCCGGCGTGCAAGCGCACCGTATACGGATCGTCGAATCGAGCAGCCGCATGTCCGTACCGTCCGCCCTGCCCGCGTCCCCTTTCCAGCAGGGCATCTGGTTCACCGAACGCCTCGGCGAAGTCCACGGCGCGTACCACCTCGCGGTGCGCGTGTCCTTCGCGCGGGTGGACGAGGAGTCGCTCGCCCGGGCGGTGTCGGTGGTGGTGCGGCGGCATGCCGCGTTGCGCCAAGGGCTGGTGGAGCGGGACGGTGAGGTCGTGGTGGCGCCCGCGTCGGTGCCGGTGCTGGAGGCCGTGGACGGGGCGGCCGGGGAGGCGCTGGACGAGCGGCTGCGGGCCGAGTGGTCCAGGCCGTTCGGGCCCGGGGCGGCCTCGGCGCGGTTCCGGCTGTTCCGGGGCGAGGACGGGGCGGCCGACCTGCTGGTGACGGTCCATCACGGCGTCTTCGACGGCGAGTCCAAGGACGTGCTGCTCGCCGACCTGGCGGCGGCCTATGCGGCTGCCTGCGCGGGGGCGGCGGGAGGAGACGGGGACGGGACCGGCGAGGGCGCGGCTCCCGAGTGGGTGCCGCCGGGGGCCGAGCAGGTGCGGCGGGCCGCCGAGTGGTTCGGGCCGCGGTGGGCGGCGGCCGGGGAACCGGTGCTGCCCGGGATGCCCCGGGCCGTCACGACCGCCGCGCCGGGGGAGCAGGTGCGGTGGCTGGTGGACCCCGAGGGACGGGAGCGGCTGGCCGGGGCGGCCCGGGGGAGCGGGGTGACGGTCTTCGAGTACCTGCTCGCCGCCCTGCACGGTCTGCTGCTGCGCTACGGCGGCACGTCGGTGCCGGTGTCGGTGCCGATGTCTGCCCGGACGCCCGAACTGGCCGGTCGGATCGGCCTGTTCGTCAACGAGTTGCCGGTGTGCGCGCCGGGCGGCGTCGACGCGGGGACGCCGTTCGCGGCGTACGCGCGGGCGGTCCGGGCCGAGGCGCGGGCCGGGTACCCGTTCCGGACCGTGCCGTTCGCCTCGGCCGTGCCCGGTCTCGGCCCCCGGGTGGCACTGGCCCCCGTCTCGTTCGGCTACCGCCGTTCGGCGGACGGCGAGGCGGTGTTCCCGGGCGGCGAAGTCCGGGTGGACCGGGCCGTGTTCACCGGTGCGGCCCGCAACACCCTGCACCTGCAGGTGGTGGACGGTGTCGACGGTCTGCGGTGCTCCCTCCAGTACGCGCCCTCGGTGCTCGCCGCCGAAGCCGCCGAGCGGATCGCCGGACACTTCCGCACCCTGCTGGACGGCGCCGTCGCCACCCCCGAACTGCCGCTCGGCGAGCTGCCGTTGCTGACTGCGCCGGAGGCCGAACGGCTGGCCGGCTGGGCCACCGGCGGACGCGCCCGCATCGACCACGACGCCGACCACCACGCCCCCGGGGCCGCCCGCACCGTGCTCGACTTGGTGCGCGAGCAGGCCCGGCGGCGGCCGGACGCGCGTGCCGTGACCGCCGTGGACGGGGAGCTGACCTACCGCCGACTGGAGCGAAGAACCGGCGAGTTGGCGCAGGGGCTGCGCGCGGCCGGGGTCCGGCCCGGGGACGTGGTGGCGCTGCTGGTCGGACGGACGGTCGACCTGCCCGCCCTGCTGCTGGCCGTGCACGCGGCGGGCGCCGCCTACCTGCCGCTGGACCCGGCGCACCCCGAGGAGCGCACCGCGTCCGTGCTCGCCGACTCCGGTGCCGCGCTGCTGGTCGCCGACCGCGACCCGGGCCCCGGGGCGACCGGGTCAGTGACGGCGGTGCTGCGCCTCGACGGGCCCGGCGCGGAGCCGGGTGCGAGCGCCGACGGGGGCGGTTCCGGCGCGGAGCCGGGGGGAGGCGTCGGCGGGGGTGGATCGGCGTACGTGCTGTACACCTCCGGTTCGACCGGCCGGCCGAAGGGTGTGGAGGTCGGGCACCGGGCGCTGCTGAACCTGGTGCGCTCCTTCGCCGCGGACCTCGAATCCGGCCCGGGGGACGTGTGGTTGGGCCTGACCTCGCTCTCCTTCGACATCTCCGGGCTGGAGCTGCTGCTGCCGCTGGCCACCGGCGGTCGGCTGGTCCTCGCCCCGGACGGGGCCGCCACCGACGGGCCCGGCCTGCGCGACCTGATCGGCCGCGAGGGGGTGACGCACGTGCAGGCCACCCCGTCCGGGTGGCGGGTGCTGCTGGACGGCGGGTCGCTGCCGTCCGGTCTGACCGCGCTGGTCGGCGGGGAAGCGCTGCCGCTCCCGCTGGCCCGCGAACTGCGGTCGGCGGTGGGCCGGTTGCTCAACGTGTACGGGCCGACCGAGACCACCGTCTGGTCGACCGCCGCCGAGATCGGCCCGGACCCGGTGGCGGTGCGGATCGGCCGACCGATCGCCAACACCTTTGCCTACGTGCTCGATCCGGGGCTGCGGCCGCTCCCGGTCGGCGTCCCCGGTGAGCTGTTCCTCGGCGGCGACGGCCTGGCCGAGGGCTACCGGGGCCGCCCCGGGGCGACGGCCGAGCGCTTCCTCACCGGCGCCGACCCGTTCGGTGGGGGGCAACTCCCGCACGGCACAAGGATGTACCGCACCGGGGACCTCGCGGCCTGGACCGCGGACGGTGAACTCGAGTACCACGGCCGGATCGACCAGCAGGTGAAGCTGCGCGGCCACCGGATCGAGCTCGGCGAGATCGAGTCCGCGCTGCTCGCCCACCCGGGGGTGGCCGAGGCGGCGGTGGTCGTGCACACCCCGCCCGGCGGCGAGCCCGTCCTGGTCGGCCACCTGGTGCCCGGCGCGGAGCCGGTGCCGGACGCCGACCTGGTCGAGCACCTGCGGCGCACCCTGCCCGCGGTGATGGTGCCGCGCCGCTGGGTCCGGGTGGAGCGGATGCCGCTCACCCCCAACGGCAAGCTCGACCGCCGCGCGCTGTCCGCCCTGCCCGCCCTGCCCGCGCCCGAGCCGGTGGCGCCGCCGGTGCCGGAGGGGGCGGTGTCGGACGAAGCCGGGGACGGGGACGGGTTGGAGGAGGCGGTGGCGGAGATCTGGGCGCAGGTGCTCGGGCTGCCCTCGGTCGGGCCGGAGGAGGACCTGTTCGACCTCGGCGGCCACTCGCTGACCATCGTCCAGATCACCTCGCGCATCCGCGAAACGCTGGGCGTGGAACTCGACTTCGACGTGTTCTTCGACGTCCCCACGCCGGTCGGCATCGCCGCCGCCGTCCGCGACGGCCGCTGACCGTCCCGGACGGCACTTCCCTCTTCTGCTCCCGCTGCTCCCGCTGCTCCCGCTCGAACGGACACCGATGACCGAGACACAGGACCTGCCCGCGGGCTGGTCCGACGCCAAGAAGGCTCTGCTGGCCCGTCGGCTGCGCGGTGGCGCGGCACCGGTGCAGGTGGTGCGGCCGAGGGCCGCCGGGAGTCGGCCGCCGCTGTCCAGCGGGCAGGAACGGCTCTGGTTCATGGACCAGTTCACGCCGGGCGGCACCGCCTACGCGCTCGCCCCGGCCCGTCGGCTGCGCGGCCCGCTGGACCGGGACGCGGTGGACGCCGCCCTCGGGGCGCTGGTGGCCCGGCACGAGAGCCTGCGGATGGCGTTCCCGTCGACCGAGGACGGCACCGCCGAGGTGGTGGTCGCCGAACCCGGGCCGTTCCCGGCCGGGTTCACCGACCTGTCGGGGGCCGAGGACCCGGCCGCCCGGGCGGCCGAGGAGATCGGCCGGGTGCTGGCCCGCCCGTTCGACCTGGCGGCGGGGCCGCCGGTGCGGGCGCTGCTGCTGCGCCTCGCCCCGGAGGACCACGTCCTCGCGCTGGCGATGCACCACATCTGCTGCGACGGCTGGTCGATCGACCTGCTGCACCGCGAGTTCGACGCCCTGTACGCCGAGCACGCCCACGGCACCCCCGCCGGCCTTCCCGCACTCCCGGTCCAGTTCGGCGACTTCGCGCAGTGGCAGCGCGAGCGCCTGGAGTCCGGGGAACTGGCCGCCGCCCGCGCCCACTGGCGGGCCGAGCTGGCGGGGGTGCCCGCCCTGGACCTCCCGGTCGACCGGCCGCGCCCGCCGCTGCTGACCTTCGACGGCGCGGCACTCGAACTGCACTGGAGCCCCGAGCTGTTCGCGGCCGTCCGGGACCGCGCCCGGGAGTACGACGCCTCCCCGTACATGGTGCTGATGGCGGGCCTGCAGGTGCTGCTCGGCCGGCACGCGGGGCAGCGCGACTTCGCGATCGGGTCGGCCGTGGCCGGTCGCCTGCACCGCGAACTGGAGGGCGTGGTCGGGGCGTTCGTCAACCTGCTGCCGATCCGGGCCCGGCTGGACGGCGACCCGGACTTCGCCGAACTGCTCGGCCGGGTCCGGGAGACCACGCTCACCGCGTACACCCACCAGGAGGTGCCGTTCGAGCAGATGGTCGCCGACCTGGACGTGGAACGGGACGTCAGCCGGTCGGCCGTCTTCCAGACCACCTTCGCCTTCCAGAACTACGGCGACAGGTCCGTCCAGGCCGGGGCCGGGACCGCCGTGGACGCGGAGGGCTTCGGCTACCGGGCCACCAGCACGCACGCCGACCTCTCGTTCTACCTGCGCGAGCGTCCCGACGGCGGCCTGTACGGCCTGGTCACCTACCGCACCGACCTGTTCGACGCCGCCACGGTGCGCGCCCTGGCCGACCGCTACGAAACGCTGATGGCCGCCGCCCTCGCGGACCCGTCCCGCCCCGTCGCCGAACTCCCGCTGCTGACCGGCGCGGAGCACGCCGCCGTCACCGGGACCTGGTCCGCCGGACCGCCACTGCCGCCGCCCGGCGGCCCCGGCACGCTGACCG
This sequence comes from Kitasatospora sp. NPDC088391, assembly GCF_044753345.1. Classification (NCBI taxonomy): domain Bacteria; kingdom Bacillati; phylum Actinomycetota; class Actinomycetes; order Kitasatosporales; family Streptomycetaceae; genus Kitasatospora; species Kitasatospora sp. NPDC088391. The sequence continues at coordinate 36,938 of NZ_JBIVNB010000004.1, forward strand.
CGCTGCTCACCGAGGCCGCCCGTACGGCCGGGGACCGGACGGCCGTCGTCGGTGAGAGCGGCGAGGGGACAGGGCTGACGTACCGTCAACTCAATCGGCGGGCCAACGGGTTGGCCCATTTGATCAGGGCGGCCGGGGTCGGGCCGGACGACCGGGTCGCGGTCGGCCTGGAGCAGTCGCCCGAGCTGGCCGCCGTCCTGATCGCTGTGCTCAAGGCCGGCGGCGCCTACCTGCCGCTCGACCCCGAGCAGCCGCCCGCCCGGCTGGCCCGGCTGGTCGCCGACTCCGGCGCGAAGCTGCTGATCACCGACTCCGTGCTGCGGGAGCGCTTCGGCGACCACGGCGCGGAGGAACTCCTGCTCGACCGGGTGGGGCCGGCGGAGAGCGAGGACGCTCCGGCGGAGGTCTCCGGCCCGGACCACCTCGCCTACGTCATCTACACCTCCGGCTCCACCGGGCAGCCCAAGGGCGTCGCCGTCCAGCACCGGCAACTGCTCAACTACCTGGCCGGGGTGGGCGAACGGCTGCGGATCGAACCGCACGGGCGCTACGGCCTGCTCCAGTCGCTGGCCTTCGACTTCAGCATCACCATGCTCTACCTGGCGCTCACCACCGGCGGCACCGTCCACCTGCTGCCGCGCCGGATCTCCGGGGCCGAACTCGCCGCGAAGAACGCCGAACTCGGCCTGGACTACCTGAAGATGACGCCGTCCCACCTGGCGGCGCTGACCGCCGACGCGCCGGCCGGGGAGCTGCTGCCCGCGAAGGCGCTGGTCCTCGGCGGCGAGGCGTCGGCCCGGGCCTGGGCCGCCGAACTCGCCGCCCTCGGGCGGTGCGCCGTCTTCAACCACTACGGCCCGACCGAGGCCACCGTCGGCGTCACCGTCCACGAGGTCACCGCGGCGGACGCGGCGCTGCCCGGCAGCACACCGATCGGCACCCCGCTGGCCGGGGCCCGCTGCTACGTCCTCGACGAGAGGCGGCAACCGGTGCCGCCCGGAGTCACCGGCGAGCTGTACCTTGGCGGCGACCGCCTCGCCCGCGGCTACCTCGGCCGCCCCGAACAGACCGCCGAACGCTTCCTCCCCGACCCGTTCGCCCCCGGGGCGGTAGGTGATCCGGTGGGGCAGCAGGGGGCGGGGAAGGCCGCGGCGCTGGGTGGAGTGGATGAGGAGTGCGGGGCGGTAGGTGATCCGGTGGGGCAGCAGGGGACGGGGAAGGCCGCGGCGCAGGGTGGAGTGGATGAGGAGTGCGGGGCGGTAGGTGACCCGGCGGGGCAGCGAGAGGCAGGGAAGGCCACGGGGGAGGGGACGAGGGCGGGGGAGCCGGGGGCCGGGTGCAGGGGTGCGGCGGGCGAGGGGGCTCGGATGTACCGGACCGGGGATCTTGCGCGGTGGCGGGCCGATGGTGGTCTGGAGTACCTGGGGCGGGCCGATGACCAGGTCAAGGTGCGGGGGTACCGGGTGGAGCCCGGGGAGATCGAGGCCGCGCTGACGGCCTTGCCCGGGGTCACCCAGGCGGTGGTGCTGGTGCGGGGGGAGGGGGTTCGGGAGGGGCTGGTCGCCTATGTCGAGTGTCCGGGGGGCGGGCCGGGGGCGGCCGGGTTGCGGGCCGCGTTGGGGGAGGTGCTGCCGGACTGGATGGTGCCCGCGCGGTACGTCGTGCTGGAGCGGTTGCCGTTGCTGGCGCACGGCAAGGTGGACCGGCGGGCGCTGCCCGAGCCGGAGGCCGTCGTGTCCACGGCCGAGCACGCCGAGCCCGAGGGGGAGGCCGAGACGGTGGTCGCCGGGATCTGGGCGGCGCTGCTCGGGGTGGAGCGGGTCGGGGCGCACGACGACTTCTTCGAACTCGGCGGGCACTCGCTGCTCGCCACCCAGGTGGTCGCCCGCCTGCGCCGGGCCTTCCCCGAACTCCCCACCCCGGTCGGGGTGATGGACCTGTTCCGGTTCCCGACCGTGCGCCGGCTCGCCGCGCTGGTCGCCGATCCGGACGCCGACCGCGGCCCGCGCGGGCTGCTGCACCGGCTCACCCCCGACCGGGCCCGGACCGCCGGTACCGTCGTCTGCACCCCGTACGGCGGCGGCAGCGCGCTGATCTACAAGCCGCTGGCCGACGCGCTGCCCGCCGACTGGGCGCTGTACTCGCTCGCGGTGCCCGGCCACGAGCTGGGCGAGCAGGAGATGGACATCGACGAGGTCGCCGAGCGCTGCGCCCGCGAGATCGTCGACGGCATCACCGGGCCGGTCGTGCTCTACGGGCACTGCGGGGTCGGCGTCCGCCTCGCCGTCGAGATCACCCGCCGGGTCGAGGCCGCCGGGCGCACCGTCGACGCCGTGCACCTCGGCGGCATCTTCCCGTTCGCCCGGCCGCGCGGCCGCGGCGCCGCCCTCGGCGAGTGGTGGGCGGAGACCGTCGACGGGCTGCGCAGCGACCAGAACATGATCAACGCGCTGGCCGCGGCCGGACTCGACACCGAGGACACCGACCCGGAGCAGCTGCGCCTGATCGTGCGCAACCGGCGCACCGGGACGCGCGAGGCCGAGCGGTACTTCACCCGCCTGTTCGAGGGCGCCGACGGCCGGATCAAGGCCCCGGTCGTCGCGGTGTGCGGCGAGCGCGACCCGTCCACCGAGTTCTACCAGGAGCGCTACCGCGAGTGGCACCGGCTCAGCGACACCGCCGCGGTGGTGGTGCTCGACGAGGCCGGGCACTTCTACCTCAAGTACCGGGCCGCCGAACTCGCCGACATCGTCACCGGCGTGCACCGTTCGATCGCCGACGGGCGGGAGGACCGGCACCGCCGCACCGAGCGCTCCAGCTGGTGGCTGGAGGGCGTCTCGCGCGACAACTCGGCCGTGTCCGGGAAGAGTTCGAGGGGCGTCCGGCCGACCTTGCGGCGTTTCCTGACCGTCGCCTCCGGGCAGCAGGTCTCGATGATCGGCTCCGCGCTGACCGAGTTCGCGCTGCCGGTCTGGATCTACCTGCGCACCGGTTCGCTCGCCCAGTTCGGCCTGCTCGCCGCCTGCGGACTCGTGCCCGGCATCCTGGCCGCCCCGCTGGCCGGCGCGGTCGTCGACCGCGGCGACCGCCGCCGCACCATGCTGTGCGGCGACCTGGCCGCCGGGCTCACCCAGGCCCTGCTGCTCGTCCTGCACCTCACCGGGAGCCTGCGGGTCTGGCACGCCTACGTGCTGATCGGCGTGCTCTCCGCCGCGCTGACCTTCCAGCGGCTCGCCTGGAACGCCGCCGTCCCGCAGCTGGTGCCCAAGCGCTACCTCGGGCGGGCCAACGGCGTGGTCCAGATGCTGTTCGGGCTGGCCCAGTTCCTGGTGCCGGTGTTCGCCGTCGGCCTGCTCGCCGCGATCGGGCTGGGCGGCATCCTGGCCCTCGACGTCGGCAGTTACGCCTTCGCGCTGGCCGTCACCCTCGCGGTCCGCTTCCCCGACCTGATGGGCGCGGTCCGCCGGGAGAGCGTCGCCGCCGAGATCCGGGCCGGGTTCCGGCGCGCCCTCGGCAGCCGCAACTTCCGGGCCATGCTGCTGTTCTTCGCCGTGCTGAACGTCTTCCTGTCCCCGCTGTTCCTGCTCACCACCCCGCTGGTGCTGTCGTTCGCCGAACTGCCCGCCGCCGGCTGGGTCGCCACCGCCGCCGGGGCCGGGGCCGTCCTCGGCGGGCTCACCCTGCTGGTGTGGGGCGGGCCGCGCCGGCTGCGGCTGCGCGGCGTCCTGCTGTGCACCCTGGTCCTCGCCGCGGCCTGCCTGCTCACCGGCCTGCGCCCGTCGCTGGCCACCGTGGTCCCCGGCGCGTTCGCGATGGCCTTCGGCCTGGCCCTGGTCAACGGCGTCTACGCGACGATCGTGCAGACCAAGGTCCCGCTGCGCTTCCACGGCCGGGTCATCGCCGTCAACACCATGGTCGCCTGGTCGACCCTCCCGGTCGGCTTCGCGCTGGTCGCCCCGCTGGGCCCGCGGCTCCTGCAGCCCCTGATGGAGCCCGGCGGCACCCTGGCCGGCACCGTCGGCCGCCTGATCGGCACCGGCCCCGGCCGCGGGATCGGCCTGCTCTACCTGCTGTTCGGCCTCGCCATGGCCGTCCTGGTCCTGGCCTGCCTCGCCGTCCCCGCGCTGCGCCACTTCGACCGCGACGTGCCCGACGCCGAACCCGACGACCTGATCGGCCTCCGGGCCGTCCGGGAACGCGTCGCCGAAGCCGAAGCCGAAGCCCCGTCCCCCGTTCCGTCCGCCGCATCGCAGCCCGACCCGACGAAGGTGACCGCCCGGTGAGCAGCACCGCCCTCCACCCGCTGACCGACGAGCAGCGCCGGCTCTGGTTCCTCCAGCAACTGCGCCCGGACGACCCGGGGTTCAACATGTACCTGAACCGGCGCTGGAGCGGCCCGCTCGACGCCGATGCGCTGCGCACCGCGCTGCGCCGGCTCACCGAGCGGCACGAGATCCTGCGCACCCGCTTCGACCTCGACCCGGACGGCGGCGAGCAGCCCGTCCAACTCGTCGAGCCGGTCCGGGACATCGAGCTGATCCGGGTGCGACTCCCGGAGGGCGCCGACGAGTCGGTGTTCACCGCGGCCTGCCGCCCGTACGTGAACGCGCCGTTCGACCTGGCGGCCGGGCCGCCGCTGCGGGTGGTGCTGGTCGGCTCGGGGGAGCGGGAGCACGCGCTGAGCGTGCTGGTCCACCACATCGTCGCGGACGGCTGGTCGTTCACCGTGCTGTGGCGCGAACTGCTGGCGCTGTACCGGGAGGCGATCGGCGAGGGGCCGGCCGGACTCGCCGAACTCCCGCTGCAGTTCGGCGCGTTCGCCCGGGCCGCGCGGGAGGCGGCCGGGGACGGGGAGGCGGCCTTCGCCCACTGGGCGGAGAAGCTGGCCGGGACCGGCGCGCTGCGGCTGCCGCTGGACCGGCCGCGCCCCGCCGACCCGGGCCGCCCGGCCGGGTTCGCCGTGGTCGACCTGGGGCCCGAACTCACCGCCGCGATCGACGCGTTCGGCCGCCGCGAGCGGTGCACCCCGTTCATGGTGCTGCTCGCCGCGTACAGCACCGTGCTGGCCAGGTGGACGGGCTGCCCGGACTTCGCCGTCGGCACCCCGCTGGCCGGCCGCAACGAGGCCGCCCACGAGGCGATGATCGGCTGCTTCGCCCGGACGGTGCCGATCCGCGCCGACCTCACCGGCGCGCCGGACTTCCGCACCGTGCTGCGCCGGACCCGTACCGGCACGCTCGGCGCGCTCGCCCACCAGGACGTCCCGCTGGAGCGCCTGGCCGCGCACCTCGGCCTGCCCGCCGAGCCGGGTTCGGCCCCCGTGCACCGCGCCGTCTTCGTCCACCAGAGCCAGTACGGGGTGGCGGGCGAGGGCCCGGTGCTGCCCGCCGGGGTCGCCACCCGCAGCATGGACTCCGGTTTCGCGCACGCCAAGACCGATCTGCTGCTGGACAGTTGGCGCAACGCCGAGGGCAGCCTGGTGCTCTCGTTCTGCTACGACCGGGAGGTGCTGGACGCCGCCACGGTGACGGCGCTCGGCGGCCACTGCCGCACCCTGCTGGCCCGGGCCGTCGCCGACCCCGAGCTGCCCGTCCTCGGTGACTGGCTGCCGACCGGCCCCGAGCGGGCCGAACTGCTGGCCCTCGGCAGCGGACCCGTCCCCGGCCCCGCCCCGCACGTGCTGGAGCTGTTCGCGGCCCGGGCCGCCGAGCGGCCGGACGCCGTCGCGCTGGAGTGCGCGGGCGAACTGCTCGGCTACGGCGAACTCGACCGCCGTTCCGACGCGTTGGCGTGCAGCCTGGGCGAGGTCGCCGGGCGGGTGGTGGCGGTCTCGATCGCGCCCTCGCCGGACCTGGTGGTCGCGCTGCTGGCGGTCTGGAAGGCGGGGGCGGCCTACCTGCCGCTGGACCCGGCCCACCCGGAGGAGCGCCGCCGCCTGATGGTCGAGGAGGCCGGGGCGGTCCGCGTCCTCACCGACGCCCGCCCGCACGGCAGTTCGGCGCAGACGCAGACGCCGATGCAGGCACAGTCACAGACGCTGCCGACGCCGTTGCCGGGGCCCGATCCGGCCCGGACGGCGTACGTGCTGTACACCTCCGGCTCGACCGGCACCCCGAAGGCCGTCGCCGTCGACCACGCCGCGCTGGCCGTCCGGCTGGCCTGGATGGCCGGTCCCGACGGCTACGCGCTCACCCCGGACGACCGGGTGGTGCAGTTCGCCTCGCTCGGATTCGACACCCACGTCGAGGAGTTGTGGCCCGCGCTGGCCTCCGGCGCCCGCGTCGTCCTGCTCCCCGGCGGCGGCCGGACCCTGCCCGACCTGCTGAACTCCCCGGCCGGGGACGGCGTCACGGTGCTGGACCTGCCCACCGCGTACTGGGCCGAACTGGTCGCCCAGGGCGCCGACGCGCACTGGCCCGCCGCGCTGCGGCTGGTCGTCCTGGGCGGCTCCGCGCTGCCCGCCGGGGCGGTCGCCGACTGGTACCGGCGGCACGGCTCCCGGGTCCGCCTGGTCAACACCTACGGCCCGACCGAGGCCACCGTCGTCGTCACCGCCGCCGAACTCGCCCCCGGGGACGGGGAGTCGGCCACCCGCCCGCCGCTCGGCCGCCCGCTGCCGGGCGTCCGCCTGTACGTCCTGGACGCCCGGGGCGGGCTGCTGCCGCGCGGCGCGGAGGGCGAACTGTTCATCGGCGGCGCCGGGTTGGCGCGCGGCTACGTCGGCCGGGACGACCTGACCGCCGCCGCGTTCACCGCCGACCCGTTCGACCCCGCCGTCCCCGGGGCCTCTGCCGCCGCCGGGGCCCGGATGTACCGGACCGGCGACCGGGTGCGCTGGCGCGCCGACGGGCAGTTGGAGTTCCTCGGGCGCGGCGACGGGCAGCTGAAGCTGCGCGGGTACCGGATCGAACCCGCCGAGATCGAGGCCGCGCTGACGGCCCACCCCGCCGTCGCCCAGGCCGCGGTGCTGCTGCGGGACGGTCGGCGCCTGCTCGGGTACGCGGTGGCGGCCGGGGTCACGGGGGCCGCGCTGCGGGCCCACCTGGCGGGGGTGCTGCCCGGGTACCTGGTGCCCGACGCGGTGGTGGTGCTCGACCGGCTGCCGCTCACCCTCCACGGCAAGCCCGACCACGCCGCGCTCCCCGAACCGGCCGCCGCCGACGCCGACCGCTACCTCGCGCCGCGCGGCGACGCCGAACAACTGGTGGTCGAACTCTGGCAGGACGTCCTCGGGCTGCCCCGGGTCGGCGTTCTGGACGACTTCTTCGAGCTCGGCGGCGACTCCCTGCTGGTGACCCGGGTCGCGGCCCGGATCCGGGCCGGGGTCGGGCTCGACCTGTCGATCCGCGAGGTCTTCGAGAGCCGCACCGCCGCCGCCCTCGCCGCCCGGATCGAGGCCGCGCTGATCGCCGAGATCGACGCCCTCAGCGAGACGGAGGCCGCCCGGCGCCTGGCCTGACGCCGGGGGCGGACCGCCCGCGGCGGCCGTCGGGGCACTGTCCCACCCGCCCGCTAGCGTGGCAGCAGCGGAACGACGCCACGGCACTGGGAGGAACGAAACGGATGGACACCGTCGAGCACGCCCGCTTCGGACGGCTGGAGACCGGGGCGCTCCGTGACCCGGACGTGGTCTGGGAGGACGTTGTGCGCCTCGGGGACGGCGAGGTCGAGGTCCGGCTGTGGGCCGGGCCCCGCAGCGCTCCCGAGGCCGGGGAGCTGGACGAGCTGGCCGCCCGGCTCGCCGACCTCCCGGCCCTGGACGCGACCGCGCGGGCGGCCCTGCGGGCGTACCTGGAGGAGGACCGCTGCTTCGTCGACTTCCACGTCGAGGAGTTGGCGGACAGCCGGGCGGCCGCCCGGCTGCTCCGGGACGCGGACGGCGCGGAGGTCGGGGCGGCCGCCTTCGTGGCCGCGATGCGGCCGACCGGCATCGGCCTGTGGACCGGCGGGGCCTCCGACGGCGCCCCGGTGGTCGTGGACTACGCCTTCGAACCCGACCTCGGCGACCAGCTCCTCGCCGTCAAGCTCACCCGGGACGGCGCGGTGCTCTCCGTCGACTGGGAGAGCTGAGCCGCCACCCGCCCGTCCGGCCGTCGGCGGGGCCGCCCGTCAGGCGGGGCCGGCGGCGTGGCTGAGCGGGGGCGCGACGGCCTGGGCGTCGGCGTGTTGGCCGACCCAGAGGGTGATGAAGAGGGCGGCGGTCGCTTCGAGCAGGGCGGCGTTGCCGAGGGGGCCGGCGGCCAGGGGGGTGCAGCCGAGGTCCCGGGTGAGGTGGGAGGCCAGGGCCAGGGCGGCGGGGTGGTCGGTGCAGAGCGGGACGGCGAGGGGGCGGCCGTCGAACACCGGGGGGTCCATCCGCCAGACGTTCTCGTGGCAGAGGTTGAAGGCTTTGACGACCAGGGCCTCGGGGGCGGCCGCGGCCACCTGTTCGGCGGCGGACGGGCCGTGCGCGGTGAGCAGGCGGAAACCGGGGCCGACGGGGTTGGTGCAGTCGATCAGGGTGCGCCCGGCCAGCGCGTCGCGGAGCGTGCCGGCCAGCGCGGCGGCGGCGCCGAACGGGACGGCCAGCAGGGCGACTTCGGCGTGTTCGGCGGCCGTTCGGAGGTCGCCGGCCCCGGTGCGGTGGCCGATCCGGTCGGCGAGCCGGCGGGCCTTGGCGAGGTCGCGGCCGCCGACGACCACCTGGTGGCCGGCCCGGGCCCAGTGGGTGGCGAGGGCGTCGGCCATGTTGCCGGTGCCGAGGATGCCGATGCGCATGGGTGACTCCAGGAGGAGGGAGGACGGGTCGGTTTCGAGCCTAGGGAGCGGGTCGGGCACCATTCGGTACGTGACCGCTGATCCGTTCCTCGCCGACTGCCGGGCCCGGCTGGCCTTCGACCTGCTCGCCAACACCTGGAACGCCGTGGTGGTCTGGGCGCTCCGGGACGGCCCGTGCCGCCCGGCGGGGCTGCGGCGCCGGATCGGCGGGATCAGCTCCAAGGTGCTGACCGAGACGCTGCGCCGCCTGCAGGCCGACGGCCTGGTCGAACGGCGCGCGGCGGAGCCGGGCCGCAGCGGTGTGGAGTACGAACTGACCGACCTGGGGCGGACGTTGCTGGAGCCGATCGGCGCGTTCGGGGTCTGGGCCTTCGAGCACGGCGACGAGGTGGCGGCCGCCCGGGAGGCCGCCGAGCGGGAAGAGGGCGCGCGGTGACGGAGCGGCAGCCGGACGCGGCGGAGATCCAGGGGTGGCTGCTGGCCGTCGCCGAGGGCCGGGCGGACCGGGACGCGGCGGACCGCTGGGCGGAGCGCTGGGTGTGCGACGACGGCCTGCGGTGGGGCGAGCGGGAGAGCTGGGCGCTGATGAAGCTGCTCGGGATCGACCTGCGGCACGGACCGGACGGGCCCTACCTGCACAGCGAGGAGCAGGTCCGGGAGTGGGTGGCGGAGTTCAGGCGGCGGGGGGCGGCGGGGGAGTGAACCGGACGGCGGCGTGCAGGGCCGCGGTGAAGGCGTCGGCGAGTCCGGCGGCGGTCGCCGGGTCGAAGGCGTGCGCGTTGTAGCGCAGCCGGCAGCGCAGCGAGCCGTCGGGCTGTTCGGTGACGGCGAGTTCGGGGACGTGCAGGTCGCCGCCCGGGACGGGGTAGGGGTCGGTGGCCCGCGGCGGCAACTCCCAGGGCGCGCAGGCGAGTCCGGGCAGGTGGGCGGGGGCGGACCAGGCTTCGTGGCGCAGCCAGGCGGGGAACGGGACCTGCGGGCTGAACTCGGCGAACGGGTACAGCTGGTGGTCGAGGGCGGCGGAGGTGGCGGCCCGCAGCCGGTCGAGGAGTTCGGCGAAGCCGGGCGTGCCGGAGGCGTCGACCCGGACCAGCAGCGACTGGACGAAGCAGCCGACGGCGTGTTCGTCCTCGGGCCGGGTGCGGCCGGGCACGGGCGTCATCAGGACCAGGTCGTCCTGGCCGCTGCGGGCGGCGAGCAGGCCGGTCCAGAGGGCGGCGACGGCGAGGGACGGGGTGGCGCCGAGTTCGGCGGCCCGGGCGCGCAGCGCGTCGGCGGGTGCGGCGGCGACGGTGAACGGGTGGACGGCGCCGCGCACCGTCCCGGCGGGGGCGCGGCCCGGGAACGGGTCGACGGCGGCGGGCGCGCCCGCGAGCGCGGCGGCGAAGTGGGCCCGGTTGGCGGCCCAGTGGGCGCGCGCCCGGTCGGCGAGTTCCTGCGGCCCGGGGCCGCCGCGCGGCGCGGGGGCGGGCCGGTCGCGGCGGAACGCCGAGTAGTGGACGGCGAGTTCGCGCAGCAGCAGCCCGACGGACCAGCCGTCGCAGACCAGGTGGTCGACGCCGAGCAGCACGACGTGGTCGTCGGGGGCGCGGGTGACGACGGCGAGCCGGACGGCCGGGTCGGCGGCGAGGTCGGCGGGCCGGTCGCGTTCGGCGGCCAGCAGGGTGTCGACCTCGGCGTCGGTGGCGCCGGGCAGGTGGTGGACGGCCAGGTCGACGCGTGGGTCCTCGTCCAGGACGGCCCGCCGGACACCGGTCTGGCCGCCGCAGGCGGCGGCGGGCACGGGCACGAAGCGGGTGCGCAGCGCGGGGTGGCGGCGGACGGTCTCGGTGAGGGCGCGGCCGAGCAGGTCGGTGCGCAGCGCCTCGGTGACCCGGAAGGCGACGGCGACGCTGCCGGTCCGGCGGCCGGGCGCCTCGGCCAGCCAGCGCAGGAAGTTCTCCTGCTGGGAGGTGAGCGGGAGTTCGTGCGGCTGGGCGCGCAGCGCGGCGAGGAAGGGGGAGACGGCGGGCGCGGCCGGGCCGGGTCCGGTGGGGGCCGGGGGTGCGGCCCGGTGCCGGTCGAGCCAGTCGGCCTGGGCGCGCAGCGCGGGGCGTTCGAAGACCAGGGCGGTGCCGGCCGGGACGCCGAACTCGGCACTGATCGCGGCGGCGAGCTGGACGGCCCGGAAGGAGTCGCCGCCGAGCGCGAAGAACTCCTGCTCGACGCCGGTGACGGGCCGGCCCAGGACGGTCCGCCACAGGGCGGCGAGGGCGGTCTCGGTCGGGCCCCCCGGCGGACGGGACGGCGCGGAAGCGTCTGACGGTTCGTCAAATCTGTTGCGCAGCAGGTGTTTGACGACCTTGCCGCTCGGGTTGCGGGGCAGCGAGTCCACCAGCAGGATGCGGACCGGCAGTTCGGGCCGGGCGAGGCGTTCGGCGAGGAACAGCCGCAGCGCGTCCGGGTCGAGCCCGGCGGGGTGCGGGACGACGGCCGCCACCGGGACGGCGCCCATCACGGGGTGCGGCAGGCCGAGCGCGGCGGCGTCGGCGACCTGCGGGTGCTCGTGCAGCACCGCCTCGATCCGGAGCGTGGAGACCTTCAGCGCACCGGACTTGACGAGGTCGCCCTCCCGGTCGACCAGGTGCAGGCAGCCGTCCGCGTCGAGCCGGCCGAGGTCGCCCATCCGGACCCAGCCGTCCCGGAAGGTGGCCCCGGAGCGGTCCGGGTCGCCCGCGTAGCTGCGCGGCGGGCCCGGCTGCCGGAGCCAGATCTCGCCGGTGTCCCCCGGGGCGGCGGGGCGGCCGTCGGGGGCGAGGACGCGCAGGGCGCCCGGGTCGGCGGGGCGGCCGAGCGAGCCGGGCCGGGCCGGGTCGACGATCACCGACAGCTGCGCGGGCGAGGACTCGGCGGAGGTGTACGTGTTGACCAGGGTGGCCCGCGGCAGGGCGGCGGCCAGCGCGGCGGCGACGGCGGGCGGCAGCGCGGCGGCCGAGCAGGAGACCAGCAGCACGCTGCCGAAGTCGTGGGCCGCGAGGGTGCCGGAGTTCAGCAGCTCGACCGCCATGGACGGCACCAGGAACACCGTGCCGACCCCGAACTCCTCGACGGCGCGGGCGAGTCCGGCGGCGTCGAAGCGCGGCAGGCAGATCGTCGCGGGCTGCCCGACCAGGGCGTTGACCAGCACCACCTGGGCCGCGTTGGTGCCGATCGGGAAGGCGTGCACCGCGTACGCGGAGTGCGCGTACGGGCGCGGCCGCGGGTCCGTCCGCAGACCGGCCGTCAGACTGCCGTGCGCGGCGAGGACGCCCTTGGGCGTGCCGGTGGTGCCGGAGGTCCCGATGATCTGCGCCGGGTCGGCGTGGGTGACGGTGTGTGGCGGGGAGGCCGCCGAGTCGGCGGGGGCGGCGAGGAGTTCGGCGAGGGCGACGGCGGGGAGGCCGGTGTCGGGGACGGCGGGGTCGGCGCCCGTGACGGCGAGGCCCGCGCCGGTGTCGGCGACCAGGCGGCGGGCGTCCCCGGCGGTGAGGTCGGCGCGCACCACCAGGGCGGCCGCACCCGCGTAGTGCGCGGCCAGGAACGCCACCGCGTACCCGTCCCAGTCGTGGCCGGTGAACAGCAGCGCCACCGTCCCGCCCGGGCGGACGCCCCGCGCGGCCAGCCCGTGCGCGGCCCGCACCGCCCGCTCCCGCCACTGCCGGTACGTCAGGCTCCCGCCGCCGGGCACCAGCAGCGCCGTCCGGTCCGGCTGCGCGGCGGCCCGGTGGTCGAGCAGTTCGGGCAGCGTCACGGCGGGAGCGGCGGCCCGGGCCGGGCGCGCGGCGCGGGCGGACTGGGCGGGCTGGACGCTGATGACGGCTCCCGGGGCGGACACGGACGTGGACGGGTCGGCCGGACGGCCGGACGGCGGTCCGACCCGGTGGTCGGCCGGTCCCCGGACGCTAGCGGACCGGGTGCGCGGCGCGCCACACCCCGCTGACACCCCGTCACCGTGGAACGGCTCTTGGCGGTCCGGCGGGTGACGGCCCATCGAATGGCGCACCCGCGCCGACGACCGTTCGCCCACGTTCGAACCGTCCCGGAGGATGGGGCGGGGGGCAGTGCCGCGGGGGTCGTCGAGGAGTGAGGAGAGTGTCCGTGCCTGGTTCCGCATGCCCGCCGGAAAGCCCTGCCGGTCCGGAAAGCCCTGTCGGTTCGAGGAGCCCTGTCGGTTCGAGGAGCCCCGCCGGTTCGGGAGGAGCCGCAGGCCCGGGAGGCGCGGCGCGTCCGCGAAGGCCCGTGCGGCGCGGGGCCCGTGCGGTGCTGCTGCCCGCCGCCGCCCGCGCCGTGCTGCCCGCCCTCGCCGTGCTGGTGCCGCTCGCGGCCCCGGCCGGGGCGGCCGAGTTGGCGCCGCTGCCGCCGATGCCGGTGGCCGAGGCGTACGACGGCGACACCCCGCTGTCCTCGCCCGAGGAGGTGGCCGCGCTCTGCGACCGGCCCGGCACCTGCACGTTCCGGGCCACCGACCGGATCGTCGGGCTGTTCGGCAGCGCGGTCGCCTCGGTGGGCAACGCGGCGATCAACTGCACCAGCGACCCGATGGAGGTCGACCGCACCCTGACGGTGGCCAGCAGCAGCACCGACAACATCAGCGGCTCGATCTCGGGCAAGGCCACGGTCAGCGGCGGAGTGGACACCACCGTGACCGCCTCCGCGCAGGGCAGCCTGGCGGCCGGTGTCACCAACGGCGCCACCCAGTACGGGCCGAACAAGGACAAGGGCCCCACCACCCAGGACAAGTTCGAGAACACCGCGCAGGCCACCGGCACCGTGGCCGGGAGCAACGCCCTGCACCTGGGCGCGAAGGCGAGCTTCGAACTCGCCTTCCAGACCTCGTACAGCATGCAGTGGCAGGCGACCGTCCGGGAGAGCACCCGGGTGGTGTTCACCGTCTCGCCCAACGACGAGCTCCAGTTCGGGACGCTCACCGCGGTTACCCGGGTGGTCGGGGTCCTGTCGGTCGACCACACCGGGAAGTTCATCAGGAACGTGGTGGTGGACAGCCCCTCGATCGCCACCGCCAGCTCGATCGTCGCCCAGACCTTCTCCCGGCCCGACGTCTGCCTGTCGCTGCGCCCGCCGGGGCGGTCGGTGGCCCGGCCGGGGCCGGTGGCGGCCGTCCCGGAGCCGCCGGGACGGGTGCCCGACGCGGCGTACGTGCGCGCCGCCGACGGTACGTGGGGCCGACGGTGAGGCGGGCCGCGGCGCTGGCCGCCGCGCTGCTGGCCGCCCAGACCGCCGCCGGCGCGGCCGCCGCGCGGGCCGAGGAGGCGCTCCGGCCGGACGCCGCGGAGGAGTTGGTGGCGCGGGCCTTCGACGGCGAGCGGGAGCTGCCGGACGCGGTGGCCGTCGCGCACGGGTGCGGGCGCGACTACGGGTGCACCTTCCGGGTGCTGCCGGGGCTGTCGGCGGAACGCACCGCCGCCGTCGTCTCGGTGGGCAACACCGTCATCAACTGCACCAACAAGAAGATCACCGTGTACCGGACGGTGGTGCTGGAGTCGAGCGCCACCGACAACCTGGCCGGCGAGATCTCCGGCTCCGCCACGATCGAGGGCACGGTCGACAACACCACCGCCGTGTCGGGCACGATCGCGGGCTCGGACAAGACCGACACCTCGCACACCGACACCACCGCGCCGAAGGACAAGGGCCCCAACACCGACACCACCACCGGCAGTTCGACGACCGTCAGCGGCAGCGCCACCGCCGCCGGTCAGCTCAAGCTGAGCGCGACGGCGGCTTTCCAGCTGGGCTTCAAGGCCGCGTACTCGCACGAGTGGAAGCGGACCAACACCGAGACCACGCAGGTGAAGTTCATGGTGGACACCGACAGCGAGCTGCAGTTCGGCATGCTCAACGCGATGACCCGCACGGTCGGCGTGCTCTCGGTCGACGGCACCGGGACGGCGGTCAAGAACATCCTGGTGACCAGCCCGTCCAGCAGCAACGTCAGCACCGTGGTCGCGCAGACCTTCACGGCCAAGGACTACTGCCTGTCCCTCCGGCAGCCGGGCCGGGCCCTGTCCGAGGGCGGCATCCACGAGGGGAGACCGCACACGGCGGGTGAACGTCCGCTGGAGCAGTACGAGTTGACGGACCGTCAGGAGTGGGTGCGGACGGGCTGAGGGGCGGGCGGGGGCCCGGGGCGCGTCGCCCCGGGCCCCCGTCGTCGTTCCCGGTTCAGCAGTACCACCAGGTGCCGGGGGCGAGGACGGTGTCGCCCGGCTCCAGGTTGCCGGTGTGGGCGCCGGAGACCGCGCAGAGGCCGCCGAGGGCCGCGTTCGGGTCCTGGTCGCGCGGGGTGTGGGTGAACTCGTCGAGGGCCTGGGTCTGTTGGCCGATCCCGGCGTTCTCCTGCTCGCCCTTCCCGGCCACACCCGCCAGGCAGTCCCGGCTGGTGGCCGGGCAGTGGTCGATCGCCTGCTGGTTGCCGGCGGCGGTGCCGCAGGCGGGGGCGTCCCCGCCCCCGCCCGCGCACGGGTCGGCCTTCGGGGGCGTGGCCGGGGCGGGCGGCGGGGTCTGGGCGGCCCGGACGTCCGTGACCATCGGGCGGCAGCCGGGGGAGACCGCGGGGGTGCCGAAGGTGAAGGTCACCGTCGGGGCGTCCTCGGCGGCGGTGAAGGAGTAGGACCGGCCGAGACCCCAGTTGGCCTTGCTGTTGGCCGCGTTGGTGGTGTAGCTGCCCGCGCTGTTGCCTCCCCCGGCAACGGACACCGTGTAGGGGCGGCCACCGCCGGAGCCGACGCAGCTGTCCGGGTTGTCGTCCCACTCGACGGTGACGGTGGCCCCGGCCCGGACCCCGCGCACCCGGGTGGTGATCGGCGCGGAGGCCGGGGCGGCGAGCGCCACGGCCTGGAAGCCCTGCGGGTGTCCGGCCCGGGCGGCCGACACCAGCAGGGTGGCCCCGCCCCAGTCGTCGGCCCGGCCGCCCCAGTCCTGCCCGGCGGGGACGGTCGGGGCGGAGAGGGTGCCGTTCACCACCACGGCGGGACCGGTGTCGGTCGCGCCCGCCCCCGGGGCGGGCAGGACCAGCAGCGCGAGCGCGAGGGCGAGCGCGCGGCCGAGCAGGGCGGGGGTCCGCGGTCGGTTCGTCACCGGGCCTCCAGCGGGACGGTGCGGGCGGCGAGGCCCGGCGGCGGGGCGTCCAGCACGGTCGGGCCGACGGCGTCGGCGCCGCGCCTGTCGGGGCCGGCCGTGTTGTCGGGCGTCCCGGCGGTGGGGCGGGCCGAGCCGCAGCGCTGGAGTTCGGTCTCGGTGAGCGGGCCGGTGCGCTGGTAGTAGCGGTCCGGCAGCGAGGTCGCGGGCACGTCGAAGGTCGCGTCCAGCCGGTAGTCGTTGCGGGAGTTGGCGAAGGACCCGGCCACCCGTTCGCGGGCCGGCTGCACCTCGATCCAGCTCACCTCGCCCGGCTGGATCACCGGGTTCAGCGCCTTGGCGGTGGTCCGCGACCAGGTCAGCGGGTTGCTGGTGGACACCGCCGCCGGGTTCCCGCCCGCCGCGGCGAACCCGGCCTCGACCTGGCCCGCCACGTGCGGGCGGCTCTCGGCGAGTGCGGAGCGGCTGGGCAGCAGCGGCGCGCCCTTCAGCGCGTAGTACTGGGTCAGGCTGTCGTAGGGCGGCTCGGTGACCTCCAGCCGCCGGTCGTCGGTGATCGGGTTGCGGGTGCAGTTCAGGTACACCTCGCCGACGATCCGGGTCTGCCCGTAGTACTGGTACGAGTAGCGCCGGTCGACGGTGAAGGCGCAGGCCGTCGGCGAGCCCTCGCAGTCGTCCACCGCCACGCCCGGCTCCAGCGGGCCGTTGCCCCGGTACGCCTTCGGCGGCGGCAACTGCTCCTTGCGGACCTGCTGGTCGACGGGCGCGGGCGTCTGGGTGGCCCGGACGTTGGTGACCAGCGGGCCGCAGGACATCGCCCCGGCGGGCTCGGCCGAGTCGAAGGACACCATCGGGTTGTCCTCGGTCGCGGTGAACGGGAACGCCCGCCCCGTCGACCAGTTGGCGGCGCCGACCCGGTCGCTGCCGTTGGTGGTCACCCGCGGGTCGGGGGCGGGGCCGTCCACGATCAGCGAGACGTTGTAGGTCTGGCCGTCCTTGATCTGCTCCGGCCGGCAGCCGCCGAAGGTGCTCGGGCTGTCGTCCCAGGTCAGCGTGACCGAGGAGCCGCGCCGCACGCCCCACAGCCGGGTGCGCAGGGTCTGCGGCGCGCCGTTCCAGTTCAGCGAGGCGGCCTGGTAGCCCCGCGGGTGCTGGGCCAGGCCCGTGCCGAACACCACGCCGCCGCCGTCCGGCGACCAGCCCGCGTGCCCGGCCTGGGTGCCGTACTCGGGAGCGGCGGGCTCGGCGAAGGTCCCGTTCGGGACGGTGGCGGCGACCGTGTCGGCGGCGTGCGCGGCCGGGCCCGGGACGGCGGCCAGCACGAGGACGGCGGCCAGCAACACGGCGGGCAGGGCACGCGCGGCAGGCAGGGCAGGCAGGGCACGCGCGGCGGGCAGGGCGGGCGCGGAAGGTGCGGCGGGCGCGGCGGGCGCGGCGGGGTGACGGCGCATCAGCAGGACCCCCAGCGGCTCGGCGCGATCACCAGGTGTTCGGGCGGGACGCCGTCGGTCAGCGCGTTCGACAGCGGGCAGAGCCCGGCGGCGGCCGAGGCCGGGTCCTGGTCGCGCGGGAGGTCCGCGAAGTCCTGGACTGCGCCGCTCTGCCCGGCGATGCCGTCGGTGGTCTGCTTGCCGTCCCCGGCCACGCCCGCCACGCAGTCGCGGCCGGTGGGCGGGCAGGCGGCGATCTGCTCCTTCGCCGTGCCGAGCGAGGCGCAGGCGGAGGTGCCCGCCGCGTCGCCCGCGCACGGGTCGGTGCCGCCGGGCGGCGGGGCGGTCTGCCGGGCGGTCACGTTGGTGAGGAACGGCTGGCAGCCGGGGGACGCGTTGGCGGCGTCGAAGGAGAAGGTGACGCGCGGCGAGTCCTCGGCGGCGGTGAAGGAGTACGTCCGGCCGAGGAACCAGTTCGCCCGCCCGTTCGGGTCGTTGGTGGCGAACGCGCCGGGCGGGTTGGCGTCGCCCGCGACCGAGACCGTGTACGTCCGCCGGGGGACGCCCTGGCCCGCGCAGGTGTCGGGGTTGTCGTCCCAGGCGAGGGTGACGGTGGCGCCCGCCCGGACGGCGCGCAGCCGGGTGCCGAGCGGCCGGGGCGAGTCCGGGGCGGCGAGGAACGCGGCCTGGTACCCGCGGGGGTGGCCGGCCCGCCCGGCGGAGGCGAGGCCCGGGCCGTCCCACCCGTCGATCGCCAGGTAGGCCCAGGCCCGGCCGTCCGGGACGGCCGGGGAGGCGAAGGCGCCGTTCAGCACCACGGCCGGTTCGGTGTCCTCGGCGCCCGCCGGGGCCGGAAGGGCGAGCGCGAGGGCGCTACTGAGGGTGATGAGCAGGGCGCTGGCCCGTGCGGTCCGGTGCAACGGTTCCTCCGCGAACTCGGCTACTGGAGTGTTGGTTTGACGTGCCGTCGGCAGGCTCGGCGATCATGGTTCTCGGTCATGCTTGACGGGCCGATTACGCACCGCAACCGATGGCGGACCGAACGGGGGGCGCGCGGACGGTGCGCTGGTCCGTTGGCATGGAAAGCGGTTCGGGTCCGCACGAAGCGGGCGGCGCCTGGTTAGGCATGGGGGCGGCCGGATCGTCGCCCCGGCCCCCTGCTGACCGTCCGTCAGCTCCCGCCGCCCCCGCCGCCCGGCCCGGCTCCGTCCTGCCCCGTCCGGCCGCGCCCCCTGCCCCTGCCCCGTCCCGTCCCTGTTCCGGCCCGACCCGATCCGTCCCGCCCACCGGAGGAACCACCGATGCACCGCACGCTGCGCCGCCTGCCCACCGTCACCCTGCCCGCCGTGGTGGCCGGGATGACCCTGGTGTGCGCCACCGCCCTGCCGACCAGTGAAGCCTCCGCCTACGACCTGCGGCTGCGCGCCTGGGGCAACAACGTCAACGGGCAGCTCGGCGACGGCTCCGCCAAGACCCAGCGGCTCACCCCCGCCTCCGTGGTCGGCATGGCCGGGGCCGAACTCAACGGCATCGCCGCCGGCGGCACCACCACCGGCACCGGCGCGAGCGCCGCGGCCACCGGCTTCGCCCTCGCCCTGCTCGGCAACGGCACCGTCGAGGGCTGGGGCCGCAACGACAAGGGCCAGCTCGGCAACGGCTCCACCGACGACTGGGCGGTCCCCGGCCTGGTCGCCGGCCTGAACGGCGTCGACGCGGTCGCCGCGGGCGGCTCGCACGCCCTCGCCCTGCTCAAGGACGGCACCGTCAAAGCCTGGGGCCTCAACGACAAGGGCCAGCTCGGCGACGGCACCACCACCAACACCAGCCTGCCCGTCACCGTCGCCGGACTCCAGGACGTCAAGGCGATCGCCGCCGGCGACACCTTCAGCATGGCGCTGCTCAAGGACGGCACCGTCAAGACCTGGGGCAACAACGACAAGGGCCAGCTCGGGGTCACCCCGCTGCCCGTCAGCTCCACCGCGCCCGTCCCCGCGCCCACCCCCGCCACCCGCACCACCGCGATGGTCATCCCCGGCCTCACCACCGTCAAGGGCATCACCGCCGGGGCCAACCACGCCCTCGCGCTGCTCGCCGACGGCCACGTCTACGCCTGGGGCCTCAACGACAAGGGCCAGCTCGGCGACGACACCACCGCCAACAAGCCCTACCCCGTGCAGGTCCAGGAACTGACCGACGCCACCGCGCTCGCCGCCGGGGCCCAGCACTCGCTCGCCCTGCTCCAGGACCACACCCTGCGCGCCTGGGGCGCCAACGACAAGGGGCAGATCGGCGACGGCACCACCACCCAGCGCAACACCGGCGTGCCCGTCCCCGGCGTCGCCGGGATCGAGGCCGTCGCGGCCGGCTCCGCCCACAACCTGGCCGTCCTCGCCGACGGCACCGTCCAGGCCTGGGGCGCCAACGACAAGGGCCAGCTCGGCGACGGCACCACCACCCAGCGCACCACCCCCGTCCAGGTGCTCGCCAAGTCCGGCAGCGTCTCCATGATCGCCGCACCCTCGAACGGCAACTTCAGCCTCGCCCGCTGACCCGCCGACAACTCACCGAACCAGGAAGGCTGTTCATGACGACAACGACCGCCGGCGGCCCCCGCCGCCGCCTGCTGCGCCCCGCCCTCTCGGCCGGCCTCGCCGCGCTCACCGCGCTCAGCCTGGCCGCCGTCCCCGCCGGGACCGCGCACGCCCAGGAGAAACGGCTCAAGTCCTGGGGCAACAACCGCGCCGGACAGCTCGGCGACGGCACCTGGACCGACTTCCGCACCACCGCCACCACCGTGCTCGGCCTCACCAGCGCCGAGGTCGTCAAGATCGCCGCCGGTGGCGGCGGCCCCGCGACCGGCCACGGCCTGGCGCTGCTCACCGACCGCACCGTCCAGTCCTGGGGCGCCAACGGCTCCGGACAGCTCGGCGACGGCTCGGTGTTCAGCCACAACGCCCCCGGACAGGTCGTCAACCTGTCCAACGCCCGCGACGTCGCCGCCGGGGGCTGGCACAGCCTCGCCCTGCTCGACGACCAGACCGTGGTCTCCTGGGGCCGCAACAACTACGGCCAGCTCGGCAACGGCACCAACAGCGACAGCAGCGTCCCCGTCCGGGTCGAGGGCCTCAACAAGGTCGTCGCCATCGCCGCCGGTCTCAACCACAGCCTGGCGCTGCGCGAGGACGGCACCGTCTGGGCCTGGGGCTACAACATCAACGGCCAGCTCGGCGACGGCACTTCGGCCAGCCGCAACGTCCCCGCCCCGGTCGGCGGCCTGACCGGCGTCACCAGGATCGCGGCCGGCTGCAACCACAACCTCGCCCTGGTCGGCCCGCCCAGCGGCGGGGTGAAGCCCACCAGCGGCAACGCCGTCAAGGCGTGGGGCTACAACGCCACCGGGCAGCTCGGCGACAACAGCACCCTCAACCGCTACACCCCCGTCGACACCCAGGGCATCTGGCTCGGCGGCGTCTCGCAGATCGCCGCGGGCTGCAACCACAGCCTCGCCGTCACCGACAGCGACAACAAGCTCAAGGCGTGGGGCCAGAACACCTCCGGCCAGGTCGGCGACGGCACCACCGACTACCGCATCACGCCCGTCCCGGTGCCCGGCCTCAAGGGCATCCAGCTGGTCGCGGGCGGCCGCGAGCACACCGTCGTCCTGCTCGGCGACAACACCGTCCGCTCCTGGGGCGCCAACGGCTCCGGCCAACTCGGCAACGGCACCACCACCGAGAGCCCCACCCCCGTCACCACCCTCACCGCCCTCACCGGCGTCGACAAGATCGCCGCACCCGTCGGCGGCGACTTCAGCCTCGCCAACTGAGGCCCCGCGCAAGGACGCCGAGCGGTCCGCCGTGCCGGTGCGGTCCGCTCGGCACGCCTGCGTGGGCGGTTCCGGGCGGGGCCGGACGGTTCCGGTTCTGGCACGATGGGCGAGTGATCAGTCCAGGGGAGTGGGAACGGGTCCGCAGCGGGTTGCGCCTCGGGCAGCGAATGGTCGGCCGGGTGGCGAAGGTGCCGACCCCCGGAGCGACCGGGATATTCGTCGAACTCGGCCTGGACGTCGGCGGGTTCGTGGACGTGCTGCTGCTGCCGGTGGACGTCGGCCGCTGGCCGTCCGTCGGCACGGTGGCGGAGTTCGAGCTCTGGTGGGCCGGCCTGCGCCCGCAGATCCGGCTCAAGCCGGTCGACCCCCGCCACCTGCGGGAGGACTTCGCGACATGGGCCGCCGAGGCGCGCCCGCACTGGCCGGAGGACGTGCCGGTGGACGAAGCGTGGGTGGACGCCGCCGCCACGGCGCTGCGCGCGGCGGGCGAGGTCGACCGGACCCTTGCCGCCGCCGGCTGGCACCCCGGGCGGCAGGTTCCGGTCCGGCGGTGGCGCGAACTGCTGGAAGCCTCCGGCCACCTGCGGATGCACGCCGCCGCCGCACGGTTCCTCGCCGAGTTCGGCGGCCTGGAGGTGGGCCACGGAGGCCCCGGCGTCAACGTCGCCAGGACCGCGTTCCACCTCGACCCCGAACTCGCGGTCGGCGAGGAGGAGCGCTTCGCCGACTGGAGCGAGCGCCTCGGCCGCGACCTCTTCCCGATCGGCGAACTCGACCACGGCCGGTTCTTCCTCGCCGTCGACGCGACCGGGGAGATCTGCCTCGTCGAAACCTGGGTGGAGAGCTACGGCCCGTTCCGGCAGGGCCTCGAGAAACTGGTCCTGGGCATCAAGGGACGGCGGCTCGACCGAACCTGAAGTCCGTTGCCGGGCAAGGGCGGTGGGCCGGCGGAAGGAGTGGACGACGTCTGGGCGGGCGGCCCTTCGCTGTGCCACCCTGCTGGGGACGGGCCGGAGCCGGTGTCGGGGGGCAGGGTGGGAACGATCGGCGTGGTGTGCGCGGTGGTCGGGCTGGTGGGGGCGGGGCTGCTGAGGTGGCTGCCCGTCCGCGGCCGGGCGGGCGGACTGACGGCGGCCGAGGTCGCCGGGGTGCGGGGCGGCCCGAAGGCCGCGCTGGGGGTGGCCGTGGTGGAACTGGGGGTCGCGGGCGTGCTCGACGCCGGCCGGGGCGGCCGACTGCGCCGCCTGAAGCACAACGGGCCCGCCCGGAACGAGAGTTCGGCGCACCG
The DNA here is from genome assembly GCF_044753345.1 of Kitasatospora sp. NPDC088391. NCBI lineage: Bacteria > Bacillati > Actinomycetota > Actinomycetes > Kitasatosporales > Streptomycetaceae > Kitasatospora > Kitasatospora sp. NPDC088391. The sequence goes on from NZ_JBIVNB010000004.1 coordinate 59,358, forward strand.
CGCGGTACGGGCGTCCCTCGGCCGGAGCCTGTCCCTGGCCGACGTCTCCGTCACCCCGGCCGTGCGGCGGGCCGGTGACGAACTCCGCACCGACCTGGCCGGACGCGGCCTGCGCTGCGGCCGGGCCCGACTGGCCCTCGCCGGGCTGCTCGCCCTCGCCGCCGCCGGCACGGCCGGGGCCGTCGCGCTGCAGGGGAACCTCGGGACGGGCCTCCCGCCGGCCGTCCTGGCGCTCGCCGTCCTGGCCTCCCCCGCCAGGACGCTGGCCGGGCACCGCCTGCTGCGCCGACTGCGCCGCCGCCACCCGCTGCCCGCCACCGCCGCCGACGCGGCCCCCGAGGAGACCGGCCTGCTGGTCGCCCTGCACGGCCGCCGCGCCCTGCGCCGACTCCATCCCGAATTCGCCGCCCTCGCCGGCCTGCTCGGCGGCCGCACCGCCCGCGACACCGTCGCCCGCACCGGTGGCGGCCCCTACGAGGACTTCGGCTCGGTCGCCACCGGCGGCGACTTTTGAGCGAAACCCCTTGTCAGGAAGGGCTGTTGACTTCCCTCCCGGAGCTGATCCCCTGCTTTGCCGCCGTCCGTCACCTGTACGGTCCTGGAGGAAGCCGATGAGAACTGCCTGGCGGCCGAACGCGCTGGCTCGGCAGCCTCGATGTCCGGACAGACCGGGTCAATCGCGTGTGAAGTTGCGGACGGAGAGCCGATCCGATGGGAAGAGAGCGCTTCCGATCAGTTCCGGCTGCTGGTTCCAGCCCAGAACCTGCAAGGAAAGACCGGGGAAACCTGCGAATGGAGTCAAGTCCAGCGTGCTGCAGCCGGAGTCGTCGAGCAGCAGCCACAGTTGGGTCAGGGATGGGAACAACGCGGCAATGGGCCCCAGTCGGTAGTCGGTCGTCAGATTGTGCAATGTCAGGTCTGTTGCTCCGGTGAGCGGCGTCCAGTCGGACAGCGCAGCCAGGTCGGGAGCCTGCAGGACGACCTCCTCCAAGTCCGGAAGACTCCTCAGGGTGGCGAAGAGGGCGTCGACGTCGTGTTCGGCCGGAACGGCACGGAGGGTCAGGCGGGACAGGCCGAGACCGTGCAGCGGTGCCAGATCGTGGAGATCCGCGCATCCGATGATCGACAGGCCCTCCAACCGTCCCCACCGTTGGACGAAAGCGATGTCCGAAATCCCCTGCAGCGCCACGAGGTGCAGTTGCCTCAGGTCCTGCGGAAGGCTCTCCCAGAGCTGTGGTCCGACCATGAAATCATTTCCGCCGACCCAGAGGTGGCGAAGCGTCGGATGGCCGACGAGTTCGGCGATCCGGTCGGTCGAGGAGGCCTGGACCTGGATGTCGGAGAGATCGACCGGCAACACCAGGCGCTGGGCGAACTCCTTCGCGTCGAAGTGGCGCCACTGGGCGATCACGTTCTGCCGGGCGGAGACGGAAGGTTGTCGTGCGGCCAGTTCCTCGAGGACGAGGAGCGCTTCGCTTCCGCCGATCAATCCGAGCAGATCCGGTACGTGGATGCGTACCGCAGGTCCCGGCATGTCGATCGTCCCGTCCACGGCGTCCCGGAGGAGCGGCAGCAGTTCCTCGCCGACGAGGGACAGCCGTGGCAGGTGCGTGCCGGTGGACAGCAGCGCGGCCAGGTGGGTGCGCAGGCGGTCGAGGATGCGGGTGCGGACGGTGCCGTCGAGTTCCGGGGCGCTGGGGAGGCAGCTGGCGGTGAGGAGGGCGAGGGCGGGGGAGTCCGGGGCGGTGTCGAGGAGGTGGGTGAGGAGTTCGCCGCGTTCGCGGCGGCCGCAGTGGCCGACGGTCATCCGGATGACGTCGCCCCACTGCTCGTCCTCGGCGTGGCCGGCCAGCAGGCCGAAGTCGTGCTCCTCGCGGAACTCCATGGCGGCCAGGTAGTCCTGGAAGGTGCGGTGGATGAACTGGAAGGTGTCCGGGCCGGTCTCGGTGAGCAGGCCGGTGCGGTTGAGGAGGTGGGTGTAGGCCTGTTCGGGGGTGCTGCCGCGCAGGCCGGGGAGGTCGGCGAGGGCGCGGCGGATCTGGGTGAGGGCGTCCGAACGGCGGCCCTCGGCCTGGTTGTTGCGGACCAGCCAGTGGGCGATCCGGCGGAGCAGGGCGAGTTGCTCCTCCTCGGTGGCATGCAGGTGCTCCGGGCCCTGGACCTTGCGGCCCTCGTCCCGTTTGACCAGCATCATCGACATCGCGTCCCGGTAGAGCGCCATCCGGTGCCGGGGCAGCGCGCCGTCGGTCTCCCGGTGCAGGGCGCAGATCATCGCGCACAGCAGGGGGCTGTCGGTGAGCGCCGAGAGTTCGGGGACGGTCTCCAGGATGCGCAGCAGGTCGGCCTGGTCCTGGGCGATCTCGTGGCGCCAGCGCTGCGCCTCGCTGTCGGTGTGCGGGGCGGCGAGGAGTTCGCCGAGGGCGGCGAGGTGCCAGCGTTCGACGAACCGGCGGCGGTCCCGGTCGTTCATCGGGCAGAGCAGCAGGTCGTCGAAGCCGAGGTGGTCGAGCCGGTCGCCGGCGACGGCGGACGGGCGGACGGTGGCGAGGGTGACGGTGCCGGGGTAGTGGCCGAGGAGCTGTTCGAGCCAGTCGAGGGCCTCCTCGCGCTGCTCGTCCGGGACTTCGTCCAGGCCGTCGACCAGCAGCAGGGCCCGGCCGCCGCTCAGCAACCGGTGGGCCCAGCCGTCGGGTTGGCGGTCGGCGCACATCCGGTCGTCGAGGGCGAGGAACTCCTCGGGGCGGGGCCGCAGGTTGCCCTTGCGGTGCAGTTTGCGCAGCTGCAGGACGAGCGGGACGCGGTGGTTGAACTCCGCGAGCTCCGGCCCGAGGGTGCCCTTGATCGCGCCGACGGCCAGCCACTGGACGAGCGTGGTCTTGCCGGAGCCCGCCTGCCCGCGGACCAGGACGCGGCGGCGGCCGCGCAGCATCCGGTCGACGCGTTGCGGCCCCTGGGCGAACAGGGCGTTGCGCCCGGTGCCGGGGCGTTCGTGGATCTCCAGGCTCAGGTAGGAGGTGGTGAGGTCCCAGCCGCGGCGGCCGGCCTGGCGGAGGCCGAAGATCCGGATGCGGCCGTAGTCGGCCTCGATCGCCCTGGCGTGGTCGCGCTCGAAGTCGGCGTCGGCGATCTCGGTGGCGGAGATGCCTTCGGGGCGCGGGAGTTCACCGAGGTGTTCGGTGAGGGCGGCGCGGAAGCCGTCGTCGGCGAGCAGGGCCGTCACCGGGAGCAGGTCGAGCTGCGAGTGCTCCCAGCTGCCGGGGCGGCGGTCGCGCAGGGCGATGCCGAGCAGGCGGTCGCGGAACACCACCGGGGAGCCGGACAGGCCGGCCCACGGCGAGCCGGTGCCGGGCCGTTCCCGCGGCGGCTGCTGCTGGAGGACCAGGGCCCGGCCGCCGGTGCGAAGTCCTGTGCCGGGGGCGAGGGTTGCCAGTACCTGTGCGGTGTCCAGCCGCCCTTCGGCGTCGCGTTCGGCGGCCGGGAACCCGGTGACGTGGCAGCCCGGGACGGGTTCCAGGGACTCGACGGCCCCCCAGCGCAGCGGGCCGGGAGGGGCGGCCACCAGGTCGCGTTCGGCGAGCAGCAGGGCCGCGTCGAGCAGGCGGTTCTGCCAGACGACGGTGCACGGCGTCCAGCCGGTGCCGCCGAGGACGGCGGCCTCGATGCCGGGCGCGGCCGAGGTGGCGAAGGCGTCGCGGACGTGCGAGACGGTGAGGACCAGCCGGGGCGTCAGCAGGCAGCCGGTGGCTTGGCCGTCGGCGCGGACCGCCGCGACCCGGTCGGCGTGGAAGGGCACGCTCAGAATCCGTCCCGGCCGCCGAGGTCCTCGTGCGAGATGTCGAGGCTGCCGCCGGTGGCGGCATCCTTGGGCGTCAGGGTGACGGTGACCTGGTGGGTGCGGGTGACGGAGGCGCCGGCCTCGGCGTCGGCGGACAGCACCCAGGCCCTGACGCCGCCCTTGGCGCGGACGTCGCGGGTCAGCTCGACGGTGAAGTCCAGGGTGACCGGGCCGACCTCGAACTGGACCGCCTGGCCGCGACCGCGTTCGGCGGCCTCGGCGAGCTGGCCGCGGATCGCTTCGACGGCGTCGGCGAGTTCGATGTCCTGACGGTCGGCCATGTGTCCTCCGGCGGTGGTGGGTTGCCCGCTGCCGAGCGTAGAGGAGCGGGCGGGCGGCCGGGGCGGAATCGATCAGTGCGGGGCGGGACGGCGGCGCGGGCCGGAAGGCGGCGCGAGGCCGGTCGGCGGACTGCGGAGCGGAGGCCGCTACGGGACGGGGCGGGAGGAGGAGTGGGGCGGGAGGAGGAACGGGGCGGCAGGGCGTGAGGCAGGTCGATGCACGGCGCAGCGCCGGCTGCCACGGGCCGGTGGCGGAAGCGGGTGGGGGCCGGGGGAGTGGTCAGCGCGGGCCCAGGCGGGCGGCGAGGTACGGGGCGGTGGGGGAGGCGGGGGAGGCGGCGACCTCGGCGGGGGTGCCGGTGGCGAGGACGCGGCCGCCGCCGGTGCCGCCTCCCGGGCCGAGGTCGATGACGTGGTCGGCGCCGGCGATCAGGTCGAGGTCGTGCTCGGCGACCAGCACGGTCGCGCCTGCGTCGACCAGGCGGTGCAGCTGGGCGGTGAGGACGGCGCTGTCGGCGGGGTGCAGGCCGGTGGTGGGCTCGTCGAGCAGGTAGAGGGTGCGGCGGCGGTGGGCGTGCTGGAGTTCGGCGGCGAGCTTGACCCGCTGGGCCTCGCCGCCGGAGAGTTCGGGGGCGGGCTGGCCGAGCCGCAGGTGGCCCAGGCCGACCTGCCGGAGGGTGGTCAGGACCCGGGCGGCGGCCGGGACGTCGGCGAGGAAGTCGGCGGCCTCGTCCACGGTGCGGGCCAGCACGTCGGCGACGGTCGAGCCGCGGTAGGCGATCTCCAGGGTCTGCGGGTTGTAGCGGCTGCCGCCGCAGGCCGGGCACGGGCTCCACGCGGTGGGCAGGAACAGCAGCTCGACCTCGATCGCGCCCGCGCCCTCGCAGGTCGGGCAGCGGCCGGCCGCGACGTTGAAGGAGAACCGGCCGGGGCCGTAGCCGCGCGAACGGGCCTCCGGGGTGGCGGCGAACAGCTTGCGGACGGTGTCGAGCAGCCCGGTGTAGGTGGCCAGGTTGGAGCGCGGGGTGCGGCCCAGCGGCGTCTGGTCGAAGGTCACCACCCGGGCGACCGCGCCGCCCTCCGCCGCCGCGCCGTCCGCCGCCGTGCCGTCCGGGGCGGCGGCTGCGTCCGGGCCCCGGTTCCCGGTCGCCGCCGCGCCCGCCGCGCCCAGCAGGGTGGTCTTGCCCGCGCCGGAGACGCCCGTCACGGCCGTCAGGACGCCCAGCGGCACGTCCACGTCCACGCCGCGCAGGTTGTGCCGGGTGACGCCGCGCAGGCGCAGCACGCCCGAGGGGGTGCGGCCGCGCGGGGCGGGCGGGGGCGGCGGGTCGAACAGGAAGCGGCGGGTGGCGGAGTCGGGGACCGCGCGCAGGCCGTCGACGGGGCCGCTGTACAGCACCAGGCCGCCGCCGGTGCCCGCGGCGGGGCCGACGTCGACCAGCCAGTCCGCGCCGCGCACCACCGCCATGTCGTGCTCGACCACGAACACCGAGTTCCCGGCCGTCCGGAGTTCGGTCAGGACGTGCCGCAGCGCCTCGGTGTCGGCGGGGTGCAGGCCCGCCGAGGGCTCGTCCAGGACGTACACCACGCCGAACAGGCCGGAGCGCAACTGGGTGGCCAGGCGCAGGCGTTGGAGTTCGCCGGTGGAGAGGGTGGGGGCGGAGCGGTCGAGCGAGAGGTAGCCGAGGCCGAGGCGTTCCAGGGCGGCGAGCCGGTCCGCCAGGTCGGTGGTGATCAGCCCGGCCGGGCCGTCCTGGGCGGTGAACGGGCGCAGCCGCTCGGCGAGTTCGGCCGCGGGCAGGGCGGCCAGGCCGGTGATGTCGAGGCCGGCGAAGGTGACCGCCAGGGCCTCCGGGCGCAGTCGGCGGCCGCCGCAGAGCGGGCACGTGGACTGGGTGAGGAAGGCGGCGGCGCGGGCCCGCGCGCGCTCGCTGCGGGACTCGGAAAACGCTTTCAGCACCAGGCGGCGGGCGCTGCTGTACTGGCCCCGGTAGGGGCGCTGGACCCGGCCGGGCTCGCGTTCCGGATCGACCGTCACCACCGGCTGCTCGTCGGTGAACAGGATCCACTCGCGGTCGGCGGCGGGCAGGTCGCGCCAGGGCCGGTCGAGGTCGTACCCGAGAGTGCCGAGCAGGTCCCGCAGGTTCTTGCCCTGCCAGGCCCCGGGCCAGGACGCCACCGCGCCCTGCCGGATCGACAGCGAGTCGTCCGGCACGAGCGAACGCTCCGTCACCCGGTGCAGCACGCCCTGCCCGTGGCACTCGGGGCAGGCGCCCGCCGGGGTGTTCGGCGAGAAGGCGTCGGAGTCCAGCCGGGTCGCGCCCGGCGGGTAGGCGCCGCAGCGGGAGAGCAGCATCCGCAGCAGGTTGGACATGGTGCTGACGGTGCCGACGGTGGAGCGGGAGGAGGGCGCCGAGCGGCGCTGCTCCAGGGCCACCGCCGGGGGCATGCCGGTGACCGCGTCCACCCGCGGGGACTCGACCTGCCGCAGCAGCCGCCGCGCGTACGGGGACACCGACTCCAGGTAGCGGTGCTGGGCCTGGGCGAACAGGGTGCCGAAGGCCAGCGAGGACTTGCCCGAGCCGGAGACGCCGGTGAACGCCACCACCGCGCCGCGCGGCACCGCGACCGTCACGTCCCGCAGGTTGTGCACCCGGGCGCCGCGCACCCGCACCATGCCGTCGTCGACGGGGCCGTCGTCGGTGGGGCCGTCGGTGGGGTCGGAGTTGTTGCCGGTGGAGTTCACCGCGTCACGCTAACCCGGCGGCGGGCCGGTCCCCCGGAGCGGCACGGGCATGAAAATTTCTGCAAGAAATTGCCATCGATGGGCGGTGAGCTGGGCGAGGTCGGTGGAGGTGTAGACCGGTTTGCGGCGGTCGGGTAGCCGGTGGGTGTGTCCGGCGGGTGTGAAAACGAATGCAAGGAGATGAAATTTCTTTCACAGATGTCTTGACGGTGCGTCGGACCGGGGTGGATGGTCTTCCCGTTCCGCAAGTCCCCCCTCAAGTCCCCCACCACCTTGGGAGATCCGACGATGACCACTGTCCGGAGAAGAGGCCGGAGAGTCGCGCCCGCCGCCGTCGCGGCGGCCGGCGCGCTCGTGCTCGGCGTGCTGCTGCCGCTGGGAGTACAGGGCACCGCACAGGCCGCCGCGGCCCCCAACGGCGGCGACGTGATCGCGAACCTGTTCCAGTGGAACTGGAACTCGGTCGCCGCCGAGTGCACGAACGTGCTCGGACCGAAGGGCTACGGGGCGGTGCAGGTCGCCCCGCCGCAGGAGTCGATCTCGCTGCCCGGCCACCCCTGGTGGGAGGTCTACCAGCCGGTCTCGTACACCCTGAACAGCCGGATGGGCACGGACGCCCAGTTCCGGGCGATGGTGACGGCCTGTCACAACGCGGGCGTGAAGGTGTACGCCGACGCGGTGATCAACCACATGGCCGGCAGCAACCAGACCAGCACCACCGGGTACGGCGGCTCGTCCTTCAGCCCGGCCGCGTACAGCTACGCGGCGGTGCCCTACGCCAAGTCGGACTTCCACGGCTCCCCGCCGTGCCCCAACGCCGACCTGGGCATCAACGACTGGAACAACGTCACCCAGGTGCAGGAGTGCCAGCTGCTCCAGCTCTCGGACCTCAACACCGAGAGCGACTACGTCCGCGGCAGGATCGCCGGGTACCTGAACACGCTGATCGGCGCGGGCGTCGACGGCTTCCGGGTGGACGCGGCCAAGCACATCGCGCAGGCCGACATGGGCAACATCGTCTCCCGGCTGGACGACACCCGGTGGGGCGGCCGCCCGTACGTCTACCAGGAGGTCTTCCCGGGCAGCAGCGGCCAGTTGGCGCCCGCCGCGTTCGAGGGCAACGGCAGCGTGCTGGAGTTCACCTACGCCTCGAAGCTCTCCCAGCAGTTCAACGGCAACATCGCCAACCTCAAGACCTTCGGCCAGAGTTGGGGCCTCGAACCGAGCGACAAGTCCAACGTCATGGTCACCAACCACGACCTGGAGCGCGACAGGACCACCCTGACGTACAACGACGGCTCCAAGTACAAGCTGGCGCACATCTTCGAACTCGCCTGGGGCTACGGCACCCCGCAGGTCTACTCCGGCTTCCGATTCAACAACAAGGACGACTCGCCGCCCGCCGACGGCAGCGGCTTCGTCACCGACACCAACTGCGCCAACAACACCTGGACCTGCACCGACCGCGACCAGGGCATCGCCAACATGGTCGGCTGGCACAACGCCACCCGCGGCGAGGCCGTCGCCAACTGGTGGGACAACGGAGGCAACGCGATCGCGTTCAGCCGCGGCGGCAAGGGCTGGGTCGCCGTCAACAACAGCGGCTCCGCCGTCACCCGGACGTTCACCACCGGCCTGGCCGCCGGCACCTACTGCGACGTCATCCACGGCGACGTGAGCGGCTCCGCCTGCACCGGCCCGACCGTCGCGGTCGACGGCTCCGGCCTGGCCACGGTCACCGTCAATCCCGGTGACGCCGTCGCGCTGTACGCCGCGACCACCGGTACCGCCAGCCCCAGCCCGTCCCCGAGCGGCTCCGCCTCGCCGAGCCCGTCGGCCTCGCCGTCGCAGTCCCCGCCCCCGTCCCCGTCGCCGTCCAGCGGCACCGTGACCGAGGTGTTCAACGAGACGAAGACCACCGTGACCGGGCAGAACGTCTACCTGGTCGGCTCGGTCCCCCAGCTCGGCAACTGGGCCCCGGCCGCGGCCGTCCCGCTCTCCCCGGCCGGCTACCCGGTGTGGAGCGGCAGCGTCCGACTGCCCGCCAACACCGCCTTCGAGTACAAGTACATCGTCAAGGACGCCGCCGGGAACGTCACTTGGGAGAGCGGAGCCAACCACACCGCCAACACCGGTGCCAACGGCGGTACGCTGAACGACAGTTGGGGCGGCGTCAGTGGGCAGGTGACGGTGAGCTTCGCCGAGACGAAGACCACCGTCTACGGCCAGAACGTGTACCTGGTCGGCTCGATCGCCCAGCTCGGCAGCTGGAGCACCGGCTCGGCGCTGCCGCTGTCCAGCGCGTCCTACCCGGTCTGGAAGCTGGCGCTGAACCTCCCCGCGAACACCGCGTTCGAGTACAAGTACATCGTCAAGGACGCGGCCGGGAACGTCACTTGGGAGAGCGGGGCGAACCGCGCCGCCAACACCGGGACGTCCGCCGGCCTGACGCTCGACGACACCTGGAAGTAGCCCCGGGAGCAGGGAGAACAGCGGAGCAGGGAAGGAGCCGCCGCCCGGTCACCGGGCGGCGGCTCCGCCGTTCTCCGCCGACTCCCCTGCACGGGAGGTCACTTGCCGTCGACGAGGCCCAGTGCCTGGAGGTCCACGCCGCCGTAGGCGTCGGTGACGTAGACGTTGGTCAGCCGGGGGCTGCGCCAGTTCAGGCTGCGGGAGGCCGAGAACGGCAGGTAGTAGGCGCCGTCGGTGACCTTGTGGTTGATCTTCCGGTACAGCTCGACGGCCTTGGCCGGTTCGGTCTGCCGGGCGGCCTGGTCGAACCAGCCGTTGATCTCCGGGTCGTTGATCCCGGGCAGGTTGTAGTTGCCGGTGGCCCTGATCCGGTGGCCGTCGGCGAGTTCCTGGAGGAAGGACCCGCCGGACGGGAAGTCGGGGAGCCAACCGTTGATGATCATCCCGTAGTTCTTCGCCTTGACCTGCTCGGGCGTGCCCACGGTGGAGGAGTACTTGGAGGTCTCGAAGGTGTCGACCGTGACCGAGATCCCGACCGTCCCCAGCGAGTCCTTCAGGGCCGCCGCGGCCGCCATGTCCTTGCTGTTGTCGGCGCGCACGGCCATCGTGGCCGAGAACCCGTCCGGCTTGCCGCAGGCCGCGAGTTCGGCCTTCGCCTTCGCCTGGTCCGGCTTGCCGGACCGGAGCCCGAACGGGTCGTAGTCGTCCCAGCCGGTGGCGGTCGGCGGCAGCATCGAGCCGATCGAGTCGCCGGTCTCCGGCCCGCCGCGGGCCGTCCGCATCGCCCCGGTGTCGGCCGCGTACAGCACGGCGTTGCGGCAGTGCTGGTTGTCGAACGGCGCGACCGCCGGGACCAGCGCGACGTAGCGCAGCGCGCCCGAGAACGGGGTGTCGGTGTTGGCCTTCAGGGAGTTGTCGGCCAGCACCTTGGTCCGGGTGGCGGGCTGCAGCCCGGCCTGCCCCAGGTCCAGGTCCATCTGGCCGTAGAGCAGTGCGCTGTCCACCGCGTCGCCGGTGGTGACCACGGTCAGCTTGATCCGGTCCGGCAGCGCCTTGCGCAGCGGGTCGGTGGCCCGGTCCCAGGCCGGGTTGCGCTCCAACTCGTAGAGGGTGCCCGGCTGGACGGTGCGGAACCGGTACGGCCCCGAGGCCACCGGCTTCTTCGCGTACGCGGCCCTGGTGTCGGCCTTCTGCGGGACGGGCGAGGTGCTGCCCAGGGTCAGCAGGTAGCGGAAGTCGGCGTTCGGGGCGGTCAGCGTGAACACCAGGGTCAGGTCGTCCGGGGTCCGCACCGAGTTCAGGCCCAGCTTGTCCGGGGCGGAATCGCTGTACGGGCCGCGGTAGTTCTGGCCCTGGTCGAGCGCGTCCACCAGCGAGGTCGGGCCGCCGCCGAAGGTCTCGGAGTCGAAGGGCCGCTCGATCGCGTACTTGACGTCCTTCGAGGTGATCGCCGTGCCGTCCTCGAACTTCAGCCCCTGCCGCAGCCGCACGGTGTACGTCAGGCCGTCCGCCGAGATCTCCGGCGGCCCGGCGGCCAGGTCCGGCACCACCTCGGCCCCGGCCTGCCCCGGCTTCCCCGCGTACGTGAACAGCGTGCGGGCGTACAGGCGTTGGAAGTTCCAGCTCGATCCGTAGTAGCTGTTCGCCGGGTCGAGCGAGTCCGGGTCCAGCACGCTGCCGAGGTTGAGCGTGCCGCCCTGCTGGTCGGACGGGGCCAGCACCTGGCCGATCGCGGCGTTGTACGCCCGGGTGACGGCCGTCTTCGGGGTGGAGGGGGAGGCGCCGCCGCTACCGCCACCGCCGCCCGGGTCGGTGCGGTCCGGCAGGTTGGCGATCACGATCGAGGTCGGCACCACCACGGCCAGCACGCCGAGCGCGCCGAACAGCAGCGGGCGCCGCCGCTTCGCCGTCCCGGCCGGGGCGGGGCGCGGCGGACGGCTGGGCGCGGGCGGGAGGTCGCGCGGCGCGAACGGATTCGCGTCCCGGGGAGCGGGCACGGGGGCGGGGACGGCGGGTCCGGGCGCGGGCGTGGGATTGGGCGCGGGAACGGGAGTCGGCGCCGGGTTGGGCGTCGGGAGCGGTCCGGGCGTTCCGGCGGGCGGGGACCACGGGGTGTGGCGGACGACGGGGCCCGGGGCCGGGGCGGGCGCGGCGTCGCGGACGGTCGGGTGGTGCGGCTCCGGGACGGGCGGCGGGGCCGGCGCGGGCACCGGGGGCGCCAGGGCGGCCGTCAGCGTCCGGATGGCCTGGTCGGCCGTCAGCCGCAGCCCCGGGTCCTTGACCAGCAGGCCGAGCAGGGTCGGGCCGAGCGCGCCCGCGTGCCGTGCGGCGCGCGGCGGCTGGGTCAGGATCGCCACGTACAGGGCGGTCAGCGTGCCGGCCGCGAACGGGGCCTCGCCCTCGACGGCGGTGTACAGGGTCGCGCCGAGCGACCACAGGTCCCCGGCGGGCGTGGCGGGCTTGCCGTCGAGCTGCTCCGGGGCCATGTAGGCGGGCGTGCCGAGCAGGGTGCCGGTGCCGGTCAGCGCCACGGTGGCGTCGGCGACGCTGGCGATGCCGAAGTCGGTCAGCACCACCCGGTTGCCGCTGAGCAGGATGTTGTCGGGCTTCAGGTCCCGGTGCACCACGCCCGCCGCGTGCGCGGCCGCCAGCGCGTCCAGCACGGCCAGGCCGATCGCGGCGACCCGCTCGGCGGGCAGCGGCCCCTGCTCGCGGACGGTCACCGCCAGCGAGGCGCCGACCACGAACTCCATCACGATCACCGGGGCGCCCTCGTGCTCGACCACGTCGAACACCGTGATGATCCCCGGATGGTTGAGCCCGGCCGCGACCCGGGCCTCCCGCAGCACCCGCTGGAGCAGCAGCTCCCGCTGCTGCTCGTCCAGCCCGGCCGGGAACAGGATCTCCTTCACGGCCACCTCGCGGTGCAGGGTCTCGTCCCGCCCCCGCCACACGCGGCCCATCCCGCCCCGCCCGACCGGCTCGATCAGCCGGTACCGTCCCCCGATGAGCCTGCCGTCCTCGACTGTCACGGCGCACAGGATATCGGGGCCGGCTTCCTGACGGGCCGTCATGATCTCATCGTGACCGACGTTCCCGGTGCAGCTCGACGAAGACCGCGACCTTGGCGCGCAGCGCCCAGGGGTCGACCGGCTTGGGGATGAAGTCGACGGCCCCGGCGGCGTACCCGCGCATCGAGTGGTCGGGGTCGCCGCCGATCGCGGTGACGAAGATGATCGGGATGTCCCTGGTCCGGGCCCGCCGCTTGATGTGCGCGGCGGTCTCGTAGCCGTCCATGCCCGGCATCTGCACGTCCAGCAGGATGACGGCGTAGTCGTCGGGGTCGAGCAGGGCGCGCAGCGCGTCCGGGCCGGAGGCGGCGGAGACCAGCTCGTGCCCGTGCGGCCCGAGGACGGCCTCCAGCACCAGCAGGTTCTCCGGCCGGTCGTCCACCAGCAGCACCTTCGGCGGCGCCCCCGGCTCGGGGTGGCGGGCCCGCGGGGCGGGCGGGGCGGCGGTGTCCGCGCCCTGCTGCTGCTCGATCAGGGCGAGTTGGCGCTCCAGCACCGCGCAGCGCGTCTCGGCGAGCGCGGCGTGCTCCCGGACCCGGTTCAACTCCTCGGCGAGACGCGTCACTTCGAGGGCCAGTGCGTCGCGTTCGGCGAGCAGCGCGGTGTCGGGGCCGGTGTCGGGGCCGGTGTCGGGGCCGGTGCCGGTGCCGGTGTCCGGGCCGGTGCCGGGGTCGGTGACGGCGGGAGCTTCGGCGGCCCGGTCGGCCTCCAGGCGGCCCAGCCGGGCCTCCAGGTCGGCGATCGACTGCCGGGTGTCGTCCAGCGCGTGGTCGAGCTGCTCCTCGCGCGCCCCGGCCTGCCGGGCCTCCCGGTCGGCGGCGTGCAGTTGGCCCTCCAGCTGCTGGACGGCCCGGCCGATCGAGGCGCTGGTGCGCAGCGCGGCCCGGTGCTGCTGCTGGAGGTGCGCGCGGGCCGCCTCGTCGAGCCGGACGTTGTGGTCGTCGGCGAGGTTGCGCAGCAGTTCCTCGACGAACTCCCAGGGCGCGATCCGGCTGCCCGCCAGGTAGCGGGAGAGCGTCCCCGGGTTGAGGTAGCTGCGGCTGGCGTACCGGCGCACCGACACCCCGAGGCCGAGGAAGAGCCGGCGCAGCGACTCGGCGAACTCCCGGCACTCCCGGTTGAGTTCGGCGTCCAACGGCTGGAGCCCGCCGCCGTCCCGCCCGTTCTGCCCGTCCCGCCCGCCCGGTGTGTCCTGCGTGTCCTGTCCGTCCTGCCCGTGCTGTGCGTCCTGTCCGTGCTGTGCGTGCTGTGCGTCCTGCGCGGCGAATGCCGTCACCGGTACCTCCACCCGTTCCACCCGACCGTTCCGAGGGCAGCAGCCTGCCCCACCCCCGGCGCGTTGCGCGGGCCGCAACGCCTCCGGGGCGAGACCGGCGACAATACGGCAACGGGACGGAAGTTGACGATCAGTCAATTGTGCTGGAAGTGACGCCAGTTGCCACCGGTCGGGCGAGGGGCAGCGGGGCGCCGCAGCGCAGGTTCCAGCGTCCGGAGCGGCCGCTCAGCTCCGTCGCCGTCAACGGGGCGACGTCCAGGCGCCAGAACGCGGCCGGGGGCAGCGCCAGCGCGTGCACCAGCGCCGCCCGGACCACGGCCGGGTCGACCACCGCCAGCACCCGGCCGCCCCCGTCCGGCAGTCCCGCCAGCCAGCCGCCGACCCGGGCGCACAGGGCCGCGACCGACTCCCCGCCGGGCGGGGCGAACGCCGGGTCCGACAGCCAGGACGCGACCGACTCCGGTGCGGTGGTGACGAGTTCGGCCAGCGGGCGGCCCCGCCAGGCCCCCGCGTCCAGGTCCGCGAGCGCGGGCTCGACGGCCGGGGCCAGTCCCAGCGCCGCCGCGGTCTGCCGGCAGCGTGCCGCCGGGCCGCTGAACGCCAGGCGCGCCGCCGGGGCCGCCAGCGCCCGGACGGGGGCCAGTTCGGCGTCCGTCAGCGGCCGGTCGTCCCCGAACCGGGCCTCCCGGCCCTCCGCGCCGAGCGCCGGTGCGACCAACATCACCCGGACCGTCACGCTGCACCCCTCCCAGAGGTCGTTCGCCGTCGAATCGTCGACGCGGCCTGCCGCACCCCTTGGCGGGGCCCGCCCGGAACGGTACCTTCTCGGCGGTACAACCCCATATCAGCGACGGTGCGTGGAAGTCCGGTGCAAACCCGGTACGGTCGCGCCACTGTGAACGCCCCGGCCGGGCTCGGCCGGGGGGAAGTCAGACCCGCCTCCGTCGCCCCTGCTCCACACGACCGGGACGCGAGTTCCCGCAAGGAGGTCACCCCGCCATGGCTCACACCGTCGCGCCCGCCGCCGTCACCACGCCGGCCATCACCCCCCTCTCCGTCCGGGCCGTCGCCCCGTGGGCGCTGTTCTTCGGCGTCCTGCTGCTCACCGTGCTCTACTTCGTCGGCGCCGAACAGGGCGCCACCTCGCTGATCTCCGGCGAGAGCGTGCACGAATGGGTGCACGACGGCCGGCACCTGCTCGGCTTCCCCTGCCACTGACGACGGGGACAGCGAGCACCTGAGATGAAGAACCACACCGTCCGCGACCTGCTGGTCCGCGGCATGCTCGCCGGCCTCGGCGCCGGCGTCCTCGCCCTGATCGTCGCCTACCTGCTCGGCGAGCCGCGCGTCGACGCCGCCATCGCCTTCGAGGACTCGCACAGCCACGAGCACGGCGAGGAACTCGTCAGCCGCGCCCTGCAGTCCACCGCCGGCCTGGCCACCGGCATCCTGCTCTACGGCCTCGCACTCGGCGGCATCGCCGCCCTCGCCTACTGCTTCGCCCTCGGCCGCACCGGCCGCATCGGCCCCCGCGCCACCGCCCTGCTGCTCTCCGGCGCGGCCCTGGTCGCCGTCTACCTCGTCCCCTTCCTCAAGTACCCCGCCAACCCGCCGTCCGTCGGCGACCCCGACACCATCGGCCACCGCACCACGCTCTACTTCCTCATGATGCTGCTCAGCGTGCTGCTCGCCGTCGCCGCCGTCGTCGCCGGCCGACAGCTCGCCCCGCGCCTGGGCAACTGGAACGCCACCCTCGCCGCCGGCCTCGGCTACGCCGTGCTGATCGGCCTCGGGTACCTCCTGCTGCCCGCGATCAACGAAGTCCCCGAGGACTTCTCCGCCACCCTGCTCTGGCAGTTCCGCACCGCGGCCCTCGCCATCCAGCTCACCCTGTGGCTCTCCTTCGGCCTGATCTTCGGCCACCTCGCGGAGCGCCTGCTCCTGCCCGAGACCGCCCGGACCGCCGAACCGGCCGTGGCGGCACCCGTCGCCGACTAGGACCCGCCCGGTGGATCGGGCCCGCGCCCGATCCACCGGGCGGCCGGGGCGCTCGGGCGATCGACGTCACCGGTCTGTTCGATCGCGGTTCCGACGGCCTGTCGCGGAGGCTGGGCGTCCCGCTCTGGATAGCGTGGGCCGTGGCGTCCGCACCTCGGATGACGGTGCGTCGGACGGTGGCAACGGCACCCCTGGAGGTCGGTTCATGCGCGCGGTGACCTACGACTCGTACGCTCCGGACAACTCGCGGTTGAGCTGCGGGGAGGTGGCGGAGCCCAAGGTGGGCCCCGGGCAGGTGCTGATCGAGGTTCGGGCGGCGGCGGTCAACCCCGTCGACTGGAAGGTGATGGCGGGTGGCCTGGACGGCATGATGGACGCGGTCTTCCCCGTCATTCCCGGCTGGGACGTGGCGGGGGTGGTCGTCCGGACCGGCCCCGACACGCCCGAGTTCGGGCCCGGGGACGAGGTGATGGCCTACGCCCGCAAGGACGTGGTGCAGGCCGGCACCTTCGCGGAGTACGTCGCGGTCGCGGCGCCGGCGGTCGCGCGCAAGCCCGCCGCGCTCGACTGGGCGCAGGCGGCCGGGCTGCCGCTGGCCGGGATGACCGCGCTGCGGAGCCTGAAGCGGATGGAGGTCGGGCCCGGTGACGTGCTGCTGGTGCACGGCGCGGCCGGCGGCGTGGGGAGCCTGGCGGTGCAGCTCGGGCGGGCCCGCGGGGCCCGGGTCATCGGTACGGCCTCCGAGCGCAACCACGCGTTCGTCAAGGGGCTGGGGGGCGAGCCGGTGAGCTACGGCGAGGGCCTGGTCGAGCGGGTGCGGGCGCTGGCGCCCGACGGTGTGTCGGCGGTGGCGGACTTCGTCGGCGGTCAACTGGAGGCGACGCTGGCCGTGCTCGCCGACGGCGGCCGGCACGTCTCGGTCGCCGACCCGACGGTGGAGCAGCACGGCGGCCACTGGATCTGGGTCCGTCCGGACGGTGCCGAACTGGCCGAACTGGCGGCGGCTGCCGACCGGGAGGTACTGACCGTGGAGGTCGCCCGCACCTTCCCGTTGGAGCAGGTGGGCGACGCCTTCGACGCCAGCCGCACCGGCCACACCCGGGGCAAGCTGGTCGTCGTGCCGTGACGGCCGGAGGGGACCTTCGTGGGCCGAGGCGCCGTGACGCCTCGGCAGCTCCACTGCCCGGTCCGGCTGTTGGGCGCGCTGCGGTGCCAAGGAGCGGTGCGGGCCCGTGACGGCACGCGGGTGGGGCGCCGGGCAGGTGCTCGGCGGGTCACCCCGTGGCTGGACGGCAGTTCGCGCCGATCTCGGTCGGGTCGGTCCAAGCGTGGATGCCGGCCGCGTCGACGGGGACGAGCCGGTCGACGCGCTTCTCGCCGTCCGGCGTGCACAGGTTCTGTCGCGCCCGCGCGTAGCGGGGGCTCTTCAGGACCAGCTCGAAGCCGGGCGGCGCGTTCTCGGGCTGCCGCCTCCCGGCGCCCTTGGCGTGTTCGCAGCGGGGCCGCGCCCGGGAACCGGACGGCCGGGCCGGGGCGTCCCCGTGGCGTACGGGAGGACGGACGGAGGGGGTGGAACGGATGGCGGCGGCCCGTTGTCTGTACCTGGTGCGGCACGGAGAGGCACTGCCCGACGAGAGCGGGCTGTCGGAGAACGGCCGCCGGCAGGCCGAGGCGCTCGGACGCCGGTTGGCGGGGCGGCCGATCGAGGCCGTCCACCACGGGCCGCTGCCCCGGGCGGCGCAGACCGCCCGGCTGGCCGCCGCGCAGTTGGCCGGGGTCGCGCCGACGGTCGCCGAGTGCGCCGGGGACTACGTTCCGCACCTGCCGGAACGCGCCGAACTCCCGCCCGACAGCGCGGACTTCCTGCTCGACTTCCTCTCCTGGGCCACCCCGCGGGACGCCGCGACCGGCCGGGAACTGGCCCGGGAGGCGGAGCGCCGCTTCACCGGACCGGTCGCCGGGGACCAGGAGCGCCACGAACTGCTGGTCACCCACAACTTCCTGGTCGGCTGGCTGGTCCGGCACGCCCTGGACGCCCCCGCCTGGCGCTGGCTCGGCATCAACCAGGCCCACACCGGCCTGACCGTGATCCGCTACGCCCCCGGCCGCCCGCCCGCGGTCCTGGTCCACAACGACCAGGGGCACCTGTCGTCGGACCCGGCCCGGACGGGCCTGCGGATCTGACACCGCCCCGGAGGCCCGGACTCAGTCCTCGGTGCGGCGCAGCAGGTAGCTGTCCATGATCCAGCCCTTGCGCTCGCGCGCCTCGGCCCGCAACTCCCTGATGCGGTCGGCCTGTTCGGCCAGCGGGCCGGAGACCAGGATCTCGTCCTCGGTGCCCAGGTAGGCCCCGTAGTGGATGTGCACGCCCGCCGGGTCGATCCGCGCGTAGGCGTCCTGGCCGTCCAGCATCACCACGGCGTCCTCCGCGCCCGGCCCGAAGCCGTCGGCGGCCAGCCGCCGCCCGGTGGTGATCCGCACCGGGCGGGCGGTGCGGGTCAGCGTGGTGCGGTGCCGGGCGGCCAGCACCGAGACGCTGCTGATGCCGGGGACCACCGTGTACGCGAACTCCGTCCGGCCGCGGTCCAGGACGCGGTCCAGCACCGCCGTCACGCTGTCGTACAGCGCCGGGTCGCCCCAGACCAGCAGCGCGCCGGTCTGACCGTCCGCCAGTTCCTCGGCCACGGCCCGCTCCACCAGGTCGGCGCGCCGGTCGCGCCACTCCTCGACGGCCTCCCGGTACGCGGGCGTGGAGCGGTCGCGGGCCGGGTCGACCAGTTCGACCACCCGGTGCCCGGGCCGACCGTGCTCGGCGATCATGTCCCGCCGCAGGCGGATCAGGTCCTGCCGCTCCTCGGGCTTGTCGAGGAGCAGGAACGCGTCGGTCCGGCCGATCGCCTTGACCGCCTCCAGGGTGAGGTGGTCGGGGTCGCCCGCGCCGATGCCGATGACGAGAAGGGTACGCATGCGGGTGATTCTGCCCGCTCGGCCCGGCGGCCGGGTACGGGGAGGGGTCGGAAGGAGAGTCGAGGCAGCGGCGGAGGGAGGGGGGCAGGGGAAGCGGGCAGGGGAAGCGGGCAGGGGAGGGGGCAGGAGAAGCGGGCAGGGGAGGGGGCAGGGGAGGGGACAGGGGAAGCAGGTGGGAAAGAAGGAGTTGAAGGGGCGGGCCGGCAGCGGACGGAACGGGCGAGCGGGCCGGGGCGGGGCGGTGGTCCGTCGGGGGCGGGTCGTGTCGTGGCCGGGCTTCCGGGGGGTCGTGTGGTGGACTGGGGGTCGGCCGGTGCGCGGGGCGGGGCTCCGGCGGCCGGTCGTGCAGCGCCGGGACAGGAGCCACTCTCATCAGCAGCCGTCCGACGGGGGCCGGGCCCGATCCGGTGCCGGCCACGCGTGCGGCGTCGCTGGCCGCCGCGGCCGTGCTGTACGCGCTGGTGGTCGTTCTGCAGGTCACCACCGACAACTGGCACATTCCCTCGGTGCTGGTCGCCGTCCCGGCCGTGGTCGCGCTCGGCTCCGGACCGGCCACGATCCTGGCGGCCGCCGCCGTCGCGGTCGCCACCCGGTGGGCGTTCGCCCTCGGCGAGCCCGGCCGGACCGCCACCGCCGTCGGCACCACGGCGGCCGTGCTCGGGATCGCCGCGCTGGGCTGCTTCGTGGTGCGCCGCCGGGAACGGGCCGCCGCGCTGCTGGTCAGCATCACCTCCGTCGCGGAGAGCGCCCAGCGGGCGGTGCTGCGTCCGGTGCCCGCCGCGGTGGGGCCGGTCGCGATCGCCGCCGGCTACCGGGCCGCCGCCGAGCACGCCGGGATCGGCGGGGACTTCTACGCCGTCGCCGACACCGCCTTCGGCCTGCGGGTGTTGATCGGCGACGTCCGGGGCAAGGGCCTGGACGCGGTGACCACCGCCGCCGCCGTGCTCGGCGCGTTCTACGAGGCCGCCCACGACGAACCGGGCCAGGACGCCCTCGCCGGGCGGCTCGACACCAGCCTGCGCCGCTTCCTCACCGACCCGGAGGGCTTCGCCACCGCCGCCCTGGTCGACATCGCGCCGGACGGCTCGACCCGCGCCCTGTCCTGCGGCCATCCGCCGCCGCTGCTGCTGCGCGGCGCCGCCGTCACCGAACTGCCCGCCGCCCCCGGCCTGCCGCTCGGCCTGGGCGTCCTGGGCGCCGCCGAACCGGAGCCCGGCCCCGCCGTCCGGCTGCGCCCCGGCGACGTGCTGCTGCTGTACACCGACGGGCTCAGCGAGGCCCGCGACGCGTCCGGCGCCTTCTACCCGCTGCTGCCCCGGCTGGCCGCCCGTCCCGTCCCGGCCGGGCCGCAGGCCGTCGTGGACTGGCTCCGGCAGGACGCGGACCGTTTCGCGGGCGGGGTCCGCGACGACGACTCGGCGCTGCTGGTGCTGGCCTGGGAGCCCGCCGGGCACCGCCCCTGACCGGCCGGGCCCGAACGAACGGCCGGGCCCCGGCGGGCCGCCGTCCCGGTCAGTCGAACAGGGTGGGGCCGAGCGGGTGCCAGCCCGCGGGGCCGGGGAGGTGCGCGGCGGGCTCCGGGCCCCAGCTGCCGGGGCGGTAGCGCAGGGGCGGGTCGGCCGGTTCGAGGACGGGGTCGACGATCCGCCAGCACTCCAGGACGGCGGGGTAGAAGGCGAACGGCTCGGGGTCGCCGCTGACCGCGCCGCCGAGGATCGTCTCGTAGGGCTGTTCGAGCCGGCCGAAGACGGAGGCGTACTCGACGCCGATCGGCACCTGGACCGGGCGGTGGCCGCCCGAGCCCTTGGCGACCAGCAGGTCGGCGCGGATGCCGGTGTCGCCGTCGATCCGGAACCGGACCAGGTTGGGCGGCGCCTGGCCGTCCGCGCCGCGGAAGAGCTCCAGCGGCGGGCGGCGCAGCTCGACCACCACCTCGGCCGCGGAGACCGCCAGCGACTTGCCGCTGCGCAGGTGGAAGGGGACGCCGGCCCAGCGCCAGTTGTCGACGTGCAGGGTGGTGGCGAAGTAGGTCTCGGTGGTGGAGTCCGGCTTCACCCCGGGCACGTCGAGGTAGCCCTCGTACTGGCCGCGGACGGTCGTGGCGGGGTCCATCGGGCGGACGGCGTGCAGGACCCGCCACTTCTCCA
Source organism: Kitasatospora sp. NPDC088391 (assembly GCF_044753345.1). Classification (NCBI taxonomy): domain Bacteria; kingdom Bacillati; phylum Actinomycetota; class Actinomycetes; order Kitasatosporales; family Streptomycetaceae; genus Kitasatospora; species Kitasatospora sp. NPDC088391. Next base: position 80,151 of record NZ_JBIVNB010000004.1, read on the forward strand.
GGCCCTGGGCGGCGTGGTTGTCGGCGCTGGGCGGGTCCATCGCGAGCAGTGCGAGGACCTGGAGCAGGTGGTTCTGGACGACGTCGCGCAGGCAGCCGACGGCGTCGTAGAACGAGCCGCGGTCGGCGACGTCGAAGTCCTCGGCCAGGCTGATCTGCACGTTGTCGACGTAGCTGCGGTGCCAGATCGGGGCGAGCAGGGTGTTGGCGAAGCGGGCGACCATGAGCGACTCCACGGCGGCGTTGCCGAGGAAGTGGTCGACCCGCAGCAGGTGGTCGTCGTCGAAGTACCGGCCCAGTTCCTGCTGGAGCTCGCGGGCGGAGGCGGAGTCGTGGCCGAAGGGCTTCTCGACGACGAGGCGGGCGTCCCGGTTCAGGCCGGCCCGGGCCAGGGCGGCGGCGACGGTGGTGAACAGGCCCGGCGGGATCGCCAGGTAGTGGGCGGCGAAGCCGCGCCCGGCCAGGGCCCCCTTGAGTCGTTCGAAGGTGGCGTCCTCGGTGAAGTCGCCGGTGACGATGGACAGTCCGGCGGCGAAGCGGTCGAACACCTGCTCGTCGACGGTGGTGCCGGTGGCCTCGACGGCGGTGCGGGCGTGCCGGCGCAGCCGTTCGTCGTCCCAGTCGCCGGCGGCGACGCCGATCACCGGGCAGGTCAGCCGCCCGGCGGTGCTGAGTTGGTAGAGCGCGGGCAGCAGCATCTTGCGGGCGAGGTCGCCGGTGATGCCGTGGAGCACGAGGACGTCGGCGGGTTCGAGCGCGGACGGGGGCAGCGAGGCGGTGGTCACGGGGGCGGGTCCGTTCTGGTCGGGCCGGTGGGCGCGGGGGAGGGGGTCAGTGCCGTTCCGCCGGGACGGGTGCTTCGGTGTCGTGGCCGAAGCGGCGGGCCAGGTCGTCCTGGATCTGCTCGCTGTCGCGGCCCCGGGTCTCGGGCAGGTAGCGCCGGACGAACACGAACGCCGCCGCGCAGATCCCGGCGAAGATCCAGAAGGTCTCGCCCTGGCCGAGGGCGTTGGCCACCGGCAGGAAGGCCAGGCTGACGACGAAGTTGGACACCCAGTTGACGGCGGTGGAGGCGCTGGAGCCGGCCGCGCGCACGGCGGGCGGGAAGATCTCGCCGATCAGGGTCCAGAACACCGGGCCCAGGCCGCCGGCGAACGCGGCGATGTAGACCACCATGAACAGCAGGGTCGGCCCCGACGCGAGGTGCGCGACGAAGGCCAGGCCGAGCAGGAACACCGACACCGCCATCGCGGCCAGCGAGACCAGCACCAGCGGGCGGCGGCCGACCCGGTCGACCAGCCGGATCGCCACCAGGGTCATCAGCAGGTTGATCACGCCGATCGCCACCGAGTAGAAGATCGAGTTGGAGGCGTTCAGGCCGGTCTGCTCGATGATGGTCGGCGCGTAGTAGATGATCGTGTTGATGCCGCCGAACTGCTGGACGGCGGCCAGGGTCAGGCCGACGACCAGCGCGGGGCGCACGTCCGGGGCCCGCAGCCCCCGGCCGCCGTCGCCCGCCGCCTGCTTGGCGCGGTCCTCGGCGATCCGCTGCCGGGCCAGTTCGACCACCTGGTCGGCGGTGTCGGGGCCGGTCACCCGGGCGATCGCGGCCCGGGCCCGCTCGTCCTGCCCGCGGGCGATCTGCCACTGCGGGGACTCGGGCAGGAACCACAGCGCGGCGGCCACCAGGACCAGCGCGGGCACCGCGCCGCAGGCGAACATCTCCCGCCACCGGCCGCCGCTGGCGAAGGCCAGGTTCACCAGGTACGCGGCCAGGATGCCGATGGTGATCATCAGCTGGTTGAGGGTCAGCAGCCGGCCGCGGATCGAGGTCGGCGAGATCTCCGACAGGTAGACCGGAACCAGCGCGGAGGCGGTGCCCACCGCGAGGCCCAGCACGATCCGGGCCGCCAGCAGCATCGGGTAGCCGGTGGAGAACACCGCGATCGCGGTGCCCACCAGGAAGACCGCGCCGACCGCGCCGAGCAGTCGGCGCCGGCCCCAGCGGTCGGCGAGCCGGCCCGCGACCAGCGCGCCGATCACCGAGCCGACCAGCAGGACGCTGACCACGCTGCCCTGTTCGAAGGAGTTCAGGTGGAAGTCGTCGCGGATGTACAGCAGGGCCCCGGACACCACGCCGGTGTCGAAGCCGAACAGGAAGCCGCCGACCGCGATCGCGGCGGCCCACCACTGGATCTTCCGGAGGCCGGCCGGCGGGACCGCGGTGAGCGGGCCGTGCGTGCCGGGTTCCCGGGAGAAGCCCTGAACCATGTCTGTCCTTTCTGCGGACCCGGCCGGTCAGCCGGGCAGGACTCCCCAGGAGCCGGTGCACGACTCGCCGGGCGCGAGCCGGATCAGGTCGGTGCCGCTGGCCAGCGCGTTCGGCGGGCCGGTCATCGGCTCCACGCCCAGGCCGCGGCGCCACCGGTCGTCGGGCACGTTGTCGGCGGTGTACACCTCCAGCCAGGGCTGGGCGCGGTCGGACCAGAAGCGCACCGCGCGCCGGGAGCCGGCCAGCCGGACCCAGGCCCGGCCGTCGCCGTCGCGGACCAGGTCGGTGAAGGCCCGGTCGATCGGCAGGTCGCCGATCCTCCGGGGCGCGGTGAAGTCGTAGGGCGTCCCGGCCACCGGCAGTGGCGGCCCCTCCGGGAGCATCCGCTCGTCCACGGGCTGGAACCGGTGCCCGGGCAGCTGCAGTTCGCAGTCGTCGACGGGTTCGCCGACGGTCAGGTACGGGTGCATGCCGTGCGCGTAGGGGGCGGTGCGGGTGCCGGTGTTGCGGGCGGTGAGGCGGACGGTGAGGCCGGTGTCGGCGTCCAGGGTGTAGGCGGCGGTCAGGTCGAGGCGGAACGGGTAGCCGGCGGAGCCGGTCAGCCGGTGGGTGAGGATGACCCGGTCGGACCCCTGCCCGGCGGCCTGCCAGGGCGCCCACCTGGTCAGCCCGTGGATCGCGTTGCCCAGTTCGGGTTCGGACAGGTCGAGCTGGTACGTCCGCCCGTCGAAGGTGTAGCGGCCGTCCCGGACCCGGTTGGGCCAGGGGATCAGCAGCTGGCCGAACGCCGCCGGTGCGGGCTCGTCGGGGCCGTAGGAGAGCAGCAGCGGCTCCCCCCGGTGCAGGAGCTCGCGCAGCCCCGCGCCCGATTCGGTGACGGTGGCGTGGAAGTCGCCGGCCGCGAGGCGGTACTGCGCCCCGCTGGTCTCTGTGCTCATACCGGGATGGATAGCCGCTGCCTGCCGCGACCCGGCCTGCCGGTCGGCGCGCTCCCCGGGGCGGGTGAACCCCTTGGGCCGTCCGGTCCCCACCGGGTGTGCGGCGGCGGCGGACGCGGGACCTGTCCGGTTCCCCCGCGCCGGGACGGGGGCGGCGGGTCCGGAGGGGTGGCGTGGGCGGGGTGCGGCGGCGGACGCGCGGGCAGCTGTGGCCGGTGCTCCAGCAGGCGGTGGCGTGCGCGCTGGCCTGGTGGGTGGCGCGGATGCTGTTCGACCACCACCTGCCGCTGTTCGCCCCGATGGCCGCGGTGGTGGCGCTGAACACGCCGGTGGGCGGCCGGGGCACCAACGCCGTCCGGGTGGTGCTCGGCGTGGTGTGGGGCGTGCTGGTCGGCCAGGGCGCGTACGCGCTCTTCGGCCACCGCCACGGGGCCCTCGCGGTGGGCTGCGCGGTGCTGCTGTCGCTGCTGGTGGCGCTCGCGCTGGACGGCGAGCGGGTGACGATGGCGCAGGCCGCGGCCAGTGCGGTGATCGCGCTGGCCTCCGGCCGGGAGGCCGGCGTCGACCGGGTGCTGGACGTGCTGGTCGGGGCCGGCGTCGCCCTGCTCTTCAGTCAACTGCTGTTCCCCGCCCACCCGTTGAAGCTGCTCCGGGGCGCGGAGGCGGAGACCTTCCGGGGCCTGGCGGGGCTGCTGCGGCTGGGCGCCCGGGCCGACGCGGGCGACCCGGACCTGCTGCTGCCGCTGGAGTCGCACGCCCTGTACCGCCTGCTGGGGGACGTGGACCGGGCCAGGACCGACATGGTCGACGTCGCCCGGCGCACGCCCCGCTGGCGGCGGCAGCGGCACTCGGTGCGGGCGTCGAGCGGCACGGCGCTGCGGCTGGGGATGCTCGCCAACAGCTGCCTGACCCTGGCCCGGTTCACGGCCGACGCCGGAGGACCGGACCGGCGGGCGCTGCTGCCGGCGGTGGAGACGCTCGCCGCGACCCTGTCGGCGTACGCGGCGGCGGAGCCGGGACGGGCCGCCCGGGAGACCTGCGTACGGGGCGCGCTCGCCGCGGCGGCCCAGGCCCCGCCCCGGCAGGGCCCGCCGACCGAGGCGGTCCGCCTGGCCGTGCGCGACCTGCTGGTGGTGGCCGGGGTCGCCGCGGACGCCGCCGCGGCCGCCGTCGACGCCCGGGCCCCGGACGCGCCGCAGGCCCCGCCCGCGCTCTGACGCCCCGCCGGGCGGCCCGGTGCCCCGGTGCCTGCTCAGGCCGCGGGGGGCGTCTCGCGGGCCACGATCAGGCGGTCCCCGGCCCGGACGGTGCCGATGCTCGGGTCGCCGTACCGCAGCGGGCGGCCGTCGCGGACCACGGCGAGGACCGGTTCGGCGAGCCGGCGCGGGTCCTGCCCGACCTCCTCGGGGGCGGGCCGCCGTTCGGCGACCTCCAGGCCGAGTCCGGCGGACAGCAGGTCCTCCAGGACGGTGCCGACGTCCGGGCTGAGCGAGGCGACCCCGAGCAGGTGGCCCGCGGTGTCGGCGGCGGTGATGACGTTGTCGGCGCCGCTGTCGCGCAGCAGCGGCGCGTTCTCGGCGTGCTCCACGGACGCGGTGACCAGCGCGCCCGGGTTCATCCGGCGGGCGGTCAGGGCGGCGAGGACCGCGGTGTCGTCCCGGGTGGTGGCGATCAGCACCCGGGCGGCCAGGCCGAGTTCGGCCCGGGCCAGCACCTCCGCGCGGGTGCCGTCGCCGACGATCCCGACCAGGCCGTGCCGGTTGGCGTCGTCGACCGCGGCGGCCGAGGTGTCGACCACGACGATGTCGCGCGGGGCCACGCCGCGGGCCCGCAGGGTCGCCGCGGCCGCCCGGCCCTTGGTGCCGTATCCGATCAGGACGGTGTGTCCGCGCACCCTGCGCCTCCAGGACTGTTCGCGCCACTGCGCCCGGGTGCGCTCGGTCAGGGCCCGGAACGTGGTGCCCACCAGGACCAGCAGGAAGCCGAGCCGCAGCGGGGTGATCACCAGGGTGTTGACCAGCCGGGCGGTGTCGCTGACCGGCACCACGTCGCCGTAGCCGATCGTGGTCAGGGTGACCGCCGCGTAGTAGAAGCTGGTCAGCCACCCGACCGGTGCGCCGTCCGAGTCCCGGTAGCCGGCCCGGCCGAGGAACACCACGACGGCCGCCGCCAGGACGATCGCCAGCACCAGGGCGAGCCGCCACGCGATCAGCCCCGCCGGGCCCCGGACCCGGTAGGGCATCCGGAGCCGGGACCGCTGCGGGCCCGCGCCCTCGCCGTGCTCCACCACGCTCCGAGTCTGCGGGAGTCCCGCGGTCCCGGCGATCGCGCCGACCCGGCCCGCCCCGAACTTCTACCACCGGATCTCGACGGCCCGGCTCGTCGGGCCCGCGCCCGCCGCCGCGATCCGCCCCGGCGGCCGGGCCGTGACACGGTGGGGGAGAGGGCCCGACAGCACGCACCCCGAGGAGGGGCGAGAACCATGACCCGAGTCCTGTTCGTCGTCACGGCGGCCGACCACTGGACGCTCAAGGACGGCACGGAGCACCCCACCGGCTTCTGGGGCGAGGAGCTGGCGCTGCCCCACAAGCTCTTCACCGGCGCCGGCTGGCAGGCCGTCGTCGCCACCCCCGGCGGCCGGCCCCCCACCCTGGACCGGATCAGCATGGGCCGTACCGCCGGACTGCCCCGCACCCTGCGCGAGGTCGAACAGCACCTCGCCGCCGTCCGGGACGTGCTCGACCGCCCGGCCGCGCTGGACCGGGTCGACCCGGACGCCTTCGACCTGGTCTTCTACCCCGGCGGCCACGGCCCGATGGAGGACCTCGCGCACGACCCGGTCTCCGGCGCGCTGCTCACCGCCCGCCTCGCCTCCGGCCGTCCGCTGGCGCTGCTCTGCCACGGCCCCGCCGCGCTGCTCGCCGCCCGCGCCGACGACGGCTCCTGGCCGTTCGCCGGCTACCGGATGACCGCGCTCTCCACCACCGAGGAGAAGCTGAACAGCTTCGGCCGCAAGGCCCCCTGGTTCCTGGAGGACCGGCTGCGCGAGAACGGCGCCCGCTACACCAAGGGACGGCTCCCGCTGCTGCCGCACACCGAGGCGGACCGCTCCCTGTGGACCGGCCAGAACCCCGCCTCGTCCCGGCAGCTCGCCGAACGCCTGCTCGCCGCGCTGGACTGACGGTCCGTCACCACGGCCCCGGGGCGGGCACCGCGCCCCGGCGGATCGCGGCCGCCTGCTCCGCCGTGAACGGGGCCCGGAGCAGCGACTGCTCCTGCTGCCGGGACCGGAACAGGTCGGCGACGAAGTTCATCCGGTCGCCCAGCAGCGCCCAGTCGGCGGCGGCGCTGCCCGCCAGGGTGTTCGGCGTCCGGTCGATGTCGTACAGCAGGGCCTTCAGTTCGACGTTGCGCAGCCGGGTCAGGGCCGCCGGGAACGGCGTCCCGGCCGGGCCGCCGCCGCGCACGTCCGCGCCGATCCGCTGGGAGACCGGGCGGCCGGTCGTCCCGAAGTCCGCGGCGGGCAGCGCCAGGTCCATCAGCCGCCGGGTGATCACGGCCTCCCAGGAGCGCCGCAGCAGGCCGAGCAGCGGGACGCCCGCGGGCGGGGCGAGCGCCCCGGCGATCGCCTGCTGCAGCCTGATCTGCTCGTGCAGGCCGACCCGGAGGTTGGCGAGCAGCACGTGCTCGGCCCGCTCGCCCGGGTCGGCAGCCAGGAAGGCCCGGCCGTAGCTGTGCACCGCGGCGACCAGCAGGTCCTGGCCGCCGTCCTCCGCCGGCCCCGGGCGGAGCCGGGCGACGCAGCGCTCCACCGCCCGCCCGTGGACCGGCCCCGGCGGCCCCGGGCGGCCGAACTCCTCGACCAGGTCGGCGAACAGCGGCCCGAGGTCCCGGAAGACCAGCAGGTTCCCGTCCGCCACGTGCGCGGCGACCTGCCGGACGACCCGCCCCGGCAGCTCTCCGAGCGGCCGCAGCGGCGCCGGGGCCCGCCGGGCCAGGGCGACGGCGGCCCGGACCGCCGCCGGGGCGCTCTCCCCGCGGATCGACCGCCCGGCGGTGTTCGACGCCCAGGCCCCGAACGCGCACCAGCTGACGTTCTCCCGGCCCAGGACGCGGGCCGTCGCCACGGCCAGCTCGTGATAGGCCAGGGTGATCCGCAGGTTCCGCAGCACGGGGTCGGCCAGCGCCGCGATCTCCGCGATCTCCTCGACCGCGACCGCGGTCCGCTCCGACTCCTCCACGGCCACACCCTAGAGCGCCGCGCCCTCCCGGGACGGCCGGATCGGCGAGGAGCCGTCTTTGAACCGGCCCGGTCCGGACGGCCGTTCGACGGCGGGCGGGGCCGATCGCGTAGGGTGCTGCCTCGTGCCGCAGCTGGAGATATCCGACCTGATCACCGCGGTCGACCCGGAGAGCGGCCGACGGCTGCCGGTACGGCGCGCCGAAGCGGTCGAACTGCTGCGCGCCGACGGCGACCTGCGGGCCGCCCGGCTGGTCGCCGCACTGCCCGCCGACCGGGACGGGGTGCTGGACCCGGACGCCGTGGACCGCCTGCTGATCCGCGTGCACACCGAACTCCAGCGCCTGAGCGAGGAACTCCGGCTCGGCCGACGGCTGGTCCACCTGATCGGCCCGCTGCGCACCGCGATCCGGGCCACCGGCCACCCCGGGCCGTTCCGCCTGGTCGACATCGGCTGCGGACTGGGTTTCCTGATCCGCTGGCTGGCGGCCACCGGCGCCCTCGGCCCGGACGTCGAGCTGGTCGGGGTCGACCTCAACGCCGCCCTGGTCGGCGAGGCGGACCGGCTGGCCCGGGCCGAACGGCTCGACTGCCGCTTCGTCCACGGCAACGCCTTCGCCCTGCCGGAGGCCGCCACCGTCTACGTCTCCACCGGCGTGCTGCACCACTTCCCCGAACCCGCGCTGGCGGAGTTCTTCCGGGCCCAGGGCGCATCCCCCGCGATGGCGTTCTGCCACTACGACATCGCCGCCACCGGCCTCGCCCCTGTCGGGGCCTGGGTGTTCCACCGGGCCCGGATGCGCCACCCGCTGGGCCGCCACGACGGCGTCGCCTCCGCCCGGCGGGCGCACGGCGACGAGTCCCTGCTGCGGGCCGCCGCCGCGGCGCCCGGCATGCGACCGCTGCTCTACGAACCCCGGCGGGTGGCCAACCCCTTCTGCACCACGCTGCGCCCGGTCCTCGGCGTCCGCCCGCAACTGGAGGCACCGCTCCGGCAGGCCCTCGGCCGCGCCTCCCGCCGCCTCCTCGACGCCGAGCAGTTCGCCCGGGCCGCCCGGTGACGCCCGCGCTGCCGCTCGCCGTGCTCGCCCTGGTCGACGCGGCGTTCAGCGGCTTCCGGGCCTACGCCGGCCGCGACGCCCGCATCCGCAAGCACCGCGCCACCCTGCGGGCCGCGCTGCGCGGCCTGGCGGTCGGCGCCGTCCTGCTGCTCGCCCCCGCGCTGACCGCCCTGCTCCTGCTGCTCACCGCGGCCGACCCGGCGCGCGCCTACGCGACCCTGGCCGCCGGCGGCCTCGGCTACCTGCTTCTGCTCACCGCCTACGCCGCCGCCGTGCTGCTCTCGTTCGCCGCGTACTTCCTGCTGCCGTTCCGGGCCAGCACCCTCGCCGTGGTCGTCGGCCTCGGCCCGCTCACCCTGCTCCGCCCCCCGGTTCTCGCCGCCGCCTGCCTGGGCGCCCTCCTCAACGGCGGCGGCCGCCCCTCCCTCCTGGTCGGCGCGGTGGCCGCCGCGGCGACGCTGTCCGTCGGACCGGTCGTGCACCGCCGCTGGTACCGCTAGTCCCTAGCGGGTGAGCAGGGCCTCGACGGCGCTGCGGACCTGGGTGGCGACGGTTTCGGGGGAGGCGGCGTCGAGCTTGCCGTCGAGGTGGAGGAAGGCCAGGCCGTGGACGACGGCCCAGACGGCGGTGGAGAGGGCGTCCGGGTCGGCGCGGGGGTAGACGCCGGTGACGAGGTCGCGGACGTACTGCCGCATGGCGCCGGTCGCGGCGGCCCGGTCCGGATCGGCGGGGTCGCAGGGTTCGGCGAACATCGTCCGGAACAGGGCCGGGTGGTCGAGGGCGAACCGGACGTAGGCGACGGCGACCCGGGCCAGGTCCTCGGGGGTGCGCGGGGCGGGGTGGGCCGCCGCCAGCGCGGCGGCGAGTTCGCCGTACCCCTCGGCGGCGACCGCCGCGACCAGCGCCTCCCGGTCGGCGTAGTGCCGGTAGGGGGCGGTCGCCGAGACGCCCGCCCGGCGGGCGACGGCGCGCAGCGAGAGGGCGGCGCTGCCGTCCTCCTCCAGCAGTTCGCGGGCGGCGCGCAGGCAGGCGGCGCGCAGGTCGCCGTGGTGGTACGGGGAGCTGGTGCGGGTCATCGTCCGCCCTTCCTGGCCTGCCTGCATGTGAACGATGTTCACATTCTAGTCGGAGGGCCGGCCCCGGGGAGCGGGGCCGGCCGGCGGGCGGAGGGGGGCGGAGGGGGCGGGGTCAGGCGGGGTGGGCGAAGGAGGCCGCGAGGCGGGGCCCGTAGCCGGTGCACTGCCCGGCACCGCCCCGGGCGGCCACGTCGAGACCCGCCGCGCCCTCGGCGGCTGGGCCTGCCTGGTCCCGACCGTGCTGCTCCTGCTCCTGCTGCTGCTCGCCGTCGCCGCGGCCCGCCTCCGCTGACGGCGCGGAATGTTCCGGCGGCGGCGGGAGTTGACGACGGGACAGGAACCGGCGGAACACGGAAGGCGGTGGCACCGATGGTGCGTGCGGTGTGGAACGGCGCGGTACTGGCCGAGTCGGCGGACACGGTGCTGGTCGAGGGGAACCACTACTTCCCGCCGGAGGCGCTGAACCGGGAGTACTTCGCCCCCAGCGACACCACCACGGTCTGCTCCTGGAAGGGCACCGCCCGGTACTGGACGGTCGCGGTGGACGGCGCCGAGAACCCGGACGCGGCCTGGTACTACCCGGACCCGAAGCCGGAGGCCGAGCACGTCCGCGACCGGGTCGCGTTCTGGCGCGGCGTGCAGGTCGTCACGGCCGACTAGCCCCGGCCGGGTCCGGCTCCACCCAGGTCAGGACGTGCGCGACCTGGTGGCGCGGGTCCAGCCGGACGTAGTTGTCCCGGCCCCAGTCGTAGACCTCGCCGGTCAGCTCGTCCCGGACCGCGAACCGCGCGCCGCGCTCCAGGCCGAGGGCCGGCAGGTCGAGGCGGACGGTGGTCTCCCGGACGGCGTGCGGGTCCAGGTTGAGCACCACCAGCACCCGGTCGGTGCCGCCGTCGGGGCGGGCGGCCCGCTTGGAGAAGCAGACCACCGCGTCGTCGTCGGCCCGGTGGAAGCGCAGGTTCCGCAGCTGCTGGAGGGCGGGGTGGGCGCGGCGCAGCCCGTTCAGCCGGGTCAGCAGCGGTGCCAGGGTGCGGCCCTCGGCGGCGGCCGCGTCCCAGTCGCGCGGCCGGAGCTGGTACTTCTCCGAGTCCAGGTAGTCCTCGCCGCCGGGCCGGGTGCCCAGGTTCTCGCCCAGTTCGAAGCCCGCGTACACGCCCCAGCTGGGCCCCGCGGTCGCGGCCAGCACCGCGCGGGCCTCGAATGCCGGGCGGCCGCCGTACTGGAGGTAGGAGCTGAGGATGTCGGGCGTGTTGACGAACAGGTTGGGCCGCAGGTAGGCGGCGCTCTCCGAGCCGTCCAGGCCGGCCAGTTCGGACAGGTAGGACTCCACCTCGGGCTTGGAGTTGCGCCAGGTGAAGTAGGTGTACGACTGGTGGAAGCCGACCCGGGCCAGCGTCCTGAGCATCGCGGGCCGGGTGAACGCCTCGGCCAGCAGCACCACGTCGGGGTCGGTGGCGTGCAGCGCGGCGATCAGCCGCTCCCAGAAGGCGACCGGCTTGGTGTGCGGGTTGTCGACCCGGAAGATCCGCACGCCGTGCGCCATCCAGTGCCGCACCACGCCCAGGCAGGCGGCGAACAGGCCCTCGGGGTCGGTGTCGAAGTCCAACGGGTAGATGTCCTGGTACTTCTTGGGCGGGTTCTCGGCGTACGCGATCGAGCCGTCCGGCTCGTGGCGGAACCACTCGGGGTGCTCGGTGACCCACGGGTGGTCGGGGGAGCACTGCAGCGCCAGGTCGAGCGCCACCTCCAGGCCGAGCGCGCGGGCCCGGGCCACGAAGGCGTCGAAGTCCTCCAGGGTGCCCAGCTCGGGGTGGACCGCGTCGTGGCCTCCCGCGGCCGAGCCGATCGCCCACGGCGAGCCCGGGTCGTCCGGCCCCGCCGCGGCGCTGTTGCCGGGGCCCTTGCGGTGGCTGGTGCCGATCGGGTGGACCGGCGGCAGGTAGACCACGTCGAAGCCCATCCCCGCCACCGCGTCCAGCCGCCGGGCCGCGGAGCGCAGCGTGCCGGGGCGCAGCCGGCCCGGCCGGTCCGGGTCCGGTCCGGCGCCCTCCGAGCGCGGGAAGAACTCGTACCAGGCGCCGTACAGGGCCCGCTGCCGGTCCACCCGGAGCGGGAACTCCGCCGAACGGGTCGTCAGGTCGCGCAGCGGCCGGTGCTCCAGGTGCGCGACCACCTCGGGGGACAGCGCCGCGGCCAGCCGCCCGGCGGGGTCGAGCCCCTCGTCGAGCAGCTGCGCCGCCGCGGCCCGCAGCCGCCGCGCCGCCTCCGGCCCGGCCGGTCCGGCCCCGGCCTCCAGGGCGGCCCGGACCAGCAGCACCGCGCCCTGGGCCATCACCAGCCCGGTGTCCAGGCCGGCCGGGACCTTCACCTCGGCGGCGTGGCGCCAGTCCGCGAACGGGTCCGACCAGCCCTCCACCCGGTACGTCCAGTCGCCGGTCCGGTCGGCGGACACCTCGGCGGCGTGGCGGTCGGTGCCCGGGGCGACCTGCCGCATCCGGACCGGCGGCGCCGACCGGCCGTCCGGGTCGGTGAGCACGACCTGCGCGGCGACCGCGCCGTGGCCCTCCCGGAAGACCGTCGCCGACACCTCGAAGACCTCGCCCGGCACCGCCCTGGCCGGTCGCCCGCCGTCCACCCGCGGCCGCACGTCCAGCACGGGAATCCGCCCGACGGACGCCACGGCGGGCCGGGCCGCCCGCTCGATCGGCACCGTCCGCAGGACCGGAAGGGGTGGCGCCTGCGGGGAGGCCGTGCCGGTGCTTCTGCTGCCGATTCCGGTGCCGATCATGCTCTCTCCAGGTCGCTGCGGGACTGCGGACAGGGGCGTGCGGGGCAGTGCGGGAAACGGGGGAGGGGCGGGGACAGGACGGGGACGGGGACTGCGCGGGGCGGAGGGGTGGGGGAGGGGAGGCTGCGGGACTGCGGACACGAACGAGCTGCGCGGGGGGTGACGGTGGGTCAGGGGCGGGGGGTGCGGACGGTGGTCAGGAGGCGCCGGTAGCCGGAGACCAGCGGGTGGTGCGGGTAGGCGTTGCTGAACAGGCGTTCGCCTGCGAGCAGGGCCATTTCCGGGGCGTAGGGGAGGACGGCCGCCACGGGGGCGCCCAGGCCGGCGCCCAGTTGTTCGCGGAAGCCGGGCGGGAGGCGGCCGCCGGAGGCGTGGTTGACCACCACGACCGGTTCGGGGCAGCCCAGCCGTTCGGCGACCGCCCGGGTCTCCGCGGCGCCGGCCAGGTCGAGCCGGTCGGCCCGGGCCAGCACCAGCAGCACGTCGGCGCTGGCCATCGCGGTGACCGTCTCGTTGGTGAAGCCGGCCCGGGTGTCGAGCAGCAGCACGTCCAGGGCGAGCGAGTCGATCAGCCGGTCGAAGCCCTCGCGGAGCAGGCCGACGTCGTAGCCGTGGCCCATCACCTCGCCGCCGCCCGCGACCCGGCTGCGGGCGGGCACCAGGAACAGGCCGGCGTGCCCGGCGTCGGCGTGCACCGCCCCGGCCGCCTCCTCGATCTCGCACCGGCCGACCAGGTAGTCGGCGAGCGTGTACCGGGGCCCGGCCGGGGCCAGGTCGAACACGGCGTCCAGGGCCGGGGTCTGGATGTCCAGGTCGACCAGGCCGACCCGCCGGTCGGCGCGGGCCAGCAGCACGGCCAGGTTCGCCGCGGTGCTCGACTTGCCCGTGCCGCCGCGGTACGAGTGCACGGTGACGATCTGCGACACGCTCCCGCTCCTCAGGACGTGGCGGCGGACCAGTGGACCGCCATCATGGTGATGTCGTCGGACTGCTCGGCCGCGCCCACGAAGTCGCGCAGCGCCTCGTCCAGCCGGCCGACCAGCTCCCGGCCGGACTCGGGGCGGCGGCGCAGCAGCCCGTACAGCTGCTCCTCGCCGAAGAAGGCGCCGGACTCGGAGCGGGCCTCGGTGACGCCGTCGGTGTAGATGAACAGGCTCTCGCCGGGCGAGATCCGGGTGTAGCCGAGGGTGAACACGCTGTCCGGGATGACGCCGACGGCCGGTCCGGTGGGCTCCAGCAGGACCGGTTCGCCGCCGCTGACCAGCACCGGCGGGTTGTGGCCGCCGTTGATGTAGACCAGGTTCCCGGTGGCCGGGTCGAGCACCCCGAAGAACATGGTGGCGAAGTAGCCCTGGCTGATGTGGTTGCGGATCAGGTAGTTGTTGGTGCCGGTGACGGCGTTCAGCAGCGGGGTCGCCCCGACCACGGGGATGGCCCGGTTCTGCTGCTGCCGGACGGCGTCGGTGCCGAGCAGTTCGGCGGCGATCAGGCTCTGCAGGCCGCTCTGCTCGGCGGTGTGCCGGAGCAGGCTGCGGATCAGCGCCATGAACAGCGCCGCGCCGACGCCCTTGTCGCAGACGTCCGCGACGACCAGCGCCAGCCGCCGGTTGTTGACCAGTTCGAAGACGTCGTAGAAGTCCCCGGCCACGGTCCGGGCGGGCCGGAACCGGACGTCGATGTCCCAGCCCTCGGGGATGCTCAGCTGCTCCGGCAGGAAGCCCCGCTGGATCTCCCGGCCGATCTCCAGCTCGCGTTCGTAGCTGAGCAGTTCGGCGTGCGCGGTGACGTCCTCCATGGCGTGGCCGAACCCGGAGTGCTCGTGGCAGTCCCGCAGCCGGGCCCGGACCAGCTCCGGGTGGAACGGCGGCGCCAGGTAGTCGGCCCCGGCGCGGACGTGCCGGTCCAGGGCGTGCAGCTCGTCGGCGGCGAAGGCGACGATGCTCGGGGTGCGGCCCTCGTCCTGCAGCCGGTGCTGCACCGCCCGCACCGAGCGGGGCGCGAGCTCCGCCGGTGCGAGCAGCACGTCGGTGGCGCCGAGCCGCCCGGGGTCCGAGGTGAGCACTTCGCCGGGGGAGCGCAGCAGCACCTCCACGCCGATCAGCTCCAGTGCGGAGAGCAGCTCGGACGGCACCTGCTGACGCCCTTTCAGCACCAGTACCCGGGTCTTGGTCGGCATCGGAGTCATCCCGTCGTCGTGTCGGTGGCCCCGTGGGGGGTCGGTGCCGCGAGGCAGCCGGGGCCGGCGCCGCGGACCGCGAGCGTGCACACGTTGTGCCCGTCGGTGCGCTCGTAGTCGAAGCAGTCGACCGAGGTCAGGGCGAGGAAGACGCCCAGCCCGCCGATCCGCCGCTCGGACAGCGGGCGGTCCAGGTCCGGCGGGAGCGCGGTCCGGCGCGGGTCGAAGGGCGGGGCGTCGTCCTCGAACCGCAGCCGGACCTCCTGCCCGTCGACGTGCCCGGCCAGCCGGATCGGGCCGGGCGCGCCCCGGTAGCCGTGCACCACGATGTTGGTGGCCAGCTCGTCGGCGGCCAGCCGCAGCCGGTAGGCCGCCTCGGTCGACAGGCCGGCCCGGTCGGCCAGGCCCCGCACGAAGTCGGCGACCTGGTGCAGCGATCCGAGCGCCGCGGGGACGGCGAGGGTCGCCGCCGTCGGGTTCTCCCGGTCCATGGTGTCGCCGCGCATCCGCTCAGGCTTCCAGGAGTTCGATGCTGTGGTCGAAGCCGGCCAGCCGGATCGAGCGGGCCACCGGGTCGGCCGCGCCCGAGATGCTGATCCGGGCCCGCTCGCCCATCTTCTGCCGGGCGAAGACCAGCGAGCGCAGCCCGGCGCTGGACATGTAGGTCAGCTGCTCGGCGTTGATCAGCAGCACGTCGACGCCGGTGCGGACGACCGCGTCGATGGTGTCGTGGAAGTGGGTGGCGGTGGAGGCGTCCAGCTCGCCCAGCAGCTCGATGGTGGCTCTGTCGCTGTCCACGTGCAGGCGTACGTCGAAGGCCATGGTTCCGGCTCCTCCTCGAAGGTGATGACGGGTCAGGCGGTGCGGGGGCGGCCCACCAGGACGACCGCGGAGTGCGGGCCCAGGTGGTAGCGCTCGGGGTGCAGCAGCGGCGGCTCCGCGCCGATCGGGTGCAGCGCGTGGGGGTGCGCCGCCCCGGTGTCGGTGAACAGGTGCCAGGTCTCGCCGTCGGGCAGCCGCGGCAGTTCCAGGTCGTGCGCCTCCCAGTGGGCGTTCAGGGCGACGTAGACGTGCTCGTCGCCCGCCCCGGCCGGCCCGCCCTCGGGCCGGCCGCCGCGCAGCAGGGCGAGCAGGCGCACGTGCGCGGACCAGTCGGGCTGCCAGGGCCGGACGCCGTGCCAGCTGACGTCCGGCAGCGGCTGCCCGGGCGCCGCCGCGCCGACCGGGGGGTCGGCGCGGCGCAGCGAGGGGTGCGCCCGGCGGAAGGCGATCAGCGCCCTGGTGAACTCCAGCAGTTCGGCCCGGTCGTCCAGCAGGTCCCAGTCGAACCAGGAGAGTTCGTTGTCCTGGCAGTAGGTGTTGTTGTTGCCGTGCTGGGTGCGGCCCACCTCGTCGCCGGCCAGCAGCATCGGCACGCCCTGGCTGGTGAGCAGGATCAGCAGCAGGTTCTTCATCTGCCGCAGCCGCAGCGCGGCCACGTGCGGGGAGGCGGTGGGGCCCTCCTCGCCGCAGTTCCAGCTCAGGTTGTCGTCGGAGCCGTCCCGGTTGTCCTCGCCGTTGGCCTCGTTGTGCTTGCCGTTGTAGGAGACCAGGTCGTGCAGGGTGAAGCCGTCGTGGCAGGTGACGAAGTTGATCGAGGCGGTGGCCGAGCGGTCCCGGTACAGGTCGGGCGAGCCGGCCATCCGGGTCGCCAGTTCGCCCGCGACCCCGGGCTCGCCCTTGACGAAGCGCCGCGCCGCGTCCCGGAACCGGCCGTTCCACTCCGACCAGCGGCCGTAGTTGGGGAACTGCCCGACCTGGTAGAGGCCGCCGGCGTCCCAGGCCTCGGCGATCAGCTTGGTGTGCCGCAGCACCGGGTCGTGGGCCAGCTGTTCCAGCAGCGGCGGGTTGGGCAGCGGGGTGCCGTCCGGGCCGCGGTCCAGGATCGCGGCCAGGTCGAAGCGGAAGCCGTCGACGTGGTACTCCGCGACCCAGTAGCGCAGGCAGTTGAGCACGAAGTCGCGCACCACCGGGTGGTTGCAGTTGACGGTGTTCCCGGTCCCGCTGAAGTTGTAGTACTCGCCCTGCGGCGTGAGCATGTAGTACGTCGCGTTGTCCAGCCCGCGGAACGACAGCGTCGGGCCGTGCTCGTTGCCCTCCGCGGTGTGGTTGAAGACGACGTCCAGCACCACTTCGAGGCCGGCCCGGTGCAGTTCGCGCACCAGGTGCTTGAACTCGTCGGCCTGCATGCCGTGCCGGCCGGTGGCGGCGTAGCCCGCCTTGGGGGCGAAGAAGTGGACGGTGTTGTAGCCCCAGTAGTCGAGCAGCCGCTCCCCGGTGACCGGGTCGCTGCGCGGGTTGTCGAACTCGTCGAACTCGAAGACCGGCAGCAGCTCCACGCAGTTGACGCCCAGTTCGACCAGGTACGGGATCTTCTCGACCAGGCCGGCGTAGGTGCCGGGGGCGGAGACGCCCGAGGACGGGTGCCGGGTGAAGCCGCGCACGTGCGCCTCGTAGACGACCAGGTCCTCGTAGGGGATGCGCAGCGGGGTGTCGCCGCCCCAGTCGAAGTCCTCGGCCACCACCTGGGAGCGGTACGGGTAGAGGTCGGACCGGTCCGGTTCGCGGCCCCACACGTCCCGGCCGGAGACCAGCTTGGCGTAGGGGTCGCCGAGGACCCGCGCCGGGTCGAAGCGGTCCCCGCGCGCCGGGTCGAACGGCCCGTCCGCGCGGAACCCGTACTGCAGGTCCTCCACGTCCAGCCCGAACACCGTCATCGCGTACACGCTGCCGATCCGGAACTCCGGCGGGAACTCCAGCTCGGCGACCGGCCGGGCGCCGCCGTGCTCGAACAGCACCAGGCTCATCCGGGTCGCCCGGTCCGAGTAGACCGAGAAGTTGACGCCGCCCGGCACCGGGACCGCCCCGTGCGGGAACGGCCGGCCGGCCCGGACCGGGTACCCGGCGATCCGGTGCGTCGGGTACCCGTCGACCCGCTCCCGGAAGTCCTGCCCGGTCACCGGCCCACGCGCTCCGGCTCCTCCTCCAGGCCGTCCTCCAGGTCGTCGCCGATCTGGAAGAAGTCGAGGAAGCCGGTGGCCGACATCACGAAGCGCACCTCCTCCGTCAGCCCGACGAGGACGATGCGGGCCCGCAGCCGCTGGGCCTGCCGGTGCACGATCAGCAGGGTCCGCAGGCCCGCGCTGGAGATGTAGTCGACGGCTCTCAGGTCCACCAGCAGCGTGCTGTCCTCGGCCACCAGCGGCAGCAGCTGGGCCTGCAGCCCGCCCGAGGTGGTCGAGTTGATCTCGCCCGCCAGGGTCGCCGTGACGGTGCTCCCGACCGTCCGCGCACGCAACAGCACACTCATCGGATCTCCTCCTGCACCAGGGCGGGCGCGAGCCGCACCTGGACCGTGATCCGGCCCGAGGTCTCCGGCAGACGCACCGTCAGTTCGGCTTCGTCGTAGTCCTCGTAGGGCTCCCCGTCGACCAGCACCCGGTCGATCCGGACCGCGCCGGGCGGCAGCAGGTCGGGGGAGACGCGCAGCAGCCGGTCCGGCACCACCGCCGGGTCGGGCTTGAACCAGAAGTCCATCGCCCGGCCGGCCACCAGCAGGTTGCCGTAGACCGCCGCGAGGTAGCACAGCTCCGAGGCGTGGTACATGCTCATCGAGTGGCTGCCCTTGAGCCGCTCGGTGCCCAGCAGGTACGGCAGCCCGTCGGCCAGCACGTTGAAGTAGACGGCGCCCTCGTCGTGGTCGAGGAACCACGCGTTGTAGAACGCCTGCGCGGAGCGGGCCTCGGCGCGGAACTCCTCCCGGCCCAGGCCGGCGAACAGCACCAGGTAGGCCAGGATCGCCTGCTCCTGCTGCCACCACGCCTTGCGGTCGTGCCAGACGAAGTCGTGCCGCCCGGCGGCGTCCGGGTTGATCCGCTCCACCACGTCGTACCAGCCGCCGCGCTGCCGGTCGCTGCCGACCGCGGGCATGGTCCGGCCGATCCGGTCGGCCAGGTCCTGGTAGCGGTGCTTGGGGCGCAGCGCGTGCATCCGCATCAGGTTCCAGGCGATCTTCAGGTTGTGGCCCACCACGGCGCGGTTCTGCTGCCAGCCGTGCGTGGTGTCGTGCGACCAGTCGCGGTGGAACCGCTCCTGGACGAAGGGGCTGCCCTCGTCGGGGAAGTGCTCGACGACGGTGTCGAAGGTGTACTCCAGCATGTCGGCGTACGCCTTCTCACCGGTCGCCAGGTACAGGTTGATCAGGTACGCGGGGGCGTGGTCGCCGACCGAGTTCCAGTTCTTCCGGGCCTGGTTGGGGCCGAGCGACGGGTGGTCGGGGGTGAGCAGGATCGGGTCGATGTGCGAGAAGTAGCCGCCCTGCTCCCGGTCCAGGTAGAAGCGGTCGAACAGGCGCAGCGTGGCGTCCGCGTCGGCCTTGATCCGCGGGTCGCCGGTGACCCGGTAGGTCTGCACCGGGCCGGCCAGCGCGTAGATCTGCTCGTACATCGGCAGCGCGTCGTAGTCGTCGGAGAACTCGGAGGTGAACAGGTTCTTCTCCAGGTCCCCGTTCACGCTCAGCCCGTGGTACCAGTAGACGACGTCCTCCTCGGCGTCGACGAAGCGCATGTGCTCGCGCAGGTACTCGGTGCCGCGCTCGGCGACGTCCAGGAAGTCCTCCTCGCCGGTCAGCAGGTAGGCGGTCGCCATGCCGTAGACCAGCCGGGAGATGGTGTCGGTCTCCTGGACGTGACTGGCGGTCTTCTCGCCGCCGAGCCGGATCTCGGTGCGGTAGTCGCGGTAGTCGACCGGGCCGTCGCCGAACTGGGCCCGCCGGTAGAACCGGGCCAGGCCGCGCAGCTGGTCGACCCACCACGAGGACTCCTCGAAGCGGTGGTCCTCCGGGCCGCGCCCGGTGAAGAGCAGGTGCTTGGCGTCGAAGCGGGCCCGCTCCCCGCCCGGGTAGAACACGCCCCGGACGAACAGGAAGCGGCCGGGGACGAGCATCGCGTCCAGGTGCCCGCCCGCGTCGACGTACGGCTCGTCGAGGTTGCGCAGCAGTTCGGCGCTGGGCCCGCCGGCCGTGGAGACCTCGAAGCGGCGGCCGTCGATGGTGGCCAGGGTGAAGCGGCGGGCGAGCGGCTCGACCGCCGTCACCCGGCCGGCGACGGTGTCCGAGAAGGTGAAGTCCAGTCGGTTAACCATGGGTTCCTCCGGAGCGGGCCAGGATCGTGTGGACGTCGGGGACCTTGTCCTCGACCGTGATTTGCGCCGCCAGGCAGACCAGCAGCACCGCCTCCAGGCCGATCGGCGGCAGCGGCGGGCCGGCCAGGGCGAGCAGCGCGAGCAGCCCGCCCAGGCCGATCCGGGACCAGGCCCGCAGGTCCCCCGGCGGCCGGACGTTGACCAGGTGGATCGCGCCGATCCCGAACAGGAAGGCGGCGATGCCCAGGCACAGCACCGGGCGCCAGGCGCTCCCGGCCCCCGCCGAGTTGGCGGCCTCGGTGGCCAGCAGCCCGCCGACGCCGGTGGCCGCGATGCCGGCGTGCACCACCAGGTGCCCGTAGACGTAGACCTGCCCGGTCAGCCGCCACTGCCGCAGCGGCGTGTCGTCGACGAAGTCGAAGCACAGCCACCACTGGGCGGCGCCCACCAGCAGCGAGCCGAACACGGTGGCCAGCGCGGCCGGGCGCAGGTGGCTGGTGGCGATGCCCGCGGCGTTCAGCGCCACCACCTCGCCCAGCACGATGATGGTGAACAGGCCGAACCGTTCCGGGATGTGCGAGCGGTTGAACGGCACCCGGCCGATCGCGGTGGCGGACACCAGCGGGGTCGCCATCTCCAGCCCGAGGCCGAGCGCCCACAGGCCGTAGCAGAGCGGCGGCGGCAGCAGGGCCGCCAGGCCCCAGCAGACCGCCCCGGCCGCGAACCCCTGCAGGTAGCGGCGGGTCAGCGGCCGGGCCTCCGGGGCGTGGTGGTGCGCCCGCAGGTAGAGGCCGATCAGGATCAGCCGGACCAGCAGGTAGCCGAGCGCGAACCGGACCGCCCCGGCGCCGTCGGCGAACGCGCCCGGAACCATCACCGCCAGACCGAGCGCCGCGGTCATCGCGACGATCATCACCAGCCGGTACAGCCGGTCGTCGTTGTCGAAGCGGTCCGCGTAGAAGGTGTAGCAGACCCAGGTCCACCACACCGGCACGAACAGCGCCGCGAACCGGGCGGCGCCGACCCAGTCGGGCCGGTGCAGCAGCACCGCGACCAGCTCGGCCATGCCGACGGCGAAGACCAGGTCGAAGAAGAGCTCCAGCGGCGAGGTGGCGCGGCCCTCCTCCTCGACCGAGGTCCGCAGCCGCAGCCGCCGCCGGGCCGGGCCGCCGGCCGGGTCGACCGGGGCGGCCGGATCGACCGGATCGGCCGGGGCGACGGGGGTGACGGGGTCGGCCGCGTCGGCGGGCGGGGTGTCCAGAGCGCTCATCGGGGTCAGCTCCCGGCGCTCCCGGCGCGGACGTGCGCCGCGTCGACGTAGCCGCGGACCTCGGCGATCCGGCCGTCCCCGTCGATCCGGAAGACGTCGACGCCGTCGACGACGACCGGGCCGCCCGGGGTGGTCTGCACGATGTGGAAGGTCAGCGCGGCCTCGTCGCCGCTGACGATCAGGTCGGTGACCG
The DNA here is from genome assembly GCF_044753345.1 of Kitasatospora sp. NPDC088391. Classification (NCBI taxonomy): domain Bacteria; kingdom Bacillati; phylum Actinomycetota; class Actinomycetes; order Kitasatosporales; family Streptomycetaceae; genus Kitasatospora; species Kitasatospora sp. NPDC088391. The sequence goes on from NZ_JBIVNB010000004.1 coordinate 101,345, forward strand.
CGAACTCGACCTTCTCGACCGACCCGAACAGGCCGTCCCAGAAGTCGGCGAGGGCGGCCCGGCCGGTGTTGGCCGGCGAGCCGACCGGGTCGACCTGGACGACGTCCTCGGCCAGCAGGGCGAGGAACTTGTCCCGGTCGCGGGTGTTGAAGCTGTCGACGTAGCCCTGGACGGCGGTGCGGACCTGCTGCTCGGTGGGCATGGCGGCGTCTCCTCGGACGGGGGCGGCGGCGGGGGCGGTGCGGGCGGCCGGGGCGGCCCAGGCGGTCTCGATCTCGCGGACGAAGGCGGCCAGGAACTCCTCGGTCACCTCCGGGTGCCGGGCGGTCACCAGGTCGCCGTCCACCACCAGGTCGGCGGTGGCGGCGCCGACGGTGTCCCGGACGACCACGGCACCGGTGTTCTCGACGTCGCCGACGATGTTGTGGGCGCAGGTGACCCGGCGCCCGCGGAGCAGCCCCGGGTCCGCGCACAGCAGCCACAGCGAGTGGCAGATCGCGCCGACCTTGACGCCCGGCTCGGCCAGCGCGGCCCGCGCGAAGGCCACGGCGGGGGCGGTGCTCGGCGCGCCGGGCGGCGGCAGTTCGGCCTGGTAGCGCAGCCGGTCCATCGCGTAGGCGCCGATGCAGATGATCCCGGCGTACTGCGCGGGATCGGCCCCGGCCACCTCCTCGGTGACGGTGACGTGCTCCTCGACGGTGCCGTCGTCCGGGTTGGAGCCGAAGGTCAGCGAGGGCTGCCCCCACAGGTGCGACAGGTAGCGGACCCGGTAGCCGTGCGCCGGGAGCCAGGAGTTGAACAGCCGGAACTCGGTGGCGTCGAAGTGGTCCTCGATCAGCACCCCGACGGTGCGGCGGGGGCCGTCCGGGACGGCCGCGGCGGGCGCGGTCACCGCTCGCCCCCCGCCAGGCCGAGCGGGCCGAGCAGCTGGCCGGGGTCGAAGAACGCGGTCACGGTCTTGATCCGGCCGTCCTCGATCCGGAAGATGTTCATGCCGCGGACCCGGATCGGCCGCTGGGTGGCCCGGGCCCCCATGAAGACGCCCTGGTGGGTGCCGGTGATGGTGAACGCGGCCGCCACCTTGTCGTCCTGCTCCAGCAGCTCGTCGACGGTGAACACCCGGTCGGGGAAACCGCCGTACCAGCGCAGGGCGAACTCCTTGTAGGCGGCGAGGCCGTGGATGCCGTCGGGGGAGATCGGGTTGTCGAAGACCACGTCCGGCGCCATCAGCTCGTCGGCGAGCTGCAGGTTGCCGGGGCTGGTCAGGAACTCCTGGTAGTACCTGCGGACGAGTTCTGCCCCTCCTTGGGACATGGGATTCCTCGCTCTCGTGAAGATGGGGCGGCGCGGCGGCCCCGGCCGGCCGGGGAGGGCCGGCCGGGGCGCCCGGTCAGGCGTCCGCGAGGAACCACTCCGCGGCCCGCTCGCCGATGACGTAGCAGGTCAGGTTGGGGTTGCCGCTGACGTGCGTGGGCATCACCGAGGCGTCGACGACGCTCAGGTTCGAGGCGCCGTGCACCCGCAGCCGCTGGTCGACCACCGCGTCCCGGTCACCCTCGGCGCCCATCCGGGCGGTGCCCACCGGGTGCCACAGGGTGGCCGAGTGCTGCCGGACGTACTCCAGCAGCGCCGCGTCGTCGTCCACCTGACGCTGGGTCAGCGCGTCCGAGGTGCCGGCGGAGAGGTCCCGGATCTGCTTGGCGTTGGCGACCTCCCAGGCCAGCCGGACGCCGTCCAGCGCGATCGCCCGGTCGGCGGCCTCGCCGTAGGAGTTCAGGAAGATCTCCGGCTGCACCGACGGGTCGGCGCTGCGCAGCGACACCCGGCCGCGGCACTCCGGCTTCTGCAGCACGCTCATCACGCTGATCGGACGGTGCGTCACCGGCACGTAGCGGCTGACGAAGTACATCTGCATGTCGTTGAACCGGCTGCTGCCCGGGTTGGTGTAGCGGGCGATCACCTGGACGTCCGGGTCGTCGGGGGAGGTGACGCCCTCCTTCGGCAGCAGGCCGACGGTGATCTGCTGGTGCTCGATCAGGTTGGCGCCGACGCCGGGCGCGTCCAGCACCACCGGGATGCCGAGGGCGCGCAGCTGCCGGGGGTCGCCGACGCCGGAGCGCAGCAGCAGGGCCGGGGTGTTGAGGGCGCCCGCGGACAGCGTCACGTGCCCGCCGCGGACCTGCTCCGGCCGGCCGTCGACGACGACCTCGACGCCGACCGCGCGGGTGCCCTCGAAGAGCACCCGGTGCACCTCGGCGCCGGACCGGACGGTCAGGTTGGGCCGGTGCCGGGCCGGGGCGAGGTAGGAGATCGCGCTGGAGATCCGCAGCGTGCCGCGGCGGTTCATCGGGATCGGGCCGACGCCGGTGCTCTCCGGGTCGTTGTGGTCGGCGACGTAGCCGAAGCCCTTGTCCAGCATGGCGTCCAGGTAGGCGGCCTGGAACGGCACCAGCTCGGAGCGGGTGGCCCGGACGATCGGGGTGGGGCCGTCGGCGCCGTGCAGCGGGCCGCCGAAGTCCTGGTCGCTCTCGATCCGCCGGAAGTACGGCAGCAGCTCCCGCCAGGACCAGGCGTCGTTGCCGAGCCCGGCCCACTCGTCGTAGTCGGCGGGGATGCCGCGCAGCGCGATCGCGCCGTTCACCGCCGAGCAGCCGCCGGCCGCCTTGCCGCGGGCGTAGGTCAGGCTGCGGCCGGGGACGGCCTCGGCCAGGTAGCCCCAGTCGTGGTCCTCGACCGAGACGGTCAGCGCGTTGGCGATGTCCTCGGGCAGGTCCTCGACGGACGGCCAGTCCGGGCCGGCCTCCAGCAGCAGCACCCGGCAGTCGGGGTTCTCGGAGAGGCGGGCGGCGAGCACGGCGCCCGAGGAGCCGGCTCCGATGACGATGTGGTCGTAGGTCATGAGGCGTCCCTTCCGGGGGCCGGATCGGCGGCTCCCTCGCGTGCGGCGGGCCCGGCCCCCGGGAAGACGTCGGTGGCGATCCAGCCCTCGATGATCGGCTTCTCGGCCAGGTCGACGTACTCCAGGCGGATGCCGAGCACGTCGGGGGCGGTGATGATCCAGTCCGGGGTGGCGCCGGGGCCGCTCCGGGAGGCGGCGTCGATGCCGATGCCGGCGGCCTCCAGGGCCTTGATCCGGCCGGCCATGTCGGCCTCCCACAGGCCCAGGTAGAGGATCTTGTTCTCCTCGCGGGTGGAGAAGATCCCGCTGTCGCCCCGGGACTCGATCAGCTCGTAGTAGGGCGGCCCCTCCTTGGAGAAGGCCACGTGCACGGTCTGCTCGTGCGGCTCCGGGTCCTCCAGCCACGGGTTGGGCACCCGGGCGGGCGTGGTGAAGGTCAGGCCCAGCACCCGGGAGAAGTCCTCGATCGCCTTCGGGAGATCGCGGACCACCACCCCGATGTGGAAATACGTCGGATCGTCGTTCATGGCAGCTCCGAAAGCGGCCGCGGAAACGTCACGCGACCGGGTCGTAGGAATCGATCACCGGGTCGCCTGTGAGCAGCGGCAGCATTCTCGGGACGAATCGCGCCAGGTAGTCGGTGCGCGCGTGGGCGGCGAACGCCGCTTCGTCCGCGTACTGCTCCACGACGAGGTAGCGCCGGGGCGCGGTGCGGGATCTGACCAGTTCGAAGAACGGCGTTCCCGGCTCGTTCGCGCGGACCTCGAGCACGAGGTCGGTGAGCAGTTCCTCGAATTCCGCCTCGCGGCCCTCGGCCACGTCCAGGACGGTGGTGCAGGTGATCACGGCGGGCTCCTCTCGGCCGGCGGCGGTCAGCGCAGCGGCGGCAGCAGCACGTCGGCGGTGGCGTCCTGGAGGGCGGCCTCCTCGGCGGGGTAGTGGTAGTACTCCGGGCCCTCGTTCTTGAACAACTGGGCGCCGACCGCGCCGAGGGTGTCGAACCAGAGCGACATCTCCTTGCCCACCTCCTCGCCGAACAGGTGCGCCACCATGGCGACGGTGCCCGCGTTGATGGAGCTGGCGCCGGCCGTCGTCCACAGCCGGGCCTCCGGCGCGCCCAGCCACATCAGGCGGGGCTCCACCACGTTGGCGCCCTCCTCCTTGAGCCGGCGGGTGATCGGCGGGCTGCAGGTCACCGGGGTGCTGCCGAGGATGCCGGCCCGCTGCAGGATGCCGACGCCCACGCAGTTCGAGCCGATGAAGCGGCCGTTGACGTAGTGGTGCCGGATGGTGTCGAGGACCCGCTCGTCCTTGGTGGCCTCGCCCGAGCCGTTGCCGCCCGGCACGTACAGCACGTCGTAGAGCACGTCGTCGGTGAGCACCTCGTGCGGCTGCACCATGGCGCCCATCTGCATTTCGATCGGGCCCTCCTTCAGGGCCACCAGTTTCACGTCGAGCTGCTCGCCGGTGGTGTTCTTCAGATGGATCGCCACCCCGGTGAGAATCTCCCAGGGAATGATGGTGTCGGACTCGCTGCACCGGTGGTACGCGAGCACGCCGATCGTCCTGATGTCGGTCATGGTCCGGTATTTCCCTTCCGTGCGGGCGCTGCCAGCGAGCGCCGGCCGACCCGCAATTCCCGGGTCCGGAGGAAAAGCTAGCGCCGGGCCCCCGGAATCCGGCCGGAGTGCACCCGCACTTCATGACGTCGAAGGCGTGTTCGCAGATCGGGCGCGTTTTCGCCCGGAGCGCGCCGGGGGCGGACATCACAAAGTGTCCGCCGCCGGTTTGGCCCGCACCCCGCGGCGGCGGGACGCTCGCAAGCATGACTACAGGGATCAGCGGCGCCCCCGTGCTCGCCGACGAGCAGGCGGCCCGCCCACCACGCACCACCGGGCTGTTCACCGCCGTCGTCGTCGGCAACTTCATGGTCCTGATGGACGCGTCCATCCTGAACGTCGCGCTCCCCTCGGTCCGCGACGACCTGCACGCCTCCGCCGCGGCCCTGCCGTGGACGGTCGACGCCTACACCGTGCTGTTCGCCGGCCTGCTGCTCGCCTCCGGCGCGCTGGCCGACCGCTTCGGCGCCCGCCGGATGTACCGCGGCGCGCTGCTCGCCTTCGCCGTGCTCTGCCTGCTCTGCGCGGGCGCGGGCGCCGCCTGGATGCTGATCGTCGGCCGCGCCCTGCTGGGCCTGGCCGCGGCCGGCCTGGTCCCCGCCTCGCTGGCGCTGCTGGCCGGGCTCTACCCCGACAAGGCCCACCGCGCCAAGGCGGTCGGCGTGTGGGCCGCGCTGAGCGCCCTCGGCCTGGTCGCCGGACCGGTGCTCGGCGGCGCGCTGGTCGCCCTCGGCGGCTGGAAGCTGGTCTTCCTGGTCAACCCCCCGATCGCGCTGGTCGCCTTCTTCGGCTCCCGGGGCTTCCGGGCCGACCGGGCGGCCGCCCACCGGCCCGTCGACCTGCCCGGCCTGGCGCTGTCGGTGCTCTGCCTGGGCGCGCTCACCTACGGCCTGGTCGAGGCCGGGCTGGACGGCTGGGGCCGCCCCGTGCCGCTGGTCGCGCTCGCCCTGGCGGTGGCGGCCGGCATCGCGCTCGCCGTCGTCGAACGGCGGGTCGCCTGGCCCGCGCTGCCGCCCGCGCTGCTCGCCCAGGCCCGGATCAGGGCCGACCTGCTGGCCGGCGCGGTGGCCTCGTTCATCTTCTACGGGCTGCTGTTCGCCATGACGCTGTGGATGGTGAACGACCGTCACCTGACGCCGCTGCAGACCGGCCTCGCCTTCCTGCCGATGACGCTGCCGCTGGCCGTCCTGCCGATCTTCACCGGCCGGTTCGTGGCCGGCCTCGGCACCCGCCCGGTGATCCTGTTCGGCCTCGGCGCCGGGGCCGTCTCCGGCGCGGTGCTCGCGCTGTCCGGCGACAACCCGCCCTACGCGCTGATCATGGTCGCCGAGATCGCCCTCGCGCTGGCCAGCGCCACCTCCATCCCCGGCGCCACCGCCGACCTGGCCGTCGCCGCGCCGGCCGAACTGGCCGCCACCGCCCAGGGCGCGCTGAACGCCTCCCGGCAGGGCGGCGCCGCGCTCGGCGTCGCCGTCCTCGGCACGCTCGGCTCGATGCCCGCCGTGGGCCTGGCCGTCGCGGTCTTCGCCGCGCTCTCGCTGCTGGTCGTCACCTTCACCGGACGGCGCCCCGCCTGAGCCCGCGCCGTCCGGCCCCGCACCGCCGCACGTCCGCACCGCCGCACGACCGTACGTCCGCACGACCGTACGTCCGCACCGCCGCACCGCCGCACCGCCCGATCCACGCCCCCGCCGACGGACCTGAGAGGGAGACCGCCATGGCAACCGCCGCAGAGGAAACCGGCAATCGGCCGACGACCCGTCACAACGTGGTCTGGGTGCGCGAAGCGCTCCAGCGGGCCATCGAACTGGAACACGCCACGCTCCCCGTCTACACCGCGGCGATGCTCTCGCTGGAGGTGCAGAACTACACCAGCTACAACTCCGTCCGCAGCGTGCTGATGGAGGAGATGGTGCACATGTCGATCGCCGCCAACATGCTGGCGGCGATCGGCGGACGCCCCCGCATCCGCGACCTGGCGCCCGCCTACCCGGCCCGCGGCCTGCCCGGCGGCGTCGAGCCCGACCTGCACCTCGGCCTGACCCAGCTCTCCAAGGCCCAGCTGCGGAACTTCATGCGCCTGGAGTCCCCGTACTTCCTGCTGCCCGAGGAGTACCGCAGGGAGAGCTACCCGACCATCGGCCGGCTGTACGCGGAGATCCGCGACGCCGTCGTCGAGAACGCCGCCGAACTGCGCGCCGCCGTCAACGGCGGCCACGTCGCCAACCAGGTCGGCGACAACATCGGCTTCACCACCATCGTCCCCGCCTCCGGCGTCGACCCGGTCGACCAACTGCTGGCCGGCATCGACGAGATCCTGGAACAGGGCGAGGGCGCCAGCGCCGGCTCGCTGCACACCGGCGCGGACTACCAGCACGAGGAGTCCCACTACGCCAAGTTCGCCGAGCTGTACTACGGCCGGACCTTCCGCGCCCCGCAGCCGCCGCTCGCACTCACGAAGGACTCCGAGGCGGTCTGGTTCCAGGGCGACCGGATCGACTGGCCCGCCGTGGTCAACACCCTGGCCGTGCCCGCCGACGGCTACGAGGCGCTGCTCTCCGAGGACAAGGACGGCGTCGCCGTCGCCGAGGAGCTCACCGTCTTCGACCAGGTCTACACCGAGATGCTCCAGCACCTCGACGAGCTGTGGAACGGCTCCAGCGACCCGATGACCCAGTGGGCGACCTTCGGCGAGGCCGTCGAGAAGATGTCCAAGCTCCGGGTCACCTCCTGCTTCACCTTCATGCGCCGCGAGGTCCCGGCCGACCTGGTCGCCGACCTGCCCCGGATCTACCCCACCGAGTACGGCCACCTGCGCGCCTACACCGACCTGGACCGGCCGGTGTTCTACGGGCCGCGCTTCCGCAACCTCGCCGCCCCGCGCCCCTGAGCGCCCCGCCCCCGAGACGCCCCGCCGCACCCGGAGACGCCCCGCGCCGTCCCGCGCCGTCCCGCGACGCCCGAGAAGAGGCCGCCATGCCCCGCACCGACACCGTCCTGATCGTGCTCACCAGCCACGACACGCTCGGCGACACCGGCCGCCCCACCGGCTACTTCCTCCCCGAACTCGCCCACCCCTGGCAGGTGTTCGAGCAGGCCGGCCGCCGGGTGGAACTGGTCTCCACCCGCGGCGGCCGCCCCCCGCACTACGGCGACGACCCGGCCGACCCGGTGCTGCGCGCCTTCGCCGCCGACACCGCCGCCCAGGCCGCCCTCGACACCACCCCCACCCCCGACCGGATCGACCCCGCCCGCTACGACGCCGTCCTGTACGCGGGCGGGCACGGCACCATGTGGGACTTCCCCGACGACCCGGGCCTGCAGCACGTCGCCCGCGCCGTCCACGAGGCCGGCGGCGTGGTCGCCGCGCTCTGCCACGGTCCGGCCGGCCTGCTCGAAGTGCGGCTGTCCGACGGCACCCGGCTGATCGAAGGCCGCAACGTGGCCGGCTTCACCGACGAGGAGGAGGCCGCCGTCGGCCTCACCGGCGTCGTCCCGTTCTCGCTCCAGGAGGCCCTGGAACTGCGCGGCGCCAAGCACCTGCGGGCCGCCGCCTTCCGGTCGCACGTGGTGGTGGACGGCCGCCTGGTCACCGGCCAGAACCCGGCCTCGGCCGCCGACACCGCCCGGGCCGTCGTGGACGTGCTGGACGGGCGGCGGTGAGCAGCCCCGGGCCGGTCACCGACGGTCCCGGGCCCTCGGCGGACGGTCCCGGGCCGGCGGCCGACCGCTGGCTCGTCCTCGCCGTCGCGCTCACCAGCACCTGCCTGGTGGTCGGCGGGGTCTCCATCGCCAACCTGGCCATCCCCTCGATGCAGCGCGGCCTGCACACCGGCTTCGCCGAGGTGATGCTCGCCGTCGCCGGCTACGGCCTGTCCTACACGGTCTTCCTCACCACCGGGGGACGGCTGGGCGACCTGCTCGGCCGCAAACCCGTGCTGCTGGCCGGCCTGGCGCTGTTCACCCTCGCCGTCACCGCCTGCGGGCTCGCCCCCGACGCGCCGGTGCTGATCGCGGCCCGGCTGCTCCAGGGCGTCGGCGCCGCCCTGGTCTACCCGCAGGTGCTCTCCGTCATCGAGGACACCTTCACCGGCCGGGAGCGGACCACCGCGCTCGGCGCGTTCGGCGCCGCCATCGGCGTGGCCATCGTCGCCGGGCAGCTGCTCGGCGGCGCGGTCATCCAGTGGGACCTGGCCGGACTCGGCTGGCGCCCCGCCTTCCTGCTGCTCGCCCCGGTCGGACTGGCCGCCCTCGGCACCGGCGCCCTGGTGCTGCGCGGCGGCCCCCGCCCCGGCCCGGTCCGGATCGACTGGGGCGGCATCGGCGCCATCGCCGGCGGCCTGCTGCTGCTGGTCGCCCCGCTGCTGCTCGGCCCCGACACCGGCTGGCCCTGGTGGACCTGGGCGATGCTCGCCGCCGCCCCGCTGCTGTTCGCCCGGCTGGTCGCCTGCGAACTGCGCCAGGTCCGGCTGGGCCGGGTCCCGCTGCTGCGGCCCGAACTGTTCCGGCAGCGCTCCTTCACCCTCGGCATGGTGATCGGCACCGTCTACTTCGTGACCGTGGTCGGCTTCACCGTCTACACCACGCTCACCCTGCAACTGGGCGGCGGACTCACCCCGCTGCACGCCGGACTCGCCTTCACCCCCGTCGGCGTCGCCTTCTTCGCCGCCTCGCTGCTCGGCCCCCGGCTCGCCCTGCTGCGCGGCCGCGGCGCGCTCAGCCTCGGCTGCGCCCTGCTCGCGGCCGGACTGGCCGCCGACCTCGCCGTGGTCCGCTCCGCCGGGACCGGCCTGTCGCCGTGGCAGCTGGCCGGGCCGCTGGTCCTGGTCGGCGCCGGCCAGGGCTTCGCCATGTCGCCGCTGATCGGCACCGTGCTGGCCGGCGTCCGCCCGGAGGACCGCGGCTCCGCCTCCGGCGCGCTGTCCACCGCCTTCCAGCTCGGCCAGACCCTGGGCCTGGCCGGCTTCGGCACGCTGTTCGCCGCCCTCGGCGCCCGCCCCGGCGTCGCCCGCGCCGCCGAGCGCTACCACTCCGCCTACGCCGCCTCGCTGCTGCTGCTGGTCGTCCTGGCGCTCGCCGTGGTCGCCCTGGTGCAGCGGCTGCCGCAGCCCGGACCGCCCGAGCGCCACCGGCACTTCCCCTGGGCCCGGCACGGGACCAGGACCGGCCTGGCGCACGCCCACTTCCACCTGACGGGCGGTCACGCCGTCGGATGGCTGACCCACTGGATCCACGAGCACGAACCGCACGCCGACCGGGCGCGGCCGCGCCCGCCGCTGGCGGCGGCGACCGAAAGGAACTGACATGCTCCAGCGAAACCTCGGCTCCCAGGGCCTGCGGGTCTCCGCACAGGGCCTCGGCTGCATGGGAATGAGCCAGTCCTACGGGGTGGCCAACGACGTCGCCTCCCTGGAGACCGTGCACCGCGCGCTGGACCTCGGCCTCACCCTGCTCGACACCGCCAACGTCTACGGCGCCACCGGCCTGTACGGCGTCGGCTCGAACGAGAAGCTGATCGGCCACGCGATCCGGGAGCGCCGCGACGAGGTCGTGCTGGCCACCAAGGTCGGCATCCACGACGTCCGCCCGGACACCGGCATGGTGCTGCGCGCCGACCCCGACTACATCCGCCGCAGCGCCGACGAGTCGCTGGCCCGCCTCGGCGTCGACCACATCGACCTCTACTACCTGCACCGGGTCGACCCCCGCACCCCGATCGAGGACTCGGTCGGCGCGATGGCCGACCTGGTCCGGCAGGGCAAGGTCCGCCACCTCGGCGTCTCCGAGGTCACCGCCGACGAACTGGAACGCGCCCACGCCGTCCACCCGATCACCGCGGTGCAGAGCGAGTACTCGCTGTGGACCCGCGGCGTCGAGGAGTCGGTGCTGCCCACCGCCCGCCGGCTCGGCATCTCCCTGGTGCCGTTCTCGCCGCTCGGCCGCGGCTTCCTCACCGGCACCATCTCCTCCACCGACGGCTTCGCGCCCGAGGACATGCGGCGCGGCATGCCGCGCTTCGGCAAGGAGGCCCTCGACGCCAACCAGCTGATCGTCGCCACGATCCGCGAGATCGCCGACGAGCACGGCGCCAAGCCGGGCCAGGTCGCCCTCGCCTGGGTGCACGCCCAGGGCGAGGACGTCGTCCCGATCCCCGGCACCAAGCGGGTCGCCTACCTGGAGGAGAACCTGGCCGCCCTCGACCTCGTCCTCACCCCGCAGGACCTGCTGCGCCTCGACACCGTCGCCTCCCGGACGGCCGGCGCCCGCCGCTGACCTCCGCCCCGCCAGGCCCGGCCCCCGCCCCGGGGGCCGGGCCGCCACCAGAAGGGCCCGCCGTGCGCGTCGATCTGCTCACCAAGGAGTACCCGCCCGAGGTCTACGGCGGCGCGGGCGTCCACGCCGGCGAACTCGCCCGCGAACTGCGCCGCCTGGTCGACCTGCGGGTGCGCTGCTTCGGCGCGCCCCGCACCGAACCCGGCGTCACCGCCTACCCCGAGACCGTCCCCGGCGACGCCGCGCTCGGCGCGCTCGGCGCCGACGTCGCCATCGCCGCCGACTGCGCCGGCGCCGACCTCGTGCACAGCCACACCTGGTACGCCAACGGCGCCGGCCGGCTCGCCCAGGTGGTGCACGGCGTCCCGCACGTGATGACCATGCACAGCCTGGAGCCGCTGCGCCCCTGGAAGGCCGAGCAGCTCGGCGGCGGCTACGCCCTCTCCTCGCTGCTGGAGCGCACCGCGATCCGGTACGCCGACGCCGTCGTCGCGGTCTCCGCCGCGATGCGCGCCGACATCCTCGACGTCTACCCCGGCGTCGACCCGGAGAAGGTCCACGTGGTGCACAACGGCATCGACACCGCCGTCCAGCGCCCCGACCCGCGCACCGACGCGCTCGACCGGTACGGCATCGACCCGCACCGCCCGATCGCCCTGTTCGTCGGCCGGGTCACCCGGCAGAAGGGCCTGGAACTGCTGCTCCGGGCCGGCTTCGAACTCGACCCGGACACCCAGCTGGTGCTGGCCTGCGGCCGCCCCGACACGCCGGAGATCGCCGCCGAGACCGCCGAACTCGTCGCCGCGCTGCACCGGACCCGCACCGGCGTGGTCCGGATCGACGGCATGCTCGACCCGGACCCGCTGCGCCAACTGCTCACCCACGCCACGGTGTTCGTCTGCCCCTCCCGGTACGAGCCGATGGGCATCGTCAACCTGGAGGCGATGGCCTGCGGCACCGCCGTGGTCGCCACCGCCGTCGGCGGCATCCCCGAGGTGGTCGCCGACGGCGACACCGGCCGGCTGGTGCCGCTCGACCCGGCCGACGACAAGCGCACCGCCTCCGAGCTGGCCGCGGCGGTCAACGCGCTCACCGCGGACCCGGCCCGGGCCCGCGCGCTGGGCGCGGCGGGCCGGCGGCGCGCGGCCGCCCTGTTCGGCTGGGACACCGCCGCGCGCCGCACCGTCGAGGTCTATCAGTCCGCCCGCAGCTCCGGCGGGTACAGGAAGTAGTTGGCCGCCGAGGCGGCCTGCGCGCCCTCGTGGACCGCCGCGGTCACCTGGTGCGAGTGCAGCGAGGTGATGTCCCCGGCGGCGTACACGCCGGGGACGGAGGTCTTCTGCTCGGTGTCGACCACGATGTGGCCGGTGTCGGCGAGCTTCAGGCCCAGCTCCCGGGCCAGCACGTTCTCCGGCGTGGCGCCCTGGATCGAGAACAGCGCGTCCAGGGCGATCCGCCGCCCGCGCTCGGTCAGCACCGCCCGCAGCCGCCCGTCCACCGCCTCGGCCCCGCGCAGCCGGTCGTGCAGCACCGGGATGCCCGCCGCCCGCAGCCGGGCCCGGAACTTCCCGCTGATCCCGTCCTGCTGACTGTTCGTCAGCAGCGTCACGTCGTCGGTGAGCGCGTGCAGCTGCATCGCCTCGCCCGCCGCCGCGTCGGTGTGGCCGACCACCAGGACCCGGCGGCCGCGGTTCTCCCAGCCGTCGCAGGTGATGCACCAGAACATCGACCGGCCCACGCAGGGCTCCCAGCCCGGGAAGTGCGGGAAGTGGTCCAGCACCCCGGTGGCCAGCAGCACCGTGCGGGCCCGCCAGCGGTGCTGCTGCGCGGCCAGCACGAAACCGTCCGCGCCGTTCCCGCGCACCCCGGTGATCCGGTGCCGCGCCACCCGCACCTGCTGCGGGTAGCGGGCCAGCTGCGCCAGGCCCAGCCGGCGCAGCTCGACGGTCGGGACGCCGTCCGGGAACCCCAGGTAGTTGTGGTTGACCTGGTGGTGGGTGGACCGGCCGTGGCCGGTGTCGAACAGCAGCACCCGGCGGTTGTAGCGGGCCAGGTACAGGGCCGCCGACAGCCCCGCCGGGCCGGCGCCCACCACCGCGGCGTCGGCCACTTCGGCGGGCGCCGCCGCGGTGTCCGCCACTTCGGCGGCCGTCCGGTCGTCGGCGGGCCCGTCCGTGCTGCGGTTCACGCGATCGCCTCCTCGGCGGTGCTCGGCTCCGGGGGCCGCACCCGGTGCTCCGGGGCGGCCAGGCGGCGCAGCGCCGCCATCGGGATCTCCAGCCACTGCGGGCGGTTGTGCGCCTCGTAGACGGCCTCGTACACGGCCTTGTCGGCCTCCATGGCCCGCAGCACCGCGCCGTGCCGGCGCGGGTCGGGGCCGCCCGCCGCGGCGTAGCCCTCGCAGAAGGCCAGCCGGTTGCGCTCGCGCCAGCCGTCGGCGCGGCGGCGCAGCCGCGGCCGCCCGGCCAGGTCGCGGGGGAGCGAGCCGAGCGCGTGCCGGGCCGCGTAGTCGAAGGACCGCAGCATGCCCGCCACGTCCCGCAGCGCGGGCTGCGGCAGGCGCCGCTCGGCCACCGGCCGGCCCGGCTCGCCCTCGAAGTCGATCAGCACCCAGCCGTCGGCGGTGTCCAGCACCTGGCCGAGGTGCAGGTCGCCGTGGACCCGCTGCACCGCCAGGGCGCCGAGCCCGCCCAGCGCCCGGAACGAGCGGTCCAGGCCGGGGGCGAGGGCGGCCAGCTCCGGCAGCTCGGCGGCGGCCGCGCGCAGCCGCCGCCGGGCCGCCCCGGCCAGTTCGGCGAGCTCCGCCGGGCCCAGCACCCGGGTCGGCAGCCGCGCGGCCAGTGCCCGGTGCACCCGCGCCGTCTCCCCGCCCAGCGCGCGCGCCTCGGCGGTGAAGGCGGACGGCCGGTCGGGGGCGTCCTCGCCCGCGATCCAGGCCCGGGCCCGTTCCAGCGCCAGCTCCCAGCCGTCCGACCGGGCGGGCAGGAACTGCTGCAGGATGCCCAGCGTCGCGCCCGGCCCCAGCGGACCGCCGGCCGTCTCCATCCAGCCCAGCGGCGCCGCGCTCCGGACGTCCCCGGCGCGTTGCAGCGCCCGCAGCAGTTCGAGTTCGGGGCTGGCGCCCGGCACCGGGCGGCGCAGCAGCTTCAGCATCAGCCGGTCGCCGAACACCAGCGAGGTGTTGCTCTGCTCGGCGGTGCTCGGGTGCTCGGGCAGGCCCAGCGGGATGGCGCTGCCCGCCGGGTGCCGGAACCGGACGGCGGCGGTCTCCCGGCGGTCGGCGAGCAGCCGCAGCAGCCGGTCCATCAGCACCGGGTCGGCGGCGGCCTCGTACAGGAACCAGCCCCCGTCGCCGTCCCGCAGGGCGGGCAGGGCGGGCAGCGCCGGGAGCGCGCCGCGGCCCGGGCCGGTCGGGGGACCGGCGGCGGCGCCCAGCAGCAGCTGGTACCACTCCTGCGGGCCGGTGCGGACCAGCACGTGCAGCAGCGCCGGGTCGCCGGGCTCCAGCACGGTGACGGCGAGTTCCTCCAGGACGGCGGCGCGGCCCTTGGCCGCGTACCAGCGCTGCCGCGGCAGCCAGTCCGGCAGCAGCCGGCGCAGTTCGGACTCGACGGCGGCGGGCCCGGGCGCGGCTGCTGCGGCGGCCCGGGCGGGGCGGGCGCTCACGCGGCGGGCTCCACCCGGGCGGCGGTGGCGGCGGGACGGGCGGCGTCGGCGGCGGGCAGCAGCGTCACCGCGTGCGCGAGCGAGACCATCGTCATGTGGTGGTGCCAGCCGGGGAACGACCGTCCCTCGAAGTCGCGCAGCCCGAGCCCGGAGCCGACCTCGGCCTGGTCGCGCTCGACCCGCAGGCTGAGCCGGGCGGTGCGGTAGAGCTGCCCGACCGGGTGCCGGCCCAGGTTCGACAGCCAGTGGCCGCCGGACCCCGGGCGGCCCCGGTCGTTCCAGGAGGCCAGCAGCACCAGGTCCGCCGGGTCGCCGGGGGCGTCGGCCAGCTCGACCGGCGCCGACCCGACGGCCGTCACCCGGACCGCGCCGGTCGTGTGGTCCAGCCACTCCACCGGGAGCCGCCGCAGCCGCAGCCGGGCGTCCCAGGCGGCGGCCGGGTCGGGGCAGCGGACCGCGGCCCGTTCGGCGGGCCGCAGCTCGGGCAGTCGGGCGGGCGGGTCGATCCGCACCACGAACGGCAGCCGGTGCGCCAGCAGCGCGCGGCAGACCGGCGCGGCCTCCGCCCCGCGCAGGTCCATCACCACGGGGCGCCGCTCCAGGCCCCAGCGCCCGGCCATCGCGGCGAGCATCGCCACCGCGTGCTGCGGCCCGCTCTCCGGCCGGACCGGCTCGGGGATCGCGGCGCGCCGGCGGCGCTCCGGGTGCCCGGCCCAGCGCTCGGACAGGTCGAGCCGCCAGTCGACCGGGCAGCTGAAGTGGTCGGCGGCCAGCCAGACCCCGGTCGCCCGCTGGCAGTTGACGACCCGTCCGAGTTCGGCGACGAAGCGCTCCTCGACGCCGACGGAGTGCGCGCCGAGCTTGGAGATCACCAGCGGGTGCACCACCCAGGCGCGCGGCCGGGCCAGCTGCTGGAGGTGCTCGGCGAGGGTCCGGCGGACCGGCTCCCACTCCCAGGGCGACTTGCTGATGAACTGGTTGAGGTTCTGCTCGATGCGGTGGCCCACGGAGTTGGCCACCGCCCGGACGGTCTTGCGCCCCTCGGCGGTCTGCAGTCCGCGGACGTAGAGGCTGCCCCACCGGCGCTGGTCGCTGCGCGGGACCGAGGCCAGGGCGGCGTCGATGAGTTCGGCCGCCCGCGCGTGCTGCGCGGCGGGCGGCTGCCGGTTCTTGTCAGGAGTCACGGTGAGCGTCCTTCAAGACGGTGGGCAGGCAGGGGGTACGGGTCCTAGAGGGCGGCGCGGGCGGTCAGGACCGGGTCGGCGGCCAGCCGGGCGAAGTGCAGCAGCCAGTCGGTGGTGGCCGGGCCCGGCTCGTTGTAGAGCTCGAAGGTCCGGCCGACCGCGGTCGGGTGGCGCAGCGACTGCACGCACGCCTCGGCCACCGACTCCCGGGAGACCCAGCCCTCGCCGCGGTCGCCCTGCTCCAGCCGGACCCGCTCGCCGGGGTCGTGGACGTCGGTCAGCCAGCCGGGCCGGACCACGGTGTAGGGCAGCCCGGAGGCGCGCACGGCGTCCTCGCCGCGCATCCGCCAGTCCAGCAGTCGCCCGTAGGCGTTCATCGGGTGGTCCCGGCGGGTCACCAGGATCTGGCTGACCAGCACGAACCGGGGCGCGGCCGCCGCGGCGGCGAGCACGTCCAGGACGTTGCGCACGCCCTCGTACATGGTCGCCTCGGGGCTGTCCGGCCCGGACTCGGCGGTGCCGGGCTCGACGCAGAACACCACCGCGCCGCAGCCGTGCAGCGGCGCGACCAGCGAGTCCGGGTCGCGGACGTCGGCGGTGTGCGCGGTGGACCGGCCCGGCAGCCGGGCCGGGTCCTGGCACCCGCCCCGGCCGACGGCCCGGGCGGGCCGTCCGGAGCGGTGCAGCCGGGGCAGCAGCAGCCGCCCCAGCCGGCCGGTGCCGCCGATCACGACGACGGGTCTGTCCATGGGGTCTCCTCCTCGGACGGGCGCCCCGGACGGGCGCCTCGGGTGGTGCCGCCCGGAGTCGGGCGGCGCGGCTCACAGCCGCTGCAGGACGTCGTCGGCGCTGGTCAGCCGGGTGCCGGCCGGGACGCCGGTGAGCGGGGGCAGGTGCAGCCGCGGGTGGACGCTGACGCCGTACAGGTGCGTCCCGGCGGACACCACGGCGCCGTCGCCGATCGCCGTGCCCCCTTCCAGCACCACCTGCCCGTGGCGCTGCGAGCGCAGCTCGACCATCGGGCCGAGGTAGCTGTCCGCCACGCTCGCGTACGGGCCGACCACGGCGGACTCGCCGCAGGCCGAGCGGATCACGGTGGCGCCCTCGCGGATGTCCGCGCCGTCGCCGATGTCGCTGTGCTCGATCCGGACGCCGGGGCCGATCTCGACCGCCCGGCCGATCCGCACCCCCGGACCCAGCACGACCAGGCCGTCCTCGATCTTCTGGGCCAGCGTGGTGCCGGTCAGGTCGTCTTTGGTCTGCAGGCTGCTGGGGTGCACCCAGCGGCGGGTGGCGGGGTCGTCGGGCGGGCCGGAGACCTGCGCCATCAGGGCGTCCATCTGCGGGTAGGCGCCGGTCAGCACGTCCTGGAGGGTCGCCAGGTAGTCGGCGACGTTGCCGAGGTCGCCCAGCCGGGGCACGGTGTGCACGCCCACCGGGTGCCCGCGCTCGGCGAGCAGCGGCAGCAGGTCGCCGCCCCAGTCCAGGCGCTGGTGCGAGCGGCGCAGCAGTTCGGGCTCGCGGGCCAGCAGCCGGAGCCGCCCGCAGTCGACCAGGTACATCCCGGCGTTGGTGGGCAGGGTGGCCGCCGGGTCGTCCAGGGTCCGCGGGAAGAGCCGGCCGAGCCGGTCCCGGTCGGGCTTCTCCACGAAGCCGGTGACCAGTCCCCGCCCGTCCGTCTGCATCACGCCGTACTTGCCGGCGATCTCCGGCGCCGTCCGGGCCACCGCCGCGAGCGTCACCACCGCGCCCAGCCGCCGGTGGGTGGCGCCCAGCCGGTCGAGGTCGAAGTCGAAGAGCGAGTCGACGGGCAGCACCAGGGCCTCGCCCTGCAGGTCCCACTGCTCCAGGTTGTGCAGGGTCGCGCCGGCCGAGCCGACGTTGTAGCGGTCGAAGCGGGCCCGGGAGTAGTGGACCTCCACCCCGAAGCGCTCGCCGTGGCCGAGCAGCAGTTTGATCTGGTTGCGGTTCTCCAGGCCGTGCGAGACCACGTAGAACCGCCGGACGCCCTGCTTCACGCAGGACCTGACGATCCATTCGACCAGTCGCTGGCCGACCAGCGGGATCAGCGCCTTGCTGCGGATGTAGTCGGCGGAGGCCAGGGTGATCGGCTTGGCCCGTTCACCGCGTCCCCCCGCCAGGATGATGCCGACCGTCGCGCGGTGGCTTCCGCTCACCACAACCCCCTTCGTCACGCCCGGTGGCTCGGCGGACGGGCGGGGGAGCACCCGGTGCATCGGTCCGGCCCCCGCCCGGCTCACCACCCACAGTCGTGGATGACCCGAGCCGGGGAGGAGGTGCACCGGCCACACTGTTGCCGCGGCGGGTGGTGGTCCGACCACCGCCCGCCCGGTGCCGGGGCCACCACCGCCCGGTGCCCGGACGGGGGTGCCGGGGTGCGGGGACGCCGGGGCGGCGGGGTGTCAGGGGCGCGGGCGGAGGGCCTGCCGGGTGCGGTGCAGGCGGAGCGCCAGGTGGATCTCCAGCGCCTTGACCGGCTCCTGCCAGTCCGGGCCGAGCAGTTGGCCGATCCGCTCCAGCCGGCGGGCCACCGTGTTCGGGTGGACGTGCAGGGCCTTGGCGGCCTGGGTCGGGCTGTTGCCGGCCACCAGGTACTCCTGGAGGGTGCGCAGCAGCTCCGTCCCCTGCTGCGCGTCGTAGTCGATCACCGGGCCGAGCGCCGCGTCGATGTAGCCGGGGATGTCGTGGTCGTCGGAGAGCAGCACGCCGAGGAAGCCGAGCTGCCGGACCGAGGCGGTCGAGCCGGCCGAGCCGAGCGCCGCCAGCACGTCCAGGCAGCGCCGGGCCTCGTGGTAGGCGCCGCGGACCGCCTCGGCCCCGGCGACCGGCCCCGCCACGCCGGTGGTCACCGGCTGTTCCAGCACCGAGCCCAGCTCGCGGGAGACCGTCTGCCCGGCGGTCTCCGCGTCGGAGCCCGGCAGCAGGAAGGCGAGGCAGCCGCCGTCCACGTACTTCAGGCCCGCCGTCCGGTGCGCGTAGGACGAGGCCCAGATCACCGCCCGCCCCGGCATCCGGGACTCCGGTCTCGCCACCACCACGACGTGCGGCCGGCCCAGGTCCAGCCCGACCCGCTGGGCCCGCTCGGCCAGCTGCTGGGCGGTCTGCCGGGGGTTCAGCAGGTCCTTGAACAGGTCCTCGCGGACCTGGCCCTCGGCCGCGGCGGCCCCGTGCTGCATCAGCATCTGGGTGGCGACCACCTGCGCCACCGGGGCCATCAGCTCGACCTGCTGCGCGGTGCTCGGCTCGACGGTGTGCAGGAAGAGCGTGCCGAGGATCTCCGGCCCGGCGCTGATCGGGTGCAGCCACAGGTCCTCGCCGGAGCTGATCGGACAGCGCCGGGTGTGCGCGTCCAACGACGCCTGGGCGAGCGTGGACTCGTCCAGGTCGGGGACCTCGCCGGCCAGCGCGAGGCTCCGGTTGGCGGGGTCGCGGACCTGCAGGGCGCCGCCCAGCTCCTCGGCGGCCGCGCTGACCAGGGCGTGCAGGCCGCGCCCGTGCAGCACCACGTCGATCAGCCGGTGCTGGGTCTCGCGCAGCTGCCGGTCGGTGGAGGAGGAGTCGACGGCGCGGGCCGCGAAGTTCTCCAGCTCGGTGACCTTGGCCTGGATCTGCTCCATCAGCTGGGTCTTCTCGATCGCCACGCTGGCCAGGTCGCCCAGCGAGGAGAGCAGCGTCACCTCCTCGGGGGCGAAGTGCCGCACCGCCCGGTCGGCCGCGTACAGCACGCCGATGGTGCCGGACATCCCGCGCAGCGGGATGGCGACCAGGGCGCGCAGCCCCTCGGCCCGGACCACGTCGTCGATCTGGGTGGAGTGGGTGAAGCGCTGGTCCTCCAGGTAGTCGGGGGACCAGAACGGCGCCGAGCGCGAGGTGGCCTCGTTCCCGACCCCGCCGAGCCGCGGCACCAGGAAGCCCACGGTGATCGCCGAGGCGTGGCCGTCGGCGGCGCGGACCACGGACGGGCCCTCGTCCTGATGGAACGTCACCCAGGACATGCTGACGTCGAGCAGCAGCCGGGCCCGACGGGTGATCACGCCGAGCAGGACGTCCAGCTCGTAGGGGAGCGCCAGCTCCCGGGCGGTGTCGACCAGCGCGGCCAGCCCCGCCTCGCGGCGGCGCCGGGACGGCGGCGGCGGACCGCCCCCCGCCTCATGGCCCCCATCCGTCCACAGCATGTTCCGAGGCACGTGCGCCACCCCCTGAACTCCGAAACTCCGAAGCGACCGGGAAAGCGCGATCAGCGGCGCATGTGACGCATGTCACCCCCGGACGAACTGTCAAAACTCCAGCACAGAACGTTCACCAGTGGTTTGCCCACCGTGACCCGCGGCGCAGGTGTGACCTGACCACCTTCTGAGCCCCTCCCGCCCTGTGTGAGGGTGGCCGAATCGTAGCAAGGACCGATCAATTCTAGCTCGACCGGACAGGGGGAGAAGATGGTCGTGCAGGTCGCAAGGGTTCCTGAACTCCGAAGCTATGAACGATCGTTGGAGCGGAGCAGATGTTCGCTCAGCCGGCCGGACCGGCCGGACCGGTTCACCCTCGGCGGGCGGGAGTGGGACCTCCTGGACGGTGTGTTCGCCCCCGTCTACTCGCCCTCCACCGAGACCGCGCTCGACCTCCTCGGCCTGACCGGGGAGCGGGCGGGGCCTTGGCCCGGCTCCTTCCTGGAGATCGGCGCCGGCACCGGCGTGGTGGCGGTCACCGCCGCCCTGGCCGGCTGCCGGCGGGTGGTGGCCTCCGACGTCAACCCCGCCGCCGTGCGCAACGCCGAACTCAACATCGCCCGCCACCGGGTCGGCCGCCGGGCCCGCGCCGTGCACGGCGACATGTTCGCCGGACTCACCCCCGGCGAGCGCTTCGACACCGTCTTCTGGAGCTCCAACTACGTCCTGGCGCCCGACTGGTACGCCTACCGCGACCTGCACGAGGCGGCCTACGTGGACGTCGGCTACCGGGCCCACCGGGCCTTCGTCGAGGGCGCGCACCACTGGCTCGCCGACGGCGGCTCCGTGCTGCTGCACTTCAGCAGCCGCGGCGACCTGGACGCCCTGCGCCGGATCGCCGCCGACACCGGCCGGACCCTGCGCACCCGGCGCTCCGTCCACGTCCCGGAGAACGTCTACGGCGACATGACCGTCGAGCACCTGCTGCTGGAGATCGTCGCCGACTGACCCCGGGGGGGACCCGTTCCATGCACACCCGCACCCTGCTCGTCGACAACTACGACTCGTTCACGCACAACCTGTTCCACCTGCTCGCCGACGTCTGCGGCACCGAACCCGAGGTGATCCGCAACGACGAGCCCGGCTGGCGGCCCGCCCTGCTGCGGGACTTCGACGCGGTCGTGCTGTCGCCCGGCCCCGGCACCCCGTGCCGGGCCGCCGACCTCGGGCACGGCGCCGACCTCGCCCGGCACTGCGACCTGCCGCTGCTCGGCATCTGCCTGGGCCACCAGGGCATCGGCCACGCCCACGGCGCCACCGTCGACCGGGCCCCCGAGCCCGTGCACGGCCGCACCGCCGAGGTGCACCACCACGGCCGGGACCTCTTCGCCGGACTGCCCACGCCGTTCCGGGCGGTCCGCTACCACTCGCTGGCCGTCACCGGCCTCCCGCCGCACCTGCGGGCCACCGCCTGGACCGCCGACGGCGTGCTGATGGGCCTGCGGCACCGGGACCGGCCGGTGTGGGGCGTGCAGTTCCACCCGGAGTCGGTCTGCACCGAGTACGGGCGCGAACTGCTCGGCAACTTCGTCCGGTTGGCGCGCAGCGAGGACCCCCGGCGCGTCCCCGGGCACATCCCCCGGCAGCGGACGGCCGCCCCCCGCCCGCCGTCCGGGCCGCCCGCGGGGCACTCCGCGGGGGAGCCTGCGGGGGAGCCCGCCGCCCCCGACCGCCGGCTGCGGGTGCTGCACCGGCGCGTCCCGCGGCGCTGGGACGCCGAGGCCGCCTACGACCTGCTCTTCCGCGGCCTCGACCACTCCTTCTGGCTCGACAGCAGCCGGCCCGGCGGCGAGTTCGGCCGCTTCTCGGTGCTCGGCAGCGCCGACGGCCCGCTCGGCCGGATCGCCCGCGCCGACGTCGCCGCGGGCACCGTCACCGTCACCGGCGCGGGCGCCACCGAGGTGCTGACCACCCCCTTCCTGGACTGGATCGACGCCGACCTGCGCGCCCGGCAGGTCGAACTCCCGGACCTGCCGGGCGACTTCGCCCTCGGCTGGGTCGGCTGGCTCGGCTACGAACTCAAGGCCCAGTGCGGCGGCGAGGCCCCGCACCGCGCCGAGGACCCCGACGCCGCCATGGTCTTCGCCGACCGCGCCGTCCTGATCGACCACCTCGGCGGCGACGCCCACCTGCTCGCCCTCGGCGCGGACCGGGCCACCGACCGGCAGGCCCGGGTCTGGCTCGACGACACCGCCCGCCGCCTCGAACAACTCGCCGGACAGCCGCCCGCCCCGGCCCCGGCCCCGGCCCCGCCCGTCCCGGCCCCGGCCGCACCGGTCCGGCTGCGCCACGACCGCGACCACTACCTGCGGCTGGTCCGCGCCTGCCAGGAGGAGATCGCCGCCGGGGAGACCTACGAGGTCTGCCTCACCAACATGGCCGAGGCGGAGGGCGAGTTCGACGCCTGGCAGAGCTACCGCCTGCTGCGCCGCGCCCACCCCGCCCCGTTCGCCGCCCTGCTCCAGTTCGACCGGACGGCGGTGCTCAGCACCTCGCCCGAACGCTTCCTGCGGGTCGACCGCGGCGGCCTCGCCGAGTCCCGCCCGATCAAGGGCACCCGGCCGCGCGGCGGCTCGCCCGAGCACGACGACGCGCTGCGCGACGAACTCGCGCACGACCCCAAGGACCGGGCCGAGAACCTGATGATCGTCGACCTGGTCCGCAACGACCTCGGCCGGTGCGCCCGGCCCGGCAGCGTCCGGGTGCCGCGCCTGTTCGAGGTGGAGCGGCACGCCTCGGTGCACCAGCTGGTCAGCACCGTCCGGGCCCAACTCGCCCCGGGCCGCAGCGCGGTGGACTGCGTCCGGGCCGCCTTCCCCGGCGGCTCCATGACGGGCGCCCCCAAGATCCGCACCATGCGCCTGATCGACCGCCTGGAGGAGGGCCCGCGTGGCGTCTACTCCGGCGCCCTCGGCTACTTCTCGCTCTCCGGCGCCGCCGACTTCAGCATCGTCATCCGCACCGCCGTGATCACCCCCGGCCGCCTCCGCTACGGCACCGGCGGCGCCGTCACCGCCCTCTCCGACCCGGCCGCCGAGTTCGAGGAGACCATGGTCAAGTCCGCCCCCCTGCACACCCTCCTCGGCACCCCGCTCCCGGAGGCCGTCCGATAAGGTCCGTGCCCGCAGTACTGACCGACCGGCCGCGGAGGTGCACCCCTCTCCGCGGCCGGTCGCGGCCGTGCCGGGGGCTTCAGAGGCGGGCCTCCAGGGCGGTGCCGAGTTCGGAGAGGTCGACGCCGTGGGTCTGGAGGGTGTCGGCGGTGCGGGCGGCCTGTTCGTGGGTGCCGAGGAGGGTGTCGCCGCAGAGCTGGACCTCGCGGGCGGCGGTCTCCAGGGTGGCGAGGGAGACGGCGAGGACGGTGTTGCCGCCGACCAGGGCGCCGAGGTGGCGGGGGCGGGTGCGGGTCCAGGCGAGCAGGGGGAGCGGGGCGTCCGCGCTGCGCAGGACCCGCCACCAGTGGCTGGAGAGGGCCAGTTCGCGTTCCCGGTAGGCGAGTCGGGCGACGGTGGCGCCCGCCTGGTGCCGCAGCGGGGCGGAGGGGGGCGCGGGGTGGCGGTCCAGCAGCGCGTCGGCGGTGTCGTCGAGCAGGCCCACCGGGACGGAGGCGGTGAAGGCGAGCCGGGCCAGGCCCACGCCGTTGGCCAGGGCCTGTTCCATGCCGGCGAGGTAGGAGGTCAGCACCCGCGCGTACTGCCCGGCGGAGTACACGTCGGCGATGTGCACGGCGATGCCCAGGCCGAGGCAGGCCGAGAGGGCCTCCAGTCCGGCGGGGGTGGCGGGCAGCCGGACCAGCAGGTTGGGGCGCTCCACCTCCCGCACGACGGCGCGGGCCGCGGCCACCAGTCCGGCGCTGTCGTGCGCGGCCCACGGCGCCAGCCCGACCGAGGTGCGGCCCATCAGCCCGCCGGTCTCCTCGAAGGCCGGCCGCAGCGCGTCGCAGACCGCCCGGATCGTCGGCAGGGTGGTTTCCGGTGAGGCGACGAAACCGCTGAAGCCAGGGGGGGAGTCGAGGCGGGACTCCATCAGGACCTGAACCGGGTCCACCTGCGCATCCGGTTCGTCGAGCCACAGTGAGACGCCTTCGGCGCAGAGTTGGGCGAGGAAGGAGGCGGCAGTAGAACTCACCATGATTCAGCAGATTATGTTATGCGGAGGAGGGCTGACCAGATCATGGGGCCTGCTTTGTCAGGTCGTGAATCCCGGGCTGTTCCGGCCGCAGCCACAGCGCGGCCAGCGGCGGCACCGTCAACTCGGCGGAGGCCGGGAACCCGTGGCCGGGCAGCGGCTCCGCGACCACCCGGCCCGCGTTGCCGACGCCGCTGCCGCCGTACGCCGCCGCGTCGGTGTTCAGCACCTCGGCCCAGCCCCCGGCCCGGGGCAGGCCCAGCCGCACCCGGGCGGGCGCCGGACGGAAGTTGAACACGCAGACCACCGGCGTCCCGTCGCCGTCCAGCCGGACGAAGGAGTAGCGGTTCTCGTCGGCCCGGTCCGCCTCGATCCACCGGAAGCCGTCCGGGTGGTGGTCCAGCCGCCACAGCGCGGGCAGGTCGGACGCGGCCAGGTTGAGGTCCCGCACCAGGTCGAGGACGCCGCGGTGGGACGGGTCGCCGAGCGCCCGCCAGTCCGGGCCGAGGTCGTGCGACCACTCGCTCTCCTGGCCGAACTCCTGCCCCATGAAGAGCAGTTGGCGCCCCGGCCAGGCCCACATCAGGGCCAGGTAGGCCCGCAGGTTGGCGAACCGCTGCCAGCGGTCGCCCGGCATCCGGCCCAGCAGCGACCCCTTGCCGTGCACCACCTCGTCGTGGCTGACCGGCAGCAGGAACCGCTCCGCGTAGGCGTACAGCATCGGGAAGGTCAGCGCCCGGTGGTGGTGCCGGCGGTGCACCGGGTCGGTGCCGATGTAGCCGAGCGAGTCGTGCATCCAGCCCATGTTCCACTTCAGCCCGAACCCCAGCCCGCCGCGCTCCGGCTCCCGGGTCACGCCCTCCCAGGCCGTCGACTCCTCCGCGATCGTCACCACGCCGGGGCAGCGCCGCCGCACCGTCGCGTTCAACTCCTGGAGGAAGGCGATCGCCTCCAGGTCCTCGCGCCCGCCGTACCGGTTCGGCGTCCAGCCGCCGGGCCCGCGCGAGTAGTCCCGGTAGAGCATCGAGGCCACCGCGTCGACCCGCAGCCCGTCGACGTGGAACTCCTCGCACCAGTACAGGGCGTTGGCGACCAGGAAGTTGCGCACCTCGGGCCGCCCGTGGTCGAAGACCAGGGTGCCCCAGTCGGGGTGCTCCCCGCGCCGCGGGTCCGCGTACTCGTACAGCGGCTCCCCGTCGAAGCGGGCCAGCGCCCAGTCGTCCCGGGGGAAGTGCGCGGGCACCCAGTCCAGCAGGACGCCCACCCCGGCCCGGTGCAGGCGGTCCACCAGGAAGCGGAAGTCGTCGGGGGAGCCCGGCGCCGCCATCGGCGCGTAGTAGGAGGTGGCCTGGTAGCCCCAGGAGCCCCCGAACGGGTGCTGGGCGACCGGCAGGAACTCGACGTGGGTGAACCCCAGCGACCGCGCGTACGCGGGCAGTTCCCCGGCCAGCTCGCGGTAGCCGAGCCCCGGCCGCCAGGACGGCAGGTGCACCTCGTAGACCCGCATCGGCCCGCTGCCGTCCGCGGCCGCCCGCCCCGCCAGCCAGGCGTCGTCGCCCCAGGCGTAGGACGAGGAGTGCACCACCGAGGCCGTCCCCGGCGCCGCCTCCGCGGCCCGGGCCAGCGGGTCGGCCTTGTCGAGCCACCGCCCGTCGGCCGTCCGCAGCCGGAACTTGTACCGGTCGCCGTGGCGGGCCCCGGGGACGAACAGCTCCCACAGGCCGCCGGACGCGGTCGGACGCATCGCCCACCGGGGGTCGGAGCCGTCCCAGCCGTTGAAGTCGCCGACCACCCGGACCTCCCGGCAGCGCGGCGCCCACACGGCGAACGAGACGCCGCGCACCGGCCGGCCGTCCCGCACCGTCCGGCGCTCGTGCGCGCCGAGGACGCGCCACAGCTCCTCGTGGCGCCCCTCCCCGATCAGGTGCAGGTCCAGCGCGCCGAGCGCACCCGGCTCCGCCCCCGCCCCGGCGCCCTCCGGCTCTCCGGTCTCCCCCTGCCCCACCACCACGGTCACGCCCCCCACCCTCACACCCGGCCCACCGCCGGGCGACCGACTCCCGCGCACTTCCTGAAGTCCCGTCCCGGCAGCGCCCCGTGACAGGATGTCGGGCATGGCGGAGTTTCGGGCCGGCCAGACCGGTCTGGTGGTGCAGGTGCCGGAGGCGGAGGCCGCCGTCGCGTGCCTGCGCGAGGAGTACGACCCGGGCGCCCGGGCGGGCGTGCCCGCCCACGTGACGCTGCACTTCCCGTTCCTCGACGCGGCCGCGGTGGACGGCCCGGTCCTGGCCGCGCTCCGCGCACTCTTCGCCGGCCACCGGGCCTTCGACGTCCGGTTCGCCGCCTGCGGACGGTTCCCCGGCCTCCTGTACCTCGCCCCCGACCCCGACGGGCCGCTGCGCGCCCTGATGGCCGCGCTCGCCGCCCGCTGGCCCGAAGTCCCGCCGTTCGGCGGGCGGTTCACCGAACTCGTCCCGCACCTGACGGTCGCCCACCACCCGGACCCCGCCCGACTGGACCTGATCGAGGCCGCCCTCGCCCCCCGCCTGCCCGTCACCACCCGGATCACCGCCGCCCACCTGCTCACCCACGACGGCACCCGCTGGCAGCGCGGCGCCTCGTTCCCGCTCCACCCCTGACCGCCCCCGACGGAGCCCGGGTGACGGGGCGTCGGCTTGACGTTTGACGTCCGGCTTCGAACAGGCGGCCCCGTTGATCACTCGTGCGGGTGTTTCCGGGGAGTCTTCTCCGACCCCCCGACCGGGCGGCGCGATGCACTGTTCGAACTGGCAGGCGCGGTGCTGTGCACCGACGGGCCGGTGAAGACCCTGGTGGATCCGGCGCCGGATCCACCAGGTGGGCAGAGTCCTGGCCACCGGTGAGGCGTACGCCCGGCCCGCCCACCACAAGAAGGGCACCAGACCGCGACGAACCGCTGCAAACGGTTAACCGCCGAGCTGAGCGACAGAGGCACGGCTCTGCTCAAGGTGGTACTCGACGGAACCGCACAGGCCCAGGGCGTCCTGCGGGTTGTCGGCCCGGCGGCTGAACCGACGGATGAGCAACACCGAGTCGAGGGTGACGCCTTCGCGGGCCAGCACGAACAGCAAGGTGAGCAGGGCGGCGCGGGCGTTGCCGTCGTCGAACGGGTGGAAGAAGCAAACGTCCAGATGTGCGCGGGCCGCCCTGGCGGCGAGCGAGAGCCGGCCGTCGGTGGCCTGTGCCAAGCAGGTGTCGAGGCGGGCGCGGGTGTCGGGGCCGATCCCGTAGCGCTCGGCACCGCCCTTGGCGAAGGCGGGGTGGGTGCGCAGCAGCGGCAGCCCAGGGGCGCCGAGTACGTGCTGCTGCCAGCCGCGCATCAGCTCGAAGTCGAGTGCGGCGCCCCGTGCGGCGTCGGCCCGTACCAGTTCGAGTGCGGCGAGCAAGCCCGCTCCGCGAGCGGCGTCCACGGCCGTGTCGAAGAAGCGGAACTCCTCGACCGCGCCGTCCCGGGCGGGCACCACCGGTCCGACGACCGCACTGGCCTCGTGTTCCGGCCACGGCACGGTCTCGCGCACCACCAACCAGCGCTCCAGGTGGTCCGGGAACTCGCCGGGCTCGGGCGACCAGCGGGTGTCCTCGGGCCGCAAGGGGCCGACGAGCCGCTCCGCGATGTCATCGGCCAGGACGGTGTCCGGCGCGGTCCAACTCTTGAACCGGCCCCCGACCGCCTGGCCCACCAGGTTCTTGGCCGTCTCCGGGGCGACACCCCAGTAGGTGAGGAACCAGCCCAGGACCTGCTCGCAGTGCCCGTGCCAGCCGCTTTCGGCACCCGTCCAGTCCGCCACCTGCAGGATCACGTTGCGGGCGGCGCTCTCCCACAGGACACGGTCGGCCGTCACGGTCTCCGGGTCCAGCGGGTAGGCCTCGAACCACTCCACGAGACGCTCCAGCCAGTCACGCCACTCGCACAGCGCCGCCGCGACCCGCTCGAGGGTCTGCTGCGGGGTGGCGATCGAGTGCGAGCCGCAACACCAGCTCCCGATCGGCCCTCCGTCGATGTCCCCCTCGCCGTGCGACCAGCGCCATCCTGCCGCCCACGGGTCGTAATGCTCGACCAGCGCATGCGTCATGGCGTCGGACCAGGGCCTGGCCACCTCGTGAGCCCAGTTGACCCTGGTCAGGTCGACGTCCGGGTCCGTCCGGGAGGGCACCCGCCTCGCCGGGCCGAGGGACTGGACCACCTGCGCCACCGCATCGGGGTCGAAGGGATGGCCGGCGGGATCGACATCGTCCCAGGACAGGTCCCCGGGGTAAGGCACTCTGGACACCCGGCCAGGGTGCACGGGGACCGGCGGTGCGGGCAACGGCATTTCCCCGGCCGACCGAACGAGGAATGCGACTCGGGCGCCGCTTGCGTTGCGCGGAGTCGTCCCCCGGCAAGGTCAGGGGTGGTACGTCATCTCCGGGAAGCGGGGGGAGGGTCCGTCGAGGAGGGGGGTGTCGCGGTGGCGGAGCCAGTGGTCGAAGAAGGCGGCGACGTAGGTGTGGAGGGCGGTCCCGGCGCGGGCGGGCGGGAGGTCGCCGAGGTCGGCGCGGAGGCGGTCGGTGGGGAGGGCGCCCTGGTGGGCGAGGGCGGGGAGGAGGGGTTCGGCGTCGGTGAGTGAGCCGTGCCGGGAGGCTTCCAGGGTGAAGTCGGCGCGCGGGCCGGTGCTGTGCTGCCACAGGGCGTCCCAGCCGGGCTGGACGCGGTGGCCGCCGGAGTCCTCGCTGCGGGTGCCGAGGAGGAGGAACGGCCGGTCGAGGCCGTCCTCGGCGACCTCGGAGAGGTGGACGCCGGTGCCGTCCGGGCCGGGGAAGTGGAGTTGGCCGTCGAGGTCGACGGCCGCGGCGATCCGCGGGTCGTCGTGCATCGCCTGGAGCGCGGTGAAGCCGCCCGCCGAGTGGCCGAGCATCCCGATCCGGGTCGGGTCGAGGACGGAGCCCAGGTGCTCCGGCAGGCCCGGCAGTCCGCCCAGGCCGGGGAGCCGGTCCAGGACCAGCCGGGTGTCGGCGACCCGGGCGGCCATCGCCGTCCGCAGCACCGCGCCGATGTCCAGGCCGGGCGACCCCAGCATGCCGGGCAGCACGGAGGTGGCCAACCGGCCGTCGGGGAAGGCGACTTCGGACGCCTCGTAGGTGTGGTCGACGGTGACCACCACGTAGCCGCGCGAGGCGAGGTCCTCGACCAGGGCGGTGCCCCAGGTCCGCGGGTCGCCGAGGCCCGCCGAGTACAGCAGGACGGGGCGCGGCGCGCCGGGCAGCGCGGGGGCGTCGGCGACGGCGTGGGTGCGGATGCCCGACCAGTCGGTGCTGCCGGGCGTCACCCCGTAGTTGAGCAGGGCGGTGCCGTCCGGGCCGCCGAAGTGCTCCCCCGCGGCGGGCGCCATGTACGGCGCGCGGCGGTCGGCGGGCCCCGGGGCGCGGGCGGCCGGGTACCAGAGGCTGATCATCAGCTCGCGCGACCGCCCCGCCACCCACGGGTCCGGCCGTCCCGGGTCGGCGAGCCGCAGCGAGGTGGTGCCGATCGGGTACGGCCCGCCCGGCTCGGGCAGCAGCGCCCGCGCCCGGTGCTGGTCGGGGGCCCGCTGCACGGCCTGCGCCCCCGGCGCGCAGATCGGCGCGAGCGCCGTCACCGCCGCCAGTGCGGCCGCCGCCACGATCCGTCCCCGTGTGCCCATCGTCGGTCCTCCTCGTCCACGCCGTCTCGAACGGCAGTACCGTACGGGGGCGAACGGGCGTTCCGCGTCATACTCGGGAGCCAATCGGCCGGGTGGTACCCGGGTATGACGCCCGTTCAGGTGGTGCGCGCCGGACGGGGCGTGCGGGTGTGGCGCGTGCGCCGGTCGCGCACCGGTGCGCCGGTGGTTCGGGCGGGGCGGTGGAGAGGATTCCCGTCACGCACGGCCCGCCGGGGAGCGGGCCGGACACCTCCGGGGAGAAGGGCGGCGCCGTGGCGAACGCGTTCCAGCGCATCAAGATGACCGAGATGTTCGAGGCCTTCGACGCCGACGGGAACGGCTACCTCGACCGGAGCGACTTCCGGGCGCTGGCCGACCGCTGGCACCGGCTGCCCCGGGTGGCGGGCGACCCGGGGCTGACCGCCCGGGTGGAGAGCCTGATGACGGGCTGGTGGGACCTGCTCTCGGCCGCCGCCGACGCCAACGGCGACGGGCGGGTCGACCTGGAGGAGCTGCTCGCCATGGTGGACCGGCTGCCGGAGCTGCGCGACACCGTCCTGGCCACCGCCGACACCGTCTTCGACGCGGTGGACGAGAACGGGGACGGGCAGATCTCCCGCACCGAGCACCGCCGCCTGGTCGACCTCTGGCACGGCCGCCCCACCGAGACCGGCGACGTCTTCGACCGGCTCGACCTGGACGGCGACGGCTACCTGAGCCGCCCCGAGTTCCGTGAGCTCTGGGCGCAGTTCTGGATGAGCGGCGACCCGGCGGAGCCCGGCAACCTGCTCTGCGGCCCGCTGCCGGTCGGCGGCTGACGCCGGGTCGGCGGTTGTCGGCAGGCCGGCGGAGGGTCAGTGGTCGTCGGCAGGCCGGCCGCCGCGGCGCAGCAGCAGCCACCCGGCGGAGGTGGCCGCCAGCGCCGCCATGCAGGCGGTGAAGACCAGCCCGGCGTGCGGCAGGCCGAGCGGGCCGTCCAGCAGGCCGACGCCGATCACCGGGATCGAGATCCCCAGGTAGCCGACCACGAACAGGGCGGAGAGCACCCCGCCCCGGTGGGTGGCGGGCGCGGCGGCGGCGACCAGCGTGACGGCGCCGCGCAGCCCCAGCCCCTGGCCCGCGCCGCCGACCAGGGCGGCCAGCAGCAGCGGGGCGAGGGTGCCGGTGGCGAGCGAGAGGGCGAGCAGGCCGAGGCCGCCGATCAGCACCAGGCAGCCCGTCGGGACCGCCCGCGCGGCGCCCAGCCGGGGCACCAGCAGCTGGCCGCCGGTGGAGGCGAGGAAGGCGGCGCAGACGATCAGCCCGACCAGGGCGTGGTCGTGCACGCCGAGGCTCCCGGCGAGGAAGGCCGGGGTGACCGAGGTGAACAGGCCGAGCAGCGAGAACCCGGCGAAGGCGGCGACCGCGGCGGGCCCGAACACCCCGCGCACCTGCGGCGGCAGGACGGGCCGGCGCGGCCGGGCGGTGCGGGCCGGCCGGGCGTCCGGCACGGTCTCCGGCAGGGCGCGGACGACCGCGAACGCGCCCGCCAGCAGGGCGAGGTGCACCAGGAAGGGCAGTCGCAGCGGCGCGGGGGCGTACTCGGCGAGCACGCCCGCCAGCAGCGGCCCGCAGCCGAGGCCGCCCATGTTGGCGGCGGTGGCGGCGAACGCGGCCCGGGCGGTCCGGCCCGGCGGGGCGAGCTCCAGCACGTACGCGGTGGCGGTGCCGGTGAACAGGCCCGCCGCGAACCCGGCCAGCAGCCGGCCCGCGAACAGCCAGGCCAGGCCCCGTTCGGCGAGGAACACCGCCGAACCGGCCGCCGCGCAGGCCAGCCCGCACAGCAGCACGGGCCGGCGGCCGACCGTGTCCGAGACCTGGCCGAACAGCAGCAGCACCCCGATCACGCCGAAGGCGTAGACCGCGAACACCACCGTCACCATCAGCTCGGAGAAGCCGAGCCGCTCCTGGTACAGCCCGTACAGCGGGGTGGGCAGGGTGGTGCCGGTCATGCAGGCGGCGAAGGCGGCCGCCGCCCCCAGGTAGGCACGGCGCGGTCGGTCGGTCATCCGTCCACGGTAGGTGCTCGGGTGCGGCGGCCGCAGCAGGGTGCGGTGACGGCCCGTCAGTCCTCGTCCGCCGTGGGGACCGCCGGGGCCGCCGGGGCCGTCGGGGTGCGGGCCGGCAGGCGGAGCAGGACCGCCGCGACGGCGGCCGCCAGCGCGCCCGCCAGCAGCGAGTGCTGCGCGTAGGAGGCGAACAGGGTGACCGGGCCGAGGGCGCGGGGCAGCAGCGGGAGCAGGGCGAGCAGTCCGACCAGGGCGGGGCGTCCGGTCCGGCGGAGGCCCAGGCCGGCGGCCAGCAGCATCGCCGCGTCGAGCACCAGGGTGTCGAGCAGGCCCGGGACCGCGCCGACCACCGCCGCGACGCCGAGGCCGCCCGCGACGGAGAGCGCGGCGGTGCGCCGGTCGGGCCGCTCGGTCAGGCTCAGCGGGGCCAGCCACAGGAACAGGCAGACCGCCAGCGGGCCGCCGAGGGTGCCGAGCAGGTGCGAGGCGCCCGCGCCGACCCAGCTGTGCGCGGACAGGACGGTGGCGGCCGCCGCCGCCCCGGCCGCGGCGGTGGCGAGCAGACGGGTGGCGGTGACCCGGCCGAGCAGCAGCGCGAGCAGTGCCAGGGCGGTCAGCGCCAGGCCCGCTCCGACCAGGCGGTCGCCGCCGGTGAGCAGCGGCCCGTCCGGGGGCAGCAACTGGTGTCCCAGGTCCCACCGCTGACGCAGCAGCAGGCCGGTGCCGCCGGCCAGGGCGACGGTCAGCACCAGCGGGGCGGCCCCGGCGGCGGCCCGGCCGGTCGGGCGGTCCGCGCCCAGGCCGAGGCGCAGGCGCAGGCCGTGGGCGGCGAGGTGGGCGGCCTCGGCCAGGACGCCCGCGCGCGGCCGGTCGGCCATCGAGGCCCGTGCGGCCTCGGCCAGTTCGGGCCCGTGCTGCCGGCGGTAGGGCGCCGGGTGGAGCCGGAGGGCCCACGCCAGCAGTCGTTCGTCGGTCATCCCGTCGCTCCCTGTGCTCGAGGGGCCTGCCGCATCCGGCGGCGGGCCTCCGTGGCCACGGCTTCCATCCGGCGGACCTCGGCGTCGAGGTCGGCCCGGCCCTGCTCGGTCAGGGCGTACACCCGGCGGGCCCGCCCGTCGACGACCTCCTCCCGCTCGACCCGGACCAGGCCCTGGGCGAGCAGGCGGTCGAGCGCGCCGTAGAGGGTGCCCGCGCGGAGGCGGACCCGGCCGTCGGAGATCCGGGTCACCTCGCCGAGCAGGGCGTACCCGTGCCGGGGCGCGTCCGCGAGGGCGGCCAGCAGCAGGAGGGTGGGCTCCCGCATCGGCTGGCTGTGGCTGCTGCGTTCACTCATGCACCCTGTATATACCGGCTGACTGACTATGGTCCAGGGGGATCGGCCCGGGAGGGGCGGGGGTTGACGGCGGATCAGGGTGCGCGGTGGGCCCCCGGGGTGCTGCGGGCGGATGTTCGGATGATCGGCCCGGAGTCGAACTCCCTTGCGGACAAAGGGGGTTGGCCGGAAATGACGTGTGCGACCGGCGGGGAGCGGTTTCGGACACCCCCGCCGGGGCGGCTGCCCGGCGGCCAGCACCGATGGCCGGAACGGGTCCGGCGGGCCGCCGGGGTGGCGCGAAAGCGCTCTTGCGGGGCGCGCGGGCGGGCCAGCAGCATGCACTCCCGGTGATCACGGTCGCACCGTCGGTCGCCCGCGGGCGGGCCCCGGCGCGGCGCGGTGCCCTCCGGCACCGGCGCCCCGGTCCGCCGACGCCCGCGTCCCCGTGGCCCAGCAGAAGAGGTAGCCGTGCGATCGAATCCCCAGGCGTCCCCGTCCCGCCGCAGACCCCGACCCGCCCGGGCCGCCGCCGGGGTGCTCGCGCTGGCCCTGGCCGGGTTCGGCGCCCCCGTGCTGGCCGCCGCCCCCGCGCACGCCGCCGGGACGGCCGCACCCCTCGCGTACGTGGCGAACGCCGGGCGGGGCACCGTGACGGTGGTCGACGCCGCCACCCGCCAGCAGGTCCGGCAGATCGCCGTCGGCGCGGACCCGGCCCGGCTGGCCGCCTCCGCCGACGGCCGCCGGATCTACGTCACCGACGGCGGCGGCGCGCCCGTCTCGGTGATCGGCGCCGACACCGGCACCGTCCTCGGCACCGTCGCCACCGGCGGCGCCACCCAGGCCGCGGCCGTCGCCCCCGACGGCGCGCACCTGTACGTCGGCGACCGGAACGGCGCCGGCCGGGTGTCGGTGGTCGACACCGCGACCCGGACCGTCACCGCGACCGTGCCGATCGGCGCCACCGCCGAGGACGCCGCGGTCTCGCCCGACGGCACCGAGCTGTACCTGACGCAGCCCCAGGGCGTCACCGTGGTCGACACCCGCACCAACACCGTGGCCGCGACCGTCGCCCTGCCCGGCTCGCCCCGGCAGGTCGCCTTCGCCCCCGACGGGCGGCACGCCTACGTCACCGAGTACGACACCGGCGTGGTCGCCGTCCTCGACACCGCGACCCGCACCGTCGGCCGCGAGATCCAGCTCTACGCGGGCGCGGTCGGCGTGGCCGTCGCCCCGGACGGCGCGCACGCCTACGCCACCTCCGAACTCGGCCCCACCATGGCCGGGTTCGACACCGCCACCGGCCAGGTCGGCCCGATCGTCGAGACCCCGGACAGCCCCGGCGCGCTCGCCCTCACCCCCGACGGCGCCCGGCTCTGGATCGCCAACCCGCAGAACGGCTACCTGACCGTGGTGGACGTCGCCACCGCCGCCGTCGTCGACCGGGTCCGCGCGGGCGACCGGCCGGTGGACGTGCTGGTGGCCGCGCCCGCCCCGCCGACCCCGCCCGCACAGGCCGACCTCGCCGTCGGACTGACGGCGGTGCCCGCGCCCGCGCTGCTCGGCGGCCGGATCGACTACACGCTGACCGTCACCAACCGCAGCGCCACCGCCACCGCCACCGCGACCGTCTCGGCCGCCGTCACCCCGAACACCGTCACCGCGACCGCACTGGCCGCGGGCTGCACCGCCGGGCCCGGCACCGTCGCCTGCGCCTTCCCGGCGATCGCCCCCGGCGCCACCGCGACCCGGACCTTCAGCCTCCCGCTCGGCCTGCTCGGCACCGCCTACAAGGTGACCGCCACCCGCACCGCCTCCAGCCCGGCCGACCCGGAGCCGTCCAACGACAGCGCGAGCCGCAGCTGCGCGGCGCTCACCGCACTGATCGTCAACTGCGCCTGACCGCGCCGGCGTCGACGCCCCGCCCCGGCCCCCGGGCCGGGGCGGTTGTCGGAGGCGTCCGGCATCCTCCGCGCATGGAGATGACCGTGCAGGTGACGATCGACTGCGCCGACCCGCAGCGCATGGCGGCCTTCTGGGCCGAGGCCCTCGGCTACGTCCCCGAGCCCGCGCCGGACGGCCACCCCACCTGGCGCGCCTACTGGACGTCCCTGGGCGTCCCGGCGGAGGAACTGCCGCCCGGGGCCGGCGACGTCCCCGAGTCGATCGTCGACCCCGCCGGGCGCGGACCGCGGGTCTGGTTCCAGCAGGTCCCGGAGCCGAAGACCGCCAAGAACCGCTGGCACTTCGACCTCAAGGCCGGCGGCGGCCGCGACGTCCCCCGCGACGTCCGCGTCCGCCGCGTCACGGCGGCGGTCGAACGACTGGTCGACGCCGGGGCCACCGTCCTGCGGATCAAGGACGACCCGGACACCGGCTGCTACGCCGCGGCGATGCGGGACCCCGAGGGCAACGAGTTCGACATCGTCTGACGGGGCGTCGGGCCGGGGCCGGGGGCTGTCCGCGCCCCGCCGGCCGTGGGAGGGTGAGGCCGTGGAGAAGGCGAATCGCGTGCTGACGGTGGACGTGCTCTCGGCACTGACGTACTGGCCCGGCGTCGTCGGGGGAGAGCGGGTCGACCCGCCGGACGTGGCGGCGGTGCTGTGCCCGTTCTTCGACGAGGTGCTGCGCGAACTGCCCTGGTGGAACCCCGACTGGCGGGTCACCCACGTCGAACCGGCCCGCCCGCACGAGGTCCGCAGCGACCATCGCGGCCACGCCGCGCGGTTCACCGAGGTGTCCGTGCCCGGAACGGTCGGCCCCGGTGGCGGTGCCGACCTGCCCTTCGTCGGGCAGGTCGGGTTCGCGGGCGACGAACTGATCGAGTTCCGGGCCAAGGTCGGGGACGCGGTCGTCGGCCCCGCCACCACTCCGGCGGGGCAGCACGAGCCGCACCCGTTCGGGCGGACCCTCCGGGGGCTGATGCGTCGGCGCGGCATCGTGGTCCTGGAGATGGCCCGTGGGGCCGCCCTGTCGCAGAGCACCGTCCGCGGTCTGGGCGGGGGCTGGCACAACCCGACGCCGATGCTCACGCGCGGTGTCGCCGAGGCCCTCGGGATGCCGGAGGAGGACGTCATGATCATCGCCGGGCTCGACCCCGGCGGCAGGTAGCGGCCGGCGTCGGGCCGGGCCCGGCTACTGCTCGTGCGGGAAGCGGGCGAGCGGGGCCGGTCCGGTGAAGAAGGTCTTGGCGCGGGCCAGGGCGCGGGTGTCGGCGAGGACCTGGCCCGGGGCGGTGCCGTTGCCGAGGAGGACGCCGCCGAAGTGCATCTTCAGGTACGCGGCCGAGTGGTGGAGGGTCAGTTCGAGCGGGCGGGCGAGTTCCTCCTCGGCGTGGGCCATCGCCGTGACGCCCCACAGGGTGCGGCCCGCCATGGTGGCGCGGAAGTCGTGCCCCGGGGTGCGCAGCCAGCGGGACCAGTGGTCCAGGTAGCGCTTGGTGGGGGTGGAGACCGAGTACCAGTACAGCGGCGAGGCGATCACCAGGTCGGTCGCGGCGAGCGTGGCGTCCAGCAGCAGGCGCTCGGCGCCCGGCGCGACCTCGGCGTCGCCCGAGCCGTGCCGCACGTCGGCGTAGTCCGGCAGGTCCAGTTCGGCCAGCCGCAGCCAGCGCTGCCCGACGTCGGACGGCAGCTGCTCGGCGGCGGCCCGGGCCAGCGCCTCGGTGTTGCCGCCGGTACGGGTGCTGCCGAGCAGGAAGAGGAAGGAGCGGTTCGTCATCTGGGCCTCCGGAGCTGGTCCTTGCACACCATGGGTACCTGCGTGTGCAAGGACCAACCGGCCGGGGCTGCCGGGCATTCCGGGAACCCGGGCCGGTCGGGAACGTGCACGCGGTGCGGCTGCCGACGGGCCTAGACTCGGCCGATGACCGAGATCCTCGACGACACCGAAGCGCTGTACCGGCCGCACCTCGACCTCTCCGCCCTCACGCTGAACGGCGTGGCCCTCGGCGCCCCGGCCGCCGACGTC
Organism: Kitasatospora sp. NPDC088391; assembly: GCF_044753345.1. Lineage (NCBI taxonomy): Bacteria > Bacillati > Actinomycetota > Actinomycetes > Kitasatosporales > Streptomycetaceae > Kitasatospora > Kitasatospora sp. NPDC088391. The sequence goes on from NZ_JBIVNB010000004.1 coordinate 138,389, forward strand.
CCGCGCCCGGGGATCGACGAGGCCCACTCCGCGCTGGTCGCCCGGTACCGGGGCGGGGACGACGTCGAGAGCGAGTACCAGGACGCCGAGGGACGGCCGTTGAGCCTCGACGAGGTGGTGGCGCACGTCGTCCGGTCGGACGGGGGCCTCTACTGCGTCGGCGGGTTCAGCTACAAGGTCGTGGGCGGCAGCGTGGTGGGCTTCGCCCTCTACGGTCCCGACCTGCACCGGCGCTTCCCCGGGCTGGCGTCCTACGAGCAGTTCCTCGCCGCGTTCGGCACCCCCGACCGGGTGCGCGAGGACGTCCAGTACGGCGACCTGATGGGCTACGACGCCTACTACTGGGGCGCGCGGAAGCACGTGGCCTGGGACGCCTGCGGCAACCGGGTGAGCCTGATCAACTTCGGTGACTTCGAAGGGAATTCGGCCCCGTGACGGGTCGGTCCAGACGGGCGGCGAGCCCGCGCAGGTAGTGGGCGGCGTCCGGGGCGCCCGCGTCCTGGGCACCGTGGCGGTGCAGGGCGGGCGTGCCGTCCGGGTGGAGGCGGACGGTGGTGGTGGCCCGGCGGGTCGTCGGCACTCCGGCGACCGGGTCCGGGGCCGGGTCCGGGTCCGGCAGGACGGGGACGGTCGGCGGGAACATCGCGAGGGCGTCGGCGGCGGTGGCGGCGGGCGGCTGCCCGGTCCGGTTGGCGCTGCTGACGTACAGCACCGGGTGCGGGTCCAGCAGCGGGCGCAGCGGCTCCCAGCGCGCCCCGAACAGCAGCATCCAGCCGTCCTGCACGGCCGGGGCCGCCCAGCCGGGCAGGGCGGCGTCGGCGCGGACGGGCAGCAGCACGGTGAGGTGCTCCTCCGTCAGCAGCCGGTGGACGAACGGGAGCCGGTCCGCCGGGAGGTCCCAGACCCCGTCCAGGGCGCGCCGGGTCTCCGGGTGGTGCGCCCAGAGCGCGACCGGCTGCGCGGCCGGGCGGCCCTTGGCCTCGTTCACCGCCGGGGCGCGGCGCCCGGCGACGACCCGGGTCAGCGGCGCCGGATTGGGCAGCACGACGGCGCGCCCGTCGCCCAGCGCGGCGGCGACCTCGGCGGCGGTGGCGGTGGCGGGGGCAGCGGCGGGGGTCCGGTTCATCGGTCGGCTCCGGGGGAGGGGACGGGCGCGGGCGTGTGGGTGAGGCCGTCCAGGTAGGCGGCGAAGTCGGCGTCCGGGACGACGGCCCGCCCGGTGCGGAAGGCCCGGGACTTGGCCCAGCCCAGCGCGGCCCGGGTCTGCGCCTCGTCCAGGCGGTGCCCGAGCCGGGCCGCGACCGCCGCGACCACCCGGGCGCTCGCCAACTGGGTCAGCAGCACCCGGGGTTCGACGCCCAGGACCTCGGCCGGGTCGTACGGCTGGAACAGCTCCGGGTGGACGAACGGCGTGCCGGTGGAGATCGTCCCCACGCCCGTGCCCACCACCGGCGTGGTGACGGTCAGCGGGACACCGGTCTCCTCCGCCACCATCCGGGCGATCGGCGGCAGCCGCCGCAGGTCCGGCGCCGTCCACCAGGGCCGGGCGTCCGGGCCGAGCAACTCGCCCGGATGCCGGGCGAGCAGCAGCAGGAGCTGCTCGGTGGCGACCATCCCGGCCCGCTCCGCCAGGCCCAGCCACGACGAGGACACCACCCGCACCCCCGCGGCCAGTGCCTGCAGGGTGTTCGCCAGGCCGAGCCCCAGGTCGTTGTGCAGGTGCGAACCGAGGACGGCCTCCGGCCCGGCCGCGGCGGCGACCTCCGCGAACATCCGCCCGCACTGCTGCGGGAGTTGGGCCCCCACCGTGTCGGCGAGCAGCACCAGGCCCGCGCCCGCCGCCGTCATCGCCGCGGCGGCCCCGCCCATCAGCGAGGTGTCGGCGCGGGAAGCGTCCGCGAGGCAGATGTCCACCGCGACGTCCGGGTCCAGGTCGCGGGCCGCCTTCACCAGGTCGACCCCGTCCAGCAGCGCCTGCGCGGCCGACCGGTGCACCATCACCCCCGCCATCGCCTCCGAGGCCGGCACCACCACCATCACCCGCGCGTGCCGACTGCCTCGCACCGCGGCCAGCGCCTGCGCGAGATCGCGGCGGTGGCCGCGACAGACCGCCGCCACCCCCACACTGCCCTCGGCCTCCACCGCGACCTGCCGGACCGCCTCGAACTCCTCGCCGCAGACGGCCGGGAAGCCCGCCGCGAACACCACGTGCCGGGGGCCGTCCGCCCCGAAGACCCGCCCGCTCTCCCGCGCCAACCGGACCCGGAACGCCCCCGACATCAACGTCTTCGCCTGCGCCCCGTCCCGCGCCGACTCCTCCCACACCACAACCCGGCCGGCCGCCGCCGACTCCCGCACCGCATCCACCCTCGCCCCTCCCGCCCCGGCCGATCCGCCACAGAACCTACCGGCCCGCCACGCCGCCGCACACGGCAGTACCGCCCGGTGGGGTGAGGTGGGACGGGAACGCTGCGCGGCGGGGGCGGAGAGGGATAGGGGGACGCGGCACACGGCAGTACCGCCCGGTGGGGTGAGGGAGAGACAGGAACGCTGCGCGGCAGGGGTGGAGAGGGATAGGGGGACGCGGCACACGGCAGTACCGCCCGGTGGGGTGAGGGAGAGACAGGAACGCTGCGCGGCGGGGGCGGCCCGCCGCAGCGCTGCCGGGTGGGGTGGGGGAACGTCTGAACTGCTGTGCGGCGGGGGGTGGGGAGTCGCAGGCGGGTGGTGCGGGGTGAGGGGGTGTCAGCCGCCCGGGTAGCGGGACCACCAGTGGGGGTCGCGGCCGGGGGAGTATTCGCTGCCGGCGGGGGAGTCGGTGAGTTCCTGGAGGAGGTCGCGGGCCAGGGTGTCGAGTTCCCAGGCGAGTTCGAGACGGCTGAGGAGGGGGACGGGGAGGGCGTCGATGCCGTGGGCGGCGCCGAGGAGGGCGCCGGTGGTGGTGGCGACGGAGGAGGCGTCGGGGGCGGTGGCGGCGTGGCGCAGGGCGGTTTCGACGGTGGCGCGGTCGGGGTGGCGGGTGACGACGAGGAGGGCGCCGAGGAGGGCGGAGACGGCGGTGGCGTCCGGGGCGAGGTCGGCGAACGGGGCGGGCGCGGCGGGGTCGCGGAGCAGGGCCAGGATGTCCGCGGGGGTGGCGCCGCCCGGCAGCGGGAGGCGGTGCAGCAGGTCGTGCAGCGGGTGTCCGGGCCCGGCGGGGGTGGTCGTCCAGGCCCGGAACGGGTCGGGGGTGACGAGGCAGTGGCCGACGAGTTCGGCGCCGGCGAGGGCCGCCTCCTGGGCGTCCGGCGCGCCGTGGGTGAGCGCGGCGGTCTCCCGGATCACCTGCTCCGCCCACTCGCCCTGGCCGCGGAGCAGCCAGAACAGTCCGAGCGGTAGGCCGCGGGTGAGGGCGTGCGCGCCCCGGCTCGGCCGGGCGGGTGCGGCGGGCCGGCCGGGTTCGGGGTCGGTGAAGGCGTCGACGGTCGCGGGCGCGTACCCGCGCCGTTCGCGCAGTGCCGGGACCTGGGCGAGCCAGCCGTCCAGCGGGCTCTCGGGGCGGACGCCCTGCAGGACGGCCCAGCGGGCGTAGGCGCTGCGGATCAGCGACGGTTCGTGGCAGATGCCCCGGTGGTTGCGCCGGACCGAGCCCCGGATCGTCCCCTCCACCGTGAACGCGGCCAGTTGGGTGGCCACGCCGGTCCGCAGCGGCCCGCCGGCCGGCCAGTTGCCGCGCACCACGCCCGCCGCGTCCCCGAGGGCCGCCCCGAGGACGAGCCCGCGCACCCGGGCCTCGTCCACCCGCACCGGCAGTGCCATGCCGCCCCCGTTCCCGTCGGTCGTCCGAGAGGGACACTCCATCACAGCGGCGGAGGGGAAGGGGGAGCGGGGCCGGGGGAAGGCGCGGGGCAACGGCGACAGGGGCGGGGCAGTGCCATGCCGTCGCCCCCGTTCCCGTCAGCGGTCCAGGAGTGACAGTCCCTCACAGCGCCGGAGGGGAGTGGGGCCCGGGCCGGGGCGCGGCAGCGGGGTTCAGGCGCCGTGCGGGACGATGGCGACCGGTGCGAGGCAGTGCTTGACGGCGGCGTGGGCGACCGGGCCGAGGTGGTGGCCGGGGCGGCCGACGACGACCAGGGCGGCGGTGTCGGCGGCTTCCAGCACGGCCCGGCCGGCGCCGCCGAGGGCGGTCTCGACGGTCAGTTCGACGTCCGGGTGGGCGGCCGCCCGGGCCGCCGTGACGCGGGCCAGCTCCTCGCGGAGGGCGGCGTCCTGGACGTCGGTGTCGGTGATCGGCGGCATCCAGCCGGGGACGGCCGCCGACCAGAGCGGCACCATGTCCCAGCCGTGCACGGCCCGGACCCGGCCGCCGAGCCGTCCGGCCCCTTCGAGGGCGAACTCGACGGCGGCCGCGGACTCCTCGCCGGCCAGGCCGACCACCACCTCCGGCGGTCCCGCCGGGGCCGGGAGGGGCTCCTCGCGGACCAGCACCACCGGCCGTCCGGCCCGGGCCGCGACGGCCAGCGCCACCGAGCCCGCCAGCATCCCGGACAGGCCGCCCGGCCCGTGCGAGCCCAGGACCACCAGGTCGTAGTGCTCGGCCACCGCGACCAGGGCGTCCGCGGGGTCGCCCGCGCCGGTCCGGGTGAACACCACCAGACCGGGGTGGCGCGCCGCCAGGCCGACCGCCAGCGCTTCCAGTTCGGCCAGCTCGGCGGACTGCGCCGGGTCCAGTGACTCGTCCGCCTCCGGGTCGTTCAGGCCCAGCCACGGCCAGGCCCGGAACACCGTCAGCTCCGCGCCCCGGCGTCCCGCCTCGGCGGCGGCCCACTCCACCGCGGCCAGGGACTGCGCCGAACCGTCGTACCCGGCGACGACCCCGGGCGCGGTCTCCCGCACCGTCTCCGGCAGCGCCCCGGGCACTGCCTCCGGGGCCACCTCCGGGGCGGCCTCCGGCACTGCCGTCGCCGTCGCCGTCGTCACCGGCACCGTCTGCTCCGCCGTCTCCTGCATCTTCCGCGTCTCCTCTCCTCCGGACGGCCCGTCCGCCGCCCCCGCCCGGTGCGCGACTCGGCCCCGGGCACCGCCTCGGCTACCCCGGGCGGGCCGCCGCATGCCGGTCCCCGTGATCTCCGCCCGGCGGGCGACCCGTCCGGCGTAGCGTGCCGGTATGACCACCGAAACCGCCGACCCGTCCGCCGACCCGACCGTCGACCCGACCACCGGGGCCGGGCGCAACACCGAGGCCGGGCGCAACACCGAGACCGTCCGCCGCTACCTGCGGGTCTTCGAGACCAGGAACGTCGCCGAACTCGCCGAACTGGTCGCCGAGGACGTGCTGGTGCACGGCGCGGGCATCCACGGGCGGGGGCGGCACCTGCCGGAGGGGGCCGTGCTGACCCCGGGCCTGTCGAACTGCCGGGTCCGGGTCGACGACCTGGCCGCCGCCGGGGACCGGGTCACCGTCGCCTTCACGCTCACCTACACGCACGACCGCACCGGCCGCGACCTCACCATGACCGGGCTGAAGTCGTACCGGCTGGACGGGGGCCGGATCGTCGAGTTCTGGGGCGAGACCGACCTGTACGGGCTGCTCCGGCAGGCCGGGCTGGTCCCCGAGCGGATACCGCCGTTCTGAGCGGGCCCCGGCGGGGGCGGGGGTTTGCGCCACGCGGGTGAGCGTGCCGGGGCCGGGGGGCGAGGTCCCCGGGGGCGGGCGGGGCGGATGCCACAGTGTCGGACGTCCGATCATCCGACCGAGGACGGTGCGCAGCGGTGTCCCGTGGAACCCCCCGCTCCTGGCGGGCCGCCGCCCTGCTGGTGGCAACCCTGGTGCTGGCCCCGGCAGTTCCGGCCGCCGCCGACCCCGTCCCGGTCCCCGGGGCGCAGGCCTCGGCCGCGGCGGGGACCGGGACGGGGGAGGCCGCGCTCGACCGGCTGGCGAAGGACGTCGAGGACGCCCGGCACGCCGCCGAGGCCGCCGAGCAGCGCTACACCGCCGCCGCCGGGCAGTTGACGGACCGTCGGGCCGCCGCCGCGACCGCCGCCGCGCAGGCCGGGGCGGAGCGCGACCGGGTCGCCGAGGCCGAGACGGAGGCCGCCCGGATGGTCGGCGCGCAGTACCGCAGCGGCGGACTCGGCCCGCTGGCCCGGCTGTTCCTCGCCGACCGCCCCGAGGACTTCCTGGACCGGCAGCAGCAGGACGGCTCGCACGCCCACAGCGCCGCGAACGTGCTGCGCCAACTCCAGGACGCCCGCAACCGGCTGGTGCTCGCCGCGGAGCAGGCCCAGCAGGCCGAGCGCTCGGCCGCCGGCTCGGCGGCCGACGCCCAGCGGGCCCTGGACGAGGCGAAGGCCCTGCAGGCCCGGACCGAGCAGCTCCTCGCCTCCGCGACCGCCGAACAGCTCGGCCTGCTCGAACAGCGGGAGAGCGCGCTCGCCGACCGGGCCCGCGAACAGCTGCTCGCCGCCGGGGCGTTCGGGCCGGGCGGCGAGGCGTCGGCGGCGGGCCGCCGGGCGATCGCGTTCGCGCTCGCCCAGATCGGCAAGCCCTACCTGTGGGGCGGCACCGGCCCGGACGCCTTCGACTGCTCCGGCCTCACCTCGCAGGCCTGGCGGGCGGCGGGGACCGCGATCCCGCGCACCAGCCAGGAGCAGTGGGCGGGCCTGCACCGGGTCGCCCTGCGCGACCTCCGCCCCGGCGACCTGGTGATCTACCACGCGGACGCCGGCCACGTCGCCCTCTACCTGGGCGGCGGCACCGTCGTGCACGCCCCGCACACCGGCACCGTGGTCAAGCTCGCCCCGATCACCATGCTCCCGATCCTGGGCGCGGTCCGCCCCGACCCGGACGCCCCCGCGCAGCCGGGCCCGTCGCCCTCGCCGTCGCCCTCGCCCTGACGGGGGCTCACTGGCGCTTGGCGGTGGTCTCCGGGGTGATGGTGTAGACCTCGATCTCGCCGAGGTACAGCAGGTCGTCGAGGTACTCGTCGAGGTCGTCGTAGAGGAGGTTCTCGGTCCAGGTGCGGTGGGCCATGATCCAGGCGGCGAGGGCCTCGCGGTCGCCGGCCTGGAGGAGGCGGTCGAGGGCGGCCTGGGCGGTGCGGGCCTCGGCGGGGGTGATGGTGTCGTGGCGGCCGTCGGCGGCGCGGGCCAGGGTGGCGTCGATCTCGTCGCCGTAGCGCTGGACGGTCTGCAGGGCGAGCTGCCGCTTCATCGCGGCGGCGGTGAGGATGCCGAAGGGGTGGGAGGCGAAGGTGCCGTCGGGGAGTTTGACGGTGTTCTCGCGTTCGAAGTCGGTGCCCTCGGCCCTCGGGTCGGAGTTGACGAAGGCGACCCGGCTGCCGGGCGGCGCGGCGAGCAGCAGCGCGTCGTCCGGGGTGGTGACGGTGGATTCGCCGGTCTGGCCGCGGTCGCTCGCGGGGGTGCGCAGGCGCAGTTCGCCGCCGTGCGTGGTGCGGTACCAGAGTTTGGCGTGGGTGAGGCCGGTGGAGTCGTGCTCCTTCAGCAGGAAGGGGCGGCGGGCGGTCCGGTCGAACTCGGCGGGGCCGAGGGCGACGGCCCGGGCGGCGAGCTGGACGGCCTGCACGAAGGTCGCGCAGTCCAGGGTCCAGGTGCCGGAGGTGGCGGCGAGGTCGAGCAGGGCGGCGTGCGGCGAGCGGTTGTTGTTGAGCTGGAGGTAGGCGTCGTCGCCGACGCCCTGCTGGGTCCAGTTCAGCCGGTTGTACGCCTTGGGCGTGCCGCTGTTCTCGAAGCGCGGGCGGCCGGCCAGGATGCGGCGGGCCAGGATGTCGATCTGGGCCCGGTACTTGTAGGCGTAACTGTCGCCCGCCACCAGGCAGCCGCCGAGGCTGAGCAGGACGGCGTCGGTGGAGGCGTAGTCGGTCCGGGTGAGTTCGGGCAGCGCGGCCACGTACTCGTCGTGCCAGACCACGGCACTGCCCACCGGGGCCGCCAACTGGCGGAGCAGGTCGAGGAGTTGCTGCCCGGTGTACTGCTGACCGGCAACGGTGTACATGCGATGGCCCCCCATCGGTCGCAAGGATGTCCCCCGGACGGTGACGCTAGTGACGCCCCGTCGGCCTGTCCACCGGGTCGGACGGGGCGGCCGGGGCGCGCCGGAGCGGGCCCGGCGGCGGGCGCGCGCCCGGCGCGCGGGGCCCGACCGGAGCGGGCACCGGATGTCGGGTGCGGCAGGGTGGGGGCTCCGTAACGTCGGTGGCGCAAGGGAAAACGGGAGGAGGCCGGGGTGCTGGAGCGGTTGAACCTGGCGATGGAGTACGTCGAGGAACACCTGGACGGGCGGATCGAGGCGGCCGAGCTGGCGCGGATCGCGGTCACGTCGGAGTACCACTTCCGGCGGCTGTTCTCCTCGCTGGCGGGCATGCCGCTGTCGGAGTACGTCCGGCGGCGCCGGCTCACCGTCGCGGGCGCCGAGGTGCTGGCGGGGGAACCGACCCTGCTGGAGATCGCCGTCCGGTACGGCTACACCTCGGGGGAGGCGTTCGCCCGGGCGTTCCGCGCCGTGCACGGGGTCGGCCCCGGCGAGGCGCGACGCCCCGGCGCGGCGCTGAACGCGCAGCCCCGGCTGTCCTTCCGTCTCGTCGTCGAAGGGAGCACCACCATGCGGTACCGCATCGTGCAGAAGGAAGCGTTCCGGGTCGTGGGCAGCAAGGCCCGCGTCCCCCTGATCCACGAAGGGGTCAACCCGCACATCGCGGAGCACATCCGCGGCATCCCGCCGGAGACCATGCTGCGGATCGCGGCGCTCTCCGATCAGGACCCGGAGGGCGTGGTCTCGGCGACCGTCCGGCTGCCGGACCCGTCCGGGAGGGACGGCTTCGAGGAGGGCAGCGAACTCGACTACTACCAGGCCGTGGTGACGAACCGTCAGGACGTTCCGGCGGACCTGGACGTACTGGAGTGCCCGGCGGGCAGCTGGGCGGTGTTCGAGAACACCGGGCCGTTCCCGGAGGCGCTGCAGCGGATGTGGGGCGAGGTCGCGGCGCAGTGGATGCCGTCGAACCCGTACGAGTACCGGCCGGGCCCGGAGATCCTGCGGACCCGCGCGCTGCCGGAGGACCCGGCGCAGTCGGTGTCGCAGCTGTGGGTCCCGGTGCTGCGGACCGCGAGGTAGCGCGGGACGGCGGGGTCGGCCGGGGGCGGGTCGGGGATCGGTGGCGGGGCTCCTGCGGGCCCCGGGGCTTCGAACGCCCCGGGGCCCGGGCCCGGTGCGGTCAGGCCGCGGTGGCGGCGACCGGTCGGCGGGCGCGCAGCACGGCGAGGCCGGCGGCGACCGCCAGGGTGGCGGCGCCGAGCACGCCGACCGCGCCCGCCAGGCTGCCGGCCGGCTTCGCCGCGCCCAGCAGGATCAGCGGGCAGACGAACTCGCCGAGGAAGAAGGCGCTGTTCCACAGGCCGGTGCCGCGCCCCCGGTCGGCGGCGCCCAGCAGGACCATGGTGCGGGTGATCAGGGTGGGCAGCAGCATGCCGCCGCCCAGGCAGTTGACGACCGCGCCGGCCACCAGCAGCGGCACGCTGTCGGCGACGGCGATGACGCCGAAGCCGAGTGCGCAGAGCGTGAGGACGGCGGGCAGCAGGCGCTCGGCCCGGTCGGTGAGCCGGGTGAAGGCGACGGCGCCGACCACGGTGGCGACGCTGGCGATCGCGGTGCACAGGCCGATGGTGGCGGGCGCGGTGGTGCCGAGGTCGTCGAGCAGGAAGGACGTCTCGACCGGCACGGTGTAGAACACGATCGCGCCGAAGAAGGTCAGCGCGCAGGGCGCCAGCAGGCGGCGCAGCAGCGGGGCGCGCCCACCGGCGGCGGCCCGGGCGGTGCCCTGCGCGCGGCCGACGGCGGGGCGCAGGTACCGGCCGAGCAGCGGGGCGAGCAGCAGGCCGACGGCGTACGCCCAGAACGGGGCGCGCCAGCCGGCCGAACCGGCCGCGCCGCCCAGGGCGAAGAACGCGGTGGCGGAGATCGAGGCGCACATGGCCTGCAGGGCGAGGTACTTCTCGCGCTGCTTGCCGGACCAGTAGTCGCCGATCAGGGTGGTGCAGCAGGTCATGATGGCGGACTCGGCGATGCCGACCAGGACCCGGCTGGCGACGATCGCGGGCAGCGAGTCCAGCCACAGCGGGGCGGTGCCGACGATCGCGTACAGCACGGTGGCGACCACCAGCAGGCGGTGGCGGCCGAGCCGGTCGATGATCGCGCCCGCGAACGGGGCCATCACCGCCAGCGACAGCGCGGGGATCGTCAGCGCCATCGGGGCGAGGGCGTCCGCGCCGGGGGTGGCCGCGAAGTGCTCCTGCAGCTTCGGCAGCACGGGGGCGATCAGCACGGCGCCCAGGATCGGCAGGCAGCTGCCCGCCATCAGCAGGACCGCGGTCAGCCGGGGACGGGCCAGTGCGACGGGGGCGGCCTCAGTGGCTTCAGTGGCCTCGGCGGCCTCGGACGCGGTGGCCGGGGCGGCCTCGGGCGCGGGGGCCGACGCGGCGTCGGTGGGTATGGCGGGGGGCATGGCTGCTCCGTTTCGGGGGCGGACACGTACCGCCCGGACGGCGACGGCGGTGGCGCGCACCCGGGCGCACCGGAACGGGGGGCTCCGGAGCAGAGGCCATCGTGGGGCCAGGACGGGGCGCGGGGGAAGCCCGCCGTGATCATTTGTCCCGATATTCGCCATCAGTCCCCCGGCCGGACAGGTTTCACGGCCCGTCAGGCGGAGCCTCCGCGCACCGCCCGGCCGACCCCGTTACGGTGGCGGGGACACCCGGGAGAGCTCCCGGAGACACCCGAGGACATCCCCAGGACATCCCGAGGAGGCCCCGCCGTGGCGGTCCGCCGGCTGGACAACGTGCTCATCGTCGTCGAGGACCTGGACGCCGTCGTCGCGTTCTTCGTCGAGATCGGCCTGGAGCTGGAGGGCAGCGGCCCGCTCGACTGGCCCGGCGCGGAGCGCGTCATCGGCCTCACCGGTGTCCGCCAGGACGTCGCGATGCTGCGGGTGCCCGGCGGCCACGGCCGGGTGGAGCTCGCCAGGTTCCACCGGCCGCCCGCCGTCCGGTCCGGGCCCGTCGACGCCCCTGCGAACACCCTCGGCCTGCGCCGCGTCATGTTCGCCGTCGACGAGCTCGACGACCTGCTGGCCCGCCTGCGGCGCGGCCACGGCGCCGAGCTGGTCGGCGAGGTGGTGCCCTACGAGGACCTGTTCCGGCTCTGCTACGTCCGCGGCCCCGAGGGCATCGTGGTCGGCCTCGCCGAGGAACTGCGCTGACGCACCGTCCTCGCCCACGGCCCGGAGCGGGGCACCCGGAGGGCCGTCCGCCACGCCGGACCCGACCCGCCGCCGCTGCCCGACTCCCCGCTGCCCCGCCGGGACCGGGGCCGGCGCCGACGCCCCGTCAGGCCGTCAGCGCGGCGATCGGCCCGGCGATCCCGCCGACGTACAGGGTGCTGCCGACGACCACCGGGGCGGCGTTGACCGCCGAGGTGGTGCCGGGGAAGGAGTACGTCCACAGCACGGCGCCGGTGGTGGCGTTGAAGGCCGTCAGGGTGTGGCCGCCCGCCCCGTAGTAGACGCTGCTGCCGGAGACCAGCGGCGACACGCCCGCCTGCGAGCCGCCCGCGCTGCCGCTCCACAGCTCGGCCCCGGTGGCGGCGTTCAGCGCGGCGACCGGCCCGCCGATACCGCCGACGTAGACGGTGCTGCCGACGACCGTCGGCGCCGCGTTGACGCTGTAGCCGAGGGCGAAGGAGTACGTCCAACGGGTCGCGCCGGTGGTGGCGTTGAAGGCCGTCAGGGTGTGGCCGCCCGCCCCGTAGTAGACCGTGCTGCCGGAGACCAGCGGCGGGACGCCCGCCTGCGAGCCGCCCGCGCTGCCGCTCCACAGCTCGGCCCCGGTGGCGGGGTTCAGGGCGGCGATCCCGCCGCCGACGCCGCCGACGTACAGGGTGGTGCCGACGACCACCGGCGCGGCGTTCACCGCCGTCCCGAAACCGGGGAAGGAGTACGTCCACAGCACGGCCCCGGTGGTGGCGTTGAAGGCGGTCAGCGCGGACCCGCCCGCCCCGTAGTAGGCGATGCCGCCGGAGACCACCGGCGGCACGCCCGCCTGCGAGCTGCCCGCGCTGCCCATCCACAGGACCGCGCCGGTGGCGGCGTTCAGCGCGGCGATCGGCCCGGCGATGCCGCCGACGTACAGGGTGCTGCCGACGATCACCGGGGCGGCGTTGACCGCCGAGGTGGTGCCGGGGAAGGAGTACGTCCACAGCACGGCGCCGGTGGTGGCGTTGAAGGCGGTCAGGGTGTGCCCGCCCGCCCCGTAGTAGGCGATCCCGCCGGACACCACCGGCGGGACGCCCGCCTGCGAGCCGCCGGTGCTCCCCGTCCACAGGACGGCGCCCGGGACGGCGGCGGCCGGGCCGGCGCCGAGGAACAGGGTCAGCAGGGCGGCCAGCAGGGGGCCGAGGACGCGCAGCCGTTTCATCCGACTCTCCCCAGGGCGGGAACCAACTGTCTTGTGCAGCAAGAGACTTGCCGACGCCAGCGGCTCCAGGGTGCGGCCCGGCCCCGCCCCGGTCAATCCGACCATGGGCGGAGCCGGGCCACCCGCCGCTACTGCTGGACCCGGCCCTGCAGGGCCTTCGACAGATCCGCCACGCACGCCGCCAGCTGAGGAGTCGTCAACTGCCCCGGATCGGAGCCGCAGTTCGCCCCCTGCGCCGGTCCGGACGAGGGGGCGGCCGACGGCGAGGGCGCCGGGGTCGGCTGGCCGCCCGGCGCGGCGATGCTGCCGTTCAACGCCACCAGGTTGGGCGTCACCGTGGCGTCGCCGGACAGGTCGATGTAGTCCTGGGTCTGCCCGTTGAAGTCCACGAAGCCCCGCCACATGTCCGTCCCGAACGGCACGATCTCCTGCAGCGCCCCGCCCTGCCCGGCACTGATCGTGATCGCCGTCCGCTGCGCCATGTACGACACCATCCGGCTGGCCAGCACGTCCAGGTTCACCGACGGGGCGTTGTCGGCCCGCACGTACACGTGCAGGTCGTTCAGCCCGGTGCCGACGGTGTCGGCCCGCAGCACCGCGAACGCCACCACCAGCTGGGACGAACTCTCCCGCGGCACCAGCGGCGTGACGTAGTACAGGTGCCCGTCGCTCTCCGAACGCAGCAGGAACTCGCCCGGGTTGGTGGCGTTGGTCGACGCCGAGGTGTGGTCGTAGCCGAAGCCCCGGTCGTCCTTCGCGCCGCGCCCGGCCAGCCACTGCACCTCGTGGATCTGCTCCCGCACCACCGAGGCCGGGTACACCCCGCCCGGCAGCTCGCCCGCCGCCACCTTCTCCCGGTACGTCACCGCCGGGTGCCCGTCCGCCGAACCCCGCAGCTCCAGCACGCCGGCCGGCTCCAGCACCGTCCGCTGCTTCCACGCCACCTGCCGGGTCACCGAGACCACCACCACCGGCTGCGCCGTCCGCACGTCCGGCCCGTCGCAGTAGCCCCAGATGTCCTGGTCGCTGTAGAGCAGGTCGGGGAAGCGCTCGGCCAGCAGGTTGCGCAGGCTGACCGCCCCCGTGCCGCCGAACGCCCGGTCGAAAGCGTGGTCGTCGCGGAACGTGCAGCTCGCCACCTCGTTCGTCCGGCCGTCCCAGACCGCGACGCCCTCCAACGGCGTTTCGTCCGACCCGTCCAGGACTGCGGTCCACCGGCCCGACCCCCGCCCGTCCGGCAGGTAGTGCAGGCTGTGCCCGAGCAGTTGGACGCCCGAGGCCAGGCCCGCGCTGTCGGTCAGCGCCTTGGTCGCCGCCGCGTACGAGGCGGTCCGCGCCTCGAACCGGAAGTCCGGCATCGGCTCCGTCTTCACGCAGGCCGGCACGTCCGCGGCGCCCACCAGGTCGCAGCGCCTGCCGTCGCCCGGCTTCGCGCCCTCCGTCACCGGCAGCACCGAACGCGGCGTACCCGCCCCCGTGCCCGGAACGTCCAGCACCGTCGCCGAGGCGTAGAACCGGCCCACGTCCTTGTCGTCGTCCCACAACCCGGTCCCCGCCCGCACCAGCGAGGCCACCACCGCCAGCACCGTCACCGCCACGGTCAGCCGCCAACGCCACCCGCGCGTGCTGACGCCCGTCTCCGACGCCACCAGGGACCAGCCGAACGCCGTGCCGACCAGGCCCGCCGCCACCCAGAACCAGAACAGCGGCGCCGCGTCCCACGGCCCGCCGTGCGGGAAGAACTCCTGCCGGATCAGCAGCACGTAGCTCTGGTCCTGCTGCCCGAACCCGCCGAACACGAAGTGCTTGACCACCCACACCAGCAGGGCGACCAGCGGCATCCACAGCCACCAGGCCGCCAACCCCAACAGGGTGTTCCGTATCTCACGCCGAGACATGCCCACTCCTCCCCGTGACCCGCCCCCACAGGAAGAGTGACACCCGCCACCGTCAACCGTGCGTGATTTTCACCAGATTTGAGGGTTCGTCAGATCTTCGGACGGGGAGGAGGCCGCCGGGCACCGGTGCCCGTGGCCATGTCAGACGATCGAACGAAGTACGGGGGAACGTCGTGCCCATCCTCTCGAAGCTGCCCGGGCTCCGCCGCGGCATCGCCGTGGCCACCGCCGGGTTCTCGCTCGCCGCCGGCGCCACCTTCCTCGGTGCCGTCCCCGCCCACGCCGACGCCCAGCGGTGCGGCACCGTGAACCAGGGTGGCGCCGACGGCTCGCCCTGGAACCGGTGGAAGCTCACCCCCTGCATCGTCCAGGCCAATGACGGGGGCTTCTACACCACCACCTACCTGACCGGCGGCACCACCGACGTCCGGGTGTACAGCGGCGTCTACGACTCCTGCAACGGCGTCACGTACGGCATCAACGGCGACTCGAACGCCAACCACTACTACGTCGGCCAGTCCGGCTGGTTCACCACCGGCGAGGTCTACGGCCTGCACTGCGCGAACGGCCTGTGGGCCATCTCCCGGGTCTCCAGCAACGGCAACGGCTCGCCCTGGGCCTGGTCGACCGGCATCGGCGCGTCGTAGCCCGCCCCGGTCAGGCGAGTTCGCCGCCGGACAGGCCGGGGAAGGCGTAGCCCTCCGTCTCGTCCCACGGGACGTCCAGGTCGTCCAGGTGGACGTGCCAGTCCGCGTCCGGGACGGCGCGGCGCAGGGCGGTGACGGAGCCCAGGACGGCCGCCAGGGCGGGCAGCATCCGTTCGGGGTCGGACGGCAGCTTGGTGGAGCCGTGCACGACGTGCTCGGAGTCGCCCTCGTACAGGCAGAGGGACTCCTCGTCCGGGAACGGGAAGGCGGTGGCGCTGTCGGCCGCGACCCGCCCGACCGCCGCCGTCTCGGCGGCGGTCAGGGCGGTGGCGCGACTGGCGGAGTAGTACACGGAGACGCTCATGGGGCCGAGCGTACGACGGGGGTCCGACGCTCCCCGGGGGTGCGGGGCGGTCAGGGGCGGCCGGTGCGTTCGTACGGGGTGAGGTCGCCGGCCTCGATCGCGGCGGGGAGGCGGTTCTCGGTGGGCGGGAGGGGGCAGGTGGCGAGGTCGGTGTAGGCGCAGGGGAGGTTGGTGGCCCGGTTGAAGTCGAGGGTGACGCGGTCCTCGGCGTCCGGGGCGGGGATGTGCAGGGAGCGGTTGGCGGCGTAGGTGGTGACGCCGGAGGTGGCATCGGTGAACAGGACCTGGAGGCTGCCCGGCTGGTGGCCGTTGAAGGCGGTCAGGCGGTGGGTGGAGCCGTCGGGCAGTTCGAACTCGATCTCGCCGGGCGCGTCGTACACGTGCCGCAGGCCCTCGACGGCCGCGCCGACGGTCACCGGTCGGGGCGCGTCGAACGGCAGGTAACGGCCCGTCAGCGCCCAGCGCGGGTCCGCCGGGTAGGCCGGGGTGCCGGTGAAGTCCCGGACCGGCGGGTGGTCGGGGTGCCGGGGCCGGACGATGTCGCGGCCGCCGCGCCGGGCGACCTCGACCAGCGCGTCCCCCGCCGCCGCGTACACGCTGTCGCGCTCGGCGATCGGCCCGAAGGCGTGCCGCCCGCGCAGCGCCACCCCGTCCAGCAGCAGTTCCTCGCCCGCGTCGAGTTCCACCACCACCCCGTCCGGGCCGGTCGACCAGGCGCCGGGCGCGTCGGGGAAGCGGGCCGGTTCGGTGTCCAGCCAGTGCAGGCCGGTGACGGCCAGGAAGCCGTGCGGGTCGCCGAGGGCGCGGTCCTTGGCGGTGTGCCACTCCTCCCACTCGCGGGCGAAGGCGGCGGGGTCGAGGGCGGGGTCGGTGGGCGGGGCGGTCGTCATGGCGGTTCCTCGGTGCGGCGGAAAGGGGCGGAGGGGGGACGGAGGGGGACGGCGGGGGTCAGGCGGTGACGGCGGTGCGCGGGGCGGGCAGGCCGAGGTGGTCGCGCAGGGTGCTGCCCGCGTACTCGGTGCGGAAGACGCCGCGCTCCTGGAGCAGCGGGACGACGGTGTCGGCGAACTCGTCTAGGCCGCCCGGGGTCAGGTGCGGGGCCAGGATGAAGCCGTCCGAGGCGTCCTGCTGGACGAAGCGGTTCAGCTCCTCGGCGACCCGGGACGGCGTGCCGATGAAGGTCTGGCGGCCCGTCACCTCGATGATCAGGTCGCGGACCGAGAGCTTCTTCGCCTCGGCCAGCGCCCGCCACTCGCGGGCCACCGCCAGCGGGTCGCGGTTCATCCGGACCGAGGCCCGGCCCTGCGCCACGGTGTGCTCGCCGACCAGCGGGTCGACCGCGGGCAGCGGGCCGTCCGGGTCGTGGTCGCTCAGGTCGCGGTTCCAGACCTGCTCCAGCAGCCGGATCGCGGTCTGCCCGCTGACCTGCTGACGGCGGATCAGCTCGGCCTGCTCGTGCGCCTCGGCGTCGGTCGCGCCGAGCGCGAAGGTCACCGCCGGGAGGATCTTCAGCTCGTCCGGGGTGCGCCCGTACCTGGCCAGCCGGCCCTTGACGTCGGCGTAGAACGCCTGCCCGGCCTCCAGGGTGCCGTGCCGGGAGAAGATCGCGTCGGCGGAGGCGGCGGCGAACTCGCGGCCCTGCTCGGAGTCCCCGGCCTGGAAGATCACCGGCCGCCCCTGCGGGCCGCGCGGGACGTCGAACCGCCCGGCGATGTCGAACTGGCTGTCCCGGTGCGCGAAGCGGCCCGCCTCCGGGGTGCTCAGGAACTCCCCGGAGGCCCGGTCGGCGAGCACCTCGTCGCCGCGCCAGGAGTCGAACAGCCGCCAGGACGCCTCCAGGAACTGCCGGGCCCGGGTGTACCGGTCCGCCTCGGCCAGGTACCCGCCGCGGCGGAAGTTCTCGCCGGTGAACGCGTCCCAGGAGGTCACCACGTTCCACGCCGAGCGCCCGGCCGAGAGGTGGTCCAGCGAGGCGAACTGCCGTGCCACCTCGTACGGTTCGTTGAAGGTCGAGTTGATCGTCCCGGCCAGGCCGAGCCGGTCGGTGACGGCCGCCAGCGCCGCCAGGATCGTGAAGGTGTCGGGCCGGCCGACCACGTCCAGGTCGTAGATCCGCCCGTTCTGCTCGCGCAGCCGCAGGCCCTCGGCCAGGAACAGGAAGTCGAACTTGGCGCGCTCGGCGGTCCGCGCCAGGTGGACGAAGGAACTGAACTCGATCTGGCTGCCCGCCGCCGGGTCGCTCCACACCGTGGTGTTGTTGACGCCCGGGAAGTGCGCGGCGAGGTGGATCTGCTTGACGGGCTTGCCGGTGGTGCGGTCGGTGCGGTCGGTGCTCATGGGATGTCCTCGGGGCTCGGCGGGCGGGTCAGGCGGAGGCGGAGGCGGTCGCGGGCGCGGTGGCGGTCGCGGTCGCGGTCGCGGAGGCGGCCCCCGCGTAGCGGCTGTCGGGGCGCGGCAGGCCCAGCAGGCCGCGCAGGGTGGCCGCCTCGTAGGCGGTGCGGAACCGGCCCCGGCGCTGCAGCTCCGGCACCAGGTCGCGGGTGATCCGCTCCAGGTCGTACGGCAGCGCGCCCGGCCGGAGCCGGAAACCGGTCAGCCCGGTGGTCGCCAACTCCTCGATCAGGTCGGCGAGTTCGGCGGACGTCCCGGCGAAGACCCGGGCGTCGCTCGCGTACGGCGCGCCCGCCGCCGCGTCCAGCCGGGCCAGCCGCTCCGCCGCCGCGCCGGGCCGCTCGTCGACGAACACCACCAGGTCGGCGAAGACGTGCACGGTGTCGTCCGCCCGGCCCGCGCCGTCCTGCGCGGCCCGGATCTCGGCCAGCACCGCGCGGGCGTCGGCGGCGTCCGCGGGCGTGGTGAACGCCAGGTCGGTGGCGCGCCCCGCCAGCCGGAACGGCTCGCCCCGGTGCGCCAGCGCCGCCACCGGGGGCTGGCCCTGCGGCGGGCGCGGCGTGATCGACGGGCCCCGGACGCTGAACCGCGACCCCGTGAAGTCGATGTAGTGCAGCTTGTCCCGGTCGACGAACCGGCCGGTCGCCGCGTCCCGGATCTCCGCGTCGTCCTCCCAGCTGTCCCAGAGCCGGCGCAGCACCTCCACGTACTCCTCGGCCTCGCCGAACTCCGCCGCCAGCACGGCCAGCGCCGCCGGGTCGTCCAGCGCGTCCAGCCGCAGCGCGGGCGCCGTCCGGCGGCCGAAGTGCGCGGCCTCGTCCACCCGGCCCGACACCTTCACCCGCACCCCCGCCCGGCCCGAGCTGACGAAGTCCAGCGTCGCCACCGCCTTCGACAGGTGGAACGGCTCGGTGTGCGTCACCACCGCCGTCGGCACCAGCCCGATGTGCCGGGTCAGCGGCGCGATCCGGGCCGCCAGCAGCACCGAGTCCAGCCGCCCGCGCACCCGGTCGGTCCGGGCGTCCGGCTCGAACGGGTGCTCCGACTGCAGGCTCAGCCCGTCCTCGAAGGTCACCAGGTCGAGCAGGCCGCGCTCGGCCTCCGCCACCAGGTCCGCCCAGTACCCGGCGGTGAACAGCTCCCCGGGCCGGGCCTCGGGCTCCCGCCACGCGGCGGGGTGCCAGCCGGCGCCGTCCAGCGCGACGGCCAGGTGCAGGGGTACGGGGTTCTCGGGCATGGCGGACCTACGACTTTCGACAGGCGGGCGACAGGGGACGCGCCGGGTCCGCGCGGGCGCGCGGCGGCACGGGGAAGGGCAGCGGAGAAGGGGAGAACGGGAGCGGCCGGGCGGACGGCGGGTCGGGTGGTCAGACCGCCGGCGTCGGCGCGGGGAGCGCGGGCACGGGGCGACAGAGCGCGGTCGTCACGCGCAGCAGGTCGATGTGCAGCCGGGCGCGGGTGGTGGTGACCCGGCAGGCGGCCTTGACGGCGACCCGCGCGTTCGCGTTCGGGAACCGCACCGCCATCACCGCCTCCACCGTTCGACCGTCGTCCGGCCCCGCGCCCCGCGGCACCGGGCGCCGCCGTCCTCGCACCGTAACCCCGGCCCCCGGCCTGGCACAACGCTGTTCCCGGTGCTGTTCACGCAGCGGTAACGAAGCACTTCCTGACGGTCCGTCGGACGTTGACAGCCGCCCCGGGGCGCGCCTAGCTTGACGGCTCACCCACCATGCCGCCGCCCGCTCCGGGCCGCGCCGCGCTGCCCTCTTGCTCCCGGGAGTACCGCCGCCGTGACCGTCCGCACCGCCACGCCCTCCGACGCCGCCCCGCCCGCCGATCCCGTTCCGCCCGCCGACGCCGCCCTGCTCGACAACCCCGCCTGGGCCGCGCTCACCGGCCCGCACGCGCACCTCGCCGAACGCCTCGGCCGGGCCGCCCGCTACCCCGTCGACGTCTCCCCGTTCACCGCCCTGGAGGACCCCGCCGACCCGCGCGCCTGGCAGGACCTCGCCGCGCTCGCCGGAGCCCCCGGCAGCACCCTCGCCGTCACCGCCGCCGAGCACGCCCCCGACGGCTGGGAGGCCCAGGAGTCCGGCGCGGGCGTCCAGTTGGTCGCCACCGCGCTGCGCACCGAACCTGCGCCCGAGGCCGTCCGGCTCGGCCCCGCCGACGTCCCCGAGATGCTCGACCTGGTCGCCCGGACGAAGCCGGGGCCGTTCCTGTCCCGGACGGTGCTGCTCGGCGACTACCTCGGCCTGCGGGTCGACGGCCGCCTGGTCGCGATGGCCGGCGAACGGCTGCGCCTGCCCGGCTGGACCGAGATCAGCGCCGTCTGCACCGACCCCGCGCACCGCGGCCGCGGCCTCGCCACCCGCCTGGTGCGGGCCGTCGCCCACGGCATCGAGCAGCGCGGCGACACCCCGTTCCTGCACACCGCCGCCGACAACGCCGCCGCGATCCGGCTCTACGAGTCGCTCGGCTTCACCCTGCGCCGCCGCACCGCCTTCCTGCTGGTCCGCAGCCCCGGCGGGAACGACCCGCGGTGACGGCCTTCCACTGGTTCCTGCCCACCGGCGGCGACGCCCGCGACCTCGGCGGGGCCGCCCACGGCACCGGCATCGGCGGGCCCGCCCGGGCCGGGACGGCCGCCGCCGACCGCCCGGCCACCCTCGGCTACCTCACCCAACTCGCCCAGGCCGCGGACCAGTTGGGCTACGAGGCGGTGCTCACCCCGACCGGCGCGCACTGCGAGGACGCCTGGATCACCACCGCCGCGCTGATCGCCGCCACCCGGCGGCTGAAGTTCCTGGTCGCGTTCCGGCCCGGCCTGGTCGAACCCGCGCTCGCCGCCCAGAGCGCCGCCACCTTCCAGCGCCTCTCCAGCGGCCGCCTGCTGCTCAACGTCGTCACCGGCGGCAGCGACGCCGAACAGCGCTCCTACGGCGACCCGCTCGGCCACGACGCACGCTACGCCCGCGCCGCCGAGTTCCTCGACGTGCTGCGCACCGCCTGGCGCGGCGAGCCCTACGAGCACCGCGGCGCCCACTACCGGATCGACGGCGGCCACCTGCGCCGGCCCCCGGACCCGGTGCCGCCGATCCACTTCGGCGGCTCCTCCGGGGCCGCGCTCGCCGTCGCCGCCCGGCATGCCGACACCTACCTGACCTGGGGCGAACCCGTCCCGCAGGTCGCGGAGAAGATCGCCCGGGTGCGCGAACTCGCTGCCGCGCACGGCCGCGCGCCGCGCTTCGGCCTGCGGGTGCACGTGCTCAGCCGGGACACCCCGGAACGGGCCCGGGCCGACGCCGGGGCGCTGATCGCCGGACTGGACGCGGACGCCGTCGCCGCCGGGCAGCGCCGGCTGCGCGCGCTCGAATCCGTCGGCCAGCGGCGGATGCTGGACCTGCACGGCGGCGACCGCGACCGGCTCTGGGTCGCGCCGAACCTGTGGGCGGGCATCGGCCTGGTCCGGGGCGGCGCGGGCACCGCGCTGGTCGGCTCGCACGAGCAGGTCGCCGAACGGATCGCCGAGTACCGGGCCGTCGGCGTCGAGGAGTTCGTGCTCTCCGGCTACCCGCACCTGGAGGAGGCGTACACCTTCGCGGAGCGCGTCCGCCCGCTGCTGTGACGGCTGCTGCGACCGCTGTGACGACGCTCAGTCGCCCGGGGCGGCCACCGCCACCGTGACGATCTCGCGGCTGGCCGGGCCGACCGGCCCGCCCGTCCAGTCGCCGTGGCGGGCCGCCACGGCGAGACCGGCCTCGGCGAGCAGCGCGTCCAGTTCCGGTTCGGCGAGGAAGCGCAGGCGCTCCCGGTCGGTCCGCAGCAGGGCGCCGTCCCGGGCGTCGGCGATCCGGCCGAGGAAGGTCACCAGGCCGTCGGCCACCGACTCGACCTCGTGCCAGACCCGCAGGGCGCGGCCCGCGGCGTCCGTCACCTCGGCGGCGTTCGACGGGTTCCACTGCTCCCAGGCGCGGGCCGCCGGGTGGCGGGTCTCGAACGCGAACCGGCCGCCGGGGCGCAGCGCGGCGCGGACGGCGGCCAGCGAGGCCCGGATCTCCTCGTCGGTGCGCAGGAACTGGAAGGCGTGCCCCGTCATCACGGCCAGGTCGAACTCGCCGTCCCAGCGGTCGGCGGTCGCGGCGGTGCCCGCCACCCATTCGACGTCCGCCCGGCGGCGGGCCCGGGCCAGCGCGGCGCCGTCCGGGTCGAGGCCGACCAGCCGGCCGGTGTGCCCGTCCGCCCGCAGGCGGTGCAGCATCGCGCCCGTCCCGCACCCGACGTCCAGCACCGCTCCGGCCCGGTGCGCCAGCCGGGCGTAGAAGGCGTCGCCGGGCCACCCCTCCGGGTCCCAGGGGTTCAGCAGGTCGTACAGCACGGCGGCTTCGGCATCCGAGTACACCGCCCCAGTATCGGCGGACCCCACCGCCCCGCCAACCGAATTACCTTCTCCCGAAGGGGAGTTGATTTTTCGTCGGGCCGGGGCGGCGGGCCTGCGGCGCTACTCGGTCCGCAGTGCGGCGGCGGTCCGGGCGCGGGCCGCCCGCCCGGGCCGGTCGGCGTCCGGTGTCACGTCACCGCGGCCGGTCGCGGACCCCGTCCCGGCGGCGCTGGACCCGGTACGACAGGTCGTCGGGGTGCCGGCCCACCCGGGCCAACTGCCAGGCCGTGTCGAAGGACAGTGCCCGGGGTCGGCGGCAGTACACCAACAGGGCCAGCACGCTGGTCGCCGGGTCGAGCAGCCAACGGGCGGCCGCCACTCGGGCCGCACTCCTCACCCCGGCCCCGCCGACAGCCGGGCCGCCGTCGAGGCGCGGCGGATGCGAACGATCGCGAACACGGTTCCTCCCAGAACCCGGGTCGACAGGACGGAACGGGGCTCAACGGAGCAACGAGGTGCAGAGCAGGGCCACGACCGCCGGGACGAGCAGGGCGACCGCAGAGCGCAGGCAGCGGTTCTTCGCGTGCGCGATCCGGCTGGTCCCCTCCACCGCCCGGGCCAGCCGGACTCGGGGCACCGCGGCGCTGCGGTCGACGGACGCAGCCAGCGCGCCACCGTACCCGGTCCGCCGGACATCCTCGAAGTAGGCGACCGTCCGGAGCCCGTGCCGCGGCTCCCCGGTCAGCCGGGGACGCAGCGCCAGCAGCGTGCTCAGCAGGGCGGCGACGGCTGCCCCGCAGGCCGCCCACCGGACGGCCGCCACCAGAGCGAGCTGCTCCCCGTGACCGACCGTCAGCAGTCCGAGCAGTGCCACGGTCAGGGCCAGCAGCATGCCCGCCTTGCCGTCCGCCCGCCCGATCTCGGCGAAGTTCTGCTCCAGCAGGTCCTTCAACACCTGCTCAGCGGGGATGTCCCGCTCGGGCCGTGCGGCCGTCACGGAGCCACCCCCGGTGCCAGCGGCGGGTGCGGCGGCTGTTCACCGCGGATCCGGTCCAGGACCGGGCCCGCTCCGGCCACCCCGAACTCGCCCAGGACTTCGGCGAGTTTCACCCCCAGGAAGGCCCGGTGCTCCGCCCCGAGGCCCTGCAGCAGGCCGACCAGGGCCGACTCCCACTCCGCGCGCTCGGTGAGCAGCGCCTTGTGCTGCACGCTCCACTCCAGGACGTCCCGGGCCTGGTCGGGGTGGTGCAGTAGCCACAGTGCGGCGAGGCTCCGCGGGCCCTGTGCGAACGCCTCCTGATAGAAGCGGTAGGTGTCGCGCTGCTCCTGGCCCCAGCCCGCCGGTGTGTCGGGGGAGTGCGAGGGCACCTCGGCGGGTTCCGGCAGGAAGCTGCGGAGCCGGTATGCGATGCCGATCTCGGCGACCTGTCGCTCGGACACCGGCTGCCCGTCCTGCGTGTACGGCTCCGGGTACGCGTGCTCCGCGTCCCTGGCGATCCAGCGCAGCGCCTCCTCGGCCGAGAGCCACCGCCGGGCGACCTCGACGGGGTCGGAGGCCCGCCAGGTCACGGTCCGCCGGAGCGTCGAGAGCCGACGCCCCCCGGTGGTCCGGGTGGCCACCTCCACCTGTGCCTCCCGGTCGGCCAGCGACACCCAGCAGACCCGGCCGAAGGCCCGGCGGTGCACCATGGCGAAGGAGGGCGGACGGGCGGCGGCCTTCGGCCCGAGCGGATGGACCATCCGGTGGTCGCCCTCCCGGGACAGGAACACCAGAGCCCGGTCGATCCGCGACCCGAACCGGGCCTGGAACAGGCTCCGCAGCGGCGACACGGCGATCGTCTCGACCAGTCTGTCGTTCATCGGACCACCGCCGGGGCGAGGACCTGCGGGAGGTGCCGGTACGCGGAGAGCATGAACCTCTGCAAACCGGGGTGGCCGCTTGTGGCCGTGGCCAGAGCGGTGACGAACCGGTACGCCCGCTCGTGGCCCTCCGGCCCGGACCGCTGCATCTCGACGAGTGCCGTGTGGATGGTTTCGTGCAGGGTCGGGTCATCCAGCGCGGCCAGCGCCAACGGCACCAACGACTCCGTTCCGTCGGCCAGCAGACCGGCCAAGGTCAGACGGCTGCCGGCTCTGGCGGTGGCCGGGAAGCCGCCGTGGCACAGAGCCTCGACCGCGTGTGCGGCGAACGCGTGCCTGGCCGTGTCCAAGGGTGCGGCGAGCCAGGCGGTGAGCTGTTCGAGGACCGGTGCCCGATTGGCGCTCTCGGTGAGCAGCGCGGCCAGCGCCCCGGACACCGACCTGCGCACCTGTTCGTCGAGTGGGGCGATGGCCAGCACGTTGTGAAGCAGGGAGAGGGCGAAGGCCGGCAGGGCGAGCCCGACGCTTCCTGCGCAGGTTTCGGCCACCGTGCAGCGGTTCGGGACCGAGGCGTTCTGGCTCCACTGCCGCAGCCTGGTCCGAACCGACTGGGAGAGCACCGTGTCCTCGATCGCCTCGCCCAAGGCGTGGCCGACCAGCTGCCGATGCCAGCGGGTCTGGGAATCCGCGAACCGGTTGAGCGGTCGCAGGACCTTCGAGCCGGACGCGTGGCAGAGGACCTGTCCGATCCGGCGACCGGCGACGCGTTCGATACCGGGTGCGTGCGGAAGCGTGAACAGCCACTCCAGAAGGAGTTCGGAGAACCCCTCGTAGTCGAGCCAGAGCTGCCGGAGCACCTCTTCGGCCAGGTGTTTGCCCCGGAAGGCCACCGGCTGGGACCAGTGGCGGAGACCGCCGGCCAGGGACACGCTGCGGGGCAGCAATCGGACCTGCACCGCTTTGAGACGTTCCTCGGTGCTGCGACCCAGGAGGTTCGCCCGGGGCGTCGACACGCCCTCGGAACCGGCCCGGGCCCGGAGCCGGTCCCGCAACTGCGCGGCGCAGTGCTCGACCACCGACCTGTCCTGCTGTTCGAGGAGCGCGACCGTTGCGGCGAGTGCGAGGTCGTCCGCGCTTCCGGCGGCCGCGGCCAACACGTGGACGACGGTCTCGGCGCTGTTGGTGCGGAGGTTCTCCGCAGCGGTCTCGCGTCTGCGGCCGTTGGTGACGACCTCCCACAGCTCGGCCGCGGCCTCGACGCCGGCGGCCGGGGAGTGGGCCGCCGCCAGGTAGTCGATGAACGGCGGCTCTGCGAGCATGCTCCTGCCGGTGAGGAGCTGCTCAGGGTCCATGAGCCCGTCCCTGGTCATCTGTTCGAGCCGCGCATGGGCGATGTGCAGGGGGTCGGGCGGCAGGTAGTCCTCACGCCAGTCGGCCGGTGCGCGGGGGAGCCCGGTGGAGCGGTTCACGACGACGAGCAGGTGGGCCTGCTGTGCCTCCAAGGCCGCCCTGAGGCGGTTGAGCGCGACCTCGTCCAGCCTGGCGCACATGTCAGGGGTGAGGCCCTGCACCAGGTAGCCGGTGGAGGCGGAGGGCACCCACGAGGTGAGATCGGTCTCCGGGTCCACGCCCATGATCTGCGCTCCGCCGGTCACATCGTCCAACAGTGCGAGCGCCGTGGTACCGGTGCCCGTGCGCGGTTCACCGACCAGGAGGAGTAACTGACGGGAGACGAGCTTCTTCCGCATCTGGTCGTAGCCGGGCGGTTCGACGAACGCGTGCAACCGCTCCGTCACTTCCTCGACCGGGTACGGGCCTTCGCGGAACCGGGGTGCTTCGATCTTCTCCTCGAAGCCCAGTACCTGCTGGAAGATGACGTTGCCCGCGACGTCGCCGCCGATGGCGAAACCGTGACTCACCCGCTGGTGGGTATCGGGAGGTGCCGGTCGGGCGAGCGGGTCAGACATTCCGGCCCCGCCCCTCGGAGCCGTCGGCCCGCTTGTCGCCCGACACGTTGTCGCCGCTGCCCCAGTGCTGGTTGGCGGCCCGGTAGCGGGCGGCGCCGGTGTAGCTGATGCCGCCGGAGACGTCGCCGACCACGGCGACCCCGTCCCGGACGTGCTGGGTGTTCTGCGGTTGTGCCGGTGCGGGGCCCGCCGGTTCGGCAGGCCGCTCGGGCTCCTCGGCGGGCTGCGGCAGGACACCAGAGCGGAGCAGCTCCCCGGACGGGGAGGGGACGTACAGCCAGGCCCGCTGGGCGAAGGGCTTGCCCTCCACGGTGGCGGGGACCTCGATGCAGCGGTCCGGGTGCAGCCCGGCGTAGCCGCCGAGGACCGCGTCGGTGAACGCCCGGTCGGAGATGATCGCGGCGAGGTGGGTGGTGCGGTCGCTGGAGGCGGCGAGCACCGCCTTGACCGGGCGGGAGTCCAGCAGTCGGTGGGTGTCGTTGCGGGGGGTTCCGTTGCCGTCGCCCGGCCGGTCGTCGACGGGCAGCGGGCCGACGTGCACGCTGGCGCGGAGCCGGATGCGCGGGCCGGTGGTCTCGGCGTTGTACCGGGCCAGTGCCTCGTCCAGGACGTCCAGGAGCGGCGACAGCACGAACGGGAGTCGGGTGGGAGCGAACCCGAAGACGACACCGTCGCCGGTGCCGGCCGGAAAACGCTTTCCCGCCACCAGGTCGTCCAGGCCGGCCTTGGCGAGGGCCAGGTCGACCAGTTCCGGGATCAGCTCACTGACCGGGGCGTGCAGCACGGACGGCAACCCGGTGAAGTCCTTGGCGTCGACCGCGAGCAGGGCGGAGTAGTCGGGCATCGGCAGGCTCTCGGCCCACGGGACGGGCAGGGGGACGGTCACGTCGGGATCTCCTCGGTCCGGCGGTGCGCCACCGGTGCGGTGGCGGCGTCACCAAGCATCGGGAGGACGGAGACCCGCGAATGCCCAGCGCTGGGCGTTCGGGCGGTGACGGCGGTCACAGACCGTCAGGTGCCTCGTGGGCCCAGGAGTTCAGCACCGCCAGGTCCAGGACGGTGATGGCCCGGCGGGCCGTTCCGATCGCCCCGGCCTCCCGGAGGTGGTGCAGCCCGACCACGATGGCGGCCCGGCTCGACCCGATCGAGTGCGCGAGTTCCTCCTGAGTGAGCCCCGTGAGCACCAGCGGTGCGGCGCCCACGGCCGGAGTGGTGAGCCGCACCAGGCGCAGCAGCGTTCGGGCCAGGCGGGTGCACAGCGACAGCGTTCGCAGTTCGGCGTGCCGCAGGTCGGACTCCCGCAGCCGTGCGATGGTCTGGCGCATCACGTGACTGCCCCGGTTCGGCTGTTCCACGAACCGCCGGAACCGGTCGGCTTCCAGTACTACGGCCCGGCAGGGCCGCAGCGCGACCACGTCCGCGATCCGGGCATGCAGTCGGTCGAACGCGGTGCCCTCGCCGAGCAGGTCGCCGGCCCCGCGGAACGCCAGCAGGGTCGTCTCACCGTTCTCCTCCCGCCGCACCACCTTGACCAGGCCCTCGGTGAGTGCCAGCAGGTGCAGCCCCAGATCACCCTGATGGAGCATCAGACTTCCCGCTGGATAACGCCGTTCGCGGCCGAGCGCACAGAGTTCCTGCCAGATTTCCATGGGAAGCCGGTGGGAGTTCTCGGGAATCGTTTCCGAAGCGGTTGCCATGCCCACGGTTCTACCGCCGGGAGGAGAGACGTGGATCCGCGTTCGCCGACAATGGCTCGATTCGTGCGGACCCGCCGGAGGACGCGACGGGCTGCCTGTCCGGGCAGCTCGGGTACCCCGTTGGACGCAGGGCGTGGCGGGGGAACGTCCCTCTCCTGATGAATCCCGGACGCGGGCTTCGCGATTTCGCATAACCCGAGTGGTTCGTCAGCGTCCGGGTTCAGGAGAACAGCCCGTACAGGTCGGTGGCGGGCGGCGGCTCCGGGACGGAGCGGGTGGGGGCGGGAGCAGGGGCCAGGTGGGGGAGGTGGTCGGCGAGGGCGGCGGCGTTCGCGTCCAGGACGGGGCCGGCGGTGGCGGGGAGGGCGGCCCGGAGTTCGGCCAGGGCTGCGGTCAAAGTCTCCGCCAGGGCGGGGAGTTCGTCGGCCGGGGTGGCCTCGCGGGCGGCCCGGGCGGTGAGCGGGTGCAGGCGGACGGTGCCGTCGGCGTGCTGGAGCAGGTGGTGCTGGTGCAGCAGCCGCATGGCGGCCCGGGCCCGGTCCGGATCGGCTCCCAGGTACGCGCCGACCGCGGCGGTGGCCCAGAGCCCGTCGGGATGGCCGGCCGGGTCGAGGTGTGCGGCGAGGCGGAGCGCCGGCCCGGCGAACCCGGTGGGGCCGCGCCGGTCGGCGGACTCCAGGGCCGTCAGCAGCGAGGCGGCCACCGAGCGGCCGTACCCGTCCACGTCGGCCTCCGGCGTCAGCAGCTCGCCCAGAGTGCGGACCCGGTCGGTGAGGCGGTCGAGGTACGCGGAGCAGCCCAGGTATTCGTCGATCATGAGGGTGGCGGCGTGTGCGAGCGCCAGCGGCAGGTGCCCGAGGTACTCGGCGAGGTCCGCCGTGCGGCTGTCGCCGAGGTGGGCCATGCCGACGGCCGCGAACCTCTCCCGGACGTACTCGACGGACTCTTCGGCAGTGAACGCGCCCACCTCGACCAGCACCCGGTCGGCGGCGGTGACCGCCGCGTCCCGGCGGCGGGTGGTGGCCAGCACCCGGCCGCTGCGGGTGGGCAGCGGCCACCACGGCCGGGCCGCCTCCAGATCGGTGAGCCCGTCCAGGACCACCAGCCAGGAACGGTCGGTGACGGTGAGCCAGTCCAGGAAGGCGCGGGCGGTCTCCTCCCGGTTGCGGCCGGTGACGTGCACCCTCGTCCCGGCCTCGGCGTAGGCGGACACGATCCCCGCGACCAGCGAGGCGTCCACCCAGAGCACCAGCTCGGTGCCCGAGGCGAGCGCCTCGCGCGCGTACCGGGCGGCCAGCTGGGTCTTGCCGGTGCCGGCACCGCCGGAGAGCACCTGGGCGGCCGACGCGCCGACGCGGAGCGCCCCTTCGCGGACGGCCGGGCGGGGCCGGAAGGCGGCGGCGGGGTGGGGAACACCGCCGACCTGCACCGGCCAGCGCAGCGGCGGCAGGTACGGCGGCTCGTGCACCGTGTAGGCGTCCCGGCCGACGGAGAGGTCGGGGGAGCGGCCGGTGGGGCCGCGCCCCTCCGTGTCCGGGAACCACCCTTGATCCACCCGTCCTATGTGGTGGGCGGCCACCGAACCGTTCGTTGCCTGGACGTTCACGTTGCCGCTGACAGTGATGCCGCCCCCGGCAGAGCGGTCGCGGGCCAGGGCGGCGAGTTCCTCCAGGCCGCCGAGCAGCGCCTCGCGGTCGTCGCCGACGCTCTGCTCCAGCAGGTCGAGGAAGCGGTGTCGCCAGGTGTTCGCCGCCCGGCGCTGGGCGTCCTCGGCCCGGCGCGGGTCGGCGGCGGCGACCTCCCCGGCGGTGCGGTCCAGGTCGGCCAGGGTCTCCGCGCGCCCGTCCGGGGTGTTGTCGGCCCGGGCGAGCATCCGGACGACCCGCTCCCGGATCTCGGCCCAGGCGGCCGTCCCGGCCGCCGTGGTCAGCGCGTTCGCCGACACCGTCGCCAACGCGACCAGGTCCACCACGTGCCCGCACCTCCCCCGGCGGCCCCGACCGGCCCGCCCCGATGCCACCGCAGCGTACTGCCGCCGGGAGCGCCCGGCAGCCGCTTGACGCAACCCTTCCGGCGGACGGTAACGTGACGTGACGCACCGTCAATCCGTCTGGTCGGAAAGCGGTTTCCCGTTGGTCGGGCGGCACGGTGCGCGGACGGGCACGGCAGGCACGGCAGGCACCTGGGGGGTCAGGGGATGGCGGAGATCGGGCTGGCCGCGGCGATCGAGGAGCTGCGGCAGGAGCTGTACACGGCGCAGGAGCGCGGAGCCGACCAGCAGTTCGGCTTCACCGTGAAGGAGGCCCAGCTGGAACTGCTGCTGGAGCTGCGCAACGTCGGCAAGGGCGAGGCCAAGCTCGCGTTCGGCGTCGCCACGGTCGGCCTCGGCGGCGAGCACGGCAGCGTCCGGACGCACAAGCTGACGCTGAAGCTGGAGATCCACGACCGGGCCGCCGGCGGGGCCAACCCGGAGGTCAGCGACAGCGGCAACACCGGGGGCTGGGGCGACGAGGACGGCGAGCCCGCCGCACCGGACGCGGCCGCGGGCGGCTCCGGGGAGTGAGATGGACGCGCGCAGGCTGGCGCTGATCCGCAGCGGGGCGGCCGTCGGCGACCCCGTGGGCCTGGGCTCGGGCTACTTGATCGCCCCGCGGCTGGTCCTGACGGCCCGTCATGTCGTGACGGAGAAGGAGACCGGCGTCCGCCGGCCCCGGATCAAGGTGTGGATCGGGCACGTGCGCGACGGCGGCACCAAGGCGTCCGGGGTCGCGGAGGCGTGGCTGCACCCCGACCTGGACGTCGCGCTGCTGCTGCTCGACCGCGACCACGAGGTGCCGGACCCCGTCCGCTGGGGCCGCCCCGTCGGGCGCGACCCGCTGCCCTACCAGGGCCTCGGCTACCCCGCCGCCAGCACCGTCGACGGGGCCGGGCGCGAGGTCGAGCGCGAGGTCGAGCACCTGCGCGGGACGCTGCCGCCGCTGTCCGGCGGCGGCGGGCGCTACGTCCTCGACCAGGACACCGTGCCCGACCCCCGGCCGGGCGACCGGGTGCTCTGGTCCGGCGCGTCCGGCGCCGCCGTGTTCTGCGAGGGCCACCTGGTGTGCGTGGTCGTCCAGGAACGCCGGAGCTTCGGCAGCGGCCGCCTGCTGGCCTGCCCCGCGCACGTCTTCCTGGCGGACGGCTTCTTCACCGCCGCCCTCGACCAGTACGCCGGCGGGCCGCCCCCGCTGGCCGAGATCGGCGCCGCCCTGCCGCCGGAACGGCCCGCCGCCCAGTACAGCGGCTGGGAACGCGAGGTCGAGCAGACCCTGTGGCAGTGCCTCCCCGGCGCCGACGCCTGCGCCGCCCAGTACCGGGCCCTCGCCGCGGCCTTCGGCTACCGGGTCCCCACCGGCGAACAGCCCTCGATCGGACGGCTGCTCGCCCTGGCCGGCGTGCACCCGCGCGGCCTCGCCACGCTCAGCGGCACCCTCGCCGAAGCCCTCGCCGACCCGGAGCGGCGCGCCGACCTGGCCCGGCTGCTCCAGCGCGACCGCGTCCTGCGCGGCGCCCCGCTGCTCTCGCTCGGCGAGCACCAGCGCCTGCTCGACCTGCTGGGCTGGGTCGCCGAACTGAGCCCCGCCCTGCTCGCGCACGCCTCCCGCGAGGCGCTGCGCCACGCCGTGCTGCCTGCGGCGCTGTCCCGCCCCGGCCCGGCGGCCGACGACCTGGACGGGATCGTCACCGGACTGGAGGACCTGCCCGCCGACGACCCCGGACCGGACGGCACCCCGCCGGTGCCCGCGCTGGTGAAGGTGGTCGAGTACGCGGCCGCCGCCGTCACCGACCCGGTGCTGGCCGGCGAACTGCGGGCCTGGACCGACGAGGTGGCCCGGCGCACCGGCATCCACCCGACCGCCCTCGGCGAGCGCCGCGGCGACGCCCGCCGCTGGGCCGACCGCGCCCCGTCGCCCGTCACCCGGGTGGAGCTGGAACTCACCGCCGCCGCTCCCGCGGGGGCGGACGGCGCCGCCGACGGGCAGCGGTACACCTGCCGGGTGCTGCTCGCCCGGCAGGACGGCAGCCGCACCGTCCTGCACGAGCCCGAGACGGTGCTCCGGACGCCGGAGGAGGTGGCCCGGCGGCTGCGCGACGAGGTCCGGGCCGCGGCCGCCCGCGGCGACCTGGCCGCCGACGCGCCCTGGGTGACCGTGCTGGTCGACCGGGAGGGGCTCGGCCTCGCCGTCGACGAGTGGAACCCGGGCGCCCCCAACCCGCTGCTGCCCGGCCGCCCGATCGGCGCCGAGTACCGGGTCACGCTGAGCTGCCCCGAGATCGGCGACCTGGTCGAGAGCCGGGCCGACGACCTGCGCCGCCGCTGGGAGCACGGCCGCTCCGCGACCCTGGTCGTCGGCCCGGAGACCGCCACCGAGGCCCAGCTGCACAGCCTGCTGGACACCGGGCACCGCGACACCGCCCGGGTGGTGCTGCACGGCCCGCCCGAGCGCCGCACCACCATGCTGACGTACTGTCTGGCGCTCGGCGTGCCCGTCGTCCTGTGGGACCGGCAGGCCGCCGGCCACGCCGACGCCGACCGGCTCCGGCCGCTCGAACCGACCGGCCCGCTGCCCGAACTCCCCGAACGGGTCCGGGCGTTCCGCAACCGGCCGGCCCCCGACCCGGCCCGCCCCGCGCTGCTCTGGGAGAGCGTCGACGGGCGCCCGAAGACCGCGCCGCTGCAGCTGACGGACCCTCGGAAGGGGACGCACACCGGATGACCACCAGCACCGATCCCACGGGCCAGGACCCCACCGGCCAGGACCCCACGGGACAGGACCCCGAAGACCGGGGCGCCCCCGGCGAGCAGACCCCGTCGTCCACGTGGCGGCTGTTCCGCGGCGACGGGACGGTCCGCGCCGTCGACTTCCCCCCGCCCCCGCCGTGGCGCCGCTTCACCGCCGCCGGGCCGGACGAGGCCGCCGCAGGTGCAGGGCCGCGCCCCTACCTGATCGGCCCCGACGAGGCCGACATCGTCAACGCCGCCCTGCACCTGCGGCGGCCGCTGCTGGTCACCGGCCACCCCGGCACCGGCAAGTCCTCGCTGGCGCACGCCGTCGCCCGCGAACTCGGCCTCGGCCGGGTCCTGCACTGGCCCGTCAACAGCCGCTCCACCCTGCAGGACGCGCTCTACCAGTACGACGCCGTCGGCCGCCTCCGCGAGGCGCACCTGCGCCGCGACGGCGGGGGAGCGGACGGTGCGGGCGGCCCGGGCGGCAGCACCGGAGGCACCGCCGCCGGTGACAGCGGGGCGGGCGACGTCGGCCGGTACATCCGGCTCGGCCCGCTCGGCAACGCCCTGGTCCCGGCCGACCGGCCCCGGGTCCTGCTGATCGACGAACTCGACAAGGGCGACGTCGACCTCCCCAACGACCTGCTCACTGTCTTCGAGGAGGGCGAGTTCACCGTCCCGGAACTCGTCCGCCTCGCCGACGGCGACCGCCCCGTCGAGGTGCAGACCGACGACCCCGACCGGCCCGCCCCCGTCACCCGGGGCCGCATCCGCTGCCGGGCCTTCCCCGTCGTCGTCATCACCAGCAACGGCGAACGCGACTTCCCGCCCGCCTTCCTGCGCCGCTGCGTCCGACTCGACCTGCCCGAGCCCGACGAGCAGCGCCTGCGCGCCATCGTCGAGGCCCACCTCGGCCCGGACGCCACCGCCGACATCGACGACCTGCTGACCGAGTTCCTCGGCCGCCGCGCCCCCGGCGAACTCGCCACCGACCAGCTCCTGAACGCCGTCTTCCTACGCCGCGGCGGCGTCGACCTCGACGCCGGACGCCTGCTGGAGGCCGTCCTGCACCAGCTCGGCGGAGCGGTCTGAGCCATGCTCGAACGGCTGCGGGAGGTACTGGCGGGCAGCGGGCTGGAGCTCGCCGAGGAGGAACTCCTCGACGCGCTCTGGCTCGCCCGCACCCTGCCCCCCGGCGTCGGCCCCGCCGCCCGGACCGCCCCCGCGCCCCCGCCCGGCGTCGGGTCGGAGGCCCGGCAGGGCCCGGCCGCTCCCGGGGTGCCGGAGGCCGGGCCCGACGACGCCCCGGCACCGGACCCCGCCGCCGAACACCCCCTGCACGTCGGCCCGCCGCGCCCGGCGGACCGCCCCCCGGCCCCGCCGCCCACAAGCCAACCGCCCACCCCGGAAAGGGCGTTCGGCGTCCGGGTGCCCGACGCCCGCCCGGCCGAGGCCGACACCCGCGCCTCCGCCCGGTCGCTGCGCCCGCTCCGGCAGCGCTTCCCCGACCCGCGCCGCCCCGAACTCGACCTCGCCCGCACGGTCGCCGCGATGGCCGAGACCGGCCTGCCCGTGACGGCCTCCCGCCCCCGCCGCAGCCGCTGGCTCTCGCTGGCCCTGGTCGTCGACGACGGCCTGTCCATGGTGCTGTGGCAGCGCATCGCCTCCGACCTGCGGAAACTGTTCCAGCGCGCGGGCGCGTTCCGCGACGTGCGGGTGTACGGGCTCGACAGCCGCAGCGACCGGGCCCCGCTCCTCACCGCCCGGCCCTACCGCACGGGCGGGCCGCAACTGCCGCCCGCGGTCCTCGCCGACCCCACCGGCACCACCCTGGTCCTGGTCGTCAGCGACGGCGTCGGACCGGCCTGGCGCGACGGCCGGATGCGGACCGCGGTCGACCGGTGGGCGCACTGCGGCCCGACCGCCCTCGTGCACGCCCTGCCCACCCGGCTCTGGCGCGGCTCCGGCATCGCCGCCCGCCCCTGGCAGGTCCGCTCGCACCGGCGCGGCGGCCCGACCGCCCACTGGAAGGCCGCCGACCCCGTCCTGCCCGCCGCCCTCGCCGAGTACCGGGCCGTCCCGGTCCCCGTCCTCGAACCCTCGCCCGCCGCCCTCGCCACCTGGGCCCAGCTGCTCGCCGCGCCCGGCGGGAGCGCCCTGCTCCCGCTCTGGCAGGACACCCCCGACCCCGCCCCCTCCGACGGTCCCGGCCCGGCCGTGCCCGGGCCGGACGACCCCGTGCTGCGCTTCCGGGACGCCGCCTCCCCCGAGGCGTACCGGCTCGCCGCGCACCTCGCCGCCGTTGCACCCGTCAGCCCGCCGGTGATGCGGCTGGTCCGCGCGGCCCTCGGCGCGCCGGTCGACAGCGGCCACCTCGCCGAGGTCTTCCTCGGCGGACTGATGCACCAGGTCGACTCCGGCGGGACGGAACCGCCGCCCCACCAGCGGCTGTTCGACTTCGCCCCGCCGATCCGGCGCGCCCTGCTCAGGGCGGTCGCCCCGCACGAACTGCTCCGCACCGCCGGGACGGTCGCCGAACGCCTGGAAGCGACCCTCGGCCGCTCCGCCGAGTTCCCCGCCTGGGTCGGCCACCCGCAGGGCCGGACCCGCACCACGGCCGACACCCCGTCCTTCGGCTGGCTCACCGACCGCCTCCTGCACCACCTCGGCGTCCCCCCGGCGAGCCCGCCGGGGCGGGCGCCGATCCGCCGCGAGGAGGTGCTCCCCCCGGGTTGGAGACCGCTCCGGGCCCAGGAGGAAGGGCAGTTGGGCGAGTTCCGGCTGATCGCCCGGAGCGACCACGGCTGGCCGCACCTCGGGCTCTACCTGGCCCGGGACCGGGACGGCGGCCTGGCCACGGTCCGGGCCGCCGACCGGCTGCTCGCCTCCGACCCGAAGCAGGCCCAGCACCTGATCCGCACCGAGGCGACCTGCCTGCGGCGGATGGAGGGCATCGGCGCCCCCCGCCTGCTCGGCGTCTCGCCGAGCCACGAGTCGCGGACCCCGTGGCTGGCGGCCTCCTTCGTGCAGGCCGGGGACGGCGGACCGGTGTTCGACCTGCAGGGCCTCTGCGCGGACAACGACGGCCCGCCGGACCTCGACCGGTACCTGCGGATCGGCCGCTCGCTGGCCGACGCGGTGCGCCGGGCCCACCGACTGGGCATCCTGCACGGCTCGTTGACGCCGCAGAACGTCCTGGTGGCCGACGACGAGGCCCGGCTGATCGGCTGGATCACCGCCTCGGTGGACGGGCAGCACAGCCCGTACCGGGCCGCGCACCGGCGCAACCGCCTCTACGAGTTGGGCATGACGGCCTCCGGCGAACGGAGCGAGACGGACCGCCGGCCGACCGCGCGCGGGGAGACGACGGTCGTCGGCGCGCTGCTGATCGCCCTGGCCGTCGACCGGTGGGACGAGATCGGGCCCGACCGCGCGATCCGGGCGGAACTCGACGCCGCGGGCCTCGCCCCCGCGCTGGCCGACACCCTGTGGCGCTGCCTGGACAGCGGGGAGTCGGTCCGGCCGACCGCGCAGGACCTGGTCGAGTCGTTCGACCGCGCGATCCTGGCACGCTCGGCGGCGCGCCGCCGGACCGATCCGGTGGCCGCCGCCCGCCGCGAGGTGGAGCTGCTGCGCGCCTCGGACGACCCGGGCAACCCTCACCGTCTGCTGCTGGCAAGGGCGTTGAACGCCCTCGCCGACCGGGAGGCCGAGGCCGGGCAGTGGGCGGCCGCGGCCGCCGCCGGGACCGAGGCGGTCGCCGTGTTCCGCGAACTCGCGCTCCACGACGGGACCACGGCCTCCCGGACCGAACTCGCCCGGGCGCTCAGCAACCTGGCGGTGCGCTCCCGTGCGGCCGGGGGGTCGGCACGGGCCCTGGACGCCGCCGGCGAGGCGGTCGACCTGTACCGGGAGGCGTGTGCGCAGGACCCGGTCGTGTACAACCCCGGCCTCGGGCTGACCCTGACCAACCTGTCGAACCTGCTCGCCGACACCGGTCGGCCCGCCGATGCGCTCGCGGCCGCCACCGAGGCAGTGGCCTGCTATCAGGAGCTGCCCGGAACCCACCCGCACGAGCACACCGCCGACATCGCCCGGGCCTTCCACGCCCTGTCCAACCGTCTTGCGACGGTGGGCCGTTCGACGGAGGCCGTGGACGCGGCCCTGGACGCCGTCAGTCTCTACCGGCTGGCCGTTCGGCGGCAGCCCGCCCCCGCGCTGGCCGAACTCGCCGTCGCCCTCGACAACTTCGCGGTCCGCCTCGCGGTCGTCGGCAACCACACCGAGGCCCGCGCGGCGCACCACGAGGCCGAGCAGATCCGCCGCGACCTGGCCGCGACCCCCGACCCCCCGGACGAGGAGGCGCTCCGCCGGGCCCGCCAGGTCGGCGAATGGCTCGACCTGGCTTCCGGGCAGGAGAGCTGACGAACCGTCAGGCGTCGGTGAGGCGGAGGTTGGCGAGCAGACGGATGCCGTCGTCGGTCAGGGCGAGCAGGCGGCCGTCGCGGTGGCGGACGGTCACGGTGCCCGGATGGTGGCGCAGGGCGAGGTCGGCCGGTTCGGCGGCCGGGAAGCGCAGCTGGGCGAGGACGTCCAGGCCGGTGCCGCGGAAGAGTCGGACGGTCGTGCCGCCGTCCGGGGCAGCGGTGGCGACGCCGCACAGGTCGCCGTCGGCGAGCAGGACCGGCTCCTCGCCGGAGAGCGGCGGGAGCGGGCGGCGGAAGGTGCCGTTCTCGTTGGTGCGGGCCAGCGTCCAGCGGTGCCCGTCCGGCTCCAGGACCAGCACGCTGCCGTCGGCCAGCACCGCGCTCGACGGCTCCGGGTCCGCCACCCGCAGCCGGGAGCGCAGCTGCCAGTCCGGCAGGTCCCAGCGCCAGCGTTCGAACAGCGCGCCGGTGGCGACCAGCGCCGCGGTGCTGCCCGGCGTGCGGACCGGCGGCGCCAACAGGACCGTCCCGGAGCCGAGTTCACGCCAGACCACGGTCGGCCGGTCCGCGTGCGTGTCGTACACCGTGAGCGCGCGGTCCTCGACCACGGTGAGCAGCCGGCCGTCGAAGGACGGCAGCGGCTCGCCGCCGCGCAGCACCGTCCACGGCCGGACGGCGCGGGTCGCCAGGTCCAGCCGGGAGAACTCGCGGGCCCGCCCGTAGTGGGCGACCAGCAGCACCGTGCCGCCGTGGTCGGCGACCACCAGCTGGTCCGCCGGGACGTCCCAGCGGGCCTTGGTGCGGCCGTCCGCGATGAGCAGCCGGACACCCGCCTGCCCGCAGGCCACCAGGACGCCCCCGGACGGCAGCGCGACCGCGTCGGACAGCCGCAGCCGGCCCGGCAGCCCGTCCGCCGTCACGGTGTCCGGCCGCGCCGGGGCGGGGCGGGCGGTCGGCGGGCGCAGGTCGGCCGCCGCGAGCGGGTCGGCGCGTTCCAGCAGGGACCGCAGCGCCTCCCGGCCGCCGCGGACGTCCAGGTCGGGGCCGAAGCCGCCGTCCCGCACCACCGCGCGGGCCGCCGCGGTCGCCAACTCCCGGTCCAGGGCCGGGTCGAGGCCCGGCAGGCGGGCCATCGAGAGAGCCAACTGCGCCCGCTGATCCGTCAGTTCGGGCTCACCGCCGGCCAGGATCGCGCGCACCGGCGGCGCGCAGGCCGCCCCCGCGCCGAGGGCCAGCAGGTGGGCGAACGCCCGGGCCCGGACGGTGCCGCCGAGCGCGACCGCGTCCCGCAGGTCCCCGGCCACCAGTGGCCGCAGCCGCTCCTCGGGCCAGGCCGCCTCGACCGCGCCCATCCGGTCGCCCGCCGCCTGCCGGGAGCGCACCCACGCCTCCCGGAGCCGGAGCGCCTGGTCCGGGGCGACGTCCGCGAGCCGCCGCACCGCCACCGCGAACGCCGCGTGCCGCTCGGCCAGCCGGACCGCGCGGTCGCGCTCGCCCGCCCGCCACCACAACCGGACGACGAGTTCGGGATCGAGGCCGCGCCCCTCCGCCAGCGCGGCCGCGTCCGCGTACCGGCCGTGCCGCTCCAGCAGCGCCACCGCCTCGGCCGGGGCCGACAGCAGGTCGGCCAGCACGAACGCGGCCTCGTCGGTCCGGCCCTCCCGCTCCAGCGCCTCCGCCGCGTTCCGGTACAGCTCCGTCAGGTGCTGGTGCACGGTGGGGCCGGACAGCGCCGAGACCGCCCCCGTCGTCCCCTGCGCCCGGCTCGGCCGGAGCGGTCCGGTCCGGCGCCGGGGCAGCGCCAGGCTGAGCCAGGACGCGCCGCCCGGCTCCCGCTCCCCGCCCAGCGCCATCGCCTCCCGCAGCGCCTCGTCCCAGTCGCGCCGCCGGAACGCGCCGGTCAGGTCGTCCAGGTAGCGGACGTGCCGCCCCCGGATCAGCCGGTCGGCCGGGGTGCGCAGGGCCAGTGCGGAGAGCAGCCCGGTCAGGGCCGCCAGCCGGGGGCGGGCGGTGCGCGCGGGGCGGCCGGGGCTGCTGCCGGGGCTGGTGCCGGTGCCGGTCGTGCGGTTCGAGCGCCGGAACCGGGCGAACCACCGGGGGCGGCCTCGCCGGGTGCCGGCCGCCGCCCCGCCCGTCGCACGCGCCCCGTCCGCCGGGGACGCCGAGGGCTCCTGGGACGCCGCCCGGGCCCGGCGGGCCGCGGCCAGGCCGGCGGCCGTCGCCACGAGCACGGCGTACACCACCGCGATGGACAGCGCCGGCCCGGTCGACGCCCCGAACAGCGTGGCGGACGTCCAGCCCAGTGCCAGCAGCACTGCCGCGAGTCCCACGGCGGGCAGCACACCCGCCGGGAACCCCGGCGCCCCGGCGGTGCGCGGATCGGTGCTCCGGGCCCGGACGGCGCGCTCCGAGGCGGGCCGCACCCGGGCCGCCGCGCGGAGGTCGGGACGCGGTACCCGGAGCAGCGACTCCACCACCGGCTCCGGCTCCGGCTCCCGCTCCAGGGAAGCGAGCCGACGGACCGTCAGGCTTCCGGTGTCGAGGCGGTGCGCGAGCGGAACGGGCGGCAGGTCGGCGAGCCAGTGCCGCTCCCGGACGCCGTGGTGCAGCCGCACCAGGTACCCGGCGGCCTCCTCGCCGTCCTCCCCCTCAAGTGCGTCCGGGGACACCAGCCCGCCGGAGCGGGCCAGCAGCGGCAGGCCCGGGCCGCGATCGGCCCGCCCCGCCACCGGTTCGGCCAACTGCAACAGCCAGGAACCGCACGGGAGTTCGGTCAGCCGGGCGCCGTCCTGCCAGTACCGCAGCACCCGGGCCGCCGCCTCGTCGGCCCCCAGCAGGGGGACGTCCAGGACGAAGCCGGCGGCGTCGACCGAGGCGCGGTGGCGGCCGGCGGCGGTGGCGGTCACGTCGTGCTCCCGAGGGCGGTTCGGATCGGCCCGGACGGCGGCAACGGCCGTCCGGAGGAGGGGAGGGCGGTGTCGGGGCGGCGGATCACGACGCGGCCTC
Organism: Kitasatospora sp. NPDC088391; assembly: GCF_044753345.1. Classification (NCBI taxonomy): domain Bacteria; kingdom Bacillati; phylum Actinomycetota; class Actinomycetes; order Kitasatosporales; family Streptomycetaceae; genus Kitasatospora; species Kitasatospora sp. NPDC088391. Next base: position 178,260 of record NZ_JBIVNB010000004.1, read on the forward strand.
GATCCGGGCGTGGACCTTCCCGCTGAAGGCGTCGCCGACCACCACCCGGCCGGGCTCCGGCTCGGCCACGATCAGCGGCAGGCCGGGATGCACCACGGGCGCGCTGCGACCGCCGGAGAGGCCGCTCAGCGTACGGGAACCGCCGGGGCGGACGCTGCGCACCAGCAGCCCCGCCACGGAGCAGGTGACCAGGGCGAGTTCGCCGTTCCGGTCCACCAGGCCGATCGGCGCGTGCCCCTCGGGAACCGTCAACTCGACGCTCCCGCCGCTGCGGTGGGCCGCCAGCCAGTGCGCACCGTCCTGCGACCAGGCGACCGCGTCCGGGGCGAACACCCGGTGCGGCGCGTCGACGGCCCCGGGCGGCAGGCGGTCCCCGTACAGGCGCGGCTCGTACGCCCAGCGGAAGCCCTCGACGGCGTTCCGGTCGGCGTTCCGGTCGGCGTTCCGGTCGGCGTCCCGGTCGGCGTTCCGGGGTGCGAGGGGGCCGTCGTTCGAGGCTCCGCCGTCGGCGCCGAGCGTCCACCAGTGGCCCGCCAGCGGCACCGTGACGCTGCCGTCCCCCCGGAGCAGCGGCAGGACCGGGCCCGCCGCCAGCGCCGCCAGGTCGGCCCGGTCCAGGCCGAGCCGGAGCGCGTCCACCGGCACCCACTCGGACGGGGTGAGCGGGCGGCCGACCACCTTGACCCGCAACTTTCCCTGGTCGTGGACCAGAGCGACCAGGCGGCGCGGGTACTGCGCCGCGGCGACGACGGGCAGGCCCAGACCGTGCACCCGGGCCCGGACCGGGAAGCCGGGCCGGTCCGGGCGGAGCGCGGTGGTGACCAGTTGGCCGGTCTTCGCGCCGCGCGCCAGCAGCGCCGACGCGACGCTGTTGAAGACCGGCAGCCGGAACACCTCGGTCGCGGCGGCCTGCTCCGGAACCCGGGCGAACTCCGCCCCGCGCAGCGCCCGGACAGCCAACTCGACTTCGGGCAACGGGAGTTCACTGGTCGATCCGCGCAGCGCGATCCGGACTCCGGTCGCCCCGCCCGCGCCCCAGCCGACCGGTTCGGCGGTCAACGTACGCCGCCGGTCCGGGAGGTGCGCGGCCAGCTCGGGAGTGGTCAGCAGCCAGGACTCGTCCGGCGCCGCCAGGACGGCCAGGGCCCCGGCCACCGCCGCGGCGTCCGGGTCGGCGGTGCGGCGGGCCCCCAGCCACTGCGGCAGCAGCTCGGGCAGGTCGCCCGTCAGCACCTCCTCCGGCGGGTCGCCGAGGACGTGCACCACCAGCTCGGCACCCCGGGCCGTCGCCCGCCGCCGCAGCGCGACCAGCGCCGCGAGCTGCACCAGCCGCGCCGCCCCCGCCGCCCGCGGCCCGGTGTCGGCCAGCACGACGACCCGGCCGGTCCGCCCCGGCTTCCGGAACTCCGGTGCCAGGTAGAGCAGTTCGCCGTCCTGGTGCCGACGGACGAACTCCTCCGGCAGCTCCTGGGCGAGCAGCCACTCGGCGGGCCGCAGCCGGTCCGGTCGGCCGCGCCGCGCCAACCCGCCCCAGCCGTCCGGCTCGCCGAACGCCGCCGTGCGCGACTCGCGCTCGGCGATCAGCGTGTCGACCCCGCGCACCAGCGGGCCGAGCGCCGACGCCAACGCGGTGGTGAGCGCGGACAGTTCCGGTGCCCACGGCGCGAGAGCGGCCGGCAGCAGGCCGGTGGGAGCAGCGGGGGTGGCGCTCACCGGTCGTCCCGCCCGCCGCCGACCGGTCCACCCGCGCCTGTCTCCACTGCCGTCTCCGTCTCCGTCTCCGTCTCCGTCTCCGTCTCCGTCTCCGTCTCCGTCTCCGTCTCCGTCTCCGTCTCCGTCTCCGTCTCCATCTCCGTCCGCGGGCGCGGGCGCGGAACGGCGGGCGCGGCCGGGGTCGCCAGGGCGGCCAGGGCCGCCGGGTCGGCCTGGCGGGTCGGCAGTTCGGTGACCAGGACCAGGCCCGGCGGGAGCAGCACCAGCAGCGGGTGGTCGAAGGCGGCGGCCGCGCCGGGGCCGGTCAGGGCGTCCCGCCAGAGCGCCGCGGCGGGGCGCGGGCGGGCCGTGGTCGGCACCAGGACGCCGCCGTCCCAGCCCAGGTAGCGGACGTCCGCGGCCCACGGCAGGTCCCCGGCGTCGCCGAGCACCACCAGCGCCTCCCCGTCCGCCGCCGCCCGCAGCACCGCCCCGGCGCCCGTCCGCTGCCGGGCCGCCTCGGCCAGCGCCGGAACGGCCGGGCCCAGCGCGACCACCGCGACGGGCGCCAGCGGCGGCTCGCACCGCTCCCAGCCCAGCGCGACGGCGGGCGCACCGGCGGTCCCGGCAGCGGTCCCGGCAGCGGTCACGGCCGGACCGCCTCGACCAGCCGGGTCCGGACGGCCGCCAGCTCCTCCGGCAGGTCGGCGGGCTCGAAGGAGGCGTCGATCTCCCGCAGGGTCGCCTCCAGGCGCAGCCGCAGATCGGCGGTGGCGCTGCCGGCAGTGGCGCCGCTCTCGGGGTCCGCCGCCGCGGCCTCGGCGAGCAGTCCGGCGCCGACCCGGGCCAGCCGGGCGGCCCGGGCCCGCGGTCCGCGCGACAACTCCTCGGCGGCGTAGACGAGTCCGGCGTTGGCGGCGTCGCCGACCAGGTCGGCGAGGGTGTTCCGGGCCAGTGCCTGGGCGTCGGCGGTCGGCGCGATCAGCGGCAGCACCCACAGGTCGCGGGAGGCGGCCGAGGTGCGTCCGTCGAGCGTCGCGGCGGCCGCGACCAGCCGCTGCGAGCGGACCACCCGCCGGTCGCTGAGCGGGATGCCGGCCGCGCGCAGCCGCCGTACCGCAGTGGCGAGTTCGGGGGTGACGCGGTCGAGCGCGCAGTGGCGGGCGGCGGCCGCCAGCCGGTCGAGGGCCCCGACCAGGCCGGGGCCCTCGGGGAGCGCGGGCGCGGGGCGGCGGCCGGCCTCCAGCAGGTCCTCCAGCCGGTCGTCCGGGACGGGCTCGACGAACAGCCGGGCCAGGAAGCGGTCCGCGAAGGCCTCCAGCGCCGGGTCCTCCGGCAGGCCGTTGGCCGCACCGACGCAGACCCGCAGCGGGCTGGCCAGCACCGTCGCGCCGCGCCGGAACACCCGCTCGTTCAGCAGGCCGAGCAGGGTGTTCAGCACGGCGGTGGAACCGAGGAACACCTCGTCCAGGAAGGCGATCTCCGCCTCCGGCAGCATGCCCCCGGTCTCGTACTCGACCCGGCCCTCGCGCAGCCGCGCCAGGTCGACCGAGCCGAACAGCTCGTTCGGCTCGGTGAACCGGCCCAACAGGTACTCGAAGTACCGGCCGCCCAACTGCCCCGCGACCCGCCGCACCACCTCGGACTTGGCGGTGCCGGGCGCCCCGACCACCAGCAGGTGCTCACCGGCGACCGCGCACAGCGCGACCACCTCGGCCAGCACCTCCCGATCCACCGTCCCGGCCCCGGCGACGGCCACCGCCTCGCCGACCCGCTTCGCATCCGCCGTCAGGCCCGCGTCCCAGAAGTCGTTCACGACCGGGCAGCCTACGGGCAAGAACGCCGGCCACACCATCCGAATAAACGATCACCCCACCGCCCCCGGGCGGGACTGCCGCACGACGCCTCCGGGCCGGTCTTAGGAGGGCGCGCCGCGCCGGATCGACCAGTGCTCCAGCAGGGGTGCCAGGTAGTCGACGTGGGGGCCGTCGATCCCGGCCAGGTCCGCGGGGGAGGCGGGCAGGGCGAGTTCCGCCAGTTCGGCGGCGCGGCCCCGGGCGGCCTCGGCGGCCAGCAGGGTGGCGAACCGGGCGAGGACGTCCTGTTCGGGCAGCGGCGGCGCGAGGTAGTGCAGGCCGACGTTGCCGTGTTCGCCGACGGTGACCGCCAGCCGGACGAGTCCGGCCGGGTCCGTGTCGACGCCGACCTCCTCGGACAGCTCCTTCGCGGCCTGCCGCCGCAACTCGCCCTCGTCGAGGGCCCGGTGCCGGGCCGGGGGCTCGACATTGCCGCCCGGCAGCTGCCAGCGGCCCGGCGCGGCGGTCGACGCGGACATCCGCCCGACGACGATCCGGCCGCCCTCCACCGGCAGCACCACGGACACGAACACCGAGGACACCACCGGGGCGCCCGGCACCCGCCGCAGCGCGAGCCGCCGGTAGCTGGTCCGGGCCCAGGACAGGCGCAGCGCGGACCCGTCCGGCTCCGGCTCCAGGGCCGTGCACACCGCGGCCGGGCCGTCGAACAGCGAGGGCTGCGCCGCCACCGCCCGCGCCCAGGCCCGCTCCATGCCCTCCTCGTGCTCGGCGGACAGCACCGGAACGGGCGTCTCGACGAGCCGGAGGTCCGCGGCGTCGAGGACCCGCACGGGCCGGACGCCGGCGGGCACGTCGGCGGGCATGTCGGCGGGGGCCGGGGGAGGGGTGACGGGGGAGTTCTTCAACGGGGGTGTCCCTTTCGGAGTCCTGGGGTGGCCGGGTCCATCCTGACGGCCCGTCGGCGCGGGGGCGGGGTCGCCCGTGCGGGTGAGAGCGCGTGCCCCGGGCCGATGGCCGAAAAGTGATCAACAGCGCCGGGGCGGGTGCCGGGGCGGGCCCGGCGGGTGGGGCCGGAAACCCGAGCGTGGGCGGGGTGGTGACGGGGGCGGGAGAGGGCGGCCGTCCGGGGCGGCTGGCCGGAACGCTGTCGTCCGCCTGATAAACCTCCCGGTCCTGGGGATCACCGTATCGAGGTAACCGCCCCCCGCCTTCCGGGCGAACGGCATGCACGGCGCAATACGGTTCCACCCGGGCCGACCGCGCCGGTCACGAGCGCCGGCGCCCCCGTCCGTTCGACCTCCCCGTTTTTTCACGCATGCCTTCCCGCACCCCTTCTCCGCCCCCTTCCCCGCACCCGTCCTGCCAGAAGGAGCCACGGATGCCCGACCCCGGGCTTTCCTCGCCGCCCCCTGCTCCGGCCGCCGCACCGTCCGTCCTCCCGCCGCCGCTGCCCGGTCCGCCCCCGCTGCCGTTCCTCTCCGTGGGGGTCGAGGTGCCGGCGCCCGCCGAAGCACCGGTCCCCGCCGCCGAGTTGGAGCGCATCCTGCGCGGCCCCAGCGGTCTCGGGACGTCCGGCCTCTGGTCGGTCCACACTCCGGAGCCGACCACCGCTCCGGAGCCGCCCGCCGCCGCCCCGGAAGCACCCGCCGCTCAGGCCGCCGCTCCGTCCCCGGCCGCCGCTCAGGCCGCCGTGCCGGAGCCCGCCGCCGCGCCGGTGCTGCCCGCCGCTCCGGTGCTGCCCGGCGTGCCGACGCTGGCGGGGCTGCTGGAGGCGGTCGCGCCGCTGGACCTGGCGGAGGGCACTCCCGTCCCCGGCCTCTACTTCCACCCGATCGCCGAGCCCGACCCGGTCCGGGTGGCCGAGGTCAGCCGCCGGATCAAGGACTGGGCGGTGGACGAGGTCGACCTCTTCCCGGACGAGTGGGAGGGCGAGTTCGACGGCTTCTCGGTCGGCCGGTACATGGTGGCCTGCCATCCGGACGCGCCGACGGTCGACCACCTGATGCTCGCCACCCGCCTGATGGTCGCCGAGAACGCCGTCGACGACTGCTACTGCGAGGACCACGGCGGCTCCCCGGTCGGCCTCGGCAGCCGGCTGCTGCTCGCCCACACCGCGCTCGACCCGCTGCACACCACGCCGGAGTACGAGCCGGCCTGGCTGGCGTCGCTGGGCTCGGACGCGCCCCGCCGGGCCTACCGGTCCGCGATGGGCCACTTCACCGCGATGTCCACCCCGTCGCAGGCCGACCGGTACCGGCACGACATGGCGCGGCTGCACCTGGGCTACCTGGCGGAGGCGGCCTGGGCCGAGACCGACCACGTGCCGGAGGTGTGGGAGTACCTGGCGATGCGCCAGTTCAACAACTTCCGCCCCTGCCCGACCATCACCGACACGGTCGGCGGCTACGAGCTGCCCGCGGACCTGCACGCGCTGCCCGCCACCCAGCGGGTGATCGCGCTGGCGGGCAACGCCACCACCCTGGTCAACGACCTGTACTCCTACACCAAGGAGCTGGACAGCCCCGGCCGCCACCTCAACCTGCCGGTGGTGATCGCCGAACAGGAGGGCCTCTCCGCCAAGGAGGGCTACCTGAAGGCGGTCGAGGTCCACAACGAACTCATGCACGCTTACGAGGCGGAGTCCGCCGCCCTCGCCCTCGCCTGCCCCGCGCCGACCATGCTGCGCTTCCTGCGCGGCGTCGCGGCCTGGGTCGACGGCAACCACTACTGGCACCGGACCAACACCTACCGTTACCGGCTGCCCGATTTCTGGTGAGCCGGGGCACCTGTCAACTGCCCGACCAGCCCCGACTATTGGCTACGAAAAGGATTGCACTTCTGTGACCAGCACCGAGTTCAGCACCACCGCCGGCACCTCCGCGTTCGTCCCGTCGCCCGCGACCCCCTACCAGGGAGACATCGCCCGTTACTGGAACAACGAGGCCAGGCCGGTGAACCTGCGCCTCGGCGACGTCGACGGGCTCTACCACCACCACTACGGCATCGGCGACGTCGACCACGCGGCGCTCGGCGACCCGGCCGACGCCGAGTACGAGAAGAAGCTGGTCGCCGAACTGCACCGGCTGGAGTCGGCCCAGGCCGAGGTCCTGCTCGACCACCTCGGCGCGATCGGCAGCGGCGACACCCTGATGGACGCCGGCTGCGGCCGCGGCGGCTCGATGGTGATGGCCCACCAGCGCTTCGGCTGCAAGGTGGAGGGCGTCACGCTCTCCTCCACCCAGGCCGAGTTCGGCAACCAGCGGGTCGAGGAGCTGGGCATCGCCGACCACGTGCACTCCCGGGTCTGCAACATGCTCGACACCCCGTTCCAGAACGGCCAGATGTCCGGCTCCTGGAACAACGAGTCCAGCATGTACGTCGACCTGCACGACCTGTTCGCCGAGCACTCCCGGGTACTGAAGGTCGGCGGCCGCTACGTCACCATCACCGGCTGCTGGAACCCGCGCTACGGCCAGCCCTCCAAGTGGGTCTCGCAGATCAACGCCCACTTCGAGTGCAACATCCACTCCCGCCGCGAGTACCTGCGCGCGATGGCCGACAACCGCCTCGTCCCGCAGGCGATCATCGACCTGACCCCCGACACCCTCCCGTACTGGGAGCTGCGGGCCACCTCCTCGCTGGTCACCGGCATCGAGGAGGCCTTCATCGAGTCCTACAAGGACGGCTCCTTCCAGTACGTCCTGATCGCCGCCGACCGGGTCTGACCCGGCCGCCCCGGCCCCGGGTGACGGGCCGTCACCCCACCGGTCCCCGGTGCCGTGCCCGGCACCGGGGACCGGCCGTTCCCGCCACCGGCCGGTCGGGGGCTCCGGGCGGTTCACCCCGCAGTGCTCACGGGGCGGCGATGGGCACCAGGAAGAACGCGCGCCCGTCGGGGCCCACGATGCGCAGCGGCGTGTCGGGCAGCGACTCGAAGACGGCGTCCACCACCGCCTCCGGGTCCGTGGCCCGGGTCAGCGGCTCCCGCAGGGCGCCCCGGACCGCCAGGCGGGTCTCCGGCGAAGGGGCCGGCGCCGCGTCGTTGTCCCGCGCCTCGGCGATGCACTCCAGCAGCTGATCGTCGGTCAGGTCCGGACCCAGGCCGCGGCGCAGCGCGATCGCGGCGGCACCGGTCGCCAGCGCCGCCCGCGAGTGCGCACGGCAGACCTCACCGGGCGTTCCCACGGGCTGGAAGGAAACGGCCGTGCCGATATTGGTCTTCACAGCAAGCCTCCAAAGTGAGCGGAAAGGACACGGAAGTCGGGGGCGAAAAGCGGGTGAATCAGGTGCTGCACCCCTCTTGGCCAGCACATACATTGTCTCGCCCGGCACTGACATCCGGCCGGTCCCACAGCCTGGCGCCGACCCGGACACGCTTGACGCGCCGGTCGGCCAAGCAGTGCATCACCTTCTACGGCTACCTCATGGGCCGTATTGCCCATGGCACGATGTGAAGCATGGGTCCATCGGGGCGGGTCAGCGGCGAGGTGTCGGTCGAGAACAGCCAGTTCGGTCTCTGGGAGGACGACCCTTTCGATGAAGGGGGCGGTTATTGGACGGCTCTGGAGATCGCGGACCCTCCGTCCTTCGCCACCGTCGACGAGGGCCGTGTCAAAGTGCGGAGCCAGTACAAGGACCATTACGCCTCAGTCACCCTGGAGTACGGTCAGGACGCTCTCGCAACGGCGCACGGTTGGGAAATGATCGGCGCGTACCGGTACGTCACTCGGGGCGCCGCGGTGGAGCTGTGGTCGCTTTTCTCGGGTCCGGCCGGTGTTGAGCTCGAACTCGGCGAGCCGCAGTCGGTCTTGTGGCTGCAGATCTTCCGCAGGAGGCCGGAGGGGGCTCTCCCCGCTGAGGAGATTCCGCTCGGTGTGCCGGAAGATCTTGAAGAATACTGGTTCCACTTCTCGCCCTGCCGGTGACCAACCGCCCTGCGGGGTGGCCGGGGCCTTGAATTTGTCGTCGTGGAGAACCCGCTGAGAACGGGAATTCGTCGCACTCCTCGCAAGGGGGCGCACGCCCTGCCCACGGCACTGCGGTGGCCCGCATACGCCCGGGCGGCCAACGGGTTGGCTCCGGAGCAGCGGCGAGACGGCGTGGAGCCCCGCTGGGCGTTCCCCGGGACAGCCTTGGGTGAATTGCCGGACTTCACCGGAGGCGTGCTTCCCGGGTCGGTGAATGCCTGCTTGAGGTGCTGGGCAACTCCCTTGACGCGTACGGCGCCCATGCTCATGGTCATCGTGGGAGCCGGCTCGCCGAATACGACGCCCTGCTTGGGCGGCGGGGAGGAAGCCGAGTCGAACCGGACCGTGCTGAACCCTCCGGAGCGCCACAGGACGGGACAGGTGCCGGCAGTTCGGCGCCGATCCGCCGGGGCTTGTCGGGCAGCAGGGCGGTACGGCCCGGCAGTGGCAGGCCGCCACCGCCCGTCCCCGCACCTGCGCCCACGTCGGCCGCCTGCGCGAGCGCCACGCCAACCCGACGCCCGCCCCGCCCGCTGCCGCGCGTGAGCTGTTCGCATATCCCTTTCGCCCGCGCGGTCGGGTCCGACATGATCGCGGTCATGGAATCGCACCCTTCTGCCTACGAAGCGCGCTACGGCTGGTACCGCCGATCCGTCCTGGGGGCGTTCTTCAGCCTGTTTCCCACCGCCGTCGTCGCTCTGCAGGCGCCGGTGTGGTGCGCCGTCCTGGCCGCGGTCTTCACCGGTGGCATCGGTTTCGTCACGACGGTGGTGGTGGCCGGCAGCCGTCGCGTCGCCGTGCGGGTCGACGACCGCGGAGTGGTGCTGGGGCGGGTGCCGCTGCCCACCGGTTCCCGGACCCAGACCGTTGCCTGGGAGGACATCGAGCTGATCCGCGTGCACCACCTGCGCATGGGGAACAGCACCAAGTCGAGGGGGCAGTACCTCAGCCTCCAGCAGCGCAGCGGCGCCCCCTCCCTCCACGGCCACCCGGACTTCCTCCGTCCGGCGAAGGTGGCGGCCCTGCTCCCGCCGGCGAGCAAGCGGCTGTCCTGGTGCGAGCTGGACCCCGCCCGTCTCCGGGCGGCGGTCACGGCCTTCGCCCCCGAGGTCCGACTCGTCGTCGAGGACTGACGCGCATCTCGTCGCGTTGATCCGGAAAGGAGGCGGAGGCCCCGCCCGGTGTCCGGGTCGCCCGTCCCCTCCCCGGGGCGGCGTCCGTCGGGCCGAGGCCACTGCTGGAGGGCGGCGGGCTCCTGGTCGGATTGGGCGGGGGCGGGGGCGGGGGCGGGGGCGGGGGCGGCGAGACGCCGAACGTCGGCCGACCACCGAGTCCATCGGTCGGAGCGACGGATCGCCGCACCGCGCGGTTGCAGTGCCGGCGGGGTGTGCGACGAACCGCCACGGCTGAAGCCGGCTTCCCGAACTCGGTTCAGGGGCGGAGGAGTCGGTCGAGGTCGAAGGCCGCCGTCACCGGGGCGTGGTCGGACCAGCGTTCGGCGTGGGTGGCGGCGCGTTCGACCCGGGCCTCCAGGCTGTGGGCGGCCAGGCCGGGGGTGGCCATGTGGTAGTCGATCCGCCAGCCGGAGTCGTTGTCGAAGGCGCGGCCGCGGTAGGACCACCAGGAGTAGGGGCCCTCCTGGTCGGGGTGGTGCTTGCGCAGGACGTCGACGTAGCCGTGCTCGTCCAGGACGCGGGAGAGCCAGGCGCGTTCCTCGGGGAGGAAGCCGGCCTTCTTCTGGTTGGCCTTCCAGTTCCGCAGGTCGGCCTCGCGGTGCGCGATGTTCCAGTCGCCGCAGACCAGCACCTCGCGGCCGCCGGCGGCGGCCCGGGCCTTCAGCTCCCCGAGGTGGACCAGGAACTCCGCCATGAAGCGTTCCTTCTCGTCCTGCCGCTCGGTGCCGACCTCCCCGGAGGGCAGGTAGAGGGAGGCGACCGTGAGCCCCGGCAGGTCCAGTTCGGCGTAGCGGCCGGAGGTGTCGAACTCGGTGGAGCCGAAGCCGATCCGGGTCGCCTCCGGCGCCCGGCGGGAGAGCACCGCGACCCCGGCCCGGCCCTTCGCCGCGGCCGGCGCCCACACGGCGTGCCACCCGTCCAGGCGGGCGATCACCTCGGCGAACTGCTCCTGCTCGGCCCGCACCTCCTGGAGGCAGACCACCTCCGACCCGGTGGCGTCCATCCACTCCAGGAAGCCCTTCTTGGCGGCCGCCCGGATCCCGTTGACGTTGACTGTCGTGATGGCTGTCGCGTTGCTCTGCACCCGGCGAGCCTACCGGGCGGGCCCCGGCCGGCACCGGCGAACCACCTCCGGCGGCCCCGGTGGCGCGCCATACCGGGTCGCCGGGCGATCCGCAAGGAAACCCCACCATTGGTCTTGACCATCTCCCGAGCCACGCCCTACTGTCACTTACTGCAAAGACCTTTAATAAAGAAGGACGGATAAAGCCCGCCCTCCCCACCAGCCCGAACGGCAGGAGGAGGACGGCCCGTCGTCCTTCAGGGCGGAGGACACGGTGGGGCAAGGAACGCTCACGGCGACGCCGGAGCCGAAGTACTGGCACCTGCGCACGGTGCTGCTGCGCACCATGGACGCCGAGTTCTCCACCGGCCAGGTGCTGCCCAACGAGCGCGACCTCGCGGCCCGCTTCGGCGTCGCCCGGGCGACGCTCCGGCAGGCGCTGGACCAGCTGGAGCTGGAGGGCCGCCTGGTCCGCCGCCGCGGCATCGGCACGCTGGTCGCCGCGCCGCGGGTCGGCGTCCCCGTCACCGACCGGGAGGCCGGCCGCCCCGGCGCCACCCGCGGCCAGGACTGGAAGGTCGTCGACTGCGTCACCGGCCCCGCCCCCGCCGCGCTGGCCCGCACGCTCGGCCTGGCCGAGGGCGAGCAGGTGCACACGGTGCGCCGCCTGCGGGTCGTCCAGGGCGTGACGGTCGCCGCCGAGTCGCTGCACGTGCCGTCCGCCGCGCTGCCGCACCTCGCCGTCGTGGTCGACGAGAACGACCGCGCCCGCGGCGTGCTGCGCCAGCTCGACCGGCTCGGCATCGACGGCGAGTCCCGCTCGGTGGAGCTGGGCGTCGCCGAGGCCGGCGAGGCCGCCCTGCTGGAGCGCCCCCCGGGCACCCCGGTGCTGGTCGTCACCACCCAGTACGCCTCGGCGGGCCGGCTGGCGGCCGTCGCGGTCTCCACCTACCGCGCCGACACCTGCAAGCTGACGTTCGGCGAGTCCGGCATCGTCCAGGTCGCCGCCGTCCCCGCCACCGCGGCCGCCGCCGTCTCCTGACGCGCCGCGCCCGACGCCCCGAGCCCGACGCGCCACCCGACGCCCCCCGACAGCCCCGGCAGGCAGCAGCCCCCGCCGGGGCTGTCGGCCGTCCCCGCTACGCTCCCGCTCACCGGCACGGCAGCCTGCCGGGGTCCGGAGTACTGGCGATCAGTGAACAGGGGTGGCACGGCGATGAGTTCGACCGATCCGCAGGACCACGGCAGCGCGCTCGCCGAGCGGGCGATCGAGGCGGTCCGGGCCGACCCGTCCCGGCCGGTGCTGGCGTACAACCGGTTCGCCGGGCCGTGGGTCGAGGACGGGCCGGGCCCGCGCACGATCGAGGCGTTCCCCAGCGGCCACCCGCTGCCGCCGAGCCTGCGCACCTGGCTGGCGTACGACAGCGGCATGCTGGAGCGCCACGGCTGGTTCGACGCGGACGGCGCGCTCGCGCCGCGCACCTTCGCGCAGATCGCCGAGGACGAGTTCGGCGACATGTGGGGCTCCTGTTTCGCCCCGTTCTCCGACCGGTTCGGCGAGTGCTTCCTGCTGCCCGGCGGCTCCGACTCCCGCCGCATCCTCTCGGTCGGCCCGCACGGCGAGCGCGACGAACTCGGCGAGTACCCGGTGTTCGCGCTCGACGTCGACGACCTGCCGTGCGCGGTCCTGATGTACCCGGGCTTCGACGTGTACCTCGCCGACACCGCCGGCGTCCTGGTCCGCGCCGGGGACAACGGGGACGGTGAGGACGCCGAGGACGCCGAACTGGCCGAGGGGTACGACTCGTTGAAGGCCGACGTCCGGTACGCGCACCGGATGCGGACGCACGCCCGGGACCGCTTCGGGGGCGAGTACGACCTGGTCTGCCTGCCGGACGGGCAGTAGCCGCGCAGGAGCCGGCAGGCTCAGCGGGCGGTCGGCGGGTCGACGGCGAACAGCTGCTCCTCGACGTGGTCCAGGGCGACCCGCAGCGCGCCCATCGCCACCACCTCGGAGCCGAGCGCGGCCAATGCCACCTCGGGCGCGCGCAGCGTGTAGCGGGCCAACTGCTCGCGCAGCGGCCCCAGGACGCCGTCCAGGCCGGCCGCCCAGCCGCCGACCACCACCAGCTCCGGGTCGAGGGCCAGCACCAGTGCGGTGACGTCGTGCACCAGCCGGCCCAGGAAGCGGTCCCGCGCGTCCCGGGCGACCTCGTCGCCCTCCCGGGCCAGCCGCAGCACCCGGGCCACCGCGGCCTCGTCCAGCGGGTCGAGCGGCTTGCCGGTGGTGGACAACAGCCGCTCCGGGGTGGCCTGTTGGCCCAGCAGGTGGAGCGCGCCGATCTCGCCGGCCGCGCCGCCGTGGCCGCGGTGCAGCCGCCCGCCGATCAGCGAGCCCGCGCCCGGGCTGAGCCCGGCCATCACGAAGACCACGTCGCCCTTGCCGACCGCCGAGCCCTTCCAGTGCTCGGCGATCGCGGCCAGGTTGGCGTCGTTCTCGATCACCACCGGGCAGCGGAAGGAGCGCCGCAGCCGGGCCCCGAGGTCGAGCCCGGTCCAACCGGGCATCGCGGTGCCGAGCCGGACGGTGCCCTCGCGGTCGACCACGCCGGGCGTGCCGACCGCGACCTCCCACAGGCTGTCGCGGGACACCCCCGCCTTGCGCAGCACCTCGGCGACCGTGGTGCGGACCAGGGTGAGCCGCTCCTCGGCCTCCATCGCCTCGTCGACGGACTTGGCGTGGCCGGCGAGGATCTGCCCGGCCAGGTCGGCGAGGACGACCCGCAGGTCGTGCACGCCGATCTCGATGCCCAGCACGTGCCCGGCCTCGGCCCGGAAGCGGAACCAGCGGGCCGGGCGGCCGCGTTGCCGCCCCGACTCCTGGACGTGCTCGACCTCGGCCACCAGCCCCGATTCCAGCAGCCCCTCGATCACTCCTTCGACGGTGGGCCGGGACAGGCCGGTGTCGCCGACGAGTTGGGTGAGCGTGACGGCCGCTCCGTCGCGCAGGGACCGCAGGGTGACCGCCGCGTTGATCCGCCGCAGCAGTGAGGAGTCCCCTCCGGTGAGCCGGTCCGTCAAGTCGCTGCCCTTCCGCTTCGCGCGACTGCCCTGGCGCGCGGTGCCGTGGACGCGGGCGTGCGCCGACCGGTGTGGGACGGTCGGAACGCGCCAGCGAGGAGCCCTCGCCCGCAGGCCGGCACGACCGTGTGCCCGGACCGGGGCGTCTGCCCGGATCGTACTCGGGCGACCTGCGCGGGGCGAGCGTTTCCGCAGCTCATAACGGCTTCGGTATCGAAACGGTACGTCCTGCGTGATGGCCCGGTGACGGTGCGGGGCGGCAGGCCGGGTCCGGGCGCGGTCGGCACGGTCGGCAGGTGCGGGTCGGCACGGTCGGCAGGTCGGGTCCGGCCCGGTCGGCCACGTCGTGTCCGGCGCGGTGTTCCGGTGGCCATAGGCTTCCGCCATGGGGAACGACGCCGCCACCATCGAAGCCGCCGCTGCCGCCGAGGGGCCCGCCGCCGCCGACACCGCGTTCGTCCGCGCGCACACCGAGCCCGGGCCGGTGCCGTTCGTGCCCGAGGTGCGGCTGCGGATGGCCGAGGACGCGATCGCGCTGTGGGAGCTGACCGAGCGGGCCCGCGGCGCGGAGGGGCTGGCGCCGCCGTTCTGGGCCTTCCCCTGGGCGGGTGGCGTGGCGGTCGCCCGCTACGTCCTCGACCACCCCGAACTCGTCGCCGGACTGCGGGTGTTGGACTTGGCGGCGGGCTCCGGCCTGGTCGGCGTCGCGGCGGCGCTGCGCGGCGCGGCCGAGGTGCGGGCCGCCGAGATCGACGCGTACGCGGTGGCCTCGATCGCCGTCAACGCGGAGCTGAACGGCGTCGCCGTGCACGCCGAACTCGCCGACGTGCTGGACGGCGACGGCGCGCCCTGCGAGGTCGTCCTCGCGGGCGACGTGTTCTACGAACGGGCGATGGCCGCCCGCTTCCTGCCCTTCCTGGAGCGGGCCGCCGCCCGGGGCGCGACCGTGGTGGTCGGCGACCCCGGCCGGGCCTACCTGCCGCGCGGCCGCTTCACCGCGCTCGCCGAGTACGCCGTCCCGGTCGCCGCCGACCTGGAGGACACCGCCGTCAAGACCACCACGGTCTGGTCGCTGCGCCCCTGACGGCTCTGCGGCCCGGTGGGGGAGCGACGTCGCGTCAGAAGCCGATCGGCGTGCGGACGCAGCTGGACGACGGCGTGGGCGTGGGCGAACCGCCGCCCGCCGTCGCGGTGCCGCCCGCCGGGCCGGTCGCCGTGCCGGTCGCGGGGCCGCACGGGTTGGGCGGGACGCCCGGGCCGACCAGGGAGATCCACCGGACGCGGTACGGGTCCTGGCCGTACCAGCCGTGGAAGTACACCGTCACGGAGGTGGTGTCGGGGCCGGTCGTCACGGTGGTGGACAGGTCGTTCCAGTCCGCGCCGCTCGACCAGGTGGCGACCTCCCCGGTCCCGGTGCCCGTCCCGCGGACCCCGACGAACGCGAACGGCCCGCGCACCGTCGCCCGCAGCGTGTACGTCGAGTTCGGCAGCACCGCCGCCCGCTGCGTGCACCCCGCGGTGTCCTCGTCCGTGGGCCGCCCCTCCATCCAGTGCTCGTGCGGCACGTTGGCGGGCCAGGCGTGCTGGCAGTCCCAGATCCACGGCACCGAGTCGAAGACGCCGTTCACCAGCAGCTCGACGTTCTGCGGCCCGGCGGCGGCGCTCCCGCCGAGGCCGAGCGTGGCCGTCGCGGCCAGCGCGAGCGCGCCGAGGCCGAGCGCGAGCGGGGAGGCGTCGCCGACGTGCCGGCGCGATCCGTTCAGGGGTGCACGCATGCCATCTCCGGTGTGGGGGAGTACCGATGGTCAGCGGTGCGGGGGAGTGGCCCACAGCGTGCCGTTCCGGTCCCGCCGCGTCAAGGGGCGACCGTCGGGCGCGGGTTGACGTCCGGTCACGCGGCCGCTGTCCCCCGTACGGGGGACCGGGATCAGCACCGCGCCGGAGGCCGCGCCCCGGGGACGGCGGACAGGCTGGCGCCATGGAGCCCACGAACCTCGAACCGGCCGCCGCCCCGATCGCCGCCGCCCCGATCGCCGCCGTGCCGACCGCCGCCCCGGCCGCCGCCCCGGCCGCCGCCCCGATCGCCGCCGCCGCGCCCGCCGCCGCGCCCGGCGCCGCCCCGGCCGCCGGACATCCTCGCCGGGAGCGTCTGCGCCGCCGCCTCGGCCTCGCCGCCGTCATCGCCTGCCTGCCCTACCTCGGCCTCAAACTGCTCTGGGTCTGCGGGGTGGACGTCGGGGTGGTCGACCGGAGCCGGCTGGGCGTCGGCGCCTGGGCGGTGGCCAACCTGCTGACCTTCCTGATGGACGCGACGGCCGCCCTGATCGCCCGTCAACTGGCCCGGCCCGGCGGGCCCCGGATGCGCGGCCCGTTCCTGGCCCTGCCGATGTGGGTGGCCTCCGGCCTGCTCGCCCCGATCATGATCGCCGTCCCGCTGCAGACCCTGGCCGGGCTGTTCCGGGGGCAGGGCCTGCTCGGGAAGCCCGACGGGTTCCTCGAACCCTGGGTCTTCGGCCTGGTGTACGGCGGTTTCCTCGTCGAGGGCGTGGCGCTGCTGGGCGCGTTCGCGCTGTACGCGCACGACCGGCTCGGGCCGGTCCTGGACGCGCCGGTCCGGGCCTTCGCCCGGCGGGTGCCGGGCGGCGTCCGGACCGCCGTCGCGGTCGCGGCCGGGCTGCTGGCCGTGACCGCCGCCGTGCGGATCGCCTGGGCGTCCGGCGCGGAGTTCGGCCTGAGCGCCGTACAGGTCGCGGGCGCGAACCGCTCCTCCCTGCGGCTCGTCGAGGCCGTCCAGGGCGTGCTGGCGCTGGCCGCCGCCGGGGGCCTCGCCGTCCTGGCCCGCGGCCGCGCCGGAACCCGGGTCCGGGTTCCCCTGGTCGCGGCCTGGGTGGGCAGCGCCACCGCCTTCGGCTGGGGCGGCTTCATCGGCGGCCTCGGCGCGTTCCCCACCGGCCGGCTACCCACCGCGATCGCCACCGCCGTCTGCCTCGCGGAGGCGGCCGCCGGATTCCTCGTCGTCGGGGCCGGTCTGGCGGCGCTCGGCGGCCGGGCCTCGGCACCGGCTGACGGGCTCGACGGGCTCGACGGGCTCGACGGGGAGTAGTCCCCGGCGCGCGGACGGGTGGCGGTACCTTGTCCCGCGTGAACGAGGACATACCTGCCCCGCCCCCGACCGTGTACCCGTTCGTCCCGCGCAAGGTGCTGAGGTTGCTGCTGGCTTCGCTGGGCTTCGTCGCGGTCGGCACGGCGTTCCTGTTCTCCGGCAGCGCCCTCGTGGTGCTGGTCGGCGTCCTGTCGGTGTCGTTCTTCGGCCTCACCGCCGTCCTGTACGCGGGCAAGCTGCTGCGCCGCCGCCCGGAACTGGTGCTGGACACCGCCGGGTTGGAGCACGACCGGCTCGGACGGATCGCCTGGGAGGAGATCGCCGTCGTCCGGGTCCGGCAGCTCGGGTCCGGCCAGAGCATGCTGGAGCTGGTGCTGCACGACCCCGCGGCCTACCTCGCCCGCGCGCCCAGGACGACCCGGATCACCGCCCCGCTCAACCGCGGCCTCGGCTTCGCCCCGACGAACATCGCCGCCAACACCCTCCCCGTCGACCTGGACCGGCTCGTCGAGGTGATGGTTCGCCACCACCCGCGGCTCCAGCACCGACCGTGACGGGGCGCCCTTGACCGGGGGCCGCCGCCGGGCTGCCCGACGTCATCGCGCGGGCGAGCGGATGCCGACGCCGGCCGCGACCCGCACGCGGCGGCCGACCCGATCCGCGCGGCGTGGCGGGCGAGGGGCCGATGCTGCGTCGAGGTGCCGGCCGACACGCGGCCAACCGCGGCCGGACCCACCCGGCGGGCGGTGACCGGCCGGGCGACGGCCTGCTCGACCTGACGTTCGCCCTGCCGGGGACAGGGGCTGACGGACCGTCGGCGGCCGAAGTCATGGTCGCGCCGGTGGGAGCGGTGGGCGACCGACCCGGGCGCGGGAGCGCGGCCGGGTCGGTCGCTGCTCGCCCGCTCGCCCGCGCTTGTGTTCACCCGCACTGCCGGTCGAGCAGGTCCGTCGCGCAGCGCTCGGCGAGGTCCTCGGCGTGCGGCGGCAGCGGGCTGCCCGCGCGCAGGTGGCGGCGGACCACGGCCAGGGGGAGTTCGACGAGGGCCAGGACGGCCCGGTCGAGGTCCGCTTCGGTGGCGGCGCCCGCGCGGGCGGCGAGTTCCGTCACCGCGTCGAGGACCCGCCGGTTGCCGGTCTCGGCGCGCCGGGCGTACTCCGTCGACCACTCGTCCCGGCCGAAGGACTGCGGTCCGTGCAGCAGCACCGCCGCCTCCTGCGGGTGGGCGCGACTCCAGGCCACCACGTGCCGGGCCGCGGCGGCCCCGCCGCGCAGCGGGTCCGGGTCGGAGTGCAGCGCGGCGAGGTAGCCCTGCTGGAAGCGTTCGACCGTGCGCAGCCACAACTCGGCCATCAGCGCCAGCCGTTGGGGGAAGCGGTGGTAGAGCGACCCGTTGGGGACGCCCCCGGCCCTGGCGACGGCGGACATCGTCACGGCCGCCGGGCCCGCGGTGGCGGCGAGCCGTACGGCGGTGTCCAGCAGCAGTGCCTCGTCGTAACGGGGTGGTCGGGCCATGAATTGGAGAGTACGCTCCAGAACGTTCGGGAGCCAGCGCTCCACCACCCGGAGCCGCCCCGTCCGAGGTCCGGTCCGGAAGGCCCTCGTCCACCGGGGCCGACGGCGGCAGAACGGTTCCGTGCACGGCGGGTTCCCGGCTCACGCGGTGGACGGGGCCCGGACGTTCTGCGCGGTCGCGCGGGGCAGGGCGCTCACCGCAGGGAGGCGGGGTCGGGGTGGCGGGGGTCGGGGCGAGGGCGGCGAGGGTGGCGAGGGCTGCCCGGGGCCTGCGCGTGCTCGTCGACCGTCGCGCCGGGCTGCGCTGGATGCACCTGCTGCTCGGCGCGGCCCTGTTGACGCCCTTCCAGTTGCTGACGACCACCGCGGTCGGCGTCGTCGTCCCGCTCCCGGCGGGCTTCGCCCCGCTGCCGCAACTGCTCGCCTTCGCCCTGGCCGTCCCGCTGGCGGCCGCCGCCGGACTGCTGCCGGTCGCCCGCTCCCTGGAGGGCGCGATGGCCCGCACCCTGTGCGGCGCGACCGGCGAGGTGCCGGCCGCCCCGGCCGACACCTGGGCGGCCCGCCGCCGCACCTCGCTCTGGTTCACCCTGCACACGCTGCTCGGCACGGCCACCGGCGTGCTGTCGCTGACCCTGCCGCCCGCCGGGGTGCTGCTCCTGCTGTGGCCCCTGCTCGGGATCGGTGAAGCCCAACTGCCCCGGGGTGCAACGGTACTGGCGCATCCGTGGGTGCTGCCGCTGCTGGGCCCGGTCCTGCTGGCGCTGCCCGTGCTGTTCTCCGGCGCGGCGGGCCGGTGGCTCGCCCGGCTGGCCCCGCGCCTCCTCGGCCCGGCCTCCGCCGACCCGCCCGCCGATCCGCTCACCGACCCGCCCGCCGACCTCCCCGCCCGCCCGGTGGTCGAACACGCCCGCGTGGCAAGGGAGTTGCACGACTCGGTGGGCCACGCGCTGAGCGTGGTCGGCATCCAGGCCGCGGCGGCGGCACGGCAGTTGGGCACCGATCCCGGCTTCGCGGCCACGGCGCTGACCGCCATCGAGGAGGCCGCGCGCGAGGCGGCCGCCGAACTCGACCACGTCCTGGGCCTGTTGCGGGACGAGCAGGACCGGGCCGGGCCGCGCACGCTGGCCGACCTGCCCGCCCTGCTGGCGCGCACCCGGGCCGCCGGGGCCGTGGTGGACTGTGTGCAGGAGGAGACCTGGTCGGGCCTCGCGGCGCTCCCGGGAGCGGTGTCCCGGGAGGCGTACCGGATCGTGCAGGAGGGCCTCGGCAATGCGCTCAAGCACGCGGGCGGCGCGGGCGTCCTTCTGCAACTGTCCGTCCGGGAGGGTGGGGTGGAGATCGCCATGACGAACCCGCTGCGACCGCGCAGCACCGCGCCCGGGCTCGGGGGCCCCGATGGACCCGGGAGCCCCGATGGCCCCGGCGGCGGCCGCGGGCTGGCCGGGATACGCGAACGGGCGCGGTCGCTGCACGGCAGCTGCGAGGCCGGGCCCGACGAATCCGGCCGCCGCTGGCGGCTCGCCGTCCGCCTGCCGCTGCGGGGGCGGGCGTGAGCATCCGCGTCCTGATCGCCGACGACGAGCACCTGATCCGCACCGGCTTCCGCGCGATCCTCGGCTCCGAGCCCGACCTCGACGTCGTCGGCGAGGCCACCGACGGCCTCGAAGTGATCGAGCTGGCCCGGCAGTTGCGTCCCGACGTGGTGCTGATGGACGTGCGGATGCCGCGCCTCTCCGGCATCGACGCGACGGCGCACCTGGTGCGCACCGTGCCGGACGCCCCGCGCATCCTGGTGGTGACGACCTTCGAGAACGACGTGCACGTCCACGAGGCGCTGCGGGCCGGGGCGCAGGGCTTCCTGCCCAAGCGCTCGCGTGCCGAGACGCTGGTGCACGCGGTGCGCCTGGTGGCGGCCGGGGACGCGCTGCTCTTCCCCGCGGCCGTCCGCGAACTCGCGCTCCGGCACGCGCCGTTGGCCCCCGACCGGGCGCGGACCGACCGGCTGTCGGCACGGGAGCGCGAGGTGCTCCGGCTGATGGCGGCGGGACTGACCAACGCGGAGATCGCCGAGCGGATGCGGGTCGGCGCGGAGACCGTCAAGACCCACGTGGCCCGGATTCTCGGCAAGCTCGGGGTGCGCGGCCGCACCCAGGCGGTCGTCGCCGCCTACGAGAGCGGCTTCGTCACGGCCGGGGACCGCCGGACCGGCGGCGGCTGAACCGAGGACGGCTGAGTCGGGGACGGCTGAACCGGGGAAGGCCGGAGCAGGTACTCGCCGGCCAGTTGCACGGCCTGCGGCCTGGTGTGCCCGGGGTGGTCGGCGCCGATGAAGTGGCGGCCGATCGCCAGCGAGAACATCAGGACGCTGCGCGCCTCGACCTCGTCGGGGTCGGTGAGGAAGGCGCCGAACATCTTCCGCAGGAACGCCATCCGCCGGTTGTCGACGCGGCGCAGGCGCTCCGCCACCTCCGGGTCGTGGCGGGCCCAGGACCGCACCGCGAGGTCGATCGGGTGCGCGTCCGCCGAGTAGGTCAGCCGGCCGACCGTCCGGAGCGTCTCGGCGGGGTCGGTGCCCTCGGCCTCGGCCCGGGCGATGACCTCCGAGGTGCTCTGCTGCTCCCATGTGTCGAGCATCTCCGCCAGGAACGCGGGGCGGCCGTCGAAGTGCCCGTAGAAACCGCCCTTGGTGACGCCGAGCCGTCCGGCCAGCACCTCCACCCGGACGGCGTCGGGCCCTCCTTCGGCGAGGGCCTGCAGGCCCGCCTCGATCCAGCGCTCCCGGGTCGTGCGGGCGACGGCGGGCATCCGGACACCTCCTGCGGTCGGTTCGGTGGTTTCGGGCGCACCCATGTTATACGCTGCCGTACAGATCAAATATTCGGTGCCGTACAAAAGGGAGCGGGCCATGGCGCGACTCAGCACTGCCGCCTTCACCGGGCAACCGTGGCGGGTCCACGCGATCGCCGGGGACTTCGCGGTCGAGGACGTGTGGTCCTTCCGCACGCCGGGGGCGGGGCCGGACGACTTCCCGGTGATGGTCGAGGCCCTCCGGACGGCCGGCGGCATCGACAACCAGCCCGCGGTGGCCCGCTTCCTGTTCGCGGTGCGCCGGCGGCTCGGCGCCCTGCTGGGCTGGGACGACCCGGCCCAGGGCGCCGGCACGCGGGTCGCCTCGCTCCGCGACCGGCTGCCCGCCGACCTCCGCGACGCCCCGCGCGGCACGGACGACGACTCCCTCCCGCTCAAGGCCGTCTACGAGCTCCACGACGAGTCCGCCCGCGAGCTGGCCAACCGCACGGTCCACACCGTGATGCACCTGGGCTGGGTCCGCGGCGCCGACGGCGACCACGAACTGCGGATGGCCGTCCTGGTCAAACCCAACGGCCGCCTCGGCCGCCTCTACATGGCCCTGATCGCCCCCTTCCGCCACCTCGTCATCTACCCCTCCCTCACCCGGCGCTGGGAAAGCGCCTGGCGCGACCGCCCCACCCCGCCCAGCGCGCCCTGACCCCCTCGCCCCTCCCGGCCTCAGCGGGGCGGGGCGGTGCGGCCGTCGCGCGGGGCGAAGGCTTCGTGGGCCTCGGTGTCGGTGGAGCGGGCGTACAGGTAGTGGTCGGCCCAGGCGGCGGCGTCGGGGTAGGCGGAGTCGCGGCTGACGGCGGCGGTGGCGGCGGCCGGGTCGAAGGCGGTCACCCGCAGGTCGGTGCCGGGGCCGAGGAGGGCCCAGTGGGCGCCCGGGCGGCCGTAGGGCATGCCGACGCTGCCCGGGTTGGCCACGAGGCGGCCGTGGGCGAGGCGGACGAAGGGCATGTGGGTGTGGCCGCAGACCACCGTGCGGACCTCGGGGGCGAGGCCGGTGAAGACCTCGCGCCAGCGGTCGGGGCGCGAGTCGACCAGGACCACCTCCTCGTCGTCGCGCGGGGTGGCGTGGCAGAACAGCACCGCCCCGAGGCCGCGCACCGGCAGCGTGACCGACCGGGGGAGCCGGGCCAGCAGGTCGAGCAGGTCCGGGCGCAACTGCTCGGCGGCCCACGGGACGACCGGGTCGGGGGACGGTCCGGACCCGCCGCGGCGGTGCTCGACCAGCTCGCGGTCGGCGTTCCCGCCGACCCACACCACCCGCCCGCCGAGGCCGAGCAGCCGGTCGAGGACCTGCACGGGCTGCGGACCGGCGGCGATGTCGCCGGTCAGCACGATCCGGTCGGCGGCGGCCACCTCGGGCTCGGCGAGCACGGCCTCCAGCGCGGGCAGGACGCCGTGGACATCGGACAGGACGGCTACGCGGTTCAACATGCCCACCACTGTGCGCCACGACCGGCCCGGCACCCCGGTTTTTCGCCGACCGCAGACGGCCGAACCGCAGACGGCCGGACCGCAGACGGCCGAACCGCAGGCAGCCGAACCGCAGCCGCCCGGAGCCCCGGCGGGGCGCGGCCCCGCCGGAGTCAGCCCAGGGCCAGCCGGTTGACGCCGAGTCGGGCCAGCCGCGCGGACTCGTCGGGGGCCAGCGGGGCCCGGCCGGTGCCGCGCCGCAGGAAGTCGGCCCGGCTCCAGCCCAGTTCGGCCGCGGCGCCCCGCGCCCCGGGCCCGGCCAGCAGGTGCAGCACCGCGTCGCCGGCGGGTGCGGTCAGCCAGGGCTCGCGGTCGAGGGCGTCGGCCAGGTCGAGCCCGTGCACGGCGAGTTCGACGATCCGGGTCAGCAGGAAGTCGGCGAGCAGCATCGCGTCGCCGTGCCGGGTCCGCACCACCCGCCGCGCCGGTTCGTCCCGGCAGCGGGCGGCCACGGTCCGCCAGGTGCGGGTGAAGTCGGCGAGCAGCGCGGGCCCCGACGGGTGGTGCGCGGCGCGGTCCCGGCCGAGGCCGATCCGGGCGGCGTCGGTCGCGGCGTCGAACCGGTGGTCCGGCCGGTAGTACCCGGTGGCCGAGACCTCCGGGACGGGCGGGGCCGGGGCGTCGACCATGCCGGGCACCCAGTCCAGCACCACGCAGAGGTGCCCCAGCAACTCGCGCACGGGCCACGGCTCGCACCGCGTCGGCCGGTCCCAGCCGCCCTCGGGCAGCCCGTCGAGGGCCCGGCCGAGCGCCTCGGACTCCGCTGCGAACACCGTCGACACCTCGGCCAGATCCATGATCGGCATGCTACCGGCCGGTCCACGGGCCGCCGACCGCACGCCAGTTCGCCGGACTCCCCGGCACCGCCGCCGGGAAGGCTCCGGAGCATGACGGGCAGCTGCGCCGCCTCGGGATGATCGACGGCGGGCAGCTGAGCCGTAAAGGGTTGGTGGGCGCGGCGTTCGCGCTGGTAGGAAGGGGTGCATGAGCGAGTACGGACTGCGGGCGGCCGGCCCCGACGACATCGACGCGGTGTTGGCGTTCTGGGCGCTGGCCGCCGAGGGCACCAGCATCTCCGACGACCGGGCGGGCGTCGCCCGGCTGCTGGAGCGGGACCGGGGGGCGCTGCTGCTGGCCGAGCGGGACGGCGTGCTGCTCGGCACGGTGATCGCGGGCTGGGACGGCTGGCGCTGCCACCTGTACCGGCTGGCCGTCCACCCGGCGGCCCGCCGCCAGGGCGTCGGCAGCGCGCTGCTGGCCGCCGCGCACGCCAGGTTCGAGGCGCTCGGCGGCCGCCGGGCCGACGCGATGGTGCTGGAGCACAACGACCTCGGCCGGGCCGCCTGGCGCGCGGCGGGCTACGCCCCGGAGGAGCAGTGGCGCCGCTGGACCAGGCCGCTGACCTGACGCACCGTCACCTCCGCCGCCCCGGGTGGCGGCCCGCCCTCACTCGAAGGCCGCCGCCGCCTCCCGCAGCGCCCGGGCCACCGTCTCCGGGTCGTAGGGCGCGGCCGGGCCCGGCCGGTAGGTGACCGAACGCAGGCCGCCGGTGTAGCGGAAGGTCCGGTGCCGCTCCCACAGCGGCCAGGACACCGGGGACTTGCGGTCCACGCCGACGCTGATGCCCTGGAACGGGGCCATCCCGATCAGCTGGTGCACCGGCCCGAGCGCGCCCGTCACCGCACCGTCCACCCGCACCTCGAACCGCCACCTCAGGTCGGCCACCGCCGTCGCCTCCAGCGCCACCAGGTGCGCCCCGGGCGGGAGTTCGCCCGCGTCGGTCTCGAACAGCTCGCCGTACTGGTTGTACGCCAGGCGCAGCCGGCCGTCCTCCACGTACAGGCTGTAGCCGCCGCCCTGGTCGCCGTGCGAGACCAGCACGCCCTGGTCGTCGACGCCGTGGCGGTCGAGCGCGACCTCCGCCGTGAACGAGCGGAACGCGATCAGCCGGGAGGAGCGGTAGCGCTCCAGCTCGGGGGTGCCGGCCAGCAGGGTCACCGGGCGGCGCAGCGCCTCCTCCGCCGGTCCGCGCAGCACGAAGCCGCCGGAGGCGTCGGCGAGCGGGAAGACCCCGTTGCGCCAGGCCGCGTCCTCCCAGGCCCGCGCCAACTCCTTCACCAGCTCCGGGTGTTCGGCGGACCGGTCGTGGATCTCGGTCGGGTCGGCGCGCAGGTCGTACAGCGCCCATTCGCCGTCGTCGTACGGCGCGCCGGGGCGGTGCAGGGTGACCAGCTTCCAGCCGTCCCGGTAGTACGAGCGGTTGCCGGTCATCTCGCAGTACTGCTCGCGGTGGGTGGACGGCGCGCCGCCGTCCCGCAGCACCGACGCGAACGACACCCCGTCCAACTCCTGCACCGGTGCCCCGCCGCGCTCCACCGGCCTTTCCACGCCCACGAGTTCGAGCAGCGTCGGCAGCAGGTCGGTGACGTACTGGTACTGGCCGCGCACCCCGTCGTCGCCCGCCGCGCGCGGCAGCCCGGCCGGCCAGGACAGCACGAACGGGACGCGCACCCCGCCCGCGTACGTCTGGCCCTTGTACAGCCGGAACGGCGTGTTGGAGGCCATGCCCCAGCCGCGCGGGTAGTGCACCAGCGACTGCGGCCCGCCGATCAGGTCGATCTCCCGCTGCACGTCCGGGTTCCAGTCGGCGGGCAGGTTCGGGTGGTGGACGAAGCGGCTGAAGTAGCTGCGGGTGCCCTCCGCGCCGCCCTCGCCGGTGCCGCCGTTGTCGGAGGTGAACACCACGACGGTGTTGTCGAGTTCGCCGAGCTGCTCCAGGACATCGGTGAGCCGGCCCAGGTTCCGGTCGACGTTGTCGACCATCGCGGCGTACACCTCCATGTAGCGGGCGTACAACTTCCGCTTCACCTCGTCGAGTTCGTCCCAGGCCCCGACCTCGTACCCGGCCTCGCCGTTGCGCTCCGGCAGTCCGGTGCCGGGCGGGAAGTGCCCGGCCGCCAGTTGTCGGGCGAAGCGCTCGGCCCGCAGCTCGTCCCAGCCGCCGTCGTAGCGGCCCCGGTGCCGGGCCAGGTCCTCCGGCTTGGCCTGCAGCGGGCCGTGCACCGCGTTGTGCGCCAGGTAGAGGAAGAACGGCTTGTCGGCGTCGTGCGCCCGCAGCGACTTCACCATGCCGATCGCCCGGTCGGTGATGTCGTCGGTGTAGTAGTAGCCGTCCGGGAACTCGTCGATGTCCAACGGCGAGTTGTCGCACACCAGCTGGTGCGGGTGGAACAGGCTGGTCAGGCCCTCCAGCACCCCGTAGTACTGGTCGAAGCCCTTCTGCAGCGGCCAGTTGGCCCGGTCGTCGGCCGCCGAGGAGGCCGAGTCCCGGGTCAGGTGCCACTTGCCGACCGCGTACGTCGCGTACCCGGCGTCGTGCAGGGTCTGCGCCAGCGTCGGGACGTCGTCCGCGATCGCCATGCCGTAGCCGGGGAAGCCCGGGTCGGCGTTGGCCACGAACGAGTACCCCACCCGGTGCGGGTTCAGCCCCGTCAGCAGGGCCGCCCGGGCCGGTGAACACAGCGGCATGGTGTGGTAGTTGGCCAGCTTCACGCCCCGCTCGGCCAAGCCGTCCAGGGTCGGCGTCGGCACCTCCGAGCCGAACGGCCCGATGTCGCTGTAGCCCAGGTCGTCGACCAGCACCACCACCACGTTCGGCGCGCCCGCGCGCGGCCGCACCCGGTCCGGCCAGGACGGCACCGACTCGCCGAACGTCCGCCCCACCCGCCCGGGGAAGCCCTGGTACGGGTCGCGGCGGTGGCCCGCCGCCTCGGTCTCGCTCATGCCCGGCTCCTGGAGGTCGTGGTGGGAAGGGACGGGACGGCCGCCAACAGCTCCGCCGTGTAAGGGTGTTCGGGGGCGGTGACGACCCGGTCGGCCGGGCCGCTCTCGACGATCCGGCCCTGGTGCAGCACCGCGATCCGGTGGCTGACCTGCCGGACCACCGCCAGGTCGTGCGCGATGAACAGCACCGCCAGGCCCAACTCCCGCTGCAGGCGCGCCAGCAGGTCGATCACCTGGGCCTGGATCGACACGTCCAGCGCCGACACCGGCTCGTCGCAGACCAGCACCCGGGGCTGCGGCGCCAGCGCCCGGGCGATGCCGATCCGCTGCCGCTGGCCGCCGGAGAACTCGCGCGGCGAACGGTCCGCCGCCGACGCCTCCAGGCCCACCTGCTCCAGCAGTTCGGCCACCCGGGCCCGCCGCTGCTCCCGGTCGCCGATCCGGTGCGCGATCAGCGGCTCGGCGACGATCCGGCCCACCGTCAGCCGCGGGTTCAGCGAGGCGTACGGGTCCTGGAAGACCATCTGGATCTCCCGCCGGGCCCGGCCGCCGAGCAGCGGCTCCCCGTCGAAGACGACGCTGCCCGCGCTCGGCGCGTGCGCGCCCACCAGGGCCCGGGCCAGCGTCGACTTGCCCGAACCGGACTCGCCCACCAGGCCCAGCGTCTCGCCCGGGTGCAGCTCCAGGTCGACCGACTCCAGCGCCGTCGTGCGGCGCCGGCGCGGGCCGTACTCCTTCGCCAACCCCTTTACCACCAGCAGCGGTTCGGTGCCCGGGGTGCTGTTGGCGGCGGACCGGGACGGGGCGTCCAGCCGGGGGACGGCGGTCAGCAGGGACTTCGTGTAGCTGTGCTGAGGATCCGTCAGGAGCCGTTCGGTCGGCCCCTGTTCGACCACCTCGCCGTCGCGCATCACCAGCAGCCGGGAGCAGGTCTCCGCGATCACGCCCAGGTCGTGGCTGATCACCACCAGCGCGGTGCCGCGCTCCCGGTTGATCCGGGCCAGCAGCCGCAGGATCTGCCGCTGCACGGTCGGGTCCAGCGCGGTGGTCGGCTCGTCCGCGACCAGCACCTGCGCGTCGTGCGCCAGCGCCAGCGCGATCATGATCCGTTGGCGCTGGCCGCCGGAGAACCGGTGCGGGAAGTCGCCCAGTCGGGACGCCGCCTTCGGCACCCCCACCAGCTCCAGCAACTCCGCCGCCCGCGCGGCCCGTTCGGCCCTCGGCCGGCGCCCGCCGTGCGCCCGCAGCGCCTCGTCCAGCTGGCGGCCCACCGAGAGCACCGGGTTCAGCGAGGACATCGGATCCTGGAAGATCATCGCGATCCGCTTGCCGCGCACCGCCCGCAGCGCCTCCTCGGGCAGCCCCGCGAGGTCCCGGCCGTCCAGCTCCACCGACCCGCCGGTGATCCGGCCCCCGGCCGGCAGCATCCGCAGCAGCGCCAGCGCGGTCGTCGACTTCCCCGACCCGGACTCGCCGACGATCCCCAGGCTCTCCCCGGCCCCCAGCGCGAAGTCCACCCCGCGCACCACCGTCCGCTCCCCGAACGCCGCGTGCAGGCCGCGCACCCGCAGCAGCGCGGCGGTGGCGGAGGCCGGCCGGCCGTCCAGCGGAGGACGGGTGATCAGTTCGGTCATCGGGCTGCCCTCCAGAGCGGGCCGGGGTTCGGACGGGTCGGGGCGTTCACGAGCGCACGCCCCGGTTCAGGGCCTCGGCCAGCAGGGTGAAGCCCAGGACGAGGGCGGTGGTGACGGCCAGCGGGGCGGCGGCCAGCACCGGACGGGTGTCCAGGTAGGCGACCGAGCCGCTGATCAGGCTGCCCAGGGTGGGGTCCGGCGGGCGGACGCCCAGGCCGAGGAAGCTCAGCGCGCCCTCGATGAAGACGCCGACCGACAGCGCGACCGCGGCCTGCACGACCAGCGGGTCGACCGCGTTCGGCAGCACGTGCCGCAGCAGCACCCGGGCCCGGCCCGCGCCGCCGATCCGGGCGGCCAGCGCGTACTCGCGCTCCCGCTGGACCAGCACGCCGGCCCGCAACTGCCGCCCGAAGTACGGGATCTCGGCCAGCGCGACGATGATCACCACCGGCCAGCGGCCCGGGCCGAGGATCGCGGTCACCGCCAGGCCGAGGATCAGCCCGGGGAAGGACAGCACCAGGTCGAACAGCCGCTGCACCACCAGGTCGGCGGCCCGCGAGGTGCCCGCCAGCAGCGCCAGCGCCGCGCCGATCAGGGCGCCCGCCGGAACGGCGGTCAGGATGATCGACAGGTCGGTGAGGATGCCGTGCAGGATCCGGCTGAGCAGGTCCCGCCCGAGGTCGTCGGTGCCCAGCGGGTGGTCGCCGCCCGGCCCGGCCAGCGCCTGCGCGCCCTGCGCGTTCGGGTCGGCGTCGGTCAGCCAGGGGGCCAGCAGCCCCGCCAGCGTGACCGCCCCGACCAGCACCAGGCCGGTCACGCCCCGCCAGGAGCGCAGCCCGGCGGTGTAGCGGCCGCCCCGACGGGCCGCCGCGGGAAGGGGGATCGTGGTCATCGTCGCATCACTCCCACCGCACGCGCGGGTCGAGCCAGGAGTACAACAGGTCGGTGAGCAGCTGCACGGCCACGTACCCGGCGACCACCAGCAGCAGCAGGTCCTGCACCACCGGGTAGTCGCGGCGCGCCACGCCCTGCTCGATCAGCTGGCCGAGGCCCGGCCAGGCGAAGATCCGCTCCACCACCACGGCGCCCGCGATCAGCTGTCCGATCTGCAGGCCGAGCACGGTCACCGCGGACGGCAGCGCGTTCGGCAGCGCGTGCCGCCACAGGATCCGACGCCGCGGCACCCCGAGCGCCGTCGCGGTGCGCACGTAGTCCTCGGCGAGCGCCCGCTCCAGGCCGTCCTGGAGGTAGCGGGCCAGGATCGCCGCGCTCGGCAGCGCCAGGCAGAGCGCCGGCAGCGCCAGGTACTGCACCGCGAGGTCCGGCGCGTCGAACAGCGAGGCGTGCCCGCCGGCCGGCAGCAGGCCCAGGCCCACCGCGAACACCAGCACCAGCACCACGCCGGTCACGAACGGCGGCACCGCCAGCGCCCCGGTGGTCAGCGCCCGCAGCGCCCCGGTCAGCGCCCGCCGCCGCCCCGCCACCGCGTACAGCGCGGTCGGCACGGCCAGCGCCACCACCAGCAGCAGCGCGGCCAGGGTGAGCTGGACGGTCGCGGCCAGGCCGTCCGCGATCAGGGCGGAGACCTGCCCGCCGATCGCGTAGCTCGGCCCGAGGTCGCCGGTCAGCACCTGGCCCAGCCAGTGCAGGTACTGCGCGGCCGGCGGCGCGTCCAGCCCCAGCCGCTGCCGGATCGCCGCGACGGCGGCAGGCGAGGCGTCCGGCCCGGCCAGCGTGGTCGCCGGGTCGCCCGGGATCAGCCGCAGCATCAGGAACACCGCGAACGAGGCGGCCAGCAGCACCGCCAGCCCGCTCGGCAGCCGTTTGAACAGGAAGGTCCGCACGGCTCAGCCCGCCAGGTAGGCGTCGTCGAGGACCAGGTACGAGTACTTGTTCAGGGTCGCCCCGCGCACCTGCGCGCCCGCGACCTCCACCAGCCCGGCGATCGCCAGGTCGATGATGAACTGCTCCTCCAGCAGGATGTCGGTCACCTGCTGGTACAGCGCCTTCGCCTCCGGGCTGTCCGCGTCCGAGCGGTTCCAGGCCTTCTGCACCGCCTCGGTGTACGCGGGCGAGGAGAACTTCGAGGTGTTCTTCGCCTCGTTGAACGGGTACGCGCTGACCGCCAGTGTCGCCGGGTGCGCCTGCGAGAAGCTGTGGCTGAGCGTCCACAGCGCCGGCATGGTCTGCGAGATCAGCTGCTTCTGCATGGTCGGCGAGTCCACCGGCTGCAGCTGCACCTCGATGCCGACCTGCTTCAGGTCGTACTGCAGGATCTGCGCGACCGCCGTCGACCCGGCGTCCGACTGGTGCGCCAGCGGCAGCGACAGCGAGGTCACGCCCGCCTCCTTCAGCAGCGCCCGGGCCTTCTCCGGGTCGTGGCGGTACCGGACGGCGTCCTGCTCCCGGTACGCCGGGGAGGACTTCGGCCACGGCACCGAGGAGACCGTCGCGTACCCGCCGAGCGCCTGCTGCACCAGCCGGTCCCGGTCGATCGCCCAGGCGATCGCCTGCCGCACCCGCTTGTCCTGCACCTCCGGGACGGACAGGTTCGCGCCGATGTAGTACGCGCCCGCGCCGGTGTCGTACTGGGTGATCCGGAACCGCTTGTCGTCCTTCAGCGTCGCCACGTCCTTGCCGCGCACCGCGTACGACAGGTGCACCTGGCCGGTCTTCACCGACGACAGCAGCGTCTCGGCCTGCGGGATCACCTTGATCTCCACGCCGTCCAGGTACGGCCGGCCCGGGTTCCAGTACTTCTCGTTGCGGGCGAAGCTCAGCGAGGAGCCCGGCTTGCGGTCGGTGAAGGTGAACGGGCCGGTGCCGATCAGCTTCGTGCCCGCGACGGCGTCCTCGACGCTCGCCGAATCCGGGATGATCATGAACTCGAAGAGGTCGAACAGGTTGGACACCTGGTGCGCCAGCACCAGCGTCAGCTCGAAGTCGCCGTTCTTCCGGAAGTCCGTCACGGTCAGCGCCGTCGACCTCAACTGCGCCGAACGCACCGGGTTCTGCAGGTTCTTCACCGCGAACACCACGTCGTCCGCGGTGAACTTCCGCCCGCTGTGGAAGACCACGTCCTCGCGCAGCTTCAACGTCACGCTCAGCCCGTCCGCCGCCACCTCCCAGCTCTTCGCCAGCTCCGGCTGCGGGCGCAGCTGGTCGTCGTAGCGGGTGAGCGTGTTGAAGACCAGGCGCTGGAGCAGCGAGTTGGCGCTCTGCGCGAACAGCAGGGCCGGCGTGAAGTCCACCCCGACACCCACCGTCAGCACCCCGCCCCGGCGCGGCGGGGCCGCGCCGCCCGCCGCCTCCGCTCCCGGCGCGGAGTCCGCCGCCGAACGGCACGCCGACAGCGCCAGCAGACCGACGCCCGCCAGACCGCCGCGCAGCACGGACCGGCGGGAGAGCGCGGAAACGGGGAGCGCGGAAGCGGAGGACGCCGAACGGGGGAGCGGATCGGCGGAGAACAGGGTCATCGTCAACAGTCCTTCGGAAGAAGCGAGTTGCGGGAAGAGAGGAGGAGGGGGAGCAGGGGGAAGTCAGGGGCCGGGCAGGGGCCGGGCGTACAGCTCGCCCAGCACCGGCGCGCACGCCGCCACGGCCAGCGCGTCCGCACCGAAACGCTGCGCCACCAGCAGCGAGGCGTCCTTGTGCAGGTGCGAGCGGAGCGCGAACTCCGCGCGCACCGCGTCCAGGTAGACCGGATCGGCCAGCGCGAAGGTCTCGGTCAGCACCAGCAGGTCCGGATTGACCACGTCGGCGAGCAGCGCCAGCGCACCGCCCACCGTCCGGGCCCGCTGCCGCACCAGCGCGTCCGCCCGGGCGTCGCCCGCGCGCACCGCCGCCAGCAGCAACTGCCGGTCCGGGCGGGCGATCACGCCCTGCGCGGCCGCCGCCTCGAACAGCGTGGTGTCCGAGGCCGCCACCGACAGGCAGCCGCGTCGCCCGCAGTGACATCGGGCCGTGCTGCCCGGCACCGGCAGGTGCCCGCCGTCGCCGGTCACCGACGGCGGGCCCTGGTGCACCGTCCCCGCCACCGCGATCGCCGCGTCCACCACGTGCCCGACGAACAGCTGCACCATCGAGCGCCGGGCCGCCGGGGCGCCGAACAGCACCTCGGCCGCCGCCAGCGCCCGGGCGTGGTTGTCCACCCGCACCGGCAGCCCCGTGGCCTGCTCCAGCAGTCCGCGCAGCGGCATCTCCCGCCACTCCAAAGGGTCATGACGGACCGTCACCCCACGCTCGGCGTCCACCGCGCCGCCCGTCACCGCGCCCAGCCCGACCAGCCGGCGCCCCGCCGCCGTCACCGCCAGCAGGCGCGGCAACCGCGCCAACAGCGGTCGCAGCACCGCGAATCCGCGCCGCCCGCCGTTCGGCAGCTCCTGCCGGAACAGCACCCGGCCGCGCAGGTCCAGCACCGCGAAGGTGCTGTACGGCACCCCGACGTGCAGGCCCGCCACCGCCAGCCGCTCCGCGTCCACCTCCAGCGGCAGCTGCGGACGGCCCCGCACCCCCGGCGCGTTCGACGCCAACTCCGGTCGCTCGGAGACCAGTTCGAGCCGCATCAGGTCCACCACCTGGCGCGAGACGGCGGCCGGGCTGAGCCCGGTCAACCGGGCCACCGTGCTGCGGGCCACCGGCCCGTGGTCCAGCACCGTCCGCAGCACGGTGGACGCGTTCGCCTCCCGCCGGTCGTCCCCGGCCCGCGGCGCGGTGGCGGTACTGCTTGTGGCGGCGCTGCCTGTGGCGATGCTGCCTGTGGCGGCGCCGGTCACGACGGTGCTGGTCACGGCGGTCGAACTCCGCTTCTGCGCAAGGCGATCGGGGGACGGGGCTGCGGAGGGGGTGGGTGGGCTCAGCGGGCCAGCGACTCGGCCTCCAGCTCGGCCGCCGGGACCAGACCGGCCACCCGCGGCGGGTCGGCGGGCTCCAGCAGGCGGCTCGGCCGCCCGTCCACACCCACCGGCAGGTCGCCGTCCAGGGTGATCCGGCGCACCAGGCGCGGCTCGTCGCCGTAGTCGTTCACCGCGTAGTGCTGGGTCGCCCGGTTGTCCCAGATCGCCACGTCGCCGACCTGCCAGTCCCAGCGCACCGTGTTCTCCAGCCGCTCCACGTACCGCTGGAACAGCTCGATCAGCGCCCGGCTGTCCTTGCCGGACACGCCCACGATCTTCTGCGCGAACGACCCCAGCAGCAGGTTCTTCTCACCCGTCACCGGGTGCACCCGCACCAGCGGGTGCTCGGTCTTGAACGCCGTCGACACGAACACCTGCCGGAACAGCTTCGCGATCTCGGCGTTCTCCGCCAGCTCCGGCGCCAGCGCCAGGTTCGCCGCGTAGTCGTAGTCGTTGGTGTGCACCGCCCGCAGGCTCTCCGCGAGCGCCTTCAGCGGCTCCGGCAGGTCCCGGTACGCGGCCGCAGTGTTCGCCCACACCGTGCTGCCGCCCGCCGGCGGCAGCTCCAGCGCCCGCAGGATCGACGCCTTCGGGTACGAGGGCACGAAGGTCACGTCGGTGTGCCAGTTGTTCGCCCGCACGCCCTTGGTGGCGTCCAGCTCGAAGATGTACCGGCCGTCCGCGCTCGGCACCGTCGGGTGGAACACCGGCTGCCCCAACAGCCGTGCGAACGCCTCGTGTTCGGCGTCGTCCAGGTGCTGCTGGCCGCGGAAGAACAGCACCTTGTGCTCGTACAGCGCGGCCTCCAGCGCCGCCACCGTCGCGGTCGGCAGCTCGGCCCCCAGCCTGACGTCGTGCACGATCGCGCCGATCCGCCCCGCCGCCGGGGTCAGCCGCAGCTCGGTGCCGACGGGAGCGGAAACGGGAGCGGGAGCGGAAGTGGGAGTGGAAACGGACATGGTCGAACTCCTCCGGGAGAAAAGGGGGAAGCGGAAACAGGGCGCGCCGAGGCACGGGCGCCGGCGCGCCGACCGGACACGTCGGTCGGGCACGTCGGTCGGAGGTGCCACGGCCGCCGGGCAGCCCGAGGGCGCACCGCGCACTGCCGTGACGGAGAGGGAGCGGGAAAGCGGGGAAGGGCTACGCGCGGCGGCGCCGACAACAGCCCTCGCGGCACACGTCCACCGGGACCGGGCACGACGGACAACACACGACAACGGCGGTACGCATCGGCCCTCCTTCCGGCTCGCTGCGAGTGGGCTCGGCGCTCATCGTGCTCGGGCCGGACGCCCGCTGTCAATCGCCATCTTCCCAGTTGGGAGAGGGTGTTGCGGAGTATTTCGGCCCGTTGCGCAGTAGTGAAGGGGCCACCACGAACCCCCGTCCGCCCTTGTCACCGCCCCGCCGCCCGGCAAAACTCTCGGAGCGGAAACAAGCCGCCCCCTGCCCTGCCCCTCCCCGGTTGCCGTCGGCGCCCCGCTGCCCGGGCGGGTCCGCCCCGCCGCTGCACGCCGTGGCGGCCCGTTCGGTTCCCGCGCGGGTGCACCGGCCGTGTCACTGTCGGGTCCGGGTCCGGCAACGGTGTCCCGAGCGGCGGCGATACGTGTCGGAACGGTCCCTAGGCTGCTCGGCATGAGTCTCTCCGCCACCGAAGTCGCCGCCGCCGGTGACGCCTGGGTCTGGTCGCCGCCCGACGCCGAGGTCGTCAGCACGGACGGGTACACCCTGGTCCGTCTCCCCGACTACTTCGAATTCGACCTCTCCGTGGTCTCGTTCACGCCCGCCGGACCGCTCGGCCCCGCCGTGGACGCCCTGCTGGAGCGGGCCCGCACCTTCGACGTGCCGGTCCTGGACTGGCAGGTGCTGATCGGCGCCCCCGCCGGACTGGCCGCCGAACTCGCCGCCCGCGGCGGCCGGGTCAAGCTCGAACTCGAGGTGCTGGCGGCCGACTTGTCCGACGGCGTGCCCGCGCTGCGCCCGTCCGACCTGGACGTCGCCACGAGCTGGGCGACCGATCCGGCGACGGCCCGCGACGCGCTGGTCCTCCAGCAGTCCGCCTTCGGCGGCGAACTCCCGCCCGCCGACCGCTTCGAGGCCGCCGCCGCCCGCAACCGGGACAGTGTCCCGGCCGGTCGGGGCGGCACCCTGGTGGCCCACCTCGACGGCGTCCCCGTCGGCAGCGCGGGCGTCGAACTCGTCGACGGCGTCGCCCGGTTGACGGGCGGCGTGGTCGCCGAACAGTGGCGGGGCCGCGGCGTCTACCGCGCCCTGATCGGGGCCCGCCTCGCCTACGCGGCCGCCCACGGCGCCCGGATGGCCCTGGTCAAGGCCAACCCCACCACCTCCGGCCCGATCCTGCGCAAGGTCGGCTTCACCCCCTTCGGCCCCGAACCGGTCTACGCCGTCCCGCTCCGCTGACGCCGCCCCGCCGAACCCGCCCCGCCGAACCCGCCCCGCCGACCTTGTCCCGCCCCCGCCTGCTCCGGCTACTGGCCGAGCAGGTGGGCGAAGTCCTTGCCCAGGCCGCCCAGCATCGGGAGCGCGCCGAGGTCCGTGATCGCGCCGACCGGAATGCTGTAGCCCTGGTTCGGGACCGGACCGGCCGGCTCCTCGGCCGCAGCCGCGGCCGAGGCGGGCACCCCGCCCGCGAACAGGGCGGCGGCGGCCAGGGCGAGGGCGGAGAGTGCGGTGCGCATGGCGGGTCCTCCGGGCGTACGGACGGGCGGTGCTGACAGTGCTGACGGAGGCTCAACGCGCCGCGGGCGGTGCCGGTGACGCGGCACCGCCCGTTCGGACGCAAGAAAACTCCCGACGCCCCTCCCGGGCACCCCGGAACGCCTCCGGGCGACCGGTCGCGCCGTCAGGAGGGCAGTTCCCCCAGCGCGGACAGGATGCGGGACCAGGCGTCCGCGCTCTCCGCCGCCCGGAACGTCCCGGGGCGGTCCGCGCACAGGAAGCCGTGCGGTACCTCCGGGTACGTCACCAGTTCGTGGCGGACGCCCGCCCCGGCCAGGCGCTCGCCGATCCGCGCCCACTGCTCCGGCGGCACCACGTGGTCGGCCGCGCCGACCAGGCCGAGCACCGAGGGGTCGTACGCGGCGAGTGCGGCCGCGCCCTCCGCGCCGAGCGGCGGGGCGGAGGCCGCCAGCGGCGTCGGGTCCTCCAGCGCCCAGCCCGGGTAGCAGGCGGCGATCAGGTCCAGCGGGAGGCGGGCGCCCGCGAGCAGGCCGAGGTGGCCGCCGACCGAGAAGCCGACGAACGCCCGGCCCGGGCCCGCGCCCGCCCGCTCGCCCGCGGCGAGCGCCGCGGCCGTGTCGGCGACGACCTGATCGGCCGTCACCGTCCCCAGCAGCCGGAACCCGTCCACCCGGCCGGTGTCGTCGTACGGCAGCTCGACCCGTTCGGCCTGCCGCCCGTAGAAGTCGGGGGCGAGGGCCGCGTACCCGGCCCCGGCCAGCCGTGCGCAGACCCCGCGCACCCAGGCCGTCACCCCGAACAGCTCCATGCCGACCACCACGGTCGCCCGCGGCCGCTCCGGCACGACCGCGTACACCTCCGGCCCGCCCGCCACCGGCCGCACCCAACGGCCTTCCGGCGCCTGCCCGTTCATCCCGTTCCCCCGTCCCCCGCGTCCCCGCCCAGGCTACTCCCGGGGCGCGGGCGGACGGGTGGGGCCGGTCGGGCGCCGGGCGGGCGCCGGTCGGGCGGCGGGGGCGCGGCCCGGGTGGCCGTTACCCGACCGGGCGGTACGTGGTGACGGTGCCGCCGTGGCTGAACGTCAGCGTCTCCACCGGCGCGAACGGGCGCGGACGGAATCCGCCGGCGAAGGCCGGGACACCGCCGCCCGCCACCACCGGGTAGCGCTTGAGGACCAGTTCGTCGATCTCCGGCAGCAGCGCACCGGCCAGCAGGCCGCCGCCGCAGAGCCACAGGTCGCCCTCGCCGGGCTGCTCCTTCAGGCTCCGGACCAGGGCCGCGGGGTCGCTGCGCACCAGTGTCACGGCCGGGTCGTCGATCTCCGGGAGGGAGGAGGACACCACGTACTGCTTCAGGTGCGCGTAGGGGCTGGTGAGACCGGCCTCCAGGCCGGGGCGGTAACTGTTGAGCCCCATCAGCACGGTGTCGAACCGCTTGTTGGGGGTGTCCGCGAGACCGATGGCCGGCCGGATGTGGCTGGGCATGGTCTCGGGGAACTCCGCCCGCAGGTACTCGACCATGTCGGGCGCCTCCGGGTAGAAGTCGAACTCGCCGGACGGGCCGGCGATGAAGCCGTCGATCGAGACGGCGACGTAGTACACGAGCTTGCGCAAGCCGAGAAACCTCTCGTAGGGAATCAGGTGACCACTCGGTGCGTAGTACTCTGAGTGGAGTGGTAGGAACTTAGCACTACGAGTGGAGTGGTGACAACCGATGGCCCGCAGCAATCCGGAACGCCGGGCGGCACTGCTCGACGCCGCGATCGACGTCCTCGCCGAGGAAGGCGCCCGCGGCCTCACCTTCCGCGCCGTCGACCAGCGCGCCGCCGTCCCCGCCGGCACCGCCTCCAACTACTTCGCCAACCGCGACGCCCTGCTCGTCCAGAGCGCCGCCCGCGTCTACGAACGCCTCGAACCCGACGCCGACACCCTCGCCCGCAGCCTGACCGGCCCGCACGACGCCGCCCGGGTCGCCGAACTCATGCACCAACTCGTCGACCGCGTCGCCGACTTCCCCACCGGCTTCCTCGCCCTGCTCGAACTGCGCCTGGCCGCACTGCGCCGCCCCGAACTGCGCACCGTGCTCACCACCCGGATCGCCGCCGACCTCCGCTTCAACGTCGACCACCACCGGGCCTCCGGCCTCCCCGGCGACGCCACCACCGTCCAGCTCCTCTACCTCGCCCTCAACTGGCTCATCCTCGAACGCCTCACCCTCCCCGACCTGTTCGCCCCCCAGCAGCGCACCGCCCTGGTCGACGCCCTGGTCACCCGCCTCCTCGCCGGAGAACTCCACCCGGAGTGAAGGGCGCACCCGGAAGTGACACCCCCTCACTCCGGTGAGAGGCCGTTGTGCAAGTGAAGGGGTGTCACCTCGGTGAGAGGGACAGGCGAGAGCGGCTCCCCGCCACCCCGCCGAGGGGCCGTGGTGCCCACGGCGCCACGCCACCCGGCCGCGCGTCTTCGTCCCCGCGCCCGGAACGGGTCGATCACGCAGCCGTGTCCGTCCCCATCCCCTTGCCCTCCCCTGCCGTCCCCTGCCGTCCCTTGCCGTGCAAGCCTTCTGGGCCGATGCCCGCGCGGTCGGTACGCTGCTGCGAACAGGCCGCGCCGCCACCGACACGGGGGGCACATGTCGTACCTCGTCCTTCTGGCCCTCGTCGCCGGGCCGCTCGTCCTGGTCCTGGTGGCCCGCGCCGACCGGCGGAGAAGGTCGTTCGACGACTCCTACGTCGGGGAGGTCGTCGAACGGTGGACCACGACGGAGACCGGCACCCACGGCCCGACCACCAGTTACCGGATGCGCATCCGCACCGACGACGGATGCGAGCTCACCGTCCACGTGGACGGCGTGACCTACCGCAGGCTCAGCACCGGCGACCGGGTCATGAGGACACCCGCCACCCGTCGACCCGTGCGACTGAAGCGGATGCCCTGATCACCCGGCCCCGGACGTCGACCACCGGCCCGCACGGCGACCGGCGCCGGAGCAGAACGGTGGAACGGCGGAACGGCGGTGCCGCGGAACCCGTCGCCGGGACGAAGGGCGAGTTGACCTTCAAGTGGGATGAACGTCGACAATCGGGCCATGGACGGCACCACGGAACTACTCGGCATCAGCGCCTTCGCACGGCGGGTCGGCCTCGCTCCGAGCGCCCTGCGCTTCTACGACGACTGCCGCGTGC
The DNA here is from genome assembly GCF_044753345.1 of Kitasatospora sp. NPDC088391. Classification (NCBI taxonomy): domain Bacteria; kingdom Bacillati; phylum Actinomycetota; class Actinomycetes; order Kitasatosporales; family Streptomycetaceae; genus Kitasatospora; species Kitasatospora sp. NPDC088391. The sequence goes on from NZ_JBIVNB010000004.1 coordinate 217,198, forward strand.
TGCTGCCGGCGTGGGTCGACGGCACGACGGGATACCGCTTCTACAGCCCCGCGCAGGAGGCCCGGGCCGCTCTCCTGCGCGGTCTGCGAGAAGCGGGACTGCCGCTGGCCGAGGTCACCGTGGTGCTCGACGGGCCCGAGCACGAGGGCCGGGAGGTGCTGGAGCGGCACTTGGAGAGGATGCGGGACCGGACGCGGAAGGCCGAGGCCGCCATCGCCGTGGTGCTGCGTTCCCTCTCGACCGCCGGCGGCACGACGGAAGCGCGGATCGGCGGCGTGGAGTTGGCGAGCGCGGTCCGCCAGGTGGTGCCGGCCGCGGCTTCCGACGTGGAACTCCCCGCGCTGGGCTGCGTCCTCGTCGAGATCGATGACGGCGAGGTGCGTCTGGTGGCCACCGATCGCTACCGCCTGTCGATGCGCGTCCTGAGGCCGGCGGCACTCGACGGAGGTCCCCGCCGCCTGCTGGTGCGGACGGCCGACCTGATCGAGTTCGGGCAATGGGCGGCGCGGGTCCACGAGGTCACCCTCCAGGTCGGACCGGACGGCGCCCGCGCACGCAGTACGTCGGAGTCCCGTGTCCTGGCGACGGTCGACGATCTCTTCCCCGACTACCGCGAGACGCTCTCGGCCCTGGCCCCGCCCGAGTACCGCGTGATCGTGGACCGCCCGGCGCTGTGCGAGGCGGTCAACAGCCACGCGGGCGCCGCACGCATCGCTCTGGGCTTCGCCGGCGACGAGCTGACCGTCTCGCTCGCCGATCGTTCCAGCGCCGTCACCCTGCCCGCGGTCTGCCACCAGGACCTGCCCCGGCGGATCGGCTTCGACCCCGCCGTCCTGGGCCCCGCGCTGGAGGCCGGTGTCGGGCCCGACGTCCTGCTGGAGATCTCCGCCGTGGACCGGCCCGTCGTGGTGCGGTCCGCGGACCAGGGCAGCTTCACCACGCTGGTCATGCCCGTCGCCCTCGACGCCTCCCGCTGATTTCCCCTTTCCCCTTTCTCCCAGTACCGCATCCCCCTCACCCCAGGAGAACCGTGATCGACCCCGAGAACACCGTCGTGCAGCTGTGCGCCCAGGGCATGCAGGCCGAGGCCGAAGGACAGGACGCCCGGGCACGGGACCTCTTCCTCCGAGCGTGGGAAGCCGCCGAGGACGACTACGACGCCTGCATCGCCGCGCACTACCTCGCCCGGCACCAGCCCACGCCGCAGGAGACCCTGCGCTGGAACCAGGAGTGCCTGAACCGGGCCGACAAGGTCGGCGACGAGCGCGTCCGCGGCTTCTACGCCTCCCTGCACGCCAACATCGCCCGGGCCCACCGGGACCTGGGCCAGGTCGACCGGGCCCGCGCACACTTCGAGTCCGCCGCCTCGCGCATCGACGACGTCCCGGCCGGCCCCCACCAGCAGTGGCTCCGCCACCGCATCGCCGCAGGACTGCGGGCCACCGCTCCGGCCGCCCCCCGGCCGCACGAGGACCCGGTCGGCGCACTCCTCACCACGCTCTGCGCACGCGCGGACCTCGAAGCCCTGAGCCTGCTGCTGCCCCCGTACATGGGCAGCCTCGGCACACCCGAGGACGAGGAACGCATCACCACCGCCCTGCGCATGCTCCACGTCGAGCGTCGCCTTCCCGACGACGAGCAGGCCGCCCTCAGCCACGCGATCAAGGGCCGGTCCGCCGCCGCGTGAGCGTCCCCGCTCCCCGGTGACACGCGTGTGGGCCGTCGACATGCCGGTCGCCACCGCTCCTCCTTCCGTCTCCTCGGGCATCCGACGCGGCAGCGGGAAGAGCGGTGGACGGTCGGAAGCACGCCGGCCCATCCGCCTGCCGCGGCGGTGGCGCCGACCGCACGCGGGACCACCGACACCGTCTCCGGGTCCGCGGTGCGCTGCTGGGTCACCCCCCGAAGGACTTCGAGCGTCGACCACTGAGCCCGCCGGGGAAACCGGTTGAGCAGTTCGGGCCGACCGGACATACTCCCCGGGTGGCGAACACCGGGGGCGAAACCGTGGCGCAGGGGTGGGACGGTCCCTTCTACCGGGTCCGGACGAATCGGTTCGAGGCGTCGTTCGTCCCCGACGCCGACGAGCCCCTGGACGCGGTCTGCAACGTCGACGTCGAGGTCCGGTTGACGGCGGACGGCTCACGCTGGAGTGCGACCGTGTTCACGCTCGCCGAGGTCGAACGCATCATGGACAGGTGGTCCCGCACCGGCGAGGCCCTGGGCGGCCGCTACTTCTGGTGCTCCGACGGCCTCGTCGTCCGAGAGCCCGGCATCGACAACATGACGCAGGTGCTGGCCGGACTGCTCGACGACGGCGACTTCACGCAGGTCCTCCGGCGAGTCGACATCGACGAGGAATGACCGGCCAGCTCTCATGCTGAAATGATCGGTAAGAGGGTCTTGCGTCCGCAATGACCAATGACCTCGGCGAGACGGTCCTGCCCACATGACGACGCGTCACTTCTGCGAGACCCGCTGACATCCACGGCAGGCCGTCACTCGGGTGAGACCTTCCAACGTCCGTGACGGATCGTCACGTCCGTGAACGGGCTCTCATGCACGCATGGGGCGCTCACGCCCGTGAGAGGGTCTCACGGAAGTAAACGGCTGGAACCGGGCGACCACCCTCGGCCACAGTGGCACCCATGTCCACTCCCGCACCCGCCTTCCTCCCCGGCGTCGAACTCTCCCGGATCCTCTACACGGAGGCGGTGCGCCCGCTGCTGGACGCCGCCCACCCGGGCCTGCGCCACGCGGCCGCCCTGGTCGGGCCGGGCTCGGAGGTGCTCGGCCTCGACACCCCGCGCTCCGTCGACCACGACTGGGGCCCGCGCCTGGACCTGTTCCTCACCGCCGAGGACGCCGACCGGTACGCCGCCGACCTCCACGACCTGTTCGCCCGGCGCCTGCCCAAGCAGGTCCGCGGCTGGCCCACCCACTTCCGGGCGAGCGGCGACCCGAACGACCCGGTCGGCCACCTCGAAGCCACCGAAGGGCCGGTCGCCCACCGGGTGGTGGTCCGCCGGGTCGACACCTGGCTGACCGACCGGCTCGGCACCGCGACCGCCGCCACCGACCCGGGCCCGACCCTGTCCGACTGGCTGGCGATGCCGCAGCAGCGACTGGCCGAGGCCACCGGCGGAGCGGTCTTCCACGACGACCCGGGCATCCTCACCGCGGCCCGCCACCGCCTCGCCCGCTACCCGGACCAGGTCCGGCGCTACCTGCTGGCCTGCCAGTGGCAGCGCCTCGCCCAGGAGGAGTCCTTCGTCGGCCGCTGCGCCGAGGTCGGCGACGAACTCGGCTCCGCGCTCGCCGCCGGCCGCCTGGTCCGCGACCTGATGCGCCTGTGCCTCCTGCTCGAACACCGGTACGCGCCCTACACCAAGTGGCTCGGCAGCGCCTTCGCCCGCACCGCCGCCGCACCCCGGCTGACCCCCGTCCTGCGCGACGCCCTGGCCGCCACCGACCCCGCCGACCGCGAACGGCACCTGTGCGACGCGTACGAGACCGTGGCCCGCCTGCACAACGCCACCGGCCTCACCGCCCCGGTCGACCCCGCCCGCCGCCCGTACCACGGCCGGCCCCACCTCGTCCTGCACGCCGAACGCTTCGCCCGCGCCCTGGCCGCCACCCTCACCGACCCCCGCCTGCGCGCCCTCCCCCTCACCGGCGCCGTCGACCAGTGGGCCGACAACACCGACCTGCTCGCCCGCCCCGCCCCGGTCCGGGCCGCCGTCCGAGCCCTCACCGACTCCTCGGGGCAAGGGACGTGACGAAGCGCCCGGCGGCAGCGGGGCGGTCGGAGGCCGGGCGCTTCGGCGTCGACGGGCCTCCCAGCACTGCTCCGGTGCGGCTCCGGCAGTACTCCGGTACGGGCCCCGGGCCGCTCCCCGGCACCGAGGCGATCGCCGGGTCCACCGCGCCGGGCCGCTACGCGCAAGCGGCCGAGATCGCCGTCGACGGAGGATTCACCGCCTGAACCGAAACCGCGTCGGCAACCGACGCCGGGCGGACGACCCCGCCCGGCGTCGGGTGGTGACAGGAGGTGACGGGGCGTCAGGCGGCGGGGAGGTGCTCGGCGACCAGGGCGGCGAACTCGTCGGGGGTGAGGATGCGGATGGCGAGCTCCTCGGCCTTGGCGCGCTTGGAGCCGGCCTTCTCGCCGGCCACCAGCAGGGTGGTCCGCTTCGAGACGGAGGAGGACGCCTTGCCGCCCGCGCGTTCGATCAGCTCGTTCATCTCGTTGCGGGACAGCGCGGCGAGCGGGCCTGTCATCGAGCCCGTGACGACCACGGCCTCACCACTGAGCGGGCCGGTACCGGCGGCGGCAGCCACGTCGGCCGGGGCCGCGCCGTCGGCCCCGGCCGCCTCGGCCGCCTCGACCGGCCGGGGCGCGGTGGGCTCGGTGACGGCGGTGCCGACGCCGAGGGCCGCCAGGCGGTCCAACAGCGGTGCCAGCTCGACGAGTTCGCCGACCATCACGCGGGCCTTCTCCGGCCCCATGCCGTCGACCCCGGCCAGCGCCTCCGCGTCCGCCGCCCGGATCGCCGCCATCGAACCGAAGTGCGCGGCGATCCGGCGCGACATGCTGCGCCCCGTGCCGCGGATGCCCAGCGCGCACAGCGCCCGGTTCAGCGGCCTGGTCCGGGCCGTCTCGATCGCGGCCAGCAGGTTCACCGTGCTGGTCTCGCCCATCCGCTCCAGCGTCATCAACTGGTCGCGGGTCAGCGTGAACAGGTCCGCGATGTCGTTGACCAGGCCGGACTCGACCAGCTGGACGGCGCGGGTGGCGCCGAGGCCCTCGATGTCCAACTGGTCGCGGCCCGCCGCGTAGACGATCGACGCCACCGCCTGGCAGTTGCGGCTGCGCACGCACCGCCAGCGCTGCTCGGAGGCGTCGATCGCGTCCCCGCAGCGGGGACAGACCTCCGGGAAGACGATCGGCCGCTCCTCGCCCGTGCGCTGCTCCACCAGCGGGGCCTCCACCCGGGGGATCACGTCGCCCGCGCGGTAGACGAAGACCTGGTCGCCGAGCATCAGGCCGCGCCGGGTGATGTCGGCCGGGTTGTGCAGCGTCGCGTACGTGACGGTGACGCCGTCGATCACCACCGGCTCCAGGACGGCGCGCGGCGCGATGATGCCGGTGCGGCCCACCGCCCACTCCACCCCCAGCAGCCTGGTCACCTTGTGCTCGGCCGCCAGCTTCCGGGCCACCGCCCAGCGCGGCGCCCGCGAACCCGAACCCGCCGCCCGCCGGTCGCCCGCGTCGTCCGCCTTGATCACCACGCCGTCGATCCCGAACGGCAGTCGGGACCGCAGCGCGGCGATCTCCTCGACCCGCTGCTGCACCTCCTCGACGCTCCCGCAGCGCAGCGGCGCCGCCGCCGTGCTGGCCGCCGTGTTCGCGCCCAGCGCGGCGAGGCGCTCCAGCCGCGCGCTGTGCGCCGACTCCTCGTCCAGGCCGACGGCGTCGTACGCGAAGAACGTCAGCTCGATCCGGTACGGGCGGTCCTTGGCCCGCAGCGTCCCGGCCGCGCCGCTGCGCGGGTGGACGAACGGAGGGGCCTCGTGCGCCAGCCGGATCCGGTTCGCCTCCTCGAACTGGGCGGTCGTCAGCAGGACTTCACCGCGCAGCTCGACGTCGACCGGCTCCGTCAGCACCGCCGGCAGCCCGAGCACGGCCTCGGCGGCATGGCTGATGTCCTCACCCGCCAGACCGTCGCCCCGGGTCAGCACCCGCTCCAGCTTCCCGCCCCGGTAGCGGGCCGCGACCGCCAGCCCGTCGAGCTTCGGCTCCACGCACCACCCCGCCGGGGCGCGCCCCAGCCGGCGCTCCAACCCGGCCGCCCAGTCGGCGAGTTCCTCCGCCGAGAACACGTTGTCCAACGACAGCATCGGCACGCTGTGCGGCACGTCGCCGACCACCGCGCCGCCCGCGACCTTCCCGGTCGGCGAATCCGGCAGCACCTCGTCCGGGTGCGCGTCCTCGTACGCGGCGATCGCCCGCACCAGTGCGTCGTACTCGTCGTCCCCGAGCGGCGTCACGCCGTCCGTGTAGTAGGCGGCGGCAGCCTGAACGGCGGCGGCAACGGCATCGGCGTACGCGCCGGAGGAGCGCAGAGCGGTCTCGGTCATGGACCCATCTTCCCTGCTCGCACTGACAATCGACCCCGCCGAGGCCCCCGCCGAGGCCCCCGCCGCGGCCCCCGCCGCGGCCCCGTTCGGACGGCGTCGTCGGGGCGGGCCGTCAGGAGCCGGAGGCGCTCCCGCGGGCGGCGGCGAGGGCGTCCAGGGCGGCACGGGTCTGGGGGTGGTCCTCGCCCAGGAGCACCCGCCGACGCCGGTGGACGTCCTCCAGCAGGGCGAGGCCGCGCGCCGAGTCGCCCGCTTCCAGGAGGGCCAGGGCGAGGGCGAAGGAGGAGCGCAGCGTGTCGGGGTGCTCGGGTCCGAGGACGCGTTCACGGTCGGCGAGGACGCCCTCGAACAGTGCGGTGGCCCGGGTGAGGTCGCCGAGGTCGCGGTAGACGGTGGCGAGGTTGCTGCGGGTGGCCAGGGTGTCGGGGTGGTTCGGCCCGAGGACGCGTTCACGGTCGGCGAGGACGCCCTCGAACAGTGCGGTGGCCCGGGTGAGGTCGCCGAGGTCGCGGTAGGCGGCGGCGAGGTTGCTGCGGGTGGCCAGGGTGTCGGGGTGGTTCGGCCCGAGGACGCGGTCGCTGTCGGCGACGACTCCCTCGAACAGCGCGGTGGCCTGCGGGAGGTCCCCGTTTCTGTGGAGTACGAAGGCGAGGTTGTTTCGGCTGGTCAGGGTGTCGGGGTGGTCGGGGCCGAGAAGGCGTTGGCTGTCGGTGAGGACGGTTCGCAGCAAGGTGGTCGCCTGGGTGAGGTCGCCGAGGTCGCTGTGGACGGTGGCGAGGTTGCTGCGGGTGGTCAGGGCACCGGGGTGGTCGGGGCCGAGGACGCGTTCGCGGTCGGCGAGGACCTGCTCCAGCAGGTCGACGGCTTCGGAGAGGCGGCCGACCTGCTGGTAGGAGACGGCGAGGTTGTGACGGCTGGTCAGGGTGTCGGGGTGGTCGGGGCCGAGGAGGCGTTGCCGGTCGGCGAGGACCTGCTCCAGCAGTTCGACGGCTTCGGAGAGGCGGCCGACCTGCTGGTAGGAGACGGCGAGGTTGTGACGGCTGGTCAGGGCACCGGGGTGGTCGGGGCCGAGGACGCGTTCGCGGTCGGCGAGGACCTGCTCCAGCAGGTCGATGGCTTCGGAGAGGCGGCCGACCTGCTGGTAGGAGACGGCGAGGTTGTGACGGCTGGTCAGGGTGTCGGGGTGGTCGGGGCCGAGGAGGCGTTGCCGGTCGGCGAGGACCTGCTCCAGCAGGTCGGCGGCCTCGGCGGCGCGCCCGGCCTCCCAGTAGGACGCGGCGAGCTCGCTCCGCGCGTCGACCGTGTCGAGACGGGCGGCGGACGGGGCCCGTTCGAGGGTGCCGAGCACCAGCTCCAGCAGGGGGACGGCCCGTGCCGCGTGCCCCTGGGCGGACAGGTGCCGGGCGGCCGCCCGGTACAGCGGGACGGCGTCCGCGTCGTCGTGCCCCGGCGGGCTGCCGGCGGCGAGGGCCATCACGTGCGGCAGCAGGGCCTCCCAGCGGGACGACGGGTCGGCGGAGTCGTCGGCAGGGGCGAGCAGGGCGGCGGTCAGCAGCCGTTCCGCGGTGCGCCGCCCCGCGGGGGTGCCGTCGGGGGCGGCCGGGGCCGTGTTGCGCAGGACGGTCTGCAGCAGGCGGTGGACGCCGACGTGCTGGGTGGAGAGCGTGACCAGGCTGTACGAGGCCAGCAGGGAGAGGGCGGCCCGGAGCCGTTCGTCGGGGCCGTCGGGGTGGCCGGAACCGTCGGGCGCCTCCAGCAGGGTGAGCGGGACGCGCTCGGGCGCGAGCCAGGCCAAGGTGTGCAGCAGCGCCACGGTGCTCGCGTCCTGCTCGGTCAGCACCCGCAGCGTCCGGGTCCAGATCCGGCTGATGGTCTGCTCGCTGTCGAAGCCCTCGGGGGCGGTGTTCAGCACGGTGGCCAGCCGCGCCCGGTAGTCCTCGACCGTCACGTCCGGGTTCTGCCGGAGGAAGGCGCCCGCGTGGACGACGGCGAGCGGCAGGTGCCCGAGGTCCTCGGCCAGCAGCCGGACCCGGTCGAGGTCCGCGTCCCTCGGCGGGGCGTCGCCGAAGGCCAGTGACCACAGGAGCGCGGTCGAGTCGTCGGGGGTGAAGGAGCCGAGCCGGAGGGTTTCGGCCCGGTAGGGCCAACCGTCCTGCCTGCGGCTGGTGGCCAGGACGTGCCCGGAGCGGAGGGCCGCGAGGTGGGGGAGCAGGTCCTCCGGGGCGTCGACGTCGTCGAGGACCAGCAGCCAGTCGCCGTGGGACGCCAGCCAGTCGGTCGCCCGCTCGGCCAGCTCGGCCCCCGACAGGTGCTGCGCCAGGGCCGGGTCCAGGCTCCGGGCCAGGTCGGCCAGGGACTGCTCGATCCGGGCGGCCGAGTCGGCGCCGACCCACCAGACCAGGCGGTATCCGTCCAGGTGACGGTGGGCGTAGGTGGCCGCGAGGGTGCTCTTCCCGGCACCGCCGATGCCCTGCAGGACCACGGTCCTCCGGGGATCGGAGGCACGGTCGTTCAGCAGCCCGTGGATCAGCGCGAGTTCGTCCTCCCGGCCGTGGCACCGGCCCACCGGCGGCAGGTTGTGCCGGGGCGGGGACGCCGGGTCGTGCGGGTCCTGCGGAACGGCGGGGGCGGCCCCGTGCAGGTTGACCGAGACCTGGTCGGCTGCGGCGAAGGCGACGGGGTGGGGCGACTGGGGGATCGGGGCGGCCGCCTGCGCGCCGACCACGATCGAGAGGGGCGTGCTCCGGTCGATCACCAGGTCCGAGGCGCTCGCCTCCGGTCGGCGGACGGGCCGGAGCGGCGCCCGCGGTGCGTCGGGAACGCCGCGGGGCAGCCGACGCGGGCCCGGGCCGGGGCCGGGAGCCGAGCCGGTCGTCCGCGACGGCGACGGCGACGGTACCGAGGGCGGCGGCGGTGCCGAAGGAGGGGACGGCGGCGGCGCCGACGCCCGGCCCGCGCCGATGCCGAGCAGGGCGAGCGTCGCGGCGCCGGCCTCCGCGAACGGTGTCAGGTCGGCGGGAACGTCCTGGTCGGCCTCCGGGTCGGCGACCACCGCGCCGATGCCGTGCGGCCCGTGGGGGTGGGCCGCGAGGTGGGCGCTCATCGCCTCGTGCACCAGGCGGGCGTGACGGCGGGTCAGGCCCTCGGCCAGGCGCGCGCGGGCAGCGGGCTCGTAGCGGAGCACGGCCTCGCCGCTCGCGGGGCGGGCCACGGTGAGCAGGCCGCTGCACAGGACTTCCGCGAGATCGGACGGGCCGGACCCGGGCAGGTGCGCGCGGAGCACCTCGAGGACCGGCACGGTGAAGCCGTCCAGGACGGCGGCGAGCAGGGCGAGCCGGACGGCCCCCGGCGGGGCGGAGGCGAGGAAGGCGTCGGCGAGGTCGGCGGGTCCGGCGGCGGGCCCGGCGGTCCGGACGGCGCGGCCCTCGGCGGGGACGAGGACGGCCGCGCAGCCGGCCGGATCGGCGCGCATCACGGCGCGGGCCCAGGACCGGAGCGCCGGGGCGGTGCAGGTCAGCACCGGCAGCGCGAACGGCGCGCCGGAGTCCGGGCGCCGCCGGTCCTGCGGGGTCCGGCCGGGGGCGGCGGGGGCGGGGGAGACGCTGCGACCGGCGGGCTGGTCGAGGGCCGAGCGGTGCCACAGGCGGCGCGGCAGGGGGTTGAGCAGGGCGGTCTGGCAGGAGCGCGCCCAGTGCCGGAGCAGCAGCCAGGGCTCGGGGCACCGCCACCCGGGGGCCGCGCAGTCGGTGATGACGAGGAACAGCCGGCGGCCCACGGGGTTGCCGCTGTGCTGCGGCGCGCGCCGGCCGGGGACGGGGCGGTCGCGGTGGTCGCGCAGGCGGGGCTCGTCGCCGTCCCAGCCGAGGTGCCAGGTGCGGACGCTGCGGAAGGCGCCGAGGTCCTCCAGCAGCCGTCCGACGGAGCGCGCCAGCCCGGCCCACGGCGCCATGGTCAGGGCCGTGTCGACGACCAGGACGACGTCGAACCAGCGTTCCGGCGCGGGGACGAGGACCGGGAGCAGGCTGCCGCCGCGAGCGTAGCCGTCCGCGGTCGCCTCCACGTCGAGGACGACCCGCGGGCCGCCCCGCCAGGGACGGCGGAACGACCGCAGGGCCCGCCCCAGGGCCGGCGCGTCGGGCAGCGCGCCGGGGCGCCGCAGGGACAGCGGGACCCCGCGCACGGGCGTGCCGCCGCCCGGCCGGCTCGCGGACACCGGGGCGGTCCGTTCCGGAGCCGCCGGCCCGTGACCGGGGTCCGGCGGCGGGTCGGGCCGGTCGGCCGGCCGCCGGGGGACCGGCGGGGTGCGGTCCCGGCCGGGGACGGTCCCGTCCGGCCCGCCGCTCGCCCCGGCCCGGGCGGCGGCCAGCCAGGCCGCGTCGGCGAGCAGCTCTGCGTCGAAGGCGTCGCCGTCCAGCGCGTGGGCCGCGGCGAGCAGCCGGGCGAGCGTGTCAGTCACGGTCCAGTTCCCGCAGCAGCAGGGTGCGCAGCTCCTCCGCCTGCCGGTCCACCGGGCCGTCGCTCGCCGTCAGCAGCGCGACGGCGTTGAGGAGTTGGTCGACGGCCAGGTACTCGCCGCGGGCGAGCCGCTCGTCGAAGTGCCGGACCAGCTCGGCCTCGGCGGGCCCGACCGGCCGCTCCAGGTGGGCGGCGACCACGGCCGCCAGGGCCGCCCGGGTCGGACGGGGCATCTCGAAGCGGATGCAGCGCCGCAGGAAGGCGGGCGGGAAGTCGCGCTCGCCGTTGCTGGTCAGCACGATGAACGGGAACTCGGTGCAGGTGACCCGGCCCCGGACGATCTCGTGGGTGCCCGCGCCGTCCCAGCGGCGGACCCGGACCGCGTCCTCCCGGTAGCGGACCAGCTCGGGGATCTCGAACGTGCCGCTCTCCAGCAGTTCCAGCAGGTCGCCGGGGAGGTCGAGGTCGCTCTTGTCGATCTCGTCGATCAGCACGGCCCGCGGCCGGCCGGCTTCGGCGGGCAGCAACGCCGTTCCCAGCGGCCCGAGTTGGAGGAACGGCGCGATGTCGTCCGACCCGGCGCCGTCCCCGGTGCCGTCCCCGCTCCGCGCGTTGCGGAGGTTCTGGGCGTGGATGCGGCCGAGCGCGTCGTACCGGTAGAGCGCGTCCGCCCGGGTGCTGCGCGAGGTGATGTGCCAGCGCAGCACCTCGCCGAGGCCGAGCTCCTGGGCGACCTGGTCGACCACCCCGGACTTCCCCGAACCGGCCGGGCCGGTCACCAGCAGCGGACGGCGCAGGTGGAGCGCCGCGTTGACGGCGTCGGCCAGACCGGGCGGCGGCTGGTAGCGCAGCGGCTGCCCGGCGCGCGGGAAGGTCCGCCACGGCGGGGGCGGCGCGAGCCGGACGTCGCGGGCGACGCCGTCGCCCCGGTAGTAGGGCTGCCAGCTCATCTCGTCTCCTTCGGCGCGGCCACCGCGCGGGTGGTGATCACTCGGCAGAAGCTCAACCAGGTCTCGTCGTGGGAGACCGCGTGCAGGTCGCACAGGCACGGCGTCGCGGGGCCGTGGTCGGTGTCGTGCCGCCGGTAGGCGTCCGCGAAGTCGTGCGGCTGACGGTGCCACAGGTCGCGCACCCGCTGCCGGAACTCCTCGTCGGCGGGCACGTCCGGGTACCGGGGCCAGACCACGATCGGGACGTACGGCAGCAGCAGGGGCAGCGCCCGGTGCCGGTCGGCGGACGCGCCGAACCCCGCGGCGGCGCCGAACCGGCCGCTGCTCAGCCGGGAGCGCACCCGCTGCTCGGCCTCGGGCCGCAGGGCGTCCCGGTCGAGCCAGGTGACCGGCTCGACCGGTTCCCCATCTCCCGGAGGGACTTGCGGGCGGCGTCGTTCAGCTCGGCCGGGTCGGTGGCGTGCGGCACCGACGGGTCCGGGCCGAGCCGACCGCTCCACCGCATCATCAGGGAGTGGTGGGCCCCGAGCCGGAACACGCCGGCACTGCTCTCCTCCAACGGCCAGGGCCGGTCCATCAGATGGGCGAGCAGACTGGCGGGCGCGGCGATGTCGATCCGGTCCAGGGTCGCCTCGCCGCCCAGGGCCGCGTCGCCGTCCAGCAGCCGGTCCCGGGCCCAGTGCAGGGCCGCGCCGACGGCCGCCACGACGCTCGGCAGGTCGTGCGTGACGGGCAGCGGCTCCCCGGCGGTCGCCCGGTCGCCGCGCACCAGCCAGTACTCGGCGTGGCCCGGCGAACCGGCCCGGACGTCGGCGAGGCTGACGACCAGCCGGAGGTCCGGCTCCGGACGGCCGAACTCCTTCAGGGCGTCGTTCAGTTGGACGTCCTGGCTGCGCACCGCCGCCCACTCCCGCAACCGGTCGTCCACCGCCTCGGACCCCGCGCAGTGCGCCACGGCGGCGGTCACCCGGGGGAGCAGGACCGCTGGGGGCGCCGGAGTGAGCGGCTGCGCCTCGAACGCGGCGTTCTCCAGCAGGTCCTGCAACGGGTCGCGGCCCCACTCGAGCCCGGTCAGGCCCGCCAGCCGCGCGGCCCGGTGCAGCAACTCGCTGGTCAGCTCCCGGTGGAACACCTCGGAGAGCAGGTCGGCGGCGGACACGCACTCCTCCAGGGCCTCCACCGCGTACCGCATGCCGTCCGCCGGGCCGCCGGCCCCGCCCAGGTCCAGGTCCAGTTCCTTCCGCCACCGTGCCAGGTCGGCCCGGGACAGCGGCTCCGGCAGGGCGGTTCCCGGCCGCCACCGCCCGAGCGCGCTGCGGAGCTCGCGCACCCCCACCGGGCCCGCCACGCTCCGGCGCTCCGCCGACCGCCGGGAGGACGGCACCGGGGCCTGGACCCCGAAGAACTGATTGGTCACCGAATGGGTCACCGAACTGTGCGCGCCGACGGCGTTCCCCAGCATGTCGTGGCCGACGGCCGTCCCGTCGGCCCGCACCTCGATCCGGCGACCGGCCGGGTCGACGGCCAGGGTCGGGGCCGGGGCGGACGGCGCATCGGGCGGACCGGGCGGCTCGGCGGGCCCGGAGTCGGCGGACGCGGCGGCGGGGACGGTCGGGCCGGGGGAGAACAGGCGGCGCAGTCGGCCGAGGAGGCTCACGGCGGCGGGCCACCCGTCGTGACGGTCCGCGCGGTCGCGTGCCCGCCCGCTCCGCCCCACCCCGTCACCAACGCTCCCCCCATCGGCCGGAGGCCCGCAGTCGTGACCGCAGTCGTGACCGCGGCCGGGACCGGAACCGCGGCCGGAACCACCGCCGGAATCACGGCCGACCTTCGCACGAGCAAAGTAGCGCGCCGGATCGCCCGGCGGCGTGCGTTCCCCGAAATGCCCCGGCCCCCCCGGAGCGCGGGGCGCGCGGACGGGGCGCGGGGGCGCGGTCGTTGAGCCGGTGGGGGCGGGCCGGGAGACTGGGGGCATGACCACACCACGATTCGTCCACCTGAACCCCGGCGGCGCCGACGGCGGGGGCGAGGGCAGCAGCCGGTTGTACGCGGCGGTCGAGGCCCCGACCGGGGTCGTCTACCGGCAGCAGTACGGTGCGGGGGCCGAACGCCGGGGCGAGGTCGAGGGGTTCCTGGTGCCACTGTTCGGGGACCGGGCGTTCCGCGCCCTGCGCGACCTGTTCGAACAGGACTTCCGGGGCACCGGGACGCACGGCCACCCCTGGACGGACCAGGAGCGCGCCCGACTGGCCGCCCTGGTCGGCGACGTCCGCTACTGGGCCGGCGACGGCACCCGCGAACGCCCGCACCCGCTGCGCCTGGACGAGGACCGGCTCGACCAGGCCGACCAGGCGTGGGTGCCGGTGCACACGCCCGACGGCCCCGGCACGCTGCTCTGGTGCCGCGCCGGCTGACGGAACGTCACTCCCGGCCCGTGGCGGACGCCGGAGCCGGCCCCGGCATCGGTCCCGGAGTCGATCCCGGAGTCGGCCCCGGCTCGCGGAGGAACCCGTGCAGGGACGCGACCGTCGCCGCGACGAACGCGTCCCGCCGCTCGGCCGGCACGGCGTCCAGCGACAGGTACGGGTTCAGGTCCTCCAGCTCGACCAGCAGCAGTTCGCCCGCCGCCGTCCGGCAGGCGTCCACCCGCTGGATGCCCCGGTCGAGGGTGTTCCACCCGATGAACCGCCGGGCGAACGCCAGGTCCTCCGCCGTGGCCGGGTACGGCGTCAACTCCCAGCGGCGCTCCGGGTCCGGCGCGTACAGCGCGTACTGGAACGCGTCGTCGACGAAGTAGAACGACACCTCGTACCGGAAGTCGACCAGCGGCTGCACCAGCAGGCCCGCCCAGGACAGCCCCGCCAGCTCCGGGCGCCCCACCACCGACAGCCCGATCGAGTCCGCGCCCTCCCGCGGCTTCACCACGTACCGGTCGACGACGGGCAGCCGGTCCGCGTCCGCCGGCCGGTCGACCGTCGGGATCACCGGGAACCCGGCCGCCGTCAGCTCCGTCAGGTACCCCTTGCCGGCCATGTCGCCGCGCCCCGTCAGCGGGTTGTAGACCCGGACGTCGCCCGCCAGCGCCTGCCGCCGGAACTCCTCGTACTGCTCCCGGTAGTGCAGCACCGGCCCGCTGTTGCGGACCACCACCGCGTCGAAGCCGCCCATCAGCGCGGCCGCGTCGCACGGGTGGCACAGCGCCATGTCGAACTCCTCCCGCAGCCGCGAGGTCAGGAAGACGTCCTCGTCCCCGTACCGGCGCCCGCGCGCCGGGTACGCCAGATCGGTGACGAACAGGACGGCGGCACGGTCGTCACCCACGGTCTCTCCCGACTTCCCCGGCACCCCTGGCGGGTGCGGCCCGCCAGCGTACCCAGTCCGGATGCTCCCGGGAAGCCGGAAAGCGCTTTCCGCTCCCCGGTCCTTCCCTACGCGATGTGTTCGCGGATGATTTCGCCGAGCTGCCGGGGGAGTCCGGGCGAGAACAGCGAATGCCCCATTCCCGGGATCGGCCGGAATCGGGCGTGCGGGATTTCCCCGGCCAGGGCGCGGCCGTGCGGGAGGGGACGCAGGGGGTCCTCGGTGCCGTGGAGGACCAGGGTCGGCGCCACGATCGAGGACAGCGGGGCCAGGCGGTCCTCGGTCATCCGGCGGGCGGCCAGATCGTGGTGGTGGCCCGCGCCGGGGTCGCCATTCGGGTCGAAGGACGCCCGCACGAAGCGGCGGGCGGCCGGTTCGTCGAACGGGAGGACCTCGCCGTTGAGGACGCGCCAGGTCTCCAGGTGCGCCGCGAGGCGCTCGTCGGGTGTTCCCTGCGGGAGGGCGGCGCGGTGGGCGAGATGGGCCAGGAAGCGTGCCGAGGGCGGCGGCAGGTCGCCCGGGTCGGGGGCCCGGCCGGCCAGGGCGCGCGCCCACGCCGGGCCCGGGCTGTGGCCCATCGGCCCGGTCATCAGCGCGGTCAGGGTCCGTACCCGGGCGGGGCGGTGCACGGCCAGCCACTGGCCGACCGCGCCGCCCAGGGACGCGCCGACGACGTGCGCGGCGGCCACCCCGTGGCCGTCCAGCACCGCCGCCGCGTCGGCCGCCATGTCCGCCAGGGCGTAGGGGCGGGCGGCGAAGTCCACCCGGCTCGACCGACCGGTGTCCCGGTGGTCGTAGCGGATGACCTGGCGGCCACCGGCGACCAGTGCGTCCACGAGTTCGTCCGGCCAGCCGACGCCCGGTGCGGCGGTGCCCATCACCAGCAGCACCGCCGGGTCGGTCGGGGCGCCGGTCCGTTCGCTCCACAGGCGCAACTCGCCGGATTCGACGATTAATTCGGCAGGTGTGGTCATGGCCGCCAAAATAGCGAATTGCCGCCCGCTTTTCCATCGCCCCGACGGGCGTGACTGCCCGTCAATTCGACGGTATAATGGTGAATTGCCGCCGGGGTTCCGTCGTGGCCGGGGGCTAGGATCCCGGCATGTTGGACGATCACGGTTTCACCTGCTCCTGCTGCGGCGGGCACCACGCAGAAGTCCCCATGCACTACTCGGCGGCGGCCCCCTACGTGTGGGGCCCGGCCTTCGAGGGGGACGCGGGCAGCATGCTCTCCAGCGACCAGTGCATCATCAAGGGCCAGCACTTCTTCGTGAAGGGGCTGATCGAGATCCCGGTGCTCGGCAGCGCGGAGGTCTTCTCCTGGGGCGTGTGGGTCTCCCTCAGCCGGGACAACTTCGGCCGGGCGCTCGAACGCTGGGAGACCCCGGGCCGGGAGGGCGAACCGCCGTACTTCGGCTGGCTCTCCACCGAACTGCCGATCTACTCGCCCGACACCGTGAACCTCAGGACACGGGTGCACACCCGCCCGGTCGGCGAGCGCCCCTACGTCGAACTGGAGCCCACCGACCACCCGCTCGCCGTCGAGCAGCGCACCGGCATCACGCGCGACCGGGTGCACGAGATCGCGGCGGCGGTGCGCCGACTGCCCTGACGGCGGGGGTCGGAGGGGGGAGTGCCGGAGGGTGGGGGTCAGAGGGTGGGCGGGCGGTGTTCGGCGGTGAAGGCAGTCGCGTCCCAGGTGCCGCCGAGGCAGGGGGCGAGGGAGGCCGCGGCCAGGGTGCGGAAGGCGGGCGGGGGGAGGGTGGCCGCGCCGGCGGGGAGGGCGCCGAGCAGGGGGGCGTCCGCGGCGGTGGGGAGGTCGGTGAGGTTGCAGCGGGTGGCGAGGTCGGGGGCCTCGGGCCAGCTGCCGATCACCACGCCGCGCAGCGGGAGGCCGCGGTGGCGCAGCGCCTCGGCGGTCAGCGCGGTCGCGTTGAGGGTGCCGAGCCCGGCTGTGGCGACCAGCAGGAAGGCGACGGGCAGGCCGAGGTCCTGGCAGGCGGCGGCCATGTCGGCGAGGGTCCGGCCCTGCTCGTCGTAGCGCACCAGCAGCCCGCCGGCGCCCTCGACCAGCACGGTGGGGTGCTCGGCGGCGAGGTCGGCGGCGGCCTTGGCGACGTCCTCGGGCGCGAGGGTCGGCAGTCCGGCCCGGCGGGCGGCCGTGTCGGGGGCCAGCGGCTCCGGGTAGCGGACCAGTTCGACCGGCCGCACCAGCGGCCCCGCCAGCCGCGCCACCTCGGCGACGTCCCCGGGCTCGTCCGCCCGCAGCCCGGTCTGGCCGGGCTTCAGCACCGCCACCGGCGCGATGCACAGCGCGGCGAGGGCCGCGGTGGTGACGGTCTTGCCGACCTCGGTGCCGGTGCCGGTGACGAACAGGACGGTCATGGTGCTTCCCCGGGATGCTGGACGGTGGTGACGGGCGAGGGCAGGACGGGGCCGGCTCAGCGGCGGGCCGCCGCGGTGGAGGCGTCGGCCGCCGCGGTGACGGCCCGGCCGATCGCGGCCACCTCCTCGTCGGTGCTGATGTAGGGCGGCATGGTGTAGATCAGGTCGCGGAACGGCCGCAGCCAGACGCCCTGTTCGGTCGCGGCGGCGGTCGCGGCGGCCATGTCGACCGGCGCGTCCAGCTGCACGACGCCGATCGCGCCGAGCACCCGGACGTCCGCGACGCCGGGCCGGCCGACGCAGGGGGCGAGCGCGCTGTGCAGCGCCGACTCGATCCGCTTGACCTCGGTGCGCCAGTCCTGCCGCAGCAGCAGGTCGATCGAGGCGTTGGCGACGGCGGCGGCCAGCGGGTTGCCCATGAAGGTCGGGCCGTGCGCCAGCACCGGGACCTCGCCGCGCGAGATGCCCTCGGCGATCCGGGTGGTGCACAGCGTCGCGGCCATGGTGAGGTACCCGCCGGTGAGCGCCTTGCCGAGGCACATCACGTCGGGGGAGACGCCCGCGTGGTCGGCGGCGAAGAGTTCGCCGGTGCGGCCGAAGCCGGTGGCGATCTCGTCGAAGACCAGCAGGACGTCGTGCCGGTCGCACAACTCGCGCAGCGCGGTCAGATAATCGGGGGTGTGAAAGCGCATTCCGCCGGCGCCCTGCACCACCGGTTCGACGATCACGGCGGCCAGTTCGCCCGCGTGCCGCTCGATCAGGTCGGCCAGCTGCGCGACGTACTCCGGGGCGGCGGGCGCGTCGTACCCGGCGGGCGGCTCGGCGGCGAACAGCTGGCGCGGCAGCACCCCGCCCCACAGGTGGTGCATCCCGCCCTCGGGGTCGCACACCGACATGGGGTGGAAGGTGTCGCCGTGGTAGCCGCCGCGCCAGGTCAGCACCCGGTGCTTCTCCGGCCGCCCGACCGACTGCCAGTACTGCAGGCACATCTTGAGGGCGACCTCGACCGCCACCGAACCGGAGTCGGCGAGGAACACGTGCTGCAGCGGCCCGGGCGTCAACTCGACCAGCCGGGCCGCCAGTTCGACGGCCGGACGGTGCGTCAGGCCGCCGAACATGACGTGGCTCATCGAGTCGAGCTGCCCGCGCACGGCGGCGTCCAGCTCGGGGTGCCGGTAGCCGTGGACCGCCGCCCACCAGGAGGACATGCCGTCGATCAACTCCCGGTGCCCGCCGACCGGTTCGGCCAGCCGCAGGCGCACGCCCGCGGCCGACTCCACCAGCAGCGGCCGCACCGTGCCCGGCATCGGACCGTACGGGTGCCAGACGTGCGCCCGGTCCAGGTCGAGCAGGAGGTCGGTCGGGCGTCCGGCCGGGTGGGCGGTGTCCATCGGTTCCATCAGGCGTTCGGGGCCAGTTCGGTGCCCGCGCCGCGACGGCGCACCCGCACCAGGTCGGTGCGCGCCTCGTCGTCCGCCCCCGCTGCCGGAACCGTCGCCGGGACCGTCACCGGCTCCGCCGCCGCGTCGGCCGCCGGGGCCTCGGCGTGGCCGCCGTACGGGCCGCAGCCGCCGGTGCCGCACGCGGCGCCCTCGCCGGACGCGTCGGAGGTGTCCTGGTGGCCGCCGCAGGGCGAGGCCGCCGCGGAGCCGCAGCCGCCGCCCGCGTGGGCGCGGTGGCGGGGGAGCGTGGTCTGGTCGGCCCCCTCGACCTCGAAGCCCGCGTCCTTGATCATGTCGAGGTCGGCCTGCCCGGCCTGGCCCTCGCTGGTCAGGTAGTCGCCCAGGAAGATCGAGTTGGCGATGTGCAGGCCCAGCGGCTGCATCGAGCGCAGGTGCACCTCGCGGCCGCCGGCGATCCGCACCTCGATGTCGGGGCAGACGAACCGGACCATCGCCAGGATGCGCAGGCAGCGCTGCGGGGTGAGGTTCCACTCCTCCGCCAGCGGGGTGCCCTCGAACGGGATCAGGAAGTTGACCGGCACCGAGTCCGGGTCCAGCTCGCGCAGCGCGAACACCACGTCGACCAGGTCGGCGTCGCTCTCGCCCATGCCCGCGATCAGGCCCGAGCAGGCCGACAGGCCCGCGCCGTGCGCCTTGGTCACGGTGTCCACCCGGTCCGCGTAGGTGTGGGTGGTGGTGATCTCGCCGTAGGTGGACTCGGAGGTGTTCAGGTTGTGGTTATAGGCGTCCGCGCCGGCCGCCTTCAGGCGCTCCGCCTGGTTGTCCGAGAGCAGGCCGAGGCAGGCGCACACCTCGACGCTCTCGTCCGCGTCCTTGATCGCCGCGATGGTGTCCGCGACCCGGTCGATGTCCCGGTCCGTCGGGCCGCGCCCGCTCGCCACCAGGCAGACCCGCTTGGCGCCGCCCGCGACACCCGCGGCGGCGGCCTCGGCGGCCTGGTCCGGCTTCAGCCAGGTGTACTTGAGGATCTCCGCCTTCGAACCGAGGCGCTGCGAACAGTACGAGCAGTCCTCCGGGCACAGCCCGCTCTTCAGGTTCACCAGGTAGTTGAGCTTCACCCGGCGGCCGAACCACTGGCGGCGGACCCGGCCCGCGGCGGCGACCACGTCCAGCAATTGGTCGTCGGTGGTGGCCAGTACGGCCAGCGCCTCCTCGCGGGTGGGCAGTTCCCGGCGAAGGCCCTTGTCGGTGAGGATGTCGAGGAGGTCCATGGCCCCGATCCTGCCCGGGCGGCCTCGATGTTCGCCAGAGGCAACACACCAGAAGATCGCAAGCGGAGTGTGCGGGTTGTCACAAGTTCTGACCTGACCTGCGGTTTTTCGGACCGGCAGGACGTAGCACGGACCCGCAGTCCTCGGAGACATTCCTCACACAACGTAGCGGCAGCCTCACGGCAAGCCGCTCCGAAGGACTGCTCGTGCTCACTCTGACCGACCTGTTCTGCGGCGGCGGAAGCTTGTCGTACGGAGCTTCGCTGTTGCCCGGCATGACCGTCCGGACGGCGGCGAACCACTGGCCGCCGGCCGTGGACGTCCGCAACGAGAACCATCCCGGCGCGGACCACGGCTGCGCGGACCTGTCGCAGGTCGACCCCGGCCGCCACCCGACCACCGACATGCTGTGGGCGTCGCCATCGCCCACCTGCGCGAGCACCAGGCCGCCGCCATGGCCGGGGACATCGACGCCGAGCGGTCCCGGGCGACGATGTGGGACGTCCAGCGGTTCACCGAGTACCACCGGTACCGGTTCGGGTTCGTCGAGAACGTCGTCGAGGTCCGCAAGTGGGCGGGCTTCCGGGGCTGGCGGCTGGCGATGGAGGACACCGGGTACTGCCTGCACGAGGTGTTCTGGAACGCCGCGTTCGCCGGTCGGCCGGGTCCGGCGGCGGCGCAGTGGCGTGACCGCTGGTTCTGCCTGTTCCACCCGAAGGGCACCCCGTGCCCGGACACCGAGCGGTGGACGCCCGTCGACGCCTGGTGCCCGTCCTGCGAGAGGGGGCAGGAGTCGTACCAGGCGTGGAAGCCCGGCCGGTCGGCGGGCAAGTACCGGGCCCAGTACGTGTACCGGTGCGGCCGCTGCAAGGCGGTCGTCGAGCCGGCCGTCCGCCCCGCCGGCGAGATCATCGACTGGTCGCTGCCGGTCCAGCGGATCGGCGACCGGGCCCGGCCGCCGGCCGACAAGACGATACGGCGGATCATCACCGGCTACGCGCGGTACGGGCATTCGCTGGTGCCGGTCGAGGGCCGGGACGGCAAGCAGCCGTTTCCTGTGGACCGGCCGATGCGGACGTGCACCGCACGGAACGAGACGGGGCTGCTGGTCCCGGCCGGGGGCACGTGGAACGACACGCCGTCGCCGCTCGACCAGCCCTCTCGGACGGTGACGACGCGGGAGACGACGGGCCTGATGGTGCCACCGCCGTTCATCGCCGAGCACCAGGCCGCCGGCCACCACATCCCGCAGCACTGCCGCGACCAGCTCGCCGCCGAAACCGAATGGAGCCACCGATGACGCTCGCCGAGCGCCTGGCCGACCTCGTCGCGCAGCTCGTCGACGGCTGGACCGAGCGGGTGAAGTTCGCCGTCACCGCCCGGCAGCACGACACCGAGTGCGACCTCCACCGAGCGGCGCTGTCCATGGCGAGCCGCCGCCACTACCGCTGCGACTGCCCGGAGACTGTCGAGCAGCGCGCGGAGAGCCGCCGCCAGCAACTCCTGGTCGACCAGCTCGCCGCGGCCGCCTACGATGCCCCGGCCCGCAGCACCGACACCAACACCGGCGGCACCGGTGCCGCGCGAAGCCCGCCTCCCGGATGCCCGGCAACCTCCAACAGCCCGCCGAGCTGCTGCACCAGCTCGGCGTCATCGCCTCCGGCATCGTCAACGACCACGGTCTCACCTGCCGTTTCCCCGGAGCCTTCCGCGAAGTCCTGGTGTCGCAGTTGGCGGCCGCGGCCAACGCCGCGCCGCTGATCGACGAGGGCTACGTCCAGCACCTCGTCGGAGCGCTCCAACGGATCGTCCGCCGAGCCCGCATCCTGCTCGGCTACGAACGCGACCAGCAGCAGTTCGCCGACATGCTGTGCGGCTGCGGCGGCGCCCTGACCGTCGACCGCAGCATCGACTCCGGCACCGTCGTCCGCTGCGCCGGCACCCCCGACACCCGGCCCTGCACGACCACGTACCCGTGGTGGCAGTGGGCCGACCTGCCGAAGGGCGACCGAACCGCGCCGTAAGCTAGGGGAGTTGAGCGAGCGTCAGGGTCTGGGGTGGGCTGTGGAATCGACGAACAACGAGATCGGCGGTGCCGTCGAGGCTGCACTCCAGGCTGGGACGGTGAATGGCGGCGTGCACATTGGAGGCTCATCGCCCCTACCTAGGCACGAGATGCGCGAGGTCTATCGGACCGCTTATCGCTCATTCGCAAATGTCGAAGCCGCGCTAAGACAAGCTTTTTATATGGAATCGGAAGCCTCTCTAAGGCACTTGAAGGATCGGGCTTTAAAGGCAATGGGCGACTTGGTCTTTCTGGGGGATGAGTTCGAGTTGTTTGCCCCAGAGCAGGTCAGGGGAGCATTTATTGTTGCCCGCCTCGCCCTTGCCGGCATCTGTGTGGAGATCGGCAATGAGACGGAATTCAAGCCATCCGAAAGGATGAGAGAAATCGTTGCCGACTCTCTAAAATCCGTTGAATCTGCTAATGCAAATTTTACAAAAGAGATTCGGCGAGCTACGAACTGACCGTCACGTCCGGAGGCGATGCCGTTGCGTCTCGTTGATACCGAGGTCGCCGAGCTGTGGACCGGCCGCCCCTGGCACGTGCTGTACCGGTGGGCGCGCGAGGGCCGGATCGCCCGGCATGACGGCAGCACGCCGAATGCGGCCCGCTGGGATCTCGACGAACTACCCCAATGTCATCCGAATTCGCCGCACCTCAAGCCTCCGTCGAAGAAATATCGGGGAAGTGTTGACATCGCACACGAATAGGGTGTGTGCTGCATCTGGCGTTTTTGGCGACCCCAAAAACGGCGAGTCCCAAGCGCAAGCAACCTGGCCCCGGCCTGCTGGCAACAGCGGCCGGGGCTTTCTGCATACCCGAAACAGCCCGGCCTCGCAGGGCCCCGAAGCCGGACCCGGAGCTCGACAGCCCGGTCGGCACCCACCCGGCGGAGGCGGTGTTGTCCAGCAAGGGTCGCAGCAGCGCCTGCCAACGCAGCTGCCAACTCCTCCGACATGAAGCATCGCCGCTCTGCTGGCGCTGCTCGGAGCCCATCGTCCAGGCCCTCCACCACAACGACCGCATGGCCTGGACGGCAGACCACATCGTGCCCCTCGCCCACGGCGGCAGCCACGACCTGTCGAACCTCCTCCCCACGCACCGCAGTTGCAACAGCCGAGGCGGAGCGGCCATGACCAACGGCACCCCGGGCATCGGTACCCCACCCCCGGCCTCCCGCCGCTGGCGGTGACCGGGCCGCACCACGGCGACCGGCCGTCAACGGCGCTGCCACCCGGCCGAGCGCCGAGCCAACAACCGCGCCAACCGCCCCACCTACCCGAAGCGCGGTAACCGCGCATCGGGCAACGCGATGAACGGTCGCGGCAAGGGTGAATTCGAGAAATCGGATATCCGAGCCTTCCTGGCCCAATGCCGGAATCCGGCACCACCGGCGACGCGGCCGAACGGCCGCCGCCGGCCACCAGACCCGACCGCCCCGTCCGTCGGCGCCGACCCTCCACCCGGCCGGAGCCCGAGCGCCCGGCCCACCCCAGCCCACAGCCGTCCCGATCGGCAGCAGCCGACCCTCGACCATCGCCAGCCCATCGGCCGACCGAGCCGAGGCCGAGCGGCGCGCCGCACCGCCGGTTGCTGGCTGCCGGTTGTCGAGGAGGACTCGCTGCTGCTCCGGCGGGTCCTGGTTACTGCCGAAGCGGAGGATTCCCTTCGTGTGCATGCCGATGGATGGCAATGCGCATGATTGTGTAGTGATCGGAATGTGGGGGCAGGGGGCTAAAGGCTGTCCCGTAACCGATCTTGTTGCCCGGCGACCGGCTGGGCGCCGGGTTGGTTGGATGAGGCTTACTCGGCCCGGAGCAGGTTGTGGAGACGGGCGATGCCGAGCATGGCGGTATGGACGCCGTCGCCTTTGAGGCGGCAGTCGCGGAGGATCTTCCAGGTCTTCATGCGCGCGAAGACATGCTCGACGCGGGCGCGTACCTGCTTGTGTGAGTGATTGTGCTCCTTCTTCCAGCAGATCTCCGAAGCCCTGCGGCAGCAGATGGCAGACGGAACGCTCCCTGCGGGCGCGCAGCTGCCAACCGAGGCGGACCTCACGGAGCAGTACGGCGTCGGCCGTGGCACAGTTCGGCAGGCGCTTGGCGAGTTGGTCAACGCTGGGCTTGTGGTGCCCCGGCGCCCCCGCGGCTACTTCGTGCGGGAGCGCCGGCCGATGGTGTTCCGGCCTCAGGCCGAGTTCCAGAAGCGGCCGTATTCGGCCGAGATGGACGCCTTTGTCACGGAGCACTCAGCCGACGGCCGGGAGCCTCGGCAGCTCATCGAGGTGGCCATCGTGGAGCCTGCGCCGGACATTGCGAAGCGACTCCAACTCGAACCGGGGCAACTCGCGGCGGTGCGGCACCGGATTCGGTGGCTGGACGGCGAGCCGTTCAACCTGAACGACAGCTACTTCCCGCTCGACATCGTCCGTGAATCCGAGATCATGCGCCCCGAGGACATCTCGCGCGGTGCCAACGTGGTGCTCGCCGAACTGGGCTACCAGCAGGTGACGGCGCTCGATGAGGTCTACGTTCGGATGCCCACCCCGGACGAGGTGCACCGGCTTGACCTGGGCCCGGGGACGCCGGTCGCCTATCACGTCTGCACTGGCTATACCGCCGAGAGCAGGCCGGTGCGCGTTGCTGTGACAGTGCTGCCCGGTGACCGGCACGTCATTTCGTACGAGCGCCGCTGGGAGCCGCAGGATGGTGCAGAGTGACTGCCCTGGAAATGCGCGCAGCTCGGACGGATGAACTCGCCCTAGTTGAAGGGCTGTTGGCCGGTGCCACTGCCTGGCTGGCCTCTCGGGGAAGTGATCAGTGGCAGTTCCCGCCTCGCCGTGAACGGCTGCTCGACTCGATGAGTCGGGATGAGTGCTTCCTCGCCTGGCTCGATGATCAGGCGGTGGGCACGGTAACCGTGGATGAGCAGGCAGATCCCGAGTTCTGGCAGCCGGGCGACGAGCCCTCGACGGCGCTCTATGTGCACCGGATGGCGATCGCTCGGGACATGGCTGGGCTGGCCGTGGGGGCCCGGATGCTCGACTGGGCGGCCGACCGCGCGGTGGCCTTGGGCAAGTCGCGGCTTCGGCTCGACGCGTGGAAGACGAACCCCGCGCTCCACCAGTACTACCTGGGCCAGGGGTTCGCTTTGGTTCGGATTGTCGATCTGCCGCACAGGCAGTCAGGAGCGCTATTCGAGCGGAAGGCCGGCGGTTGGGTCGGGCTGTCTGCGAGCCGTCCGGAAGCGAACACGGTTATCAGCCGCACTAAGCCTCAGGCCCTGCGGTCCGAGCGCACCTGGAACATCTGAACGTGCTCATCAAGCTGGGACGCGCGTAATGGTTCGCAAAACCTCTCGCCAGCGGCCGGGCTCGCCGGTACTCTCTAGGATCTCGCTAACGTGGATTGTGAGGCCGGATCGATGTCTACGGTTGACCTGAGGTCCGCGTGGGCCAAATATCGGCATGCCTGCAAGCAGCTCGAAGTACTGGCTGATTACGTCGACGCGCAAAGCAAGATTCTTTCCGAGTCTGTGCCGATGGCTGCCCACTTTGATTCTGCTACAGGATTTCACATTCTTCGCATCTCGCAAGTTCCTGATGCGCAAGAAACCCTTGAGCAGGTCAGCCTCTACTCCGGAGATGTGATTAATAACCTCCGTACGTCGATGGACCACCTCATGTGGCAGTTGGCGTGCCTGCGAGGCGTTCCCCGAAATCCCAATCCGATCAAGTTCCGCTTTTGTAGGGCGGATGGCCGTCCCTGTGGGAATCCCGGATTTCTGGGGAGTGAAATTTGGGACCGGGTTCACGAGTTCCAGCCGTGCAAAGGCGTAAACGGGCGCAGCGACAGTTGGTCTGGTGAGTATGTTCACCAAATTGATCAACTGGTGGATTTGTCCAATGCGGATAAGCATCAAAATATTGTCGACATAATTCCAACGGTTAATGGCTTTGGTTCAATTCCGACTCGACTCACTTTGCCGCCATGGATTCAGGTCGTAGACGGGGAGCATGTCTTCCTTCCCGAGTGGGTCAATGATCCCGACCCGGATGCCGAGGTGATCGACGCGACCCGTGCGGATCACCGTCTCGCGGTTGGTGCGGAGGTGGCCAGGATCAAAGCGCCGCTATGGGGGACTGTCGAGCTGATCGGTTTTACGGGATTTGCCCGAATTTATTTCGGCCTCCCTGGGCTTCTGCCGCTAGTGCCCACTCTTGAGCGCCTTGCGTCCTACTGTCGGGAGGTTCTGGAGGCATTCACATCCGAGGGGACTGCTGGGCCGTCTGTGGGCCGTCCGGAGCCGACGGGAGGCGACCAGTGATGACAGGTATCCACGGCTTGATGCCTGCTCAGGGGCGCTGGTCCTCTCGCTTCATGGTGACAGTTCAAACCCAGTCGCACAGGTCGCCGCCGGCCGGGCGGCGGTGCGGGATGACAAGTCCGGTGCCCGGGTAGCCGCCGTCAGCGATGGTGGTCGTCTTGCCGACCACGGCGGCGGCACCCGACTCGGTCCACGCCTTGCAGTCATTGCGGTTGCCTGGGAGTGGGCGGCCCACGACGACGACCAGGCGGGTATCAGCGTCGACGACGACCTGGTGGTTGGTCGAGTAGCGATAGTTCTTCGACTGTGCGGCGATGGAGCGGTCCCGGGTGGGCACCAGCGTGCCGTCCACGATCAGCACGGTGCCCGGGCGGAACCGACTGCGGGGCTTGAGCGCGAGTAGCGGGCCTATGTGCTGCAGCATGCGGTCGGCGGCCGACTCGGACACACCGAAGAGCGGTGCATGCTGTCGCAGCGTCAGGTTCGTCCGCCAGTAGGCAGCCACCAGTAAAACGCGGTTCTCAAGCGACAGCCCCCAAGGGCGTCCTGGACGTACTCCATCGGCGCCCTCGCGTCGCAGCGCCACGATCAACGTGCGGAATTCCCGCGGAGTCAGCCCGGTGAACGGGAGTATCCATGAGACTTCCGAGGCGGTGATCACGCGAGGCATCCCGTGATCTTCGCATCAGCCAGCGGAGGCCTCCCGGCCTGAGGCAGGGGGCCGGGACCAGGACGCCCCGGTGGGGATGTCCTCCTTCTCTGCCATGCTGCGCGCGTGGCTTCTCCTGGCTCCCGAACAAAGACGACCGATGTCTGGTCACTGCCCCAAGATGAGCGACTCATCGGGCAGCGCATCGGCGAAGCCCTGCCGCGCTCCGGCTGGCTGTGCAGCCATCCCGGCCCGAAGGGCCTTCACCAGGTGCATCTGCATCGCCACCTCGGGGAGGCCCTGAGCTGCGGTGGTCGGCAAGCGTTTCTGCTTCTGCCAGCTGGGGCCCGGGCGCCTGAGGACGTCCTGGTGGACGACGCCGTCGCCTCCAGATCCGACATCGGACACTCGGCCGTCATGCAGTTCCTTTGCTCACGCCGCCTACAGGACGGCGAGGGCGAGGTCTTCGAAGCCGGCCGTCTCGCGGTGCGCTGGATCGAGCAGGAGGTTGGGCCTGAGAGACACCAACTCCTGACCGAGGAGACGGGCCTTGCCTGGAAAGCCCTGCGAGCGGCGACCAGGCCAGCCGTCGTCGAGAACGCGCAGGGCCGACGAACGTCCGGCATGAGGATCGGCCCTGCCGCTCATGATCTCGTGACCAGCAGCGGGATGCCGCTGACACGAGGTGGCGTCCAACGTCTGCATCTGGCCGCCGCGCTCCCCACCACTCAGATGCGGGACAAGCTTTAGCGGGGCTGCAGGATCCACGGGTCGGACCCGGCAGTCGAACCCATCTCTCTAATCTCGAAATGCCGGGGCATGTGTACCGATCATGCCGCTGAACTGAGGTTTTGTGACCCATTGGGCCACTGGGGCCGGGGGCATTCGTCAGCCTTGCGGTTGCTGGGCTGTATTCTGACAGGCCGTCAGCGATGCATATTTCCGCATGCATGATCACCGGATTTTTTATGCATCGCCTCGACGGCGGTTTATTCATTGCTGGGGGCGGCCGGTGCTGGTCGTGGTGGTGGGGCCGCCGGCCGCGGGGAAGTCGACGTACATCGAGCAGCACGCCGCCCCGGGCGACATCGTGATCGACTTCGACCGGTTGGCGGTGGCGCTCGCGCCGCCGGGCGCACCCTCGCATGATCACGGCTGGCACCTGCGGAACGTGGCGCTGCGCGCGCGGGACGCCGCGGTGCGGTCGGCGCTGCGGGTCGTCGCCCAGTGCGACGTGTGGTTGATCCACTCGGTGCCGAGCAGCGAGGCGATCCTGGACTACCGGGCGGGGGGGGTGCGCGGTTCGTGGTGGTCGACCCCGGGCGGCGGACGGTGATGAAGCGCTGCCGTGCCGAGCGGCTGGCGGAGGCCGTGGAGGTTGCCGAGCGCTGGTACGAGACGGAGTCGTTGCAGGATCTCGCGGCGTTCGAGGGGGCGGCGGCGATGTCGGCGCGCCGGTCGAGGGCCTGGCGGTAACCAGGTGCTCAATCGGCGCGGTGCGGTTAGCGGCCCGTGGCGCTGGGGAGGCCGGCCAGGACGGTGCGGATGAGGTGGGCCCGGTCCTCGGGGTGTTCGGCCAGCCACAGACCGAGCTTGTGGGTGGAGCCGGGGAAGGTGAGGCGGGTGAAGTCGGTGCGCTGCCGCAGGGCGTTCTCGATGCGGAAGGTCACGCCGGGCGGGATCACCTCGTCCCGCTCCGGGACGACCAGCACGGCGCGTCCGGGGAAGTCGGCGAGGAGGCCGTAGGCGTTGCTGCGCTGCCAGCTGTTCGGGTGGCGCAGGATGTCGGTGAAGCCGCTGTCGAAGGGCAGCTTCCACGCCTCGGGCGCGTAGGCGGCGGGCGCGGCGAGCACGACCGTCGACACCTGTTCGCGGAGGGCTCCGACCAGGTCCGCGATGGTGTGGCCGCTCATCGAGAAGCCGACCAGAACAACCGGCCCGGTGTCCGCGAACTCCCGGACGACGTGGTGGGCCTGGACGAAGCGGCGCTCCAGGCTGAGCGCGCCGAGGGTGCCGGTGCTGTCGCCGTGGCCGGAGAAGTCGAAGGCGAGGGCGCGGTGGCCGGCCCGGGCGAAGTCTTCGACGAGCGGCAGGTTCCGGGCCCGGCTGCCGTTGCCGGCGCCGTGCATGATGATCACCGTCTCGGGGCGTTCGGGCGCGTCGGGCAGGGCTTCGGTGGCTTGCAGCACCTCGCCGTCGACGGTGAACGTGCAGTCGCTCAGTTGCACTTGATGCTCCATCGGAAGGGGCCCGCCGCCACCGCGGGGGGCCCATGGGCCGGGGGTGTCAGGCGAGGATCGCCCTGGATTCGATGGTGTCACGGCGGTGCGAGGACTTCCGGAGGTCGGTCATCACGCACAGGCGCGACAGCCAGCGGGAGCGGCCGGGGGGCAGCGCCTCGTAGGCGTCCCGGGCGTGGGCGGTCGTGTAGTTGTTGACGTAGACGAACTCGCCGGCGCCCAGGACGAGCGTCTTCTTGGTCTTCTCGAAGTGCTCCTGGAGTCGGAGCAGGACGTCCCGCTCCACCGTTCGCAGGCCCGCCCAGTCGAGGGCCGCGAAGTTCACCCGGACGTACGGGCGTTCCGGGTGTCCGAACAGGACGGGCTGTCGTTCCTCGTCGACGACGCCGCTGGTGTAGTGGATCGGGTTGTGGCTGATCGGGAACCGCTTCTCGAAGAGGAAGGCGATCTCGTCGGCGGTGAGGGCTTGGTCGAGGCCGTCGACGTCGGCGATGGTGGTGCCGGCGCGCTCGTCGTTGCGGATGCACGCCAGTCCGAGGTAGTCGGGCCGGGTCGGGTGGAAGGCGTCCTCGATGTGGAACCCGAAGTCGTGCAGGTGGCCGGAGCTGGAGTTCGCCACCGCGGCCAGTTCGGGCATCGGGGCGATGGTGTTGTAGCAGGCTCCCTTGCGCTGCGAGACGTATCCGATCGGCTCGCCCAGCAGGACGGCGTACAGGCCGTGGAGGAGTTGGGCGTCGTTCAGCCGGAAGTCGTCCTGTTCCTCGACGTAGCCGGTCGGGGTGGGGCCGGGGTCGGTGGTGAGGACGGGGCTGCCGGTCACGTGCAGCGCCGAGTGGGACTCGTGGCGGCGGAAGCCGTAGAACGTTGCGCGGATCTCGTCGGGGAGGCCGGCAGCCAGGATGGCGGCCTGCTCCAGGAAGACCCGGGGGTCGAGGAGCTTCGGGTCCGCGGTGATGCGGTCGAGCAGTTCGCGAAGTGCCGGGCGGTGCTTTTCGACGTCCAGGTGCAGGACCGTGGTCATTCTGCGTCACCTTTCTTGTTCGCGATGGTGCTGGCCCCGCCCCGGTCGTCCGCGTCCGTCCGAAGTCGCGTCACCGGGGCGGGAGTTGTGCAGACCCGGCGGCGCGTGCGGCCCGTCGGGGGTCAAGGGAGGGGTGTTGCGCCCAGCGCGGTACTCGCCGGACGGCGGCGATCTCGTTGCGCGCGGCGCGGGCGCCGTTGAACCAGCCGCCGATGCCGAAGGCGCTGGTGGCGAAGGAGTCCACGGAGCGTCAGGCCACGTCGCCCTGCCGGCTGCGGCCGCCGTGCATGGGGCACCGGCACTCCGGCCACGTCAGGGTGGACGTGTGGTGGTAGGTGCCGTCGCTCGGCTCGTCGGACGTCGTGACCGACCGGAAGGTCCGGGTGCCGTCTGCCGGGTCGACGTCGTACGTCCTGATCACGAGGCGAGCCTGCGGGGTCGGGTAGTGGGGGGCCGGCGTCGTGGCTGCCATCGGGGGTGCTCCCGTTCGTCCGTCTCGTCTTTCTTCGTGATACGACGTTAGGAGCGGGCCGGGGTGGGCCTCCAGGAACTTGCTCGAACTTGCTTCAGGGTCACCCGAGCGAGTTGATTGCTGAGGTAATCAGGGCGCGAGCCTCTGCGCCGTGAACGGCAATGCTGGCCAGTGCCGAGAAGGCTTGGCCGTACTCGGCGATCTCTCCGGGTTGAGTGGCCGTCAGGTGTGCGGCGACGAGTTCGACGTTCACCTGAACGTCGTCATAGATCGTGAAGCTCTCCGTCGGCCATCCCGCGCCCCTCACGGTCCCCATCGGGATGATGCCGACGCTGACGGAGGGAAGCGCCGACACGGCGATGATGTGGCCGAGTTGCGCAGCGAGGGTTTCGGCATCCCCGATGACCGTCCGGAGCACCCACTCCTCGATCAGGAACGCGAACCGGTGATCGCCCGAACGAAGAACTCTCTGCCGTTCCATGCGAACAGCAACAGCTTCGTCAACGTCGTCATGGCCGCTCCCCCGGAGGGCGAAGACGGTGTTCAGGACCGCGCGGGTGTATTCGGCGGTCTGAAGCAACCCCGGGATCACCCATGACTGGTACATCCGGAAGCGCCGGGTGCGCTCGAAC
This sequence comes from Kitasatospora sp. NPDC088391, assembly GCF_044753345.1. NCBI lineage: Bacteria > Bacillati > Actinomycetota > Actinomycetes > Kitasatosporales > Streptomycetaceae > Kitasatospora > Kitasatospora sp. NPDC088391. The sequence continues at coordinate 248,568 of NZ_JBIVNB010000004.1, forward strand.
AGCGGACGCACCGCTTGTTGAGACTGCTTCAGGCCGGAGCGTTCGAGTCGCCGCCACTCCACGTAGGCGCCTTCGATGCCACGAAGGGCAGCGATCAGATCGCCGGCCAGCTTGGGTACGCCGCAGATGGTTGTCCAGGTTCGGAGATCGGTGTCCGTGGGGGTAGTTCGCCCGCTCTGAAGCTTGGAGCACTTGGATTCGTGCCAGCCGGCGCGGTCGGCCAGCTCACGTGCGCTCAGTCCGGCGTCCTGCCGGATGTCGCGCAGGCGCTGGCCGAGCGCGCGGCGTGCTTCTTGGACACTCGACGAAGATGATGCAGACACGGTCTCAGCTCGGCTTGTACTCCGCGTGCGGGATGGCGAGTTGCCATACCGCGTCGAACGCCGAACGGCAGAGTTCGACTACGCCGGTGTCTACCACGATCTCGTCATCGACGAAGTCGCCGTCGCCGCTGAAGTGATGCACGAGCAGGAAGGTGTCGTCGATCAGCCAGAAGTCGTTCGGCGGCAGCGCCAAGCCGGTTGCCCGGTGACGCGGGAGCCAGCGGACGTCCTCCCCGGAGCCGGTGTTGCGGAACGTCACGTCGTGCTCGAAGCGTGTGTACTCCGAGAGGGGTTCCGAAACGACCCTGGCGCGCCGGACGCGGACACCCCGATCGGTGGCCGCGGCGACCAGGTCGAGCCAGGGACTCCACCAGGATGCCTTGTCGTCCTGGTCGTACCGCGAGCCGGCCTGCCAGTCGAGGAACATCGGGTCGTCGCGCATGTAGCCGTCCCGAAGCTCCAGATGGACGGCAGAGTGCTTGGCCGACCCGAGCAGTTCCTCAAGCGTCGGTACTGCCGGCACCCTTCACCTCCGGGAAGAACTGCATCATGCGCTGCGGGAACTCGATCACGGTTTCGTGGTCGGGGATGTCCATCTGGGCCAGCTTTTCCGGGTCCAGCACCTTCCAGCCCTGCAACACGTAGTTGCCGGTCTCCTCGTCCAGGTAGACGGTCGGACTCTTTCCTTCGGGGCTGTTGGGGTCTTGGCCCAGCTTCCTCAGTGCCATGTTGTCCCTCCTCGGTGGTGCGGACGATCGTTGTGCTAGAGCTTGCCCCCATCCGTCGGCAGGGTGCGCCCAGCTTTCTCGAACTTGCTCATGTGTGTGCGATTTGATACATCGTCACACCGCCCGACGGAGAGGCAGCGCCGTGGCGACGAACCAGAACCTGAAGGACCCCGACGCGATACTGGACTGGATCTGGGACTGGTCGGACTGGCTCGCCAGCGGCGAGACGATCGCGACGTCGACGTTCATCACCTCGGCCGGGATCACCGTCCCGGCGAGGGTGCCGCTGCCGGGCGGAGGGACCGTGCCGGGAGCGTCGAACACCACGACCACGGCCACGGTGTGGTGGTCGGGCGGCTCCCCGAGCCAGCCCTACCTGATCACGAACCGCATCACCACGTCGGCCGGCCGTACCGACGACCGGTCGATCACGGTCCGGGTCATCGACCGGTGAACCGCGACGACGTCCGGGCAGCGGTGCTCGCGGTGCTGTACCCGCCGTGCACCTGCTCGGCCGGTGTGTGCGGCCGGCGGATCCCGGTGTTCCGCTGGGAGGACGGCGAGGAACCGACCGCCGACGACATGCAGGAGCCGGCCGACGACATCGCCGACCAGCTCCTGGGTGACTGACACCTGCTCAGTGCCAGTGGGCGCCCCTGACGTCGATCATCATCTCGATCTTCTCGTCGCGTCGCTCGATGTACTGCTCGGTGGTTTCGCCTCGCCCGGGCTCGCCCATCATCCGGTCTGCGGTCTTCTTGATCCGCTCCGGGTCGAACGCCGATCCAGCGGCTTTGCCGAAGACCCGCCCGGCATTCTCGTCACCATCGGTGACGGTTGCAGTCGTCACGACAGTGACGACCTCTTCGATGATCTTGCGTATTGTCCCCACGGTGGCTCCTTGGGTATGGCGCTTGTCACGCTCGGCTCCTACCTTCCCGGCAGCCGTGATCGACACACGAGGGGTGTCGAGAACCCATCTCATCTCCGTGTCAGCGGAGTTGAAGAAACTCCCCGCCGTCCTCTGGGACCGGCGGGTGTTTTGGCGTGCCCGAGTGAGGCCGCCGCCCTCAACGAAAGGACACCCGATGAGCGGCATCGACGGCATCAAGTGGCAGCCCCGGGCGCGAGTGCTCAAGTACGGCCCGGAGACGGTCGCCGAGATCACCAAGGACATCGGCCACGAGCCGACCGGCCCTGATCTGCGGATGCTCGAAGCCCGGTACGGCCTGAAGCGCGACAGTGTCGCCGAGGCCGAGGGCAACCTGTTGACCACGGCCGGCCTGAACCGCATCACTTCGCTGATCATCGGCGGCGGCCAGGCCCTCGTCAACAACCGGTCGCTCGGCGGTGTCGGTGTCGGACTGGGACATGATCGCGCAGTGCGAGTCCGGCGGTGACTGGTCGATCAACCACAGATCGGACGGGCTGTCGGCCGGCGGACTCCATCCAGTTCCAGAACCCGTCGTGGCACGACACGCTCGCGTACCTGCGGATGCACGGCCACGACACCTCCGGCGTCGAAGCCGACGGACACCAGCACCAGGCCGTCGGCGGTCCGGACGGTGAAGCCGAGCGCCGGCGTCACACCCGCGACGACCAACGCGCCGCCGGTCGCGCGCCCGCCCGCGAAGGCGCCCTCACCGGTCGCGGCCGGCCCCCGGCGGCGGGCGCGGGTCGGCAAGCCCTATCAGTACGGCGGCACCGGGCCTGCGGCTTTTGACTGCTCCGGGCGGGGCGGCCCCGGGGCGTTGTCGTGGGGTGTTGCCACCGGGCGCGCACCCTGCCGGGGCGGGTCGGGGGCGGTCGGCCGGAGGGGGAGGTGGGGGCGGGCGGTCCTTGCACGTCCGACCCGACGACAGGGCAGTACGATCAGCTGCTTAGAATTTGCGCCATGACCATCGAGGAGGACCCAGCCGCAGGCGACCCGCGCCCGCCGACCGGTCACCGGGTCGTCGGCGAGCGGCGGCGGCAGGTGGCGATGTGGGGAGTGGTCGCGGCCCTGGCCGCCGGCGGGGTCTGGGTGGTGGCCACCCCGCACCGCAACGGTGCGGCGTCCGGCCTGGCCCCCAGCGGCAACGGGACGGTCGCGGCGGCGGTCGCGGGCCAGCCCGTGGCGCCCCTGACGGAGTCTCAGTCCTTCGCCGTGGAACGGTACTTCCCCGCCCAGCGCTCCTACGAGTTCGACGCCTACCGGGCCCGCCGCACCGCCGCCCGGGACGGCACGGACTGCCTCGCCGTGCAGATCGACAAGACCCGCGACGCCCTGGAGGAACTCGGCTGCCAGGGCTGGCTCGCCGTCGCGCTCACCCGCACCGACCAGCCCGTGATCACCAGCGTCACGGTCTTCCGGTTCGCCGACCCGGTCACCGCCGAGAAGGCCGTGCAGACCGTCCGCGACCGCGCCGCCGACTTCGAATTCACCTACCCCGACGGGCTGTTGGCCCCCGCCGCGAACGTCAGGCCGATGGCCTCGACCCGGGTCGAACTGGTCGGCCACTACCTCACCCTGACCGTCTCCCGCTACGCCGACCAGCGGGTCGGCGACGCCCCGGACGAGGTCCTCGCGGCCAGCAGCCACTGCGCCGCCGCGCTGGCCGGCCAGCCGTTCATGTGGATGTAGCGCCCGGGCCCTCCGGCGTGCTCCCCGCGCGGGCCGTGCGGCGCAGCCAGCCGGTCGCGGCCAGTGCCAGCACCGCCGCGAGGGCGAACACCGCCGGGGCGCCGAACGGCAGCGCGAAACCGCCCAGCACCGTCCCGGCGCCGATGCCCAGGTAGATCGCCGAGGCGTTCAGCGAGACCAGCAGCGCGCCCTGCTCCGGGGCGAGCGCCAGCAGCCGGTGCTGCTGGGGCGGCGTCTGGCACCAGCTGCTCGCACCCCAGCCGAGCACCGGCAGTGCCGGAAGCACCGCCGCCGCCCCGAACGGTGCCGCTCCCGCCCGGACGGCCGGGGCGGCCAGGGCGGCCAGGAGGACGAACACCGCCGCCATCACCCCGTACCCGGTCGCCAGGACCCGGACCGGCCCGACCCGGTCGGTCCACCGCCCGGCCAGCGCGTTGCCCGCCACCGCGCCCGCCCCGTAGACCGCCAGCGCCGCCACCGCGGCCGTCCGGCCGGTGACGCCGACCGCCGCCAGCACCGGCACGCTGTACGCGTACGGGACGTAGCAGGCCACCATCCCGAGCACCGTCAGCGGCAGCACTCGCCGCACCCCGGGACGCCGCAGCACCGCCAGCCGGGCCCGCAGCGGGACGGGCGGCGTGCCGGGCAGCCGGGGCAGCGCCAGCCGCACGGCCACGGCGCAGAGCACGGCGAGCACGGCCACCGCGCCGAGCGCGGACCGCCAGCCGAGGCCCACGGCGGCCACCCGGCCGAGCGGCACGCCGAGCGCGGTCGCGGCCGTCAGCCCGCCGATCACCAGCGCGAGGGCCCGTCCGCGCAGCTCGGCCGGTACCAGGGCGGCCGCCGCCGCCCCCGCGCCGGGGGTGAACGCCGCCGCCCCGAGCGCGGCGAGCAGGCGGGCGGCGAGCAGTGCCGGGTACGTCGGGGCGAGCGCCGTCAGCGCGTTGGCGACGGCCAGCACCAGCAGCGCCGCCACCAGCAGGGCGCGCCGGGGCACCCGGGCGGTGGCGACGGCCAGCAGCGGGGAGGCGAGCGCGTACCCGGCCGCGAACAGGCTCACGGACTGGCCGGCCGCGGCGGTCGACACGTGCAGCGACCCGGCGACGGCGGGCAGGAACCCCGCTGTCACGAAGGCGTCGGTGCCGACGGCGAAGGTGCCGAGCGCGAGTACGGCGGCGGCGCGCAACCCGCGGTCGGCGGGGGCGACGGGCGGGGGAGGTGCGGGCAGGGTGCGGGCCATGGCGGGTGGTCCTCCGGAACGGTGGGCGCCCTATTCGGGATGGAAAATGTCCTGAATAGGGCGAGGGGACGAGGAGGGGAGCCGCCGGGCAGGGCGGCGGGCGGTCAGGCGGTGCCCGCGAGGCGGGCGTGGGCGGCGCGGAGACGGGTGACGGAGGCGGTCGGGGTGGCGGCGGCGAGTTCGGCGACGGTCTGGCGGGCGAGTTCGCGCCGCCAGGCGAGCTCGGCCCGGCGCATCGCGGTGGCGATGCCGCAGGGGCGGGCGAACTCGTGGGCGGCGGCCCCCTCGGCGGAGGCGCCCCGCTGCCGGATCTCGGCGCAGGAGAACAGCGGGTCGGGGCCCTCGACGGCCGCCACCACGTCCATCACGGTGATCCGCTCGGGGGCCCGGGCCAGCCGGACGCCCCCGCGCGGGCCGGAGACGGACGTCAACAGCCCGGCCCGGACCAGGCGTTGGAGCACCTTGTTGAGGTACGTCGGCGACAGTTCGAACAGCGCTGCCAGCCGCGCCGAGGGGACCGGCTCCGTCCCGCCCACCCAGACCAGGGTGAGGCAGCAGTGCAGGCCCCACTCGACGCCTTCGCTCGTCCGCATATTCCGGATGCTAGCTATCCCGAACCCCGCCGCGCCAGCCCCGCCGCGCCGATCCCGCCGAGCCGGCCCCGTCCGCAGCGCACCGCATCGCACCGGCCCGGGCGGGGGCGGACTCAGCCGTCGAGCTGTTCGCGGACCCGCCGGGACGGGGAGAACACGTACAGGTCGAGGATCGGCGGGACCTCGACCAGGCCGGGGCCGCCCGCGTCGACCCAGGCGATGATGTCGGCGGCGGCGTCGCGGTCGTTGACCAGGCCGAGCCAGACCGGGCGGCCGCCCGCCCGGCGGCCCTCGGCGGAGGGCTGGACCACCATCACGTTGCCGTGCTCGCAGGCGTCCAGGCAGGGGACGGGGCGCACGGTGGCGCGGTCGGCGAGCGCGGTGCGCAGGTCGGCGAGCTGGGCGGCGTGGTCGATGCCGGGGATCTTCGCGGTGCCGCAGCAGCAGCCCCGACAGACCGTCACCGTGCAGCGCGCGGCCGCCCCCTGGGCCGGAACGGCCGCCGCCTCCCGGCGGGTCCGCCGGCTCACCGCCCGGCTCCGGCGGCCGTGCCGGGCCCGACTCCGTCGCCTCGCGTCGCCGCTCCGGTCCTCACGTGGTGCGCTCCTGTCCTCGCGGCTCCCACCGCGCTGCCGGTCCGGCCGATGTGCTGTCAGGGTGCAACGGTGCCATGCCGGTCGGTCCGGCCCGCACCCCGGGTCATCCCCGAGCCCCGGTGCCGGACCCGGTGCCGGACCGGGCGGCCCGCCGCCAGGCGGACTCGCGGAGCAGCCGCAGCCCGTTCAGCCCGACCAGCACGGTCGAGCCCTCGTGGCCGAGCACGCCGAGCGGCAGCGGCAGGGTGCCGAACAGGTCCCAGGCGGTCAGGGCGGTGACGAACGCGGCCGCGACCACCAGGTTCTGCACCACCAGCCGGCGGGCCCGGCGGGCCAGCGCGACCACGGCGGGCAGCGCGGTCAGCTCGTCGCGGACGACCACCGCGTCGGCGGTCTCCACCGCCAGGTCCGAACCGGCCCGGCCCATCGCCGCGCCCGCGTGCGCGGCGGCCAGCGCCGGGGCGTCGTTGACACCGTCGCCGACCATCAGCACCGCCCGCCCGGACGCCGCCAACTCCCGGACGGCCGCGACCTTGTCCTGCGGCAGCAGCCCGGCGCGGACGTCCGTGACCCCGGCCTCGGCGGCGACCCGCGCGGCGGCCCCCGGGTTGTCGCCGGTCAGCAGCACCGGCTCGGCCCCGGTCAGCCCGCGCAGCGCGGCGACGGCCCCGGCGGCGTCCGGCCGCAGCCGGTCGGCGAACTCCAGCACCCCCGCCACGACCCCGTCGACCGCCACCAGCACGGCCGTCCGGCCGCCCCGCTCGGCGGCCCGGACCAGCTCGTCGGCGCCCGCGCCACCACCCGCCGCGCCACCACCGCCTGTCGCGCCGGTCGGGGAAGTGACGCCGACGACCCGGCCGTCGACGGTGGCGCGGACGCCGGTGCCCGGGGTGGCGGTGAAGTCGGTGGCGGGGGCGAGCGGGAGGGCGCGTTCGCGGGCGGCGCGCAGCACGGCACGGGCCAGCGGGTGCTCGCTGGGGCGCTCGGCGGCCGCGGCCAGGGCGAGCAGCCCGTCCGGCGTCAGGCCGGAGCCGGGCAGCGGGTGGACGGCGGACAGGCGGGGGGCGCCCTCGGTGAGGGTGCCGGTCTTGTCGAGGGCGACCACGCCGGTGCGGCCCAGCCGCTCCAGCGCCGCCGCGGACTTCACCAGCACGCCGTGCCGTCCGGCGTTGGCGATCGCCGACAGCAGCGGCGGCATGGTGGCCAGCACCAGCGCGCAGGGCGAGGCCACGATCAGGAAGGTCATCGCCCGCAGCAGTGCGTCGGTGAACGCCGAGCCGAACGCCAGCGGGACGGCGAACACGGCGAGCGCGGCCGTGACCATGCCGAGCGAGTAGCGCTGCTCGACCTTCTCGATGAACAGCTGGGTGGGGGCCTTGGTCTCCGCGGCCTCCTCGACCATCGCCACGATCCGGGCGACCACCGATCCGGCGGCGTCCCGCTCCACCCGCACGCGCAGCGCGCCGGTGCCGTTCAGGGTGCCCGCGAACACCTCGTCCCCGGCGGCCTTCGGGACGGGCAGCGGCTCGCCGGTGATGGTGGCCTGGTCGACCTCACTCACGCCGTCGAGCACCCGCCCGTCCGCGCCGATCCGCTCGCCGGGCCGCACCAGGACGGTGTCACCGACCGCCAACTCCTCGACCGGGACGTCCTGTTCGGAGCCGTCGGGGAACAGCCGGGCGGCGGTGGCGGGCGCCAGGTCGAGCAGGCCGCGCACCGAGTCGGCGGTGCGGGCGGTGGCGAGCGCCTCCAGCGCGCCGGAGACCGCGAAGATCACGATCAGCAGCGCCCCGTCCAGCACCTGACCGATCGCGGCCGCGCCGAGTCCGGCGGCCACCATCAGCAGGTCGACGTCCAGGGTCCGCTCCCGCAGCGCCCGCAGCCCGGCCAGGGCGGGCTCCGAGCCGCCGGCCGCGTAGGCGCAGGCGTACAGCGGGCCCCAGATCCAGGCCGGGGCGCCGGTCAGGTGCAGCGGCAGGGCGAGGGCGAAGGCGAGCAGCGCGACGGCGGCCCAGCGGGCCTCGGGCAGCGCGAGCAGCCGGGTGCGCCGGCGCGGCACCGTGTCGGGCGTGGCGGCGGCCGTGGACGCGGTGGTCGTGGCGGCGCCGGTGGTGGGCCGGGCGGTCGGGTCGGCGGGCGGGTGCGGTCGCGCGGGGGCGGGGGGCACGGTGCTGGGCATGGCGGAGCGGTCCCTGGGGGCAGGCGGACAGGCGGAGGGAGCTGCTCGCCCACCATACCTGAACATATGAAGGTCTATTCATGCATGGAATGTAGGATGGCCCGCATGGGTCATGGAGCCGCCGCCAACGCCGTCCCGCGCACACCCCTGGACGCGGACAGCGCGGCCAGGGTCGCCACCACGCTCCAGGCCCTCGCCACGCCCTCCCGGCTGCTGATCCTCTCCCGGCTGCGCGAAGGTCCCTGCCCCGCCACCGAACTCGCCCGCGCCGCCGGGCTGGAGCAGTCCGCCTGCTCGCACCAGCTGCGCGTGCTGCGCCACCTCGGCCTGGTGGTCGGCCGCCGCAACGGCCGCTCGGTGGTCTACGAGCTGTACGACAACCATGTCGCCGCGCTGCTCGACCAGGCCGTCTACCACACCGAGCACCTGCGGCTGGGTCTCAGCGACGCCGCCGGGCCCGGCGAGGAGGACACCCCGGACCTCGTCGGACCCTGACCGGCGAGCGGGTCAGAACCAGTCGGGGTCGGTCTCGGCGGCCGTCCGGTCCAGGCCGTCGAGCAGGTCGAACTGCGGCCCGGTGCGCGGCAGTTCGACCCGGAAGAAGTAGCGGGCGGCCTGCCGCTTGCCCTGGTGGAACGGGGTGTCGGCGGCGCCCAGCGCGAGGTACTGCTCCAGCCAGATCCAGGCCAGCACGACGTGGCCGACCGCCTCCAGGTAGACCGAGGCGTTCGGCAGCGCGACCTCCGGGTCGCCCGCGGCCCACAGCGCGGCGGTGGTCCGGCCGATCCGGACTGCGGCGGCGTCCAGCGCGTCCGCGAATCCGCCCGCCTCCGCCGCGAGGTTCGCCGGGAAGTCCGTTGCGAGGTCCGCCGGGAAGTCCCCTGTGGGGTCCGCCGGGAAGTCCGCCGCGCCGCCGCCGAGTTCGCGGGCCCGGGCCGTGGTGGCGGCGAACGCGGCGAGCAGCGCGCGCAGGCCCGCGCCGCCGTCCTGGACGGCCTTGCGGCCGAGCAGGTCGAGGGCCTGGATGCCGTGGGTGCCCTCGTGGATCGCGTTCAGCCGGTTGTCGCGGTAGAACTGCTCGACCGGGTAGTCCCGGGTGTAGCCGTACCCGCCGTGGACCTGGATCGCCAGGTCGTTCGCCGCCAGGCACCACTGCGCGGGCCAGCTCTTGGCGATCGGCGTCAGCACCTCCAGCAGCCGCCCGGCCGCGGCCCGGTCGGCCGGCTCCGGCGCGGTGCGCTGCTCGTCGATCAGCCGGCTGCAGTACAGGCTGAGCGCCAACGCGCCCTCCACGTACGCCTTCTGGGCCAGCAGCATCCGCCGGACGTCCGGGTGCTCGATGATCGGCACCTGCGGCGCGGCGGCGTCCCGGCCAGTGAGCGGGCGGCCCTGCGGGCGGGAGCGCGCGTACTCCAGGGCGTGCAGGTAGCCGGTGCAGCCGAGGGCGGTCGCGCCCAGGCCGACGCCCGTCCGGGCCTCGTTCATCATGTGGAACATGCAGGCCAGGCCGCGGTGCAGCCCGCCCACCAGCTCGCCGACCGCGCCCGGCTCCCCGTCCGGCAGGTGCCGGCCCTCGCCGAAGTTGAGCACGGTGTTGACCGTCCCCCGGTAGCCCATCTTGTGGTTCAGGCCCGCGAGCACCACGTCGTTCCGCGCGCCGAGCGAACCGTCCGCCCCCACCAGGTACTTGGGCACCGCGAACAGCGACAGGCCCTTGACCCCGGCGGGCGCGCCCGGGGTGCGGGCCAGCACCAGGTGGACGATGTTCTCGCCCAACTCGTGGTCCCCGCCCGAGATCCACATCTTGGTGCCGAACAGCCGGTACCGGCCGTCCGGCTGCGGCTCGGCCCTGGTCCGGACGTCCGCCAGCGAGGAGCCCGCCTGCGGCTCGGAGAGGCACATGGTGCCGAAGAACCGGCCCGCCGCGAGCGGCCGGACGAAACGCTCCCGCTGGTCCGGAGTGCCGTACACCGCGAGCAGGTTGGCGTTGGCCATGGTCAGGAACGGGTACGCGGCGGTGCCCACGTTCGCGGCGTGGAACCAGGCCATGCAGGCGTTCGCCACCAGCACCGGCAGCTGCTGGCCGCCCAGGTCGTGGTCCATCGCCGCCGACATCAGGCCGGAGGCCGCGAACACCTCCAGCGCCGCCGCCACTTCGGGCACCAGGTGCACCCGCTCGCCGTCGAAGCGCGGCTCGTGCTCGTCCGCCGACCGGTTGTGCGGGGCGAAGTGCCGCTCCGCGATCTCCTGCGCCAGGTCCAGCACGGCGTCGAAGGTCTCCCGGTCGTGCGCGGCGAACCGCTCCCGGGCGGTCAGCGCACCGGCGTCCAGCCAGTCGTGCAGCAGGAAGTCCAGATCACGGCGGGACAGCAGCAGCGAGGTCATGGGCACGCACCGTTCGGACGAGGGAAGCCGTCGGGCGGATCCTACGGCCCGGTAACGTCCGGCGGCACCGGGCCCGCCCGTGGCCGGGGCGTCGGGGCGCCCGGGCGGGGGCGCGCCGGCGGGGGCGTCAGGCCGGGGCGATCCTGGTCCGCAGCAGGCAGAACTCGTTGCCCTCCGGGTCCTGCAGCACGTGCCAGGGCTCCGCACCGCTCTGCCCGACGTCCACCGGGCGGGCGCCCAGGGCGAGCAGCCGCTCCAACTCGGCGTCCGCGTCGCGGTCGGTCGGGTTGACGTCCAGGTGCAGGCGCAGCTTCACCGGGCGCGGGTCGGCGGACGGCCCGAACACCAGTGTCGGCTGCGGGCCGCCGAAGCTCGCGCCGGGCGGCCCGATCTCGATGCTGCCGTCCGGCTCCCGGTCGAGCTCGACGTAGCCGAGCACCTCCGACCAGAACGCGGCCAGCCGCTCCGGGTCGACGCAGTCCAGGACCAACTCGCTGATGCGGCACGCCATGAGGGGGAGTGTACGCCGCCGGTAATCGGCGGGCCGGAAGCCCGGGCGGTGCGCTACGCTGCGCGGCGGCCGGTCGAGGACCGGGGGAGCGGGGGGACACGTGCTGGGGGAACTGCGGGGCGGCCACCGGGTGCACTTCGTGCTGGCCTGGGCGCTGTGCGGGATCGATCTGCTGGGCCTGGCGGTGGCGTTCCGGACGCCGCTGCCGATCTGGCTGTGGGCGCCGCTGGTACTGGCGACCTTCCCGGTGTTCGGGTGGGCGCTGGTCCGCAATGTGCGGGTGCCGCTGCTGCGCCGGGGCGCCGGCTGGGACCTGCTGGCCTACCTGCGGCTGCTGCCGCGCGGGCTGCTGGCCGGGTACGCCGGCGCGGTGCTGCTGATCGGGCTCGGCCTCACCACCGGCGGCGGCGCGCAGGACGCCCGGTCGGACCGGGACGGCTACTACTACCTGCAGCGCGACACCGCCGACCACCCCGGGCGGACCGTGCGGGTGGCGATCGACCGGGACCGGTACGACCGGATGCGCGGCGCGCAGCAGCGCCTGTTCCTGGGCGCTTCGGCGCTGTTCTGCACGGCGGGCAGCTTCCTGGTGCTGACCTCGGCGACGGCGACGGCCGCCCGGGAGAACGCGGCCAGGGCCCCGCGCCGCAGGAAGCGCTGACGCGGCACTGTTCCGCAGGGCGGCACGACCGTTCGGGAGAAGTCGGCCGAGTCCCTTTCCCGGGACAAGAGCTGACGTTGTGTCAGCCGAGGCGCGGCCAGGCGATCAGTCGCTCCAGTGCGGTCGGGTCGCCGGTCGTGCGCAGGCCGCCGGGGCGGCGCCGGCGGTGCAGGACGAGCAGCAACTCGCCCGCCGGGCCGGAGAGTTCGAGCATGCCGGGCGGGAGTGCGTCGGTGTCGCCGGGGAGCGTGCCGGTGTCGCCCGGCAGCGCGGTGGTGCCGACCGGGACCCGCCGTGGTCCGTCGGGCCCCAACTCGACCTGCCAGGACGGTCCTTCGGTGCTGCGGAGCCGGACGGCGAGCGGCGGGTGCGGCCACGGGTCGGCGGTGCCCCAGGACAGGGTGAGGAATTCGTCGACGCCGTCCACGGCCACCGACTCCGGCACCGGCCGCGGGGAGCCGGCGGCCTGCTGGGCGTCGTGGGCGTGCACGGCGGCCTCCTGCACCTGGTGGCGGGCGACCGCGGCGACGGTGCCGGGCGCCCCGGTGCCGGGCCACCACGTCCAGCAGGGCGCGTCCGGCCCGGCCTCGTCGAGGGCCTTCAGCAGCCCGCCGGTGACCTCCTCCGAGCGGGCCAGCGCGGCGGCGGGCGCCAGCGCGCCGTCCGGTTCGGGCGTGACGGGGGTGAAGCCCTCGCCCGTCGCGGCCGCCGCCGTCCAGAACCGCTGCACCGTGGTGACGTGCTCCAGCAGGTCGGACAGCGCCCAGTCGGGGCAGGCGGGGACGCGGGCCCGCAGGTCGGGGGCGGTGGCGACGGCGGTGCGCAGGGCCGCCGAGCGGTCCTCGACCAGGCGCAGCAGTTCGGGGAAGGCGGGGGTGGAGACCATGCCGCCTGCCTATCACGCGGACCGGTCAATCACGGCGAAAGCCACACCGGTGGACACAGTCCGACAAATTCCGCGCCCCGCGCCCCCGTACCCGTCCCGCACCCGTCCCGGTGGCCGGTCCGGTGGCCGGTCCGGGAACGCCGGAGTCCCGGGGCCCGGCCTGTCAGGTGCCGGGCCCCGGGACGGTACGGGTCAGGAAGCGTAGGCCTGGAGTTCGGAGAGCTGTCCGGCGGGCCAGCCGGTGTTGCCGGTGAAGGTCAGTCGGACGTAGCGGGTGGGTGTGGCGGGGAGGTTGACGGTCACGGTGTTGCCGGTGGCCGGGTCGAAGGTGTACCCGGTGGAGCCGACCAGGGTGCTGAAGGTGGTGCCGTCGGTGGAGCCCTGCACGGTCAGGGTCTGGGTCCGGGCGGCCCAGGCGCTGGCCGGCGGGAGCTTGAGGACGGCCCTGGTCAGGCTCTGCGAGCAGCCGAGGTCGACCTGGAGCCACTGCGGGAAGGCGTTGTTGGCGCTCTCCCAGTACGAGTTGGCGTCACCGTCGACCGCGTTGCCGGGACCGTAGCTCTGGCTGGTGCCGGAGGCGGTCGCCGACTTGCCCTGCGCCAGGTTCCCGGTGCTCGGGCAGGCCGGGCCGGTCGAGGTGGACGGCGACGGCGACGAGGACGGTGACGAGGACGGCGAGGAGGTGGCGCCGCCGCCGAACGCCTGGAGTTCGGAGAGCTGTCCGGCGGGCCAGCCGGTGTTGCCGGTGAAGGTCAGTCGGACGTAGCGGGTGGGTGTGGCGGGGAGGTTGACGGTCACGGTGTTGCCGGTGGCCGGGTCGAAGGTGTACCCGGTGGAGCCGACCAGGGTGCTGAAGGTGGTGCCGTCGGTGGAGCCCTGCACGGTCAGGGTCTGGGTCCGGGCGGCCCAGGCGCTGGCCGGGGGCAGCTTGAGGACGGCCCTGGTCAGGCTCTGCGAGCAGCCGAGGTCGACCTGGAGCCACTGTGGGAAGGCGTTGTTGGCGCTCTCCCAGTACGAGTTGGCGTCACCGTCGACCGCGTTGCCCGCGCCGAGGCCCGCGTTGGTGCCGGAGGCGGTCGCCGGGCGGCCCTGCGCCAGGTTCCCGCTGCCGCTCGGGCAGGTCGGGCCGGTCGAGGTGGACGGCGACGGGGAGGGCGAACCCGGGACGGAGGCGGACGGCGACGGGGACGGCGAGGAGGTCGAACCGCCGCCCACCGGAACGCCGTTGTACGTCCAGACCGGGGCCGGCCACTGGCCGGTGCAGGTCGAGCCGGTCAGGCCGGAGTTGCCGCCGCCGTCGGTGATCTGGAAGCCGGTTCCCACGCAGTTGTGGATCGGCGTCGCGGCCTGCGCGATGTTCTTGGCCTTGACGTTGGTGAACTTCATCTGCGCGTTGGCCTGCGCCTGGATCGCGTAGGTGCCCGCGCCGTCGATGTTCACGTTGGTCAGGTTGACGCCGGTGACGCCGCCCTCGATGGTCTGGATCGCCTCGTAGGAGCTGTCCAGGATGTCGGTGTCGGTGACGTTGATGGTCGCGCCGTTGATCGGCTCGTTCAGGCCGTCGAACCAGATCGCGCCGACGCCGAACTGCCAGTTGTAGTCGCTGTTCCCGGTCCGGATCAGGGTGTTGCGGGCCGCGGTGATCGTCCCCGCGACGGCGGTGCCGTTGCCGGAGGTGACACCCGGGTAGCGGTTGGCGATGTGCAGGCCGCCGCCGTTGGTGATGGTGTCCGCCATCACGTTGTCCGCGATGGTGAAGTCCTTGCCGCCGTACGTGACGATGTTGTTGGCGAGGATCGGCAGCACCACCGTGTTGTGGGTGAAGCTGTCGTTGACGTTCGCCACCCGCTCCGGCCAGGACGCCAGGCCGTCGTCACCGGTGTTGCGCAGGAAGGTGTTGGTGACGGTCGAATTGGTCACGCCGGTGTGGAAGTTCACGCCGTCGGCGGTCTGGTCCAGGATGCGGCTGTTCCTGATGGTGAAGTGGTCCATCGGACCGTCCATCCAGGCGCCGACCTTGGTGTGCTGGATCCACAGGTTGTCGACCGTGGAGTTGGACATCGCGCCGCCCAAGGCGTTCACCTGGTCGTCGTCGACCCGCTCGCGCACGTCGCCGATGATGGCGAAGTCCTTCAGCGTGACGTTCTGGCTCGGGCCGCCCGCCTCCTGCGGCCGGATCGCGCCGCCGTAGCCGCCGCCCGCGACGTACTTGCCGTAGATGCCCGCCGCCCGGTTGCGGTTGATCGGGTCACGGCCGCCCAGCACGCTGTACCAGGGGCCCGCGCCGGCCAGCGTCACCTTGTCGACCACCACGTGGTCGTACAGCGTGAAGTTGCCCTGCGGGATGTAGACCGTCCGGCCCTGCGCCGCACCGGCGTTGACCGCGGCCTGGAACTTCGCGGTGGAGTCGGTGGCGCCGGTGGGGTCGGCGCCGAAGTCCGCCACCACGTCGATCGCGCCCGCGGGCTTGGCGATCGGGTCGGCGACCTTCTCGAAGTCCGCCAGGTCGACGGTGAAGCTGGGGGACTGCGCGGTGGACGACACCTGCAGCCGGATCTTCGTCCCGATCGGGTAGGTGGAGCCCAGCAGGGTGCGGGTCTCGTCGAAGAAGTGGTGCGGGTTGGAGTCGCCCGGGTTGTTGTTGAACGGGTAACCGCCGTAGTACCAGCTGTACTTGGAGGTCACGTCGACGCTCTTCAGCTTCTGCCCGTCGACCAGCAGGTCCATCGAGGCGTCGCGGCCCTTGCCGTCCGGGGTGTCCGGCAGGCTGTACCGGAAGTCGATCGAGTTGGCGGGCGCGGTGAGCGTGAACTCCACGTACTGACCGGCCGAGTTGAGCGTCACGGCCTGTCGGCCGGACGCCTCCGAGGCCAGGTGGCCGTACAGCCGGTCCGGGCCGACCACGGTGCCGTTGGTGGCCGCGTACTCGGCCTCCTGCTCGACGAACGGGACGCTTGCCCCGCGGTTCGGCACGCCCAGGGGGGAGAGCGCGGGAACCGCTGCGGCGTGGGCCGGACCGGCGTTGACGAACGCCACCGCCAACAGACCTGCTGCGCCCGTGGCGAGGGCCGCCAACGAGGCGACGACCCGCCGGGCGCGGGTGGGGGGATTCTGCATGGGGGACCGTGTCTTCCTGCGGGGGAGAAAGGCCCGGGTGGTGGCCGGGCGTGCCGAGCGTAGGCGCGGTGCGGCACGAAGTCCACGGGGGAACGCAAAAAAGATACAGATTGACGCAAGATCAGATGTGTGACGATGATGAAAAGCTACTCGCCGTGGTCATGTCAGTGCGTGGGGGTGTGCGTCGGGACGCCCTCCTCCCCGTCCGCCAGCACCGCCAGCAACCGGGTCCGGCACTCCGCGGCGAACACCGGGTCGCGCTCCCGGTAGTACGACAGCCCCGCCACCCCCACCGCGATCGCCCAGGCCCGGGCCCGCAGCCGGGTCTCCTCCGCGGGCTCCGCCGCCGCCCAGTACGCCCGCCGGGCCGGGGCGGGCAGGTCCCAGACCGGGGCGTGCTCGGCGTCCGGGAAGCCGATCGACAGGCCGCCGAAATCGATCACCGCGTGCAGCGCGCCGTCCCGGACCAGCAGGTTGCTCGGCTTCAGGTCGCCGTGCAGCCACACCGGCGGCCCGGTCGGCGCGGGCAGCCGCAGCGCCTCCCGCCACCAGCCGTGCAGCCGGTCCAGGTCCAGGTCCAGGTCACGGCCCCGGTCCCGGCCCGGCGCGGCACCGCGCTCCGCGGCCCGGACGGCCGCGAACTCGCGTCCCACCCAGTCGTCGCAGGGCGCCAACTCGCCGCCCCGGTACCAGGACAGGCCCGCCCGCTCGTCCTCGGCGGGCAGCGGCAGCGCGTGCAGCGCGCGCACCGCCGCCGCCAGTTCGGCCCCGAACGCGGCCCAGTCGCGCACCGACCCCGGCCCCGGCGTCCCGCCCTCGATCCACCGGTACACCGACCAGGCCAGCGGGAACGCCTCGTCCGGCACGCCCTCGTGCACCGGCTCCGGCACCGCGAACGGCAGCGCCGGGCCGAGCCGGGGCAGCCAGGTCTGCTCCTTGCGGACCGCCTCCGCGTTCTCCGCCGTGCGCGGCAGCCGCACCAGCAGCTCCGCCCCGAGCCGGAACATCCGATTGTCGGTGCCCGATCCGGCCGGGGCGAGCGGCAGTTCGGCCCACTCCGGCCGCTGGGCCCGCAGCAGGCGCCGCAATGCGGCCTCGTCGACCGGGACTTCGTTCTCGTGCAGTGTCGTCATGCCGTGATCATCCGGTGCCCGGGCGGCGGGCGCGAACGATTTGCCCGCCGCCCCGAGGGAGTTCAGCGGCGGCCGGCCGCCTCGTCGCTCAACCGGAGCACCACCAGGTCGATCTGGCCGTGCCCGTCCTGCCAGCCGATCACCGCGCGGCAGCCCTCCTCGATCAGCACCGAGCCGGGCGGCTCCTCGTCGAAGTCCGGCATCAGGCCCTCGTCGCCGTCCGTGCAGAAGTAGGCCAGGTGCTCGCGCAGTTCGACGTTCCCGATGCCCTCCAGCGCCTCCACCCACTCCTCGTCCGGCTCGACCTCGAAGGACAGCAGGTCGGTCGGGCGGCGCCCGGTCGCGGTCGCCGTGCACAGCGCGTCCAGCAGGGTGCCGTCGGAGCGCAGGCACGGGAAGTACAGCTGCCAGCTGTCCAGGACCGCCGGGTCGCCCAGGTCCACCCCGTGCCGCTCGACCAGCGGCGCCAGCTCCGCGCCCCGGATCAGGCCGTCCCGGAAGCAGGCCGCGTCCACGTCCGCCAGGAACCCGGCGGGCAGTGCGGCCCGGGCCTCGGTCGCCCCCGCCCAGAACTCGAAGATCGACCGGCTCGCGTCGAACACCGGCGACTTCGGGTCCGCGTCGAACACGTACGCCTCCCAGGCCAGCGGCTCCGCCCCGCTCAGCACGGCCGGCCGCATCCAGACCGGGTCCCGGTGCAGGCCCAGCTCCTGCAGGTAGTTGCCGTTCACGCTGGCGGCGTACACCGCGTCCCCGTCGTACGCGTCGAGCGGTCGGCCGAGCAGGGCGCCGAACGCCTCGGCCAGCTCGCGGTCCCAGGCCGGATCGGGTGCCTGGTCGGGTGCGCAGGGGGCCCAATGATCCCGGGGCCCGGAGGAGTTGTGAACCATGGCCCGCACTGTAGCGGCCACCCCTGTCGCCCCGGCGCCACCGTCCTCGGGGCGGCCCGCCCCGGACCGGGGCAGCGGTGGAGCGGGGAAAGGGGCAGGTCGGGAGAGGGATCGGGGCGGTGGGCCGAGTGAGCAACGAGCAGGACGGGGGAGGCCGGGGCGGGAGGGGGCCGGGAGAGAAGCAGCTCGGGGAGGCCGGGACCGGAAAAGCCGGGCGGGGAGGGGCGGAGAGGCCGGGAGGGACCGCGGCGAGAGGGGAGAGGGGGAAGGGGGAAGGGGAGGACCGGGGCGGCCGATCAGGAGGGTCCGGCGAAGCAGCGGAGGGTGACGGGGCCGTCCGGCCAGGTGTCCCGGAGGGTTCCGGTGTCGGTCCAGCCGGACCGCCGGTAGAGGGCGAGGGCTGCCCGGTCGCCGTCCTGGACGCACAGCACGGGGTGGAGTCCGTGTGCGTGCGCTGCCGTCCCGGCGGCGGCCAGCAGGCGCGCGCCCAGGCCGCGGCCGCGTGCCGCCGGGGCGACGAACAGCCGCCCGACCTCGGCGGCCTCCGTCGCGTCCCGTCCCGCCGACTCCGCCCACCGCGCGGCGGCGACGTCCCGGCCCGTCCCGCGGGTGAGGGCCACATGCCCGACCGCCTCCCCGTCGAGCACCGCGACCAGGGCCGTGAGCTGGTCCGCCGGCGCCAGCCAACCCGCCGGATCGGCGGGCCAGTTGCGCGGGTAGCCGTCGGCCGCGTGCACGGCGCGCAGTGCCGCCACGCATCCGGGCAGGTCGCCCGGTTCGCGCGGACGCAGGACGGCGGTGGTGCGGGGTTCGCTCATCCGGGCAGCCAACCACACCGGACCAGGGCGCACCCCCGCTGCCGGTCGTCCGGCGGCGGGGGTGCGGGGGAGTGCGGCGGGGTCAGGACGGGACGATGGAGAGGCGGGCGGTGTTCGGGGCGACGTCGCAGAAGTAGGCGACGGCCTGGCCGCGGTTCACGTAGCCCTGGCCGGCGGCCTCGCAGGCGGCGCCGCTCGGGTACATGCCGACGTAGACGTAGCCGAACGCCTGGGCGGAGGGCGCCGCCAGCAGGGCGGCGGCCGTGAGCAGTCCGGTCAGGCCGAGGGCCGAAATCGCTTTGCGCATGGGTGGGTTACTGCCTTCCTCGTCCGGGGGAAGGGCCTCCGGTCGTGATGATCCGGTGCCCGGGGAGGAGCTTCTTTCACCGGGCCGTCACCTGGCAATGGTCGAGACCAATGCGGCCGGAAGGCGACGGGTGGGCCGGAAGCGGCCACCGGGGCGCCCGGGGCCTCCCTCCGCCTGCGAAGGGTCGTTCCGCCGGGAGGTCCGGGGGCGGCCGGGGTGGCCGGGGCGGCGGAGGCGGCGGGGGGCCGGAGCGCGTCGCGCCGCCCCGTTCCGGCCAATGGTCCAGACCAAGTGTTTGAGCGGGGCGCGGCCTCAGCGGCGGAACGCCGTCAGCCGGGCGCCGGTCTCCACCTGCGCCTCCCCGGCGAGGAGTGCGGGGAAGCGGGCGAGCAGCGCCCGGACGTAGGGCGCGGCGAAGTGCGCCTCGCGGGCGGCGTCGTCGCGGTACTCCTCCAGCACCAGGAAGCGCTCGCCCTCACGGGCCACCGTGTAGCCGAGCGCCCCGGGCTCCTCGGCGGTCCGGGCGGCGAGCGCGCGCAGTTCGGCCTCCAGCGGGTCGGCCTGCTCGGGCCGGGCCCGCAGGACGGCGACGACGAGACTGGACACGGGCTGCTCCTCGGGTGGTGGGTCGCGCTGTCGGCCGCCAGCCTGGCCGCACCGGACGCCCCGCCGATAGGAGGAAAGCGACACCGCGCCCGGCGGCCCCGCCCCGGGGTCAGCCCCGGGGCAGCGGGGGGAAGTAGAAGTGCGCGGTGCCCGGGGCCAGCCGGGCGCCGGGGGTGGCCCCGGTGAGGCGGCGGAACTCGCGGGCGGCGTGGCTCTGGTCGTAGAAGCCGGCGGCGAGGGCGTGCCGCAGATGGTCGGGGCGGCCGGGGGAGAGCAGCGCGGACCTGGCGAGCTGCTGGAACCGGGCGAGGCGCTGCACCTGTTTGGGGCCGGAGCCCGCCACGGCCGGGACGGTGCGCTGCAGGGTGCGGGCGGTGGTGCCGAGCCGGGCGGCGAGTTCGGTGATCCGGGCGGCCCCGGGGTCGCGGCGGATCAGCCGGACGGCGGCCTCGGCCGTCCGGAACCGCTCCGGAACGGGGGTCAGCAGGGCCGCCAAGTGCCGCTCGACGTCCGGGACTTCGCGGGCCAGGCCGAGCCGCCGCCCGGCCGTCCCCCAGAGTTCGGCCAGGTCCGTCACGGTGTCGGACAGCCGGTCGACCCGCGGGCCGAGCAGGGCGGCGAGCGCCCCGGCCCGCAGTCGGACCACCAGCACGTCCAGCGGTTCGACGGCGGTCAGCCGCCAGCTCCCGGCGCGCAGGCAGACCAGGTGCGCGCGCGGCAGCGGCCCGGCCGCCCCGTCCCGGTGCGGCGGCGCGCCGCGGTGCAGCCAGAGCTCGGCGCCGGTGCCAGGGAGCAGCGCGGGCAGCGGCCCGGGCGGCGCGGTGGCGTGCCAGTACCGGTCGACGTGGCGGGCGAGCGCCGGGGCGGGGCGGCGGTGGACGATCCGCACGGCTCAGGCCCGCCGGTCCTCGGTGAGCGGGAGCAGGCCGCGTTCGGCGAAGACCTGCTTGGCGGCGAGGGTGGCGTTCAGGGCGCGCGGGAAGCCGCAGTAGCCGGCCGAGTGGAGCAGCGCCTCGACGATCTGCTGCGGGGTCAGGCCGACGTTCAGCGCGGCGTTGACGTGGAACCGCAGCTGCGGTTCGCAGCCGCCGAGCGCGGTGAGCATCCCGAGGGTGACCAACTGCCGGTCGCGCGGGGCGAGTTCCGGCCGCGAGTAGATCTCCCCGAAGCCCCAGGCGACGACCTGGTGGGCCAGTTCGGGCGAGACGTCGGCGAGCGAGGCGATCACCTGCTCGCCCGCGCCGCCGTCGATCCGGCCGAGCACCTCCCTCCCGTGCTCGAACCGCTGCTGCCGGGTGGTGGCCCGGTCCGTGCTGTCGGGGCCGCTGGTCATGGTGCTCTCCTCGGGTGCGGTGGCGCGCTGCGGGGACACCGGAAACGTACGGGTTGGAGTGTGCTCCAACGCAAACCGGGCCCGCCCCCCGGGTGAGGGGGCGGGCCCGGCGCGGTGACGGGGCGTCAGGGCCGCAGGACGAGGCGGATCGGGTCGCCCTGCTTGCTGTGCAGGCGTTCGACGGCCTCGGCGGCCCGTTCCAGCGGGAGGACCTCGGTGATGGAGCGGGAGAAGTCGAGGCGGCCGCCGGCGGCCAGGGCGAGCAGCTGCGGGACGGCGCTCTCCTCGGAGCCGTAGTGGCCGAGGATCTGCTGCTGCAGGTAGGAGAAGCGGACGCTGTCGCGGACCGTCAGCGGCTGGTCGGTCAGGCCCACCAGGACCAGGCGGCCGTGCGCGCCCAGCACGGTGAGGGCCTGTTCGCGGACGGCCGGGACGCCGGCGAAGTCGAAGGCGGCGGCCAGGCCCGCGCCGCCGGTCGCGGCGCCGATCCGGGCGGCCAGTTCGGGGTCGGCGGGGTCCAGCGCGAGGTCGGCGCCGAAGGCGAGGGCGCGCTCGCGGGCGGCGGGGGAGGGGTCGACGGCGACCACCGGGTTGGCGCCGATCGTCCGCAGCCAGCTGTACGCCGTGCGCGCCGAGGCCGCCGATGCCCCAGACGCCGACCGGCTCGCCGGGGCGGACCCGGCCGGTGGTGGTGACGGCGCCCCACGGGGTGGAGACCGCGTCCGGGACGATCGCGCCCTGGTCGAACGGGATCGCGTCGGGCAGCCGGACCAGCGTGTCGGCGCGGGCCAGCGCGTACTCGGCCCAGCCGCCGTCGTAGTCCACGCCGCGGGTCCAGGTGATCCCGTCGCGCTGCTCGCCGGCCTGCAGCACCACCCGGTCGCCGGGCCGCCAACTCCCCGCCTCCGGGCCCGACCCGGCGACGGTGCCCGCGACCTCGTGGCCGAGCGTGACGCTCTCGCCCGGCAGGTGCAGCGGCGTCAGCGTGCCGTCGATCAGGTGCGCGTCGGACAGGCAGACCCCGGCCGCCTCGACCTTCACCAGCACCTGGCCGGGGCCGGGCACCGGACGCTCCACCTCCTCCACGCTCAGCGTGCGGGTGGGCAGGTGCAGGCGGACGGCGCGCATCACGGCCGTGGTCGATCCTCTCCGGCCGTCGGCGGACCGTCGGCGGCCTGGTTGCCCTTGCGAGGCCCCGTCCCGGGGCGGTCGGCCCCGGCCGGGCTATCGCAAGCTGACTTGCGTTGTCGAGCGTACGCCGCGCCCCGAGGCAACGCAAGGTTGCCTGCGTTACTCTGCTCGGGAGGGCCCGCCGTCCCGCCCGGCGCGCGGCGGCCCGACGGGGCGACCACGACCGACGACCACGACCGACGACCACGACCACGACCGACGACCACGACCGACGACCACGACCACGACCGACGGGGAGACGGGAATGAAGACAGGGGACGGCATCTGTCCGGAGCCGGCCATCGGCGCGAAGGTGACCCCGCTGCGGCGGCGCGGCGCCGCGATGCGGCGGGCCGTGCTCGACGCCGCCGTGCACCTGCTCGCCGAAGGCGGACTGGAGGCCGCCACCGTGGCGGCCGTCGCCGCCGCGGCGGGCGTGCACGAGACCTCCGTCTACCGGAACTGGGGCACCCGCGAGGACCTGCTGCGCGAAGCCCTCGCCGACTACACCGACCAGGCCGTCCCGCTGCCCGACACCGGCAGCCTCCGCGGCGACCTGCGCCAACTCCTCACCGCCCTCGCCGCGTTCCTCGCCACCCCCGAGGGCCCCGCGCTGCTCCACCTGAGCATCGCCCCGCCGAACGCCGACACCCGCAGCAACCGCGACGCCTACTGGGCCGACCGGCTGGCCCGCGCCGAACAGCTCCTGCACCGGGCCGCCGCCCGCGGCGAGATCCGCCCCGGCGCCGACCTCCGCGCCGCCGTCGAGGCCCTGATGAGCCCCCTCCTGGCCCGCCACCTCCTGCTCGGCGAACCCGTCACCCCCGCCTACGTCGACGCCCTGGTCGACCTCGCCGTCCGCGGCCTCGCCCCCCACCCCGCGCCCGGCACCCCGGCCCCGCCCCGCTCCGGCGCCCGCTCCGGCGGCTGACGCACCATCAGGACACCGGGAGGGAGGAGGGAATCGTG
This sequence comes from Kitasatospora sp. NPDC088391, assembly GCF_044753345.1. NCBI lineage: Bacteria > Bacillati > Actinomycetota > Actinomycetes > Kitasatosporales > Streptomycetaceae > Kitasatospora > Kitasatospora sp. NPDC088391. Next base: position 271,636 of record NZ_JBIVNB010000004.1, read on the forward strand.
CGGGACAGTTTCTCCGACGGGTTCTTCGCGCCGGAGGTGCGGGAGACGCATCCCGTCGAGCTGATGTGCCGTTACCTGTGGCACGGGTCGGTCGAACGGATGCCGGGGCTGCCGGCGCACCCGGAGGCGCTGTCGTTCGAGTACCTCGCCCGGCACGTCCGGGCCGGGGACCGGGCCCGCTACGACGACGCGGACGCCTTCTCGCTCTACAGCCGGCGGAAGGTCCGAGGGCGGCTGTACGGGCTGGAGTTCAGGATCTGCTTCGTCGCCGGGGAGCCCTACGCCGACGCGGTGATCCCGTTCGGCGCCCCGGTCGACCTGCCCCGGTTCCTGCGCCGCCTGCGCGGGCGGCCCGGCGGCGCCGCGGGCGACTGGGACTTCGAGGTGCACACCGACGCGGGCGACCTCCGGGAGAGCGTCCTGCTGTTCGGCAACCGGCGCGAGGTCCGGTTCCGGACCGACCGGGGACGGCTGACGACCGGTCGGCTGCACGGCAACCGCTTCGGGACGAGCACCCTGCCGTACGCGGGCGGGGTGCTCTTCCCCGACGGCCTCGCCGCCGTCCCCGCCACCTCGCCCGAGGGCCGGGCCCACCACCGGTACGTCGTCCGGCTGCACGGCCCCCGGCCGTGGGTGCGCGGCGTGCGCCGGGCGGGTGCCGGAGCGCCGTAGGGTGAGGGGGCGTCAGGCGGGTGGCCCGGCGCGGGAGGACGGCGAGGACATGGCGGAACACGGCGGGCCGGTACGGCTGGTGGTCACCGGCGGCGGGACGGGCGGCACACCTACCCGGCGCTGACGGCGGTGCGGGCCCTCCAGGAGCGGCTGGCCGGGCAGGGGCGGACGGCGGAGGTGCTCTGGGTGGGCACCGCGGCCGGGCTGGAGGCCAGGGTCGCCCCCGCCGAGGGCATCCGGTTCGCGCCCGTCGCCACCGGCAAGCTCCGGCGCTCCTCGAACCCGCTGAAGCTGCTCTCCCCGACGAACCTCAAGGACATGGCCCGGGTGCCGCTCGGCGCCGTCCAGGCCCGCCGGCTGATCGCGGAGTTCCGCCCCGACGCGGTGCTCGCCACCGGCGGGTACGTCGCGGTGCCGGTCGGCCTCGCCGCCCGCTCGCTCCGGGTGCCGCTCGTGGTGCACGAGCAGACGGTGCGGCTCGGCCTGGCCAACAAGGTGCTGGCCCGGGCCGCCACCCGGGTCGCCGTCTCCTCCCCGTCCACGCTGCCGCTGCTGCCCGGCTCCGCCCGCCGCACCGCAGCGGTGACGGGCAACCCGGTCCGGCCCGCGGTGCTCGCCGGGCAGGCCGAGAAGGCCGTCGCGGCGCTCGACCTGTACGGCTTCGACCGCGCGCTGCCGACGGTCTACGTCACCGGCGGCGCCCAGGGCTCGGTGCAGATCAACACCCTGGTCACCGGCATCCTGCCGTGGCTGCTGGAGCGCGCCAACGTCGTCCACCAGTGCGGCCCCGCGAACGAGGAGGCCGCCCGCGCCGCCGCGGCCGCCCTGCCGCCGGGGGCGGCCGCCCGCTACCTGCCGACGGGCTACCTGGGCGCCGAACTGCCCGACGTGCTGGCCCTCGCCGACGTGGTGGTCAGCCGCAGCGGTGCCGGCACCCTCGCCGAACTCACCGCGCTCGGCAAGGCCGCCGTCTTCGTCCCGCTCGCCACCTCGGCCGGCGACGAGCAGGTCCACAACGCGACCCACCTCCAGCAGTCCGGCGCCGCGACCGCCCTGCTCGGCCAGGTCGCCCCCGACCACCTGCGGTCGGCCCTGGCCCCCCTGCTGGAGGACCCGGAACGCCGCGCGGCGATGGCGGCCCGCTCCCGCGAGCACGGACGCCCGGACGCGGCACGGCAGTTGGTGGACGTGCTGCTGTCGGTGGTCGGGCAGCGGTGAGCGCCGCCGCCGGAACGGACCGCGGGCGCGGGGGAGCGACGGCCCGGGTGATCGTGCTGAACGGCGGCTCCAGCAGCGGCAAGAGCAGCCTGGCCCGCGAACTGCAGGAGCAACTGGCGGACCCCTGGCTGGTGTTCGGGATCGACGACCTGATCGCGGCGATGCCCGGACGGCTGCTCCGCGGCGGGGCGGGCATCGAACTCGGCGCGGCGGACGGGACGGTGGGCGTCGGCGCCGGGTTCCGGGCCCTGGAGGGCGCCTGGATGGCGGGCGTCGCCGCCACCGCCCGGGCCGGGGCCCGGGTGGTGGTCGACGACGTGTTCCTCTCCGGCCCGGCCTCCCAGGCGCGTTGGCGCGAAGCCCTGCACGGCCTCGACGTGCTCTGGGTCGGCGTCCGCTGCCCGGCCGCCGTCGCCGCCGCCCGCGAGGTCGACCGCCCCGACCGGACCGCCGGAATGGCCGCCGACCAGGCCGAACGCGTGCACACCGGGGTCGACTACGACCTCACGGTGGACACCGCCTCGGCCTCCGCCGCCGACTGCGCCCGCACGATCGCCGCCCGGCTGGAACAGCGGCCGGGCGGCTGACGGGCCGTCAGTGCGCGCCCACCGAGGTCACCTTGACGACCGCCCGGCCCTCCTCGTCGGAGCCGTACAGGTCGACCTCGGCCGAGATCCCCCAGTCGTGGTCGCCGTTCGGGTCGTCGAAGATCTGCCGGACCCGCCACAGGCCCTCGTCCTCGACCTCCTCGATCAGCAGCATCTTCGGGCCGCGCGCGTTCGGGCCGGTCGACAGGTCGTCGTACTCCTCCCAGTACCCGTCCATCGCGTCCGCCCAGCGGTCCGCGTTCCAGCCGTCCTCGCCGTCCAGCTCGGCGAGCGCGTCGTAGTGCTCCAGCGCGCACAGCTCGACCCGGCGGAACAGCTCGTTGCGGACCAGCACCCGGAACGCCCGGGCGTTGGCCGTGACCGGCGCCGGCTTGTCGTCCAGCCGGACCTCCGCCGTCTCCGGACCGGTCGGGTTGGCCAGCGCCTCCCACTCGTCCAGCAGCGAGGAGTCGACCTGCCGGACCAGCTCGCCCAGCCAGGCGATGACGTCCTTCAGGTCGTCGGTCTTGAGGTCGTCCGGAACGGTCTGCTCCAGCGCCTTGAACGCGCCCGCCAGATAGCGCAGCACGATGCCCTCGGTCCGCGCCAGGTCGTAGAAGCCCACGTAGTCGGTGAACGTCATCGCCCGCTCGTACAGGTCCCGCACCACCGACTTCGGACGCAGCGGGTGGTCGCCGATCCACGGGTGCGCCCGGCGGTACACCTCGTAGGCGTGGCCGAGCTGCTCCTCCAGCGGCTTCGGGTACGTGATCTCCTGGAGCCGGTTCATCCGCTCCTCGTACTCGACGCCGTCGCGCTTCATCTCGCCGATCGCCTCGCCGCGCGCCTTGTTCTCCTGCGAGGCCAGGATCTGCCGCGGGTCGTCGAGGGTCGCCTCGACCACCGAGACCACGTCCAGCGCGTACGAGGGCGACTCCGGGTCCAGCAGGTCGAAGGCCGCCAGCGCGAAGGTGGACAGCGGCTGGTTCAGCGCGAAGTTCTCCTGCAGGTCCAGGGTCAGCCGGACGGTGCGGCCCTCGGCGTCCGGCTCGTCCAGCCGCTCGACCACGCCGCCCTCCAGCAGCGAGCGGTAGATCGCGATCGCCGAGCGGATGTGCCGGCGCTGCGCGGCCCGGTCCTCGTGGTTGTCGGTGAGCAGGTGGCGCATCGCCTCGAACGGGTCGCCCGGGCGGCCGATCACCGACAGCAGCATCGCGTGGCTGACCTTGAACCGGGACACCAGCGGCTCCGGGTCGGCCGCGATCAGGCGCTCGAAGGTCTCCTCCGTCCAGGACACGAACCCGTCCGGGGCCTTCTTGCGGACCACCTTCTTGCGCTTCTTCGGGTCGTCCCCGGCCTTGGCCAGCGCCTTGTCGTTCTCCACCACGTGCTCCGGCGCCTGCGCCACCACCTGGCCGACGGTGTCGAACCCGGCCCGGCCCGCCCGCCCGGCGATCTGGTGGAACTCGCGGGCCCGCAGGATCCGCACCCGCTGCCCGTCGTACTTCGACAGCGCCGTGAACAGCACCGTGCGGATCGGCACGTTGACGCCCACGCCGAGCGTGTCGGTGCCGCAGATCACCTTCAGCAGGCCGGCCTGCGCCAGCCGCTCCACCAGGCGACGGTACTTGGGCAGCATGCCCGCGTGGTGCACGCCGATGCCGTGCCGCACGTACCGGGACAGGTTGCGGCCGAACTTGGTGGTGAAGCGGAAACCGCCGATCAGGTCGGCGATGGCGTCCTTCTCCTGCTTCGAGCACATGTTGATGCTCATCAGGGACTGCGCCCGCTCCACCGCCTCCTTCTGCGTGAAGTGGACCACGTACACCGGCGCCTGACCGGTGTTCAGCAGCTCCTCCAGCGTGTCGTGCAGGGTGGTGCGGCGGTACTCGTAGAACAGCGGCACCGGACGGGTCGCCGACCGCACCACGGTGGTCGGGCGGCCGGTGCGGCGGGTCAGGTCCTCCTCGAAGCGGCGGACGTCGCCGAGCGTCGCCGACATCAGCAGGAACTGCACCTGCGGCAGCTCCAGGATCGGGATCTGCCAGGCCCAGCCGCGGTCCGGCTCCGCGTAGAAGTGGAACTCGTCCATCACGACCTGGCCGATGTCGGCCCGCGGGCCGTCGTGCAGGGCGATCTGCGCCAGCACCTCGGCGGTGCAGCAGATGATCGGCGCGGTCGGGTTCACCGAGGCGTCGCCGGTCATCATGCCGACCTGCTCGGTGCCGAAGACCTTGCACAGGTCGAAGAACTTCTCCGACACCAGCGCCTTGATCGGCGCGGTGTAGAACGTCCGCTTGCCCTCGGCCAGCGCCGCGAAGTGCGCGCCCATCGCCACCAGCGACTTGCCCGAGCCGGTCGGGGTCGCCAGGATCACGTTGTTCCCGGAGACCAGCTCGATCAGCGCCTCCTCCTGGGCCGGGTACAGCGTGATCCCGCGGTCCGACGCCCACTCGGCGAAGGTCTCGAACAGCGAGTCGGGGGTGGCGGGCTTCGGCATCAGGTCCAGGAGGGTCACCCGCCCTATCTTGCCCTTCCGGGAACACCGCGGGCAAAGCTCGGGCCCGCACGGTCCGCCCGGCGGTCCGCCGGGGCGGCCGCCCGCGCCGCCCGGAGCCCGAACGGGTGGTTCTCCGGAGTGAACGGAGTGTGACGCTGCGTGAGGGGGAGGATGCCGGTCGCGCCCCCGAAGCGTCGGGGGCGCGACCAGGGAAGGACGCCGACCCCCGATGTCCCGCATGTCCCGCACGCCCTTCACGTCCTTGACGCCCTTCACGCGCAAGCGCGTCGCCGGCCTCGGCCTGCTCGCCGCGACCCTGCTGGGTGCCGCCGCCGGCCCCGCGGCCGCCCTCGACCCCGAGACCGTCACCGCCGTCGGCTCCCCCGGCGGCGTCGAGGCGCTCTGCCCGCAGGGCCTCAAGCCCGCCGACCCGCACGTCACCAACGGCGACGGCTCCCCGCTCGGCCCCGACCAGCGCTGGCGCCTCACCGTGATCGACGGCGGCCAGGGCTACGCGGCCTGGATCGCCCCCTACAACGACTCGCCGCCGCCGCCCGCGAGCATCGCGCTCACCATCAGCTGCACCTGCTGACGCACCCTCACCGGTGGGGGCGGACCCGGTCCGTCCCCACCCGGACGGCGCGTCTCAGGGGCAGGTGACGACCTGGCCGGCCCAGGACAGGCCGCCGCCGAACGCGAACAGCAGCACCCGGGCGCCCGGGCGCAGGTCGCCGCGCTCCACCAGCTTCGCCAGCGCCAGCGGCACCGAGGCCGCCGAGGTGTTGCCGGAGTCCACCACGTCCCGGGCGATCACCGCGTCCTCGCGCAGCCCGAGCTTCTGCACCAGCGACTCGATGATCCGCAGGTTCGCCTGGTGCGTCACCACCCCGTCCAGCTCCGCCGGGCTCAACCCGGCCGCCCGGCACGCCTGTTCGGCCAGCGCGGGCAGCTCGGTGGTCGCCCAGCGGAACACCGCCTGGCCGTCCTGCTCGAACTGCGGGTGCCACTGGTCCAGCAGCCGCACCGCGCTCGCCCGCGACGGGTCCGACCCCCACACCACCGGGCCGATCGCGCTGTCCGCCCCGTCGGTCGCCGACAGCACCGCCGCGCCCGCGCCGTCGCCCAGCAGGATGCAGCTGCGCCGGTCCGTCCAGTCGACCAGGTCCGACATCTTCTCCGCGCCGATCACCAGCGCGTGCTTGGCGGCGCCCGCCAGCAGCGAGTGGCCGGCCACCGAGAGCGAGGTGCAGAAGCCCGCGCAGCCGTTGTTCAGGTCGAACGCCACCGCGCCCGGAATGCCCAGCCGGCCCGCGACCTGCGCCGCGATCGACGGGCACCGGTCGACGGCGCTGCAGGTCGCCACCGTCACCTGCCCGATGTCCGCCGGGTCCAGGCCCGACGCGGCCAGCGCCTTCGCCGCCGCCGCGGCGGCCAGGTCGGTCACCGACTCGTCCGCCCCCGCGATCCGCCGCGTGACGATCCCGGTCCGGCGCCGGATCCACTCGTCGTCGGTGTCCACCATGGCCGCCAGCTCGTCATTGGTCAGCACCCGCTCCGGCTGATGGTGGCCCAGGGCTGCGATACGGACTCCGGACATGGCGGTTCCCTTCCTCGACAGCGGCCACCGGCCGATGCCGGGGCAACGGCCTGGAACATAGCATCCGACCGATCGGAAGCTAAACGCCGGACCGCGGAACGGACGCCCCTCGGCCGTCGCTCCGACCGACCCGTGTCCCGCCGGACTCCGACCGGCGCGGGCCCGTCTCACACAGCCGTCACCGGCCGGTACGGCTGCTCGTCGTGACTGATGCGCAGGGACCCGCCGACGAGCTGCCAGGAGACGCTGTGCCTGCTCAGCGCCCACGCCTCGGACCCGGTGCGGGCACCGTCGATCCACCGCCGCAGCTCGGGGAGCGCCTGCTCGCGCAGGAGCCGACGGGCGTCCGCCCGCTCGCCGCTCGGGACGGGGGTGACGAAGACGTGGACGCTCGACCACCAGCGGGGATGCAGGCCGCTGCCGTAGTTCGAGGGGAGCGGCGGCCGCCAGTCGGCGGTGAGGAGGGTCCCGTCCGACGTGCGGACGCTGCCGAAGTCGAACTGGAGCGCATCGGAGGGCGCCTCTTCGAGACCGGAGCCGATGTCCGTGGGCGTGAGAGGCCACGACAGGTGCTGCGGCAGGCGGCGATGACGAGCTGGCACGCGCCCGAGGATGACAGAGGACCTGGTGGCAGCGCCTGCGGATTTCGGGCCGACCCTGCGGCGGAGCGCTCGCATCCACCCGGGACGGGGCCGACCCGTGCCCCGGCGCACAAGGCTCCCGGCGTCGGCGGGACGCCCCCGGTTGGGGTCCGGCCACCGGACCCCGTTCGGCGCCGGTCGCACCTGACGGACCGTCCGGAGCCGCCCGGCGCAGCGGCTCCAGGGCCTCGTCCGGTTCCGTCGGGCGAGCGTGGCCCCCGCCCCACCCGGGGGGCGGGGTCCGGCCGGGCGGGGCGGGCACGCCGTAGGATGCGCGGACCGGGGCGCGCAGGGCGGACCCGGCCGGGACGGATCGCGGAGGAGGACCGATGAGCCCGCGCAACACCGCCGTCGAGGCCCGCCGGACCAAGGCCCGGATCATCGAGCGGAGCGTCGCGCTGGCCTCCGTGGACGGCCTCGAAGGGCTCACCATCGGGCGGCTCGCCACCGACCTCGGGCTGAGCAAGGCCGGGGTGCTCGGCCACTTCGGCACCAAGGAGGCGCTGCAACTCGCCACCCTGGAACGGGCCTCCGCCGTCTTCACCGCCCTGGTCTGGGCCCCGGCGGCCGACGCCGAACCCGGGCTGAGCCGCCTGCGCGCGGTCTGCGAGAGCTGGATCTCCTACCTGGAGCACGCCCGCGAGACCTTCCCCGGCGGCTGCCTGTTCACCACCGCGGCCGTCGAGTTCGACGCCCACGACGGGCCGGTCCGCCGCAACCTGGCCCGGCTGCTGTTGCTCTGGCGCCGCCGCCTGGCCGGCGAGGTCCGGCTCGCCGTCGACGCCGGGGAACTGCCCGCCGACACCGACCCCGAGCAGATCGTCCACGAGCTCACCGGCATCTACCTGGCCCTCAACCAGGCCCTGCAACTGCTCCGCGACCCGCTCGCGGCCACCCGCACCCGCCGCGCCCTGCACCGCGTCCTCGCCGCCTGACCGGCCCGACCCGCCCGCTCCGACCCCCGGGGGCCGGTCCGGACCGCCCGTCCCGGTCCGGGAAATCCCGGTGACGGTGCCGCGCCCGGGTGGCAGGATGCGGGGCATGACCGACTGCCGAAAGGCCCGTGCCGCGTAACCGACCGCGCGCCCTGCGCGCCCGGACGCCCGCCCCGCCCCGCTGGTCCCGTACGCCGCCGACGCGCATCCGCGGCCTGTCCGCCGCCGCGAGCCTGGACGTGCACCGCGTCGAGCGGGAGCACCCCGGCTTCGCCGTGACGGCCGGGTCGACGGCGGCCGCGCTCGACCGCTACCGCGCGTTCGTCCGGCGGTTCGGCGACCGCCCGCTGTACCCGCGCGAATCCTGGTGCGGGTCCTGCCCGGGCTGCAACGCCGTCGACGACGTCCGCCACTCCCGGGACGCGCTGCACGAGGTGCTGGCCCGGCTGCCCCCGCGCTCCCGGGCCGAACTCGCCCGGCTGGTCCGCCCGTTGGACGCCGAGTTCCGCCGCCGCACGCTCCCCGACCCGTTCGCGGGCCGACCGGGGGAGCCCTGGTGGTACCGGCGGGCTGCCGAGCCGCCGTGGGGGTGACCGGAATCAGCAGGGCGGCGGGATCAGCGGCGCGCGCAGCGCCTGCCACAGGGCCCGGCCGTCGCCGAACGGGGGCAGCAGCAGGACCAGGTGGGCCAGGTACCACCAGGACAGCGGCCGGTCCAGGGCGGTCAGGTGCAGCACCGCGCCGACGGCGGCGCAGGAGAGCGGTCCGGCCAGGGCCACGGCCGCGGACTGACGGGGCGTCAGGATGCCCTCGGGCACCAGCGAGGTCCGCCAGGCGGTCCGCTCCAGGATGAGGTGGGTGACGGTGCGGACCCGCTTCAGCACCAGCGCGTGCGCGCACTCGTGCAGGACGAACGGCGCGACCAGGCCCAGCGCGGCCGGTTTGGCCAGCAGCAGCCAGGCCATCGCGGCGGGCACGCCGTCCCCGGAGCGGACCCGCCAGAGCAGGGCGGCGCCCAGCAGCAGGCCCGCCAGCGCGAGCAGCGGCCACACCTGGACGGCCACCGCTCCGCCGACGGTGCGCAGCCGCAGCTCAGTGCTCGCGTACCTGGTGCTGGAGGAGCTGCTCACGACGCTGCCTCAACTCCCGGAAGAAGAACTGGACCAGTAGCAGGACGAAGGACAGCACCAGGAACAGCACCAGCAGCGGCACCGGGTCGTCGACGCCCGCGGTGATGCCGGTCGCGCCGTTGGCCCGCTGCACCGTCTCGAACACCATCGCGCCGAACAGCCCCCGGTGCGCCCCGTAGTCGTCACCGTCCGTGGAGAACATCAGGACGAGCAGCGTGCCCGCCGCCGTCACCAGCGTCAGCAGCGCCGCCCCGGCGGCGGCCCGTACGACCGACCGTGCCTCGAACATGCCATCTCCTCGCTTCACTCGCTTCGATTCCTCGGATCGCGTACCGGGCGAGGGCGCCGAACGCCCCGGCCAGGCAGAGCACCAGCGCCCACGGGGGCAGGTCGAGCAGGCCCAGCCCGATCAGCGACAGGCCCAGGACCACGGTCGTCACGGACAGCCCGAGGAAGACCGAGAACGGGTTGTCCTTCTCGGCCGGGAACACCACGCTGACGCAGGTCGTCGTCACCGCCCCGCCCAGCCCGGCGGCGACCGCGGCCGCGCCGGACAGCCAGCGGCCCGGCTCCACGGCCGTGGTGAGCACGTACCCGGGCACCGCGAACACCGCCAGCAGCACCGCCTGCGCGCGCACCAGCCGCAGCCAGACCCGCCAGGCCGGCTCCCGGACGCCGGGCAGCAGCCGCAGCGGCAGCGTCGCGGTGAACTGGTACAGGCCGCCGAAGGACAGCGCGGTCAGCGCCCACATCGGGTTCGTCCCGGGCCGGGCCACCAGCAGGTAGCCGAACACCGCCACCGCCAGCACGGCCGCCGCCACCGTCTGCGCGCTGCGCAGCAGGCACCAGTCGTACGGCCCGAGGAAGCGGCGCAGCCGGACGCTGCCGGGCAGCTTCAGGTACGCGGACTGCGGCAGGTGCCGGTTCGGGGCGAGCGCGAACACCAGCACCACCAGCACCGCCGCGAGCAGCAGCGAACCGGCCAGGGCCGCCACCGGGCCGAACCGGTGCCAGGCCCAGGAGACGCTGGTGACCCAGGTGTAGCGGGTGCGGTCCTCCAGGTAGGCGCCGGCGACGTCCTGGACCAGCCCGGCGGTGCCCGCCGAGTAGGCGGCGGCCCCGGCGAACAGCACCAGCACGTTCAGCAGGCCCGCCATCCGCCCCAGGCCGGCCAGCATCCACAGCCGGGTCAGCAACTGGTGCGCCACCGAGAGCAGCAGGTAGCAGAGCAGGGTCGGCAGCACGATCGAGGCGGTGATGAAGCCGACCGCCGAAGGGCCGAGCAGCAGCAGCGAACTCACGGCCAGTGAGACCAGTCCGGCGGCGGCCACCAGGGCGGTCATCGCCGCCTCGTACATCAGGAACGCCGCCGCCCGCTCCCGGTTGGTGACCGGGAGCTGGTAGCTGAGCCGGAGCAGGCCCTCCGCGTTCAGGAACAGCACCTTCACCAGTAGGAAGGAGATCTGCACCCAGAGCAGCAGCGAGACCGTGGCGGCGTCGAACATCAGCCGCCAGATCCGGGCCTCGCCGGCCAGCGGGCGCAGGAAGAAGTAGGCGGCGGCGCACATCACCGCGAGCAGCAGCGCGGTCGCGCCCAGCACGAGGACCCGCACCGGCGCGGACTTCAGCACGCCCGCCCGCAGCACCCGGCGGCGGAAGAACACCAGCAGCATCCGGGCCAGCACGGCGGACTGCTTCAGCCGGACCGTCCCCGGGACCGCGCCCCGCCCCGTCCCGGCGGCCGGGGCCCCCGCCCCCGGGCCCTGCCCCCGGTCCTGCCCCCGGCCCTTCTCCCGGCCCTTCTCCCGGCCCTGCCCGGTCGGGGCCTTCACCGGGGACCGGACCCGAGGTGGTCGAACACCATCGCGGACAGCGAGCCGTGCCGCTCGACCAGTTCGGCGGTCGGCGCGTCCTGCACCACCTGGCCGAGGTCGAGGAAGACCGTGCGGTCGGCGAGGCGCTCCAGCACGGCGAAGTCGTGGGTGCACAGCAGCACCGACCGGCCCTCCGCGCGGACCCGGCGGAACTCCTGCTCGGCGAGGTGCAGCGCCTCCAGGTCGACGCCGTTCAGGGTCTCGTCCACGACGGTCAGCGGGCGGCGCACCAGCAGCGCCGAGACCAGCTGGGTCTTCTTCCGCATGCCGTGCGAGTAGTCCTCGACCAGGTGGTCGTAGCGGCCCTCCATGGCGAACCGGCGGAACAGGTCCAGCGCCTCCCGGTGGTCGACCTCCAGGTCGTACAGCCGCCCCATCATGGTGACGTACTCGCGGGCGGTCAGGAACTCCGGCAGGTAGTCGTTGCTGGCGAGGTAGAGGGCCTGTTTCTTCGCCTCGGGCCGGTCGTGCGGGTGGCCCGCGATCCGGACCGATCCGGCCTGCAGGCGCACCAGGTCGAACAGGTTGCGGATCAGGGTCGACTTGCCGGAGCCGTTCGGCCCGACCAGCCCGGTGATCGTGCCTTCCTCCAGGACGAGCGAGACGTCCTGGAGCACATTGACCATGCCGTCGTAGGAGAAACTCAGGTCCTGCACATTCAGGAGGGACACGGTCGTGTTCGATCCTTTGCCGAGTCGGCGAACCGGGGCGATGCCCAGGCCGTCCCGGCGCGGACCGGGACTTCCTGGGCACCTGGTGGATTTCCCGCGCTCCGGACCTCCGGCGGTCCGGACCGTCAGACGGTCAGACGCATTCCGCGTTGACCTTCAGACCGAAGTCCTTGAACGACCAGCTGCCGGTGAACTTCTTCCCCTGGTAGACCACGCACCAGATCACCAGGCCGGCGAAGATGGTGGCGCCGAGCGCCAGGATGACGGCGGTGAAGATCAGGAACCAGGCGTCGTAGCGGACCAGGCCGCGGTCGACCTTCGCCCGGATCGAGGCGAGGGCCCGGGTCGGTGCGTTGACCGCGGCGACGTACGCGCCGATCGCCACGGAGCTGCGGACGGAACCGGCCGGAGCCGACTCCGCGAGGGCAATTTCCTTCTCCAGGACCGGAGTTGACGCAGACATAGGTGCTCTCCTCATCGGTTGGCAGTGCCATGACGAAAGTGTCACACCCGTCCGGGCGGCACCAGTGTCCGCAAGGACACCGAGGCCGGTCGCCCGGTCGCGGCCGCCGTCGGGTGGTCGTCCCGACAGGTGAACACCGCCACGATCGCCGCCTCGGTCCGCGAGGTGATCCCCAGCTTGAGCAGAATGCTGGCGACGTGCTTCTTGACCGTGCGCTCGGTGATCCGGAACCGTGCGGCGATGGCCGCGTTCGGCCGGCATTCGCCCAGCGCCCGGAGGATGTCGAGTTCACGCCCGGTCAGGAGGGAGAGGTCGGTCTCCCGCACCCAGGGCGGCGGGGCCACTCCCTCGGCGCAGAGGTGAATCCCCTGATGATCATATTCATCCCCGCCCAGTGCCTTTGGCATGCGTGACCCCCCGTGGTCCCGACATCCGCCCGCTCGGCCGTGATCGGCCCCCGGCATCGTAGGGAGACGGCAAAGAGGGAGTCAAGACGGAATATCGGCCTCGCCCATTTCCGCACACTCCATTCACCTCGGTGAAATCCCGCCCCGAAGCCGCAGGTCGGCGCGGTGGCGATGTGCTGACAGAAATTGTCACAAGGGAGCGGGGGCGGGTATTCCGCATCGGCGGCCCCGTTCGAGGACGGCGGGCGGAGGCGGGGAGGTGGGCAGGCAGCGGGGAGGCGGCGGTCGGGGCGGGTGCCGCCGACTCATTCGAAAGAAAATGGTCGAGAATCCGTCAAGGACGGGCACAGATGAACACGGCGGGACCGAATTTCTCCGGACTCCCGCGTGGCACGCGCTCTCTCGCGGGACAGCTCCTAGTCTCGACGGTCTACAGCGTCATCCGCTGAGCCTTCGAGCGAGGAGTACGACCATGAGTCGTGTCGTCAGGGCAGCCCTGTTCCAGACCGCGTGGACGGGCGACAAGGAAACGATGCTCGCGGCCCACGAGAAGGCCGCCCGGGACGCCGCCGCGCAGGGCGCGCAGGTCATCGGGTTCCAGGAGGTGTTCAACGCCCCCTACTTCTGCCAGGTGCAGGAGCCGGAGCACTACGCCTGGGCCGAGCCCGTCCCCGACGGCCCCACCGTGCGCCGGATGAGCGCGCTCGCCCGCGAACTCGGCCTGGTCATGGTCGTCCCGGTCTACGAGATCGAGCAGGCCGGCTTCTACTACAACACCGCCGCCGTCATCGACGCCGACGGCAGCTACCTCGGCAAGTACCGCAAGCACCACATCCCGCAGGTCCGCGGCTTCTGGGAGAAGTACTACTTCAAGCCCGGCAACCTCGGCTGGCCGGTGTTCGACACCGCCGTCGGCAAGGTCGGCGTGTACATCTGCTACGACCGGCACTTCCCCGAGGGCTGGCGCGCCCTCGGCCTGGCCGGGGCGGAGATCGTCTACAACCCCTCCGCGACCAGCCGCGGCCTCTCCGCCTACCTGTGGCAGCTCGAACAGCCCGCCGCCGCCGTCGCCAACGAGTACTTCGTCGCCGCGATCAACCGCGTCGGCGTCGAGGAGTACGGCGACAACGACTTCTACGGCACCAGCTACTTCGTCGACCCGCGCGGCCAGTTCGTCGGCGACGTCGCCTCCGACAAGCACGAGGAACTCGTCGTCCGCGACCTCGACCTCGGACTGATCGAGCAGGTCCGCCAGCAGTGGGCCTTCTACCGGGACCGGCGCCCCGACGCCTACGGCCCGCTCACCGAGGGCTGAGCCGTGACCCGGACCCTGATCACCGGCGGACTCGTCGTCACCGCCGCCGAGGAGACCCGCGCCGACGTGCTGATCGAGGACGGCCGGATCGCCGCCCTCGCCCTGCCGGGCAGTCAGCAGTGGACCGCCGACCGGGTGTTCCACGCCGACGGGAAGTACGTGATCCCCGGCGGCGTCGACGCGCACACCCACATGGAACTGCCCTTCGGCGGCACCCACGCCTCCGACACCTTCGAGACCGGCACCCGCGCCGCCGCCTGGGGCGGCACCACCACCGTCGTCGACTTCGCCGTCCAGAGCCGGGGCGACTCGCTGCGCGCCGGACTCGACGCCTGGCACGCCAAGGCCGAGGGCAACTGCGCCGTCGACTACGCCTTCCACATGATCGTCTCGGACGTGAACGACGCGACGCTGCGCGAGATGCCCGGACTGCTCGCCGAAGGCATCAGCTCCTTCAAGCTGTTCATGGCCTACCCCGGCGTCTTCTACTCCGACGACGGACAGATCCTGCGCGCCATGCAGCAGGCCGGCGACACCGGCGCGCTGATCATGATGCACGCCGAGAACGGCCCCGCCATCGACGTGCTGGTCGAACAGGCCCTGGCCCGGGGCGAGACCGACCCGCGGTACCACGGCGAAGTCCGCCGCGCGCTGCTGGAGGCCGAGGCCACCCACCGCGCCGTCCAGCTCTCCCGGGTGGCCGGCTCCCCGCTCTACGTCGTCCACGTCTCCGCCCGCGAGGCGCTCGCCGAACTCGCCGCCGCCCGCGACCAGGGGCTGCCCGTCTTCGGCGAGACCTGCCCGCAGTACCTCTTCCTCTCCACCGACAACCTCGCCGAACCCGGCTTCGAGGGGGCCAAGTACGTCTGCTCCACCCCGCTGCGCCCCAAGGACCACCAGGCCGCGCTCTGGCGCGGCCTGCGCACCGACGACCTCCAGGTGGTCTCCACCGACCACTGCCCGTTCTGCTTCAAGGGCCAGAAGGAACTCGGCCTCGGCGACTTCTCGAAGATCCCCAACGGCCTGCCCGGCGTGGAGAACCGGATGGACCTGCTCCACCAGGCCGTGGTGGACGGCCACCTGACCCGCCGCCGGTGGATCGAGATCGCCTGCGCCGCCCCCGCCCGGATGTTCGGCCTGTACCCGCGCAAGGGCACCCTCGCGCCCGGCTCCGACGCCGACGTGGTGATCTACGACCCGCACGCCACCCAGGTGCTCTCCGCCGCCACCCACCACATGAACGTCGACTACTCCGCCTACGAGGGCCGCACCGTCACCGGCCGGGTGGAGACCGTGCTCTCCCGGGGCGAGGTGGTCATCGACCGGGGCGAGTACCTCGGCCGCACCGGACACGGCGCCTTCCTGCGCCGCTCCACCTGCCAGTACCTCTGACCGCACCCGCACCCGCACCCGCACCCGCACCCGCACCCGCACCCGCACCCGCACCCGCACCCGCACCGCCCTTCCCCCCCCCCCGTCACCCTCCGCACCCCGGGAGCTCTCGCACAGTGGACTTCGGACTCGTCCTGCAGACCGACCCGCCGGCCGCCAAGGTCGTCGAGCTGATGCGCCGCGCCGAACAGCGCGGCTTCCGCTACGGCTGGACCTTCGACTCCGCCGTGCTCTGGCAGGAACCCTTCGTCATCTACAGCCGCATCCTGGCCGAGACCGAACGGCTGCACGTCGGCCCGATGGTCACCAACCCCGGCACCCGCACCTGGGAGGTCACCGCCTCCACCTTCGCCACCCTCAACGACATGTACGGCAACCGGACGGTCTGCGGCATCGGCCGCGGCGACTCCGCGATGCGGGTGGCCGGCCGCCGCCCCAACACGCTGGCCCGGCTCGGCGAGGCCATCGACGTCATCCGCGACCTCGCCGAGGGCCGGGAGGCCGAGGTCGACGGCAACCCGATCCGGCTGCCCTGGGTGAAGGACGGGCGGCTGCCCGTCTGGATGGCCGCCTACGGGCCCAGGGCGCTGGCCCTGGCCGGACAGAAGGCCGACGGATTCATCCTGCAACTCGCCGACCCCTTCCTCACCGAATGGATGGTCAAAGCCGTTCGCCGGGCCGCCGAGGAGGCCGGCCGCGACCCCGCCGCGATCACCGTCTGCGTCGCCGCGCCCGCCTACGTCGGCGACGACCTCGCCCACGCCCGCGAGCAGTGCCGCTGGTTCGGCGGCATGGTCGGCAACCACGTCGCCGACCTGGTGGCCAAGTACGGCGAGCACTCCGCACTCGTCCCCGAGGAACTCACCGCCTACATCAAGGACCGGCACGGCTACGACTACAGCCACCACGGCCGGGCCGGAAACCCCTCCACCGACTTCGTCCCCGACGGCATCGTCGACCGCTTCTGCCTGCTCGGCCCCGCCTCCGCGCACGTGGAGAAGCTGCGCCTGCTGCGGGAGCTGGGGGTGGACCAGTTCGCGGTGTACGCGATGCACGACGCGCGCGAGGCGACGATCGACGCCTACGGGGCGGAGGTGATCCCCGCCCTCGGCTGAGCGGGCGGGCCCGGTCGGTGCGCGGCGAACTCCCCGGCGTGCTCGACCGCCCACTGGCGGAAGGTCCGCTCCGGGCGGCCGAGCAGCGTCCGGGTGGTGTCGCCGAGGGCGGCCGGGGCGCCGCCGCTCGCCGCGGCCCAGTACGTCAGCAGCGATTCGACGAAGGCGGCGGGCATGTGGCGGCCCAGCTGCTCGGCCGCCGCCGCCCGGCCTATCGTCTCCACCGGGATCTCCCGGCCCAGCACCTCGGCCAGCACCGCGAGCTGCCGGCGCAGCGTCAGCGACTCGCCGCCGGTGACCGTCACCGCGCGGCCGCGCGGCTCCCGCCCCGTCAGCGCGGCGAAGGCCAGCTCGGCCAGATCCTCCGGATGGACCACCGCCAACGCGGCTTCCGGATAGGGCAGTTCGATCGGCAGGCCCCGGCCGATCGGGTGGGCCCAGGCCAGCGCGTTGCTGGCGAAGGAATCGGCCCGCAGCAGCGTGCAGGACAGGCCGGAGGCGAGCAGCGCCTGCTCGACCCGCAGGTTGTGCGAACCGAGCGGGTCCTCCGCCGCGGCCTCGGACAGCACCGCGGCGGAGGAGAGCAGCACCACGTGCTCGACGCCCGCGGCGCGGGCCGCCCCGACGAAGGCGTCGACCCCCGAGGGCTCCGGATAGAGGAAGACCTGGCGGACGCCGGACAGCGCGGCCGCGAAGGTCTCCGGCCGGCCGAGCGCCAGCTCCACCGACTCCACCCCGGCCGGGACGGACAGCTCCCCGGGCCGGGCGCTCGCGGCGCGGACGGGCAGGCCGGCGGCGTGCAACCGCCGGACGACACCGCGGCCGACCTGGCCGCGGGCACCGGTGACGAGAACGGTCATGGGAGAACCCCCTGAACTCGGAGAGAGGCGTGACGACGCCTGCCGCAGAGCACCCCGCCCCGCGACCAAGATGCATGCTTTCATGCACACAATTGCGCGACAACATATTTTTGTCCCCGCGCATGGACCTACCATGGAGCCCATGACCAAGCAGGACTGGCCGCACGACGCCCGGCCGAACGCCGCCGAGCCGCACGGTGCCCAGCCGAACGAGACCTGGCGGCACGGGAGCGCCGACGAGTTGCTGGACGCCGTCGGCCCGGCCTTCGGCAAGCTGCGCCGCACCTCGCTGCTGGAGGTCGAGCACCCGATCTCCGCCAAGGACCTCAGCCGCACCCTGGTGCTGAACCTGGTGCTGGAGCACACCCGCGACCGGGAGCGGGAGGTCACCGTCGGCGCGATCGCCGAACTCCTCGCCGTCGACCCCTCGGTGGCCAGTCGGATGGTCACCGACAACATCAAGGCCGGCTACCTGCTGCGCGCCGCCTCCCAGCAGGACGGCCGCCGCACCGTGCTCCGGCTCAGCCCCGCCGGCGAGGAGCTGATGGCCCGGTTCCGCCGCCACCAGCGCTCCGCCTTCGAGTACATCACCGCCGACTGGCCGGAGGCCGAACGCCTGGAGTTCGCCCGCCTGATGCTCAAGTACGTCGACTCCCTCGACCACCTCAAGGACCACCGCCGCACCCGCGCCTGACGACGGATCGGCCGCACCCGTCGGCCCCGTCCTCGGTGTCGGCGGCCCCGGCCCAGGTGTCGGCCCCGGTGTCGGCGGGGGGTGCGAGGATGGCGGGCATGAGTGAGACGATCGTGTACGTCCGTGGTGACGCGACCGCCCCGCGGGGGAAGGGGACGCGGATCGTCGCGCACGTCTGCAACGACCTCGGCGGGTGGGGCAAGGGCTTCGTGCTGGCGCTGTCCAGGCGGTGGCCCGAGCCGGAGGCGGCGTACCGGCGGTGGCACCGGGAGCGCGCGGGCAACGACTTCGGTCTGGGCGCGGTCCAACTGGTGCAGGTCTCGCCGTACTTGTGGGTGGCCAACATGGTGGGTCAGCGCGGCACCCGCACCGCCCGTTCCACCGGCGTCCCGGTCCGCTACGAGGCGATCGACACCGCGCTCGGCGCCCTCGCCGGGCACGCCGGGCGGCTGGGCGCCTCCGTCCACATGCCCCGGATCGGCTGTGGCCTGGCCGGCGGCCGCTGGGAGCGGGTCGAGCCCCTGGTCACGGCCCGCCTGACGGCCCGCGGCATCCCCGTCACGGTCTACGACCACTGACCCGGCCGCCCCGGGGCGCGGGCAGGCCCCCTTCCCCGGGGCCCGGCCCGGAGGCATCCTGTTCGAACACCGGGTGACGGGCCGTCGGGCGGCCGCACCGGGCCGGTTCGGGGGACGTCGGGGGACGTCGGGGGAACGGGGGAGGGCATGGACCTGCGTCAACGGGTGCTGCGGCGGAGTCCGTTGGTGGTCTGGACGCTGAACGGCCTGCTCGGGGTGTCGAGCCTGCTGTTCCTGCACGCCATGGTGCGGCAGAACCTGTCGGGGGCGGCGCTGACCCACTGGCCGTGGTCCTGGCAGCTGCTGGACGCGCAGAGCGCGACCGCGGCGCTGATGGCCGCGACCGGCGCGATCGTCGCCCGGGCCCAGTTCGCCCGCACGGTGCAGCCGTTGCTCGGCGTCTCGGCCTGGACGGCGGCCGGGCAGGCCCCCGGCGGGGTGCTGTCCTGGACGTGCTACCTGCGCAACGAGGGGCACGGCTCGCTGGTGGTCAGGTCGATCGACTACCGGGTGGACTTCACCGCGACGGCCGACTCGCCCGCCACCAGCACCGGCTGGACCACCCGGGACGCGGTGGTCGAGGCGGCGGCGGAGCGCGGGCTGCGCTCCGGCACCGACTACCGCCTCACCTCGATGCGGCCCAACGGCGTCCTCGGCAGCGAGAGCCGGTTCATGCTGGCCTGGTTCGCCGAGACCGGGCTGGCCGTGATCGCCGACGCCTACGTCCGGATCACCGTGCAGGACCGCCTCGGCGACCTGCACGGGCGGGCGATCTCCTGCCTGATCGACGCCGACCGCGAACTTTCCCACCCGATGACCGACCTGACGTAGCCGGTGCGCCGCCCGGGAACGGCCGGACGGCCCGGGCCGCCGGTTCAGGACGGGGGCGCCACCGCCGGTTCGAGCAGCGACAGGGTCCGCCGCCGGGCGTCCAGGCCGGCGCGGAGGCCGATCGGCATCGGGAGGTTCGGGCCGGCGTGGCCGAAGTCGACGTTGCCCAGGACCGGGACGTCCCGGTCGCCGAGGACGTCGAGGACGATCTCGGCGAGGGACGGGGAGGAGCCGGGTTCGAGGCCGCCGATCCCGTGCGGGACGCCCACGACCATGCCGGCGATCCGGTCGAGGACGCCGCTGTGCCGCAGGACGTGCAGGTAGCTCCAGACGTACGAGGCCAGGCCGCCCATCTCCTCCCAGAACAGGATCGCGCCGTCGAAGCGTTCGAGGGGGAGGGCGAAGGGCGTCGCCCGGGCCAGCACGAGGCGGTTGATCACCCCGCCGATCAGCGGGCCCTCGGCCCGGCCGGGGCGCCAGCACTCCCAGGCGGGGCCGGTGGGCAGGGGGCCGAGCGGCCCGGTGCCGGTCAGCAGGGCGCGGTAGAGCCGCTCCAACTCGCCGCGCCGGGCCGGGGACGCGGAGCGCCAGTTCCCGCCGAAGCCGGGGACGGCCATGTCGGCGTGGAAGCCGACCAGGCCGGTGCGGGCGTGCAGCACCAGGTGCAGCAGCGAGATGTCGCTGTAGCCGAGGATCGGCTTGGGGTCGGCCCGGACCGCCTCGACGTCGATCAGGTCGAGGTAGCCGAGCACGGTCTGCCCGCCGTCGGCCGCGACGATCGCGCGCACCTCGGGGTCGCGCAGCAGGCCGTTGAGCTCGGCGGCGATCTCGGCGGGCGGGGCCGCGCTCCACCACCGCCCGCGCCCCGCCTCCAGGAGCGGGGCCCGCCGGACCCGGAACCCCATCCGCTCGAAGACCGCCACCGTCCGCCCGACGTTGGGCTCGTACGCGGCCGGCAGCGGTCCGGAGAGCGCGGCGACGACGACCAGGTCCCCCGGCGCCAGGGCGCGCGGCCGCAGCAGCGGGATCGGTGCGGAAGCTGTCATGCCGTCAGTTTCGCCGGTTCCCGGGCCGGCGGCACCCGCTTTCCGCCGGACCCGGAGCACCCGGCGGAACGGGCGCCGAGGAGGGACGGGCCCGGCGCCGCGGGAACGCGGTGGAAAGCGGGTGCGGGCGACTGCGAGGATGCGCGCATGCTGCACGAGTTCGCGCCGACGGTCCTGCGCCACACCCGCCGCCTCCCGCTGCCCACGCCCACGTCCGCGCCCGCTCCCGGGCCCGGGTCCGCGTCCGCGGCCGATCGGTGGGAGCAAGGGGCCGCCGCGGCACGCCAGTTGGACGTGGCGCTGGTGTCGGCCGGGTTCAAGCTGTCGACGGCGCTGCTGGCGCACCTGTCGGAGCTGGACGCGGCGCGGGTGCGGGAGGTCGCCGCCGGTCTGCTGCCGGTGGTGCGGGAGTCGGTGGGCGACCACGTCCGGCACAACGCGTACTTCGTGGACTTCCCGCACCACGTGCCCGACACCCTGGAGTTCTGGGCCGGGCTGATCGGGGCGGCGCTGGCCGACGAGACGGCCGCCACCCCGTGGACGGGGACCGGCGCGGTGAACCTGCTGGAGCTCCCCGGCTACGGCACCTACCGGCACACCTACCGCGAACTGCTGGACGCGCACCAGGAGTTGGTGGCCGGTGCCGGTGACCGCCTGACGGTCCTGGAACTCGGCGGGGAGCCGGAGGCGGAGGTCGGCGCGCTCTACCTGGCGCTGGCCGGCAGCCCCACCCCGCTCGGCGAGGACGGGCTGCGCGACCTCGCGGCGCTGGCCGCGCACTGCGCCGACGGACCGCAGCCGGAGCGGATGCCCGTCCGGGAGAACCGCGCCGTGGTGAACGCGGCCCGACTGCGGGCCGGCGCCCCGCTGCTGCTGGACACCGTCACGGACGTGCTCCGGTTGGCCTGCGCGCTCTGCGACGGCGACGTCGGACTGGGCACGCCGACCAGGTTCGGCCCGCTGTCCCGGCCGGTCCGCCGGGCCCTGCTGGCCGGGCTGGACGCCGTGGTCGCGGCCGCCCCCGGGAAGCTCGCGGACGTGCCCGCGCACCGGGAGGCGTTCAAGCGGCTCGGCGAGCGCCTGCACCCGCACGAGTACCCGCGCTGGCCGCACGCCGCCGAGGTGTTCGCGGTCGCCCGCGGCGAGCGCGCCGTCCGGACGCCGGACGGCCGGGTCGAGGAACTGCTCGCCGCCGGTGACGTGTCCGGCGCCGCCGCGCTGCTCGCCGCCACCCCGGGCCGGCTGCTGCGCGCCCTCGACCGGCTGCTGCGCACCTGCCGCACGGACGCGGAGCGGGCCGCCGTGCTGGCGGCGGCCGAACGGGCGCTGCCCGGGGCGGCCGGCCCGCTGCTGCTGTCGGTCCGCGAGCACCTGCACCACCGGGGCGCCGGCGGCGGCGCCCGCCGGGTGTTCGTCAACCGGCGGGCCCACGCCAAGGTGCTCGCCGACACCCGGGCGCCGCTGCCGGAGGCCGAACGGGAGCGGCTGATCGGGCTGCTGGACGACGAGGTGGCGAGCCGGCTCCCGTCCGGGCCGCGGCGGCTGCTGGTCGACCCGGACGTCCTGGAGATCGCCCTGCCGCTCAGCGGCCGGGCCGCCGGGACGGGGTTCGGCGTGCTCCCGCGCGGCTCGCTCTCGCCCGTCCGCGGCGAGCTGCTGCGCTTCTTCGTCTACTGGAAGCAGCGCGCCGAGACCACCGACTTCGACCTGTCCGCCCTGATGCTCGACGAGGAGTACGACCACCCGGTCTGGCTGTCGTACACCGAGCTCAAGTCGCTGGCGGGTGAGCACTCCGGGGACGTCACGGAAGCCCCCGACGGGGCCTCGGAGTTCATCAACCTGCGGCTGGACGCGGTGCGGGAGGCGTACATCGTGCCGCAGGTCAACGTCTACAGCGGCGAGGGCTTCGAGCAGGTCGAGGAGTCCTTCTTCGGCTACATGCTGCGGGACGCCGAGCAGGAGGGCCTGCCCTTCGAGGCCCGCACGGTGCGGATGAAGTCCGAACTGCGCGGCCCGGGCCGGATCGCGCTGCCGCTGGTGTTCGAACGGACCCCCGAAGGCGCCTGGCGGGCCCGCTGGCTGCACCTGTACCTGCGCGGGACGCCGGCCGCCAACCGGGTCGAGACGAACCGGGTCACGGTGGCCGACCTGCTGGCGGCCGCCACCGGGCAGGAGCGCGTGACGGTGCGTCACCTGCTGGACCTGATGGTCCGCCGGGGCGCCACCGTCACGCTGCTCGCGGACGGCGCCCCGGTGCCGGAGGGGACGACCGACTACCTGGGGCTGGAACGGCCGGACGGGCTGCCCGCCGGCGTCCGGGTCGTCACACCGGAGAACCTGCGCGACCTGCTGCCCGCCTGAGTGCTAGCGTGTGCGGCGGCGAGGCCATGGACGGGCTTCCTTCTCCTTCCTCTCTGAAACCAGTCCGTCCGCTCTCCTCGCCGCCGACTCCCGCCGGGGTGCCGTTCGACGGCACCCCGGCGTCGTCGTTCCGCCGTTCCCGGCTGCTGTCCCGGCCGCCGTCCCGCCTGCCGCCCCGGGCCCGCCCGCGGCCGTAGCATTGCTGCCCATGGCGGAGGAGAACGGTGAGCTGGACAGCCTGGTGCGCCGGCGGATTCGGGCGCTGCGGGTCGCGCAGGGCTGGTCGCTGGAGGAACTGGCCGGGCGGGCCAACCTGAGCCAGTCCTCGCTGAGCCGGATCGAGAACGGACAGCGCCGCCTGGCCCTCGACCAACTCGTCACGCTGGCCCGGGCCCTGGACACCACGCTCGACCAACTGGTGGAGACCGCCACCGAGGACGTGGTGATCAGCCCCACCGTCGACGCCGCGCACGGCCTGCTGCGCTGGCCGGTCAAGGGCGACCCGGGGATCAGCGTGGTCCGGCAGCGGATGACCGAGCCGCCGCCGGAGAACCCCGCGAAGATGCGGGCGCACCCCGGCCGGGAGTGGCTGGTGGTGCTCTCCGGGACCGCGGTCCTGATGCTCGGCCACCGCCGCATCCGGATCGCCGTCAACCAGGCCGCCGAGTTCCCCACCATGATGCCGCACGCGATCGGCGCGGAGGGCGGCCCGTGCGAGCTCCTCGGCATCTTCGACCGCGACGCCCGCCGCGGCCACCTGGCCGACCCCGGCCCCGGCAACTGCTGAGCGTCCCGCCCCGCAGGGGTGCCCCTTGCGCCTCCGACATGGTCCGGACCGATCTTCTTGCGCATTCCGGGAGGGTGCGTGCTCCCCGGGCATGACGCCCCTACGGTGGGGAGCATGAGCCACGGACCCCAGCCCGACCAGCCCGACCACCACCAGCCCGATCACCACCAGCCCGATCACCACCGCCACCAGCACGACCACCGACCCGGGCACGACCACGCCGCGTCCGCCGAGGACGAGGCCGGGCAGGCCGAAGTCCTCGACCTGGACGCCGAGGTGCTGGCCGGGCACCTCGCCGCCGTCGCCGACTGGCTGCCGCTGGCGGCCGGGCCGCGCCGGATCGTCGACCTGGGCTGCGGCACCGGCGCCGGCACCTTCGCCCTGCTGGAGCGCTTCCCCGAGGCGGAGGTGCTGGCGGTGGACGCCTCGCCCGCCCACCTGCTGCGGCTGCGTGAGAAAGCGTGCGCGCGCGGACTCGACGACCGGGTCCGCACCGTGCAGGCCGACCTGGACGCCGCCGACTGGCCCGACCTCGGCGCACCCGACCTGGTCTGGGCGTCCGCGTCGGTGCACCACCTGGCCGACCCGGGGCGGGCGCTCCGCGCGGTCCGCGGACTCCTCGCCCCGGACGGCCTGTTCGCGCTGGTCGAGCTCGCCGGCTTCCCGCGCTTCCTGCCCCCGGACGCCCCCGCCGGGCGCCCCGGACTGGAGGAGCGCTGCCACGCCGCGACCGACCGGCTGCACGCCGAGCACGTCCCGCACCGGGGCGCCGACTGGGGGCCGCCGCTGACCGCCGCCGGGTTCGCGCTCGCGGGGGAGCGCACCGTCACCGTCGACCTGGACGCCGACACCTGCGACGCGGGCCGGGACGCGGTCGGCCGCTACGCCCTCGCCACCCTGCGGCGGGTCCGCGGCGCGGCCGCCCCGCACCTCGACCCCGCGGACCTGGACGCCCTGGACCGCCTGCTGGACGCCGACGGGCCGGACGGCCTCGCCCGCCGCGCCGACCTCGGCGTCCGCACCGAACGCCGGGTCTGGGCCGCCCGTCCGGCCTGACGACCCGTCACCCGGAGTCGCCCGTCCGGCCCGACGCCCCGTCATCAGGCGCCCGGCGCGGACGCCGCCGCCCGGAGCTCAGCGCCTGCGGTACAGCGCGCGCCCGAGCCGCCGTCCGAGCAGCAGGTGGCCGAGCAGCGCACCGGCGGTGTTCAGCAGCACGTCGTCCACGTCGAAGGCCCGGCCGACCACCAGGAAGCCCTGCGCGACCTCCACCGCCAGCATCACGAAGGCGGTCAGCGCGGTCGCGGCCAGCACGCTGCGCAGCCGGGGGAACAGCACCGGCAGCAGCACGCCGAACGGCACGCCCAGCAGCAGGTTCCCGCCGACCTGCTGGGCCGCGGTCCGGACGGCCGGCCGGTCCAGGTAGGTCCGCAGCGAGCTGCCCGGATGGAAGTTGGGGTGCACCAGGTGCCGTGCTCCCGGCTCCGGCACCAGCGTCACCCGGGCCAGCGCCACCGCGAACGCCACCGTCAGGGCCAGCGCGGCCAGCAGGATCAGGGCCCGGACCACGGCGGTCAGCGGGCCGCGCCGCTGCAGGAACGGCGGCCCGGCGGCCCGTGCCCCGGCGCCGTCCGCCGGAACCGCGCCGACGGCCCCCTTCCCCTTCCCGTCCTCCTGCCGCACCACCGCGCCGGTCCGCGCTCTGCCGCCCACCGTGACCGCCTTCCCCACCCTCGACACCCTCGACACCCTGGACATCCGCCGTCCGGGTCCTCCCGCGGCGGCACGTCGCGCGGATACCCCGGAACGCCCGTCGCACGCCGGGTCGGGCGGCCGGAAAATCACGGGCGCGGCCCGGAAGCCGCTGCTACGGTGGCGCGATGAGTTCGATCAGGCAGGTTCAGATCACCTTCGACTGCGCGGAGCCGCGCCGGGTCGCCGCGTTCTGGTGCGAGGTGCTGGGGTACGTCATGCCCGCGCCCCCGGAGGGCTTCGCCTCCTGGGAGGAGGCCGAGCGCGAACTGCCCGCGGAGAAGCAGGGCGGTTGGGGCGTGGCCGCCGACCCGACGGGCGCGGGCCCGCGGATGTACTTCCAGCGCGTCCCCGAGGGCAAGGTCGTCAAGAACCGGGTGCACGTGGACGTCCGGGTCGGTACCGGCCTGGTCGGTGCCGAGCGCCTCGCGGTGCTGGAGGCCGAGGCCACCCGCCTGGAGAAGCTGGGCGCCACCCGGCTGCAGTTGCTGCTCGCCGACGAGGAGAACGAGTCCTGCCAGGTGATGCAGGACATCGAGGGCAACGAGTTCTGCCTCGACTGACGCCCCGTCAGGACCGCGTGGTGACTGCGCGGCAAGGGCCGTCCCTCCCGCACGGAGGGGCGGCCCTCGCCGTTCCCGGGGCCTACGGGTAGGCGACCAGGTCGGCGACGTTGGTGGCCGAATTGGACGGGCCACCGGTCGAGTTGATGACGTGGTTGATGGTGCCGGTGCCGCCGAGCGAGACGGTCACCATGTCGTGGAAGCGGACGCCGCTGCGGTTCGGGACCTCGAAGGAGTGCTCCTCGACCACGGCCGGGTTGACGTTGAAGTAGGCGTAGGAGCCCAGGCCCCAGGCCTCGTGGGCGGTCACCGCGTCGGCGACCTTGTAGGCCGGGTAGCCGCGGGTCGAGCCGTTCGTCCAGGCGGCCTGGTTCGGCGGGTCGTACGGCAGCTCGTTCTGGAAGAAGTACGTGCGGCCGTTGTTGCCGTTCCAGATCACCTGGGTCTGCTGGTAGTGCTCGACGAACAGGCCGTACATGGTGACGTTGTTGCCGTTGACGACCAGCCCGTTGGCCGCGGTGTTGCTGGTCCAGCCGACGCCGCTGCCGTGGTCCGCGCGCCACAGCCACATGTGGTCGCCGATCACGTTGTTCGAATTGACCACCAGCGACTGGGTGGCCCTGCCGACGCCCGCGCCGCCGATCCGGAAGAACACGTCGTGCAGCGAGGTCGGGTCGGCCGAGTGGTCGGCGGCGGAACCGGCCGCGCCGATCTGCATCAGCACCGGGGAGTTGGTCGTCCCCGCGTCGATCAGCAGCCCGGCCAGCTTGACGCCGTCCACGTCCGCGACGTTCACGGCGGTGACGCCGTTGTCCGGGACGAGGGTGGCGAGGCCCAGGCCGAGCACCACGGTGTCGGCGCGGTTGACGTTCAGGGTCTGGTTCAGGTGGTAGACGCCCGGGGTGAAGAGCAGGTTCTTGCCCTGCGCCAGCGCCGCGTTGATGTCGGCCGCGCTCGCGCCCGGCTTCACGATGAAGAACTGGTCGATCGGCAGCGAGCTGCCCTGCTGCGCGCCGCCCGCCCAGGTGGTGCCGGAGGTGTTGGTGCGCAGCGCCGGGACGAACACCTTGTA
The DNA here is from genome assembly GCF_044753345.1 of Kitasatospora sp. NPDC088391. NCBI lineage: Bacteria > Bacillati > Actinomycetota > Actinomycetes > Kitasatosporales > Streptomycetaceae > Kitasatospora > Kitasatospora sp. NPDC088391. Next base: position 298,697 of record NZ_JBIVNB010000004.1, read on the forward strand.
GGCGCCCGCCGAGTCGACGTACAGGAAGGGCTTCTCGCGCACCACCGGGGTCTGGTTCACCGTCGTGTAGGGCGGGTTGGGGAAGGAGTTGGCGGGCGCGTTGACGTCGCCGACGAACACCATGTTCCAGTTCGAGCCCGTCCAGCTGCCCCACTGGGCGTTGCGCGAGAGCCACTGCTGCTGGGAGCCGGAGCGGAGCTGGCCGTCGATCTTCGAGTCGGCGATGAAGCCGCCCGAGGACCAGCCGCCGTCGTCCAGCTGCAGGTTGCCGCGGACATGCATCCGGCGGTAGGGCGCGGCCTGGGAGACCGCCCAGCGGTCGGTGCCGCCGGTCGGGTTGACGGACAGGTTCTCGGCCGAGCGCCAGAAGTTCTGCGTCGCGTTGCCCTGGAACCAGTCGGCCTCGGCGTGCACCGCGCCGTTGATGGTGACGTCGTCGGGGGACAGGCCGAGGCCGGCGACCTGGGTGTAGAAGCCGACGTTGGCATCCACGGTGTAGTTGCCCGGCTTGAACAGCAGGGCCTGGCGCTGGGCGCCGAACTGGTTGGACTCCTGCTGGGCGAAGACCGCGTTCAGCTTGGCCTGGACGGTCGCGGCGGGCGTCGACGGGTCGAAGACGGCCACGTTCGGCCCGAAGTCGGGCGTGCCGGGCGGGTTGGTGACGGTGCTCCCGAAGGTGAAGGACTGCGCGGTGGTGCCGTTGCAGGCGTACTGCTGCAACGGCACGGCGTCCGCGGTCGAGGCGCTCGGCACGTCCAGGCACTTGCCGCTGTTGCGGTTGACGAAGTGGTACGCGCCGCTGCTCTCGGCGACGGCCTGCCACTGCTGGTTCGCGCCGCCGCCGTACGTCCAGAGCTGGACCTTCGCGCCGTCGGCGGTGGAGACGTCGACGACGTCCAGCGACTTCGAGGTGTCGTTCTGGTTGTTGATCCGGACGTAGCCGTTGCCGAGGTCCTGGACCTGCCACTGCTGGGCGGTGGTGCCGTTGCACGCGTACTGCTGGACGACGGTGCCGTTGGCGGTGGCGGCCGCGGCGGCGTCCACGCACTTGCCGGAGTTCTGCGCGACCAGGGTGGTCGCCCCGGTCGGGACGGCGGCCAGCGCGGCCGGGGCGGGGGACAGCAGCACCGCCGAGGAGGCGAGCAGGCCGGCGGTGGCCGTCAGCGGGAGAAGGGTCTTCCTGCGCACGGGAGTTGCTCCTTTCGTTGTCCGACGGTCCGTCAGGCGGGCAGGTTCCACTGCTGGTTGGCTCCGGCGAAGCAGTCCCAGATCTGCAGCCGGGTGCCGTTCGCCGAGGACGGGCCGGTGGCGTCCAGGCAGCGGCCGGAGACCGGGTTCACCAGGGTCTTGTTCGACTGGGCCTGCCACTGCTGGGCGCCGGTCCCGTTGCAGTCGTACAGCTGGACCTGGGTGCCGTTGGCGGTGCCGGCGGCCGTGACGTCCAGGCATTTGCCGAGCGCGCGCAGGGTGCCGTCGGTGCCGACCGTCCACTGCTGGGCGGTGGTGCCGTTGCAGTCGTAGAGCTGGATCGCGGTGCCGTTCGCGGAGTTGGCGGCCGCCACGTCCACGCACTTGCCGCCGTAGCCGGTGACCTGCCCGGTGCGGCCGCCCGGCGGCGGGGTGGTGGTGCCGCCGGTGAGCTGGTTGAAGGTCTTCGAGAACTGGTACGCCGACTGCGGGGTGCCGCTGCAACTGTCGGACAGCGTGCCGTTGGTGGCGCACGCCTTGTCGCGGCCGACCGCCCAGAAGGCCAGCAGTTGGATGCCCTTGGACGCGGCGAAGGTCTCCAGGGTCTGCGCGTTGGCGGTGGAGAACACCTCGGAGGTGGTGTCGTTGACCCCGATCATCGGGGTGTTGCCCTCCATCGCCCACAGCTGGTCGGAGGTCTTGGACGTCCAGATCTGGCCGAGCTGGGTGTGCAGGCCGTTGGCGGCGCTGATCGCGGCCTGGCCCATGTCCATCGGCGAGCCGTAGTCCATCGTCATGATGTTGACGGCGTTCACGGTCAGCCCGCGGCTCTTGGCGTTGTTCAGCAGGCTGATCGAGTTGGATTCGAGTCCCGAAGGGCTGACCGGCAGCGTGTAGTTGACGTCGAGGCGCTTGCCCGCGGCCGCCTGGGCCTGCTGGAGCTGGGCCAGCGCCTGGTTGCGGCGGTCGTTGGCGGCGGTGTCGTTCAGCGCGCCACCCTCGACGTCCAGGTCGATCCTGGTCAGGCTGAGCGCGTCCACCACCCGCTTGTACTGGGCCTGGAGGGTGGAGACGCTGGTGCACGCCTGGCCCAGCTCGGTGCCGGAGGCGCCGCCGAAACTGGCGATCACGTCGCCGCCGGCCGCCCGGTGCGCGTTGATCGCGTTGGTCCAACCGGCGTCCGTGATCGGGGTGTTGCCGTTGAAGGTGGCGTTGCAGCTGCCGTCGCTGATCACGAAGGCCAGGGTGACGTACTTCAGCCCGCCGCCGTTGCGGGCGTCCGCCAGGGTGTTCGGCGAGTTCCAGGTCTCCAGGTACGGGGCGGCGTAGTGCGCGGGGAAACCGGGCCCGGGGTTGGCGGCGGCCGAGGCCGGGCCGGCTCCGGCCACCAGCAGGGCGGCGGCGAGGGTGGCGGGCAGTGCGACGGCCGCGGCCGTGCGGCGGAGAGTGGGGCGGATCAAGGCGGCTCCTCGTGGGGGAGAACGTCCACTCGTTCATGAAGTGAACGCGAAGCGATGCCTGAGGGAGCGTCCGGAGCGGTCCGGGCAGGGTGCGCCGCCCGCCTGACGGCGGATCAGTGGTGGTGGCCAGCGGCGCGGCCGGGTTGGTCTGGACCTTTTTCAAGACGTGAAGTTAGGGCTGCGGACGCGACCACGTCAACCCCCGTGCGTACAGGAGTCGAAGGTCGTGGGCGAGCCGTCGCCCGTCGCCGCCCGGCCGGACGCGCGCTGTCCGTCCACGCCGCGGCCGCCCACGGGCAGGGCGGGGCGGGGGAGCGGCGGGGGAGCGGCGCGGCAAGGGTGCCGCCCGTCCGGGGCTCGGGACCGCTTGCTTCAATGGGCCGGTGAACGTCCTGTCGCTGATCGCCCGCCTGCCCGCCGTCCCCGTCCTGCGCGACCGCTCGCGCGCCCTGGCGGTGCTCGACGCCGTCCTCAGCCCCGAGTGGGAGTGGCGGTACTTCTCCTACGACGCGCACTGGGCCTCCGGCCAGGAGATGGCCTCGATGCGCAACGGCTCCGGCGACGAGTACTCCCTCGTCCTCACCCCGGACGGCGTCTTCGCCCGCGGCTTCGACCACGAGTCGCCGATGAGCCCCTACCGGACCGCCCCCCTGGCCCCCTGGCCCGGCCTGCTCGACACCGTCCCCGCCGTCTTCCGCCCCCAGGTCGAGGAACCCGCGTTCTGCGACGACGGCGTGCTGCGGGCCACGGTCTGCTTCTGGCGCGAGACCCACGACACCGCCTGGCGCACCGGCGACCTCGCCCCGCTGCCGCCCGGCCAGGTCGACGACGGCAGCGCGGGATGGCTGTTCGACGTCCTGGCGGCCGGAACCCCCGAGGCGTACCAGGAGTTCGCCGAGGACTACTACGAGACCACCGTCGACCTCGACGCCGTCCGCCACGTCTTCGCGCTGCGCCCGCTCACCGAAGCCGTGGTCACCGCCCTCAACCCCGAACAGTCCCTCGCCGGCCTCGCCGCCGACCTCGCGGAAACCGGCTACCCGACCACAACCTGACGTCCCGTCAGCTCGCCGTCGGCGGTGCTGGATAGGGTGCCGGAAAACCGAGACCGGGAGAGAACCAGATGGCCTTCGCCGACCACATCGCCGCTCCGGAGACCGACGTCTGGACGGACTGGCTCACCCACGCGGACGCCCTCACCGCGGCCGGCGACCCCCGCGGCCGGGCGATCCGCCTGGAACACCTGCGGGAGACCGGCGACGGGGACGCGGCGCAGGCCGCCGCCGCGTACACCCGGGTCGAACGCGCCTTCGGGCTCGACGCGCTCCGCGCCGACGGCTCCTGGCAGTTCGCCTGGTCCCGGGGACGGATCGACACCGCCGTGTTCCGCCTCGACCCCGGCAGCACCGCGCGCCGCCGCACCCTGGTCGAGCACCTGCCGCTGTCCGCACCCCTCGACCCGGCCGACCCCGAGCAGTGGGAGGCCGCCCTGGTCGACGCCTTCCTCGCCCACCCCGCCACCCGCCTGCTGCGCCGCCTCGAACTGCACCTCACCGACCACCACCACTCCGCCGCCCGGGCCGCCGCCGTCCTCGCCGCCCACCCCCGGCCCCGGCTCGACACCCTCTACTTCGGCCACGACTTCACGCTCCTGTTCGCCCCGCACACCACCTCCGCGGGCAACCGGATCTCCCCCGAGGAGCACCTGCACGACCCCGTCGTCCCCGCGGACCACGGCAAGGCCCTCTGGCAGGCGCTGCCGGCCCTGCGCTCCCTGGAGCTGGAAGGCGCTTTCCTCTTCGACCACCTCGCCCACGACACCCTCGCCGAACTCCGCACCCGGGGCGCGGTCTTCTCCGACGGCTCGCTCTTCGACCTCACCACCCCCGCCCTCACCGCACTGGAGGTGGAGATCGGCCCCGACGTCCACGGCACCGTCGGCTCCAACCTCCAACTCGAGGACCTCGACCCCGCCCGCTTCCCCCGCCTGCGCAGCCTCGACCTCGGCGCGGCCGAGTTCGACCCCGAGGAGACCGGCGACTTCCTCCTCCTCGCCGACCACCCGCTGCTCCCGCAACTCACCCACCTCGCTCTCCGCGAACTGGTCGTCGAGGAGCACCACGCCGAGGACCGCACCCCCCTCGAACTCCTCACCGACCTCGCCCCCCGCTTCACCCACCTCGACCTCCGCATCGAGGCCGACATCGAGATCGAGAACGCCACCGCCACCGACCTCGCCCCGCCCCTCACCACCCTCGGCCTCACCGACACCGCCCCGCAATGACCCGGCCCGCGGCCGGGGACGTCTGCGACGTCGGGGACTTCCGCGTACGGCGAAGTGGCGATCGGAGGGCTTCTCGCGAGCCGTCGCCCCGAGCTCGCTCCTCGACGCCGGCCCGCGAACACGTGGTGTCCGCGCTCCGCCGTAGGGTGCGGCCATGACTGGCACCTTCGACATTCACGCCCGGCTGTCCGAGGCACTGCACGACCGTGCCGAAGCCTGGCGGTTCGTTGCCGACTTCGCGGCCCACTGGCGGCAGCCGCTCCAGCCGGGCGACGGTTGGAGCGCTGCCGAGGTGGAGGCGGCGGAGCGGCGTCTCGGCCTGGTGCTGCCGACGGCGCTCCGTGAGGCCCACCTGCTTCTCGGGCACCGGACGGACCTCACCAGCAATCACGACAGGCTGCTCGGGCCCGACGAGTTGGCGGTGGTCGACGGCGCGCTCGTGTACCGGGTCGAGAACCAGGGTGCCGCCTCGTGGGGCGTCCTCCTGGAAGACCTGGACCGCGACGATCCCGGCACGGTGATGCGCGCGGATCTCGCCGACAAGACGCAGGAACGCTGGGAGCCCTGGGAGTCGAGCCTGACGGTCGCCTGCGTCGAGATGGTCATGTCCGAGGTGGTCCTGTTCCCCGACGGGTTCACCGACTTCCTCGAGGTGGACGGGGAGGAGGTTGCGCCGGGGGAGTTCCTGCAGGAGCTTCCGCGGGTGGGTCGCGGGATGCGGTGGTTCGCGGGTGAGGACGTCCTGCTCCGCGAGTTCGACGGCTTCTGCCTGAACGTCCGGGCCCGAACGGAGGAGGCCCTCGACCGGATGCGGGAGGTCGTTCCGGGGGACTGGTCGGAGGGCCGAGCAGGCGACTTCCCGCCCCGTGGCCGCCGACGGTCGGCGTTCGAGGTCCGCCGTAGCCTGCTGCCGGGGAGCGGACGAGGGAGGGGAAGCGGGTGACGGGCGTGAGCCCTGCAGTCAGCGGAGGCCCTGTGAGTAGGCGTCGCTACGTGGCCAGGGGCGTGCCCGGCGGGTACCGCGTCTGGGACAACCGAGGACGCCGGTGGTGGGGCGACCTGTACGAGCTCTGCCCCGACGACCTCACCGCCGAACTGAACGACGGCGCCGACCCGGCGAGGCTCACCGCCCTCCTCAAGCGATACAGGACCCGGAAGCGGTAGGGCTGACGTCCTGACAGGAGGAGAAGGGGGTGCGGACGGTCCCCCGGTCGAGGAACGCGGTGGACGCCCGACGGGCGTCGGCTTCGCCCGCGCCCGAAGCCGCGGTCGCGGTGAGCGGTTGCACGGGCAGCGCCGCGGGGTACTCCGGCGGCCCGCCCCCGGGGGCCGTGACGGTGGTGGCCGGGGCCACGTACGTCAGGGGCTCCCGCTCAAGATCCCCGTTCCGACTCCTCGGAGCATGCCGCAGCCCCGGCGCGGTGCACGGCCCTCGTGATCATGCCGGTACCGAACCCGAACGGTCCTGCCGCAGACGGCCCGGACGGTCGGGCGCGATAAATGGGTTGGACGGGGGGCCCGGGCTTGCTAACGTACGGATCACCGTGACAGGACGCGAGGAGGTGTGACCCATGAGAGCTGGATCGAGGTGGGTGCTCCGCCTTTCCCGCACGGTGATCGACTGACCTCAGGTGTCGTCGGGAGCGCCCGCTGTACGCACGCAGGCACTCCTGAAAGGCGAAAGCCATGGACATTGAGATGATCATCGAACGGGTCGACGAGACCCAGTGGCAGGCCCTGGCGGGTGGGGCGGTCGTCGGCAGCGGCGATGTCTCGACCCGTCCCGACGGCCGGCGCTTCGTCAGTATCGACGTCTGGGACGACGCGGCCTTCGCGCTGCTCGCCGAGGCGATGGTCGCGGCGCTGCCCGCGCCGCTGCACACCCTGGTCGGCGGTGAGGACGCCGAGCTGACGGCCCGTTGGGAGCGGGCCGGGTTCGTGCCCGAGCGCCGGGAGTGGGAATACTCGCTCGGCACCGGGGCGTTCGGAGGAGCGGCGGAGGCGGCGCGGGGCGTGACGGTCCTGCCCGCCGGGACGGCCGACGAGGCGCGGCTGCGGGAGCTGGACGGGGCGGTCCGGGGCGAGGTCGAGGCGGAGCGGGGCTGGCACACGATGCCCGCCGAGCTGCGGTGCGGCCCGCCCGGGGACACCCTGGTCGATCCCTCGCTGTACGCTGTCGCAGTCCGTGACGGCGAGTACGCCGGCCTGGTCCGGGTGGTCCGCGGCCGCGGCCCCGCCCGGATCGGACTGCTCGCCGTCCGCGCCGAGCACCGCGGCCGTGGTGTGGGCGCGGCCCTGCTCGGGCACGCTCTGAGTGAGCTGGACGGCGCGGGGGTCTCCCGGGCCTGGGCCGAGGTCGACCAGTCCAACAGTGCCGCCACCGCCCTGTTCGAGCGCTTCGGCGCCGAGCGGGCGGGCCACACCCTGCAGCTGGTGCGCCGCTGACCACCGTGCGGCGCCGCCGGGCGCGTCCGCGGCACTCCGTGCCACGATTCGAGCAACACCCCGAGCAGTGACCCAGAGCAGTAACCCCCTCTCACAGAAGCGAGAAGTCTTGCCACGAGTTTCGAAGGGCCTGGAGATCGAGGGCACCGTCCTCGAGTGCCTGCGCAACGCCACCTTCAAGGTGGAGCTCCAGAACGGGCACCACGTGCTCGCCCACATCAGCGGGAAGATCCGGAAGAACTACATCAAGATCCTCCCGTTCGACCGCGTCCTGGTCGAACTGAGCCCCTACGACCTGACCAGGGGACGGATCATGTACCGCTACCGCACCTGATCCCCGGTCAGGTGCGTCCGGCTCGCCGCCCTCACCCCCGCCCGGGGGTGAGGGCGGCGAGCCGCGCCGGCAGGTCGTGCACGGAGTCGATCCGGTGCTCGGCCGGCACGTCCGCGGCCCCGGCCGGGTCGATCAGCAGGGCGTGCAGGCCCGCCGCGCGCGGGCCGTGGTAGTCGGGGGCGGCCGAGTCGCCGACGAACCAGGCGTCCGCGGGAGAGACGCCCAAACGGTCCAGGGCCGCCCGGTAGATCGAGGGGTGCGGCTTGCGGTACCCGGTGTCGACCGAGAGCACCACGGCGTCGAACAACTCGGCCACCCCCATCGAGGCGAGCAGGTCGGGCACCATCGTCGGGCTGTGCGTGTTCGACACCACCGCCAGCCGGCACCGCCCGGACAGCTCCCGCAGCAGCTCCGCCACCCCGTCGAACGGCCGGATCGCGGTGCCCCACTCGGCCAGGTACGCCGCCACGAAGGCGTCCACCCGAGGGTCCGCGCGCAGGTCCGTGCCAGCAGGGCCGGTAGGGCCGGTGGCGTCGCCCGGCAGGGTCTCGGCCAGGAACGCCGCCGCCAGCTCGTGCATCGAGAACTCCCGCTCGTCCGCCGCGCTCTCCCGGTCGAAGCGCGCCGAGACCGCCGACCAGGCGTCCAGGAAGGCCGGGTAGTCGAGCGTGCCGCCGAAGCCGCGCAGCAGCGCGTGCGAGCGGGAGTAGCCCTGCTCGGTGCGGCTCGGCGAGTAGTCGACCAGCGTGCCGAAGAAGTCGAACAGCAGGTGGGAGGGGAGGCGGAGGTCCATCCCGGCATCCTGCCGCCCGGGCCCGCCGCCCGCCCGGCGTTCCCGCCGAGTGTGCGACACGGCACATCGGGGCGGAGTGCGTTGCTCCGGGCCGCCCCGGATGACAGAGTGCCGGACATGGGAGAAGCGCAGGTCAGCACGGGGGAACGGGCCGCAGGGCCGGAGACGGTGTTCGACTGGCTGGACGCGGCGGCCGCCGACCGCGACGCCGCCGGACTGACCAGGCGGCTGCACAGCCGCCCCGCCGAGGACCCGGTGCTCGACCTGGCCTCCAACGACTACCTCGGCCTGACCCGCCACCCGGCCGTCACCGCGGCCGCCGCCGAGGCCGCCCGGCGCTGGGGCGGCGGCGCCACCGGCTCCCGGCTGGTCACCGGCACCACCGAGGCGCACACCGAACTGGAGCGCGAACTCGCCGAGTTCTGCGGCTACGAGTCCGCCCTGGTGTTCTCCTCCGGCTACGCCGCCAACCTGGCCGTGCTCACCGCGCTGGCCGGACCCGACACCCTGATCGTCTCCGACGCGCACAACCACGCCTCGCTGATCGACGGCTGCCGCCTCGCCCGGGGCCGGGTCGCCCGCGCCGCGCACGCCGACCCGGAATCCGTCCGCGCCCACCTCGCCGCCCGCGCCGAACCGCGTGCCCTGGTGGTCACCGACTCGGTCTTCTCGGTCGACGGCAACGCCGCCCCGCTCGCCGAACAGCACGCCGCCGCGCGCGGGTTCGGGGCCGCCCTGGTGATCGACGACGCGCACGGCCTGGGCGTGCTCGGCCCCGGCGGCGCGGGCGCGGGCGCCGCCTTCGGCCTCGCCGGACAGCCCGACGTGGTCGCCACCGCGACGCTCTCCAAGTCGCTCGGCTCGCAGGGCGGCGTCGTCCTCGGCCCCGAACGGGTGACCCGCCACCTGGTCTCCGCCGCCCGCACCTTCATCTTCGACACCGGCCTCAACCCGGCCGCCGTCGGCGCCGCCCTCGGCGCGCTGCGCCTGCTGCGGGCCGAACCCGGCCGGGCCGCCGACGCCGTCCGGGTCACCCGCGAACTCGCCGGACGCCTGGCCGAGTCCGGCCTGGACGCCTCCGCCCCCGACGGCGCGGTGGTGTCCGTCCGCGCCGACGACCCGGAGCACGCGGTGCGCTGGGCCGCCGCCTGCCGGGCCGAGGGCCTGGCGGTCGGCTGCTTCCGGCCGCCGTCCGTCCCCGACGGCGTCCCGCGCCTGCGGCTGACCGCCCGGGCCGACCTGACGGACGAGCAGATCGCCTTCGCCGTCGGGGTGGTGCTCAAGACCCGCTGAGACCCGCCGCGCCGGGGCCCGCCGGAACCAGCGGGCCCCGGCCGGGCGGGTCAGCCCACGACGACCTGGTCGACCGTCCAGAACGCCGAGTTGGTGCCGGTGTAGCGGAACTGGAAGCGGGCCGTCGAGGCGCCCGCCGGGACGGCCACGTCGAGGTGCTCGACGGTGTTCAGGTCGGCCCGGTAGGACTTCACCAGCTGGGCGGTGCCGCCGTCGAAGGACACGTACACGTCGCCGGTCTGCGGGCCGTCGATCTTGTAGTCGGTGGCGAAGGACAGCGTGGCGTGCGTCCGGCCCGCCACCGGGTAGGCCGGGCTGACCAGGGTGGAGTCGAACTGCCCGGCGCCGTGCGTCTTGTCGTCCCACTCGTCGGAGTCGGCGACCGCGAAGACGTTGCGGGCCCGGACGTTGGTCTCCCGGCTCTGGCCGAGCTGCGCGGCCGTCCAGAACTCGTCGGTGGCGAACGCCCAGCCGCGCCACTCGGTGACGCCGCCGGACGGCATCCGCGAGTTGTCGATCGACCAGCCGGCCGGCGGGGTGTGGGTGAAGCCCTTGACCGTCGAGCCGATGCCGGTCTCGTCGACCCGGGTCTGCAGGCTCGGGCGCAGCGCGTCGAACTCGTCCGGCACGATCTCGTCGGCGGGCTTGCCGTCCAGGCCCCAGGCCGGGTCGATCGGCGCGCCCTCGTGCTTGAGCACGGTCGGCGCGATGTCCACCGGCTTGACGTCGTAGCGGCGCGAACCGGCCGGGTAGCCCTGGCCGTTGAGGACCATCCAGGTCTGCCGCTCGTTGGCGGAGTTGCCGCCGTGGCCGCCCGCGTCGGTGTGGCCGTGGTCGGTGGTGACCACGATCAGCCAGTCCTCGGCGGCGTACGTGGGGCGGGACCTGAGCCCGGCCAGCACCTGCCCGAGCAGGCCGTCCACGGTGTGGATCGCGGCCAGGTACTGGCTGGACGCGCCGCCGTAGCTGTGTCCGGCCTCGTCCACCTCGTCGAAGTGCAGGAACGTCGCGTCCGGGTTGCCGTGCGCCAGGTAGTCGGCGGCGTCGGAGGCGGTCTTGGCGTCGTTCTCGCTCTCGGCGATCCGCAGGTCGGCCCGGCCGTTGAAGACGTTCGCGGTGATCGGGTTCCAGGAGCCGATCACCAGCGTCGAGTTCGACGGGTCGGCGTTCTCCAGCCGGCTGGCGTAGTCCGGGTACAGGTCGAAGCGCGCGCCGGTGAAGTTGTTGTCCAGCACCTTGTGCTTGTCCGGCCACACGCCGGTGGCGATGGTCGACCAGCCCGGCCCGGAGAGCGTCGGCGCCAGCGGGTTGGCGTACAGGTTGGAGGTCGAGGTGGTCCCGGACGCCATCAGCGCCTTCAGGTTCGGCGCGTCGGCCGCGGCGATCTTGTCGTAGCGGGTGCCGTCGATGCCGATCACCAGCGTCTTGGCCTGCTTGGTGCCGTTCGGCAGGCCGTTGTACGAGGCGGTCGCCGCGACGGCGGACGAGCCGCCCAGCGGCAGCAGGGCGGCCGCGACGACCGCGGCGGCGGACAGCGAAAGGGCCATGGTGGAACGGGAGTTGCGCACGGGGGGCTCCCAACGGAAAGCGGACGGTGCGGTCGCACCGGCACACCGAGGATGGGGCGGCCGGGCGAGCGCGAACCCGCTCCGAATCCACGCTTGTATGAACAAGCGCCGAAATTCAGTCCATACCGGTTACCTTTTCGTGATGCTTCGTCAGCGACCGGATGCGACGGGGGTGCGCCCGGATGCGACGGGGCGCGGCCTCCCGGTCGACCGGCGGCCGGGAGGCCGGGAGGGGCGGGGGAGCGCGTCAGGGGCGGACGGCGACGGCGCCGTAGCAGGAGGCCCCGGCGTCGGTGATGTGCTCGGTGCCGTCGTCGGGGGAGGGGTTCCAGCGGGGGGTGGCCACGATGCCGGGGGCGAGCATGTCCCAGCCGGCGAAGAAGCGGCCGAACTCCTCGCTGGTGCAGGCCGCGACGGGGGTGCCGGCGGCGGTGTAGACCTGGATCAGCCGGGCGGTCTCGTCGGGCGCGAAGTCCGGCGTCAGGTGGCTCATCACCAGGGCCGAGCCGCTGGGCAGCCGGGCCTTGAGGCCCTCGGTGATCCGGTGGGCCTCGTCCGGCACGAAGTGCAGCAGGGCGTTCATGCTGAGCGCGATCGGCCGGTCGAAGTCGAGGGTCCGGGCGGCGGCCTCCAGCAGGGCTTCGGGCTCGCGCACGTCGGCCTGGACGTAGGCGGTGACACCCTGTTCGGTGCCGCGCAGCAGGGACTGGGCGTGCAGCAGCACGATCGGGTCGTTGTCGGCGTAGACCACCGCGGCGTCCGGGGCGATCCGCTGGGCGACCTCGTGCAGGTTCGGGGAGGTCGGGATGCCGGTGCCGATGTCGAGGAACTGGCGGATGCCCGCCTCGGCCAGCCGCCGGGTGGTGCGGCGCATGAAGGCGCGGTTGGCGCGGGCGGCGGAGCGCGCGTACGGGAAGACGGCCAGGGCGCGGCCGGCGGCCTCCCGGTCGGCCGGGAAGTTGGTGGTGCCGCCCAGGTAGAAGTCGTACATGCGGGCGGAGTGCGCCAGGTGGATGTCGAGGTTGACCTCGACCCCGTCGACCCCGTCGACCCCGTCCGTCCGGTCGGTCCGGTCCCTCCGGTCCGTCCCGTGGACTCCGTCGGTCTGCGCCTGTGCGTCTGCCATGGGTTCCCCCTGATCGTCTGTCACTGCGCCCCCACTATGCCCACACCCACGAACGGGCAATCAAGGGGGCGGGGAGGGCCGGGCCCGGGCCGAGGGAGCAGCTGGATGGGCATATTTTCCGATTGAGTGACTTGCGTCCGATCCTGAAACCTCTTGTGCCGGATTACCATCTCGACCCTTCATGCGCCTTAATGTTCTTACCAGGGAAGCGAGTTCCCGCGGCGGCACGGTACGGCCGTCGCTCCGGGGCGACCGGTGAGGGGTTGGGGTGCGTGAACGAGAGTGACTGGGCGGTGGGGGACCGGAGCCGCCTGACGTTCGACGCCTTCTGCGACACCCACCACCGGACGTGGTCCGGCTTCGCCGGCACCCGGCTGCCCGAGGGAGCCGCGCGCGAGGCGGTGGAGACCGCGAAGGACCGGGTGTGGCGGGAGTGGCAGCGCATCCTGCGCGAGCCGTACCCGGCGTTCCAGGCGTGGACGATCCTCAAGGAGGAGCTGGGCGCGGTCCTGCTGCGCCGGATGATGGACGGCGAGCCGTCGCCCGCCCCGGGGCCCGTCCCGCCCTGGGTCCGCTCGGTGCGGGCCGCCGCCGAGCGGGCGCGCGACCTGCCGGAGACCGGCGCCGGTCACGAGCGGCTGTACGCTGCCCTGTGCGGACTGTCCGAACGGCGCCACGACGTCGTCGTCCTGCGCTACCTGCTCGGTCTGACGGACGCTCAGATCGCCGACTGCCTGGCCACGACGGAGGCCAACGTGCGCTCCACCGCGGGCCAGGCCCTCGACCGGCTGGCCGGCGCCCTCGGCGGCCGCCCCCGCGAGTGGCACCGGTGAACGGCCGACGGCACCGGGCCGCCGGGGCGTGCGGCGCGGGCCGGGTGCACGGCGCGCGCGGGTCCGGCGGTACCGAGGAGCGGGCGGGTCGGGCAGGGCGGGCGGGACGGACGGGACGGACGGGACCGATGGGCGGGGAGCAGCGATGAGCGCCGGACGCGACAGCCTGCACCTGCCCGCCCGGGCGCCCCGGCCGCGCCCCGAGGACACCGGCGTGTGCTGGGAGCGGCTGCTGACCGCCCCGCGGCCCTTCCCCTCCGAACACCTGCAGGCCGCCCACGAACTCGACCTCGCGACCAGCCTGGTCCTGGCGATGCCGACCGCCGCCGCCTCGCTGGACCTCCTGGTCGACGACCGGCGCATCCACCCCGAGGGGGCGCTCGTCCTGGGCGCGCTGCTGTACGTCGCGCACCACCGCGACGGCGCCCAGTTCTGGTGGCAGTTCGCGGCCGGCGGCGGTTCCTACACCGCCGCGTCCTGCCTGAGCCTGCTGCACCGCAGCCTCGGCGAGTTCCTGGACGCCGAGGTCTGGCGCCGCCAGGCCGAGACCCTGGCCGTCGGCCCCCGCCCCCCGCAACGGGTGCTGGAGGCCCGGGCCACCCTGCTCCCGTCCGGGGTGCTCGCGGAACTCCTCGCCCTGTGCCACGAGGGCCTGGACGTGAAGCTCCCGCCCCGGCTGGCCGCCGTGGTCCACCGGCTCCCGGTCGACTGCGACGACCCCGAGTACGGCGAACTGCCGCAGGTGAGCAGCACCTTGGTCCGCGACCTGGCCGGGTGAACGCCGATCCGTCCGGGCGTCCGGGCGTCCGTCCGGCGGTCCGGGGCCGGTGCGGCGTCGGTAGGGTAGGGCGGTGAACCACGGCTCCCCGCACCGTCCTGTCGCCCCCGCCCGGTCCGGCGTGCCGGAGCACGGGCGGGTGCCCAAGTACTTCCTGGTGAAGGCCCGGGTGGAGGAGCTGCTCGGCGAACTGGGGCCCGGCGGGCGGCTGCCCACCGAGGCGGACCTGGCCGAGCGGTACGGGGTGGCCCGGGCCACCGTCCGGCAGGCGCTGCGGGACCTGCTGGTGGAGGGGCGGCTGCGGCGGCAGGGGCGCGGGACGGTGGTGGCGGGCGCGAAGATCGAGCAGCCGCTGTCGCTGGCCAGCTACACCGAGGGCGTCACCCGCCAGGGCCTGCGCCCGGGCCGCACCCTGATCGCCCTGGACCGGCTGCCCGCCGACCCCGCCACGGCCGAACGCCTCGCCGTCCGGCCGGGCGAACCGCTCTGGCACCTGGAGCGCGTCCTCCGCGCCGACGAGGAGCGCGTCGGCCTGGAGTCCACCTACCTCCCGGTGACCCGACTGCCCCACCTGGAACGGGACTTCGACCCGTCCGGCTCGCTCTACGCCCACCTGGCCGAGCACGGCGTCCACCTGGCCGGCGCGGAGGAACGCATCGAAACCGTCCTCGCCACCCCCCGCGAGGCCCTGCTGATCGGCACGCCGCCCGCCCTCCCGATGCTCCTCCTCCACCGCCGCAGCCGCGACACCGCCGGCCACCCCCTGGAACTCGTCCGCACCCTCTACCGCGGCGACCGCTTCAGCTTCACCCTCGCCCTCACCGCCCCGCCGGGGCCCTGACGCTCCGTCAACGCCTCCGCCGACGCTTGGTCCCGGCCGCCGCCCGGGAGTCGGCCGTCGTGCTGCGGGCGGGGGCGGAGCCGTTCGGGGATCGGTGGCGCGAGCGGCTCGCCGCCTGGGAGGTGGGGGCGGGGTGACGGTGGCGGCGGGACGGTGAACCCGGGGTGGCGAGTGTGCGTGGCCCCTTGACCGCCGGGTGGTGAGGTTCTAGCTTTCCTGCGATCAGTTAGGAAATGTTCCTAACTGTTGAACAGTTGGAGTCGCCGATGCCCACTGCCCGCAGCCGCGCCCGACGCCGCACCGCGCTCGGCGCGACCCTCGCTGCCACGCTCACCGCCGCGCCGCTCGCGTTCGTCAGTGCTCCCGCGCACGCCGCCACCACCGGCCTGGTCCGGGTCGACCAGGCCGGGTTCCTGCCGGGGGAGGCCAAGCTGGCGTACCTGATGACCAGCGCCAAGGTCACCTCGGCGGGCTTCAGCGTCGTCGACTCCAACGGCAGCACCGTGCAGACCGGCACCGTCGGTACCACCAGCCTCGGCTCGTGGAACACCGCCTACCCGGCCGTCTACCCGATCGCGCTCGGCGGCCTGACCGCGCCCGGCACCTACAAGGTGGTGGTCAACGGCGGTGTCAGCGCCACCTCGCCCAGTTTCAAGGTGGCCCAACCCGCGGGCCTCTACGGCAAGTTCGTCGCCGACGGGGTGAGCTTCTTCCAGACCCAGCGGGACGGCGCCGACACCGTCCCCGGCACGCTGAACCGCAAGCCCGCGCACCTCAACGACGCCAGTGCGAACGTCTACGCGGTGCCGTCCTTCAAGAGCGGCGGCTCGGACGAGATCACCAACAGCGACCTGTCGAAGATCGGCGGCCCGGTGAACGTGGCCGGCGGCTGGTCGGACGCCGGCGACTACCTCAAGTTCACCCACACCACCGCCTACGCGGACGCCGTCCTGCTGGCCTCGCAGCGCGCCCTCGGCCCGGCCGCGCCCGCCACCCTGGACGCCGAGGCGCACTTCGGCGCGGCCTGGCTGAACCGGATGTGGGACCAGAACACCAAGACGCTGTACCTGCAGGTCGGCATCGGCTCCGGCAACTCGGCCGGCACCTTCACCGGCGACCACGACCTGTGGCGGCTCCCGGAGAAGGACGACGGCGACACCTCGTCCAAGAACCGCTACGCGGCCGCGCACCGGCCGGTGTTCCGCGCCAACACCCCCGGCGGGCAGGTCAGTCCGAACCTGGCGGGCCGGGTCTCGGCCGCGTTCGCGCTGGCCGCCCAGGTCGACGCCGCGAGCAACCCGACCCAGGCGCAGGCCTACTACCGGGCCGCGACCTCGCTGTACGCGCTGGCGAACACCGCCAACCCGCCGAGCACCCTGACCACCGCGGTGCCCAACGACTACTACCCCGAGTCCACCTGGCGCGACGACATGGAGTTCGGCGCCGCCGAACTCGCCCTCGCCGCCCAGAAGCTGGGCGAGAACGCCACCCCGTACCTGACCGCCGCCGCGACCTGGGCCAAGGGCTACCTGGCCAACGACAAGGGCGACACCTTCAACCTGTACGACACCAGCGCGCTCGCCCACGCCGACCTGATCCGGGCCATCGCCGCGGCCGGCAACCCCGGCGGACTGGCCGTCAGCACCGCCGACCTGACCGCCGACCTCAAGCGGCAGACCAAGGTCGGCGCCGACCACGCCGCCGCCGACATGTTCCACGCGGGCGGCAACTACACCGACTTCGACGTCGACTCGCACAGCTTCGGCCTGCTCGCCACCGAGGCGCTCTACAAGCAGGCCAGCGGCGACACCACGTACGACGGCTACGCCACCCAGCAGCGCAACTGGCTGTTCGGCGCCAACCCGTGGGGCACCAGCTTCATGGTCGGCGAGGGCACCACCTTCCCGCACTGCATCCAGCACCAGGTCGCCAACATCAACGGCTCCACCGATGGCACCGGCGCGATCCCGCTCGGCGCGGTCGTCAACGGGCCGAACTCCTCCGGCATCTTCAGCGGCGGACTCGGCGGCTACGAGAGCGGCATGAAGAAGTGCCCGGCCGACGGCGCAGACCCGTTCAACGCCTTCACCGGCCACAGCAGCCGCTACGTGGACGACGTCCGGTCCTGGCAGACCTCCGAGCCCGCCATCGACATGACCGCCTCCGCGGTCATCGGCGCCGCGCTCCAGCAGGCCGTCAACAGCACCGGCACCGCGCCCGCCGACGACTTCGCGCTGAACGTCGGCCCCGCCGCCGGCTCCGCCGCCCCCGGCGGCAGCGCCACCGCGACCGTCACCACCAGCGTCGCCGCCGGCACCGCCCAGCCCGTCGCGCTCACCGCGAGCGGCGCCCCGGCGGGCGTCACCGTCTCCCTCGCCCCGGCCACCGTCACCGCGGGCGGCACCGCCGCCCTGACCGCCGCCGTCGCGGCCGGCACCGCGCCCGGCAGCTACCCGGTCACCGTCACCGGCACCTCCGGCGGCACCGCCCACAGCACCACGTACACCCTGACCGTCACCGGCACCGCCCCCGCCGACGGCGCCTACGAGGCGGAGGCCCCCGGCAACACCCGCACCGGCCGGGCTGCGCCCGTGGCCTGCCCCGACTGCTCCGGCGGCACCCGGATCGGCTACCTCGGCACCGTCAGCGCGGGCACCGGCAGCCTCACCTTCCAGGGCGTCACCGTCGCCACCGCCGGGACGTACCAGGTCCGGATCACCTACACCAACGGCTCCGCCGGAGCCCGCTCCGCCCAACTGTCCGTCAACGGGGGCGCCGCGAAGACCGTGAGCTTCGCCCCGACCGGCGCCTTCACCACCCCCGGCACCGTCACCGTCGCCCTCACCCTCGCCGCGGGCGGCAACACCCTCGCGGTGGCCAACCCGTCCGGCGCCGCCCCCGACCTCGACCGCCTGGTCGTCCCCGGCACGCCCGGCTGACCCACCGCCGGCACCCGGCGCGCACCCGCTTCGGCGGCACCCGTGGGGGGTGCCGCCGAAGTGCGTCAGCGGGCCCCCGCCGACTCCGGCAGCGGCCCGGCCGGGACGTCCAGGTCCTCGACGGCGCGGACCCGGGGGATCGGCGAGGGCAGCAGCCACAGCACCGACAGGACGCCGCCCGCCGCCGCCGTCAGCAGCGCGGCGCGCAGCCCCAGTGTCGAACCGAGCAGGCCGCCGGCCAGCGCGCCGAGCGGGCGCACCCCGTAGTTGACGGTGGCGAACGCGCCCGAGACCCGGCTGCGCAGCGCGTCCGGGATCACCGCCGCCTGCAGCGAGTTCAGGTTCACGTCGAAGATCATCACGCCGAGGCCGGACAGGAACTCGGCCCCCGCCAGCACGCCCGCCCGGGCCCAGAGCGGGCCGTCCGCCAGCGTCAGCAGCGCCACCGGCGCGGGGAACAGCACCGCGCCCAGCACGACCGTCCGGCCCGCCCCGATCCGGCGCGACAGCGCCGGGGCGAGCAGCGCGCCCAGCAGCGCCCCGCTCGCGCCGACCCCGAGGGCCAGGCCGATGACGCCCGCCGACAGGCCCAGCTCCCGGCCGGCGAACAGCACGGTCAGGCCGTAGCCGAGGAAGGTGAAGAAGTTGACGGTCGTGCAGCAGCCCAGCGCCGCCCGCAGGTACGGGTGCCCGGTCACGAACCGCAGCCCGTGCCCGGCCCGGGCCGGCACCGAACGCCCGGTCGCGGGCCCGGTCGCGGGCTCCGGCTCCGGCTCGTGGACGTCGATCCGGCCGATCAGCAGCGCCGAACCGAGGAAGGACAGCGCGTCCACCAGCACCGCGCCCGGTGCCGTCAGCACCTGCACCAGCACGCCGCCGAGCGCCGGACCGGCCAGCTGCGCGGCCGAACGGGTCGTGCTCAGGCGGCTGTTGGCCTCCAGGTAGGAGGCGCGCGGCACCAGGTGGGCGAAGAACGGCGCGTACGCGTTGTTGAACAGCACGCCCGCCGCGCCCGTCACCAGCGCCACCGCGTACAGCTGGCCGAGCGTCACCGCGCCGCACAGCGCCGCCACCGGCAGCGAGGCCAGCGCCAGGGCGCGCACCACGTCGGCCAGCACCAGCAGCCGGCGCTTGCCGGGGCGGCCGTCCACCCAGGCCCCCAGCAGGACCGCCGGCAGGTTCGGCGCCCAGACCAGCGCCGTCAGCGCGGCCACCTGCGCGGCGGAGGCGTCCAGCGCCCCGACGGCGATCAGCGGCAGCGCCAACTCCGATATCCGGTCGCCGAACTGGGAGACCGACTGGCCCGCCCAGAACCGCCGGAACCGCCGATCGCTCCAGAGCGGGGGTGCGGCCGGGGCCGTCACGGGGTGCCGTCCCCGGCCTCGGCGGCCTCCGGCAGGGCGTAGCGCATCAGCCGCACCGTCCGGGCCCCGGCCGGCCAGTCGGCGCGCTCGCGGTGCACGTACGGGGCGAGCAGCTGCTCGACCGCCGCCTCCAGACCGGCCAGCTCCTCCGGCGAGAGCACCACCCGGGTGTTCGCCAGACCCGACAGCGTCCGCCACTCCAGCGGCAGTTCGGGCTCGACCTCGGCCATCCAGCGGGCCGGGAGGGCCGCCGAGCGCTGGAACATCAGCTGCGACAGCGCGGACGCCGCCTCCGCCGACCCCTCCTCCGCCCCGGCCGCGAACCGGAACCCCCGCCCGACCGCCTCCCACCGCCGCTTCCGCCGGTCCGGCCCCGGCTCGGCGTCCCGCACCAGCCCGAACTCCGCCAGATGCCGCAGATGCCAACTCGCCACCGTCGGCGTCGCCCCCACGTGCGGCGCCAACTCGCTCGCGGTGGCCGCCCCGTGCAGCCGCAACCGCTCCAGGATCGCCAACCGCACCGGATGGGCCAGGGCGCGCATCGCCCGCGGATCGGTGACCTCGACGTCACCCAGGGGATTCTCGGAACTCATACCTGAGAGAATCCTCTCACATATCCTGAGCGTCAACTCTCAGATTCCCCGGCGCGGCCCGAAACCCCGGTGCGCACCGGCGGGTCCGCCCCGTACGGTCGGTGCCGTGGACCCCGCCCCGCCCCGGCTCACCGACCGGGCCCGCTCCTTCGTCGCCGTGCACGGCGTCCGCCTGCCGCAGCCCCCGCCGGACCGGGCGTGGTGGCGCGAGCACGGCATCCCCGAGCCGGTCGTCGATCGGATGGCGGCCTATCAGCAGACCTGGGGCGGACTGGTACTGCCGCCCGCCAATGGCTACGAGGGCGGCCCGAAGCCGTTCTGCGCCGACGTCCCGGAGCAGGACGAGGAGGGCTGGTGGTTCTGCGCCGGGGACCAGCGGGCCTCCGTCCCGTTCGCCTTCTGGATCGGCCCGGACGACTCCTTCTGCCTGACCGGGGGCGCCCGCGCCACCCCGCTGTACGCGAGCGTCGAGGGGTGGGTGGAGTCGCTGGCGCTGGCCCACCACGCCACCCGGTGGGCCAGGCGCACCACGAAGCTGTCCGGCACCGAGGCGGACGCGCTCGACCTGGCCGGCTTCGAACCCGTCCCCGAGGTGCAGGGTCGGGCCGACACCTGGTGGCGCGGCCCGGACTCGCTGATCGAGGTCCACCGCGGCGAGTACGAGTGCTTCCGGCCACCCGGCGGGGGAAGACACGAGGGCGCCCGCACCGCGCTGGTGTACGAGGGCCTGGACCGCTGGGGGCTGGGTCTGCCACCCCGCTGAGCGGGGTCGGACGACGCGGGCGCGCAACATTGCAACAGGGCCGTGAAAAGCGTGCGTTGTCCGGGCGGAAGCGATTGCGGGGGGTTCCCGGGCGGTCGTAGGTTCGCCGGGCAGTGGGCAGGGCGCGCCCCGGTCGGTCGGGGGCGCTCGCCGGCTTCGTTCCGTTCGCACGCCCGTTCCGTCGAGAGAGGGTCTGCACGCCATGAGTCGGAATCCCGAACCGTCCCGCGAGGAGCCGAGGTTCGGCCGCCGCGGGTTCCTGGCCGGGGCGGCGTCCGTCGCCGCCGCGGCCGCCCTGCCGCTGGGGGCGGGCAGTGCCGCCGCCGCGCCCGCCGCCCGGCCGAACGTCCTGGTGGTCCTCACCGACGACCAGCCGAAGCAGACCGAGTGGGCCACGCCCCGGACGGTCGACTGGCTGGTCGGCCACGGGGTGCGCTTCACCTCCGGGCACGTCACCACGCCGCTGTGCGCGCCCTCCCGGTCCTCGATCTTCAGCGGCCAGTACGCGCACCACCACGGCGTCCGCGACAACGGCCACCCGTACAACCTCGACCAGCGGCACACCTTCCAGCGGCTGCTGCACCAGGCGGGCTACCGCACCGGCCTGTTCGGCAAGTACCTGAACGCCTGGCACCCCGCCGACAACCCGCCGCACTTCGACGAGTGGCTGCTCGCCGCGCCGGTGGTCTACAACGACGGCCAGTACAACGACAACGGCACCGTGCGGACCGTCCCCGGCTACTCCACGACGGTGATCCGCGACCGCGCCCTCGCCTTCCTCGACAAGGCCGCCACCGACCCGCGCCCCTGGTTCGCCTTCGTCGCCCCGAAGGCCTCGCACGAACCCAACACCCCCGAACCCCGGTACGCCGACACGCCCGTCCCCGCCTGGGACGGCCGCCCGTCCGTCGGCGAGGCCGACCGCGACGACAAGCCCGAGTGGATCAGGAACGCCACCGGCACCCTCGCCACCGGACGGCAGCTGAGGGAGCGCCAACTGCGCACCCTGCTCTCGGTGGACGACGCCGTGCAGGCCCTCCACGACCGGCTGGCCGCGCTCGGACAGTTGGACAACACCCTGGTGATCTACCTCGGCGACAACGGCTACACCTGGGCCGACCACGGCTGGTCGAAGAAGTCGGTGCCCTACCTGCCCTCCGTCGAGGTGCCGTTCTACCTGTCCTGGCCGGCCGGCGGCCTCGGCGCGGGCAGCCCCGCCGACCACCGGATCGTCGCCAACATCGACATCGCCCCGACCGTCCTGGAGGCCGCCGGGATCACCCCCGACTGGGCGCTCGACGGCCACTCGCTGCTCGGCACCCGCAGCCGCGACCACCTGCTGACCGAGTACTGGGAGCAGGGCGCGCACCAGGCCGGGCGGCCGCACACCTGGTCCTCGTACCTGTCGAAGACCGAGCAGTACACCGAGTACTACAAACTGCACACCGATGCGGACGGCCTGCCCGCCGGCACCGGCGAGGTCGCCTTCCGCGAGTACTACGACCTGGCCGCCGACCCGTACCAGCTGGTCAACCGCCTGTACGGGGCCACCCCCGCCCAGGAGCAGGCGCTCGGCGTCCCGGCCCTCGCGGCCACCCTCGCCGCCGACCGGACGACCTGACCGGCCGTCGGCCCCCGAACGCCGGCCGGTCGTCTCCCCGGCGACCGGCCGGCTCCCCTCCCGCCCCCGCGCCCGGCACCCCGCACCCCGCACCCCGCCACCCCGCACTCCGCCGGGAATCGAAACCGGAAAGAGGCCGACCGTGCTCTCCTGCTGCACCCCCGGGCACGAGCCCGCCGACCACCCGGTTCTTCCGCCGCTGCCGTTGCTGCCGCTGCTCCCGCCGTCCGTCGCCGGGCCCTCGCCCGCCGCCCGGCGGGCCGGCCGGGCCCTCGCCCGCCGCCCGGCGGGCCGGCCGGGGGCTGCTGGCGCTGCCCGGCGGGGCGTTCCTGATGGGCGGTCAGGACCCGGACGGGATACCGGGGGACGGCGAGGGGCCGGTCCGCGAGGTGCGGGTGGACGCGTTCGCGATCGCGGCGACCACCGTCAGCAACGCCGAGTTCGCCTCCTTCGCCCGGGAGACGGGGTACCGCACCGAGGCCGAGCGCTTCGGGTCGAGCTTCGTCTTCGAGGGCTTCCTCGCCGACCGGCTCCGCGCCCTCTCGCCGCCGGTCGCCGCCACCCCGTGGTGGCGCGCCGTCGAGGGCGCGAGCTGGCGCGCCCCGGAGGGCCCGGGCAGCGACTTCGCGGCCCGCCAGCAGCACCCCGTGGTGCACGTCTCCTGGCACGACGCCCTCGCGTACTGCGCCTGGTCCGGGACCAGGCTGCCCACCGAGGCCGAGTGGGAGTACGCGGCGCGCGGCGGCCGCGAGGGCACCCGCTACCCGTGGGGCGACGAACTCGCCCCCGGCGGGCGGGAAATGCTCAACATCTGGCAGGGCGAGTTCCCGGCCCGGAACACCGGCCGGCACCGCTCCACCGCCCCCGTGCGCGCCTACCGGCCCAACGGGTACGGCCTCCACAACGTGCTCGGCAACGTCTGGGAGTGGTGCGCCGACCGGTTCGCCGCCGACCACCACCGGCCCGCGACCCCCGCCACCCGCGACAACCCGACCGGCCCCGCCGAGGGCCCGAACCGGGTGATGCGCGGCGGCTCCCACCTCTGCCACGCCTCCTACTGCAACCGCTACCGGCTGGCCGCCCGCTCCTCCAACACCCCGGACAGCTCCAGCGGCAACATCGGCTTCCGGGTCGCCCGCTGAGCCCAGTGCCGCCGGGGGAGCGGGTGCCCGAATAATCGCTTGTGCCCGATCCGGGAGGCCGTCTACCGTTCTGCGCATGGGTTCTCTGTGACACTCCCCGCGCGGCCGCGTCGAGCAAGGCTCCGCCGCCGCGCGTTCCCGCCCGCGCCCTTCGCGTCTCCGGTACGGCCGGCCTCCCGGCTGCCGTGAGGACGCGGCGGCGTGCGCGGGCGTGTCCACCACCCACGCCCAGCGGCCGCCCCGGCCGGGAACAGGGGGTCGCGCATGCGCACCTCACCCCTCACGCTCCAGCACGTCACCCGCCGCTTCGGCGACCGCACCGTCCTCGACGACGTCTCCTTCGGCGTCCGGCCCGGCGAGCGGATCGGCATCATCGGCGACAACGGCGCGGGCAAGTCCACGCTGCTGCGGCTGATCGCCGGACTCGACGCGCCCGACGCGGGCGAGCTGACGGTCCACGCCCCCGGCGGCACCGGCCACCTCGCCCAGTCCTCCGACCTCCCGCCGGAGGCCACCGTGCAGGACGCGGTGGACGAGGCGATGGCCGAACTCCGCGCCCTGGAGCGCCGGATCCGCCGCGCCGAGACCGACCTCGCGGACCTCGCCGACCCGGAAGGCCCGGAAGGCCCCGGCGGTCCCGAAGGCCCCGACGGTCCCGACGGATCGCGGCAGGCCGCCGCGCTCGCCGAGTACGGCCGGCTGGTCGCCCGGTACGAGGCCCGCGCCGGGTACACCGCCGACAGCCGGGTGGAGGCGGCGCTGCACGGCCTCGGCCTGCCCGGCCTCGACCGCGCCCGCCGCCTCGGCACGCTCTCCGGCGGCGAGCGCGCCCGCCTCGCGCTGGCCGCCACCCTCGCCGCCCGCGCCGAACTGCTCCTGCTGGACGAGCCCACCAACGACCTCGACGACGGCGCCCTCGCCTGGCTGGAGGCCCACCTGCGCGCCCACCGCGGCACGGTCCTCGCCGTCACGCACGACCGGGTCTTCCTGGAGCGCGTCACCGACACCGTGCTGGAGGTCGCCGAGGGCCGGGTCCGGCGGCACGGGGACGGCTACGCGGGCCACCTCGCGGCCCGCGCCGCCGAGCGCCGCCGCCGGCTGCGCGAGTACGCCGAGTGGCGCGCCGAACTGACGCGCCACCAGGAACTCGCCGCCACCCACGTGACGCGGCTGGCCGCGATCCCGCGCAAGGCGCCGCTGGCCGTCTTCGGCCACGGCGGCTTCCGGGCCCGCGGCCGGGCGCACGGCGCCACCGTCCGCATCCGCAACGCCAAGGAAAGGGTCGCCCGCCTGACGGACCGTCCGGTCCTGCCCCCGCCCGAACCGCTGGTGTTCGCCGCCCGGATCGGCACCGCCGAACGCCCCGCCGCCGAGGGCCCGGCCGCCGGGGGGCCGCCGCCGCCCGCCGCCGAGCTCGACGGCGTCCTGGTCCCCGGCCGGCTCGCGCTGCCCGCGCTGCGGATCGGCCCCGCCGAACGCCTGCTGGTCACCGGGCCGAACGGGGCGGGCAAGACCACCCTGCTCCGGGTCCTGGCCGGCGAGCTGCGCCCCGCCGCGGGCACGGTCCGCACCCGGGGCCGGGTCGGCCACCTGCGCCAGCACGAGCCCCCGTGGCCCCCCGGCCTGACGGTCCTGCGGGCCTTCGCCCACGGCCGCCCGGGCGACCCCGCCGACCACCTCGACCGGCTGCTCTCGCTCGGCCTGTTCCACCGCGCCGACCTGGGCCGCCGGATCGGCGACCTCTCCTACGGCCAGCGCCGCCGGATCGAACTCGCCCGCCTGGTCGCCGAACCGGTCGACCTCCTGCTGCTCGACGAGCCCACCAACCACCTCGCCCCCGCCCTGGTCGAAGAACTGGAGTCCGCCCTGTCCGCCTACCCCGGCGCCGTCGCCCTCGTCACCCACGACCGCCGCCTGCGCGCCCGCTTCCCCGCCGACCAGCACCTCGCCCTCACCTCGCGGGAGGCCGCCACGAACGCCGGCTGACGCCGCCTCACCTCGCGGCCCGTGCCGCCCGCAGCTGTTCGACCAGGGCGCGGTGCTCCTCCCGGGCGGCCCGGCGCTCCGCGGCCTCGGTGCGGACGGCGGTCAGGGCCGTCGCCCCGGCGCCGAACGGGGCCGGGGCGCAGCGGGGGTCGGCGGCGGCGTGCCGTCGCCAGTCGTCCTGCCAGAACTCGACCGTCCAGCCCGGCCACGCCTCCGGGGCGCGGTAGGCCCCGGGGGAGAAGCAGAGCGTCCACCAGCCCAGGCGGCGGCGGGCCGGGTCGAGGTGGAGGCCGGAGTCGACGTGCAGGTGGCAGGCGTCGTGCCGGGGGGCGTCCGCCAGGCGGTCGAGCAGGGCCGCCCCCTCGTGGACGGGGTGGTCGAAGCCCCCGGCGGCGACGTGGCAGCCGCCGCCGGCGACGGTGACCAGGACGCCGCCCGGGTCGGGCCCCGCCAGGTCCTCGTCCCCGGGCGGCAGGAACGGTGGGGGGCAGGGCGTCGCGTCGGGGCAGCGGACGTACTCCTCGTCCAGGCCGAGGTACGCGCGCAGTTCGGCCGGGCCGTCGTACAGCGGGCGGACCTCCCAGCCCGGCCAGGCGGCCCGGATCAGGTCGAACGCGGCTGTGCGGTGGCGCAGTTCGCCGGTCGGGCCCTCCCACACGAAGAACAGCAGCACCTGCCGACCGAGGTCGACCAGCACCCCGCCCTGCGCCATCACCTCGTCCAGCCACCAGCCGTCCCGGTGCAGCCCGGGGAGCAGGTCGAGCAGCGCGGCCGGGCCGTCCAGCAGGTCGAGGTCGAGCCCGACCGCCCAGCCGCTCCGGTACAGCTCGTGCGCGCCGTCCGCGCGCACCACGACGACGTTGGCCCGGTCTCCCATCGCGCCAGGATGACGGGCCGCAACGCCCGTCGGCGACCGGTTTTCCCCCGGGCCCCGGCGACCCCCACGACGACCCCGGGCCCGCGTGCCGGGTTCCCGTGATCCACCCTTGACCGGCCCTTGCCGGGTCGGCGAGGGCATGTCGCGGGGGTGCCCGGCGGTCCTAGCGTCCTGCCGCCGAGCCGTACCGGTCGACGCTCCACACCCCAACGGAGCCGAAGGCCGTCCCCCATCAACCCCGGCTCGGTGGGAGGAAAACCGATGAACCGCAAGACCGCGCTGACGGCCGCCGTCGCGGCGGCCCTCACCCTGGGCAGCGCCGTGGTGGCGAGTTCGCAGAACGTCGCACTGGCCAGCCCCACCACCCAGTCCGGGGCCGGTTTCCAGGCGATGAGCACGGTGGGCCGCCTCACGGCCATGGAGCAGGCGGGCCGGGAGGCCGACGCGGTGGCGAAGTCGCTGGGCCTCGGCTCCGACGAGCGCCTGCTGGCGAAGGACGTCCTGGTCGACAACGACGGCTCCCGGCACGTGCGGTACGACCGCACCTACCGCGGCCTGCCGGTGGTCGGCGGCGACCTGGTCGTGCACCGTGCCAAGAACGGCAGGATCACCTCCACCACCTGGGCGCACGAGGGCGCGATCAAGGTCGCCGGCCTCTCGCCGCGGCTCAGCACCCAGGACGCCTCGGCCACCGCCGAGCGCAGCGCCAAGCACGTCAAGCAGGCCCGCACCGGCACCCTGGACAGCAGCCAGCTGGTGGTCTGGGCGGTCGGCAAGGTCCCGGTGCTGGCGTACCGCTCCACCGTGACCGGCGCGGGCGAGGCGGGCGCGCAGTCCCGCGAGGCCGTCCTGGTCGACGCCGCCAGCGGCGCGGTGCTGGACCAGTACGAGCTGGAGCAGGGCGTCTCCGGCACCGGCAACGGCGTCAACGTCGGCCAGGTGACCGTCGAGACCAGCCAGGGTGGCAGCGGCTACACGCTGACCGACGCGCTGCACGGCTCCACGATCGTCTACGACTCGTACAACAGCCCGCAGTCGAACCCGGCGCAGAACGCCCGGACGTTCTCGAAGTCCTCCAACTCCTGGGGCAACGGCTCCACGTCGAGCCGGGAGAGCGCCGCCGTGGACGCCTCCTACGGCCTGGCCAAGACCTGGGACTTCTACAAGAGCACCTTCAACCGCTCCGGCATCCGCAACGACGGCCGCGGCGCCCCGGCGTACGTGCACGTCGACAACCAGCTGCTGAACGCCTTCTACGACGACTCGTGCTTCTGCATGTCGTTCGGCGACGGCTCCTCGCAGAACGGCAACATCCCGCTGACCGCGCTCGACGTCTCCGGCCACGAGATGAGCCACGGCGTCACCGCCGCGACCGCGAACCTGAACTACTCGGGCGAGTCCGGCGGCCTGAACGAGGCCACCTCCGACATCTTCGGCACCATGGTCGAGTTCTACGCCGGCAACAGCACCGACCCCGGTGACTACTACATCGGCGAGAAGCTCAACATGGGCAACGGCTACCTGCGCCGGATGGACAACCCGGCCGCCGACGGCTCCTCGCTGTCCTGCTACAGCAGCCGGGCCGGCCAGGTCGACGTGCACTACTCCTCCGGCATCGCCAACCACTTCTTCTACCTGACCGCCGAGGGCACCGGCGCCAAGACCATCGGCGGCCTGCCGCACAACGGCACCCCGTGCAACGGCGACAGCTTCGGCGGCATCGGCAAGGACAAGGCCGCGCAGATCTGGTACCGCGCGCTGTCCACCTACATGACCTCCACCACCAACTACTCGGCCGCCCGCACCGCGACCCTGCAGGCCGCCGCCGACCTGTACGGCGCCAACTCGCAGGAGCGCTACATCGTCTCCAAGGCGTGGGCCGCCGTCTCGATCGGCACCGCCCTGCCCGACCCGGGCAACGGCACCCCCTCGCCCTCGCCGACCGGCACCGGCAGCCCGTCCCCGACCGCCTCGCCCACCAACCCCAACCCGGGCAACGCGCTCACCAACGGCGGCTTCGAGCAGGGCGCCACCGGCTGGACCCAGAGCGCCAACGACATCACCGACTCCACCCAGCAGCAGGCCCACGGCGGCACCTGGTACGCCTGGATGATGGGCTACGGCAGCGCCGCCACCGAGTCGCTGGCGCAGAACGGCATCGCCGTCCCGGCCGCCGGCAGCCCGAAGCTCACCTTCTGGCTGAAGGTCACCACCGCGGAGTCCGGCTCCACCGTCTACGACACCCTGAAGGTCAAGGTCAACGGCACCGCGCTGGCCACCTACTCCAACGCCAACGCCTCCGCCGGGTACGTGCAGAAGACCGTCGACCTGTCCGCCTACCGCGGCCAGACCGTCAACCTGGAGTTCGCCGGCCAGGAGGACGCCTACCTGGCGACCACCTTCCTGGTCGACGACGTCGCCATCGGCTGACGGACCGTCAGGGGACCGGCCGCCGCAGGCCGATCCTTAAGGGGGGCTTAACGGAAGATCGCGGAGGTGTCGTGTTCATGCGACACCCTCGCGCAGCCGGGGCGAAGGCGGCACACTGACCGCCATGACCGGCATCCACACCGGCCCGGTCGGGTCCGCCGCCACCCCGGCGGACCCGACCGGGCTCCCGCTCGTCGACCGCGCCAACCTGCTCGCCGAGATCCACGCCGCCCTCGCCGCCACCGGCGGCGTCCTGCTGCACGGACCGGCGGGCATCGGCAAGACCGCCCTGCTCGACGCGCTCGCCCAACACGCCGACACCACCGGGGAGTCGGTGCTGCGCAGCAGTCCCACCGCGGCCGAGGCCGACCTGCCGCACCTGGCGCTGATCGACCTCCTCGGCGAGGCCCTCCCCGGCCTCGCCGAGGACCTCCCCGACCACCTCCGGCAGGCCCTCGAACGCGCCCTGCTGCACCGCGCCCCCGCCCCCGGCACCCCCACCGACCCGCTCGCCGTCCGGGTCGCCGTCCTGGAGGCGCTGCGCCGCCTCGCCCAGCGCGGCCCCGTGCTCGTCCTGCTCGACGACACCCAGTGGCTCGACGAGGCCAGCCGCCAGGTGATCGCCTTCGCCGCCCGCCGGCTGACCGACCGCCACGTCCGCTTCGCCGTCACCGAACGCACCGAACACGCCGACGCCGAACCCGCGATGGGACGGCTCTGCCCGCCCGCCGCCCGCGAGATCCCGGTCGGCCCGCTCGGCGAACGCGGCACCGGCGCCCTGCTGCGCGAACGCCTCGGCCTGCGCCTGAGCGGCCTCACCCTCACCCGGGTCCACCGGGTCAGCGGCGGAAACCCCTACTACGCGCTGGAGTTGGGCCGCTCACTGGCCGCCGGCGGCAGCGAGGCCGCACTCGCCGCCGACCCGGCCCGCCCGCTCGACGTCCCGCACCGGCTGCACGCCCTGGTCTCCGCCCGGCTCGGCGAACTCCCCGACTCCGCCCGGCAGTCCCTCACCGTGCTGGCCGCCGCCCGCCCCGGCACCGAACTGCCCGCCGCCGTCACCGAAGCCCTCGCCGCCGCCCGCCGCCACGGCGTCATCCGCCAAACCCCCAACGGAACACCCCAGTTCAGCCACCCCCTGGTCGCCGAGGTGCTGCTCGCCGACGCCGACCCCGAGGACCTGCACGCCGCCCACCGGCTGCTCTCCACCCTCACCGCCGACCCCGTCGAACAGGTCCGCCACCAGGCCCTCGCCGCCGACCGCCCCGACCCCCGGCTCGCCTCCCGACTCGCCCGCGCCGCCGACACCGCCCTCACCCGCGGTGCCCCCGGCACCGCCGCCGAACTCCTCCGCCTCGCCGCCGACCACACCCCCGAACCCGACGCCGCCGGCCGCCGCCTGCTCGCCGCCGCCCGCAACGCCGCCGCCGCCGGCCTCCCCGACCTCGCCCGCTCCTGCGCCGAACGCCTCACCACCGCCCCCGCCGCCGACATCCGGGTGCACGCCCGCCTGCTGCTCGCCCGCCTGCTCGGCCCCGACCACCCCGGCGCCGAACCCCTGCTCGCCGCCGCCGCCGAGGACACCGGCGGCCACCCCGCCCTCACCGCCGCCGTCCACCAGGAACGCGCCGTCCGCGCCCTGCACCGCGGCGACCGGGCCACCGGCATGGCCGAACTCGAAACCGCCGAGAAGCACGCCGACCACGCCGAGGACCCCGACCTGCTGGTCGAACTCCTCGCCCAGCGCGCCCCCATCACCCTGCTCACCGACCCCGCCCGCGGCCTCGCCCAACTCGAACGCGGCTGCCGCCTCGCCGCCGGCCGCCCGCTCACCGCCGCCGCCGTCTTCTGCCACCAGGGCCTGGCCATCGCCGCCCTGCGCACCGGCGACCTCCCTCGCG
The DNA here is from genome assembly GCF_044753345.1 of Kitasatospora sp. NPDC088391. Classification (NCBI taxonomy): domain Bacteria; kingdom Bacillati; phylum Actinomycetota; class Actinomycetes; order Kitasatosporales; family Streptomycetaceae; genus Kitasatospora; species Kitasatospora sp. NPDC088391. The sequence continues at coordinate 329,256 of NZ_JBIVNB010000004.1, forward strand.
CCCTCGACGAGGTCGAGACCCTGCGCGCCCAGGTCGAGGCCGCCGGCCGCACCGAGGACCTCGCCAACGTCCTCTACATCGCCGCCTCCGTCTACGAACGCGCCGGCCGCTGCGCCGACGCCTTCGCCGCCGGCCGCGCCGCCCACGACCTGCGCGAACGCATCGAACCCGGCCCCGGCCCGGCCCGCGTCCTCGGCGGCGCCGCCGAACTCAACGGCGGCACCGCCGAACGCGCCGCCCGGCTCCTCGACTCCGCGATCCGCGCCGCCGAGGACGACCACGACCGCGAATGGCTCGCCTACGCCCACGGCCTGCGCGGCCGGGTCGAACTCCTGCGCGGCCACCACCCCGCCGCCGCCGACCACCTGACCCGCTGCCTCGCCCAACTGCGCCGGATGGAGTTCCACGACCCCGCGCTCTTCCTGGTCGACGCCGACCTCGCCGAGGCGCTCACCCTCTCCGGCCGGCACGACGAGGCCGCCGACGTCCTCGCCGACGCCCGCGAACGGGCCGACCGGCTCGGCCGCGACGTCGTCCTGCTCGGCCTGCACCGCGCCGAGGCCCACCTCACCGCCGTCACCGACCCCCGCCGGGCCGCCGACACCCTGCGGGCGCTGCTCCCCGACACCCACCCCTACCCGCTCGAACTCGCCCGCGCCCACCTGGCCCTGGCCCACCTGGAGCGCCGGTCCCGCCGCCGCGCCGCCGCCCGCACCGCCCTCCAGGAGGCGCACGCCCGCTACACCGCCGCCGCCTGCCTGCCCTGGCAGCAGCACACCGCCACCGCCCTCGCCGCCCTCGACGCCCTGGAGGCCGACCCCACCCCCACCCAGCAGCAGATCCTCGTCCTGATCCGCAACGGCGCCACCAACCGCGAGATCGGCGCCGCCCTCCACCTCTCCGTCAAGGCCGTCGAGGCCAACCTCACCCGCCTCTACCGCCAGTACGGCGTCCGCGGCCGCACCGAACTCGCCCGCCACCGCGACTGACGCCCCGCCGGGACCTCCCGACGGGGCGTCAGTCCGGGCACGGGGCCCGGTCAGCCGATCTTCACGTCGTCGAGCAGGAAGACGGTGGACAGCGAGGCGTCCTCCTGGCCGGCGAACTCCAGGTTGACGGTCTGGCCGCGGTAGGCGGACAGGTCGACGGTCTTCTGCACGTACCCGGCGGAGGCGTTGGCGTTGGAGTAGGTGGCCAGCGCGGTGCCGTTGACCTTGACCTTCAGGGTGTCGTAGGCGGTGGTGCCGGTCTCCTGGGTGGTGACCTTCAGCCAGAAGGTGAGCTTGGGGCTGCCGGCGGGCACGGTGACGCTGTTCTGCGCCAGCGTCTCGGTGGCGGCGCTGCCGTAGCCCATCATCCAGGCGTACCAGGTGCCGCCGTGGGCCTGCTGCTGGGTGGAGTTGGTGATGTCGTTGGCGCTCTGGGTCCAGCCGGTGGCGCCCTGTTCGAAGCCGCCGTTGGCCAGCGCGTTGCCGCCCGGCGCCGGAGTACCGGTCGGGGTCGGCGTGGGGGTGGGCGTCGGGGTCGGGGTGCCGTTGCCCGGGTCGGGCAGGGCGGTGCCGATCGAGACGGCGGCCCACGCCTTGGAGACGATGTAGCGCTCCTGCGAGTCGGCGCCGTACAGGTCGGCGGCGGCCTGCAGGGTCGCGGTGCGGGCCGCGGCGTAGTCGGTGGTGGAGGTCATGTAGGTCGACAGTGCGCGGTACCAGATCTGCGCGGCCTTGTCCTTGCCGATGCCGCCGAAGCTGTCGCCGTTGCAGGGCGCGCCGTCGTGCGGTAGGCCGCCGATGGTCTTGGCGCCGGTGCCCTCCGCCGTCAGGTAGAAGAAGTGGTTGGCGATGCCGGAGGAGTAGTGCACGTCGACCTGGCCGGCCCGGCTGCTGTAGCAGGACAGCGAGGAGCCGTCGGCGGCCGGGTTGTCCATCCGGCGCAGGTAGCCGTTGCCCATGTTGAGCTTCTCGCCGATGTAGTAGTCACCGGGGTCGGTGCTGTTGCCGGCGTAGAACTCGACCATGGTGCCCATGATGTCGCTGGTCGACTCGTTCAGGCCGCCGCTCTCGCCCGAGTAGTTCAGGTTCGCGGTCGCGGCGGTGACGCCGTGGCTCATCTCGTGGCCGGAGACGTCGAGCGCGGTCAGCGGGATGTTGCCGTTCTGCGAGGAGCCGTCGCCGAACGACATGCAGAAGCACGAGTCGTCGTAGAAGGCGTTCAGCAGCTGGTTGTCGACGTGCACGTACGCGGGCGCGCCGCGGCCGTCGTTGCGGATGCCGGAGCGGTTGAAGGTGCTCTTGTAGAAGTCCCAGGTCTTGGCGAGGCCGTAGGAGGCGTCCACGGCCGCGCTCTCCCGGTTCGAGGCCGTCCCGTCGCCCCAGTTGTCGGTGGAGTTCGAGAACGCCTGCGCGTTCTGCGCCGGGTTCGACTGCGGACTGTTGTTGGAGTCGTAGACGATCGTGCCGCCGTGCTGGGCGTCGGTCAGCGTGTAGCCGCCGCTGCCGTCCTGGCTGGTCTCGACGGTGACCTGGCCGACGTTGACGCCGTTGCCGGTGCCGGAGACGCCCTGCTCCAGCTCGTACTGGTCCAGCACCGCGCCACTGCCCGCGTCCAGCAGGACGGCCTCGCGGGACTGCGCGCCCGCCTGGCCGGCGCCGGTCACGGTGGAGCGGTACGCCAGCACCGGGGCCGCGTGCGCCGGGGCCCAGACCACGAGTTGGCTGCTGTCCCGGTCGGTGGCGCGGGCCTGCTTGACGTGCTCGGCGCTGCGCGCGGCGCTCGCCGAGGCGTCCTGGGCGCTCAGCCGCGGCGTCACCCCGCTCAGCGAGATCGCCCCCGGGTGCGCCCAACTCGTGGACGTGATCGTGTCATCGGCGCTCCGGTGCACCACCAGGTCGCCGCCCAGCACCGGCAGGCCGCGGTAGGTGCGGTCGTACCGCACGTGCCGCGCCCCGCTGTTGTCGACCAGGACGTCCTTCGCCACCAGGCGCTCGTCCGGGCCCAGGCCCAGCGACTTCGCCACCGCATCGGCCTCCCGGCCCGCCCGGGCCAGGGCCGCGGCGCGGCCCGCGGCGTCCATCGCCCGGAACCCGGCCGGGTTCGACCGGGTGCCGTCCGATGCCGCGTTGCTGGCCAGCGCGATGTTCTGCGCACTCGTCGCCACGGCGCTGCCCAGGGTGAGGGCCGCCGCGACTGCCACCGCCAGAGCGGTCTTGCGGTTCATCGCCATTCCTCCCGCCGAGCCGGGTTGATGGGGGGACGGCCGCGGACCCGAGGGGTGTGGGGGCGGCCGGAACAGCTCGGCGGCAGGACGCTAGGACGGCGGCGGAACACGGCGACAGGCCACCGGCCGACGGCAAGGGAAAGGCAAGGGGAAAAGCCGCAACCCGCCAGGGCGACCCTTTTGACGGAACGTCGGTAAAGGCCCGGGAAAAGGGAGTTGAGCGCCGCGCCAAGATAGCGCCGCCGCAGGGCCGACCACAAGGAGTCTTGGCATCGGCAATGCTCGGAGCGGGTCCTTCCAGGAAACGGCCCGCTGGCGTGGAATTTGCCGGAACCGCCCGCCGGCTGGGTCCGGCACGAATGACACCGCGCCGCCGCCACCGCCGCACCCACCACGGCCGGACGCCGGGAACGGCGGTCCGGGAATACCGCGCGGGCCCTTTTCCGCCCGGGACGGACATGACTTCCCGGCCCCGGGACAGGGACCGCTCTCCCGGCGCGGACCCGGCCTGCCGGAGCAGGACCGGCCTGCCGGCGCGGGCCCGGCCTCCCGGACGGTGCGCCGCCCGCGGGGTCGGGCCCGCGCCCGGCATGATGGGGGCATGAGCGAGCTGCTGGTGGACGCGAACCCCTTCCCCGACGGCCTGGACGCCCGGCTGCGGGCCCAACTCGCCTTCCTGGTCGAGGTGGACCGGCTCAAGACGGTGCTCCGGCAGTCCCCGCTGGCCGCCGCCGCCCGGCGGGAGAACGACGCCGAGCACTCCTGGCACCTGGCCCTGATGGTCGGCGTGCTGGCCGAGTACGCGGACGAGCCGATCGACATCGGCCACACCGTCCAACTCGTGCTGCTGCACGACCTGGTGGAGATCCACGCCGGGGACACCCCGCTGTACGACGGCGCGGCCGCCGCCGACCAGGCCGCCCGCGAGGAGGCCGCCGCCGAGCGGATCTTCGGCCTGCTGCCGCCCGACCAGGCGGAGCGGATGCGCGCCCTGTGGGACGAGTTCGAGGCCCGCCGCACCCCCGAGGCCCGGTTCGCCAAGGCGATGGACCGGCTCCAGCCCCTGCTGCTCAACTGGATGGCCCGCGGCGGCACTTGGCGCACCCCCGGGGTCACCGCGGACGAGGTGCGGGCCCGCAAGGCGGTGATCGGCGACGCCTCCACCGCCCTCTGGGCGGCCGGCCGCCGGCTGATCGACGAGGGCGAGCGGCGCGGCTGGGCCCGCAGCACAGCCACCAACTCCTGACGGAACGTCAACTCCGCCGCACTGTACGGTCGATGCCGTCGAGCGGCCGAGCCGTACCGCCTCGCCGCCCACCCGCCCGGAGCCCGGACGTTCGCCCGCCCGGATACATGTCCCCACGATCCGGCCGGGGATTCCGCCGTCCGCTCAGACCCGTTCCAGCGGCCGGTGCGGCCCGTCCGGCAGCGTGACGGTCACGCGGTCGCCGGGCCGGATCTCGCCGCCGCTGCGGACCACGCCCATGACACCGGCCCTGCGGACGATCGCCCCGTTCCCGTCCCGGCCGACCACCTGCTTCAGCAGGCCGGCCCGGAAGCCGTCGATCTGCGCGCAGGGGTTGCGCAGCCCGGTGGCCTCGACCACGGCCTGCGCCCCGATCCGCAGCAGCGCGCCGGTGGGCAGCGCCAGCAGGTCGAGCCCGGCCGTGGTGATGTTCTCGCCCAACTCGCCCGGGGCGACGTCGAACCCGGCCGCCGCGACCTCCGCGAACAGCTCGGCGTGGATCAGGTGCACCTGCCGGAGGTTGGGCTGCGTCGGGTCCTGCGCCACCCGCGACCGGTGCCGCACCGTCACCCCGGCGTGCGCGTCCCCTCCACCCCCAGCCCCGCCAGCAGCCGGATCGCCTCCCGGTTGGGCTTGCCGAAGGAGTGCTCGCCGCTGCTGCTGACCGCCGTGACCCTGCCGGACACCCGGACCACCTCTCGTTCGAACGGACGTTCCGCATGCACCCTAGTCGTCCGGCGGCTACCCGAGCTGCTCCAGGACGTCGCCCGGGGCGATGCCCAGGTGGCGTTCCAGGTCGGCGGGGGAGTGGTCGCGGAGGAACGCGGCGAACTTGGCGGTGACGGCGGCCATGTGCTCCTCGGCGGTCCGGCGGGTGATGAACAGGCGGTCGGCCACCGACTGGAACTGCTCGCCCCGGGCCCGGGCCGACAGCACCTGCCGCTGCCGGGCCGACAGGGACGGCAACTCGCCCCGGCGCTCCGCGAGTTCGGCCAGGCCGACCAGCGCCTGGGTGATCACCACCCGACCGGCGGCGACCTCGTGGACGGCGTCCTCCAGGGCGGGCAGCGGCTCGGCCTTGTGCACCACGCCGGACGCCCCGGCGGCCAGGCAGGCGACCAGGACGGCCTGGCGGCGCTCGTTGGTGTAGATCAGCACCCGGTGCCCGGCCGCCACCACCGCGCGGATCGCGGCCGCGCCCTGCAGCACCTCCGGCCGCCCGGTGCCGGTCAGGACCAGGTCCAGCAGGACCACGTCGACCCGCGCGTCCGCGGCCAGGAACTCGCCCACGTCGGCGTACGCGCCCACCACCTCGGTGCGCTCCAGCAGCACCGGCAGGCCCCGGCGGATCACGGTGTCGTCGTCCACGGCGGCCACCCGGACCGGGGCGGGCCGCCCGGCGGACGGCTCGGCGGGCGGCCCGGCGGGCGAGGGGGAAGGCGGGGACGGGGGAGTGGTCATCGCTCCACCGTCCCGCGGAGGGTCACGGTCGTCCCGCCGCCCGGCGAGGAGTGCACGTGGCTGCTGATCCGCTGCTCGGCGAGCGCGACGCCGACCAGCTGCGTCAGCCCGTACCCGTACGGCGTGCCGGCCGGGTCGAAGCCGCGGCCGCTGTCCCGGATGGTCAATTCCCACTCCCGGTCGTCCGGTTGGAAGTCGGCGTGGACCACGACCCCGGCCTCGGGCCCGGCGTGGCGGCGCACGTTGTGCAGCACGGTGACGGCCGCCGCCGTGACGGCCTCCGCGGTGGCGGCCGGGAGCTCGACGCCCTCGGCGAGCTGCACCAGCACGTCCATCGGCAGGTCGTGGAAGCCCGAGGTCGCCTCCCGCACCACCTCGGTCAGCAGCCGCCCGCCCGGGCCCCCGCCGCCGGTGGGACCGCCCGCCGGGAGCCGGGGCTCGGACAGGTGGGCGCGGATGCGGTTCGCCTCGGCCAGCGCCTGGGCCCGTACGGTGCGGGCGAGTCCGGGGTCCAGGTCGGGGTCGGCCAGGTAGCGCAGCAGGCTCGCCGGGTCGTGCAGCAGTCGCCGGCTGCGCTCGGCCTCCAGCCGGCGGGTGGCCTCCACCGCGTCGAGCCGCGCCGTGTCGACGGCGGTGCCGAAGCGCCGGGCGACGCTGCTCATGCTGCGGCACAGCACGGCGAAGACGAAGTAGGTCAGCGTGTTGCTGAACACGGCCGCGCGCTGGGCGCTGTGATCGAGCGCCGGCAGGCTGACCAGCAGGTAGCAGGCCGCGATCACCGAGGTCAGCAGGAAGGTCTGCCGGCGTTTCGGGGCCCCGGCCGCCACGCTCATGGTGGCACTGGCGGCGAACGCGGGCGCCCAGCCCGTCCAGGTGCCGACCAGGTCGGAGTCGGGCACGTACCAGGGCTCGGCCAGCAGGCAGACCAGCGCGGTCGCGCAGTCCACGGCGGGCCACAGCGGGGTGAAGTAGCCGCGGCGGCGCACCATCCAGGCCAGCAGCACGGCGGACTCGGTGACCGCCAGCGCGATCAGCACCGCGTTCAGCCAGGGCCGGGTCGAGTGCGCCACCGCGGTCGGCACCGCCGGGGCCATCGAGGCGAGGGTGCCGATCCGCCAGCAGACCACGGTCACCACGACCGCGAGTTCCGCCCCGGCCCGGCTGGTCGGCAGCATCGCGCCGCCCGCGCGCCAGGACCGCCAGGCCGTCCGGAGCGGGCCCGGCGACGGCTGCGCGCCGAGCGTGTCGGTCGGGCTCAACGGTCCTCCTGCTCCTGGTCGTTCTCCTGGCCGTGCACGAACCCCGCGGAGCGCCCCGGCACCCGGTGCCCCGGCCCGTTCGGCGGCAGTCGTGGCCGCCAGTCTCCCACCGGCGGCCGCCCGCCGTGACCCCGGGATTTCCCGGGTACTGCCGCCGTCGCCGCGTTCCTACGCTCGGAGTCCGGCCGGGCCGGCCGGGCCGGGCGGACAGCAGCACGTGAACCACAGCACGTGAACCACAGCGCGCGAAGCGCAGCACGCGAACGACGGGAGTGACCGGGATGCGCCGGACAGGACAGGCAGGAACCCGCCGGGCGGAGCCGGGCCCCCGGCCCCGGTGGACGCTCGCGGCCGGGGCGGGGTGCGCGGCGGCGCTGCTCGCGGTGGCGGGCTGCACCCCCTCGGCGGACCCGCAGACCCCGGCGGCCCCGGCGGTCGCCGCCGCGTCCCCCACGGGCGTCTCCCCGGAGAGCCACGGCTCGATCACCGCGATCAGGAACACCCTGCGGTGCGTGCCGTTCGACGAGTCCCGGTCGATCGGGCCGAGCAGCCTGGGCCAGTCCGCGGACCGGCTCACCGGCCACGGGGCGCAGGAGTGGGAGACCTGCCACGCGGGCGGCGACTCCTTCCTGATCGTCCGCTTCGACTCCGCCGCGCACGCGGCCACCGCCGCGACCCAGCTGGTCGACAACCACAACACCTGGTCCTACGGCTTCCCGGACTCCCCGTTCGTGCTGTTCCTGTTCCACTGGCAGGCCCGCGACTACGCCATGGAGCAGTTCGGCGACCGCAGTTCGGGCCGGGGCCCGTCGCCGTCGCCGCAGTCCCTCTCCTCGGCCTCGGCCTCCTCCTCGGCCGCCGCGACGCTCGGCCTGGCGGCCACCGGGTCGGTGCCGTACCGGACCCCGGAGGGCTACACCTTCACCCTGGCCGTCCGGTGGGCGGCGGACGCCGGGGTGCCCGAGGTCGGCAGCAACCCGCCGGGGAAGACCGACCTGGCCTTCGCGGGCGCCTCGTTCGCGGGGACGGTCACCGGCACCACCGTCGGCGGCCGCGCGCTGCCCCGCCTCCCGGGCTCGGGCGACTTCGACGCGGTGGCGCTGGTCGCGCTCTACCCGGCCGGGTCGGCGGCCTGCCGACTGCCCGCCGGCGGCGGCGGGTTCGACCTCGCCACGCACTCCGGCCTCGGCATGACGCCCGGCGGCACCAACGGCCGGACCTGCTACCTGCTGATCCAGCCCGTCCTCGGCGCACCGGCCGCCCGGCGCGCCCTCGACCGGACGTTCCCCGCCGACACCCCGGTGCCCTACACCTGGAACGACCTCGCGGTCTCCGGCAGCAGCGGCAACGGCCTCCGGGTCTCCGGCGTCCCCGAGGACACCGCGCCCGCCCTGGCCGCGGTCCTCAACTCCCCGCTCGGCTACGGCCTCGCCGACTTCGAAAGCACCGGCCCCGAGTCGATCGCCCCCGTCGGCGGCACGCTCTGCTCCTACCCGCCCGTCCCGTTCGGCGGCGCGGGCGTCCGGGTCGCCGTCCTGCAGACCCGCGCCCAGGGCGCCCTCGACGCCTGCTGACCACGCCCCGCCACCCTCGCCATTCCCAGCACCCGGAACCAGGAGCGCAGCCATGTCCGAACAGCACCCCCCGACCGGGTCCGCCTCCGACCCCGCACCCAGGGCCCCGGCGAGCCGGGCGAGGAAGGCGGGGGAGGGACTGGTGGTGGCCCTGCTCGGGGCGGTCGGTTTCGCGGCCTTCCTGGCCATGGACGCCGCCGGGCTCCGGATCATCCTGCTCGGCGCGGTCTCGGTCCTGGCCGTGCTCGGCGTCCTCGCCGCGACCGTCCTGGCCTTGACGCAGCACGACGGGCCCGGGCGGTGACCGGCCGCCGGAACCCCGGTCCCGACCGTCCCGACCGCTCTCCCGCACCCACCCGGAGGTACTGATGGGCCTGTTCTCCCAGCGCGCGATCCAGAAGCGGATCGCCCCCGTCACCGCGGAGGTCGGCCCCTGGCTCGGCCGGGTCCGCGCGGAGCTGCCGTTCCTGACGGAGACCCAGGCGCTGTACCTGGCGGGGCTGCAGGCGGTGCTGGACGCGGGGCCCGCCGTCGCGGACAGCCGGACCAGCATCCTCGGCGAGGGCAAGCAGTCGGTGACGGCGCGGATGATGTCGCAGCGCGACTCGATCCTCCGCTTCGAGGGCTTCGGCGCCTCCGCCCGGCTGACCCTCGGCACCCCCGGCAACGTGCTGGACTGGCGGACCGACTGGAGCCTGAAGTACGCGATCGGCGCGGCCGCCGGCGAGATCACCGTCCCGGAGTACCGGACCTGGGACGGCGAGATCGCCAACGCCGGGCGGCTGGACCGGGTGCGCGCCGCGCTCGCCGGGGCGCTCGCGCACGGGCCCCGGCTGCTGGTCGCCGAGGGCCGCCCGGACCCCGCCGCGCACCTGGTGACGGTCCGTCGGGACAGCGACTCCTCCCCGACGGCGGGCGACCACTGCGACTCGGCGGCCGCGACGGTGCCGCCGCCGGTCCGGCTGGCCTGCCCGCCCGCCGCGCTGCTGGACGCCGCGGCCGCGCGCGGCCACGTCCTGGACCGCGACCCGGCCACCGGCGACCCGCTGATCCACCTCGCGCCGGGCGGCCGCCCCGACCTCGGCACCGTCCGGGTCCTGGCCGTGAACGCAGACCTGAACGCAGACCTGAACGGGGCCACCGACCTGGTCTTCGCGGCGGGCGGCGCGCTCACCCCGATCGACCGGCAGCGGGTGCGCCGCCGCAGCCTGCGGCTGCTCAACAACCTGGCCGTCGACCTCGGCCGCGACCACCCGGCGTCCGCCGCCCTGCACGAGGCGGTCGCCCGGGTCGCGGCGGCCTCGGCCGACACCGGCACCTGGACGGAGGCGTGGACCGACCAGGTGCCCGGCCCGCAGTGGACGCCCGCCCCGGGCGGCGTGCTGCCCGTCGCCGTGCTGGCGACCTCGAAGGGGCCGGGGGCGCTGCTGGACCGGATGGTGGAGGGCGCGAGCGCGGTCGCGCTGCGCCGCCGCACCTTCACCCGGGGCCTGACCCGCAAGGGGCGCGAGGACGGCCGGGTGGTGGTGGCCCGGAACGCCGCGATCCTGGCCGGGGCCGACGGCGCGTACCTGCCGTACGTCCGCTACGTCGCCGCCCCGGACACCGGCGAGGCGACCGTCGCGGTGGCCCGCGACGACCTGCCGATGTTCTGGGAGGTCTTCCATGACGACCGCACGGCCGACGACCGCACGGCCACCGACCGCATGACCGCCGACGGCACCGCCTCGCTGCTGTTCGCCACCGGCCTGGGCTTCACCGGCGGCACCGTGGCGTACGGCGCCGAACTGCTGGCCTACCTGGACGCGTCCTGCGCGGCGATCGCCCGCCGCGACCCGGGCGCGACCTTCCGGACGATCGGGCTGCGGGTTCCCGAGCAGTCCTGACGGTCCGTCGAATCACGCTGGCCACAGCTCAGTCGGGCGGCAGCAGCCGGGTGCCGGGCGGGAGCGCGCCCGCCCGGTCGGCGTCGGCGAGCTGGGCGAGCAGCACGTCGCGGAAGGCGGCGGCGGCCCGGCCGAGCGGCAGCTCGCGGCCGTGTGCGAGGGCGATGGTGCGGCCCAGTCCGGGGGCGGCGAAGGGCGCGGCGGGCAGGCCGGAGCTGGCCGCGACCATGCCGGGGACGACGGCGGGGCCGAGCCCGGCCCGGACGGCGGCCAGCACGGCGTCCATCTCGCCGCCCTCGACGGCGTAGCCGGGCTCGAAGCCGGCCGCCCGGCAGGCGGCGAGGGTGGTCTCGCGGACGTCGTAGCCCTCGCGGAACATCACCAGGCCCCGGTCGCGCAGGTCGGTGATCCGGGCCCGGCGGCGGGGCAGCGGCTCGGCCGAGACCAGCACCAGGTCCTCGTGCAGCAGCGGGGTGACGGCGAGCGCCGCCCACGGCGCGGGGCCGGGGGCGATGACCAGGGCGAGGTCCAGTTCGCCGGCCTCCAGGTCGCGGACCAGGTCGCGGGAGCCGCCCTCGGTCAGGTGCAGGTCCACGCCGGGGTGCCGGGCCCGGTAGGCGCGCAGCACCTCCGGCACCAGGCTGGCGCAGAGCGAGGGCGGCGCGCCGAACCGGACCCGGCCGCGGCGCAGCTGCACCGTCTCGGCGACGGCCCGCCGGGCGCTGTCCGCGTCGGCGAGGATGCGCCGGGCCAGCGGCAGCAGGGCCTCCCCGGCGTCGGTCAGGGACGTCCCGGACCGTGAGCGGTGGAACAGTTCGGCGCCCAACTCCCGCTCCAGGGCGCGGATCTGCTGGGACAGCGAGGGCTGCGAGACGTGGCTGGCCCCGGCGGCCCGGGTGAAGTGCCGGGCGTCGGCGACCGCGACGAAGTAGGCGAGCTGCTGCAACTGCACAGCAGCCATCATAGGCACTGCCTATCACCGACCGCGCTTTCATGTCTTGGACACCTCCGACACGCCCGGCCTACGGTCATGGTCATGGCTCCTGCTACCCGGACGAAACCGGTGAACCGGATGAAACGGATGAACCGGACCCCTGCCCCCGGCCGGCCACCGTTCTCCCCGGTCGCGCTGTGGCGCAGCTCCGTCGGCAAGAAGGCGGTGATGGCGGTCAGCGGACTGGTGATGCTGGCCTACCTGGTCGCCCACATGCTCGGCAACCTCAAGGTGTTCTTCGGCCCGGACGACATCAACGGCTACGCGCACTGGCTGCGCACCCTCGGCGAGCCCGTCCTGCACCACGGCTGGTTCCTCTGGCTGGCCCGGCCGGTCCTGCTGGCGGCCGCGGTCGCCCACGGCACCGCCGCCTACCAGCTCTCCCGCCGCGACCTGCGGGCCCGCCCGGTGAAGTACGTCCACCAGCGGCGGCGGGCGACGTACGCGACCCGGACGATGCGCTGGGGCGGGGTGATCCTCGGGCTGTTCATCGTCTGGCACATCCTCGACCTGACCACCCTCACGGTGAACCCGGCCGCCGAGGAGGGGCACCCGTACCAGAACATCGTGGCCTCGTTCTCGACCTGGTACTCGGGCGGGATCTACTGCCTGGCGATGCTGGCGCTCGGCCTGCACGTGCGACACGGGTTCTGGAGCGCCGCGCAGACCCTCGGCGTCAACAACCCGCGCCGCGACCGGGCGTTGAAGATCGCGGCGAACGCGCTGGCGCTGCTGCTGACCGCCGGGTTCCTGTCGGTGCCGGTGGCCGTGATGGCCGGACTGGTCCGGTGAGCCCGGTGCCGTACCCGTCGGACCCGTCGAGCCCGTCGAAACCCCAACACCCCACCGGGAGGCCGGGAATGAGCTACTCCGACTACACCCTCGGCGAGCCCGTCGCCGACACCGCCGCCCCCGCCGGGCCGATCGAACAGCGTTGGGAGCGGCGGCGGTTCGAGGCCAAGCTGGTCAACCCGGCCAACCGCCGCAAGCACACCGTGATCGTGGTCGGCACCGGCCTGGCCGGCGGCGCGGCCGGCGCCACGCTCGCCGAACAGGGCTACCACGTCGTCCAGTTCTGCTTCCAGGACTCCCCACGACGCGCTCACTCGATCGCCGCACAGGGCGGCATCAACGCCGCCAAGAACTACCGCAACGACGGCGACTCGGTGCGCCGGCTGTTCTACGACACCGTCAAGGGCGGCGACTTCCGGGCCCGCGAGTCCAACGTGCACCGGCTGGCCGAGGTCTCGGTGCAGATCATCGACCAGTGCGTGGCCCAGGGCGTCCCGTTCGCCCGCGAGTACGGCGGCCTGCTCGACACCCGCTCCTTCGGCGGCGTCCAGGTCTCCCGCACCTTCTACGCCCGCGGCCAGACCGGGCAGCAACTGCTGCTCGGCGCCTACCAGGCGCTGTCCCGGCAGATCGCCGCCGGGAACGTCGAGATGCACCCGCGCACCGAGATGCTCGACCTGCTGGTGGTCGACGGCCGGGCCCGCGGCATCGTCGCCCGCGACCTGGTCAGCGGCGAGATCCGCTCGTACACCGCGGACGCCGTGGTGCTCGCCACCGGCGGCTACGGCAACGTCTTCTACCTCTCCACCAACGCCAAGAACTCCAACGCCACGGCGATCTGGCGGGCCCACCGGCGCGGCGCGCACTTCGCCAACCCGTGCTTCACCCAGATCCACCCGACCTGCATCCCGCGCTCCGGCGACCACCAGTCCAAGCTGACCCTGATGAGCGAGTCGCTGCGCAACGACGGCCGGATCTGGGTGCCGAAGGCGAAGGGCGACACCCGCCCGGCGGCGCAGATCCCCGAGGACGAGCGGGACTACTACCTGGAGCGGATCTACCCGGCGTTCGGCAACCTGGTGCCCCGCGACATCGCCTCCCGGGCCGCCAAGACGGTCTGCGACGAGGGCCGCGGCGTCGGTCCCGGCGGCCAGGGCGTCTACCTGGACTTCGCCGACGCGATCGCCCGGCTCGGCCGGGACGCCGTCGAGGCCAAGTACGGCAACCTGTTCGAGATGTACGAGCGGATCACCGCCGAGGACCCGTACACCGTCCCGATGCGGATCTACCCGGCGATCCACTACACGATGGGCGGCCTCTGGGTCGACTACGACCTGCAGACCACCGTCCCCGGCCTGTTCGCGATCGGCGAGGCCAACTTCTCCGACCACGGCGCCAACCGGCTCGGCGCCAGCGCCCTGATGCAGGGCCTCGCCGACGGCTACTTCGTGCTGCCGCCCGTCCTGAACGACTACCTGGGGCGCACGAAGCTCGCCGCCGTCCCCGCCGACCACCCCGAACTCGCCGCCGTGGAGGCCGAGTCGGCCGACCGGCTGAACCTGATCCTGGCCGTCGACGGCGACCGCACCCCCGACTCCTTCCACCGCGAACTCGGCGAACTCCTGTGGGAGGAGTGCGGGATGGCCCGCGACGAGGCCGGGCTGCGCCGCGCGCTGGCCCGCATCCCGGAGATCCGGGACGAGTTCTGGCGCCGGATCAAGGTGCCCGGCACCGGCGAGGAGCTCAACCAGGCGCTGGAGAAGGCCAACCGGCTGGTCGACCACTTCGAACTCGCCGAACTCATGTGCCTGGACGCGCTGCACCGCGCCGAGTCCTGCGGCGGCCACTTCCGCACCGAGTCCGCCACCCCCGAGGGTGAAGCCGCCCGCCGCGACGAGGAGTTCGGCTACGCCGCCGCCTGGGAGTTCACCGGCACCGGCGAAGCCCCCGTCCTGCACAAGGAAGAGCTCGTCTTCGAGCACGTCCACCCCACCCAGCGGAGCTACGCGTGAACCTCACCCTGCGCATCTGGCGCCAGCAAGGCCCGGACACCCCGGGCGAGATGACCGAGTACCGGGTCTCCGGGATCAGCGCGGACATGTCCTTCCTGGAGATGCTCGACACCCTCAACGAGGAGCTGATCCTGCGCGGGGAGCGCCCCGTCGCGTTCGACCACGACTGCCGCGAGGGCATCTGCGGCGCCTGCGGCATGGTCATCAACGGGCAGGCCCACGGCCCCGAACGCACCACCACCTGCCAGCTGCACATGCGGCACTTCGCCGACGGCGACACCATCGACGTCGAACCCTGGCGGGCCGGCGCCTTCCCCGTGGTCCGCGACCTGGTGGTCGACCGCTCCGCCCTGGACCGGATCATCGGCTCCGGCGGCTACATCAGCGTCCCCACCGGCTCCGCGCCCGAGGCGCACGCCACCCCCGTCCCCAAGGAGGCCGCCGACCTGGCCTTCGAGCACGCCGAGTGCATCGGCTGCGGGGCCTGCGTCGCCGCCTGCCCGAACGGCTCCGCGATGCTGTTCACCGCCGCCAAGGTCGTCCACCTCAACGTCCTCCCGCAGGGCGCTCCCGAACGCGCCTCCCGGGTGCGGAACATGGTCGGCGCGATGGACGACGAGGGCTTCGGCGGCTGCACCAACACCGGCGAGTGCGCCACCGCCTGCCCCAAGGGCATCCCGCTGACCGGGATCGCCCGCCTCAACCGGGAGTTCCTGCGCAGCTGACGGCAGCTGACGGCAGCTGACCGCCATTGACATGACGGTCCGTCAGATGCCGTAGCGGCGGCTCGACTGCTCGGCCTGGGCGATCCGGCGCAGGTTGAGCAGCACCGGTTCGAACAGCACCGCCCCGGCCACCGCGTACTCGATCCGGGCCCGGATGTCGGGCAGTTGCTCCATCCGGTCCAGGTCGTGCTCGGCGGCCTGCTCCATGGTGCGGGCGTACGGCAGCAGGTCGGCGGCGGTGAACTCGTAGCCGAGCCGGTGCAGCGTCGCCAGCGCGGTGACCAGGGCGCGGTGCGCGGGGGACAGGCCGCCGATCTCCCGGGCGGCGTCCCAGCCGAGTTCGGCCAGCAGCTCCCCGACCAGCGCGTCCGCGGCGGCCCGCGCCGGGTCGGCCTGCCCGGGCTCCGCCGCGGGGCCCGTCTCCTTCTCGGGCCCGCCCGCGGAGTGCGGCAGCGCCCAGAGCGCCGCGCCCAGCCGGATCGAGGTGCCCAGCGACTCGTCGTCCACATGCGCCAGCACCTCGCGGACGGTGGCCACCGGGAGCCGTCCGACCTGGATCATCGCCCGCACCAGCCGCAGCCGCCGCAGGTGCGACTCGTCGTACTCGGCCTGGGTCGCGTTGACCCGCTGCCCCGGCGGCAGCAGGCCCTCGCGCAGGTAGTACTTCACGGTGGCGAGCGGAACCCCGCTGCGCTCGCCCAGATCCGCCAGGCGCATCCTCTTGTGCCCTCCATTGGTGAGTGCCACTATCCAAGAAAGTGAGCAACTGAAGAGTAGGAGCATCCCACCCCGGGGTGCTCCGGCGAGGGGGCTGCCATGTTCGCGAAACCACTGCCGGGCCGAACCACTGCCGCCGCCGAGGGAGAGGTCGTCGTCTTCCTGATCGGCATGCGGATCAACCACTTCCGGGCCGTCCACCACTGGCTGCCCGTCTTCCTCGGCATGCCGCGGATGCTGCGCGAACTCTCCCGCGACCCCGCCTCCGGCCTGCTGCACTACCAGCTGCTCACCGGCTCCCCGCGCACCTACTACGTGGTCCAGTACTGGGAGTCCGCCGAGAAGCTGCTCGCCTACGCCGCCGCCCCCGAGAAGCTGCACCGCCGCTCCTGGGGCATGATCCACCGCTTCGAGCGCCTGGGCCGCCGCCACGTCGGCATCTGGCACGAGACCTACGTCGTCCCGCCCGGCAACTACGAGTCCCTCTACGGCGACATGCCGCCCTACGGCCTCGGCGCCGCCACCGGCACCGTCCCCGCCGCACAGCGCGGCCGCACCGCCCGCGACCGCTTCGCGCACGGGACCGCGCCCGCCCCCGCCGGGGAGTGACGGGGCGTCAGGACGAGGGGCGGGACGGGGCGTCAGGACGGGCCTGCCAGCCAGCAGCGCAGCGCCCACCACCAGTGCGCGGCCCGCTCCACCCCGCCCGCGAACGGGTCCGCGCCGGTCAGCTCGCGCAGCCGTCGCAGCCGGTACTTCACCGTGTTGGCGTGTACGTGCAGGACGGCGGCCGTCCGCTCCGGGCCGCCGCCGTGCGCCAGGTGCGCCAGCGCGGTGGCCGCCAGCTCGCGGTGGAACGCGTCGGACCGGTCCAACCCGCCCAGCAGCTCGGCCGCCAGCACCGCGCCCAGCCCGCCGGGCCCGGTCGGCGCCGCCGTCAGCAGCGCCAGGTCGGCCAGCCGGTGCGGCCCCGCCAGCCCCGCCTCCTCCGCCGCCCGCAGCGCCTCCCGGGCCAGCCCGTACAGCGGCGCCAGCCCGTCCGGCGGCGCGGCCGGCGTCACCACCGCGAGCGGGCCGTCCGGCGGCAGCACGGCCGACGCGGACGGCCCCGCAGCCTCCGACCCGTACGCCCCCGGCCCGGGCACCCCTGCCACGGACGGCCCCGACGCGAACGTTCCCGACGCGAACGCTCCCGGCCCGGCGGCGACCAGCGCCGTCAGCCGCCCGTCCACGAACCCGCACAGGCCCGGCCCCGCCGCCGACAGCGCCCGCTCCAGCGGCCCGGCCGACGCCGGGTCGCCGACCGCCGTCACCACGCAGTGGTAGCGTCCCGCCGCCGACAGCACCTCCGGCAGGGCCTGCACCGCCTCCCCGTGCAGGAGCTGACGCAGCGCCAGCACCGCCCCCTCCCGGGCGGTGCGGGCCGACTCCAGTTCCGCCTCCCGGTGCGCCTGCACCATCCGCCGGGCCAGCGCGGTGGTGATCCGGTCGATCCGGGTCACCCCGTCCAGCAGCCGGTCCGCCGGGACACCGGCCCGCCGCCCCTCGGCCACCACCGACTCCACCAGGTGCACGCGGCCCGCCTGGAACCCGTCCAGCAGCGCCGCCACCGGCACCCCCTGCCGGGCCCGGTCCGAGCCCAGCAGCGCCGCCGCCGCGAGCACCCCGGCGTCCACCGCGCCGCCCGCCTCCAGCGCGGTGCGCACCCCGTCCAGCAGCGCCCGGGTGTGCCGGCGCACCTCGCCCTCCGGCAGCCCCGCGACCAGCCCGGACGCCGCCCGGGCGGCCCGCACCGCCGCCGCCAGCACCTCCGGGTCGGCGGTCCGCCCCGCCACCAGCCGCACGAAACCGTCCGCGCCGTCCGCCACGCCGCCCACCGTGCCGTCCGTCCCGCCGTCCGTCCCGCCGTCCATGGTGCCCGCCTCCCGTGGTTGTCCCCGGCGGACAATCCGGGCCGTCCGCCTTGGGCGCCCACAGCCTAGGCCGACCGCGGCCGCTCTGCTGTGCTTGGCCCGCCGGGACGAAACCGGCCCCGTTCCCCGCCCCTGAGGAGAGCCGCCATGTCCGACACCGAGTCGATCCTCGACCGGCTGCCCGCCGATCTGGTCTTCCGCCTCCCGCCGAGCTTCGCCACCGTCGAGGAGGAGCGCCGCCACCGCAAGGAACGGCTGGCCGCCGCGCTGCGGATCTTCGGCAAGCTCGGCTTCGAGGAGGGCGTGGCCGGGCACATCACCGCCCGCGACCCCGAGCGCACCGACCACTTCTGGGTCAACCCGTTCGGGATGTCCTTCAAGCACGTCAAGGTCAGCGACCTGGTGCTGGTCGACCACCACGGCACCGTCGTCGAGGGCCGCTACCCCGTCAACCAGGCCGCCTTCGTCATCCACTCCCGCATCCACCGGGCCCGCCCCGACGCCGTCGCCGCCGCGCACAGCCACTCCACCCACGGCCGGGCGCTCTCCGCGCTCGGCCGCACCCTGGAGCCGATCACCCAGGACGTCTGCGCCTTCTACCAGGACCACGCCCTGTTCGACGACTACACCGGCCTGGTCACCGACCTGGAGGAGGGCGAGCGGATCGCCACCGCGCTCGGCCCCCACAAGGCGCTGATCCTGCGCAACCACGGCCTGCTCACCGTCGGCAGCACCGTGGACGCCGCCGCCTGGTGGTTCATCACCATGGAGCGCTCCTGCCAGGTCCAACTGCTCGCCCAGGCCGCCGGGACACCCGTCCCGATCTCGGCGGAGAACGCCGCCCTGACGTACCGCCAGATCGGCAACGACCTGGCCGGCTGGGTCAACTACCAGCCGCTGCACGACCAGATCGTCCGCGAGCAGCCCGACCTGTTCGACTGACCGTCCCATCCCGGCCCGGCCCGTCCCATCCCGGCCCGGCCCGGCCCGGCCCGTCCCAGCCTGTCCCGGCCCGCCTCAGCCGAGGCGGGCCGTCCGCTCCACCAGGGCGGCCAGGCCGTCGAGTTGGCGCTGCAGGCCGAACTCGAACAGGCCGTCCAGGTCGAAGTCGTAGCCCTCCTCGGTGAGTCGGCGGAAGGTCGGGAAGCCGGCCACCAACTCGCTGTAGCGCGGCTCCTGCTGGTCCATCCAGGCTTCCGCGTCCTGCCCGGTGGCGGCCTCCGCGGCGGCCTCCAGCTCCAGGTTCAGCGCCGTGCCGCGGACGTAGTTCACCAGTGTCAGGTAGGCGGTCAGCACGTCCTGCAGCGCCAGCCCGGCGCCGACCAGCGCGGACAGCATCCACTCGCCGAACGGGAGCGCGTTGGGCAGCGGCTGGGGCCGGGTCACCGACAGTGCGGAGGCCAGCCACAGGTGCTCCCGGCACAGCGCCCAGAAGCGGTGTGCGGCCAGCTCCAGCTGGGGCCGCCAGGGCAGCGCCGTCTCGGCGGGGGAGAACCGCAGTTCGGCGAAGACCCGGTCCATCATCAGGTCGACCAGGCCGTCCTTGTCGGGCACGTGCCGGTACAACGACATGGTGGCGACGCCGAGTTCGGCCGCCACCCGGCGCATCGACAGTGCCTCCAGGCCCTCCGCGTCGGCGACCGCGACCGCCGCCGTGACGATCCGCTCCGCCGTCAGGCCGCCGTCGGCGGCCGGGCGCCGGGCCGCCTGGGCGGGGCGGGTGGCGGGCCGGGCCGCCGCCGCGGTGCCCGTGTTCTCGGCGACCACCGTGCCGACCCCCGGGACGGCCCGCACCAGGCCCCGGGTGCGCAGCTCGGCCAGCACCTTGGTGGCGGTCGCCATCGCCACGCTCCACCGCCGGGTGATCTCCCGGGTGGACGGCACCCGGTCGCCCGGTCGCAGGTCGCCGGACTCGATCCGCTCCCGGAGTTCGGCCGCGATCTGCTCGTAGCGGTCCACCCGCCCCACCTCCGCACTAGTGCACCAGTGGGGCCATGCTAGCTGCCGGGACGGTCGGGGCGCCAGGGCGGGGCCGCCCCGCCACCGCACTAGTGCACTAGTGCGGTGGCCCAACTGCCTTGGCTTCAGCGGTTGACCAGTGCACTGCGTACGCCGTACATTCAGAGCCATGGAGAACACCGACATCCTCGTTTCGGGCGGCGGAATCGCCGGCCCGGCCCTGGCGTACTGGCTACGCAAGGCAGGCTTCCGCCCCGTCGTGGTGGAGCGCGCCCCCGCCCCCCGGCCCGGCGGCCAGACCGTCGACCTGCGCGGCGCCGGCCGCACCGTCATCACCCGGATGGGACTGCTCGACCGGGTCCGCGACCTCGCCGTCGACCAGCGCGGCATCGCCCTGGTCGACCGCGACGGCCGGCACACCGCCCGGCTGCCCACCGAACTCTTCGGCGGCGAAGGCATCGTCTCCGACCTGGAGATCCTCCGCGGCGACCTGGCCGCCGTCCTGTACGAGGCCAGCGCCGAGGACGTCGAGTACCGCTTCGACGACAGCATCACCGCCCTCACCGAGGACGCCGACGGCGTGCACGTCACCTTCGAGAACTCCCCGCCCCGCCGCTTCGACCTGGTGGTCGGCGCCGACGGCCTGCACTCCGTCACCCGCCGCCTCGCCTTCGGCCCCGAGAGCGAATTCGTCGTCCCGATCGGCGGCTACACCGCCTGGTTCACCGCCCGCACCGAACTGGACCTCGACGGCTGGTTCCTGATGTACAACGCCCCCGGCGGCCTGGTCGCCACCGCCCGGCCCGGCCGCCTCCCCGGCGAGACCAAGGCCGGCTTCGGCTTCCGGTCCGCCCCGATCGCCTACGACCGCCACGACCGCGCCGCCCAACAGCGCCTGCTCACCGAGAAGTTCGCCGGAGCGGGCTGGGAGAGCGACCGGCTGCTCGCCGCGATGGCCGACGCCGACGACTTCTACTTCGAATCCCTCGGCCAGGTCCGCATGGACAGCTTCACCCGCGGCCGCACCGCCCTGATCGGCGACGCCGCCTGCTGCCCCACCCCCCTCACCGGCCTCGGCACCAGCCTCGCCCTGGTCGGCGCCTACCTGCTGGCCGGCGAACTCGCCACCGCCCGCGGCGACTTCACCACCGCCTACGCCAACTACCAGCACCGGATGCAGCCCTACGCCGCCAAGGCCCGCGAACTCCCCCCGGGCGGCATGTCCGGCTACGCCCCGGGCAGCGCCGCCATGATCCGCCTGCGCGCCGCCTCCATGCGCTGGATGACCCGCTGGCCGCTGCGCCGCATCATGGAGGCCCAGGTCGCCAAGGCGAGCGAGGTCGAACTCCCCGACTGCACCGACGCGTTCGCCGTCCCCCGGGGGTGAGCCGCCCCGCCGCTCCCCGGACCTGCCCGCCCGTCGTCCGGCCGCCGGCCACCGCCCGCCGGCCTCCGCCGGGAGGCCAGCATCGCCACCAGCAGCACCTTGACGCACTGCGGGTCCGGCGAGTCCGACCGGGGCGGGTCGGGCAGCGCCAGGCTCCCGCCCAGGGCCGCGAAGTCGGCCAGCGCCAACGCCGGGGTCCCCATCACGGCACCGGTCTCCAGGTGGAACGGGAAGGGCACCTCACGGGCCGGATCGACCTCCAGCGGGGCGTACTCCTGGAGCACCGTGCTGGAGAACACGCTCCGCTTCCGGCCCACCTGGCGCAGCGGCCGCCCCTCGGTGGTGATGTAGAACGACCGGTCGGCCTGACCCGCCACCCCGACCACCCAGCCGCCCGGATGCACCCGCACCACCTTGTCGCCGACCTTCTCCCGCCCGGTCGACGGAGCCAGCCCCTGCCCGGGCGCGACCCGCGCGAAATCCGCGCAGTACGTCAGGAAGTCCGCCCAGACCCGCCCGGCCGCCGCCCGCCGCTCCGCCTTCCGCCGATCACCCTCGGCCACCCGCTCCCGGGCGGCCCGCTGCGCCCGCTCCATGTCGTCCATCAGTCCCATGCGCCGCATGCTAGGGGCCAGCCCGCCCGCCCTCCAGCAGGCCACGGACCCACTCCTGCCGGGTGTGTCCGAACCGTGGCCCGTTCGGAACGGACCCGGACTGCCCCGGCAGGTCGCCGGTCGAAAGAATCGGCGACGGACAGCACTTCCGAACGGGGGAACGGAACGTGGGAACCGCCACTGGCACACGACCGGACCGACGGGTCCTGCTGCTCGCCCTGACCGCCGTCCTGCTCACGGCGGGCTGCGGGTTCGGCGATCCGGCGCCCCGCCGTGCGGGGATACGGACGACGCCGGACGGGGCGATCGAGTTCTTCTTCCCGTCGTGCAGCCGAAACCTCGAACGAGTGACTGCCAAGCCCCTTGACGACCGGACCGTGGGAGCGCTGTTCTGGCAGGTCTCCGGCCCGGTCGCCCGGGCGACCGTACAGGGGGACTTCACGGTCGGGAGCGCGTCGCAGTTCCGGGACGTCGCGCTTGCCCCGGCGGGGCCGCTCCCCGCCCTCTTCGAGGTGGGGCTCGGTTGCCAGGGCGACGACTACGAGTACGAGGTGGTGGTGAACACCGCCGGACTGCCCAAGGAGAACCCGTCCGACGGCAAGTTCTGGCAGCAGCCGGTCGGCGACACCGGCTACGTCGCCCGCTCCGCCCAGGAGATCACCGACGCCGAGTGCCGATCGGACAGGTGATCCGGAGCCGTCGGGGCCGGGTGGCAGGATGCCCGGCGTGATCTGCGATGTGTGCGGGCGGGCGATGGAGCGGTGGGACGTGCCGCCCGGCCGGTGGTGGCGGGAGTGCTGGGAGTGCGGGTGGTGCCGGGCGAAGGTGACCCGGCACGGGCCCTGGCTGACGGTGAGTCGGCAACCGTACGTTCCGTGGGACCTGCGCTGGGAGCGTGCCTGTTCGGACCTGCTGCCGGACGCGGGGCGGCACGCGTACAGCAGCCGGGGGCGGACGCTGTGCGGCATCGAACGGCCCGACCTGGCCGGCTCCCCGTACGGCGGGTGGGGGTACGACGAGGAGGAGTGCCCGGACTGCCGGGCCGAGGCGCTGGCCGTGGACGCCCGCTGGCCGGAGGAACTGCGGGAGGGCTACGGGGACTTGCTGGCCCCGCCGCCGGAGCCCGACCCGCTGGACGACCCGGACCGGGTGGTGCCGCCGGACGAACTCGGCCGCCCCGACCTCGTGCTGCCCGCCGTCGCGTGGAGCCCGCGCACCCGCGTCCTGGAGGCCCGCCCGACCGACCGGAAAAACTCCGACGACGGGTACCGGTGGATCGGTGACGGCCCGTTGGCGCTCCGGCTCCCGGCCCGCTGGTTCTGCTACGCGGGCGTCCCGTACCCGCCGGCCGACCCGTGGGCGCGCGACCCCGAGGACGGCTTCGGCCGCTCCTTCGACCTGCTCCCGCCGCTCGACGAGGACTCCTTCACCGGTGACTGGTCCTGGTTCGGGGAAACCGACAGAAGGGGCGGAACCGACGGAAGGGGCGGAACCGACGGAACCGGCGAGCCGCTGGAGCACCGCACCGCCGTGACCGACCGGATCGCCGCCGCCCTGGCACCCGACGGCCTCGCCCTCCCGGCCGACTTCGTCGCGCTGATCACCCGGTCGAGGCTGCACCGCTGCCTCGACCGAGCGGGCGGCGACCGGACGGACGTGGCGGGGCCGCTGCCCAGCCCGCTGCACCCGGACGACCGGCTGGTGCCGTTCCTGCGCGAGGGCCAGAGCCTTTACCTCCAGTACATCTACCTGCACCGCGACGGCTCCTCCGCCGTGGTCGGTTCCACCCGGGACCTGACCGAGGAGCCGGTCGAACGGTACGGCCCCGACGGCGAGTCGGTGCCGGTCGGGCCGGTGGAGCTGTTCTGGTGCGCCCCGAGCGCCGAGGTGTTCGCCTACCGCTACCTGGCCGAGGAGACGCTGCGGACCGCAGCCCGGGAACGCCGCCGGGCCGGCGACCTGGACCCGGAGCACCTCGCCCACCTGGCGCACTACCTGCGGTCCTGAAGCGCGGGCGGAAAGGGGCCGGCCCCGCGCCCTGTGGGGTGGGGGCGGGGCCGGCGGGGAGTGGTGGTGCGTCAGCCGGTGAAGCCGGCCGTGATGGAGGTGAACTGCCAGTCGGACTGGGCGATGCCGGAGCAGGTCTCCTGGAGGCCGCCGCCCGCGCAGCCGCGGTCGCGGTTGACGGACCAGAAGGCCAGCCGGGCGATGTGGTTGGTGTTGGCCCAGTCGCGGATCGCCGTCCAGTTGGCGATCGTGGTGGTCTCGTTGTTGTCGCTGAGGCCGTTCATGCCGGAGATGCCCACGTGCGCGTACGCGGTGGCGTCGTCCCAGCCGTACACCGACTTCAGCTTGTTCTTCAGGCCGGTGGCGGCGCTGACGGTGGCGGCGTACATGTCGGTCGAGGCGTTGCCGAAGTCGAACGGCATGATGGTGAAGACGTCGATGTCCGCGCCGAGCGCCTTGGACTGCTCGATCAGCCGGTTGCCGTCCGCGGTCGGGCCGCTGGTCGCGGTGCCGAAGGTGACGATCGTCCGGATGCCCGGGTTCTTCTGCTTGACGATCTTCAGCGCGTTCAGGATGCGGTCCTGGACGGTGTAGTTCTCGAACTCGTCGGTGTTCTCGATGTCGATGTCGATCGCCTTCAGGCCGTAGGCGTCGATCACCTTCTGGTAGGCCCCGGCCAGCGCGGTCGCGTCGGCGCAGTTCGGGCCGAGCTTGTTGCCCGACCAGCCGCCGAAGGACGGGACGACGTCGCCGCCCGCGGCCCGCACCGCATTGATGGTCTGCTGGTCCACGCCGTTCAGCAGCGGGCGCTGGCTGTCCCAGGTCGGGTTGCAGCCGTTCTGCGCCAGCACGAAGGCCAGCGTGAACCACTTGATGCCGGTGGCGTTCATGACGGTGGCGGCGGCCGGCGGGTTGCCCCAGCCGTTGTACAGGTACGGCGCGGCCTGCTTGAAGCCGCTCGGGACGGTCACCGGCGGCGTGGTCACCGCGAGGGTGTTGGAGGCGGCCGAGGCGTTGCCCGCCGCGTCCCGGGCCTTGACCGTGAAGGTGTACGCGGTCGACGCGCTCAGCCCGGTGACGGTCGCGGTGGTGCCGGTGACGGAGGTGTTCAGCGTGCCGTTCCGGTACACGTCGTACGCCGTCACGCCGACGTTGTCGGTGGACGCGCCCCAGCTCAGCGACACCTGGGTGGCGGCGGTGGCGGTGGCGACCAGGTTGGCCGGCGCGCTCGGCGCGGTCGTGTCCGAGCCCGAACCCGTGGTCACGGAGAGGGAGTTGGAGGCGGTGGAGGCGTTGCCCGCCGCGTCGTGCGCCTTCACGGTGAAGGTGTACGCGGTGGCGGCGGTCAGGCCGGTGACGGTCGCGGTGGTGCCGGTGACGGTGGTGGCCAGCGCGCCGTTCTTGTACACGTCGTAGCCGGTGACGCCGACGTTGTCGGTGGACGCGCCCCAGGACAGCGAGACCTGGGTGGCGGCGGTCGAGGTGGCGACCAGGCCGCTCGGCGCGGTCGGCGCCTGGGTGTCCGGCGTGCCGCCGCCGGGGCCGTCCAGGCTGATGTCGTCCGCGTAGTACGTGCCCTGCCCGTACCAGCCGTTCAGGTACACCTCGGCGGTGGTCTGGGCGGCGCCGGTGGTGAACGACACCGTGAGCTGCTGCCAGTTGGCGGCGGACGGCGTCCAGGTCGAGCCGCCGCCCGTCACGCCCAGGTAGACGTAGTTGCCGCGGACCCAACTCGACAGCGAGTAGGTGGTGTTGGGCTGCACGGCGACGGTCTGCACGCACTTGGCGTTGTCGGCGGAGCTGACCGCCGCGGCCAGCGCCTTGCCGCCGCCGTGGACGGGCGTGGAGACCACCGAGCCGAGGCCGCCGGAGCAGCTCCAGCCGCTCAGCGTCCCGGTCTCGAAACCGGGGTTGGTCAGGATGTTCGCGGCGCTCGCACTGCTCGGGACGGCCGCGACCGCGGCGGTTGCCAGCAGCAGGGCGGCGGCACCGACCGCGGTGAAGCGACGGTTGGGGGCGTGCACGGGTACCTCCAGTGGGGGTTGGGGGTGGAGGTGCGGGGGAGCGCGGACTACAAAATGGACTGGACCAATTGCGGATGTCAAGGCTTGGTCAAAACCCGGACCCTCCGTTGACCCTCCGTCAACCCCCGCCTGACGCACCGCCGACACGCCGCGACCCGGCCCGCCCCGCCCCGCCGGAGCGGAACGCCGCTGCTCCGTCCGGGTGTCCCCCGGCACGCCGCGCCGGGCTCCGGGGCCCTGCTCGGGCACGATCGTTCAGCCCTGCTGTGGCACCCGTTAAGAATTCCTCGATGGACCGCACCCGCCGTGACCAGGCAGATTTCACCCTGCCCGGTCGGTGGCCGCCGCACGCCGGGCCGCCCGACCGGACCTGCGCCCGCGCAGGCCCGCCCACCGGCCTGCCGACCCGCAGACCCGGACCGACCCTGCGTCAGGAGCGCTCGCCGTGAAGGCACTCGTCAAGCTGAACGCCGAACCCGGCCTCTGGATGACCGACGTCCCGGAGCCCGAGATCGGTCCCGGCGACGTCCTGATCAAGGTCCTGCGCACCGGCATCTGCGGCACCGACCTGCACATCCGCAAGTGGGACGGCTGGGCCCAGCAGACCATCCGCACCCCGATGACCATCGGCCACGAGTTCGTCGGCGAGGTCGCCGCGACCGGCGCCGCCGTCACCGACGTCAACGTCGGCGACCTGGTCAGCGGCGAGGGCCACCTGGTCTGCGGCAAGTGCCGCAACTGCCTGGCCGGCCGCCGCCACCTGTGCCGCAACACCGTCGGCCTGGGCGTCAACCGGGACGGCGCCTTCGCCGAGTACGTCGCGCTGCCCGCCTCCAACGTCTGGGTCCACCGCGTCCCCGTCGACCTCGACGTCGCCGCGATCTTCGACCCGTTCGGCAACGCCGTGCACACCGCGCTGTCCTTCCCGCTGGTCGGCGAGGACGTCCTCGTCACCGGCGCCGGCCCGATCGGCATCATGGCCGCCGCCGTCGCCAAGCACGCCGGCGCCCGCAACGTCATGATCACCGACGTCTCCCCGTACCGCCTCGACCTGGCCCGCCGGATCGGCGTCACCCTCGCCCTCGACGTCTCGCAGCACACCATCGAGGAGGGCCAGCAGAAGCTCGGCCTGCGCGAGGGCTTCGACGTCGGCCTGGAGATGTCCGGCCGCCCCGAGGCCATGCAGTCGATGATCGCCAACATGACGCACGGCGGGAAGATCGCCATGCTCGGCCTGCCCGCCGAGGACTTCCCGATCGACTGGGCCCGCGTCGTCACCTCGATGATCACCATCAAGGGCATCTACGGCCGCGAGATGTTCGAGACCTGGTACGCGATGTCCGTGCTGCTCGAAGGCGGACTCGACCTCACCCCGGTGATCACCGGCCGGCACGCCGCCCAGGACTTCGAGGCCGCCTTCGACGAGGCTGCCGGCGGCAACTGCGGCAAGGTCATCCTCGACTGGACGACGCTGTAAGCGCTTTCCCGACCAGCCCGCCGACCCCTCGTTAGGAGCGACACCCCGTGTTCGAGAACGTCCGCGACGACCTCGCCGCCACCCTCGTCGAGATCCGCGACGCCGGCCTGTTCAAGCCGGAACGCGTCATCGGCACCCCGCAGTCCGCCGAGATCACCGTCACCTCCGGCACCGGCGGCCAGGTGCTCAACTTCTGCGCCAACAACTACCTCGGCCTCGCCGACCACCCCGCCGTGGTCGCCGCCGCCAAGGACGCCCTCGACCGCTGGGGCTACGGCATGGCGTCGGTCCGCTTCATCTGCGGCACCCAGGACGTCCACAAGGAACTGGAGCAGCGCCTCTCCCAGTTCCTCGGCCAGGAGGACACCATCCTGTACTCCTCCTGCTTCGACGCCAACGGCGGCGTCTTCGAGACCCTGCTCGACGAGCGCGACGCCGTCATCTCCGACGCCCTCAACCACGCCTCCATCATCGACGGCATCCGCCTCTCCAAGGCCCGCCGCCACCGCTACGCCAACCGCGACCTCGCCGACCTCGAGAAGCAGCTCCAGGACACCCAGGACGCCCGCCGCCGCCTGATCGTCACCGACGGCGTGTTCTCCATGGACGGCTACATCGCCCCGCTCGCCGAGATCTGCGACCTCGCCGACCGCTACGACGCCATGGTCATGGTCGACGACTCGCACGCCGTCGGCTTCGTCGGCCCCACCGGCCGTGGCACCCCCGAACTGCACGGCGTCATGGACCGCGTCGACATCATCACCGGCACCCTCGGCAAGGCCCTCGGCGGCGCCTCCGGCGGCTACGTCGCCGCCCGCCGCGAGATCGTCGCCCTGCTGCGCCAGCGCTCCCGCCCCTACCTGTTCTCCAACTCGCTCGCCCCGGTGATCGCGGCCGCCTCGCTCACCGTGCTCGACCTGCTGGAGACCAGCGACGACCTGCGGGCCCGGCTGCGCGCCAACACCGAGCTGTTCCGGACGAGGATGACCGAGGCCGGGTTCGAGATCCTGCCCGGCGAGCACGCCATCGCCCCCGTCATGGTCGGCGACGCCGCCAAGGCCGGCCGCCTCGCCGAACTGCTGCTGGAGCGCGGCGTCTACGTGATCGGCTTCTCCTACCCGGTGGTGCCGCACGGCGCCGCCCGCATCCGGGTCCAGCTCTCCGCCGCCCACAGCACCGAGGACGTCGAGCGCGCCGTCGCCGCGTTCGTCGACGCCCGGGCCGCGCTGGAGGGCTGAGCGCCCCACCGACCAAGGCGCGGTACCCACCCTCGACCGCGCCGTTCCCCGACGGGAACGCCCCGCCCGCAGCCGGGGCGCCCCGTCCGGCGCGGGGAGCCGATGCACCCGGCTCCCCGCGCCCTCCCATGCCCGCCCCGTGCCGACCCCGTGCCCGCCCGGTGCCCGTGCCCGCCCGGTGCCCGTGCCCGTCCTTCGCGGTCCCGTCCCGGCGCACTCCGCAGCCCTGGCAGAATTGACCACGTGATCGACGCACGACGGCTGCGGACCCTCCGGGCCGTGGCCGACCACCGGACGGTGACCGCCGCGGCGGCCGCGCTCTACCTGACCCCCTCCGCGGTGTCCCAGCAGCTCACCGCCCTCGAACAGGAGACCGGCCACACCCTGCTGGTCCGCGCGGGCCGCGGCGTCCGCCTCACCGCCGCCGGGGAGATCCTGCTCAGCCACGCCGACGCCGTCCTCGCCCAACTGGAACGCGCCGAGGCCGACCTCGCCGCGTACAGCACCGGCGCGGCCGGCGAGGTCACCGTCGCCGCGTTCGCCACCGGCATCGCCCTCGTCCTGGCCCCCGCGATAGCGGACCTCGCCGACACCGCCCCCGGCCTGCGGGTCCGGGTCCTCGACGCCGAGGGCGACGCCAGCCTCCCGATGCTGCTCGACGGCCGCGCCGACATCGCCGTCGCCGTCGAGTACCGCGGCGCGCCCCGCCCCGACGACCGCCGGCTCGCCATGCTCCCGCTGTACGCCGAGCCCTTCGACGCCGTCCTCCCGCTGCACCACCCGCTGGCCGGCCAGGACGGCCCCGTCGCCGTCGCCGACCTCGCCGCCGAACCCTGGATCGGCCCCTACCCCGGCAACCCCTGCCACGACGTCGTCCTGCTCGCCTGCGAACACGCCGGCTTCCAGCCCCGCCTGGTGCACTCCTCCGACGACTTCCGCGCCGTCACCGCCCTCGCCTCCGCCGGCGCGGGCGTCGCCCTCGTCCCCCGCTCCGCCCTGCGCGGCGCCGAACTCTCCACCGTCGCCGTCCGCCCCGTCGACAGCGCCCTCGCCACCCGCCGCGTCTTCGCCGCCGCCCGCGCCGGCGCCGAGCACCACCCCCTGATCCGCCCCGTCCTCACCGCCCTCGCCGAAGCCGCCACCCACCTCGACCGCCCCACCTGACCCGCCCCGCCCCCGGGCGCGGCGGGCCCTGACGGGGCGTCAGCGGACCTTCGCCGCCGCGCCCGGGCGGGGGACGCCGTCGACCGCCGTGCAGATGCCGAGGACCCGGTCGTGGCCCGTCCAGCCGTTGACACGGCCCCGGTTGTTGCTGATCTGCACCCGGCGGCGGGCGGGCTCCAGCGCCGAGACCAGGTGCAGGTACACCGTGCCCGCGACCCGGGCCAGCACGATGTCGCCGACCGCGAGTCCCGTCGGATCGACCGGGGCGACCGTCACCAGCTGCCGACTCCGGATCAGCGGGACCATCGACGACCCCGTCGGCCGGAACTCCACCGTCGCCCCCGCGGCCACCCGGGCCGCCACCGCGTCCATCGCTCCCATCGCGCGAGCGTCCCAGCCGCCCGGCCCCGCCCGCCACCGGTTTTCCGGCCCGTCCACCGGGGCTTATTCGATCGACCACCACCCGTCCCACCGGCTACTTTGCGGATTCGACCGGACCGGGGGAACCACGCCATGGAGCAGCAGGAACAGCAGGACGAGCACCAGGACCAGGACCGGGCGCGGCAGGCACTCGCCCGCGCCGCCCGCCGAGCCGCCCTGGTGGCGCGGATCCGCGCGGCGAACGCCGAGACGCTGGAGAGGCTGGCCGACCTGTGACCACCCGTCAGCCCTGCACCGACCACCTCGACGAGGAGGACGTGCTCTTCCTGATGGGGGAGGCGGCCGTGCTCCGCGAGCCCTCGCTGCTGCACTCCGCCCTGGGCCGCCCGCAGGCCACCGCCTTCGGCGCGGACGCCTACCCGGACGCCTGGTCCAAGGCGGTCGCGCTCGGCGAGTCCCTGGCCCGCAACCACCCCCTGACGGACCGGAACAAGCGCACCGCCTTCGAGTCGATGCTGCTGTTCCTGGACTACAACGGGCAGCCCTACACCGATCCGCACCCGGACCCGGCGGTCGAGTTCGTCCTGCGCCTGGCCCAGGGCGGCTACGCGGGCCGCTTCGAGGACGCGGTCACCGACTTCCGGCAGCTGCTCGGCGGGTGACGCCCCGCCCTGATCCGGTCCCCGCCCCGGTCCCCGGACCGGGGCGGGCGCATGGGCGCCGAGCAGAGTGGGCATGAACCGGACAACATTTGAGCCGGGTCGCCCCGGCCGACCGGGGGAGCGCACCCATGACCGTGGCACGCCGCACACTGCTCACCGGAGCCGCCGCCACCCTGGCCGGCGCCCTCGGCGGACTCGGCGGGCTCGCCCTCCCGGGCAGCGCCCGCGCCGCGACCGCGCCCGGTGTCGCGTCCACGGCCGGCCGCACCCCCGGCGGGCTGCCCACCGCCGACTGGATGGGCCGCCTCGACGCCGGCCGGCCGCTGCTGGGGCTGACCGTCCCGGGCACCCACGACTCCTGCTGCACCGATCCCGCCCACGGCACCGAGTGGTCGCACACCCAGAACTGGGGCGTCCCCGAGCAGCTCACCCAGGGCGTCCGCTTCCTCGACATCCGCTGCAACGGACTCCAGGGCACCGCCGACGAGTTGGGCGTCTACCACTCGGACGCCTACCAGTACCTCCGGCTCCAGGACGTCCTCGACCAGTGCCGGTCCTTCCTGGCGGCCCACCGGGGCGAGACGATCGTCATGCGGCTGCGCAACGAGAACGCGGGCGGCCAGGCGCTCGACGCCGCCGAGTTCCGCCGCCGGGTCGGCCACTACCTCGACGACCTCGGCTACCGCCCGCTGTTCCACCTCTCCGGCTGGCCCACCCTCGGCACCGCCCGCGGCCGGATCGTCCTGGTCGCCGACTTCGCCAACGACTGGGGCGTCATCCAGTGGTCCAGCGGCAGCAACGCCTACTTCCGCACCCAGGACCTCTGGCAGATCGACCAGCTCTTCCCGCTCCCCGCCAAGGGCCGCGCGATCACCCAGCAGTTCGACGCCGCCGTCGCGGACCCCGCCTCCCCGCAGATGTACGTCAACTTCCTCAGCTACGCGGGCGGTTACTGGCCCAAGAGCGCTGCACAGACCCTGATGGACCAGTCGATCTACCCGTACCTGACCGCCCACGCCGGGCGCCCCGGCCGCTACGGCATCGTCCCGATGGACTTCCCCGACTTCCACGTCAACGTCCTGCAGATGCTGATCGACCAGAACTTCACCGCCTGAGCCGGTCGGCCCGCGCCCGCCCCGTCCACGGGCCCCGTCCTCCCCGGCGGGCCCGTCCTCGGCGGCGGGGCCGGGCGGCGCGAACCGGCCGATCCGGGGTGTTCGAACAGCTCAACGGCCGGGCTGGCATATGCTGCCGGGTGGTCAGCGAGGACCACCACCGACGCCCGCAGGAGTGCCCGATGAGTGACCACGAGTCAGAAGACCGCACCACGATCCCGATCGGCGTCGTCGGACTCGGCGACATCGCGCAGAAGGCCTACCTCCCGGTCCTCACCGCGCAGCCCGGCATCGACCTGCGCCTGATGACCCGTGACCGGGCCAAGCTCGACCGGATCGGCGACGCCCACCGGCTCCCGTTCCGGACCACCGACCTGGACGAGCTGATCGACTCCGGCATCCGGGCCGCGTTCGTGCACGCCGCCACCGACCAGCACGTGCCGATCGTCGAGAAGCTGCTCACCCGCGGCGTCGACGTCTACGTGGACAAGCCGCTCGCCTACGACCTCGACGGCGCCCGCCGCCTGGTCGACCTCGCCGCGCACACCGGACGCTCGCTGATGGTCGGCTTCAACCGCCGCCACGCGCCCGGCTACCTGCTCGCCGCCGAGCGCCCGCGCGACCTGATCGTCCTGCAGAAGCACCGCGAGGGCCTGCCCGAGGCGGCCCGCACCCTGGTCTACGACGACTTCATCCACGTCGTCGACAGCCTGCGCTTCCTGGTCCCCGGCGAGATCGAGCACGTCGACGTCCGCTCCCGCACCCGCGGCGGCCTGGTCGAGCACGTGGTGCTCACGCTGGCCGGCAGCGGCTTCACCGCGCTCGGCATCATGAACCGGGTCTCCGGCTCCACCGAGGAGATCCTGGAGGTCTCCGGCGCCGACGCCAAGCGCGAGGTGCACAACCTGGCCGAGGTGATCGACCACAAGGGCCAGCCGACCGTCCGGCGCCGCGGCGACTGGGTGCCGGTCGCCCGCCAGCGCGGCATCGAACAGATTGTGCTGCACTTCCTCGACGCGCTCCGGGCCGACAAGACCCTCGACGCCACCGACGCGCTGCGCACCCACGAGCTGTGCGAGCAGATCGTCCGCCGGATCGAGGCCGACGCGGCCTGACCCGCCGGACACCTCCCGGACACCTCCCGGACACCTCCCGGACGCCTCCCGGACGGCGTCCGGGAGCCGACGCCCCGTCAGCGGTGCAGCAGCACCGAGACGGTGTCGTCCTGCGCGGACGCCACCACCAGGTCCGGCCGGTGGCGGCCGGTGAGGTCGGCCGCCGCGATGCCGTTCGGCGTCGAGTACCGGCCCCGGCCGACACGGTAGGCGTCCGGGGCGCGGAACGTCCCGTCGCCGTTGCCGCGCAGCAGCGCCGCCGTGTTGCCGCCGGTCGCCACCACCAGGTCGGTCCGGCCGGGACGGGTGAACGGACCGGCCACCAGCGCGTGCGGGCCCTGGCCGGCCGGGAAGGCGTGCTGCGGCCCGAAGGTGCCGTCGCCGCGGTTCAGCAGCACCCGGACGTCGCTGCCCTCGTCCACCACCGCCAGGTCCGGGTGCCGGTCGCCGTCGAAGTCGCCCGCTGCCAGCGAGACCGGCGCGCCCGACGTCGGGTAGCGGACGAGCGGACCGAGCGTGCCGTCGCCGCGGCCGGGGAACACCGCGACCTCGCCGAGGCCGTCCAGCGCCACCGCCAGGTCGAGGCGCCCGTCGCCGTCCAGGTCGACCGCCGCCAGCGAGGCCGGGTTCGAGTTCTCCCCGGTCGGGTAGCCGACCGGGGCGTCGAACCCGCCGTCCGGGCAGCCGTGCAGCAGTTCCACCTCCTTCTCGCCGAGACCGGCCACCACCAGGTCCGGACGGCCGTCCCCGTCGAAGTCGCCCAGCGCCACCGCGTCGGGGTACGCCCCGACGGGAATCCGGCGCTCCGGCTCGAAGTCGTTGCGGCCCCGGCCGAGCAGCAGCGAGACGGCCGCGCCGTCCTGATCGGCCGTCAGCACGTCCGCCCGGCCGTCCCCGTTCACGTCCCCCACCGCGAGCGCGGTCGGGCCCGGGCCGACCCCGAACACCCGCTGCGGCGCGAACCGGCCGTCCCCGTACCCGGCCAGCAGCGAGACCGTCCCGTCGCCGGTGTTCGCCACCACCACGCTCGGCGGCCCGTCCCCGGCGAACCGCCCCACCGCCACCGCCCGCGGATCGTGCCCCACCGGATAGTCCGTCTTCCCCCGGAACACCCGCCCCTCCGCCCAGGCCCCGCCCGACCCCCCGACCACGACCCCGACCGCCACCAGCCCCGCCACCCACCCGCTGCGCCGCACCCGCCGACCTCCGCTCCTCGCCGTTCCGTCCCGCCCATGCTGACTCGTTCGCCGACGAACCTCCGGCACCGACACCCCGCCTCCCCGGAACGGAGCACCCTGCGGTCCCCGTGGCCTCAGGAGAAGAGCAACTGCCAGGTGAGCGGGCCCGGGTAGCCGTCGGCGTCGCCGGACAGCTCGGGGCGGGAGCGCTGGAACGCGGCGACGTTGCGGCGGTCGGCCTCGCTCCAACTGCGGCTCGGGCCGACCCGGTAGGCGCCGCCGAAGCCCTTCCGCACCAGCTGCTCGCCGAGCTGCAGGACCGAGTCGTTGACCTGCCCCGGCCCGAACCTGTCCCGGCCGGGGAACGGCGGCGGCCCGGCGGGCGCGGCCGGCGGGATGTCGCTGCCCCGGCCGGACACCAGCAACTCCCAGGTGAGCGGCCCCGGGAGGCCGTCCGCGCCGCCGCCCGTCCAGCCCTGCGCCCGCTGGAACGCGGCGGTCGCCACCCGGTCGGCCTCGCCCCAGTCCGGCCCCGGACCCACGGCGTAGAACCGGCCGCCCCCGCGCCCGACCAGCATCCGGCCGAGCCGGGTGACGTACGCGTTCGACCGGCCCGGCCCGAACGCCCCCGCCCCCGGGAAGCCGTCCGGATCGGCCACCGGAGCACTCGGCGGCGGGGCGCTCGGTGGCGGGGGCAGGGCGCTCGTGGTGCTCGGGGCGGCGACCGCGGCCGTCGGTACTCCGCCGAGTCCGGGGTCGGCGGAGACGGTGCCCTCGGGGTAGGCAGGGACGCCGTAGCCGTAGGGGGAGCCGGGGCCGCGGCGGTCGCGGGTGCGGCGGTAGACGCCGTCGCCCTGCGGGGAGCCGCCGGTGTTGGTGTTGCCCTCGACGGTGGTGATGGTGTCGGCGTCGTAGGCGACCACGACGCCGGTGTGGGTGCCGCCGTCGGGGCCGAGGTAGAACGGGCCGCCGAGCACCGGGTACTCGCTCCACCGCCCTTTCCCCTTCCACCAGTTGACGGCGTAGAGGCAGGAGGCGGTGATCGGCCACAGACCGTCCATGCCGGTGCGGTGCGCGGCCCAGGCCTCGAAGGTGGCGCACCAGGGCTGGCCGTCGGACCACTCCAGGCCGGGGGTCTCGGTGCTGTAGCGCTGCTGGTTGTTCCAGTTGCCGTCGGGGTCGCGTCCCTCGTGCTGACCGACCTGGCCGAGCAGCAGGGCCACGAATTCGTCGCGCATGGGGTCCTCCGGGGCGCACTGAACAGCCCGGACTCCGAAGAGCCGGGCGAAGCAAGGGAGTTGTGGCGGCCACGCCGGTCACGGCAGCGGTGGGCCGCGGAAGAACGGGCGAAGAACGGCGGGCGCGGACGGGCACCGCCGGAACGGGAATCGGTGAGGGAGGGGGAGCCGGCCGTCAGCGGCGGAGCGCCCCCGCCGAAGCCGCGACGCCCGGCCGGCGAACGGCCGACAGACCGTCAATACCCGCTACCACCAGCATCGAAGCCTCCACCCCGGGGCGAGCCGACTCGGCCCGGGGTGCCGCCCGCCGCCCGCCTCAGTAGGTGAACCAGCCCCGGCCGGGGAGGGCCTGGATCCAGCCCCGGCCGGGGAGGGCCTGGATCCAGCGGCCGTCGGCACCGTCCGGTTGGGTGGGGCCGA
Organism: Kitasatospora sp. NPDC088391; assembly: GCF_044753345.1. Taxonomy (NCBI): domain Bacteria; kingdom Bacillati; phylum Actinomycetota; class Actinomycetes; order Kitasatosporales; family Streptomycetaceae; genus Kitasatospora; species Kitasatospora sp. NPDC088391. The sequence goes on from NZ_JBIVNB010000004.1 coordinate 365,028, forward strand.
AGTACAGGTCGACGGTGTCGGCAGCGTCGGAGCCGAGCTTGTCGAACAGCGAGCGGAGCGCGGCCCGGCCCTCGGGGTGTCGACTTCGGAGCGGGTCCGGGCGTCGTAGGCGGTGACGGACCAGAAGAGTCCGGCCGGGACGGGCAGGGGCACGGTGAGCCGGGAGGCGTGGGCGTCGTCGAGGTGGGTGCCGGTGGCGTCGCGCAGGCCGAGCCGGTACAGCGAGCCCTGGCCGACGGTGCGGCGGAACATCGCGGGCGAGACGCCGACGGCCTCGACGAACCAGTGGTCCTCGGCCTCGACGTCGAGGGAGCCCTCGCGTTCGAAGGCGCCGCTCTCGAGGCGCAGGCCGGCCCACTCCCCGGTGCGGTCGGGCCGGACCGCGCGGTCGGGGGCGGTCGGGGGCGGTCGCGGGCGAAGTCGGAGACCAGCATGTCGTCGCGTCCCTCGCGGGCGGCCCCGGTCAGCACCCGTGTCGTCCGCTCGTCGGGGGCGAACGGCCGGCCTCGGTGCCGAGTTCGGCGAGCAGGCCGAGCATCGGCCGCGGTTCCTCGACAGCTGGTTCGGAGTCGATCACCGCGTGCAGGACGCGCCAGGACTCCAGGTTGTCCTCCCACCGCGGGCAGGTGCGGTCGACGGCCCGGTCGCCGTAGTCGGTGAAGGGGTACGGGGACGGGTTGTCCGCCCGGGCCGACGGGTAGAAGCGCACGGAGGCGAGCAGCTTCCTGGCGCCCTCCACGTCGCCGCCCGGCGGCGGGCGCGCAGTGCGCAGAACACCGTCCGGGTGTCGCGGCGAACCACCTCGTAGCCTTCGCTGGGCACGGGCCCGTCGTGGCCGGGCGGCAGCGGCAGGTGCCTGTCGCCGCCGGGTCCGTACGCTCCGGGCGGGGCGACGTCGGCGATCCAGCGGAAGTGGTGGTCGTCGACCAGGCCGATCGGCGGCCCCGGCGGCTTGGTGCGGCCGAGTCGTCCGGGCCGTCCACGTCGGTCGCGGGGAGAGGGCCTCCGCGGGCGCTCTCCCCGGCCGTGCTTCAGACGGTGAGGCGCTGTTCGGCGTCGGAGCCGCCGGCGGGTCCGGGGACGCTGCCGTGCTGCTCGTCGTCGGGGCGGCTCTTTCGGGGCAGCAGGAAGGTGATCGCGAGGAACGCCGCCAGCAGGCACGCCTGGACGGTCAGCGCGTAGTGGAACCCGCCGGTGAAGTCGCCGGTCTTGGCCCGGGCGAAGAACACCGAGCCGAAGACCGCCACGCCGATGGAGCCGCCGATGGCCTGGACGGCCGACAGGACGCCGGAGGCGGAGCCGATCTCGTCGTCGTCGACTGCGGCCAGGACGAAGCCGAACAGGGCGGCGATCACCATGCCCGCTCCGACGCCTGCGACTGCCACCCCGGGGACGATGTCCCAGGCGGAGAACGAGCCGCCGGTGAGGCCGTCCAGCTCGAACCAGAGCACGGCGGCACCGGCGAACTGGACCAGCGGACCGACCTGCAGCACCTTGCGGCCGATCCTGTCGGCGAGGAACGCGCCGCTGACGGCTCCGCCGACGGCGGTGCCGACCGCGAGCGGCAGGTTGCCGAGTCCGGCGTCGCCGGCGGTGAAGTGCCGGCCGATCTGGAGGAACAGGGTCAGTACGAGTTGGGTGCCGACCAGCCCGCCGAAGAACAGGGCGATGCCGCCGAGCCCGACGGTGAAGGCGGGTTTGCGCAGCAGACCGGGGGTGATCAGCGGCTCGCGGCCCGAATCGGCGGCGCGGCGCTGCTGGACGGCGAACAGGGCGAAGCCGAGTGCCGAGGCGGCCGTGCACAGCCAGGTCCACAGTGGCCAGCCTGCCTCCTGCCCCTGGTTCAGCGGCAGCACCAGCAGGGCGCAGGAGGCCACGACCAGGGCTGCCCCGGTCAGGTCGACCCGGACGGCGCGGTCGCCGGGCTTCTTGGGCACGAACTTCGCGGCGGCGGCCAGGGCGGCGAGGCCGATGGGCAGGTTGACCAGGAACACCGAGCGCCAGCCCAGTCCGAAGAAGTCGCCCTCGACGAGGAAGCCGCCGAGGACGGGGCCGATGACGCCGCCCAGGCCGAGGACGGGGCCGAAGACCGCGAAGACCTTGGTGAGTTCGGGGCCGGAGAAGTTCTCCCGCAGCAGGCCGAGGCCCTGGGGCAGCAGGATCGCCCCGGCTGCGCCCTGGAGCAGCCGGAAGGCGATCAGCGTCTCGATGTTCGGTGCGAGCGCGCACAGCAGCGAGGCGGTGGTGAAGGCGGCCAGGCCGATCAGGAACATGCGGCGGCGCCCGTAGCGGTCGCCGAGTCGGCCGCCGAGCACGAGTCCGGCTCCCAGGGTGAGGGTGTAGCCGCCGATCACCCACTGGAGGCCGGCGGAGCCGGCTCCGAGGGAGTCCTCCAGGGCCGGTCCGGCGACGTTGACGATCGAGGCGTCGAGGAGGTCCATGGTCTCGGCGGCGAGCATCGCGACCAGGATCAGCCGGCGCCATCGGTAGGGCTCGGAGGTCCCGTCGGTGGTCGGGGCCGGGTCGCGCATGCTCAATACCTCCATGGTGAAGTAATTTCATCATGAAGATAAATTGGCCGGGGTAGGTTGTCAAAGCGAGCCGCCCACGCGGCCGCCCGGCGGGAGAGACCGGCGGGAGAGAGGTGGCAGGCCCCGTGGAGGAAGCGATGGGCGACGAGGTCGCGGCACGGCACGAGCACGTGATGGAGGGGTTGCGGACCTACGGCGGCCACTACGCCGAGCTCAGTCGGCGCTTCGCGGCATGGCTGGGCCTGCACTCCACCGACGCGGCCGCGGTGCTGGAGATCGCCGCCGCCGAGGAGCGGGGCACCCCCCTGTCACCGGCCCGGCTGAGCGAGCGCGTCTCCCTGTCCACCGGTGCCACCACCGCGCTCCTGAACCGCCTCGAAGCAGCCGGGCACATCACCCGCACCCGCGAGCACACCGACCGGCGCATCGTCACCCTGCACAGCGGACCGCACATCCAGCAGCGGGCGGACGAGTTCTTCGGCCCGCTCGCCCACCGCCTCGACGCCGCGATGTCCCCCTACCCGCCCCAACTGCTGGAACAGTTCGTCCGGTTCATCGCCGACCTGAACGCCGCCATGGACACCCACCTCACCGAACCGGACCCCGGGACGCCGCGCGCCCCGGCCCCTCGTGAGGACCGTCGGCCCTGAAGGTCGTTGCACAAGGCCGAGACCGAGGCGTTTCTGCCGTACGGGTTGCCGGGGCGGGTCGGGTTTGCCGGGTCAGGGTGTGGACAGGCGCGGGGTGGCGCCGGATCCGGTTGAGCAGACAGCCCGTGCCGGGGCCGCTGGTCGGCACCGGGCGTCCTGCCCGGCGCCGAACGGCGTGCGGGGCCCTGCCTCAGGCGTTCACCCGGGGTGCCCGGCGGATTCGGCACCGTCCTCCTCGACCGGCTCACCACGGGATGGTGGCGGTGGCGGAGCGCGGCGGGAAGGCCGTGCGGGCGGACCCGGCGGTCGGGCAGCCGGTGCCTTCGCCCCCGCGTCGTGGCCGGGGGCGGACCGGGGCGGTCTCGGGCGTAATGGAGGGAACCGGTTCGTCGGGCCGGATGCGTGGCCCGGAGCGGTTCGGGAGGCAGGCATGGCGGTGAGCGGTGAGGACGGACGGCGGCCCGCGGGGGGAGCGGACCGGCCCGCGGGGCCCGGGGAGCACCTGCTGGAGGTGCTGCTCGACCGGGCGCGGGAGCTCGCGCCGACGCTGGTCGCCCCGCTGGTCGCCGAGGCGGTGGCGGGGCTGGGCGGCCGGGAGCCGGTGCTGCTGCTGCAGGACTACGGACAGTCGGTGCTGGTCCCGTTGCCCGGTGACGGCCTGGCAGGGGGCCCGCCCGTCCCGATCGCGGGCTCCGCGGCGGGTGAGGCGTTCCTGGGGGGCGCCGCGGTGGAGGTGCCGCAGGACGACGGGGTGCGGGTGTACCTGCCGCTGCTGGACGGCGGGGACGAGGCGGGGGTGCTGGCCTTCACCCTGGACGCCGTCGCCGACGGCGACCGGTCGGTGCTGCGGTGGCTGTCGGCCCTGGTGGCGGACCTGCTGATCACCAGGAACGGCTACACCGACCTGCTCTCCCGGGCCCGGCGGCTGGAGCCGATGAGCGTGGCCGCCGAGATCCAGTGGTCGCTGCTGCCGCCGCTGTCGATGTCCGCGCCCCGGGTCGCGGTGGCAGGCATCCTGGAGCCCGCCTACCAGGTGGCCGGCGACAGCTTCGACTACGCGCTCAACGGCGACGTGCTGCACGTCGCCACCCTGGACGCGATGGGCCACGGCCTGGACGCGGCCACCATGGCGACCGTCGCCGTCGGCGCCTACCGCCACGCCCGCCGCGCAGGCGTCGGACTCGCCGGGATCTACGCCTTCATGGACCGGGCCGTCGCCGAGCAGTTCGGCCCCGACCACTTCGTCACCGCGCAGATGATGCGCCTGGACACCGCCACCGGCCAGCTCCAGTGGGTCAACGCCGGCCACCCGAAACCGCTGCTCATCCGGGACCGCGCGGTCGTCGAGCGCCTGGAGAGCGCCACCACGCTGCCGGTCGGGTTCGGCGGCGAGCAGCCGGTGGTCAGCGAACGGGAACTCCGGCGCGGGGACCGGGTGCTGTGCTTCACCGACGGCCTGGTCGAGGAACGGGGGGCGGGCGGTGAGCAGTTCGGCGAGGAGCAGCTGATCGACTGGGTCGACCGCATCGAACGCACCGGCTCCGGCGTGCGGGCCACGGTGCGCGCCCTCTCGCACGCGCTGAAGGCCCGCCGGGGCGGGCGCACCAGCGACGACGCCACGCTCTTCCTGATCGAGTGGCGCTGAGCGGCCCGGTCGCCTCTTCCGGTGCGCCGGGGCCACCGCGTTCCCCCACCCGCGCCGGGGCTGCGGACCGGCCCGTCCGCTCGCCCGGCCCGGCCCACCACGTGCGCGCCGACCCGTGAACGGGGGTCCGTGAGGGCTGGTGCGGGCCGCCGTCCGGATGATGGAGTGGCACGGTGACCAACCATGACGAGGCGGCGACCGTCCGGCCGTTGACACTGGCCTGGGTGCGCCGGCACCTGGAGGCCGACGAGCGGATCGTCGGGGCCGAGGTGCTGCACGGCGGGGCCACCGCCGAGATGCGGAAGCTGACCGTGGGCGCGCGGGACGGAGGCGTCCGGCACCTGGTGCTGCGCTCCTTCGTCGACCCGACCCGGCAGGGGCCGGCCGAGGACCTCCTGCACCGTGAGGCCGATGCCCTGACCACGCTCACCGGCACCGGCACAACGGCGCCCGGGCTCGTCGCCGTGGACCCGACCGCCGCGCACTGCGAGCACCCCTCGCTCCTCATGACCCACCTGCCGGGCCGACCGGTCACCGACGACGGGGGGCTGGAGGCGCGCCTGCCCCTGCTGGCCCGTCAACTCGTGGCGATCCACGCGGTGCGGCCGGCCGTCCGGCCCCGGGAGTACACGGCGCTGTCGACCGCCGACACCGCCGTGGTCCCCGGGGGCGCCGACGCCGCGGCCTGGGCCGCCGCGATCGACGTGATCCGTACGCCTCCGCCGCGCTACGAAGGGCGCTTCCTGCATCGGGACTTCCAGCCCGGCAACGTGCTGTTCGACCTGCCGCCCGCGGGCCCGGCCGGTGCCGCCGGCGCCCGGATCAGCGGTGTCGTCGACTGGGCGGCGGCCTCCTGGGGTCCGGCGGACCTCGACGTCGCGCACTGCTCCACCAACCTCGCGCTGCTGCACGGCCCGGAGTGGGGCCCGCGCTTCACCGAGGCCTACCAGGAGGCGGGCGGCACGCTGGCCGCGACCGCGGCCGCGCGGCTGTACTGGCAGGTGCGGGTACCCCTGGCGTTCTCGGAGGAAGTGCGGTGGGTGGCGCGGCCGTGGCAGGAGGCGGGGCGGGCCGAACTGACGGTACGCGTCGTGGAGCAACGGCTGAACACCTACCTGACCTCCCTGATGGACGCACCGGGCTGAACACCGCGGTACGGGGCGCGACCCGGCTTCACCGCCCACGGCCCGACCGGGTCGGGAGCCGGGCGGAACGCCTCGCGGTTCCCGCTCCGGGCAGGAGTAGCCTCGAAGGCGTCCAGGGCATTCCGCATCCCGGTAGCCGTTCCGGCCTCGTTCTGGGTGAACGCAAGCCCGGCAGCCGCGCGCGCGGGCCGCCGGAGAGGAAGCGGTGAGCCCCGTGACCGCCACCGAACGCCCCGCCCTCCCGCCGCGGCACCGCCGCGGGCTCACCGTCGCCGACGCGATGGAGCCGTGGGAGCACCAGATCGCCGACGACAGCACCGTCGACCGGGCGAACGACGTCCTGAGGGGGTCCGGCGTCGACTACCTCCTGGTCCGTCACCACGACGGCCGTTGTGAGGGCGTCGTCACCCGGACGGGGCTGCGCTCCGCCCCGGCCCGTCCCCGGCACACCGAGCACACCGGCCGGACCACGGTCGGCACCACCGCACACCAGCGCGGCCCGTTCGCCTGGCCGACCCTGGGGCTGGCCCTCGCCGCCGTCGCCATGCGGGTCAGACGCCTGGCCGTCTGGCCCGTGGTCGACGAGGACGGCTACCCTCTCGGCGTCCTCACCGCGGACCGGGCCGCGCTCCTGCTCGCCGTGCCGGGCAGTCGGGCGGACGGGTGAGCCAGGCGTTCCGGCGCGACCCCTCCCGACGGCACGGCGCTGACGCACGTTCCCGGCTACCGGCCCGCCGTCCAGTACGCGGCGCGCTGCCGCGGCGGGGTCACCCGCCGACCGGCCCCGCGAGTGCCGTCGAAGCGTGCGGTCGCCGCCGCCCGACCGGGGCGCGGCCGCGGCCCCTCCCGGCGGACCGGCTCCAGCATGAGCAACTCGCTCGCGGTCCGGGTGTTCCTCGGGTCGGACGCCTCCGCCATGAGCCGGTCGGCGTCGACCGCGTCCGTCTGCGGGGGGACGACCAGCAGGTCCAGTCGCCGACCGTACGAGCGGAGCATGACCATGTGCTTGTCCTGCTCGGCCGCGTACCAGCCCGCGTGCACGACGTGGCCCGTGACCGGGATCCGGCGCGGGATCACCGGCCACTGCGCGGGGTTCACGGTGATCCGGGTGACCCGGCCCCACCGCGCATCCAACTTGGCTGCCAGCGAAGGGAGTTCGCGCAGCAGGTCGTTCGACCGGGGCCACCAGGCACCGTCCAGCCGGCCCGGCTTCCGCCGCTCGGGGGCGAGCAGGAGCCGCAAGGGGCGGCCGGGAACGGCGGGTTCGGTGCGATCGGCGATCGCGTTCATGGTCGAGGACCCGTCTCCGGACCCGGCCGCACCCGGTCCGGGATCAGTCGTTCGCCGGAGACGGGGCCGGTGTACGGTGCCGGTCCACGGAGTGCCCTCGGCGCCGACCAGCCTACTCCGGACCGGTACGGCAGGACGCCCCCGTCCTGACGGGCGGCACGGCACGCCGAGGGGCCCGCACCGGGCTCGACGCGCCCGGTGCGGGCCCCTTGCTGCCCGACTGCGGCCGGGCAGCGGAATCACAGCGGGCGAATGTTCTCGGCCTGCAGGCCCTTCTGGCCCTGAGTGACGTCGAACTCGACCTTCTGACCCTCGATCAGCTCCCGGAAGCCGCCGGAGCTGATGTTCGAGTAGTGGGCGAAGACGTCCGGGCCGCCGCCCTCCTGCTCGATGAAGCCGAAGCCCTTTTCCGCGTTGAACCACTTCACGGTGCCGTTGGTCATGTGGGAAATCTCCTTCGGAGGTCTTCCGGGACCCGCGCGGTGCGGATGCCGAGTCACCGTGATGGGATCCCGCCCGGAGAAGACCCGGAAAACAAAAATGCGCCCGCGAAACATCAGCAGGCGCACACGAATTTCATGGGGACCATTACTGCAACTACGTCGACTGTAACAGCCCCCGGTCCGCAACGGGCGGAAACGCGCGCCCGGAATTTCCGGCCCCCGGAATCCGGCCGGTCCGGGAACGAGGGTTCTCCCTCCCCGCGCCTCCGCCGCAGCGGTTGTCGGCCTACCCGTCGGCCGGCGTGGCGGCGAGGCTGCCGAGGAGCCTGACCCGCTCCTCGGTCGGGGAGCCGGGCGCGCTGGTGCAGGCGTACATCGTCCAGCCCGGGTGGTCGGGGAGCCCGACGCCTTCGTAGACGAATTCGAGGTCGCCGACGTCGGGGTGGCGGATGCGCTTGGTGCCGGTGCGGTGCAGGCGCACGGCGTGGGCGGACCAGCGGGTGCCGAAGGCGTCGCTGCGGGCGGCGAGTTCGCCGATGAGGTCGGTCAGGGCCTTGTCGCGGGGGTCGCGTCCGGCGGCGGTGCGCAGGTTGGCGGCGGAGGCGTCGGCCGTCCGCTCCCACTCGGGGTAGAAGGTGCGCGCGGCAGGGCTGAGGAAGGTGAAACGGGCGGTGTTGCCGCGGGCGTCCGGGTCGTCGAGCAGCGGGGCGAGCAGGGCGCGGGCGAGGGGGTTGGTGGCGAGGACGTCGGCGCGCTGGTCGACGATCCACGCGGGCGCCCCGGTGATCGCGTCGAGGAAGCGTTGCAGGGAGGGCCGGACGGTATCGGGCGCGGGGCGGGCGCGGCGCCGGGCCGGGGCGGGGCTGGCCGCGCGGGCGAGGTCGTGCAGGTGCTCGGTCTCCGCGTCGTCCAGGCGCAGGGCGCGGGCGAGGGCGTCGAGGACTTCGGGGGAGACGCCGGCGAGGTGGCCGCGCTCGATCTTGGCGTAGTAGTCGCTGCTCATTCCGGCGAGCATGGCGACCTCCTCGCGGCGCAGGCCGGGCAGTCGGCGTCGGCCCGCCGTGGGGATGCCGGCCTGCTGGGGGGTGATGCGGTCGCGTCGGGTGCGCAGGAAGTCCCGCACCTCGGCCTGGTTGTCCATGGCCTCCACGGTACGGCCGTCCGGGTGTCCTTCAGGAGGGACTGCCAGTACGCGTACAAGCAGTCCCTCGCGTCCGGTGGCGGCCGGTGTTGGAATGGTCGCGTTCGGGGCGGTCCGAGCATTCCGGGCCCCGGCTTCCCCCGGGGCGCGAACGCGCAACGTGACGACGAAGGAGAGGAAGGGGCCAGAAGCAGGGGGAGCCACCGCCTTCGCCCTCCGTCGTCCCCGCCACCCGCGCCGCACCTGATGCCGGACCGCTGCCGGTCACCCGACCGATCGACGACAACGAACAGGAATCCTCCGTGAAGCACGTCAAGCTGCGCGACCTCGACGTGGCCCGCATCGGCCTGGGAGCCATGGGCATGTCCCACGGCTACACCGGTGCCGGCACCGACGACGCGGAGTCGATCCGCACCGTCCACCGCGCCCTGGAGCTGGGCGTCACCCTCCTCGACACCGCCGAGGTCTACGGCCCCTGCACCAACGAGGAGTTGATGGGCCGCGCCCTCAAGGGCCGCCGCGACCAGGTGGTGCTGGCCAGCAAGTTCGGCCTGATCTCGCACACCGGCCGCCCCGGGCCCACCGACAGCAGCCCGGCCAACGTCCGCGCCGCCGTCGAGGGCTCCCTCACGCGCCTGGGCACCGACCGCATCGACCTGTACTACCAGCACCGCGTCGACCCCGACACCCCGATCGAGGAGACCGTCGGCGCCCTCGCCGAACTCGTCACCGAAGGAAAGATCCGGCACATCGGCCTCTCCGAGGCCGGACCCGGGACCATCCGCCGCGCCCACGCCGTCCACCCGATCACCGCGGTGCAGTCCGAGTACTCGCTGTTCACCCGCGACCCCGAGGCCCGCGTCCTGCCCGTGCTGCGGGAGCTGAACATCGGCTTCGTGCCCTTCTCCCCGCTCGGCCGCGGCTTCCTGACCGGTGCCGTCCGTGACCCCGGGCAGTTCGACGCCACCGATTTCCGCGCCGACAACCCCCGCTTCAGCGGCGACAACTTCCCGCACAACCTGCGCCTGGCCGACCGGGTCGCGGCCATCGCCACCGAGACCGGCGCCACCCCGGCGCAGGTTGCCCTGGCCTGGCTGCTCGCCCAGGGCGACTTCATCGCGCCCATCCCCGGGACCCGCCGGGTGGCCCGCGTGGAGGAGAACACCGGCGCCGACGCCGTCCGCCTCACCGACGACCAGCTCGCCCGGCTGAGCGCCCTGCCCCCGGCCGCCGGCGACACCCACAACCAGGCCCAGATGCGCATGATGGAGCGCTGACCACCGGACCCGCGGGATCCGCCGACCGCACCCGTACCACCCCACCCCTCGTCCCAGGAGATTCCCCGTGCAGCACGTCACCCTGAACAACGGCGTCCGGATGCCCATCCTCGGCTTCGGCGTCTACCAGATCCCCGCCGACCGGACCGAGCGCGCCGTCACCCAGGCCCTGGAGGCCGGCTACCGGCTGCTGGACACCGCCGCCGCCTACGGCAACGAGGAAGCCGTCGGCCGCGCCGTCAAGAACAGCGGCATCCCCCGCGAGGAGCTGTTCGTCACCACCAAGCTGTGGGTCCAGGACGCCCCCGCCCAGGACAACACCCGCCGCGCCCTGGAGACCTCCCTGGCCAAGCTCGGCCTCGACCACGTCGACCTCTACCTGATGCACCAGCCCTACGGCGACGTCTACGGCCAGTGGCGCGCCATGGAGGCCGCGAACCGCGAGGGACTGACCCGGGCCATCGGTGTCGCCAACTTCCACCCCGACCGGCTCCTCGACCTGATCCTCAACAACGAGACCACCCCTGCCGTCGACCAGATCGAGACCCACCCCTTCTTCCAGCGCACCGCCGACCACGCCCTGATGCGCGAGCACGGCGTCCAGCACCAGGCGTGGGGCGGCTTCGCCGAAGGCAAGAACGACCTGTTCACCCACCCCGTCCTCAGCAAGATCGGCGAGGCGCACGGCAAGTCGGTCGCCCAGGTCGTGCTGCGCTGGCTGATCCAGCGCGACATCGTCACCATCCCCAAGTCCGTCAACCCCGACCGGATGGCGCAGAACATCGACGTCTTCGACTTCGCCCTCACCGACGACCAGATGACCCGGATCGCCGCCCTCGACACCGGCAGGACCCTGTTCTTCGACCACCACGACCCCGAGATGGTCGCGTGGCTCAGCAAGCGCCGCATCGACAACTGACCTGCGCCACCACCCGGCCCCGAGCACACCGGCGCCCCGGCACCCGGCCGGGCCGAGGCCGCCACCGTCTGACGACGTCACCGCCACCACCCCGGTGTGCGGGGCCGCGGGATGCTCCTACGGCTGTCAAGCCGCAGGAGCCAGGTCGGTTTGAGTGACGTGCCGCGTCGGCGTAACGGGTCAGGGTGCCATGGACCCCGCGCGCGACGAATCGCCCGAGGCAGCGCATGACGTCCTTCCGGACGCCTCTCGCCGGCCCGGCCGGGAGGGGCGGTCCGGAGGAGCGCGGAGCGGGGGAGGGCGGAGAGTAGGCTGTACATCACCGAAGGCACTTCGCATGCCGGCACCGGATACTGGCGTCGTCTCCGGCGAACGGCGATGCCGGGCCCGAGCCCTCGGGCCGGTCCCGGAGACAGGTCCTCAGCCATGACCACGACGTCCGACCGTGCCCCGACGGCACCCGCCGCCCTGGAATCCACCCCGCGGCTCTCCCTGAGCCCTCGCGGGGCCCGCCCCGGCCGCCTGGACGGAGCCTGGTGGCCCCGCTCGCGCGACCTCCTCCTCGAACTCCCCTCCCTGGCCGCCGAGCTCGACGCGCGGTGGGGCCGGGTCACCCGGATCACCGTCAACCCCGCGCAGTGGCCCGTGATACCCCGGCGCGTTCCGGTCACCGGGCACACCGTCCACGTGGGCTGGTACACCACGGAGCAGGACGAGCACATGATCATGGTGTGCTCGTACACCCCGCGCCGACTGGAACTGCTGGTCGTCCCACCGCAGACGGACAGCACGGGCGCCGCGCGGCTGATGGCCGAGGCCGCCGACCCGGCGAACACCAGGACCGCGAGCGAGCTGTTCGCCGCGGACACCCTCGGCGGCGGGACGCGGCAGGAGCCGGGTCCCGGGTTCCTCCCGTCGTCCGTCGCACCTCCCGGCGGCACCGGGGCGGCCGACCGGCGGGCGGACACCGCCCGGAGCCGGGCCGTCTCCTGGCCCCCGCCGGCGTAGGCGGCGGGCGGGAGCCGCGCTGCGGGCCGCCCGGACGCGGTCACCGGGCCGAGGCCGACGCCGGTGGGAATGATCATGGTGGCCCTCGTCCCCGCCCCCCCGGCCGGCACAAGGTTCGTAGTCATGCGGCGCGGACGCCGGTGCAGTCGCCGTGCTCGGCCCCGGTCTCCTGGCGGCCGGTCTCCGCCGCCGCACGGCCGCACGGCGTGGACCGCGGTCATGTCGCCGACGTGCTTGGCGGCGAAGAGGATCGGGGTCACCGGCGGCTCCGGGAGCAGCGGTCGGTCCGGAAATGCGGCGCCCGGGAAACAGGGGCGGAACATCCACCCGCTGCGGGCTCCGGGCTGCTAGAGTCGTCGTAGTTGCAGTAGTGGTTCCCATGAACTTTGTGTGCGCCTGCTGATGTGTCGCAGGCGCATTTTGTTTTCCCGGTTCTCGTCCGGGTGGGTCATCATCGCGGCACTCGGAGTCGGCACGGTGCGGACTTCGGACAGCCCCTTGAAGGAGATTTATTCATGGCTAATGGCACTGTGAAGTGGTTCAACGCGGAAAAGGGCTTCGGCTTCATCGAGCAGGAGGGTGGCGGCCCCGACGTCTTCGCCCACTACTCGAACATCAACGCCAACGGCTTCCGTGAGCTGCTCGAGGGCCAGAAGGTCGAGTTCGACGTCACGCAGGGCCAGAAGGGCCCGCAGGCCGAGAACATTCGTCCGCTGTAGTTCTTCTGCCACGGCACCCGCCCGGCAGCGAGGGGCCCGCACCGCGTACACGCTCGGTGCGGGCCCCTCGGCCTTGTCCCACCCCGATGTACGCCCCTGGCCCCGCCACCGGCGGCCGTTCCCGCGCGAGACGCCCGACGCCGCGTCCGGATCGCCGCCCTGCCGTGAGATCCCACGGTTCGAGGTTCTTCGCTCCCGCCCCTTGCCGGTGGGCGTCGACCGCAGGTGACGTGCCGCACGGTTCTACCGTCCACGCCCCGCCCGTCGTACTTCCGGCCCGTTCCCTCGCGGTCTCCGCCCGGCGCCCCGCGCTGCGGAGCCTTCCCCGTGACGTGCCGCCATGAGGAAGGTTTCCCGCATGAACCGCTCCAGTCGCCCCTCGCACCAGAGCTCCAATCCCCGCTCCGCCGCGGGCTCCCGCTCCGGGGGTGGTTCCTCCGGCCGCCGCTCCCGTCAGGGAGCCTGCGTGCAGGGCGAGTTCGCGATGCCGGTGAGCACCACCCCGGCGCTGCCGGCCGTCGAGTCCTTCGGTGAGCTGGGCATGCCGGAGGCGCTGTTGTCGATGCTGATCCGCCAGGGCGTCACCGCGCCGTTCCCGATCCAGGCCGCGACGCTGCCGAACTCGCTGGCCGGCCGCGACGTCCTCGGCCGGGGCCGGACGGGCTCGGGCAAGACCCTCGCGTTCGGCCTCGCCCTGCTGGCCCGCATCGCCGGACGACGGGCCGAGCCGCGCCAGCCGCTGGCGCTGGTCCTGGTCCCCACCCGCGAGCTGGCCCAGCAGGTCACCGACGCCCTCACCCCGTTCGCCCACGCGGTGCGCCTGCGCCTGGCGACCGTGGTCGGCGGGATGTCGATCGGCCGCCAGGCCCAGACGCTGAACCGCGGGGCCGAGGTCGTGGTCGCCACCCCCGGCCGCCTCAAGGACCTGGTCCGGCGCGGCGACTGCCGACTGGACGGGGTCGGCGTCACCGTCCTCGACGAGGCCGACCAGATGTCCGACATGGGTTTTCTGCCGCAGGTCGTCGAACTCCTCGACCAGGTCGCCGAAGAGGGCCAGACGATGCTGTTCTCCGCCACCCTGGACCGCAACGTCGACCGCCTGGTGCGCCGCTTCCTGAAGGACCCGGTCACCCACTCGGTGGACCCGTCCGCGGGCGCGGTCAGCACGATGGAGCACCACGTGCTGCACGTCCAGCGCTCCGACAAGGCCGCCACGATCGCGCACATCGCCTCCCGGGGGAGCGGGGTGATCATGTTCACCGACACCAAGCACGGGGCCGACCGCCTGGCGCGGGACCTGCTCGCCAACGGGGTGAAGGCGGCGGCCCTGCACGGGGGCAAGTCCCAGCCGCAGCGCACCCGCACCCTGGAGCAGTTCCGCACCGGAGCGGTCACCGCGCTGATCGCCACCAACGTCGCCGCCCGGGGCATCCACGTCGACGGCCTCGACCTGGTCGTCAACCTGGACCCGCCGACCGACCACAAGGACTACCTGCACCGCGGCGGCCGCACCGCCCGGGCCGGCGAGTCCGGCACCGTCGTCACCCTGGTCCTGCCCGAACAGCGCCGCGAGGTCAGCCGGCTGATGGCCACCGCGGCCATCACCCCCCTCACCACCCGTGTCAGCGCCGGGGACGAGGAACTGGCCCGCATCACCGGCGCCCGCGTGCCCACCGGCATCCCCACCACGATCGCCGACCCCGTCGTCGAACGCCCCCGCCGCAGCACCTCCACGAGCCGCAACCGCCGCCGCCGGGCCAACCGCACCGCACGGACCAGCACCGACACCCGCAACACGGCACCCGGGCACACCGCCGTCGCCCGGTAGGACACCGTACGGGCGGGACCGCGACACGGCCCCGCCCGACCCGCCCCTGCGGACGCCCTCGACCCGTCTCCCCCCGCGCCCGGACCGCCGCCACCACCGGCGGCAACGACCCGAAGGACTTCACCCATGACCGTCACCCTCGAACGCCCCGCGACCACCACGGTCGGCGACCTCATGAAACACCCCGAACTGCAGATCAGCGACGACGTCACCGCCGACACCGCGATGGACATCCTGCACAGCTCCGGTGCGGACCACCTCCTGGTCCGCACCGAAGACGGCCGCTGCGCCGGGCTGCTGACCCGCCTGCACCTCGCACCGTTCCAGGCCCGCTCCTGGTACACCGAACGCACCCCGGTCCGCGACATCGCCCTCGACCGCGCCCCGTTCGCCACCGCCGACATGCCGGCCGCCGACGCCCTCACCGCCATGCGCGTCCGCGGACTGGACACGTGGCCGGTGGTGGACCACGACGGTCACGCCATCGGCCTCCTCGAGGCATAGGGGGTCCGTACGGGGCGCCGCGTGGACCCCGTCCCGGACAGTCGAAGGATGGGAAGTGCTGCTGACCAGCTCGAAGCCGTGAAGGGAACCTTTGCAGGTCAAGATGGGTGCAGCGTGCATTGGTCCAGGTCGGGGCTCTGCCTTGGAGGACCTCCTGAAGCCGGTGTCGGGGCCGGGGCCGGTCACTCGGTGCGGGCCGGGAGGCGTCCGCCGGCTTCGCGGCGGGTGAGGCGGCGGTGTTCGCGGTCGGCCCACTTGCGGGCGCGGGCCGGGTCGAGGGCGGTGCCGTGGCCGACGTGCAGGGTGGTGGGGGAGAGGTCGAGCATGGCGCGGAGGCTGGTGAGGTTGCGGCGGGGGTCGTCGTGGAAGGGCGGGTCGGCGGGGCGGCCGGGGAGCAGGCCCATGAAGGAGTTGGCGATCAGGTCGCCGGCGACCAGGGCGCCGTCGTCGGTGAGGAGCGAGACCGACCCGGCGGTGTGGCCCGGGGTCGGGACGATCCGGGCGGCCAGCCCGAACCCGTCCAGGTCCAGTTCGCCGCGCACCACCACCTCGGGGTCGCACGGCTCCGCCGTCACGTGCAGTTTCCGGTTGCGGGCCAGCAGTCGCCCCATCGGGCCGGTCGGCAGGTAGGGCTCGCGGACCCGGCCCGAGCGGTACTGCCCGAGGTCGGCGGCGTGCCCGGCCACCGGGGCGCCGGTGAGGCGGTGCAGTTCGGCGGCCGAGCCGAAGTGGTCGAGGTGGCCGTGGGTGAGGACGATCAGCGCCAGGTCGGCGGGGTCGACGCCGTGCGCGGCGATCGCGTCGTGGATCTTCCGCCCGCTGCCGGGCGTCCCGGCGTCCACCAGCACGGGGCGGCGGCCGAGCAGCAGGTAGGCGTTGATGTGGTGCCGCCCCAGGACGGGGATCGGGACGACCTTCGTACGGGACGCGGTGGTGCGGGACACGGTTCTCCTCCAGGAGGTGGCGGGGGCGTGCGGGCACGCCGGGGGCCGACCGGTGCGCGGACGCGCCCGGCCTTACGGCAGAAGGAAAGTGACGGCAGGTCAGAAACGGCGGCGGTACTCGGCGGGCGTGGTGCCCAGCCGCCGCCGGAAGACGCGGTGCAGGGTCTCCACGGAGCCCAGGCCGCTGGCGGCGGCGACCTCCGGCAGGCCGCGGGCGCCGTCCGTGAGCAGCCGCCGGGCGGCCTCCAGCCGGGCCGCCTCCACGTAGGCGGCGGGGGTGGTGCCGGTGCGCTGCCGGAACAGCCGGGTGAAGTGCCGGGTGCTCAGGTGGGTCCGGGCGGCGAGGGCGTCCAGCGAGAGTTCCGCGGTGAGGTGGTCGGCGATCCAGCGGCGCAGTTCGTCGATCGGGTCGTCCGCGCCGGCCGGGACGGACAGCGGCACGCTGAGCTGGCTCTGCCCGCCGGGGCGTTTGACGTACATCACCATCATCCGGGCGGTGGCGAGGGCGAGTTCGGGGCCGTGGTCCTCGGCGACCATGGCGAGCGCCATGTCCATTCCGGAGGTGACGCCCGCGCACGTCCACACCGGCCCGTCCCGGACGAAGATCGGGTCGGGGTCGACCCGGACGCCGGGGTGGTCGGCCGCCAGCCGCCCGGCGGTCAGCCAGTGCGTGGTGGCGGGGCGGCCGTCGAGCAGCCCGGCGGCGGCCAGCAGGTGCGCCCCGGCGCAGACCGAACCGATCCGCCGGGCCCGGGGCGACACCGTCCGCAGCCAGTCGACCACCGGACGGTCGATCACCGGCTCCACGCCGCCGCCGTCGACGAGTTCGATCGCCCCCGCGACCAGCAGGGTGTCCACCGGATCGGCGATCTCTGAGATCTCTGAGATCTCTGAGACCTCTGAGACCTCTGAGACCTCTGAGACCTCTGAGACCTCTGAGACCTCTGAGACCTCTGAGACCTCTGAGACCTCTGAGACCTCTGAGACCTCGGCGAAGGCCAGGTCGGCGAGCAGCCGGACCCCGCCGGAGCTGGCCACCGGGCCGCCGTCGGCGGTGGCGATCCGCACCCGGTAGCCGGGGCGGTCGGCGCCGGCCAACCGGGAGGCGACCGAGAACACCTCGGCCGGTCCGGTGGCGTCCAGGAGTTCGATCCCGGGGAAGGCGGCGATCACGACGTGGTGCGGTGCGGGCATGCCCCGATCCTTCCGCCCGGCCGGGGACGGCCGCAACGACCGGGATCTGTCAGATCGGGCCATCGGCCGGGACGGGCCCGGCCGGACGGTCGATCCGGTCCGGCAGCGGCTCGAACGGGGGGTCGGCGGGGCGGGCCCGGAACACGGGGGAGGAGCCGAAGACGCTCAGGTGCCCCCGGAGGCTGCGGTACACGGAGACGCCGAAGCCGTCGGGGCTCTCCCCGCCCGCCGTCCGCGGGTGCCGGTCGACGAGCCGGGTCCGCCAGCCCCACTGCCGCCAGGCCGCCAGCACCGCTCCGAGCAGCGGATCGGCCCCGGCGGCCGCGGCGGCCGCCGCCTCCTCGGCGGAGGCGAAGGGCTCGACCCCGAGCACCCAGTAGGCGGCCCGCAGGTACGCGGCGTCGTCGCGCTCGCCCGGCTCGTACAGCACGTCGTCGGCCGGCACGACCCGCTCGTTGCCGAAGACCGCCGTCGGCAGCCCGGGGTGCCGGTGGACCAGCGCCGTCCCGGCCGGCAGCGCCCGCAGGGTTCCGGTGAGGTGGCGCAGCAGCAGCCCGCGCGCCTGGGTCTCGGTCAAGTCCCGCATCCGAAGGGCTCCTTGTCGACGCGCCGTCCGGTGAGTATGCCCCGCGGGGGCGGCCGGGGACAGCCGAGGGCGGACGGGAACGACCGGGCCGGGTAGGGTGGGCGGCAGGCCGTGACTGGCGCACAGGGTGGAGTACCACCGGGGAGCGGCCCGACGCCTCGTCGCTGCCGCGCGCCTGGGCGACCCCTCCACGAGCCCGGGAGCGCCGAGCCATGACGCACACCTCCGACCCCACGACGCAGACCTCCGACCCCACGACGCACGAACCCGCCCCGCAGCAGGCGCGGTTGATGGACGGCACCGGCCCGGCCCGCCGGATCACCGAGCGGACGGCGGCGGACGCGGCCGCGCTCCGGGAGCGGACGGGCGTCGCCCCGTGTCTGGCCACCGTCCTGGTGGGCGAGGACCCGGCGTCGGTGACGTACGTCCGGATGAAGCGGGCGCGCTGTGCGAAGGCCGGGATCGAGTCCCGGCACGTGGCGCTGCCCGCGAGGGTCAGCACGGCCGAACTCGTCGACACGGTGGGGAAGTTGTCGGCCGACCCGACGGTGCACGGCATCCTGCTGCAGCACCCCGTCGGGCCGCACATCGACGAGCGGGCGGCGTTCGAGGCGATCACCCCGGCCAAGGACGTGGACGGCGTCACCATGCACTCCTTCGCCGCGATGGGCTTCGGCCTCCCCGGGTTCGCCTCCTGCACGCCCGGCGGCATTCTCCGGCTGCTCGACGAGTACCAGGTGGACCTGCGCGGCAAGCACGCGGTGGTGGTCGGCCGCAGCGCGATCCTCGGGAAGCCCGCCGGGATGCTGCTGCTGGGCCGGGACGCCACGGTGACGTACTGCCACTCCCGGACCCGCGACCTGCGCGCGATCGTCCGCGAGGCGGACGTCCTAGTGGCGGCGGTCGGCCGGGCCCGGTTCCTCGCCGGCGAGGACGTCAAGCCCGGCGCCGTGGTGATCGACGCGGGCTACAACGAGGGCAACGTCGGCGACGTCGACTTCGAGTCGGCCCGCACCCGGGCCTCGCTGATCACCCCCGTCCCGGGCGGCGTCGGCCCGATGACCATCGCCGTCCTGCTCGCCCAGACGGTCGAGGCCGCCACCCGCCAACTCGCCACCGCCTGACGGCCGTTCACCGGCCCGGCCGACCCGCCGCACCGGCGCTGTCGGCCGGGCCGGTTACGCTCCCGCCACACCACCCGCGAGGCGGGGAGAGAGGCGGCCCGAGCCCGATGAGCAGCGACCCGCGACGCCAGCGGCAGGCCCGGTCGGCCGGGCAGGCCCGGCGGACCCGCCCGGCCCGACACCCGGGGCAGCCGTGGGACGCCCGGCGGGCCCGGCGCGCCGTGCTCGACCACCTGCTCGCGCTGCTCGCCGCCTCGCCCTGGTCCGAGACCCTGGTGCTGCGCGGCAGCATGGTGATGCCCGCCTGGGTCGGCCCGGCCGCGCGCGAGCCCGCCGACCTGGACTTCCTGGTCCCGCCGTCCACCCTGGTCCCGATCGACGTCCTCGACCCGTACCCGTACCTGCCCGACCTGGCCGCCGTCCAGCAGTGGCCGGAGGCCGCCGACGGGGCCGGGGCCCACCAGATGTGGGAGTTCGAGGAGTTCGACACCGGCGGCCTGCGCGCCCACCTCCCGCCCGAGGGCCTGCACTGGGTGCCGGAGGCCGAACCGGAGACCACCGGCCCGGAGGAGGTGCTGCGCGAACTGGTCGAACGCCACCCGCAGGTCGCCCCGGGCCTGCGCCTCGACCCGGCCTCCGTCCGGGAGACCGGCACCTGGGCGTACGACGACGAGAACGTGCCCGGCGTCGGCATCGAGATCCGCTGGACCACGAATGACACCGGGGACACCGGCGGCGCCGGAGACGCCGGAGACGATGAGAACACCGGCGACACCGGGGACGCTGACCGCACCGGCCCGGAGGGCACCGTCACGGTCGACTTCGCCCGCGACGAACGGATGCCCGCCCCGCCCGTCCGCACGGCCGTCCCGCGCGGCAACGGCACCGGCACGACGGTGGTCCGCACCCCGAGCCCCGAACTCGCGCTCGCCTGGAAGCTGCTCTGGCTGCACGCCGACGGCGAACGCGCCCGCGCCAAGGACCTGTACGACGCCGTCCTGCTCGCCGAACACTGCGCCCGCACCCTCGAACCGGCCCTGCTGCGCCGCGTCCTGGCCCGCGAACCCGGCCACCCGGGCACGCTCGCCACCGCCCTCCCCGCGCCGCCCGCGGACTGGGCCGACCTGCTCGCCGCGCACCCCGGCCACCCGGTGCTGCACGGTTCGGCCGAGCAGTGGGCCGCCCGCTTGCACGCCGCGCTCGCCCCGCCGGCCTCACCGGCCGACGGTCGGCGGGGCGAGCGGGGGCCGGAAAACCCGGGGCGCCGCGCCCCGACCGATCGGTAGGTTGGCGTCATGCGCCTGACGAAGTACGCCCACGCCTGCGTCCGGATCGAGGACGGCGACCGCTCCCTGCTGATCGACCCGGGGTGCTGGACCGACCCCGCCGCGTTCCACGGCGTCCGCGCCGTGCTGATCACGCACGAGCACGGCGACCACCTGGACGACGAACTGCTGGCCGCGGCCCGCGCCGCGCAGCCGGAGCTGGAGGTGTACACCCACCCGGCGCTGGCGGCCGAGATCGGCGGCCGCCCGGTCGAGGTGGGGGAGCGCTTCACCGCGGGCGGGTTCGAGGTCCGCGCGGTCGGCGGGCGGCACGCCGTGACCATCGACAACCACCCGGACTGCGCGAACCTCGGCTACCTGGTCGAGGGCGTCTACCACCCGGGCGACGCCCTGCACGTCCCGGACGAGGAGGTCCGCGCCCTGCTGCTGCCCGCCTCCGGGCCCTGGCTGGCGCTGCGCGCGGCGATCGAGATGGTGCGCGCCGTCCGCCCCGAGCACACCTTCCCGATCCACGACGCCAACCTCAGCGAGATCGGCATGGAGAACTTCGACGGCTGGCTCGGCGAGGAGCGCGCCACCCGCTACGCCCGGATCGCCCTCGGCGCCTCCGCCGACCTCCCCTGACGAACCTTCAGCGGCTGACGGCCCCTCGCTGACAGCCCGTCAGCGAGGGGGCCTCACCGACGGGCTCTCACCGACGGGCCTTCAGCGACTGGCCTTCACTGGCCCATCACGTAGCGGACGGTGGGCCCGGCGGTCCAGCCGCCGTCCACCGCCAGCTCCGCACCGGTGACGTAGGACGCCGCGTCGGAGAGCAGGAAGACCGCGGCGGCCGCGATCTCCGGCGCCTCGCCGACCCGGCCCATCGGGGTGTTGGGGTAGTTGCCCTCACCCCGCTGGATGCCGGTGGACGCCGTCATCGGGGTGTACGTCATGCCCGGGTGCACCGAGTTGACCCGGATGCCGTCCACGCCCAGCTCCACCGCGCCGATCTTGGTCAGGCCGCGCACGCCCCACTTGGACGCCCCGTACCCGGCCGTCAGCGCCAGGCCCATCAGCCCGGCCGCCGAGGAGATGTTCACCACCGAGCCGCCGCCCGCCGCGCGCAGCGCCGGGACGACGGTCTTCATGCCGATGAACACGCCCGTCAGGTTGACGTCGAGCACCCGGCGGAAGTGCTCCACCGACTCCTCCACCAGGAAGCTGCCGGTCGAGATGCCCGCGTTGTTGACCAGCCCGTGCACCGCGCCGAACTCGGCCTGCGCGTACGCCACCACCTCGGCCCAGTCCCGCTCCGAGGCGACGTCGTGGTGCCGGTAGCGGGCCCGCTCGCCCAGCTCCGCCGCGACCGCCGCGCCGTCCTCGTCCAGCACGTCGGTGATCACCACGTTCGCCCCGGCCGCGACGGCCTGCCGGGCCGTCTCCGCGCCCAGCCCGCGGGCCCCGCCGGTGATGACGACGGTCTTGCCGGACAGCTCGTTCATGACTTGCTCCTCGCATGGTGGGCCACGGCCGGGACCGGCCGCCGCCCGGTGGTTCGGGTCACTGCTCCGCCGCCTGCTCCGCCGCCGGCTGTGCCGCTCGGCGCTTCGGCGGCCGGGGGAGCGGCGCCGTCAGCAGGGCCGCGCAGACCGCGACCAGGTCGGCCAGGTACGCCTCGTCCCCGGTCAGGGTGGGCTCGCCCGCGGTCAGCTGCCGGGCCCGTTCGGCGAGCGCGGCGCCGACCAGGGTCAGCGCCAGGTCGATCCGCTCCAGGCGCACCGGCTCCGGCGCCACCCGCCCCAGCGGCGGTTCCAGGGCCAGGATCAGCCGCCAGTACAGGGTGCCGGCCAGGCCGGGGTGCGGCTGCCGCTCCCGGATGCCGCTGCGGTGGCTGACCTGGGTGGAGATCCGCAGGCAGGCCCGGCCGCGCTCGGTGGCCAGCTCGGTCGCCTCGGCGTCCACCAGCGCGGCCAGCAGCTCGTCGAGCGGCTGCCCCTCGGGCTCCGGCAGCCGGGCGGCGAGCGCCCGCTCGGTGCGCTGCTGCCGCTCCGCCATCACGGCCTCCAACAGCCCTTCGCGCGAGCCGAAGTGGTACTGCACCGCCGACGGATTGGCCTGCCCGGCCTCCCGGACCACCTCGCGCAGCTGCGCACCGTGCACGCCGTCCGCCGCGAAGCGCCGCTCGGCGGCGCGGATCAGCCGCTCCCGGGTGGAGCCCCGGTGCTCGTCCTGCCGTTGGTCCTGCTGCTCGTCCTGCCGTTCGGATGCTCTTGGCATACAAACAGATTAATACTCGACATTATTAATGTCCACCATGAGATCGGTCGGCGGTCGAACGACCCCTGCCTGTAGCCGCCTGTGAACTCGCTGGGAACCCCGCCGTGCGGCAGGAGGAATCTCCAAGACGCCCTTGCTAACTTCAGGACGCATGATCGACTCGTCCCCTTCGGCAACCCGGTCACGTTCCCTGGCGCACCACGGGCTGGCCCGGCTCAAGCCACGCCACCTCGCCTGGCCCCTGTTCGCCCTGGCGTTCTGGCGCTACCTGGCGGTCTACGGCCTGCCCTACGCCAACGACGTGGTCTTCCTCTGGCTGATCGCCGCGCTGGTCGCGGCGTCCGTGCACAGCGGCGGCCGCAAGGGCTGGTTGCGCGTCCTGCGCGACTGGGTGCCGGTGATGGCCGTGGTCTGGACGTACTCCCTGCTCCGCGGCTACGGCTCGCACACTCCCTGGCCGCCGCACTACGCCCCGCAGATCGCCTTCGACGAGGTGCTCGGCTTCGGCGAGACCTGGACGGTGCGCCTGCAGCACTGGCTGTACCACCCCGGCGACCCGCAGTGGTACGACTACGCCGCCGTCGCCGTCTACATGTCGCACTTCTTCGCCGTCTTCGTGATCCTCGCCGTGCTGTGGAAGCGCGACCACGCCCGGTTCCGCCGCTTCCTCTCCTGCTACCTGGCGATCACCTTCATCGGCTTCGTCACCTACCTCCTCTATCCGGCCGACCCGCCGTGGCTGGCCGCCCTGGAGGGCCACCTGCCCGCCGTCAACCGGGTCGTCGCCACCGTCCTCGACAACAGCGGCCTGCACCGGGCCGGCACCATCTTCGAGAACGGCAGCAGGTTCGCCAACGACGTGGCCGCGATGCCCTCGCTGCACGCCGCCTACCCGATGATGATCGCCCTGGTGTTCTGGCCGAAGGCCGGCCGGGCGCTGCGCGTCCTGCTCGCCGCGTACCCCCTGGCGATGGCGTTCACCCTGGTCTACGGCGCCGAGCACTTCATCATCGACATCCTGGTCGGCTGGGCCTACGCCTGGGCGATGGTCGCCCTGATGAACCGGATCGCGGACCGCTGGACGGCGCGCCGCGCCGCCCGAGAGGGCGCCGGTGCCCCGAGCGCCACGGACGCCGCCGGCTCCGCCCCGGCCGACGCGCTCGCCCCCGCGGCCCCTGCGGCCACCACGGGCCCCGCAGCCTCCGCGGCCCAGGCCGTCCCGCGTCCCGCCACCACCCGGACGGGCTGAGCGGGTCCGCCCCCGAGGGCCCCGGTCCGGCACCGCCGGACCGGGGCCCTCCCGCCTCTCCTCCCGCCTCTCCTCCCGCCGATCCGCGCGCGGTGAGCGAATGCTGGGAACATCCTGGACGTTCGCCGGGAATCCGCAGGGGGACGTTCGCGCTGGTGGGCCGCCCGGGTGAAGCTGACGGGCCGTCAGGACCGGTTCCCCCGGCCCCCGGAGACCGGCTGCGGTGAAGGCTTTGCCAATCCGTGGCGGAGTCTTGTTCCGTGCCCCGGTAGCGTCGTGCGGAGCCCAGCAGGAGGACCCACCATGGCCGTACCCCACGCACCGTCCACGCCCGGCGGGCACCCCCGAGCCGCCGCCCTGCCGACGGCCCGATGATCTCCGGCCACCTCGCCGCACCCGCCCTCTGGGCGCTCCTGACCCCGCTGGGCGTTCTGCTCTCCGGCGTCGGCCTGGCCTCGACCATCCGCATCCGCCCCGGCGCCGACCGGCCCCGCGACCACCTGCTCGGCCCGCTGCTGATCGCCACCGGCATCCTGGTCGCGGGCCTCGGCCTCTGGTTGCTCTGAAACGGCCCCGGCCGGTGCCGGCGTCCCCGCTGCCGCTGTCGCTCGCTGCCCCGCTACGGGGTCGGTCCCTCCCCGACGGGCACGGCGGCGTCCCGCGCCCCGGGCCCGGTGAACCAGTGGCCGATCGAGGTCCACCGGAACCGCTCGCGCCAGGCCGGCTCCCCGGCGACCCAGCCCACCACGGCGGCCGTCGCCCGCTCCGCCGACACCGTCAGCGTCCGGTAGTGCTCCGCCGGAACCCCGTCCCGGTACTCCACCTCGAAGACGCCGTCCTCCCGCAACCGGACCTGGACGTACCAGTCGCCCGCCGGCTCGTCCGGCCCGAACCGCTCGACGATCAGGAAGGAGTCGCCGCGCTGCAGGTTCGCCACCATCAGGCCCAGGGCGGTCGGCCCCGGGTCGCGCATCGACAGTCCGCGCTCGGTCATCGCGTGAAGCATGCGTGGAGCATGCCGCACCTCACCGACAATCCCGCCACCGGGGTGCCCGCCCGCCGGCCCGTCACCACCCCGACCGGCCAAGGACGGTGACGGACCGTCCGCTCATCCCGCCGCCCCGTCCAGCACCGACAGCTCGCCCACCGCCAGCAGCAGCTCGAACGGGAACTCCCGGTCCGCCTGCCCGACCGCCAGCCCCACCCACCGGGCCGCCCCGGGCAGGGGCCAGCACAGCAGCCGGACGGCCACCATGGCGAGGTACCCCAACGGCTCCGGCACGTCCTCCTCCGGGTCCTCCGGAAACATGTACGGCGCCAGCTCGACCTGCCGCGGCGCCCCCCAACGGCTCGTCAGCACGGCCGCCAGCGCGTCCCGGGCCGCCTCGATCTCCTGCTCGGCCGGCTCGACGACCTCGGCACCGCGGTCCTCCCAGAAGTCCCGACTCTCCCGCAGCGCCACCACCCAGTACCCCGGCCCGCCCCACTCCGCCCCACCCGGCCCGGGCCGCACCTCCGCCACCGGGAACGGCAACCCGCTCAACCGCTCGACCACCGCCCACTCCGCGGCCGACACCACGACAGCCTCCCCGCCCTCCGCCACCGGCCCGCCCCCTGCGCATCGTCCCCAGCAACGAAGTACCGCTGGAGAACACCCCCACCCGGCATCCTGACACCACCCCCCGACACCACCCGGCCACCCCACCACCCCTCACCCCGTCGCCCCTCCCCTCCCCGCCGCCGTCCGTCGCCGATGGCACACTGTCCGAACGTCGATCAGGAGTCGCGGCCGAGGCCCGCGACCGTCGGAGGGGACACCGCAGTGAGCGTGATCGTGGAGTTCTTCGCAGCCCCGGACGACGCCTCCGCCGCACTCGCCGCACCGACCGGCCCCGGCCGCGCCCTCCCCGCCCGCCGCTTCGGCAACTTCGACGCCGAGGGCGCGATCCTGGAGTGGGAGAGCGCACTGACGGGCGACACCGTCGAGGCACTGATCGAGGCCGACGAGCCGCGCTGGCTCACCGACCCCGACAACAGCGGCTGCCTGGTCCTCGCCCTCTCCCCGCGCCTGACCACCGCCCTGGCCGCAGCCGCCCCGGCCCAACTGGACAGGACCGTCGGAGCCTGGACAGCAGAGGACCCCGACCTCGCCCCGGAGACCGCCGCCGAGATCCTCACCGAGGTGGCCGCCCTGGCCACGACCGCCCACCACAACGGCGACTCCCTGTACTGCTGGACCGCCTGACCCGACGGACCGACAACCGACCACGACCGCCGACAACCGGAGCGGGCAGCCGTACTCGTCGAAGTCGTAGCCGTACTCCGCACGCCCTGCCGACCACGACCGACGAGTACGAGAGCGTGCGGCTCAACTCATTCTGATCATTCTGAAGCGATCGGCCGAGGCAGGATCACTCCTCGTACCACTGCTCCGCCCCGAGCCGGGCCTCGCTGATGGCGGTGCCGCCGATACGGTCGGTACGCGCCGGCACACCGAGGCCGTTGTCGATGAGGCGCCTGACGGCGTCGGCCCCGACGGCGGTGGCCGGTCGAGTGGGCCGCGGCCCTGTTCCCACCCCGGGTAGTGCGCGCGGACACCGGCAACCTCGAAGCGCTCCTCGACCGGCCGCTCCTCCGCAGGGTCACCCTGGCCCTCCCGGGGGGTGCCCGCGGGGAAGGGGTGATAGGTGCCGCGCGACGATGCCGCCTCCCCGCCCAGGGCGGACGACACCTGATCCGGCGTCATCCCGGAACGATCGGTCGATCACGAGTCCTTGCCGTGCGATCCTGGCCGCTACAACCGGTCGGCCTTTCGTATGCCGCCGGTGCGGGGGCTCCAACCGGGGCATCCGCAGTCGGGCGGAAGGGCACAGGGGTGGCATTGTTGTCGGAGGTCCGGTCGCTGCTGGGCGAGCCCGGGGTCAACCGGTCGTACCCGGAGCCGTGGGCGGAGATGGAGCGGGAGTTCGGGGTCGAGCTCCCGGCGGACTTCCGTGAAGTCGTGGACGCCTACGGGTCGGTCCTGATCAATGATCAGCTGTACCTGGAGCACCCGGCCGGTCCTCTCCCGCACAACCTTCAGAAATCCGTCCGCGACAACCTCGATTTCTGGGAGGAGGAGGACTCGACAGAGTTCCTCCCGGGACCGGTGGGGGCAGGGCCCGGCGAGTTGATGCCGATCGCGACAGGCCGGACGAGCGAGACGGTTTTCCTCCGCGTTCCGGCCGGGCCCTCGTCGCCCTGGCGCGTCCTCGTCCAGGAGTTCGACAGCTTCTCCTGGGCCCTCTACGAAATGACGTTCGGCGAATGGCTGTTGGCTTACCTCCGCGGCGAGGACGTGATGGCGGGCTCCCGCAACTTCGGGTCCGACGGAGCTTTCTACGAGCCTCTGCCCTGAAACCCCGCGCACCCTCGCCCACCGGTCTGTCAGACTGCCGCGCAGCGGCAAGACCAATGGCCACAGAAGTCGGACCAGAGCCCTGAGAAGTGAACGAAGCCACCCGCGGCAGCTGCGCCGTGCCGCGTAGACCTCCGCGCGCGGTGCGCACCGCCAACCGCGCCGCGCACGAAAACCTCGGCACGCTGCTGATCGGCACCTGCCCGGGCCCGCCGGCCTGCGGGGCCCTGCACAGCTACCTCTTCGTCGACGGCCTCGACCTGATCACCCGCACCAACGCCACCGCCCTCGGCGCCCCGCCCGCCGACCTGCTCCGCCCGGGCGGCCCACTCCACCCGACCGACCGTCCCCGGACGGTCCGGGTGACCGTCGCGGACGACGACGCCGAAGTACGGTTCCAACTCCACCTCCGCGGCCGGACGGTGATCTGGAGCGACCTGGCGTACCCGGACGCCGACGGCCACCTCGTCGAGGAAGTCCGCTTCGACCTGCCCAGGTACCTCGCCGAACTCGAACGCGCCGCCCTCCGCTTCGGAGCGTGATCAAAAATCCCCGACGGGCGACGGCCCGCCTGCGGCAGACTGACGGCCCCAGGGAGACGGAGAGATGAAAACATGGGCAGGACAAGGCAGTTCCGGGCAAGGACACGACTGCGTACCGGACGGCCGAACGGCGCCATCCGCCTCGGGGCTGCGCCATGGAGAGCAGCGTCGGACGGCGGTGCCTGAGTGAACACCGACGACCGCGACCGGTGCACCGGCGATCCCTCCCTGCCGCCACCGCCACCGCCACCGCCACCGCCACCGCCACCGCCGCTGACCGAGGCCGAAGTCGCCGAGGCCGAGGGGCAGTTCGGGGTCTCCTTCCCGACGGAGTACCGCACCTACCTGCTGACCGTGAGCGCGGGCCTGGCCGTCGCCCGGCTCGAACGGACGGAGCAGGGCTGGCGTTGGGCGG
This sequence comes from Kitasatospora sp. NPDC088391, assembly GCF_044753345.1. Taxonomy (NCBI): domain Bacteria; kingdom Bacillati; phylum Actinomycetota; class Actinomycetes; order Kitasatosporales; family Streptomycetaceae; genus Kitasatospora; species Kitasatospora sp. NPDC088391. The sequence continues at coordinate 393,124 of NZ_JBIVNB010000004.1, forward strand.
GGGACGATCCGGTGCGGCGCGGGCTGCTGGCGCTGCCCTTTCCCCACCCCGACTCCTACGTCGCGGCCGACGACGAACTGTACGGGCGCCGCCCCGGGCCGGAGGACTTCCCCGACGAGCAGTCCTACGACCGGGCCCGTTGCGGCTGGTCCGAGGAGTGCGACGACTTCGAGGACCGGAAGACGGCGGGCGCGATCGTCGTCCAGGAGCACGGCTGCGGTTTCAGCACCCTGCTGGCGATCACCGGCCCGTTGGCCGGCACCATGTGGTGGGACGGCCGGGCCACCTGCGAGCTGATCCTCCCGCTGTCCCTCGACCACTCGGGCGGCGCGGAGCCCGTCACCTTCGGCCAGTGGCTGGGCCGCGACTCCTGGGGCCTGCTGCCGCCCGGTTGGGGGTGACGGCGGCCGGGCCCACCTCCGCCGGTGGCCGATTCTCGCGCCGCGCCCACGCCCGCAGCCCTCCCCGGCGAGAAAAACAAGCACGCGTGCTTGATTTGTCGCCGCTCCGGTGACACGCTCGGTCGCGGCCGGACCCGCCCGGGGCCGCCGGTGCGGACCGTCGACCGGCCAGGCCGTTCACCGGGTGAACGGCCGTGCGGTGCAGGCGAGTCGGGCGAGTCGGGCGAGTCGGGGAGGTTTCGTGCTGCGGATCGGCAACGCGTCGGGGTTCTACGGCGACAGGTTCGGAGCGTTCCGCGAGATGCTCGCGGGCGGCCCGCTGGACGTCCTGACCGGCGACTACCTGGCCGAGCTGACCATGCTGATCCTGGCCCGCGACCGGCTGCGCGATGCGGGGCTCGGCTATGCCAGGACCTTCCTGCGGCAGGCCGAGGAGTGCCTCGCGCAGGCGCTCGACCGCGGCGTGCGGATCGTGGTCAACGCGGGCGGCCTCAACCCGGCCCGGCTCGCCGACGCGCTCGGCGAACTCGCCGAACGGCAAGGTCTGAGCGTCCGGATCGGCCACCTCACCGGCGACGAACTCCTGCCCAGGGCAGCCGAGTTCGGCTGGACGGGGGAGGGCGCCGACCCGCGGCCGCTGCTCGCCGCCAACGCTTACCTGGGCGCGTACGGGATCGCCGAGTGCCTGCGCGGCGGCGCGGACGTGGTGGTCACCGGGCGGGTCACCGACGCCGCCCTGGTGGTCGGCCCGGGCATCGCCCACTACGGCTGGACGCCCGCCGACCTGGACGCCCTCGCCGGGGCGGTGGTCGCCGGACACGTCCTGGAGTGCGGCGCGCAGGCCACCGGCGGGAACTACGCGTTCTTCACCGAGCACGACACCGACCACCCGGGCTTCCCGATCGCCGAACTGCACGCCGACGGCAGCAGCGTGATCACCAAGCACCCGGGCACCGGCGGCGCGGTCACCGTCGAGACCGTCACCGCCCAACTCCTGTACGAGACCGGCGGACCGCGCTACCTCGGACCGGACGTCACCGCCCGCCTGGACACCGCCGTCCTCACCCCGGACGGCCCCGACCGGGTCCGGATCACCGGCGTCCGCGGCGAGGCCCCGCCCGCCACCCTCAAGGTCGGCCTCAACCGGCTCGGCGGCTACCGCAACGAGCTGGTGTTCGTCCTGACCGGACTCGACATCGAGGCCAAAGCCGCCCTCGTCCAACGGCAGTTGACCCGCGCCCTGACGGCCGCCGACGTCCCTTCCCAGCCCGCCGAACTGCGCTGGACGCTGGCCCGCACCGACCACCCGGACGCCGACACCGAGGAGGCCGCGAGCGCCCTGCTCCGCCTCACCGCCCGCGACCCGCAGGAACACCGGGTCGGGCGCGCCCTCACCGCCGCCGCCGTCGAACTCGGACTGGCCGGCTACCCGGGTTTTCACCTGACCGCCCCGCCCGGAAAGCCCACGCCCTACGGGGTGTTCGAGGCGAAGTACGTGGACGCCAAGGCGGTCGAACAGGTGGCCCACCTGCCGTCCGGCACCCGAACCACCGTCTCCGCACCAGAACTGACCCACCCTCAGGAGCGAACCTCCGAGCCCGAGTTGCCGCCGCCACCGGACCCGGACCCGGGCCCGACCCGCCGGGCGCCGCTCGGCCTGGTCGCCGGGGCCCGCAGCGGTGACAAGGGCGGCGACGCCAACCTCGGGGTCTGGGCCCGCAGTGAGGCCGGCTGGCGCTGGCTGGCGCACACCCTCACCGTCGAGCGCCTGCGCGAACTGCTCCCGGAGACGGCCGACCTGGCGGTGGAACGGCACCTGCTGCCGAACCTGCGGGCGGTCAACTTCACCATCCACGGCCTGCTCGGCGAAGGCGTCGCCGCCCAGGCCAGGTTCGACCCCCAGGCGAAGGCGCTGGGGGAGTGGCTGCGCTCGCGCCGGCTCGACATCCCGGAGGCCCTGCTGTGACCGTCCTGCCCACCCGGCTCGACCCCGCCGCGGCCGAGCACGCCGCCAACCGCGCCACGATGCTGGCCAAGCTCGCCGAACTCGACACCGAGCACGCCAGGGCGCTGGCCGGCGGCGGCCCCAAGTACGTGGAGCGGCACCGGAGTCGGGGCAAGCTGCTGGCCCGCGAGCGGATCGAGCTGCTGCTCGACCCGGACTCCGCGTTCCTCGAACTCTCCCCGCTGGCCGCCTGGGGCAGCGACTACCCGGTGGGCGCGGCACTGGTCACCGGCATCGGCACCGTCGCCGGGACCGAGTGCGTGATCACCGCCAACGACCCGACCGTGCGCGGCGGTTCGTCCAACCCGTGGACGCTCCGCAAGGCCCTGCGGGCCAACGAGATCGCGCTGCGCAACCGGCTCCCGCTGATCAACCTGGTCGAGTCCGGCGGCGCCGACCTGCCCAGCCAGAAGGAGATCTTCATCCCGGGCGGCGCGCTGTTCCGCGACCTCACCCGGCTCTCCGCGGCCGGGATTCCCACCATGGCGGTGGTGTTCGGCAACTCCACGGCGGGCGGGGCGTACGTGCCCGGCATGTCCGACCACGTGATCATGGTGAAGGAGCGGGCCAAGGTGTTCCTCGGCGGCCCGCCGCTGGTGAAGATGGCCACCGGCGAGGAGTCCGACGACGAGTCGCTCGGTGGCGCCGAGATGCACGCCCGCACCTCCGGACTCGCCGACCACCTCGCCCTGGACGAGCCCGACGCGCTCCGACTGGCCCGCCGGGTCGTGCACCGCCTCAACTGGCACAAGTCAGGCCCCGCGCCCAGGAGTTGCTACGAGCCGCCGAAGTACCCGGAGGACGAGCTGCTGGGCATCGTCCCCGGCGACCTGAAGGCCCCTTTCGACCCGCGCGAGGTGATCGCCCGGATCGTCGACGGCTCCGACTTCGACGAGTTCAAGCCCCGCTACGGCAGCAGCCTGGCCACCGGCTGGGCCGAACTGCACGGCTACCCGGTCGGCATCCTCGCCAACGCCCAGGGTGTGCTGTTCAGCGCGGAGTCGCAGAAGGCCGCACAGTTCATCCAGCTCGCCAACCAGCGCGACATCCCGCTGCTCTTCCTGCACAACACCACCGGCTACATGGTCGGCCGGGAGTACGAGCAGGGCGGCATCATCAAGCACGGCGCCATGATGATCAACGCGGTGTCCAACAGCACCGTCCCGCACCTCTCGGTTCTGATGGGCGCCTCCTACGGCGCCGGCCACTACGGCATGTGCGGCCGCGCCTACGACCCCCGCTTCCTGTTCGCCTGGCCCAGCGCCAAGTCCGCCGTCATGGGCCCCCAGCAACTCGCGGGCGTCCTCTCCATCGTCGCCCGCCAGTCCGCCGCCGCCAAGGGCCAGCCGTACGACGAGGACGCCGACGCCGCCATCCGCGCCATGGTCGAGCAGCAGATCGAGGCCGAGTCGCTCCCCGTCTTCCTCTCCGGCCGCCTCTACGACGACGGCGTCATCGACCCGCGCGACACCCGCACCGTCCTCGGCCTGTGCCTCTCCGCCATCCACAACGCCCCGGTGGAGGGCGCCCGCGGCTACGGCGTCTTCCGGATGTGACACCACCACGCGTCAGTTACACCCTCTAACGCCAGTGATGCTGCGACGCGCCAGCAACACCCTCACGCGCCAGCAACACCCTCACGCGCCAGCAACACCCTCACGCGCCAGCAACACCCTCACGCGCCAGCAACACCCTCACGCACCGGCAGTACCCTCACGCGCCAGCAACACCCTCACGCACCGGCAGTACCCTCACGCGCCAGCAACACCCTCACGCACTGGTCGCACTCCTCGCACCCCTCGCACCAGTGACACCCACACACGCAGGTAACACCCCCTCACTCCCGCCAGAAAGGCGAACCGACGGATGATCACCTCCCTGCTGGTGGCCAATCGGGGCGAGATCGCCCGCCGGATCTTCCGCACCTGCCGGACCCTCGGCATCGCCACCGTCGCCGTCCACTCCGACCCCGACGCCGACGCCCCGCACGTCCGGGAGGCCGATCTCGCCGTCCGCCTGCCGGGTGCCGCCCCGGCCGACACCTACCTGCGGGCCGACCTGCTGGTCCGGGCCGCGCTCGACGCGGGCGCGGACGCCGTCCACCCGGGGTACGGATTCCTGTCCGAGAACGCCGGGTTCGCTCGTGCGGTGCTCGACGCCGGACTGACCTGGATCGGCCCGCCGCCGGAGGCGATCGCCGCGATGGGCTCCAAGACCGCCGCGAAAGCGCTGATGGCGGGGGCGGGCGTCCCGGTCCTGACGGTCGGCGCGGAACCCGTCGAGGCCGACCTGCCGCTGCTGGTCAAGGCGGCCGCGGGCGGCGGCGGCCGCGGGATGCGGGTGGTGCGCACCCTCGCCGAACTGCCCACCGCCCTCGCCGCCGCCCGGGCCGAGGCCGCCGCCGCGTTCGGCGACGACGAGGTGTTCTGCGAGCCCTACCTCCCCACCGGGCGCCACCTGGAGGTGCAGCTGCTCGCCGACGCGCACGGCACCGTCTGGGCCGTCGGCGACCGGGACTGCTCGCTGCAGCGCCGGCACCAGAAGGTGATCGAGGAGGCCCCGGCCCCCGGGCTCGCCCCCGACCTGCGGGCCCGCCTGCACGCCGCCGCGACCGCCGCCGCCCGGGCGATCGGCTACCGGGGCGCAGGCACCGCCGAGTTCCTGCTCGCCTCGGACGGGCGGCTCGCGTTCCTGGAGATGAACACCCGCCTCCAGGTCGAGCACCCCGTCACCGAATGCGTCACCGGCCTCGACCTGGTCGCGCTCCAACTCGCCGTCGCCGAGGGCGAGAAGCTCCCCGCCGACCCGCCGCCGAGCCGCGGCAGCGCGATCGAGGCCCGGCTGTACGCCGAGGACCCGGCACGCGGCTGGCGCCCCGCCACCGGCACCCTGCACCTGCTCGACATCCCGGGCGTGGACGTCGAGTTCGCCACCCTCCCGACCGCCGCAACCGCCGCAACCGCCACGGCCGCCCAGGTCACGGCCACCGGCCTGCGCCTGGACTCCGGCGTCGCCGACGGGGGCCGGATCACCGTGCACTACGACGCGATGCTCGCCAAGGTCATCGCCTGGGCGCCCACCCGCGCCGCCGCCGCCCGCCGCCTCGCCGACGCCCTCGGCCGGGCCCGCCTGCACGGCCCGGCCACCAACCGCGACCTGCTGGTCCGCGCCCTGCGCCACCCCGCCTTCCTCGACGGCGCCGTGCACACCGCCTTCCTCACCGACCACGCCGCCGAACTCACCGCCCCGGACGACAAGTCGGCGCCGCTGGCCGCCCTCGCCGCCGCCCTCGCGGACGCCGCCGCCCGCCGCCCCGGACCGCACGCCCTCCCCTCCGGCTGGCGCAACCTGCCGTCCCAGCCGCAGACCAAGCACTACCGCCCCGCCGACGCCGACACCGCCCCCGACCACCCCGCCGCCACGCTCGACGTCCGCTACCGCCTCACCCGCGACGGCCTGCTCGCCGAGGACCACCCGGGCGTCCAACTCCTGCACTCCACCGGGGAGTCCGTCGACCTGCTGGTGGACGGCGTGCGCCACCGCTACCGGATCGCCCGCTACGGCGACCGGGTCCACGTGGACGGTCCGACCGGTCACCACGCCCTGGTCGCCCTCGACCGCTTCCCCGACCGCGCCGCCGAACTCGCTCCCGGCACCCTGCTCGCCCCGATGCCCGGCACCGTCGTCCGGGTCGCGGCCCGGGCCGGCGACCGCGTCACCGCGGGCCAACCCCTGCTCTGGCTGGAGGCGATGAAGATGGAGCACCAGGTCACCGCCCCGGCCGACGGCACCCTGACCGCCCTGCACGCCGAAGCCGGCCGCCAGGTCGACACCGGAGCCGTCCTCGCAGTCGTCGACCCCGCCCCCGAAGCCGCGACTGCCTGACCCGCGAGCACCGTTCACGCCCGGCCGCCGCACCACCAGGCCCCGCACCACCAGGCCCCGCACCACCCACTCGGAAGCACGGAAAGGACCACCCTCATGTCCGCACCGCTGATCGAGACCGAGGACCGTCGCGCCCTGCGCGAAGCCGTCGCCGCCCTCGGCCGCCGCTACGGCCGCGAGTACTTCCAGCGCAAGGCCCGGGCCGGTGAGCCCGTCGAGGAACTCTGGTCGGAGGCGGCCAAGTTGGGCTACCTCGGGGTCAACCTGCCCGCGGAGTACGGCGGAGGAGGCGCGGGCATCGCCGAACTCGCGTTGGTGCTGGAGGAGTTGGGCGCGGCCGGCTGCCCGCTGCTGATGCTGATCGTCTCCCCGGCGATCTGCGGTACCGTGATCGCCCGGTTCGGCACCGAGGAGCAGAAGCAGCGCTGGCTGCCCGGACTCGCCGACGGCACCCGGGTGATGGCGTTCGGCATCACCGAGCCCGACGCCGGGTCCAACTCGCACCGGATCTCCACCGTCGCCCGCCGCGCCGAGGACGGCAGCGGCGACTGGCTGCTCAGCGGCCGCAAGGTGTTCGTCTCCGGCATCGACCACGCCGACGCCGTGCTGTTCGTCGGCCGCACCGAGGACGCCAGGACCGGGAAGCTCAAGCCCGCGCTGTTCGTCGTGCCGCGCGAGAGCCAGGGCTTCGAGTACCGCCCGATCCCGATGGAACTCACTGCCCCGGAGCGGCAGTTCCAGGTCTTCCTGGACGACGTCCGACTGCCCGCCGACGCCCTGGTCGGCGACGAGGACGCGGGGCTGCTGCAACTGTTCGCGGGCCTCAACCCGGAGCGGATCATGACGGCCGCGTTCACCCTCGGCATCGCCCGCTACGCGCTCGACACGGCCGTGGCCTACGCCCGCACCCGCACCGTCTGGGACCGTCCGATCGGCGCCCACCAGGGCATCGCCCACCCGCTCGCCCAGTGCGCCATCGAGGTCGAACTCGCCCGCCTGATGACCCAGAAGGCCGCGCAGCTCTACGACGCGGGTGACGACCTCGGCGCGGGCGAGGCCGCCAACATGGCCAAGTACGCGGCGGGCGAGGCCTCCTGCCGGGCCGTCGACCAGGCCGTCCAGACCCTCGGCGGCAACGGCCTGACCCAGGAGTACGGCCTGGCCGCGCTGATCACCGCCACCCGGGTCGGCCGGGTCGCGCCCGTCAGCCGGGAGATGATCCTCAACTACGTCGCCCAGCACACCCTGGGCCTGCCCCGCTCCTACTGAGGCCGCCGGCGGGGACGGACCGGGCCGGCACATCCCGCACCCGCACCGTCCCCGCACCCACCCCGTCCCCGCACCGCCCCGTCCCCGCACCGCCCCGTCCCCGCACCGCCCCGTCCCTGAACTGCCCCGTTCCCGCACCATCCCGTCCCCGCACCACCACCCACCTGCCCACGTTCTAGGGTTGCCCCGGATCGGCGATCACCGGCCCGTAGGCCGAGGGCGCCGCCGACGGTTCCGCAGCGGACCGCCGACCGGGCCCGGACACCTGAAACACCCTCAGCCCCGGACGGAGCAGCCATGACCACGCGCCACCCGCGCGCCCACACCGACCCCGCCCCGACGGTCGACGACGCCGCCCTCGCGCTGCGCGCCGCCGAGGCGGGCGCCGAAGCCGTCCGCGCCCACCCGTGGCACGACGCGGCGAAGCACCACAAGGGCGGCAGCGGCGACTTCGCCACCACCGCCGACCTCGCCGCGGAGCGCGCCGTCCTCGACGTGCTCCGCGCCGCCCGCCCGCAGGACGCCTTCACGGGGGAGGAGTACGGCAGCGGCGGCGCGGCGGGGGCCTCCCGCCGCTGGCTGGTCGACCCGCTCTGCGGGACGCTCAACTACGCGGTCGGCACCCACCTGGTGGGCGTCAACGTCGCCCTGAGCGAGGACGGCCGCACCACCGCCGCCGCGACCGCCGACCCGTACACCGGCGAGACGTACTGGACGGACGGCGAGCGGGCCTGCCTGCGCCGCGACGGCGCCGACAGCCCGCTGGTCCCGTCCGCCGAGTCCCGGCTGGTCGACCTCAACCTCGACCCGCCCTACCCGAACGCCCCGGAGGTCCGGGTCGCCCGGCTGCTCACCGAACCGGACTTCGAGGCGGAGTTCCGGCCCCGGGTGGTGTCGAGCACGATCGCGGTGGCCTGGGTCGCGGCCGGCCGCCGCGCCGCCTACCTGACGGACGGTCACTTCGAGAACTGCGTGCACTTCTCCGCGGGCATCGCGCTCTGCCTGGCGGCCGGCTGCACCGTCACCGACCTCCGGGGCGAACCGCTGCACAGCGGCGGGGGCGGACTGGTCGTCGCCGCCGACGCCAGGACGCACGCCCGCCTGTTGGAGCTGATCGAACGCCAACGGGGCGGCGGCGTACGCCGGTAAGCCGGGCACGCGCCCTGGTGATCCGGACGGAAGGACGGCAGTCTTGGCCGCACACCGTCACACCGTCCGGGCCACCCCGCCCGAACACCGCTCCGCCCGAACACCACCCTGCCGACCACCCGAACGCCACCACCACCCGTCACCGCCCACCGCCCGCCCACCGATCCGCCCGGAGGCCCGCATGGTGTTCCACAGCGACTACCCGTTCGTCGCCCCGCTGGACCTGCCGATCCACGAGGCCGTCCTCGGCGGCTGCGCCGAGGGGGAGGACGCCGACCGGCCCGCGCTGATCGACGGCCTGACCGGACGGAGCGTCAGCTACCGCGAACTGGACGCCGGCACCCGGCGGGTCGCGGCGGGCCTGGCCGAGGCGGGCGTCGGCAAGGGCGAGGTGGTGGCGCTGTTCAGCCCCAACTCGCCGGCCTACCCGCTGGCGTTCTACGGCGTCACCCGCACCGGCGCGACCGTCACCCCGGTCAGCTCGCTCGCCACCGCCGAGGAGCTGGCCGGGCAGCTGCGCGACTCCGGCGCCCGCTGGATCATCACCGTCGCGGCCTTCCTGCCGGTCGCCCGGGAGGCCGCCGCCGCGCACCCGGTGGCGGAGATCTTCGTCTGCGACCCCGCCGAGGGCCACCGCTCGCTCGCCGACCTGGCCGCCGGCTCCGCCCCGGAGCCGCAGCCCGTCCTCGACCCGGCCGCCGACCTGGCCGTGCTGCCGTACTCCAGCGGCACCACCGGCCTGCCCAAGGGCGTGATGCTCACCCACCGCTCGGTCTCCACCAACCTGGCCCAGGTCGACACCCTGCTCGGCCCGGCCCCGGGCGAACGCATCCTCGCGGTGCTGCCGTTCTTCCACATCTACGGCCTGACCGCCCTGCTCAACCGCCCGCTGCGGGCCCGCTCCACCATCGTGGTGCTGCCCCGCTTCGACCTGGAGCAGTTCCTGGCGGCCATCCAGGAGCACCGGATCGAGGCGGTGTACGTGGCCCCGCCGATCGTCCTCGCGCTCGCCAAGCACCCGCTGGTCGACCGCTACGACCTGTCCTCGATCCGCCACGTGCTCAGCGCCGCCGCCCCGCTGGACGCCGAACTCGCCGCCGCCTGCGCCCGCCGCCTCGGCCTGCCGCACCTGCTCCAGGGCTACGGCATGACGGAGCTCTCCCCGGTCACCCACGTCGTCCCGCCGAACGACCCGCACCCGCCGGTCGGCACCGTCGGCCGCCTGGTCCCCGGCACCGAACTGCGGGTGATCGCCCTCGACGAGCCCGGCCAAGAGCCCGGCCGAGGTCCCCGCCGCGACCTCGGCCCCGGCGAGGACGGCGAACTGCTGTTCCGCGGCCCGCAGGTGATGAAAGGCTACTTCGGGCGGGACTCCGAGACCGCCGCGACCATCGACCCGGACGGCTGGCTGCACACCGGCGACGTCGGCCACGTCGACGCCGACGGCTACCTGTACGTCGTCGACCGGGTCAAGGAGCTGATCAAGTACAAGGGCTACCAGGTCGCCCCGGCCGAACTGGAGGCCGTGCTGCTCACCCACCCGGGCATCGCCGACGCCGCCGTGGTCGGCGTCACCGACGCCGAGGGCACCGAGCACCCCAAGGCGTACGTGGTGCCCGCGTTCGGCTGCGAGCTGGCCGAGCAGGAGGTCGCCGAGTACGTGGCCCGCCGGGTCGCCCCGTACAAGAAGGTCCGCGCGGTGGAGTTCATCGCGGAGGTCCCGAAGTCCGCCAGCGGCAAGATCCTCCGCCGCGAACTGCGCGACCGCGCCCGGCGCGGCTGACCGGGCCGACCGGGCCGACGGGGCCGACGCGACCGGCACCGGCAACCGGGGCCCGGCACGACAGGCCCGACGGCGGCTCCCGCGCAAGGGTCCGGCGGCGGCTCCCGCACGTAGGATCGGACCCCGCACCCCCGGCGCCCCGGGGCCGAACCCGCCGAGCAGGAGCCGCCGATGCCGACCAGCACCCCCGCCGCCCGCACCCCTCAGCAGGACCGCAGCCGCGCCACCCGCCGCCGGCTGCTGGAGGCGGCGGTGGAGTGCCTGGCCGAGGTCGGCTGGAACGGCTCCACGGTGCTGGTGGTCGCCGAACGGGCCGGCGTCACCCGCGGCGCCGCCCAGCACCACTTCCGCACCCGCGAGGACCTGTTCACCGCAGCCGTCGAGCACGTCGCGGCCGAGCGGCTGGCCGTCGTCCTCGCGCACGTCGAGCGGCTCCCGCCGACCGGCCCGGCCCGCACCGAGGCCGTGGTCGAGATGATCGTCCGGCTGTACACCGGCCCGCTGTTCCGGGCCGCCCTGCACCTGTGGGTGGCCGCCGCCACCGAGGACGCGCTGCGCGAGCGGATCGTGAGCCTGGAGAACCACATCGGCCGGGAGGCGCACCGCGCCGCCGTCGAGTGCCTGGGCGCGGACGAGGGCGCCACCGGCGTCCGGGAGACCGTCCAGGCCACCCTCGACCTGGCCCGCGGCCTGGGCCTGGCCAACCTGCTCACCGACGACGGGCCGCGCCGGGCCGGCATCGTCCGCCAGTGGTCCCGGCTGCTGGACGCCGCGCTCGCCGCCCCGGGCGCGGACGGCGCCCCGCGCACCGCCCGGGACGACCTGCCGCACCCCTCGTGATCAAGCCGTGACCTGCTGGGACGCGGCGCTGACCGGCCGCGACGCGCCGACCGGCGGACGGCACCGGCAGATCGCCGCCGCACCCTTGCCCGGAAAGGCCGGAATCCACCAGACTCGCCTTTTCGGTCCGACCGCCCGCACGACCACCAGTCGCCAGCGTGCTGCCGGACGTGCAGTCTGGTGGAAGCCGGAACTCCCGGCGGCACCGGGGAAGGTACGTACCGGGCAGGTGGCCAACTGAGCACGCACGGGTTCGAACAGACGCCCGACCACGACGCGGCGGGCGCCGCTTCCGCACGCCTGGCGGGGCACCGCCTGGTCACGCTGGCCACCGCGCTGGTCCAGGAGGACGGCCGCATCCTGCACTGGAGCGAGGAGGCCGAGGCCCTCACCGGCTGGACCGCCGACGAGGCGATCGGCGCCTACCCGGCCCGGCTGCTGCTCCCCGAGGAGGCCCGCGAGGCCGGCGAGAAGCTGTTCCGCCAGCTGGTGGCCGGCCGCGGCTGGTCCGGCACCCACCGGGTCCGCCGCCGCGACGGCGTCGCGGTCGAGCTGGAGTTCCACACCTACCCGATCACCGGCCCGGACGGCAGCGCCCTGCTGCTCGCCACCGCCTCCGACGTGCACACCCTGCGCGAGGTCGAGTCCGACCTCGCCGTGCTGGACGGCTTCTTCACCCAGTCCCCGATCGGCCTCGCCGTCTACGACACCGACCTGCGCTTCGTCCGGCTGAACGCCGCGCTGGCCCGGATCAACGGCCTCACCGTCGAACAGCACCTCGGCCGCCGGATCTCCGCCGTGCTGCCCGGCATCAACGCCGCCGAGGTCGAGGCGGTGATGCGGCAGGTGCTCACCACCGGCAAGCCCGTCATCGACGCCCGCTCGCACGGCCGCGTCCCCGGCGACCCGCGCCGCGACCGGGCCTGGTCGGCGTCCTACTTCCGGCTGGAGGACTCCACCGGCCGGGTGCTCGGCGTCTCCTCCTCGATCATCGACGTCACCGAGCGCTTCCAGGCCGAGGCCCGCGCCGCCCGCGCCCAGGAGCGGCTCACCCTGCTGGCCTCCGCCAGCGCCCGCATCGGCACCACCCTCGACCTGCGGCGTACCGCCGAGGAGATGGTCGAGGCGGTGATCCCGCGGTTCGCCGACTTCGCCACCGTCGACCTGCTGGAGCCGGTGCTGCGCGGCGAGGAACCCGCCCCGATCCAGCCGGACAAGCCCATCGAGGTGCGCGCCGTCGCGGTCGGCGAGGCGTACGGCTCCGGCCTGACCGGTGCCGCCGCCCAGGTCGGCGGCACCACCGAGTACGGCGCCCACCGGGTCTACGCCCAGTGCCTGCGCTCCGGCCGCCCGCTGCTGAAGGCGCACGTCGACGAGGAGGTGCTGCGCGGCCTCGTCCCCGACCCGGACCGGGTCGCGCCCGGCCTCGCCGCCGGCATCCACTCCTACCTGCTGGTGCCGCTGATCGCCCGCGGCATGGTGCTCGGCGGCGCCGAGTTCGTCCGCACCCGCAACCCCGAGCCGTTCGGCGCCGCCGACGTCTCGCTCGCCGAGGAACTGGTCGCCCGCACCGCCCTCGCCATCGACAACGCCCGGCTCTACCGGCGCGAGCGCGAGACCGCCCTCACCCTGCAGCGCAGCCTGCTGCCGCAGGAGATCCACCGCACCCTCGGCCTGGAGATCGCCCACCGCTACCTGCCCTCCAGCGTGGTCAGCGAGGTCGGCGGCGACTGGTTCGACGTCGTCCCGCTCTCCTGCGGACGGGTCGCCCTGGTGGTCGGCGACGTGATGGGCCACGGCATCCGGGCCGCCGCCACGATGGGCCAACTGCGCACCGTGGCCCGCACCCTGGCCACCCTCGACCTGCCGCCCGAACAGGTCCTCGGCCGCCTGGACGAGACCGCCTCGGCGATCGGCGACGGCCAGTTCGCGACCTGCGTCTGCGCCGTCTACGACCCCGTCGACCGCAGCTTCGTGATCGCCTCCGCCGGCCACCTGCCGCCGGTCCGGGTCGACCCCGACGGCTCCACCCACGTCGTCCACCTGCCGCCCGGCGTCCCGCTCGGCGTCGGCGGCGGCGCCTTCGAGTCCACCGAGTTCACCCTCCCCGCCGGCTCCACCTTCGCGCTCTACACCGACGGCCTGGTCGAACGGCGCGGCCGCGACCTCGACGAGGGCATCGACCTGCTCGCCCGCACCCTCGCCGTCCCCGGCCGCACCCTGGAGGAGAGCTGCGACGCCGCGCTCGCCGCGCTCGTCACCGACGGCACCGAGGACGACATCGCGATGATCATGGCGCGGGTGCTGCCCGTCCCGTCCGACCGGATCGCCACCCTGCTGCTGCCCGGCGAGGGCCCGCTGCCCGCCCGGGCCCGCCGCTTCACCCGCGCCACCCTGGAGAGCTGGGGCCTGTCCGCGCTCACCGACTACGCCGAACTCGTGGTCAGCGAACTCGTCACCAACGCCCTGCTGCACGCCGACGCCCCGCGCCGGCTGCGCCTGTTCCGCGACCGCACCCTCACCCTGGAGGTCTCCGACGCCGGCGGCCAGCCGCCCCGGCTGCGCTCCTCCGCCGAGGAGGACGAGGGCGGCCGCGGCATCCACCTGGTCAGCGAGCTGGCCCACCGCTGGGGCAGCCGCCCCACCCGCCACGGCAAGGTCGTCTGGGCCGAGATCGAACTGCCGTACCGCCCGGGCTGACCGGGCCCGGCGGCGACCCGGCACCCGGGTGGCGGCAACCGGTCGCCGGGGCGGCGGAGCTGACGGAGAGTCGGAGGAATCCGCCCCGCCGAAAGGTCCCGCCGTGTCCGTCCGCCTCCTCACCGCCGCCGGCCTGCTCGCCCTCACCGCCGGAACCGCCGCGCTCGCCCCGCCGCCGTCCCAGGCCCTGTCCCCGTCCCCGCCCCCGTCCTCCACCGGCGACCCGGCGGGCCCGTCACCCACCGCGCCGCCCACCGCCGCCCCCGAGACGTCCCCCGCCCCCTCCTCCGCGCCGACCGCACCGACCACCGCCGCGCCGACCGCACCGACCACCGCCGCGCCCGCCACCACCGTGATCGCGCTGCGCGGCGCCGTCATCGACCCGAAGTACCCCGGCCGGGTCCGGGTCACCCTCGCCTACACCTGCGCCCCGGCCGAGGGCCCCCGCTCGCTGAACACCTCGGCCGAGCAGACCGACCCCACCGACCCGGCCACCGTCGCCTTCGGGGCGACCCGCACCTCGCCCACCCAGGTGGTCTGCGACGGCACCGAGCAGACCCAGACCGTGGTGGTCCCGTCCAAGACCAGCAACTGGCTGCCCGGCGTCGACGCCGTCCTGATCACCACCCTCACCGACCTCGGCGCGACCCCGCCCGCCGCCGCCGACGCCCGCGAGGTCCTCCTCGACCAGGCCCCCGCGTCCTGACGCCCCGTCGGCCGACCGGCCCCCGGCCCCGGCGCGCCGCCCGCCCCGCACCGTCCGCGCCGCCCAGACTGGGGCGCGGACGGAAGGAACCCCCGGATGACCACCCAGCCCACCCAGGCCGCCCCCCTCACGCAGGCGCGCCGCTGGCGGGCCCTCGCGGTCTGCCTGGTCGCCGGGTTCATGACCCTGCTCGACGTGTCGATCGTCAACGTCGCCCTGCCGTCCGTCCGCGACGGGCTGCACATGTCCGAGGCCGGACTCCAGTGGGTGCTCTCCGGCTACTCGCTGGCCTTCGGACTCGTCCTGGTCCCGGCCGGACGGCTCGGCGACGCGATCGGCCGCCGCCCCGTCTTCCTGACCGGCCTCGCCCTGTTCACCGCCACCAGCGCCCTCGCCGGGGCCGCCCGGACCGAACTCTGGCTGGTCCTCGCCCGACTGCTCCAGGGCATGGCCGGCGGACTGCTCGTCCCGCAGGTCTCCGGCTTCGTCCAGCAGCTCTTCCGCGGCAGCGAACGGGCCCGCGCCTTCGGTCTGCTCGGCACCACCATCGGCTTCTCCACCGCCGTCGGCCCGCTGCTCGGCGGCCTGCTGATCGCCGCCTTCGGCACCGCCGAGGGCTGGCGCTGGGTGTTCTACGTCAACCTCCCGATCGGCCTGGCCGCCCTCCCGTTCGCCCGCCGCCTGCTCCCCGCCCCCACCCCCGACACCTGCGCCCGCCGCGACTTCGACCCGGTCGGCGTGCTGCTGCTCGGCACCGGCACCGTGCTGCTGCTCCTGCCGCTGGTCCAGGCGCAGTGGCACGACGCCCGCAAGTGGCTGCTGCTGGCCGGCGCGGCGGCCGTCCTGGCGGCCTTCACCGGCTGGGAGCGCCGGTACGCGCGGCGGCGCGAACCGCTGGTCCACCCCGAGCTGTTCCGCACCCGCTCCTTCACCTCCGGGTCGCTGGTGTCGCTGCTGTACTTCGCCGGGTTCACGGCCGTGTTCTTCGTCTTCACGCTCTACCTGCAGTCCGGCCGCCACTACAGCGCCCTGCAGGCCGGACTCGCCATCACCCCCTTCGCCCTCGCCTCGGCCGTCGCCTCCACCGTCGGCGGACGCCTGGTCACCCGCCACGGCCGCCGCCTGATCGCCGCCGGGCTGCTCACCGTCACCGTCGGCCTCGCCCTGGCCGCGCTCGCCGTCCACCTCTTCGACGGCCCCGGGGTCGGCTGGGCCACCGCCCTCCCGCTCCTGCTGGCCGGCACCGGCAGCGGCCTGGTGGTCTCCCCGAACCAGGCCCTCACCCTCGCCGACGTCCCCGTCACCCGGGCCGGCTCCGCCGGCGGCGTCCTCCAGACCGCCCAGCGCATCGGCTCCGCCGCCGGCATCGCCACCGTCGGCGCCACCTTCTTCACCCACCTCCGCACCCCCGCCGACTACCCGGCCGCCTTCCAGCTCAGCCTCGCCGTCGTCCTCGCCTTCGTCCTCCTCGCCCTGGCCGCCGCCCTCCGCAACTGACGCCCCGTCAACGGCGGAGCCCCCGGCGCTCCGGCGGGGTGCCGGGGCTCCGGGGGCGTCCGGTACGACGGTCAGCCGCGCGGGCCGAGGGCCGCGTACAGGGCGGTGCCCGCCGTGAGCAGCAGGGCCGCCGTGGCCGTGGCGGCCGTGGTGCCCGCGGGCTGGAGCAGCCAGTGGACGACCTGGCCGGTGCGGCCGGCCGGGGGCGGGACGAACAGGGTCAGGGCCAGCCAGCCGGTGGGGAGGGTCCAGGCGCACACGGGGCCGAAGCAGACCGCGCCCAGGGCGGCCAGGCCGGCCAGGCCCGCACTGTCGCGCAGCACCACGGCGGCCGGGGCGAGGTCGGGCCCGAGCGCCTGGACGGCGAGCAGCGCGCCGGCCGCCGCCGCGCCGAGCAGCAGGACGTGCGCGGCCCGGCGCGGCGCCCAGCGGATCGCGGCGGCACGGTCCAGGGCGAGGTCCTGCCCGCCGAGGCCGAGGGTGGCGGCGACCACGTTCCCGGTCAGCACGAACACCGCGAGCGGCAGGTCGTCCGGCCCGGCGCGGGTGCCCCGGAGCGCCGCCCACAGCGCCGCCGCGACGGCGGCCAGCACCCCGGCCGAGACCGGCAACCGGCGCGAACGCCCGTACAGCACAAGGGCGTTCACCGGGCCTCCGCCCCGGTCAGCAGCGACAGCGGACGGTCCCCGGAGCAGGACAGCGCGGCCTCGCGCAGCGCGGCGATCCGGGCCCGCTGCTCGGCCGGGGCGGCGGCGGAGAACTTCGTCCAGGCCGCCTCGGCGTCCTGCCGCACCTGCTGCTCGTACGTGCCGGTGCCGGGTTTCTCCAGCGGTGTCACGGTGCGCTCGCCGAGCGCCCAGGCGGCCGCGATGCCCTGCGCCGCGGTGTCCTCGACCGAGCCGCCCTCCCAGGCGGTGCGGGCCCGGCAGGCCGGGACCAGGCCCCGGCCGACCAGCGCCCGGGTCAGGGCCGCGCCGCGGGCGTCCGCGAACGCCCGCTCGTCGAAGTCGACCACCACCGCGCCGGGGTCGGGCGTCCGGGGGTCGCCGAGCGCCCGCAGCTCGGTGTCCTCGCGGACCGTCCGCGGCGCGCCGTCGCCCAGCGCGCCGCCCAGCACCCGCAGCGCCTCGCCGCCGCTCGCCGCCAGCCCGGGCAGCCGGTCCCGGTGCGCGGCCGTCACGCACACGGGGCCCGCGCAGACCGCCCGCGCGGCCGCCCGGTCCACCGTCCAGGCGTCCCGGGCGGTGCCCGGCAGCACCGCCAGCGCCACCGCCGCCCCGGCCAGCACCGGCACCAGGGCCAGCAGCCGGGCCCGGCGCGAGCCCGCCACCAGCAGGGCGAAACCCGTCCCGGCCACGCCCAGCAGCCACACCGCCTGGCCCAGGTGCACCGGGCCGGACGGCGTCAGCAGCAGCTCGCGCGGCTCGGCGACCGCGGGGGAGAGCAGCGCGAGCCGCAACGGGCCCGAACTGCCGGGCAGCGCGCCCTCGTTGTTCTGCCGCAGCAGCGTGCCGGTCAGCAGCAGCAACCCCACCACCAGCGCGGGCGGCGTCAGCACCGAGGGCACGGCCCGCGCCACGCCCATCCCGAACACCGCGCCCGCGACCAGCGCCAGGCCCGCCACCAGCACGATCGGCAGCCAGCCGAGCGGCCGGTACGCCGTCCCGCCGTCCGCGACCAGCACCGCGCCGACCGCCACCAGCAGGCCGTAGCCCGCCGCCAGCGCCCCGGCCAGCGCCCCGGCGGGCAGCGCGGCCCGCCGCCAGGCCGGCCGCGACGTGGTCCCCAGCAGCTCCGAGGTGCCCGACCGGGCGTCCCGCAGGCCGTACAGCGCGCCGACGCCCACCACCAGCGGCCACCAGAGCGCCAGCAGGTAGCGGCTCCACAATGCCATCGAGGTCCACTGCGCGGTCCACCCGGCCGTGCCCTGCCACCAGATGCCGTCGAACCCGAAGAACACGCCCAGCGAGCCGCCCAGCACCAGCAGCCCCGCCCACGGCGCGGCCGAGCGCCGCAGCTCCGTCCCCAGGATCCGGAGGTTCACCAGTTCCCCCCGCGCGCGCCGGAGTCGTCGCGCAGCAGCGCCGAGTACCCGCGCTCCAGCGGACTGTCGCCCGGGTGCTCGGGGCCGCCCGCGGCGGCCAGCTCGTCGGGCGTGCCCCGGAACACCAGGCGGCCGTCCGCGAACAGCACCACGTCCGAGCAGGCCGCCGCCACGTCCTCGACCAGGTGGGTGGAGACCAGCACGCAGGCGTCCCGGCCCAGCTCCTGCAGCAGCTCCCGGAACCGCAGCCGCTGCGCCGGGTCCAGCCCGGCCGTCGGCTCGTCCAGCAGCAGCAGTTCGGGGTCGTTGACGATGGCCTGCGCCAGCCCGGCCCGGCGCACCATGCCGCCGGACAGCGTCCGCATCCGGTGGTCGGCCCGGTCCGCCAGCCCGACCCGCTCCACGGCGCGCTGCACCGCGCCCGGGACCTCCGCCTTCGGGACCTCCTTCAGCCAGGCCATGTACTCGACGAACTCCCTTACGGTGAAACGCTTGTAGTAGCCGAACTCCTGCGGCAGGTAGCCGATCCGGCGGCGCAGCGCCCGCAGGTCGCCGCTCCCCGCCGGGGTGCCGAGCAGCTCCAGCCGGCCCCCGGCGGGGCGCAGCACCGTCGCCAGCGCCCGGATCAGCGTGGTCTTGCCGGCCCCGTTCGGGCCGAGCAGCCCGTGCGCGCCGGTGCCCAGGGCGAGGTCCAGCCCGTCCACGGCCAGCTTCGTCCGGCCGGCCCGGACCCGCAGGTCCTCGGCCCGGATCTCCCAGGCGTGGGTCTTGGGCGCGATGTCGGTCGCGCCGGTGGTGCGTGGCATGGCGAAGTGTTCCCTTTCGAACATGTTCCGGATATCAGACGCGGGGGGCGGCGTAGCTCCGCCGACGGACCGCCGAGACGGCGGCCCCGAGAGCCAGCAGCACTGCCCAGTAGGGGAGTTGAGCGGTCTTCAGGAGGAACGGCAGCTGCCCGGTGAGCCAGACCGGCACGGCGGTCCCGGCGGCCCAGAGCGCGACCAGCCCGGCCGCGGCCCGCCCGACGCCCACCGCGCTGCCCAGCGCCAGGGCCGTCGCTGCCAGCGCCAGCCCGGGCAGCAGCCACTGCCCGGCCGTCATCGCCCCGGTCAGGCCGCCCGCCAGCAGCAGCCCGGGCACCACCACCGCCAGCGCGCCCACCGCCCGCCGCAGCAGCAGCGGCAGCCCCGACCGCGCCGTGGACGCCACCAGCCCGTGCATCGGGTCCAGCGCCGGCGACCAGGCCGCCGCCACCGCGCACAGCGGCAGCACCGGCGCGACCAGCAGCAGCGCCGACACCTCCCCGAACAGCTCCGGCGGCCCCGCCGAGTCCAGCAGCAGCGCCAGCAGCACCACCGCGAACGCCGCCGACAGCCACGGCCCCGCCAGCGGCGCCGCCCAGGCCGGCCGGCCGCGGTGGTGCCACCGCCGCGGCCGGGCCCGCCGCACCCCCGCCGCCGCGTCCAGCCCCGGCCCGAGACCGGCCCGGACCGACTCCACCAGCGCCGCGACGTCCGGCGCCGCCGCCGGCACCACCGCGGCCAGCCGGCCCCGGCAGCGCGCACACCCCTCCAGGTGCGCCTCCAGCGCCCACACGGTGTCCACCGGCAGCGCCGCCCCGCCCCGGGCGTAGTCCTCGATCAACCCGGCCGATGCGTGTTCCGCGCTCATGCCAGCTCCTCCCGCATCGCGATTCGGGCCCGGCGCGCACGGGTCTTCACCGTGCCCTCGGGCAGTCTGAGCAGGACGGCGGTCTCCCGGACGGTCAGCCCGTCCAGGACGGTGGCCTGCAGCACCTCGCGCAACTCCGGCGCCAGCCGGCGCAGCGCGTCGCCCACGTCGCCGCCGACCGTGCCGGCCAGCGCCTCCTCCTCGGCGGCCGGGACCGTCGCGCACCCCGCCGCCGCGGCGGGCGGCTCCGCGTGGTGCGCCCGCCGCCGGAAGGCGTCCACCAGCCGGCGGGCCGCGATCGTCCACAGCCAGCCCACCGCCGAACCGCCCACCGCGCTCCCGGCGAACGCCCCGGCGGCCCGCCACACCGCGAGGTAGGTCTCCTGCATCACCTCGGCGACGATCTGCTCGTCCGCGCACCGCCGCCGCAACCGCACCGCCAACCACGGCGCGGTCCGCCGGTACAACTCGTCGAACGCCCCCCGGTCCCCCTTGGCGACCCGCCGGAGCAGACGTTCCTCGTCCAGCTCGTCCAGCTCGTCCAGTGCTCTCCCACGTGCTCTCACACCAGCCAGACGTCGGGCCCACCGCCCAGGTTCTCGATCCGCAGTGATCCGCGCCACACCTGCCGGGGCCGCCGGGCTCCTCTCTTCCGGGGCTCGCTGGGGCTTCGCTTTTCCGGGCCCGTTGTGAGCGAAGCTCCAGGGGCCCGGGGAACGGCGGTGCCCAGTGGCGGGTGACCCACGGGCCGCGGAGCGCCACCCCGTTTCGGGCCCGAGGTCCTCGGCCGACGCCCCGTGGCGCCCTGCCGGGTTCCGGCGATCAGCCTCTCGGCCCCGCCGCTCCCCGGGCCCCTGACTTCTCCCGTCCCGCCTGCCGAAAAGTTCCCCGAGCCCCTGCGTCTGCCTACGCGCAGGCGATCCCCCGCACCGCGATCCTGAGTGCCCCCACCGGGTCGCCGACGGCGCTGGTGGCGCGCCAGCCGACGAAGCCGTCCGGGCGGACCAGGGCCGCGCCGCCGGGGCGCAGGCCGTAGACGGCGGGCCAGTTGGCGGGCCCGGCGGGTCCGCGGCCGGGCGGCGTCTCGGGGACGGGCTCGGGGGAGAGGTCCCCGTCCGGGCCGAGCAGCAGGCAGCGGATCGGGGCCCCGGTCTCCTCGGCGACCCGCCGGGCCGCCTCCGGCCAGCGCCCGCCGCCCTCGGCGGGGGCGAGCAGGACGAGCGAGGACTCGAACAGGTCGAGGGTGGAGACCCGTTCGCCGGAGGCGTCGCGCAGCCACAGGTGCGGGGCGCGGGTGCCGACCTCCCCGGTCGCGGCGAACTTCTCGGGGACGACCCCGGCGGTGGCGTCCGCGCCGACCAGCGCGCCCTCCAGGTAGCGGTAGCCGAGCGCGACCGCGAGCACGTTGGTCCGGGGCCCGCCGACGGGCGCCGCGTCGAAGCCGGGGTGCCGGTGCTCGACGGAGCGCGCCGCGGCCCGGGCCGCGGTCTGCACGGCGACCGGGCGCCGCTCCGCCCCGTAGCTCTCCAGCAGGCGCGGCCCGCCCCAGCCGGCCAGCACGGCGGCGAGCTTCCAGGCCAGGTTGTGGGCGTCCTGGATGCCGGTGTTGGAGCCGAACGCGCCGGTCGGCGGCATCTCGTGGGCGGCGTCCCCGCAGAGGAACACCCGGCCCTCGGCGTACCGGTCGGCGACCCGCTCGGCGGCGTGCCACGGGGCCCGGCCGGTGATCTCGACCTCCAGGTCGGGGACGCCCGCGGCGGCCCGGATGTGCGCGGTGCAGCGCTCGTCGGTGAAGTCCTCGACCCGCTCGCCGCGCTCCGGGTGCCAGGGCAGGTGGAAGACCCACTGCTCGCGGTTGTCGACGGGCAGCAGCGCGCCCGCCCCCGCCGGGTCGGTCAGGTAGCAGGCGATGAACAGGCGGTCGCCGACCACCTCGGGCAGCCGCTTGGCGCGGAAGGTGACGGAGACGTTGTGGAAGAGGTCGCCGCGCCCGGACTGCCCGATGCCCAGCCGCTCGCGGACGGGGCTGCGCGGCCCGTCCGCGGCGATCAGGTAGTCGGCGCGGACCTCGCGCTCCTCGCCGGTGGCCCGGTCCCGCAGGCGCGCCGCCACCCCGTCGGCGTCCTGCTCGAAGGAGAGCAACTCGGTGTTGAAGCGCAGGTCGCCGCGGAGCGCGGCGTGCCGCAGTAGCACCGGCTCCAGGTCGTTCTGGCTGCACAGGCACCACCCGGACGGGCTGAACCTGGCCAGCCCCCCGCCCGGGTCGATCTCCCGGAACAGCCACTCCTGCTCGTCCCCGGCCAGCGTCCGGGCCTGCAGGATGCCGTGGTTGCCGGCCAGCACCGAGGCCGCCTCGCGGACGTCCCGCTCCACCCCGGCGGTGCGGAACAGCTCCATGGTGCGCAGGTTGTTGCCGCGGCCCCGGGGGTGCCGGGAGGTCTCCGCGTGCCGCTCCACCAGCAGGTGCGGGACGCCGAGGCGGCCGAGGAAGAGCGAGGCGGACAGCCCCACCAACGAGCCGCCCGCGATCAGGACCGGCACCCGGTCCGCCATCTGTGTGTTCATCTGCTCTGCTCCATCCGTGCGGGGCGCGGGACGCGCCGGACCGGACATCCATCCCCCGCCGCGGACGGCCACGCAGGGTGCTTCGCCCGGATGGCCGTGAACTCTCGCGCCCGCCCCGTACCGCAATGACGATCGAGGGCGAACCGCGACCAGCCCGGCCGACCTCCGGCGAACGCCGTCCGAAAGCCAAGTCGGCCAAGGGCCCTCCGTGAGCAAACGACAGGATTCCCCGCCATGACCCTGCTGTCCGAGACCGAACAGCCCGCCACCGGCCGGCCCACCCCGGGCCGGCTCCGCGTCATCCTGATGCTGGAGGTCTACGAGGGCGCCCAGGACCGCTTCCTGGACGCCTACGAGCTGCTGCGCTACCAGGTCTCGGCCGTCCCCGGCCACGTCAGCGACCAGCTCTGCCAGTCCATCGACGACCCGTCCCGCTGGCTGATCACCAGCGAGTGGGAGAGCGCCGAACCGTTCCTCGCCTGGGTCGACAGCCCCGCCCACCGCGAGATGGTCAAGCCGATGCACGGCTGCGTCCGCGACAACCGCTCGCTGCGCTACACCGTGCTCCGCGAAACCCGTGGCACCACCGCCACCGACACCGCGGCCCCGCCGCTGCGCCCCGGCGAGCACCACCCCGGCGTCCCCGGCACGCCCCGGCCCGGCCCGGACGGCGTGGTCCGGCACGGGCTGAGCTTCACCGTCCGGCCCGGCGCCGAGGCGAAGGCCGCCGAACTGCTCGCCGGCTACCGCTCCCCGCAGGCCCGGGTCGACGACACCACCCGCCTGCTGCGCACCTCGCTGTTCATCCGCGGCAACCGGGTCGTGCGCTGCGTCGAAGTGGCCGGCGACCTGGTCGCCGCGCTGCGGCACGTCGCCCGGCAGCCCGAAGTGCGGGCCGTCGAGGAGGCGATCAACCCGTACCTGGAGGAGGACCGCGACCTCGACGACCCGCTGTCCGCCCGGGACTTCTTCCAGCGCGCCGCGCTCCCCGCCGTCCACCACCACGCCGGGCTCAAGACCGGCCCCGTGCAGCGGCACGCCTACCTGTACCCCGTCCGCCCCGGCGCCGGCGGCTTCCTCGCCGACCTGCTCGCCACCGAGGACGAGCACGCCGTCGCCGACCCCGGCAGCCCGCTGGTGCGCTCCACCGTGCACCGCCGCGAGGACCTGGTGGTCCGGCTGGTCGACCTGCTGGCCGACCCCGGCCAGGACCCGGCGACCGCGCTCGGCGTCGCCGGACCCGGCGCCGCCGCCGTCCTCGGCAAGCTCACCGCGCCCGCCGACCGCACCCCCGAGGGCCTGCGCCGCCTGCTCGCCGAGTGCGCGATGACCCCCGTCACCGACCGCAGCTCCGCCGACGACTGAGCGGACGCCGCCCGGCCCGTGCCCCCCCGACCGAGAGGAAGACCCACCATGACCACCGAGCTGCCACGCGTCGTCCACGTCGACGACGCCCCGCCCAACCGCAAGCGCGGCGGCGACCTGCGGGCCATGCTGACCCCGACCGCGGTCGGCGCCACCAGCGGCTTCATGGGGGTGGCGATCGTCGGCCCCGGCGAACGGATCGGCGAGCACTACCACCCGTACTCCGAGGAGTTCGTGTTCGTCGTCGAGGGCGACCTGGAGGTCGACCTCGACGGCGTCCCGCAGAAGCTCCGCCCCGACCAGGGCCTGATGATCCCGATCGGCATGCGGCACCGCTTCCGCAACGTCGGCACCGGTGACGCCCGGATGGTCTTCCACCTCGGCCCGCTCGCCCCGCGCCCCGAACTCGGGCACGTCGACACCGAGGAGCAGGGCGCGACCGAAGCGGGACCGCCCGAACCGGCGGGGGCGGCCTCGTGAACCGCCGGGTCGCGGTCACCGGGATCGGCGTCGTCGCGCCGGGCGGCATCGGCGTGCCGCGGTTCTGGGACCTGCTGACCGCCGGCCGCACCGCCACCCGCGGCATCACCCTGTTCGACCCGGAGGGCTTCCGCTCCCGGATCGCCGCCGAGTGCGACTTCGACCCCGCCGCGCACGGCCTCACCCCCGAGCAGACCGCCCGCAACGACCGCTACGTGCAGTTCGCGCTGGTCGCCGCCGACGAGGCGGTCGCCGACGCCGGACTCGACCCGGAGCGCGAGGACCCCTGGCGGATCGGCGTCTCGCTCGGCACCGCCGTCGGCGGCACCACCCGGCTGGAGCACGACTACGTGCTGGTCAGCGGCCGCGGCGAACACTGGGACGTCGACCACCGGCCCGCCGAACCGCACCTGGAGCGGGCCTTCTCGCCCTCCACGCTGGCCTCCGCCGTCGCCGAGCGGATCGGCGCGCACGGCCCCGTGCAGACCGTCTCCACCGGCTGCACCTCCGGCCTGGACGCCGTCGGCTACGCCGCCCTCGCCATCGAGGAGGGCCGCGCCGACGTGGTCGTCGCCGGGGCCGGCGACTCCCCGATCTCGCCGATCACCGTCGCCTGCTTCGACGCCATCAAGGCCACCTCGGCCCGCAACGACGACGCCCCGCACGCCTCCCGGCCCTTCGACGCCGGCCGCGACGGCTTCGTCCTCGGCGAGGGCGGCGCCGTCCTGGTCCTGGAGGAGTGGGAGCACGCCCGGCGCCGCGGCGCCCGGATCTACGCCGAACTCGGCGGCTTCGCCACCTTCGGCAACGCCTACCACATGACCGGCCTCACCCAGGACGGCCTGGAGATGTCCCGGGCCATCGACCGCGCCCTCGGGCACGCCGGACTCCCCGGCGAGGCCGTCGACTACGTCAACGCGCACGGCTCCGGGACGAAGCAGAACGACCGGCACGAGACCGCCGCCGTCAAGCGCTCGCTCGGCCCGCACGCCCGGCGCACCCCGATGAGCTCCATCAAGTCGATGGTCGGGCACTCGCTCGGCGCGATCGGCGCCATCGAACTCGTCGCCTGCACCCTCGCCCTGCACCACGGCGTCGTCCCGCCCACCGCCAACTACACCGAACCCGACCCCGAGTGCGACCTCGACTACGTGCCCCGCACCGCCCGCGAGGCGCCGCTGCGGCACGTCCTGTCGGTCGGCAGCGGCTTCGGCGGCTTCCAGTCCGCCGTCGTGCTCAGCCGGGCGGGGGCGGCCGCATGAGCGCGCGCAGCGCGGTGATCACCGGCGTCGGCGTGGTCGCCCCGCACGGCATCGGCGCGGACGACCACTGGAAAGCGCTGTCCGAGGGCCGCTCCGCACTCGCCCCGATCGACCGCGAGGGCTGCGCGGACCTGCCGCTCAAGGTCGCCGGACTGGTCCGCGGCTTCGACGCCGAGGCGTACGTCGAACCCCGCTACCTGGTCCAGACCGACCGGTTCACGCACTTCGCGATGGCCGCCGCCGAACTCGCCGCCGCCGACGCCGGCCTGGCCGACCACCCCGACGACCCGTTCGGCGTCGCCGTGGTCACCGCGGCCGGCTCCGGCGGCGGCGAGTTCGGCCAGCGCGAACTCCAGCACCTGTGGTCCGAGGGCCCGCACCACGTCGGCCCCTACCAGTCGATCGCCTGGTTCTACGCCGCCTCCACCGGCCAGATCTCCATCCGCGGCGGCTTCAAGGGCCCCTGCGGGGTGGTCGCCTCCGACGAGGCCGGCGGCCTCGACGCGCTCGCGCACGCCGCCCGCGCCGTCGCCCGCGGCACCGACGCCGTCCTGGCCGGCGCCGCCGAGGCCCCCGTCGCCCCCTACTCGATGGTCTGCCAGCTCGGCTACCCCGGGCTGTCCACCGAGGCCGACCCCGACCGCGCCTACCGCCCCTTCGGCTCCGACGCCACCGGGTTCGTGCCCGGCGAGGGCGGCGCCATGTTCGTCGTCGAGGACGCCGCCCGGGCCCGCGCCCGCGGCGCCCGGGCCCGGGCCCGGATCGCCGGGCACGCCGCGACCTTCACCGGCGCCGCCCGCTGGGCCGACAGCCGCGAAGGACTCGCCCACGCCGTCCGCGGCGCCCTCGCCGAGGCACGCTGCGCCCCCGACGAGGTCGACGTGGTCTTCGCCGACGCCCTCGGCGTCCCCGAGGCCGACCGCGCCGAGGCCCTCGCCCTCGCCGACGCCCTCGGCGACCACGCCGCCCGCGTCCCCGTCACCGCCCCCAAGGCCGGCCTCGGCCGGGCCCACTGCGGCGCCCCCGCGCTCGACGTCGCCGCCGCCGTGCTCGCCCTGGAACACGGCCTGGTCCCGCCCACCCCGCACACCGCGGACTGCCCGTACGGCCTCGACCTGGTCACCGGCCGTCCGCGCGCCGCCGAACTGCGCACCGCGCTGGTGCTCAGCCGCGGCCTGATGGGCTCCAACACCGCCCTGCTGCTGCGCCGGGCCTGAACCGTCCCAAGGAGCTGCCATGTCCTCCGAGATCACCTACGAGGAACTCGCCACCCTGATCAAGACCCGGGCCGGCGTCGCCGTCACCGTCGACGACCTCGCCGACCCCGGCCGGATGTTCCTCGACCTCGGCGTCGACTCGCTCGGCGTGCTCGGCGTCCTCGCCGACCTGGAGAACCGCTACGGCGTCTCCATCGACTCCTCCGAACTGCTCGGCCGCCCCGTCGCCGAGTTCCTGCGGACCGTCAACTCCACCGTGAAGGCTGGTGCCTGAGATGCCCGGACACACCGACAACACCGTCCTGATCAACGCCCCCGTCGACCTGGTCTGGGACGTCACCAACGACCTGGAGAACTGGCCGCAGCTGTTCAGCGAGTACGCCGCCGTCGAGGTCCTCGACCGGCAGGGCCAGCTCGTCCGGTTCCGGCTCACCATGCACCCCGACGAGAACGGGAAGGTCTGGAGCTGGGTCTCCGAGCGCGAGGCCGACCGCGACCGGCTCGCCGTCCGGGCCCGCCGGGTCGAACCCGGCCCGTTCGAGTTCATGGAGATCCGCTGGGAGTACGAGGAGGTGCCGCAGGGCACCAGCATGCGCTGGGTCCAGGACTTCGCCATGAAGCCCACCGCCCCCGTCGACGACCTCGGCATGACCGACCGGATCGACCGCAACTCCAAGGTCCAGATGGAGCTGATCCGGGCCAAGGTCGAGCACCGGGCCGGAGCCGCCGGATGAACGCCCCGCACCGCACCCCGGCCCCGCACCGCACCCCGGCCCCGCACCGCACCCTGATCGTCGCCCGGATGAAACCCGGCACCGCCGAGCACATCGCCGGCGTCTTCGCCGACTCCGACCGCGGCGAACTGCCCGGCCTGATCGGCGTCAGCGGCCGCAGCCTGTTCCAGTTCGGCGACGTCTACCTGCACCTCATCGAGTCCGAGCGCCCCGCCGGACCGGAGGTCGCCAAGTACGCCGCCCACCCCGAGTTCCGCGACATCAGCGACCGCCTCGCCGTCTACGTCGACGCCTACGACCCGGCGACCTGGCGCGGACTGAAGGACGCCATGGCGCACGAGTTCTACCGCTGGGACCGCTGAACCACCGACGCACACGAGGAAGGGAGAGCCGCCGTGGCCGAGCGGGAACACCCGGCGGACTGGGAGCGCTGCGAAGGCTGCGGCGCCCTGGTCTACGGCAAACGCTGGACGCGCACCCTGCACGTCTGCCCCGACTGCGGGCACCACGGGCGGCTCACCGCCCCGCAACGGCTCGACCAGCTGCTCGACCCGGGCACCGCCGAACCTCTCGGGGCGGTGCCCGCCCTGCACGACCCGCTCGACTTCGTCGACAGCCGCCCCTACACCGAGCGCCTCGACCGGGCCCGCGCCGACACCGGCCTCGACGAAGCCGTGCTGTGCGCCGCCGGAACGGTCGAGGGCCAGCCCTGCGTCACCGCCGTGATGGACTTCCGCTTCCTCGGCGGCAGCCTCGGCTGCGGCGCCGGCGCGCTCGTCACGCACGCCGCCCGCACCGCGCTGGCCCGCCGCGTCCCGCTGGTCCTGGTCACCGCCAGCGGCGGCGCCCGGATGCAGGAGGGCGTGCTGTCGCTGATGCAGATGGCCAAGACCGCCCAGGCGATGGCCGAACTCGACGAGGCCGGCATCCTCACCGTCTCGATCATCACCGACCCCACCTACGGCGGCGTCGCCGCCTCCTTCGCCGCCCTCGCCGACGTCATCCTCGCCGAACCCGGCGCCCGGATGGGCTTCGCCGGACCCCGCGTCATCGAACAGACCACCGGCGAGAGCCTCCCCGAAGGCTTCCAGACCGCCGAGTTCCTGCTCGCCCACGGCATGGTCGACGACGTCGTCCCCCGGGTCGGGCTGCGCCCCGTCCTCGGCCGGCTGCTCGGCCTGCGCACCCCCACCGGCCCGCTGCCGCCCGGCGACACCGACGCCATCCTGCGCGCCGCCGACGACTTGGCCGGCCGCGACCCCTGGCAGAGCGTCCGGCTGGCCCGGCACCCCGAACGCCCCAGCACCCTCGACTACGTCCGCCGCCTGGTCGACGACTTCCAGGAACTGCACGGCGACCGCCTCACCGAGGACTGCCCCGCCATTGTGGCCGGCACCGGACGCCTGGCCGGCACCCCCGTGGTGCTGATCGGCCACCACAAGGGCGGCAACGACCTCGGCGAACGCCGCCGCCGCAACTTCGGCATGGCCGGACCCGCCGGCTACCGCAAGGCCAACCGGCTGATGCGGCTCGCCGCGAAACTCGGCCTCCCCGTCGTCACCCTGATCGACACCCCCGGCGCCCACCCCGGCCCCGCGGCCGAGACCGGCGGACAGGCCGCCGCCATCGCCGAGAACCTGCGGCTGATGGCCCGGCTGCCCGTCCCGATCGTCGCCGTGCTGATCGGCGAGGGCGGCAGCGGCGGCGCCCTCGCCCTGGCCGTCGCCGACCGGATCCTGGTCTCCGCGCACGGCACCTACTCGGTGATCAGCCCCGAGGGCTGCGCCGCCATCCTGTGGAAGGACCCGCAGGCCGCGCCCACCGCCGCCGCCTCGCTCCGGCTGCACCCCGGCGACCTGCTCGGCCTCGGCGTCGTCGACGGCATCGTCCCCGAACCGCCCGACGGCGCGCACCGGGACCACGCCGCCGCCGCCGACCTGCTGGAGGCCGCCGTCACCGCCGCCCTGCACGAACTGATCCCGTGGCACCCGGAGCGGCTGCTCGCCGACCGCCGGGCCCGCTTCCACCGCTACGGCTCCGGCGACCCCGCCGACCCGGCCGCGGCAGATAGGAGCCAGTCATGACCGCCGAGGTGAACCCCGGGACCGACCGCGGCCGGATCGCCCTGATCGGCACCGCCGCCGCGACCGCCGCCGAAGCCGCGGCCGGTTCCGCCGGTTCCGCCGCGGGGCCCGTCGCCGACCTGACCGCGCTCTGCCGCAGCGTCGCCGAACTCGCCCGCACCACCGCCCGGCCGCCCCGCCGCATCCGGCTCGAACACCTCGGCACCGCCGTCGAGGTCGAATGGCCCGCGGACGGGACCGCCGCCGCCTCGGCCGTGCCGGCGGTCGTCCCCGTGGACGCCCCCGGGGACGCCCCGGCCGACCGGGGCACCGCCCGGCACGTGCGCGCCCCGATGGTCGGCACCTTCTTCCGCTCGCCCGAGCCCGGCGCGCCCCCGTTCGTCACCGTCGGCGACACCGTCGCGGCCGGCCAGCCGATCGGCATCCTCGAAGTGATGAAGATGATGAGCCCGGTCGAGGCCGACACCGCCGGACGGGTCGTCGAGATCCTGGTCGAGGACGGCGCGTCCGTCGAGTTCCAGCAGCGGCTGATCGCCGTCGAACCGGCCTGAGGAGGCGGCGTGTTCACCACCGTGCTGATCGCCAACCGCGGCGAGATCGCGCTGCGGATCGCCCGGACCTGCCGCGAGATGGGCATCCGCACCGTCGCCGTGCACTCCACCGCCGACCGCGACTCGGCGGTGGTCCGGTTCGCCGACCGGGCCGTCCACCTCGGCCCGCCCGCCGCCAAGCTCAGCTACCTGCACATCCCCTCCATCGTCGAGGCCGCCCGGCTCACCGGCGCCGACGCCGTCCACCCCGGCTACGGCTTCCTCTCCGAGGACCCCGACTTCGCCGAGATCTGCCAGGCCAACGGCCTCACCTTCATCGGCCCGCCGCCCCGGGTGATGGAACAGCTCGGCGACAAGGCCGTCGCCCGCCGCCTGATGGGCGAGGCCGGACTCCCCGTGCTGCCCGGCTCCACCGGCGCCCTCCGCAGCCCCGCCGAAGCCCGCGAGACCGCCGCCCGCACCGGCTACCCCGTCATCCTCAAGGCCGTCGCCGGCGGCGGCGGACGCGGCATGGCCGTGGTCCGCGACCCCGCCGACATGGCCGGCAGCTACCAGGAGACCCGGGCGCACGCCCGCGCCGTCTTCGGCGACGAACGGCTCTACCTGGAACGCTACGTCGACGGCGCCCGGCACATCGAGGTCCAGGTGCTCTGCGACACCCACGGCAACGCCGTCCACCTCGCCGAACGCGACTGCTCCGTGCAGCGCCGCCACCAGAAGCTCGTCGAGGAGTCCCCGGCGCCCAACCTGCCCGACCCGCTGCGCCGCGAGATCTGCGCCGCCGCCGTCCGCGGCGCCCTCGCCGTCGGCTACGTCGGCGCCGCCACCTTCGAGTTCGTGCTCGCCCCCGACCACCGGTTCTACCTGATGGAGGTCAACTGCCGGCTCCAGGTCGAACACCCCGTCACCGAGATGGTCACCGGCATCGACCTGGTCCGCGAACAGCTCACCGTCGCCGCCGGCCTCCCGCTGACGATCCGCCAGGACGCCGTCCGGCCGCGCGGCTGCGCCGTCGAGGCCCGGGTCAACGCCGAGGACCCCGAACGCGGCTTCCTGCCCACCCCCGGCCTGCTCACCGAGTTCGTGCCGCCCGGCGGCCCGTTCGTCCGGGTCGACACCCACGCCTACCCCGGCTGGCCGGTCGGCCCCGACTACGACTCGCTGCTCGCCAAGACCGTCGCCTGGGCCCCCGACCGCGACCAGGCGATCGCCCGGCTCGACCGCGCCCTGTACGAGTTCCGGATCGACGGCCCCGCTGTCCGCACCACCACCGGCTACCTGCGCCGGGTCCTCGCCGACCCGCGCTTCCGGGCCGGCCGGCACACCACCGCGCTGGTCGCCGAGATGGCCGCCGAGGAGGCTACTGCGCAGGCCGCCGTGCACTGAGGCCCGCGCGCGGGCGCCGGGGGGGGGGGCCCCCGGGGGGGCGGCGGCCCCCCCCCGCGGGGGCGCGGGGGGGGGGGGGGCGGGCGCCGGCGGGGGGGGGGGGGCCGGGGCGGGGGGCGGGCCCCCCCCCGCCCCCCCCCGCCCCCCGGCCCCCCCGGGGGGGGGGGGGCGGGGCCCCCCGGCCCCCCCCGGCCCCCCCCCCCCGCGCCCGCGCGCGGGCGGCCGGCTACGGCACCGTGCAGGAGAAGGCGTGCAGGTACGGGTTGACCGGCGCCAGCGAGTCCAGCACCAGGCCGGACTCGGCGATCAGCGCGGTCAGGCTGCCCCGGGTGTGCTTGGCGCCGCCCACGTTCAGCAGCAGGAGCAGGTCCATCGCGGTGGTGAACCGCATCGAGGGGGAGTCGTCCACCAGGTTCTCCACGATCACCACCCGGGCACCCGGCCGGGCCACCTCGCGCAGGTTGCGCAGCGTCCGGCGGGTCGAGTCGTCGTCCCACTCCAGGATGTTCTTCACGATGTACAGGTCCGCCTGCACCGGCACCGCCACCCGGCAGTCGCCCGGCACCAGCCGGGCCCGGTCGGCCAGCGCCCCGCCCGGCAGCAGCCGCGGATCGGCGTGCTCCACCACCTTCGGCAGGTCCAGCAGCGTCCCGTGCAGGTCCGGGTGACGCTCCATCAGCTCCGCCAGCACCAGGCCCTGCCCGCCGCCGACGTCCGCCACCGAGGCGACGCCCGCCAGGTCGAGGAACCCCGCCAGGTCCTGCGCAGACTGCCGACTGGACTGCGTCATCGCCCGGTTGAACAGCGCCGCCGACTCCGGCGCGTCGTCGTGCAGGTACTGGAAGAACTCCTTGCCGAAGGTGTCGCCGAACACGCTGCGCCCGGTGCGCACCGCGTCGTCCAGCCGCGACCAGGACTGCCAGGTCCACGGCTCGGTGCACCACAGCGCGATGTCGCGCAGGCTGCCCGGCTCGTCGGCGCGCAGCAGCCGGGACAGCGGGGTGTGCCGGTAGCGGCCGTCGCCGTCCTCGGCGAACACCTCGTAGCAGGCCAGCGCCCGCAGCAGGCGCTCCAGCGGGCCCGGCTCGACGCCGAGCCGGGCGGCCAGCTCCGCGGCGGAGGCGGGCTCCTCGTCGAGCGCGTCCGGCAGCCGCAGGCTCGCGGCGGCGCGGACCGCGCCCGCGCAGGCCGCGCCGAAGACCAGCTCGCGCAGCAGCATCGAGGGCGGGACGGACAGGGGAGGGGCGGAGGTCATGGGGGACTGCCTTTCGGTCTGTTCGGCCGGCGGGGCTCTCGGGCTCTGGGGCTCTCAGCCTGTCGGGCTCTCGGGCCAGCGGCCTGTCGGGCTTTCGGCGGGGGAGCGGGCCGGTGGGTCAGCAGCGGCCGGCCGGCTCGGAGGTGCGGCAGGAGTTGGCGGTGAACAGGTGCCCGGTCCCGGCCGGGTCGCGGTCGGCGAGGTCGGCGGGCAGGTTGTCGGCCAGCACGTTGCCGGTGACGGTGGCGCGGGCGTTCGGGGCGCCCACCACGCTCGGGTAGAGCACGATGCCGCCCGACATCGGGGACGCCCCCGTGTGGTCGGAGACCCGGTTGCCGGAGACCGTGACGTCCTCGGTGCCGGTCAGCAGGATGCCGGTGCCCTGCACCGCGTCCAGGCGCGGGATCGGCGCGCAGTAGCGGTTGTTGGCGCGCACCACGTTCTCGGCGACGGTCAGCGCCCCGGCCCGCGGCACCCCGTCGTCGCCGACCACGAACACGCCGCCGCAGTTGCCCGACACCAGGTTGGCCCGGGCCGCCAGCCCGCGGACCCGGCGCAGCTGCAGGCCGATCCGGTTGCCGGTCAGCCGGTTCGCCGACACCTCGGTGCCCCGGGTGTCCAGCGCCCCGCCCTTGCGGTCGTACCAGTTGGCGACGAAGATCCCGGCCTGGCCGTTGTCGTGCGCCGCGTTGTCGGTCAGCACCGTCCGGGTCGACATCTCGACACTGATGCCCTGCAGCCCGTTGTCCCGGGCCGTCACCCCGCGCACCGTCAGACCGTCGGTGACGGCCGCGCTCAGGCCGTCGCGCGCGAAACCCGCCACCGTCAGCCCCTCCACCACCACCCCCGACAGCACCCGCACCGGCGCGCCCCGGTCGTCCGCGGTGCCCGCCACGCACAGGCCGTTCCCGGTCCGGGCGCAGGCGCCCCGGTCGCCCGGGTCCGGCACCAGCACGGTGCCCGGGCCCGCGCCGCGCAGCGTCACCCCGTCGGTGGCCAGCGTCGGACTGCCCGGATAGCTGCCCTCGGCCAGCTCCACCACGTCGCCCGGGCGGGCCGCGTCCAGCGCCGCCTGCACCGAGCCGCCGGGCGGCACCCGGAACACCCCCGGGCCGGTCGGGGCGGCCGCCGCCGGGGCGACCGCCAGCACGGCGGGCAGCGCGCAGGCGCAGGACAGCAGGGCGGCGGCGAGCCGGGTGCGGGGACGCGGCCGCGGGGCGCCGGGGAGCGGGGCACGGGGGGACGGGCCGGCGGGGAGCGGGGCGCTGGGCCGTCGGGTGCGCAGACGTCGGTTGCGCAGACGTCGGGCGCGCGGGCGCGCCGGGGCGGGGGGAGCAGTCATCGAACAGGCCGGCTTCCGGAAGTCGCGGTCACGGGCGGCGTCGGCACGCCCGCCGCCTCGAAGCTAAGGTCGCGCCCCGGGCCCGGCCAGCCGGTCGGCGCACCCGGGCCGCCCGACGCCGCCGCCCGGGTGGTTCCCGCCGCCCGCCGACCGGGTGACGGGGCGTCAGGACGGCCCCGGCGGCCGGGAGGTTCGCGGACGACCCGGTGCGGCGGCCGGGTGAAGGAGAGGAAGGTACCACCCGTACACCCGATCGGGGGGCTCTCCGGCCGGGCACCAGGCCCGTACAGGCGGACCCGCCCACTATGGAGCCATGGACACGTACACCGGACACCTCACCGAACCGACCGCCCCCGCCGAACCGACCGCCCACCGCCCCGGCGACCCGCTCCCCGCCGGGGACGGCCTGCCCGCCGCCGAACACACCGGCCCCCGCTACGCCGAGGACGGCGTCTGCGACTACGAGGACGTCATCCTCCGCTCCGTCAACTGACCGTCCCCGCCGCCCCGGTACGCTGTGCGCTGACCGACGGGGCGGGCAGGGGGAACGGGCAGTGCTGGCGTACGCCGAACTGAGCGAGATCGAACAACGGGTCTGGGACGGCTTCGCCACCGGGGCCCACGTGGACCTGCGACCCGAGGACGCCCGGGCCGAGGACCCGCGCGACGGGGCGGAGGACCCGTGCGACGGCGCCGCCTGGGGCGCGGAGCGCACCGTCCGGGCCGCCGCGCTGCACGCCCTGCTCACCTCCGGCACGCCCGGCGCCCTGCGGCTCACCGGCGCCCGGATCACCGGCCGCCTCGACCTCGCCGACACCGCCGTCCCGCACGCGCTCACCCTGACCGGCTGCCACTTCGAACAGCCGGTGATGCTGCGCGGCGCCCAACTGCGCTCCACCGGGCTGGTCGGCTGCCGACTGCCCGGACTGGACGGCTGGCTGCTGCGCGTCGACGGCAACCTGTTCTTCGAGGACTCCGTCATCGACGGCCGCCTCACCCTGACCCGCGCCCACATCACCGGCGAACTCCGGCTCAGCGGCGTCCGGCTGACCGCCCGCGAACTCGTCGGCACCGACACCCCCGAAGGCCCCGACGGTCCTGATGGCCCCGCCGGCCGCGCCGCCGCCCTGCCCGCCGGCGACGTCTGGGCGCTCTGGGCGGGCGGCCTGGTGATGGAGGGCGGCCTGTTCGGCCGGCACGGCCTCACCGTGCGCGGCGGCCTGCGCCTGGTCGGCGCCCAGCTCGGCGGCGGCCTCTTCCTGGAGGGCGCCGAACTGCACAACCCCTGCGGCGACGCGCTCAGCGGCGAGGACCTCAGCACCGGCACCATGATGCTCTCCGACGGCTTCCGCGCGCACGGCCCGATACGGCTGCCCGGCGCCACCGTCCGCAGCAGACTCTCCCTGCACGGCGCCGTCCTCGACGGCGGCCGGCCCACCGGCGGCGACCCGGCCGACCTGGTCGCCCTGGACGCCCAGCGGCTCAAGGCCGGCGAACTGCGCCTCACCCCCGCCGCCACCCCCACCGGCGCCGTCGACCTGCAGGAGGCGCAGGTCACCGTGCTGCACGACCACGCCCGCAGCTGGCCCGCCGACAGCCGCCTCGACGGCTTCACCTACACCTCGATCCACCCCGACGGCGACGCCGGCACCCTCGCCCACCGCCTCGACTGGCTCGCCGCCCTGCCCGGCTACGCGCCCCAGCCCTACGAGCAACTCGCCGCCTGGTACCGCAAGATCGGCCACGACGACGACGCCCGCCGCGTCCTGCTCGCCAAGCAGCGCCGCCGCCGGCACACCCTCGGCCCGGCCGGCCGGGCCTGGGGCCGCCTGCTCGACGCCACCGTCGGCTACGGCTACCGCCCCTGGCAGGCCGGGCTCTGGCTGCTGCTCCTCACCGCGCTCGGCACCGCGCTGTTCTCCGGCGGCGGCCAGCAGTCCACCCAGTCCGGCGGCGGCTCCGGCACGCCCTTCAACCCGCTCGTCTACACCCTCGACCTGCTGGTGCCGATCGGCGGCTTCGGGCAGCGCTCCGCCTGGTACTGGACGGACTACCGGCAGACCGTCGGCTACCTGCTGGTCGCCGCGGGCTGGGTGCTCACCACCGCCGCCGTGGCCGGCATCACCCGCGCGCTGAACCGCAACTGACGGCCGCCCCCGGCACCCGTCAGTACCGGTAGGCCTTCACCACGACCGGGTTCACGTTCACGTCCTTGCCCGCCTTGGAGAAGGCCACCGGGTTGGCGGTCGCGCGCGCCGCCAACTGCTCCACACCCAGCACCGTCGAACTCACCGCCTTCCCCGTGTTGTCGAGGAAATCGACCTGGATCGCGTAGGAGCGGGTCTCGCCGGTGCTGTTGGTGACGTTCACCACCGCCGCCGTCAGATCGCCCGACACCGAGTTCGGCACCCCCGTCAGCGTCACGTCGGTCATCGCGTTGCCCGCGTCCGGGACGTTCGCCAGCACCTGCACGGCCTTGTCGTGGGTCGCCGCCAACTGGGCGTTCGCCGACGCCTCGAACGCCGACGCCCGGGCCGAGGCCGACGCCTCCGCCGCCGACACCGAGGCCAACGCCGACTCGTGCGCCGAGGCGAACGCGGACGGCGGCTCGCCCGAGAAGCCCGCCGTCTCCGGCGGCGCCCCCACCGTGAACGTCGACAGCGCCGCCTGCACCGGGTCCTCGCCCGAGGTGCCGCCGCACGCGGCGATGCCCGCGATGCCCGCCACCGCCGCGCCGATCGCCAGCCCCACCCGCAGCCCGCGCCGACCCGCGACCGGCTTCGCCACCGGACCCCGCGCCGGGCCCGTCGCCGGCCCCTGCCGCCGCAGGCCGCCGCCGCCCGAACCGTCCCGCTCCGTCTCCTGCATGGCCGATGCACCCTTCGCTCGACGGACCCCGCGCCGGCCCGTGCGCGCCGCGGTCGGTCCGGCGGGCCCGCGGCCCGCGTCCGGACGTGCGGAACCGGCCCGGCCGGACCCGCCACCACCCATCGTCCGAGCCCGCCCGCGCCCCGGGCCAGCGGCGCTGCGCCATTGGGACGAGTGCGGCGCCCGCGCCGGCGGGGCGGGCCCGACGGGCCGTCAGATGCGCGGCGCCGGGTGCCGGATGCCCGCCCGGGGCGGGCGCGCCGGTCAGTGACCGGTGGGTATGCGCTCCTCCTGTCCCTGTCCCTGTTCCTGGCCCTGTCCCTGGCTCTGTTCGCGTTCGTGCTTCTGCTCGTGCTCGTGCGCCTGCGGGCTTTCCCCGTGCTGCGGCGCCTGGTCCGGCGCGGTTCGGGCCGGGGCGGTGGCGCGCAGCAGGCGGTGCGCCAGGACGGCGGCGCCCAGCAGCAGGGCGGCCGACACCCAGGCGGCGACCGTGATGCCGTGCACGAAGGCGCTGCTCGCGCTGCCCATCAGCTGCTCGGCGAGACCCGTCGGCAGCGTGGACGCCGCCTCGTGGGCACCGCCCAGCGATTCGCCCGCCCGATCGGCGAGCGCCGGATCGACGCCGGCCGGAACCGTCAGCGACCCCGCGTACAGGGCCGTCACGACCGAGCCGACCAGCGCGATGCCCAGCGCCGCGCCCAGCTCGTACGCCGTCTCCGACACCGCCGAGGCCGCGCCCGCCTTGTCGGCCGGGGCGGTGCCCAGCACCAGGTCCGAGGAGAGCGTGTAGACCACGCCCTCTGCCGTGCCGAGCGCCAGGAACGAGGCACCCAGCAGCAGGTAGGCGCTGTCCACCCGGACGAAGCCCAGCACGCCGATGCCCACGCCCATCACGAACAGGCCCACCGTCAGCACCCGGCGGGCACCCGCCCGGCGGACCAGACGGGCCGTCAGCAGACCGCCCGCCACCGAGCCGACGAAGGCCGGCATCTCGGCCAGGCCCGCGTCCAACGGCGAGTAGCCGCGGACCAGCTGCAGGTACTGCGACATGAAGAAGATCACGCCGGACAGGCCGATCAGGCTGATCAGCGAGGAGACCACCGCCGCCGTGAAACGCGGGTTCCGGAACAGCCGGACCTCCAGCAGCGGCGTCTCCAGCCGCAGCTGACGGCGGACGAACGCCACCAGCAGGCCCGCGCCCAGCACGAACACCACCGGCGTCGACCAGTCGGCGAAGCCGTGCGCGGCGAACTCCTTGACGCCGTACACCGCGCCGATCACACCCGCCATCGACAGCAGCACGCTCGGCATGTCCCAGCGGCCCGGCTGCGGATCGCGGGACTCCGGCAGCAGCCAGGCGCCGAACACCAGCAGCAGCACCATCACCGGCAGGTTCAGCAGGAACACCGACCCCCACCAGAAGTGCTCCAGCAGCACGCCGCCCACCAGCGGGCCGAGCGCCGCGCCCGCCGCCGCGCCGGCCCCCCAGATGCCGATCGCGGTGGCCCGCTCCCGGGTGTCCGGGAACAGCGTGCGGATCAGCGACAGGGTGGACGGCATGATCGTCGCACCGGCCACGCCGAGCAGCGCCCGGGCCAGGATCAGCCAGCCCGGACCCGGCGCGTACGCCGCCAGCAGCGAGGCCGCGCCGAACGCCGCCGAACCCACCAGCAGCACCCGCTTGCGGCCCAGCCGGTCGCTGAGCGCGCCCATCGACACCAGCAGGCCGGCCAGCACGAAGGAGTAGACGTCACCGATCCACAGCAGTTGGGTGCCGGACGGGCGGAGGGTCTCGGTGATCGAAGGGATGGCGAGGGAGAGCACCGTCGCGTCGACCGCCACCAGGGTGACGGCCAGCACGAGGACGCCGAGACCGGTCCAGCGGTGGCCGGACCGGACGACGGGGGTGGAACTCATGGGATATCAGATCTCCGTGGATCTTTCTCGGGCTCGGGGTCGTGCTCGAGGTCGTGCTGCAGGTTTCGCTGCGGATTCTGCTGCGGTTCCTGTCGTGGTTCTTGGTGCTGTTCTTGGTGCTGTTCTTGGTGCGAATGCCACGGCTTCTCCTGCTCGGGGCTCCGCCGGGGGTCTCTTCGCAGGGCGCCGCCGAGGAACAGCTCGGCGAGTGAGAAGGCGCTTTCGCGCGGGGCCAGCCGCCCCTCCTGGACGGCCCAGCCGATGCCGGCCACCAGGTCGAAGAACGCCTCGCTGAGCCAGCCGGTCGAGAGCTCGACCCGGAACACGCCCTCCTGCTGGCCGCGCAGGAACAGTGCGCGGACCCGGGCGTCCTGGAACTCCCAGAGGTCGTTGATCTCCTCGTCGTCGTACAGCTGGTTCTCGCCGGCCAGGAACGCGCACAGCGCGGCATCCGGCACCACCGCGTCCACCAGGCGGCGCAGTGCCGCCTCGGCGTCGCCCTCCTCGACCTGCGCGGTGTCCAGCGCGGTGGCGAACCGGCGCAGGCCGAGGGCGCCCACCTCGCGGATCAGGGCCTCGCGCCCCGGGAAGACCCGGTGCAGCGTCGCCCGGCTGATGCCCGCGGCGCGGGCGATCTCGTCGAGATGGGCCGTCGGGCGCCGGGAGAGGACGCCGACGGCCGCTTCGAGGACGGAGTCGCGGTCGGTTGCCATGGGAGGAGCATAGCGCGGATGAGACATTCGTGTCTCAATTTAAATGCACGGGTCTCAGGGGGAGGCCGGGCGGGCCGGGAGCGGGCACGACGAAGGCCCCGCGCGGGGCGCGGGGCCTTCGGGGCCGTGAGGTTCGGCCGGGGCGTCGAGGTGGCGGGGCGTGGCCGCCCGGGCGTCAGCTCTGGTTGTAGAAGCCGGTGTCGTCCAGCGGGCGGTCGATGACCATCACCTCGACCTCGGCCGGGGTGAGCAGGAATACCCGGCGGGCGATCCGCTCGATGCCGCCGCAGGTGCCGAAGATCAGGCCGGAGGCGAAGTCGACCATGCGCTTGGCCTCGGCGTCGCTCATCTCGGTGAGGTCCATGACCACCGGGGTGGAGGCCCGGATGTGCTCCCCCACGGTGCGGGCGGCCTCGAAGCCGGTCGGGCGGAGCGAGACGATCCTGGACGGGCCGATCTGGACGCCGGGCAGCGTCTCCTCGCCCTCCCACGGTTCCTCGTACATCGCGGCCGGGTAGCTTCCGGAGGGCATCAGCCACCCGTTGTGGTGCTCGTCGCGAAGTGCTCCCATTAGCCGCGCCTCCCTGTCTCGTTCCGTACTCGTCCCCCGGAGGGACGACGGGTCGTTTTGACACGTCATCCACTTGTTGGAACTGTCCGAGTATCGCACTGATCACCGCAGATGTGCCCGCTTGTGCCCGCCGCACGGGTTGTGGCGCGGAGGAAAATCCGTGCTCCCCGGATACCCGCAATGACGCCCATGATCCCTGAACGGTTGCGCGCGACGACCATATCGGTGACGGCCCGGGCTCAGTTGACTGGGTGTCAACAATCATGTAACGGCTTCGGTTCGGCCCGGGCGAGCCACGCTGGGTCGGGCGTGGTCGGGCCTGACCGGTGGCCGGCCGCCGGTCGTGGGCTACTCGCCGGTGGCGCCGTCGATGCGCTCCCGCAGCAGGTCGGCGTGGCCGTTGTGCCGGGCGTACTCCTCGATCATGTGGACCATGATCCAACGGAGCGTCACCTCGCCGTCGCGGGACCGCCCCTTGGCCACGGTGTCCAGCGACAGGCCGCGCGCGGTCTCGCGGGCGAACGCCACGTCCTCCTGCCAGGCGGCGGTGTCGGCCACCGGGTCGGCGTCGTCGATCAGGTCGAAGTCGCCGTCCGGGTACTGCTCCGACCAGTAGCGGCCGGAGCCACCCAGGTCCTGGCCGTCCAGCACCCCGCGGAACCAGTGGCGCTCCACCTCCGCCATGTGCCGCACCAGGCCGAGCAGCGACAGCGTGGACGGGGGACAGGAGCGCTCGCGCAGCTGATCGGGCGTCAGGCCCGCGCACTTGACGGCCAGCGTGGCGCGGTGGAAGTCCAGCCAGGCGCCGAGCATGGTGGCCTCGTCGGCGGCGAGTGGCGGGTCGACCCGGGTGGTGGCGGGGGTCTCGGTGGGATTCTCGGGGGAGGTCTCGTTCGTCATGTCGCCATGGTGGAGCAGCCCCGCCCGGTCGGCGAACCCTTTTCGGGCCCGTCCGGGGCAGGTCCGGCGGGCCGGTGCTGTGGTAGGAATTCCCGGTCGTGGTGGTCACGGGGGCCGCCGGTACGGGGGGAACGGGCATGCGCAAGGTGCTGACGGGAAGTCAACTGGCGCTCCGGCTGCTGCTGGAGCTGGTCTCGCTGGTGGCGCTCGCGATCGGCGGGTACGGGCTGTGGGCGGACGGCCCGCTGCCGGTGCGCGTCCTGCTCGCGCTGGTGCTGCCCGCCGTCGCGATCGTGCTGTGGGGGCGGTACGCAGCGCCGCGCCGCCCGGTCCGGGACGCCCCGGTGGCGTGGTACGCCGTGCAACTGCTGGTCTGGGGCGGGGCGGTGGCGCTGCTCGCGGTCACCGGGCGCCCGGGGTGGGCGCTCGGGATCGGTGCGGTGATGGTCCTCAACACGGTGGTGCTGGCGCTGCTCGGCGAGTGGTCGCCGGCCGTCGAGCGCTGACGGCCGCGCCCCGGGCGGCACCCGGGGGAGGGGCGGAGGCGGTCAGGACGAGGAGCGGCGCGGGCGGGCCCGCCAGAGCGTGACCGCGCTGAACACGCACATCACGGCGATCACCGAGGCGGAGATCAGGAACACCGGCGAGGTCGGCGACCCCGCGCTCGCCCCGGCGACCACGTACGCGGCGGTGGTCGGGACCACGCCGAGCACGGTGCCCGCCAGGTACGGCCGGAACCGGACGCCGGAGAACGCGCAAGCGAGGTTGCCCGCCTGGAACGGCGCCCCCGGGAACAGCCGGACCAGCAGCACGCTGCGGAAACCCTGTTCGGACAACCGCCGGTCGATCGCGGTCAGCACCTTGCCGCGCAGCAGCGGCCGCAGCGCGTCCCGCCCCAGCCGGCGCCCCAGCCCGAACGCCACCGCCGCCCCCAGCGCCGACCCCGCGAGCGCCACCGGCACGCCCCACAGCGGGCCGAACAGCAGCCCGACCCCGGCGTTGAGCGCGGGACGGGGGAGGAACGCCACCGTCCCGAAGCCGTACACCGCCACCGCCAACGGCACCCGCCACGGCCCGGACACCGCCGTCAGCATCGTGGACGGGTCCCACAGCAGCAGGGAGGACGCGGCGGCGGCCAGCAGCGCCACCAGCAGGGCGAGCCGCTGGAGCGCGTGGCGGTGCGGCGGGTGGGTGCCGGTGGCCGGGGCAGCGTCCGTTTCGGCGGCTGCTCCGGACGCCGTTCCCCGGGCCGGGGCGCCGGAGTCGTCGGCGGTCGGGGAGTCGGGACCGGCTATCGGGTGAGGGGCGGGCACCCGGTGAGCTTAACCGGCGGTGCGGTCGCGCAGTTGTTTGAGCAGCGCGATGTCGGCGGCATGGCGGGCACCCTCGATCCGGGCCGGATCGTGGCGGCCGTCCGGGGTCTCGATGACCAGCGGGACCCCGGCCGTCGCCGGGTGGGCCAGCAGCGCCGCGAAGGCGGGGGCGCCGATGTGGCCCGCGCCGATGTTCTCGTGCCGGTCCTTGCGGGCCCCGGCCACGTCCTGCGAGTCGTTGGCGTGGATCAGCCGCAGCCGTCCCGGGCCGACCGCCTCGTGCAGCGCGGCGAACAACTGGTCCACGCCGCCGGGCGCGGCCAGGTCGTGCCCGGCGGCGAAAGCGTGGCAGGTGTCCAGGCAGACCCCGACCAGCGGGTGGTGCTCCAGGGCGGCCAGGTAGGCGGCGAGGTCCTCCATCCGGGCGCAGAGCGAGCTGCCCTGCCCGGCCGTCGGCTCCAGCAGCAGCCACGGGGCGTCCGCCCCGTACCGGTCCAGGCCGTCCAGGATCGGCAGAACCTGCTCGCGGACCTGCGCCAGCGCCTCGGCGCGGGTGCCGCCGCCGCAGAGCGCGGACCCGGTGTGGACCACCGCGCCGCGCGCGCCGATCGCCGCCGAGCGGTGCAGGGAGTGCGTCAGCGACTCGGCCGAGCGCTCCACGGTCGCGGCCGAGTCCGAACCGAAGTTGATCAGGTACGGCGCGTGCACGTACGCCGGGACGCCCCGCTCGGCGCAGGCCGTCCGGAACGCCAGGTCGTGCGCGGGATTCCCGGCCGGGGTCGCCCAGCCGCGCGGGTTGGCGACGAACACCTGCACCGCCTCCGCCCCCACCTTGTCGGCGTAGGCCAGCCCCGTGCCCGCCAGGCCCTTGCCGGCCACCGGGACGTGGGCGCCGATCGGGTTGCGCGGGGCGGAGTCCATGACCAGGAGCATCGCACGGCAGGATGGAACCGCAGCTCCCCGGGGTGGGCACCGCGGACCGGGTTCCCCCGCGCCGCCCGTCGGTCCGTGTGTTCATCGGCCGGTGCGGCCGGTGCGGCCGGTGTGGTCGATCGCGCTGGTGGTCGGGTGCCGGCACCGGTGTCGGTGTCGGTGGGAGCGGGACGCGGAACGAGGCGGAGGCGATGGGCGAGGCACTGGCGCGGGCACAGCGCGAGCACTGGGAGCGGACGTACGCCGCGCACCCCGAGATGTACGGCGAGCGGCCCTCCGAGTCGGCCGCGTACGGGGCCACCGTCTTCCGCCCGGGCGGGGCGGTGCTCGAACTCGGCGCGGGCCACGGCCGGGACGCCCTGTACTTCGGCCGCCGGGGCTTCGCCGTCACCGCGGCCGACTTCAGCCCCGTGGGCCTGGACCAGCTCGCCGAGCGGGCCGGGGCCGAGGGGCTGGCGGTGGACACCCTGGTGCAGGACGTCCGCGAGCCGTTGCGCCTGCCCGACGGCGCGGTGGACGCGGTGTACGCGCACATGCTGTTCTGCATGGCCCTGTCGACCGACGAACTGGTGGCGCTGGCCGGGGAGGTGCGGCGGGTGCTCCGACCCGGCGGCACCCTGGTGTACACGGTGCGGCACACCGGCGACGCGCACTTCGGCGCCGGGACGGGGCACGGCGACGACATCTGGGAGCACGGCGGCTTCGCGGTGCACTTCTTCTCGCGCGAACTGGTGGACCGGCTGGCGGAGGGCTGGACGGCGCCCGGGACCGAGCCCTTCGAGGAGGGCGAACTCCCGCGCCGACTGTGGCGGGTGACGCAGCGGAAACCGGGTTGATGCTCCGGAGGGTCGGGGCTCGTCCGGGCTCGTTCGCGCCCGTCCGGCGCTGTTCGGGCCTGTTCGGGTTCGCTTTCGGGCGGGGCGGGACGCGTCGAGGGGAGGCCGTGCCCCCTCGGTGGACGGCGCCCGCGCCCCGGGACCGCCCGTCAGCGGATGGGCTCCAGGGAGGCCGTCGTGGCCGGGGTGTCGGTCGGCCTGCGGTGGCGCAGCGCCGTCGCGGCCGGGATCAGCGCGGCGGCCAGCACGGTGACGGCGACGAAGGAGACCGTCAGCGAACTCGCCTGCGCGATGCCGCCGACCACGGCCGGGGCGACCAGGCCGGAGGTGTAGGTGACGGTGGCGACACCGGCGATCGACTGGCTCGGGTTGGTGCCGGCCCGCCCGGCGGCGGCGAAGGCCAGCGGCACCACCACGGCGATGCCGATGCCGATCAGGGCGAAGCCCGGGACGGCCACGTACGGACGGTCGGCGAACACCACCAGCAGGCCGCCGGTGGTGGCCACCGCGCCGCTCAGCCGGACGGCGCGCACCGGGCCCAGCCGCCGGACCACGGCGTCGCCCGCCAGCCGGGCCGCGGCCATGGTCGCCGCGAAGGCGGTGAAGCAGGCGGCCGCGGTCGAGTCGGAGGCACCCGTGACGTCGCGCAGGTAGACGCCGCTCCAGTCCATCGAGGCACCCTCGGCGAAGACCGCGCAGAAGCCGACCAGGCCGATCAGCAGCGCCTCCTTGGGCGGCAGCGCGAAGCGCGG
This sequence comes from Kitasatospora sp. NPDC088391, assembly GCF_044753345.1. Classification (NCBI taxonomy): domain Bacteria; kingdom Bacillati; phylum Actinomycetota; class Actinomycetes; order Kitasatosporales; family Streptomycetaceae; genus Kitasatospora; species Kitasatospora sp. NPDC088391. The sequence continues at coordinate 438,118 of NZ_JBIVNB010000004.1, forward strand.
CGGGGCCTCCTCCTCGGCGGCGGGGCGGACGTCGAGCACCCCGCGCGAGACGATCTGGGCGAGCACCGTGAGCACCGCGGCGGTCACCGCGTACTGGAGCCGGGCGTCGACCTTCTGATGGGCCGCCAGCACGCCGAACCCGGAGGCGACCAGCCCGCCGAGGCTCCACATGCCGTGCAGGCCGGACATGATCGACCGGCCGAGCCGCTCCTCGACCTCGACGCCCTGGGCGTTCATCGCCACGTCCGACATGCCGGCGGTGGCGCCGTACAGGAACAGCGCCAGGCAGAGCGTGGCGAGGTTCGGGACCAGGGCCGGGAGGGCCAGCGAGAGGCACCAGAGCGTCAGCAGGCCCTGGAGCGCGGTGCGGGCACCCAGCCGGTGCACGATCCGGCTCGCCAGCGGCATCGCCACGGACGCGCCGACGGCCGGGAAGACCAGGGCGATGCCCAGCTGACCGGGACTCAGATCGAGGTGGTCCTTGATCCACGGAATGCGGGTGACGAAGGTGCCGGTGACGGCACCGTGAACGGCGAACACCAGCGCCACGCTCACCCTTGCGCGCTGGACGTCCTTGAGAGTCTCGCCCATGCCGGGCTCCCCCTTGGGTCGATCGGATGCCAGTAAACTATCAGGGACCCTGCCTGATAGAAACCTCTGGAAGGATGCAGGCTCATGACGACCGCTCGCACTGCCACGCCGAGCACCGCCCGGGCCATCAACGACCGGCTTGCCCTCGAGCTGCTGCTCGAACGGGGCCCGCTCACCGCATCCGACCTGCGGACCCTGACCGGCCTCTCCCGACCCACCGTCGCAGACCTGCTCGACCGCCTCCAGCGGGGCGGCCTGGTCGCCCAGGCGGGCGAGAGCGCCGCGTTGCGCCGGGGGCCCAACGCTCGCCTGTACGAGCTGGTCGCCGACCGTGCCCACCTCGCCGGGATCGACATCCGCTCCACTGGCGTCAGCCTGGTGGTCGCCGACCTGACCGGACGCACCCTCGGCACCGCGACCATCCCGGCCGCCGTGCCGGAGGCGGCGGCGACCGATGGCCACGTGCTGGGAGGCGAGGGCGCGGACAGCGCGTCCGTCGGTGCTGGGGCGGAGGGCGACCTGCTCGTCGAGCGGACCGTCGAGACGCTGCTCGCCACCGCCGCCGCAGCCGGTGCGAAGGAGTTGCACACCGTCGCGGTCGGCGCGCCCGGTCTGGTGGACCCTTCGACCGGCGCCCTCAACAACTCGGGGAAGCTCCCCGAGTGGCACACCAAACTGCTGGCCGCCCTGCGCTCCCGCCCCGGAACCGAGGTGATCCTCGAGAACGAGGTCAACCTCGCGGGCATCGCCGAGCACCGGCTCGGCGCCGCCCGGGGCCGACGGGACTTCGCCCTGATCTGGCTCGGGCACGGCGTCGGCGCCGCCGTGGTGCTGGACGGCCGACTGCGCCGCGGCGCCTCCGGCGGTACCGGAGAGATCGGCTTCCTCCCGGTGCCCGGCACGGTCGGACTGCCCGGCGCCACCAACTGCGACGGGGGCTTCCACTCGATGGTGTCGAGTGCGGCGATCTGCGAACTCGCCGAGCGTCACGGTCTGAAGCCCGAGCCCGGAGCGCCTGGCGCCAATGCCGCTGAGCCTGCGGGCCGTCCACCGGGCGGCCCGGGATCGGACGGCTGCGGTGGTGTCGCCCTTGAGGCCGGTCGGCTTCGGCTCGGGGAGGACGTCATCGAGCCCGCCGCCGAGGCGGTGGTACGGCACGCGGTGGAGACCGGGGCCGAGGAGTTCTTGGAGGAACTGGCGGCCCGGATCGCCCTCGGGGCCTCCGCGATCTGTGTCGTCCTCGACCCGGGCTGCGTGGTGCTGGGCGGCGAGATCGGCCAGGCAGGCGGCCCCGACCTGGCGGCCAGGGTCGAGCGCCGGCTGGCCGCGCTCTCCCCGCTCGCCACCGAGGTCCAGGCCGGGACGGCGGGCGGCGGTGCCGTCCTTGCCGGGGCGGTGCTGACCGCGGGCGACGCGGCCCGCCGGGAGCTGTTCGGAGGAGAGTGAGGCAGCTCCGGCTGCGGCGCGGCTCTGCCCCGTCGGGCCGGGGCCGGGGCCGGGGCCGAGTCCGAGTCCGAGTTCGGAGCCGGTCGGCGGGAGGCCGGGGAAGGTGGCCGGGCGCGCCGAGTCGCGCGGTCGCGGGTGTGCCCGGTGTGGGGCCTTGCCGGGTTGGGCGTGGGGCGTGCGCGGGACGGGCGGGCGGTACGGCAGGATGACGGGGTCAGTTCGTCCCTCCTCCGACCGCCCGGGAGCTGCACCGATGGCCACCTCCGATCGGCCCGTCCACCCGTACCGCATCGGCGAGGCGGCCTCGATGCTGGGGGTGAGCGCCGACACGATGCGCCGGTGGGTGGACGCGGGGCGCTTGGCCGCGGTGCGCGACGAGCACGGCCACCGGATCATTGCCGGGACCGAACTCGCCTCTTTCGCAAGGGAACTGGCCCGGACGGAGACCAGCGAGGCGGAGGGGCGCTCCTCGGCCAGGAACCGCTTCCCCGGGATCGTGACCGCCGTGGTCCTCGGTGACGTGGCCGCGCAGGTGGAGATCCAGGCCGGACCGTTCCGGGTGGTCTCGCTGATCAGCCGTGACTCGGCGGAGGAACTCGGACTGGTGCCGGGCGCACCCGCCACCGCCGTGATCAAGTCCACCAACGTGGTGGTCGAGCGACGCTGACGGATCGTCCGGCGGCAGCGGCCCCGCAGGACGGACGGCCGCTCGCAGGACGTTCGACGGCAATGGCGCGGTCGGGCACGGCGCCGTTCTCCGCCGGAGGAGAGAGCCTTCACCAGGACCGCGGGCCGGTACCGGTGACCGGCCGAAGCCCGCGCTCCCGGGCCGCCTAGGATGCGGAGTCCGGTGGCCGACCTGTGGCGGGGCGGCCCGGACCGTGACTTGCCCGACCGTGCGAGAGGACGATTCCGTTGAAGAGCCGCGTGCGCGCCGTCGCCCACCGGGGTGACCCGTACCTGCACCGCGAGAACACCCTGCCGGCGGTCGAGGCGGCTCTCGCGGCCGGCGCCGACGCCGTCGAGGTCGACGTCCAGCTCACCAAGGACGGGGTGCCGGTACTGCTCCACGACCGCACGCTGGCGCGGCTGTGGAACGACCCCCGTCCGATCGCCCGGGTGACGGCCGATCAGCTGGAGGAAGTCGCCACTCCCGGCTTGCGGATCGCCACCCTGGCGGAGGCGCTCACCGCTGTCGCCGCAACCGGGGGCAGGCAACTGCTGATCGATCTCGACGACGCGGCCCCCGTTGCCGCGGCCTGGCAGGTCGTCAGGGACCTCGGGGCGGAGAGCCGTGTCGCGTTCTGCGGACCGGTGCCGGCGATGCTCGCCGTCCGGGAACTCGTCCCCGAAGCGGAGATCTCGCTGACCTGGAACCGCCTGCAACTCCCCAAGCCTCGGCTGCTCGACGAATTGCGCCCCAGCTACCTCAACCCGCCGTTCGGGCTGGTCGACGAGCGGCTGGTCGCGGCGGTCCACGAAGCGGGCATGGGCCTGGCCACCTGGACCGTCGATCTGCGCAGGACCATGCGGAAGGTGCTCACCCTGGGCATCGACTCGCTGACCTCCAACCGGGTCGCCCTGCTGCGTCGGACGATCGACGAGTACAGCGGCTGACCCGCTGCCGGAGCGGGTTCCGCCCCCGGCCGTCGGACACCCGCCGCTCGGGCTCGGAGGGCTCGGAGGGCTCGGAGGGTTCGAGCGGGGAGGAGCGGCCGCGTGGCCGACGCGCCGGGCCGTTCTGTCCGTTCCGTCGGATACCACCCCCATGTGCTGGAATGAGACGATCATGATGGCGTCTTGTCGCGGAGGTGGCGGTGGCGGCAGAGGACTCCTCGAATTCGCAGGGCCCGCAGGACCCCCGAGGTCCGAGGAGCCGGTCGGACCAGGGCCCGGCCCCGGCCCCACCGGAGCAGCCGGGCCGGGGTGGCGATCAGGTCGCCCCCGGGTCTGCGCAGGGGGATGGGGGCTCGTACCAGGAGCCTGGGCAGGGCGACGGGCCCGGTGGCGAGTCGTCGTCAGCAGGGAACACCTCCATGGGCTCTGGCGGGGCATCAGGTTCCGCGGGAGTGATGGTCGCGGTGGGACGGTCCTTGCCGGACGACCGGCGGCCCTCCCAGATGCTGCCGCCATCGGTTCGGGCGGCTGCCGCCTGGTCGGCGGCGGTGATCCTCCTCCTCACGGTGGCTGCCTTCGCGGTGTTCGTGGTGGTGGAGCTGAGGGCGGCGACGATCCCGATCCTGATCGCGCTCCTGGCCACCGCGCTGCTCTACCCCGTCATGCCGTGGTTGGTCCGCCGGGGCGTCGGCCGTGGCGCAGCAGCCGGACTGACCTGCACCGTCCTGGTGCTGACCGTCACCGGAGGCATCGCGCTGCTGGTCAACTCCCTGGTGAACAGCGCCCCGCAGATCGTCTCCGGGCTGCAGCAGGCCGGAGACCGGATCGCCTCCTGGCTTGGGCCGTTCGGCGACAAGGTCCAGTACGCGCTGCAGCAGAGCTCGGGTTCCGGGAGCACACTGGTCGACTCGCTGGCGAACGGCGTACTGTCCGGCCTCGGCCTGGTGACGCAGCTCCTCACCGGCGGTGTCCTGGCCCTCGCCCTGGTCTTCTTCTTCCTGCGCGACGGCCACCGCTTCGGGGACGCCGTGCAGGACGTCTTCCCCGGCCGTCACGCCGACACCTTGATCGCCTGCGGTCAGCAGGCCTTCGCGGCGATGGCGGGTTTCATGCGCGGGACCACCCTGATCGCGCTGATCGACGCGACCTTCATCTCCATCGGACTGCTGGTTCTGGGCGTGCCCGGCGCGGCCGGCCTCGGCGCACTGGTGTTCATGGGGGCCTACATTCCGTTTGTCGGGGCCTTCCTGTCGGGGACGGTGGCCGTGCTCGTGGCCCTGGCGAACGGCGGTCTGGGAACCGCGCTGTGGGCCTTGGGCGTGGTGCTGGCCGTCCAGGTGATCGAGGGAAACATCCTGCAGCCCGTCATCCAGAGCCGGACCGTCGAACTGCATCCCGCCACGATCATGATCGCGGTGGTGGCGGGTTCGGGGATCGCCGGAATCATCGGTGCGCTGCTGGCCGTCCCGGTCAGTGCGGCCGGCCTCGGAGTGGTCTCCGTCCTTCGTGACGGCGCCGGGCCGCAGGGTGTGCCGACCGGTCGACGCAGGCGCACCCGCACCGAGGACTGACACCGGCCGGTCAGCCTGTCGATCTGTCGGCTTCCCCGCCAGTCCTGCGGCCGCGCCCCGAAGGAGGCGCGGCCCGACGGACCGTCAGGGGGTCGGGAAGTAGGCGGCCAGCCACCGGTCGAGTTCGGCGAACACCTGGGCGCGGGCCTGCTCGCCGGACAGGACCAGGTCGTGGACGCCTCCCTCGATCCGGACGGTGGTCACGTGCCGTCCGAGACGCGGTGCGAGTGCGGCGATGTCATCGGCCCGGAGGACCGCGTCGGTGCGCATCAGCGCCTCGTCCCAGTTGTTGGTGATGGTGGAGGCGGTCGAGGCCATCAGCAGGACCGGGCAGTCGACGGCAAGTCCGCGGCGGACCTGGCGGTGCCCGCGTTGGATCGCCGCGAGCCACCCCGCGAAGAGCGGGAAGCCTTCGGCAGGCTTCAGCGCCAGGTCGAACTCCCAGCTGCCGCGGTGGTTCCGGTGGAGGCTGTGCACGTAGTGCGGATTCAGCGGGGCCGGGAGCTTGCGGGTGGGCGCTGCCCGCCCGAGGGCGTCGAGCGCCGGGGCACCGAGCGTCCTGACGGCGGGAGCGGCCGGCATCGACAGGAACGGGCTGTTCAGGAACAGGCCGTCGACCAGGCCGTGCCCCTCGTGCCGGGCCGCCCACAGCGCCGCCACCAGACCGCCGGTCGAGTGCCCGTTCACCAACAGCCTGGTGTGTCCGTCGAGTTCGCGGATGATTCGGACCGCCTCGTCCAGTTCCTCGTCGTAGGTGTGGAGGTCCGTCACGAAGTTCGGCGACTGGTGCGGCCGGAGCGAGCGGCCGTACTTGCGCAGGTCCAGCGCGTAGAAGGAGAAACCCGCAGCGTTGTAGTGGTCGGCCAGATGGGTCTGGAAGAAGTAGTCGGTGTAGCCGTGCAGGTACAGCACCGCCTGGCGCGAGCCCTGGACCAGCCGACGGACCAGGGTGGCACTCACCTCCCCTTCCTCGTCCGGGCGGAGGGGGAGCTCCGTAGCCTCGTACGGAGCACCCAGGATGTCTTCACGGAATTCCACGCCAGCCACACCCATTTCCCGCTGCGCCGCACCGCCAGGGACCACCCCGGGCGGGACCTCCTGAGCGACCATACCGGTCGGTAGCCCCGCCCGTTTGGGAAGACGGCCCTGATGGGGCCTAAGCTGCCCGCATGATCGTCGCTTCATCGTTCGTTCTTCGCCCCGTCGCTTTCCGGCGGCCCGGCCGATGACGGGCACGCCAGCCGATGCGTCGGAGCCGCTTCCGGTCGAACGGGCGGTCGCGCTGGGGACGGCGAAGCTGATGCCCGACATCGATCGCGACGGTGGCTGGCTGCTCACTCTCGACGGCACCCCGCAGTCCTACGTCGATCTCCAGGACCCCACGTACCTCGAGTTCGAGTACGTCCAACGGATCGCGCACCTGCTGGACGTGGTCGCGGAGCCCGGTGAACCGCTGGACACCCTGCACCTGGGCGGAGGGGCGTTGACGCTGCCCCGCTACCTGGCTCGGACGCGCCCGGGCTCGCGGCAGCAGGTGGTCGAGGTGGACGGCCCGCTGACGGAGTTCGTCGCGGACCACCTGCCGTGGCCGACCGGTATCGAGGTGACCGTCGGCGACGCCCGGGCCGTGCTCGCCGAGGTCGAGAACGCGAGCGTCGACGTGGTCGTAGCGGACGTGTTCCGCGGCTCGCGGACGCCGGCCCATCTCACCAGCGTCGAATTCGTGCAGTCCGCAGCGGCTGCGCTCCGCCCCGGGGGCCACTACGCGGCGAACCTCGCCGACGGGCCGCCGCTGGCCTTCGCCAAGGCCCAGGCGGCGACGCTCGCGGCCGTGTTCGCACACGTCTGTCTGGTGGCCGAGCCCTCGGTGCTCCGGGGACGCCGGTACGGGAACATCCTGCTGATCGGCTCCGACGGGCCGATCCCGGTCGGGGAACTGGCGCGACTGCTCGCCGCCGATCCTTTCCCGGCACGGCTGACGGAGTCGCCGGAGCAGGCGGCAGAGCCGGTCACCGACGCGACGGCCGAGGATTCGCCACCGCCGCCGGCCGGGGCTTTTTCGCTGAACTGAGCCCAGCAGCGGCTGCGGTGGTCCGGTGTAGGTGAAGTCGTACTGCACGGGATCTCCTTCGTCGTTCGGAGTCTTCGCGTTGAGGTGGAGAAACTGTGGGGCGCGACGCCCGGCGGGGCGGGGACCGGGCGTCGCACCTGTGGCTGGTCAGCCGGCGGACAGGACGAGGCGGCGGGCGTGGTCGAGATAGCCGACCAGCTCGAAGGCGGCGACCATCGGGTGATTGGCGATGTCGGTCTCTCCACGGATCACGGCAGCCCCCGTTTCGGCGGCCAGGATTCTGGTCGTCTCGGCGAGGATCTCGGCCGCGAAGCCGCGACCGCGGAATTCCGGAAGCACCCCGAGGGGGCCGGTGACGGGCACCTCCGAGTTGTGGGAGGGGATGCCGAACCCCACCACGTGGCCCGTCGTCGTGCGGGCTATTCGCCACCAGGCCCGCTTCCCGAGCATCTCCTGGCGGTAGAAGGCGACTTCGGACCGGGCCTGTGCCTCGGCACCGACGAGCATGCATTCACGTGCACCGGACCGCTCCAGGGTGCCGGGAAGCACACGGCGTATCAGCCGGACGAAGACTTCGTCATCGGGTTCGGGAACGAACCGCAGCCTCCCGGAAAGCGCCGGAACGGGCCGGTCGGTCGTCCACTCGAAGCGGAGGCGTTCGTTGGCGCAGTGAAGACCTGCCGCCTCCGCCGCACGGCGACGCCAGGCGACCGCGGCAGCCACGTCCGAACGGGCGCGCCATGCGGGCGGGAGGAAGAGGTGGAACGGCGGCGCGATGGCGAGACCGTCGGCGGCAAAGACCTGATGAGCTGCCGTGAGCAGGGCAGCGGCGACAGCACTGCGCGGATCGGTGGAGCAGGACGCGGCCCAGGCCGTCCGCCGGGGTGGACCGGCGGGAACCGGGAGCGGGCCGAGTGGTGCGAACAGCGCGTCCAGGCTGCCGGGATGGCAGTCCAGCGGCCGTCCCCACCAGACGGCGATCGCCATGGGCGCCCTGCCGGGTACGGGTTCCGCGATCCAGATCCATCCGGGCCTGTACTCGCCCAACGCGAGGCGGGAGCGAATGAGATCGGCGGAGAGGGTGGTCGAGGAGTCCGGCCGGACATGGGCCAGAACGGAACCGATTTCTTGAGGGACGATCGGACGGAAGATCACGGTGCCTCCTGGGAAGGAGAGGTGGAAGCACCCAACCGATCATGGCGATCCGCGCTCACCGCAGCACGGAGAATCCAGCTTGCCAGGGGCGGTCACGATCGGGGGTGCCGTGGAACGGACACCGCTTATCGGAACCATCGCACACCTCCGCTCGACTTCTGCCGGCCACCTGACCGTCTTCGGTGATTCGAGAGGCTAGAGGTCGGGGGAGCCGTGTGCAAATTAATTATCGGGGCGCGATCTCGGATTTTCTGCGGCCGATTGAACCTCTTTGATTTTTTGAGGAGAAACGTTTTTTCTGGATGCCATCTTGGGGGTTCTCGAATGGCTTCGGATCTTATGGGAAATTTATTTCCTGCTCCTTTGTGGTGCGGCTAGGGTTCGGTGTCAGAAGTGAGCGCCGAAGGGGGCGGGAAGGGGAGAGTTGGTCGACGATGCCCGCCTGTGCGGTCTTCGACGGCGGAGGCCTGTCGTAGGGGTGCGGGCCGGGTTGGGAAGAATGGCGTGGGTCGGGCGGGGCCGACGGCCATCGTGATCATGGGAGAGGGAGTCGGATGGGGAAAGTGCGGGTGGCGGCAGCTCAGTTCGCCTGCGTTGCCGGAGATGTGGCGACCAATGTCAGGACCATTGCGGATCTGGCGGAGGAGGCGCGAGAGGCCGGCGTGGAGGTGCTGGTCTGCCCGGAACTGGCGCTGACCGGTTACGAGTTGGAGCTCATCTCGGCAGACCGGGAGTTGTGGACCGAGCCGGACGATCCGAGGCTCGCCCCGTTGAGGGGGATCGGGATCGTCGTGGTGGTCAACGGTGTGCGGCGGGGCCCGGGAGGACTGCCGCGGATCGAGAGCATCGTGTTCGGGCCGGACGGCGAGGTGCTGGCGACCTATGCGAAGGAGCACCTGTACGAGAACGAGCGGGGCGTGTTCGAGCCCGGTGTCGGAGGTGGCCGGTTCTGGTGGAACGGCGTCGGCTACTCACTGGCCACCTGCTACGACAACCACTTTCCCGAGGTGCCGGCGCGGAACGTCGCGCAGGGCTGCCAAGTGCACCTGGCGAGCTCGATCTACGGGAGCGAGGGCGGGCGGGAAGAACGCCGCACCGTGTATCCGGCGATAGCGAAGGTCACCAATATGCACGTGGTGCTCGCCAACTTCGTCGGCTCCATCGGGCCCTGGCAGGGCTGCGGCGGCAGCGCCGTATGGGCACCGGACGGGAGCGTGGTCACGGAAGCCGGCGAGAGCGGTCCGCAGTTGCAGGTGGCCGATCTGGAGGTGGAGGGGCGGGGATGAGAAAAGCAACCGCGGGGGTGGCCGAGGAGGAGCGGATAATGGTGACCGGTCAGCGGTAGTCGTCGTCGGGCACCCGGTCGGCCAGGTCGTCGAGCACGGTGAAGCGGACTGCCTCGCTCAGCGGTTCGTCCGGGCCGGCGTCGTCGAGCTCGGCCTCGGCGTCATCGTCGGGGTACACCAGGTGGACCGCGGCCTCCTCGGCACTGGCGGCACCGCAGTCGGGGCCGACATCGGTGCCCTCGGTGTCGAGGCCGTCCTCGACGAGGCGGCCCGCCCGCGGGGAGGGGCCGTCGGACCAGCGGTCGTCGACCACCTCGGGGACGTCGTCGGGTTCTTCCTCCGACAACAGCTGCTCCAGGGACTCGCCGCGCTCGGCCTCCGCCGGGGTCGTGCCGTACGCGGTTGCGCCCCGGTAACCGTCCGGGGGGATGACGCCCGTGTCCAGCGGATCGTCGTTCAGCCGGTCCGTGAGCAGGGAATCGGCCGGTTCGAGAACGCCGTCGTCCTCGGCGGGTTCCGGGTCCTGGGCGTCCCAGTCGGTCATGACAGCACCTGTCCTCGTCGCTCGGGTGAGGTCACACGCAGTTTCTTCATGCTCGCCAGGGAGCCACCCGGCCCGCAACACGGAGCGGTCTGGAGCGGCGGCGGTACGAGGGGTGACGGCAGCTGTGAGGTCGAATGCACGGCGCTGAGGAGGCTGGTCGGCCGGTGCGCGGCGCAGGGATGCGTCAACAGGCGCTTCGTGGGCGTAGCGAAGGCGTCAAGAAAGGGACAGGTGGCCGGGAGGGCGGGATGGAGTGGAGGTGTCGGAGCAGCAGCAGAGGATCGGGAGGCCGACGGTGACAGTGGACGGGGCAGGCCGGGGCGACGGACCGGTGGCGGGAGAACGGGCCCGGGTGCTGGTGGGTCCGTGGCCCGGGTCGCGGGTGGAGCCGGTCGGGGCGAGGCCCGTCGTGCCAGGAGCTGTGCGTGTGGGAACGGACCTGTTCCGGTCGATGCGGGCGGCAACGGTGGTGTCGGGTTCCGGGCCGGACCCGGTAGTGCCGGAGCAGGAGGCAGCGGCCCGGGGACGGGGAGCGCGGGAGCGGTACGTCGGATGCAGGTACGGGCTCGGCCACATCGAGGCCGAGAGCGAAGCCGAGTAGGAGGCGGATAGGAGGCGGAACAGCAGGGCAGGGGCGCGGCGGGTGCGGAGGATCGGGGACGGAGGGTGATGGTGCGGCTGGTGGTGCGGGGCAGCGGTCCGGCGGTGGGCGGGGACCGGTGTCGTGAGGTGGCACGGCATGATGGGGCGCATGGCAGGCACGTGCTCTCGCCGGTTGGTGCGGTCGGGTCGGGTGTGCGGATGGGGTGCGCGATGGTGATGAACGGTGGTGGGGCGCCGGCCTTCGTCGGTCGGCGGTCCGAGGTGGCACGGCTGGCCGAGGCCCTGCGGGCCGCTCCGGCGGTCGTGCTGGTCGAGGGCGAGGCGGGCGTCGGGAAGTCCGTCCTGGTCGAGCGGGCACTGGCGGAAGCGGCGGTGCCGCCGCACCGCGTGCTGATCGGCCGCTGCCATCCGGTGGCCGAGCCGACACCGTACGGGCCGCTGTTCGACGCGCTGCGGCGCTGCGGTCCGCTGCTGCCCGAGGCCGGGCAGGTGCCGCGCAGCGTGGGCGCGCTGCGGCCGTGGCTGCCGGACCTGGCGGACCGGCTCCCGGAGGACGTCACCGGCGGGAACGAGCAGTACCGGGTCCTGCAGGGGGTCCGGGCGCTGCTCGGCATCCTCGGCGAGGTCGTGCTGCAGGTCGAGGACGCGCAATGGGCCGATCGGGCGACCCGGGAGCTGCTGCTGGTCCTCGCCAGGGACGCCCAGCCGGGACTTTCGCTGGTGGTGACCTACCGCGCGGACGAGCTGCCGGAAGGGGCATCGGTACTGGGGACGGCCTACCGCTGCCCGCCGGGAGTGTCGGGCGGCCTGCTCCGGGTCCTGCCGCTGGACGAGGCCGAGGTGCTGGAACTGGCCCGCGCCGAACTCGGCCCGGGCACCGCCCCGGCACTGGGGGCCCTGCTCCACGAACGCTCCGGCGGCCTGCCCGCCGCCGTCGCGGAGGACCTGGCGACCGTGCGGGCGAGCGGCCCGCACGCGGACCCGCCGGCCGTGCTGGCCGCCGCCGGGCTGCCGCGCGGCCTGCACGACACGATCACCGAGCGGCTGGCGGGGCTGGGGCCGGACGGCCGACTGGTCGTGGAGACCGCGGCGGTCCTCGACGGGCCCGCACCGGAGGAACTGATCGCCGAGGTCGCCGCCCTGCCGGCGGAACAGGTCGCGGCCGGACTGGTCGAGGCCCTGCGGGCGGCAGTCCTCGACGAACCCGAACCGGCCAGGTACGCGTTCCGCCGGGCACCCGCCCGGGAGGTGGCGTACCGGCGGATACCGGGCCCCGTCCGGTCGGCGCTGCACCGGCGCGCCATCGAGGCGCTCCGGGCCGCGGAACCGCAGCCGCTGGCCCGCATCGCCGCCCACACCCGCGCCCTCGGCGACCGGGAGGTCTGGCAGCAGGCCGCCGAGGCCGCCGCGGAACAGGCGGTGCAGCAGGGCGACACCGCGGCGGCCGGGCCGCTGCTGCGCGAACTGCTCGCCGAGTCCGACCTCGCGCCGGAGCGCCGCGGCCGGGCGGCCCGCGCGCTCTCCGGGATCGCCGCCAACGCCGCCGACGACACCGCCAGCACCGAGACCCTGGCCGGCATCATCGCCGACCCCAGACTGCCGGTCGCCGACCGCGGCGAGATCCGGCTGACCCTGGGCCTGCGCCTCGCCGTCCAGGGCGGCGACCGGGCCGGGTTCGCGCAGATAGAGCAGGCCGCGGACGAACTCGCCGAGCGCCCGGCCCGGGCGGCCCGCGCCCTGGTCGCGCTCGCCATGAACGAACGCGACGGCGGTGCGAGGGCCGGATGGGACCGGATGGCCAAGGCCGCCGCCGCCCTGGAGGTCGAACCCGACGAGGAGGTCGCCGCCGCCTACCGGGCCACCCGGCTGACGTTCCAGGCCCGCGAGGGCGACCCGGAGCTCTGGCCCGAACTGGACCGGCTGCCCCGCGACGCCCGCAGCCCCGAACTGGTCCGGCAGACCACCCGCGCCCTGTTCAACGTCGGCGACATCGCCCTGGAGACCGGCCACGACCAGCGGGCCGGACGGCTGCTCGCGGAGAGCCGCGCCCTGGCCCGGCAGGCCGCGATCTCCTACCTGGAGTGCTACAGCCGGATCGCCCTGCTGCGCCTGGACGGGCTGGCCGGTCGCTGGCAGGGCCTGGAGGAGCGGTTCGAGGCGCTCGGCACCGAGTTCCCGGACGTGGCCATGGCCACCGCCGAGCGCGCCATGCTGCTGGGCCGGCTGGCGGCGGCCCGCGGGCGGCTGGCACTGGCCCGCGCCGAGTTCACCTCGGCGGCCCGCTACGGGGAGCGGGAGTCGCAGGTCACCGCCGCGATCCGGTCGGCCGCCGGCCTGGCCGGGCTCGACCTGGTGGAGCGCGGCGGGGCGGCCGCCGCCGAGGTGCTGGCCCCGGCGATCGGCATCCTGCGGCAGGTCGGGGCCTGGGCCCGGAGTGCCGAGCTGCTGCCGGTCGCGGTCGAGACGGCACGGGCGGTGGGCGACGAGGACGGGGCGCGCCACCTGGTGGAGGAGACCACCGACGCCCTGCACGGGATCGATGCGCCCGCCGCGCACGCGGGCCTGGAGCTGGCGCGCGGGGTCCTGCTGGAGGCCACCGACTCCTGCGGGGCGATCGAGGCATACCGGCAGGCCCGGGAGTCCTGGCGCACGATCGGCCGGCCGTACGAGGTCGCCCGGGCGGAGGAGCGGCTGGCGCGGACCCTCGCCGAGCGCGACCCGCAGACCGCGGCGGAGCGGCTGGCCGCCGCGGAGGCGGCGTACACCACGCTGGGGGCGGCGTCCGACGCGGCCCGCTGCCAGCACGCCCGGCGGGACCTCGGCCTGGGGCGGATGGCCTCGCCCGGGCGGCGCGGCTACGGAGAGGCGCTGTCGCCGCGCGAGCGGCAGGTCGCCGAACTGGTCGGGCAGGGCGCCAGCAACCAGGACATCGCGCAGGCGCTGTTCCTGTCGCCGCGCACGGTCGAGCATCACGTGGCGAGCGTGCTGCGCAAACTCGGGGTCGGGCGGAAGGACGTCGGGGAGGCTCTGGCGGAGGCGGAGGGCTGACCGGACGGAGGGACGAGCGGGGCCGTCGGCCGGGCCGGGGGCGGAGCGGTCACGCGGGGCGGCGGGATGCTCGGGCGGCGGTCGGGGTGTCCGGGAGGTGGGCACCGCGCGGACCAGGGGTGGGTGGTGCCTGGTCCTGGGCGGGAGTTCCGGTCGGCCGGTGGGTCGGCGGCGGTCCGATGCCGGTGGGGTGGCCGGGGAGTGGGCCGGTGGGGCCTGCGGGGTGACGGTCGGTCAGGGCCGCGGGCGGGGTGGGGCGGTGGGTCAGTGGTGCAGGGTGACGTACGCGGCGCTGGGGTCGATGTGGGCGCCGCGGCGGTGGCGGAGCGCCGGGTGGGCGAAGGCGGTGGCCTCGGCGGCCGCGAGGGCGGCGGCGTGGGTGACGGCACGGACGGCGAAGGTCTGTTCGCCGCGGGCGCCGGTGGTGCCGGTGGTGGGCATGGTGACCAGCCAGAGCGGCAGGTCGAAGCTGGGCAGTGGGCGCGGGACGGCCTCGGTGGCGGTGATCGTCATGATGGTTCAGGGGCGGGGTCGGTGCGGGAGCCGTGCCAGGCGGGCGAGCTTGGCGCGCCGGGTCTGGCGCTCGACGGTGCCCCGGTCCCGGCCGGTCGCGGAGTGGTCGGCGAGGCCGGCGAAGTGCTCGCTGGCGTAGAGACGGAAGCGTTCGCGGCGGGTCATCCGGACCTCCGGGTGAGGGTTGAGGGTCTGGGGCGTGAACAAGTCCCAGCTAACCGGTGGCCCGCAGTGGTGATCAATGCGTAGTGGTACCCAACGGGGGAGGTGAAGGCTGGGTAGTCGCGGCCGAGGAGTGGGGGTACCCAGAGTTCGGGTCGGACGATGGGTAGGGGGTACGCATTGTTCGGTGGGTGGGGCGGGGGTTTGCTTGAGGCGTCCCGATGACGGCCAGAGCCGGCCACCGGCCGCCCCAGGAGGTTTCGATGACCCGCCGCGAGCGCTTCCGCCTGTACGCCGCAGAGCACTTCACCGCCCCGGACGAGTCGGTCGCCGCACTGTCGCGCTGCCGGGGGACGGTCGAACGGCAGACCAGCCGGTCCCGGCTGGCCTCGCTGGCGCGGATCTCCCCGCAGGGCGAGGGGCCCGCGCCCCGGCGGGTCCAGGTCGTCGGGCGGTCCGTGCTGATCCCCGCGCAGCGGACCTGCTCGGCCCGGCCGGTGGGCACGGAGGGCTGAGGAGGCCGTTGGGCCAAGGAAGCTGACCTGCCGTCACCCGGCGCCGCGGTCCGGCGGACGGCGCCGCGGGGTCAGCGGATGAGGTGCGGCAGGAAGCGGGCGCCCTGGTGGGTGATGGGGGAGTCGTCGGTCTCGCGGATGCCGAGGCCGGCGGACTCGCCGTCGACGACCCAGGCGCCGAGGACGGGGCGGTTGCCGTCGAAGTCGGGCAGCGGGTGGTACTGCTGGTAGCAGTGCCCCTCGGCGCCGTAGCGGTCCGGGTCGCCCGCCCAGTCGGCGAGCCGGGTCTCCCGGCCGTCGGGTTCGACGATCCGGACGCCCGCGCCCTCGCGGCCCAGCAGCGGCTTGGCCGCGTAGCCGGGGCCGTCGGGGTCGGCGAGTTCGCGGGGGCCGTCGAGGTAGGCGGGCAGCAGGTTGGGGTGGCCGGGGTTGAGCTCCCAGAGCACCGCCAGCAGCGCCTTGTTGGAGAGCAGCATCTTCCAGGCCGGTTCGATCCACAGCGTGGAGCCGGTGCCGCCGCCGAGGTCGATCACATCGAGCAGCCGGTCCGCGAACTCGTCCTCGACCAGCCACTCCCACGGGTAGAGCTTGAAGGCGGAGCGGATGAAGCGGTGCTCCAGGTCGACGAAGCGGCCGGACAGGCCGTCCCAGCCGATGTCCTCCATGGCGATGCCGACGGTCCGCAGCCCGGCCTGCTCGGCGCACTCCTGGAGGTAGAGGGTGGTGAGCCAGTCCTCGCCCTCGGTGTCGCCGCGGGAGTGCGCGAAGTGCACCGGCCCGGGCGGCAGGAGGTGCTTCTGCCGCTCCCAGGAGGCGATCAGGCGCTCGTGCAGGGAGTTCCACTGGTCGGCCCCGGGGAAGCGGTCCTCCAGCCAGAACCACTGCGGGCCGGCCGCCTCGATCAGCGAGGTCGGGGTGTCGGCGTTGTACTCGAACAGCTTCGCCGGG
This sequence comes from Kitasatospora sp. NPDC088391, assembly GCF_044753345.1. NCBI lineage: Bacteria > Bacillati > Actinomycetota > Actinomycetes > Kitasatosporales > Streptomycetaceae > Kitasatospora > Kitasatospora sp. NPDC088391. Next base: position 454,188 of record NZ_JBIVNB010000004.1, read on the forward strand.
CCGGTGCCGTCGTAGGCGAGGTCGAAGCGCCCGTACACGCTGGGCTGCTCGGCGCGCCGCCGCCAGGACTCGGCGACCACGGCGGCCAGCCGCGGGTCGGTGATCCCGAAGTCGGCGAAGCGGCCGGTGCGCACGACGTGCTCGGCGGCGGCGAGGGAGAGTGCGTGCAGCTCCTCGACGACCTCCTCCAGGGCCTCGACCTCGGGCAGCGAGAACTCGTAGTAGGCGCTCTCGTCCCAGTAGGGGTGCGGGCCGCCCTGGTTGCACGGGTCGGAGCACATCGCGTACACGAGGCCCTGCGACTCGACGGTCGCCAGCCAATCGGGCCGCGGGGCGACGGTGTGGCGGCGCACCGCGATCAGCCCCCGCCCGAGCCGCTGCCGCTGCCGCTGGGGCAGCCGAAGCCGCCGCGCTTGGTGGCGGCCTTGTCGAAGGTCCCGCCACTGGCGGTGCCGGTGCCGTAGCCGCAGTAGTACCAGCGGCCCGCGCCGGCGCCGCCCGCCGTGCAGGAGTGCTGGTCGAGGACCTTCAGGGTGGTCGGGTCGACGCAGCGGCTCGGCGTGCTGCCCGAGGAGGAACAGCCGGAGAGGGTCAGCGCGAGCGTGCCGACCATGCCCAGGCTGACGAAGCCCGAGCGGCGGCGCCCGCCCGGGATCGGCTGCCCCGGGCCGGCGGGAACGGAAGGCGGCGGTGTCATGGCGGACCATGGTACGCGCGGGCCGGATGATACGGGTGAGGACCCCAGAACCTGAGGGGACGCCAGGGAAATGGGATATCTTTTGCCGATCCTTGACCATGGCGCGGTCGCGGACGGCCGCCGCCCGATCCTCCGGGGAGTCCCACGGATGAACGACATCGTCCACGGCCTGGGCGCGGCCGCCGTCTACGGCCTGGTCGGCCTGCTGCTCCTGCTGCTCGGCTACGCGCTGATCGACGTGCTCACCCCGGGCCGGCTCGGCCGGCTGATCTGGGCCGAGGGCAACCGGAACGCCGCGGTGCTGCTCAGCTCCGCGCTGCTGGGCGTCGGCGGGATCGTGTACACCGCGATCCGGTACACCTACGACGACTTCGGCAAGGGCCTGGTGTCGACGCTCTGCTTCGGAGTGCTCGGCCTGCTGCTGATGGCGCTGGCGTTCTGGCTGCTGGACCTGCTGACACCGGGCCGGCTCGGCGCGATCCTGGTCTCCACCGAGCCGCACCCGGCGGTGTGGGTCTCGGCGAGCTGCAACCTGGCGGCCGCCGCGATCGTCGCCGCGTCGATCGCCTGAGCAGCCGTCAGCAGGCTCCGCCGACAGGGCCCGTCGGCAGGTTCCCGTCAGCGGGGTGGCGGCAGCAGCTCGGTGAACAGCGGCGCCACCTGGGCGGTCTCCAGCAGGAAGCCGTCGTGGCCGTAGCGGGAGGCGAGGGTGCGCGGCGCGTCGGCGTGCGGGAGCAGGGCGGCGAGTTCGGCCTGCTGGGCGGGCGGGTAGAGCCGGTCCGAGTCGACGGCGGCGACCAGCGCGGGGGCGGTGACGCGGCGCAGCGCGGCCGCGGTGCCGCCGCGGCCCCGGCCGAGGTCGTGCGCGTTCATCGCCTCGTTGAGCACCACGTAGCTGCCCGCGTCGAAGCGCCGGGCCAGCTTGGCCGCGTGGTGGTCGAGGTAGGACTCGACGGCGAACCGGCCGCCCCGCCAGGGGTGTTCGCCCGGCTGCGGGGCGCGGCCGAAGCGGGCGGCCAGCTCGGGTTCGCTGCGGTAGGTGAGCTGGGCCAGCCGGCGGGCCAGGCCGAGGCCGCGGTGCGGGCCCGCGCCGGGCGGCAGGTGGTGGTAGTCGCCGCCGTGCCAGCCCGGATCGGCCCGGACGGCGTGCAGTTGGGCGGAGGCGTGCGCGATCTGCTCGGCGGAGGCCGCCGCCGCGGTGGCCAGCACCAGCAGCGCCCCGACCCGGCGCGGGTGCGTCACCGCCCACTCCAGGGCGCGCATCCCGCCCATCGAACCGCCGACCACCAGGGCCCAGCGCCCGATCCCGAGCGCGTCGGCGAGGGCCGTCTCGGCGGCGACCTGGTCGCGCTGGGTCAGGAACGGGAACCGCCCGCCCCAGGGCCGCCCGTCGGGGGCGGCCGAGGCGGGGCCGGTGGAGCCCTGGCAGCCGCCGAGCACGTTCGGCGCGACGACGAACCAGCGGTCGGTGTCCAGCGCCCGCCCGGGCCCGACCAGGGCGTCCCACCAGCCGGCCGTCGGGTGCCCGGGCCCGGCCGGACCGGCGAGGTGGCTGTCGCCGGTCAGCGCGTGCAGCACCAGCACGGCGTTGGAGCCGTCGGGCGCCGGGGTGCCCCAGGTCTCGTACGCCAGGCGGGCGTTCGGCAGCACCCCGCCCGCCTCCAGGGCGAGCGGGCCGGGCAGCGCCAGGAAGCGGCGCCGCCCGGCGGGGTCGCCGTCCCGCCAGGCCCCGGTGGCCGGCGGTTCGGCGACCGCGGAGGCGACTGCGGGAGCGACCGCGGGGGCGGTCGGCGGTTCGGCGCGGTTCAGGAGGACGCGCCCTTCGCGGAGCGGAAGCCGGCCTCCAGGTCGGCCCGCAGGTCGGTGACGCTCTCCAGGCCGACCGACAGCCGGACCAGGCCCGGCGCGGTGCCGGTCGCGGCCAGCTGCTCGGCGTCCAGCTGGCTGTGCGTGGTGGACGCCGGATGGATCACCAGGCTGCGGACGTCGCCGATGTTGGCCAGGTGGCTGAACAGTTCCAGCCCGTCGACGAAGCGCCGCCCGGCCTCCACGCCGTCGCGCAGCTCGAAGGAGAGCACCGCGCCCGCGCCGTTCGGCAGGTAGCGCCGCGCCGCGTCGTACCAGCGGCTGGAGGGCAGCCCGGGGTAGTGGACGGCCGCGACCTCGTCGCGCCGCTCCAGCCAGCGGGCCAGCTCCAGGGCGTTGGCGGTGTGCCGCTCCAGCCGCAGCGAGAGCGTCTCGACGCCCTGCAGCAGCAGGAAGGCGGAGTGCGGGGAGAGCGCCGGGCCGAGGTCGCGCAGCAGTTGGACCCGGAGCTTGGCGGCGAACGCGCCGGGGCCGAGGGCGTCCCAGAACCGCAGGCCGTGGTAGCTGGGGTCGGGCTCGGTGAAGCCGGGGAAGCGCTCGGCGTGCGCGCCGAAGTCGAAGGTGCCGCCGTCGACGACCACGCCGCCGATGGTGGTGCCGTGCCCGCCGAGGAACTTGGTGGCCGAGTGGACCACCACGTCCGCGCCGTGCTCGATCGGCCGCAGCAGGTACGGGGTCGGCACGGTGTTGTCGACGATCAGCGGCACCCCGGCGGCGTGCGCGACGTCGGCGACCGCGCGGACGTCCAGCACGTTGCCGCGCGGGTTGCCCAGGGACTCGGCGAACAGCGCCTTGGTGTTCGGCCGGATCGCGGCCCGCCACGCCTCGGCGTCGTCCGGGTCCTCGACGAAGCCGACCTCGATGCCGAACCGGGGCAGCGTGTGCCGCAGCAGGTTGTAGGTGCCGCCGTACAGCGAGGCGGAGGAGACCAGGTGGTCGCCCGCGCCCGCCACCGTCAGCAGGGCCAGCGTCTCGGCGGCCTGGCCGGAGGCGACGGCGACCGCGGCGACGCCGCCCTCCAGCGAGGCCAGGCGCTGCTCCAGGACGTCGGTGGTCGGATTGTGGATGCGGGTGTAGATGTTGCCGGGCTCGGCGAGGGCGAACAGGTCGGCGGCGTGCGCGGTGTCCCGGAACGCGAAGGAGGTGGTCTGGTAGATCGGGACGGCCCGGGCCCCGGTGGCCGGGTCGGGCTGCGCGCCCGCGTGGATCTGCCGGGTCTCGAAGGACCAGCCGGGTACGGGGACAGCACTCTGCTCGGACATGTTGCTCCTGGAGGGCGCGCGGGACGGGGGACCGTCGGGAGGTGCGGCGGCGCGGGAGGGCCGCGGGACGGTCACGGCGTCAGACAAGCACGGCCCGGGAGCGGCCCGCCAGCGGATCGCCCGAGTGGACATCCGGCGTCACGGGAGGACATGCGGGAGTCACCTGACGGGTCATCAAATGATGATCGTACGAACAGGGTTCGAGGTCAGGAGGGCGGGATCGCCAGCAGCCGCAGGAAGGCCGCCGTGGCGGGGGACGGCCCCGCGCCCGGCCACACCACCGTCTCCACCCGGGTCGGCGCGTCCACCACCTCGACCACCGCCACGCCCGCCAACCCGGGGACGTACCCGGCCGGCAGCATCGCCACCGCCAGCCCCGGACCGACCAGGCGCGGGATGTAGGCGGCGTCGTCCACCTCGAAGGCCACGTCCCGCACCAGGCCCGCCGCCGCGAACGCCAGGTCGGTCTGCGCCCGCCCGGCCGTCCCGGCCGGCAGGTCGACGAACGGCTCGGCCGCCAGCGCGGACAGCGGCACCCGGCGGCGGGCCGCCAGCGGGTGGTCCGGCGCCACCACCGCGACCAGCCGCCCCCGGGCCAGCTCGCGCACCGCCACCCCCGGCGGGCGCAGGCCCGGCGGCAGCCCCAGGAACGCGACGTCCAGCGCCCCCTGCCGGACCAGCTCCGACAGGTCGTTGCTGGCCCCCACCCGCAGCCGGACCCGGACCTGCGGGTGCCGGCCGCGGAACTCCCGCAGCCCGGCCGGGATGTCGACCGCCGTGACGGTCGGGATCAGCCCCACCGCCAGCCGCCCGCGCACCTCGCCGACCGCCGCCGCGACCTCGGCCGCCGCCCGCTCGGCCGCCTCCAGGCACTGCCGGGCCGCGGGCAGGAACGCCTCGCCCGCCGCCGTCAGCCGCACCCGGCGGCTGGTCCGCTCGAACAGCCGCGCCCCCAGCTCCTGTTCGAGCCGGGCGATCTGGTGGCTGAGCGCGGACTGCACCACCAGGCAGCGCTCGGCGGCCCGGGTGAAGTTCAGCGTCTCGGCGACCGCGAGGACGTAGCGCACCTGCTGCAGCTCCATGCGATCCATCGTGCACCGCGATCGATGCGCTGACAAACATGTGTTGGACTCATCGCTCACGGCGGAGCCAGACTTCCCGGCATGACCGCGAACACCCTCACCGCCCCGGCGCAGCAGGCCCGTTCGGGCCCCGGCCCGCTGCCGCGCACCGCACTGACCGCGATCGCCCCCGCCGTCTGGGGCACCACCTACGTGGTCACCACCGAACTGCTGCCGCCCGCCCACCCGATGTTCGCCGCCCTGCTGCGCGCCCTGCCCGCCGGACTGATCGCACTGGCCCTCACCCGCCGGCTGCCGCGCGGCGACTGGTGGTGGAAGGCCGCCGTGCTCGGCGCGCTGAACATCGGACTGTTCCTGCCGCTGCTGTTCACCGCCGCCGAACGCCTCCCCGGCGGCGTCGCCGCCACCCTCGGCGCCGCCCAGCCGATGGCCGTCGCCCTGCTCGCCGTCCCGGTGCTGGGCCAACGGCTGTCCGGACGGCGGCTGCTGTGGGCCCTGGTCGGCGTGCTCGGCGTCGGACTGGTGGTGATCGGCCCCCGGGCGCAACTGGACGCCCTCGGGATCGCCGCCGGGCTCGGCGGCGCCGCCAGCATGGCGCTCGGGGTCGTCCTCACCAAGCGCTGGGGCCGCCCCGAGGGCGTCGGCCCGCTCGCCCTCACCGGCTGGCAGCTCACCGCCGGCGGACTCCTGCTGCTCCCGACGACCTTCCTGTTCGAGGGCGCGCCCCCGGCCGTCGACGGGCGGGCCGCGCTCGGCTACCTCTGGCTCGGTCTGGTCGGCGGGCTGCTCACCTACGCCCTCTGGTTCCAGGGCATCGCCCGCCTGCCGGTGACCGCCGCCGCCGTGCTCGGCCTGCTCTCCCCGCTGGTGGCCGCCGCGCTCGGCGCGCTGCTGCTCGACCAGACCCTCGGTGCCGTGCAACTGCTCGGCTTCGCGCTGGCGCTGGCCTCGATCGTCGCCGGACAGCTGCCCGACCGGACCCGGCGACCCGTCCGGCGGTGACCCGTCCGGCGGCGGCGGGTCCGGCCGTGTCGGGTCCGGTGGGGGCGGATGCGGTGGTGGCGCGGGGTCAGACCCGGCGGATCACGGAGATCGGCATGGCGTCGGCCTTCATCACCTTCACCACGTCGCCCGAGTGCGGGGCGTGCACCACCATGCCGTTGCCGATGTACATGCCGACGTGGTGCCGGTCGCCGTAGTAGATCACCAGGTCGCCGGGCTGGGCGTTGTGCCAGTCGTTGCCCACGTTGGTACCGACGGTGGCCTGCTCCTGCGAGGTGCGCGGCAGCGAGACGTGGGCCTGGGCGTACGCGTAGACCATCAGGCCCGAGCAGTCGAACTGGTCCGGCCCGGTGGAGGACCAGTGGTACGGCTTGCCCTGCTGCTCCAGCGCCACCCGGACGGCGACCGCGGCCGCGCCGCTGGCCGGCGGCAGGGTGGACGGGTCGACCCGCTCGGCGCTGCGCGAGGCGGCGCCGTCGCCGTCCAGCACGGCCCGCCGGTCGGCGGCGTCGAGCCGGCCGAGCAACTGCTGCGACTCGCGGAGCTTGGCCTGCACGTCGTTCTTGGCGCTGTTCAGCAGCTGGGTCTGGCCGTCCAGTTCGGCCAGTACGTCGGCGGCCTCCAGCTTCTGCTGGTCGAGCCGGCGCTGCTGGTCCTTGAGCGCCTTCAGGGTGTCGGCCTGGGTGCCGGCGGCCTGGTCGAAGGAGGCGGCCCGGGCGAGGTAGGCGTCCGGGTCGGCGGAGAGCATCAGCTCCATCGACGGGTCGACGCCGCCCTGCCGGTACTGGTCCCCGGCGACGGCGGCCAGGCCGGTGGCCAGGTCGTTCAGCTGCTGCTGGCCACGGGCCAGCTGCTCCTGCAGCTGGTCGGCCTGCTTGCGCAGCTGGTCGGCCCGCTCCTTGGCGCCGTTGTACTTCTCGGCGGCCTGCTCCTGCTCCTCCGTCAGTCTGTCGACCTGCGCCTTGACCTCGTCCTTGCCCGGCTGGGCGGGCGCGGCGTGCGCGCTCACCTGCGCGGAGAGGGCGACCGCGGTCGCGGCGGCGCCGGTGAGCACGGACACCCGGGCACGGCTCGGCTGCTTGGGACGGCGGTGGGAGGCCACGGCAGGCTCCTTCTGCTCCACGCCGGACCGGTGGGATGAAAAGACGGTCCGAACATCGGTTTGATGCCAGACCGTAATCAAGCCCCGGGGTTCCCGTCCACTTTCGCCCCTGGTCGAAGTCGTTTCCCCAGGTGGGACGCTGACGGGACATCACGGCGCGGGAGGCGGGGAGGAGTAAGGTGTCACATATGACTGAGATGATCGGGGAGCGGACCGCGGCCTGGGTCGCGGACCGGCTGGGGCGGGACGAGCACATCACCGAGGTGACCACGCTGCGCGGCGGCTGGACGTCCGAGATGCGTCGGCTGACGGTCACCGGACCGGACGGCGAACGGACGCTGGTGCTGCGCTCCTTCGTCAAGCCGTTCTTCGTCCAGCACGCCGAGGGGCTGCTCGGGCGGGAGGCCGCGATCCTGCGCCTGCTCGCCCCCGGCGGCGTCCCGGCCGCGCGACTGGTCGCCGTGGACGCCGCCGGCGCGCACGGCGAGCACCCCTCGCTGCTGATGACGCTGCTGCCCGGCGGCGTCCGCCTGGAGCCGGCCGGTGCGCGGGCCCGGGCCGACCTGGCGGCCCGTCAACTGCTGGAGATCCACCGCACCGGCGTCACCGACGCCACCCGGCCGCGCGACTACCAGCCCTGGACGGCCCCCGAACGGGTCGCGGTGCCGCCGGACACCACCCGCCCCGCGCTCTGGTCCCGCGCCGTCGCGCTGATCGACCGCCATCCGCCCCGGTACCGCCCGTGCTTCCTGCACCGCGACTACCACCCCGGCAACCTCCTGTACGAGGGCGCGGCGGACGGGACGGACAGGGCGGACGGGGCGGGTGACGCGGGTGACGGCGGCCTGCGGATCAGCGGGGTCGTCGACTGGGTGGAGACCTCCTGGGGCCCCGCCGACCTGGACGTCGCGCACTGCGCCACCGCGCACGCCCTGCTGTACGGCCCCGAGCACGGCCTCGCCTTCGCCGACCGCTACACCGCCGCCGGCGGCACCCTCGCGGACGACCCCGCCGACCACCTCTACTGGCGGCTGCTCGACGCGCTCGCCTTCGCGCCGGACGCCGAGAAGGTCGCCGTCCCCTGGCGCGAACTCGGCCGCACCGACCTCACCCCGCAGGTGCTCGGCGACCGCCTGGAGGAGTACGTCGCCGGGCTGCTCGACCGCTACGGGGACGCCGGAGCCTGACCCCGGGGCCGGGGCACGGCGGTGGGTGGGGCAGGATCGACCCGTGTTCGAACTGACCGCGGCGGAGGACCTGCGCGCCGCCTCCGACGACGACGCCCTGCTGGTCTGGGCCGGGCAGGGCCTCACCCGGGGCGCCCGGGCCTGGACGCGCGGGCGGGCCGTCGCCGTGGCCTGCCCCGCGCTCTCCGGCCGCGACCGGATCGCGGTGCGCGGCCCCGTCGACGAGCTGTCGCCGCTGCTCGCCGAGGTGATCGACCTGGTCGGCCCCGGCTACCGGCCGCTCGGCGACGCCGACCTGCTGGCCGCGCTCGTCGCCCGGGACGACCGCCTCGAACTGCGCGGCCGGTTCGGCTGGATGGACCGCACCGGCCCGCTCGCGGCGGGGGAGGCGGGCCCCGGGGCGGTCGCGGAGTGGCTGACCGGGGCCGACCTCGGGGCGGCCGCCGAGCTGATGGACGGTCACTTCCCCGACTCGCACGCCCACCCCCGGCGGGCCGGGGCGACCGCCTGGGCCGGGGTGCGCGGCACCGGCGGGCGGCTCACCGCCCTCGCCGCCGACGCCTGGTCCGCCCCCGCGGTCGGCCTGCTGGCCGGCGTCGTCGCCGACCCCGAGCACGGCCGGGGCCGCGGCCACGCCGAAGCCGCCTGCCGGCTCGTGCTGACCCGCCTCCTGGAGCGCGCGCCGCGCGCCGCGCTGATGGTGCACGAGTGGAACGTGCCCGCGATCCGCCTCTACCGCCGGTTCGGGCTGGCCTACCGCCCGTTGGACGCCGCCGCGCAGCGGTGATCCGCCGGAGCGGGAGGTGGATGGGCGGGAAGCCGGTCGTGGGTGGCGGGGGTGCGGTGGTGACGGGCTGATGCGGTTCGGATCGGTCTGCGGCCCGCCGGGTATTGCTGCGCAGCGGTGATCCGTCGGGGCGTGGTCGGGTGCGTCGGGGCGGTCGTGCGTGGCTGGGAGGGCGTCAGTTCCGGCCGGTGGCGAGGTGGGTGGAGGCGGTGCGCCAGGCGGCGGTGACGGCGGCGTGCGCCCGGGCGGTGGCAGTGGCGGTGTCGCCGTCCAGGGTCAGGGGCGCTCCGACGTGGACGTGCACGGCGGGGCGGCGCAGGGGCGCGGTGAGGACGCCGGCGAGCTGTTTGGCGGTGGAGCCGGAGCTGATCCGGCGGGCGCCCGCCTGGCCGAGGGGGACGACGGGGGCGCCGTGCGCGGCGAGCCGGGCCAGGCCGGTGCGGAAGGGGCCGGGCGGGCTGTCGGCGGCGTCCACCCGGCGGGGCAGGCGGCCCTCGGGGTAGATCACGACGATCCGGCCGGCGGCCAGCGCGTCGGCCGCCGCGTCCAGGGCCTCGGCGGCCCGTTCGGTGCCGCGGTGCACGGGGATGTGGCCCTCGCGGACCAGCGCGCCGCCCAGCAGCGGGACGCGCCACAGCCCGGCCGTCGCCAGCACCACCGGTTCGACGCCGAGGCGCCGGACGGCGGCGAGCACCACGCCCGGGTCGACCAGGGAGGAGTGGTTGGGCGCGACGATGCTGCCGGGGGCCAGGACCGCGTCCTCGTCCGCGGTCACGGTGAGCCGTCCGAGGATCGGGACGACGGTGCGGGCGACGGCGCTCAGCATGGGTGGCTCTCGGTTCCTCGGGATCGGCGGCCGGGCCGGGCGGCCCCGGGCGGCCCGCCCATTGTGCCGCCGCCCCGCGCCGTCCGGCCTGAGCCCGGGTACTCAACCCCGGACGTGCCGGTGCTGCCGGTACTGTCGGTGCCGGTCGATAGCGTGTTCGCATGAGCGATGTGCTGCGGGATCTGCGTCGGTTGTCGCCGGAGGGGAATCCGGAGACGGTGGCCGGGTTGTTGCCGGCCGGGCGGTTGGTGAGGCCGGAGTTCGGCGACCGGGAGGCCGAGCCGGTGCTCTGGATGAGCGGGGCGGAGGCCCCGCAGGGGCTCTGGGAGCAGCTGCACCGGGCCCACCCGGCCAGCGGGCTCTGGCCGTTGCTGCTGGCCCCGCTCAAGGTGGACGAGGAGTTCCGCCCCTGGGCGAACGGGGAGCTCGACCCCCGCTCCGCGAGCGAGCCGGACTGGTACGACCCCGCCGCGCTGCTGCGCACCGGCTGGCAGTACTCGGTGACCCTCGACGCGGAGGGGGATCCGCTCGACCCCGAGGAGCGCGTCGAACTCGACGGCAGCATCGCCCCGTTCACGTCCGACTGGCCCGGCCCCGCCCCCGCCGGCGTGCCGGTCCGGGACCCGGACGACGCCGCCCGGGCGCTCGCCCGCCAGCTGTTCGCCAACGGGGCCGACGAGGGCCTGCGGATCGGCCTGGTCCCGGCCGCCACCGGCGCGCGGGCGCTGACCGCGCTGGGGTGGACCGGCCCCGTCAACCACGAGGACGACATCGCCAAGGTCTCCGCCGTGCTGCTCGACTGGGAGCGCCGGTTCGGCGCCCGGGTGGTCCAGGTCGGCTTCGCGGAGCTGGAGTTGAGCGTCGCCGCCCCGCCCGCGGACCTCGCCGCCGCGCTGCACGTCGCCGCCGAGCACCTCGCCTTCTGCCCCGACAACATCTTCCAGGGCTCCGGCTCCCTCGCCGAGTACGCCCCCGGCCTGGTCGGCTCCGGGCAGTGGTCGTTCTGGTGGGACTGACGGCCCGTCAATTTCGATCAGACTCGAACCACCCGTGCGAGTGGAGAACGGGCTCAGGGTTCCCCCGCCCGGGTGGTTTGGTTCGTTCGCAAGCAAGTTCGAGGCCGAACCGCCTCTAGGGTGACCGTGATCGATCGGCACCTGACCGCCGCGGGCGGAGAGGAGGACGGGGATGACGGACACCACCCGACCGGGGGCGGACTCGATGCTGCGCCGCACCCTGGGCGAGCGGCGGATCGCGCTGGTCGCCTGGCGGCTGCTCGTGCTGCAGAACGCCCACCCGGCCGTCGGCGCCGGCGTCCACGGGCTCTCCACCTACCGCAACCACCCCTGGCGGCGGATCGAGCACACCATGGACAGCGGCCGCCGCCTCTTCTTCTCCGACGCGGAGGCCCTGCGCCGCGAGGTCCAGCGCCTCGAACGCAGCCACCGCCGGGTCAACGGCACCGACCACCTCGGCCGCTCCTACAGCGCGCTCGACCCCGCCGTCCGGGTCTGGGTGCTGGTCACGCTCTACGAGGCGATGACCGCGCTCGGCACGCTCTCCGGCCGCCCGCTGCCCGCTGCCCGGCTCGACCAGCTGTACACCGAGTTCCGCGAGGTCTGCGCCGCCTTCGAACTGCCCGACGAGCTGTTCCCGGCCACCGCCGCCGACGTGCCCGGCTACCTCCGGGAGACCATCCGTGACACCCTCGAACTCACCGACGCCGCCCAGGACATGCTGTTCACCGTCCTGACCCGGGCGCCCGCCCCGCGCCGGCTCGGCCGGCTCCGTCCCGCCTGGCCGCTGCTGCGGCGCCTCGTCGGCGGGTTCGTCACCGCGCTCACCCTCGCCGACCTGCCGCCCGAGTTCCGGGCCAAGTTCGGCCTGCCCCGCGGCCGGTCCGCCGCCGCGCTGTCCTGGGCGGTCCACCGCGGGGCGCGGGTGGTCGCCCTCCACCTGCCCGACCGGCTCCGCTACCGCACGCTGTCCGACGGGGAGCGGGCCGAGGCCCGGAGCGCCGCCCCGCCCCGCCCGACCCGCACCCGGCGGCGGGACGACCGCCCCGCCCGGCTGGCCGCCTTCTACCACCAGGTGATGGACCAGACCGGCGACGGCCGGCTGACCTCCGCCGACTTCCGGGCGATGGCGCACAACGTCTGCTGGCCGCTGGAGTTGGACCAGGCCGGGGAGGACGCCGTCCACGCGGCCTTCGACACCTGGTGGCAGCAGTTGCGCGCCACCATGGACGCCGACGGCGACGGCGAGATCTCCTGCGAGGAGTTCGTCACCGCGATGCTCGCCGGCATCGACCGCGACCCCCACTACCTGGAGGCGGGCCTGCACGTCGCCGTCCGGGCCATGTTCCGGGCCGCCGACCTCGACGGCAGCGGCCTGCTCCACGCGGACGAGTACCGCACGCTGTTCGGCGGCTCGCGCGTCCATCCCGCCGAACTCGCCGACGGGTTCCAGCAGTTGGACACCGACGGGGACGGGCGGATCACCGAGGAGGAGTTCGTCCGCGGCTTCACCGGGTTCTTCACCGCCCGTACCGGCAGCGTCGCCGGCACCCAGTTGCTCGGCCGGGCGTGAACGGCTCCGGCCCGGGTCGGGGCTCGGGCCTGGGTCCGGTGGTCACGGGGAAGGCAGGGGCGTGCTGGCGGCCGGGTCGAGCAGGGCGGCCAGCGTCCGGATGCTGCCGCTGAAGCGGGCGGTCTCGTCGTTGTACGGAACGACCACGGCGTCGTCGAACGGTTGGAGGGAGCTGGTGCCGGGTGGCGGAGGGGGGAGGTCGAAGCGCCCGTTCGGGCCGCCCACGACGGCGTAGACGTCGGGCTCGATCCGGTGCAGGAACAGGACGGCGTGCTGCTCGAGCACGAACAGGGCGTCGTCCTCGACCCGGACGGCACGGCCGCCGTTCTGGCGGACGCGGATCAGGGTGCCGCCCGTCCGAGGGCTGCCCCCGTGGGCGGACAGCTGGCGTTGGACGAAGAAGCCGAAGTCGGTGCGGGTGATGCCGGCCGCGTCGGTGGACTCGCCGAGGTCCTGGTGGAAGACGCCCACGACGGCCAGGTCGCTGTGCGCGTCCAACTCCTTGACGTCGGTGTAGTGGGAGGCCCAGTCGATCTGGACGTGCCGGGTCGGCGGCCCGTCGTCGGAGCAGCCGGTGGCGGACAGGGCGAGTGCGCAGAGCAGGACGGCGACGGCGGCGGGGCGCGGGCGGGGAGACACGGCGGGGCGACTCCGTTCGGCGGCCTTCCGGTAGTTGACGGTCAGTCAGTGAAGCATGCGGGAAAGGGGGCGGGAAGTGGACGGGGAAGGGCTGCTCCGTGTCTGCCCGGGTTCCGGGAGGGAGCGGGGAGCGGGCCGGTCAGACCGGTTGCGCGGTCGCGGCCGACAGTTGGTTGGTGGCCGCCAGCACCTGGCCGGAGGACTGCGCGTGCGTGGTGCGGCGGGCCTCGGCGATCTCCGGGTCGGAGATCGAGACCGTGACGGTGTACGGGGCGGGCCCGGTGATGGTGCGGCTCGCGTCGGTCGGCAGCATGAGTCCGGAGGTGAGCGCCTGCGCGTCCACCCCCGGGCAGAGCGCGGCCTCCGGCAGGACGACGTGGGCGGAGGCGCCCGTCGGGCCCGTGACCAGCCAGCCGCCGCCGTCCGGCAGACGGCTCGCGCCGGACACCTCGGCGGGCAGTCCGTACGCGGCGGCGACCACCCCGTCCGGGCCTTCGATCTCGACCGCGACCCCGTCCCGCCCCAGCGGCGCGGCCAGGGTCAGCGGGCCGGAGCCGCCGGTGAGCAGCAGGTCGAAGGTGAACTCGCCCGGCAGGGAGGCGTCGAGGCGCTGGTGGCCGTAGGCGCCGAGGACCATCGCCGGTCCGGCCCCGCCCTCCGGCCCGGTCGGTCGGGCGGCGTCCGGGAAGCGGTGGTAGCCGTGCCGACCGCACGCGCTGCCGGCGAACACGCCGCCGCCGGAGAGCGCACGGTCGGCGGCGGTGCGCGGGGCGCCCACCCGGGCGGAGTCGGCCGCGACCTGGGGGGTGTGCGCCCGGTTCGGCCCGAACAGCACCCCGCCGACCACCAGCAGGACGATCAGCACGCCCAGGACAGCGGACCACTGCTCGCCGCGGCTGAGCACCCCGAACCGGCCCCGCAGGCCGGGGCGGCGGTACACGCCAGCCCCGTAGTCGCCGTCGTCCGACCGGTCGCGGCCCGGGCGCGGCCACCGCAGCCGCCCGGTGCGCCGGGCCCGGGCCGGGTCCTCGGCGGGCCGACGCCGGTCGCCCGGGTCGACCGGGGGCTCCCGGCGCCAGCGCTCGGCCAGCATTCGCGCCCGGGCGGACGGCTCGCTCACGGTGGCGGAGCGGACGAACTCCTCGTCCAGGACCAGTCCTTCGAACGGGTCCGGGGGCTCGATGGCATCGGGCTGGCGATGGTCGGACATTGCGCCAGTATGCCTGTCGCGGGCCGGGTCGCGGGGGCTATGTTCTCGATCACGGACGCCACACCCGGGAGGGCCCCGGGCGGGCCGTCGTCCCGAGAGGCGCGCCACCATGCCGCAGATCCTGATCGACCACTCCCCGGGCCTGGACTTCGACGCGCTCGCCTTCGCCGCGGAGGTGCACGCCCTGATCCCGACGGTGATCGACGCCCCGATCGGCGCGTGCAAGACGCTGGTGCGCCCGGCCCTGCGGCACCTGGTCGGTGACGGTGCGTCGGGGGAGGCCGTGGTGCTGGTGGAGATCAAGATCCTGGCCGGGCGCAGCACCGCGATCAGGGCCGAGCTCTCGGCCGCGGTGACGGACCTGCTGCGGGCGTACGTCCGGGTGCCCGTGGCGTTCGGGGTGGAGATCACCGAACTCGACCGGGAGACCTACCTCTTCGTCCACCACGACGGGAAGTGACCTCGCGCGGGCGCGGGAGGTCCGTGTGGGCGGCTCCGCGCGGGGTGTGGGGGAGAGGGCCCGGTCGGGTTCTCGGCCGACCGGGCAGAATCGTTTCAGCTGGGGGATGTCGGTCGGGTCACAGGCCGGGGGTGGATTCGTCGAAGAGCAGGCAGCGGCCCCGGTTGTCCAGGTCGAGGGTGCGGCCGGAGATCACTTGGCGGCCTTGGTCGTCCATCTCCCGGGCGGTGTGGTGGATTCCCTTGGCGCCGTTCAGGTCGGGGCGGCGGGCAGTGCGCTCCGGGTTGCCGCTGGCGGGCAGGAAGATCAGGTACTCCCAGTCCCGGGTCGGGTTGTGCACCGTGCTGCAGGTGTTCGGAGACAGTCGGATGGTGACGAAGTCGGTGTCGTTGGCGACGGCCGAGCGGCCGAAGCCGACAGCGCCGGTCCGGGTCAGGTCCAGGCGAGGGGTGCTGCGGGTCTTCTCCTGTTGGAAGATCCAGATCTGGCCGGTCTCCCGGTCGTTGTAGTCCTCGTGCTCGTAGAGGCAGAACGCGTCCGCCGGGCAGGCCGCCACCCCGTGTCCGCGGGTCATGTGGGCGCCGGAGCGCTGGGCGGTCGCCGCTCCCGCCGGAGTCGCGGTCGCCGCGGTGGCGGCCAGGAGCAGCAGTCCCGCCGACGCGCCAGTGATCATCTTCTTCATGCCCCGCCCAACGAGGCCCCGCCCGGGCAGGTACGCAAACCGTCGGATTTCGGGGCATTCCGTCACTCGGGCGGCGGCCTCGGCTACATGGCGTGATGATTCATTGTTGAAGCGTCGCCCCCGAGGGAGATTTTTCACCCGTCGAACTGATGGGCGAAATGATGGGCTCGGCCGGTCGCGGTCGGGGCCCGCCGGGTGGGGCGCGCGGTGGGCGGCCCTTGCTTGTGCCGCCGCGCGCCGGATGTCTATGTTGGGCCGGAGCCCGACCGTTCCAGCAGGCAAGAAGAGGTGTACCGGCACGATGTGTGGCCCCCGCCCGGCAGCACGGCACGGAAACGCGACCGGACCGACCGGTGCCCTCCGGGCGGAGGCGGCCTGAGATGACCCCCGCCCTCGACACCCCCGACACTCCCGGTGGCCCCGGCGCCTCCGACGCGATCGGCGCCCTGCTCGGCACCGGCCCGCGCCGCCCCGTCCCGCTGCCCGAGCCCGCCGAGCGCGAACGGCTGCGCACCTCCTACGGGTTGGGCAAGGCCGAGACCGCGCAGGCCCTCGGCATCAGCGCCGCCACGCTCACCGCCTGGGAGCAGGGCCGCCGCGACCCGCAGGGCGAGGGGCGTGCCGCGTACGCCCGGCTGCTGGAGGGCATGGCCGCGCAGCTCCCAGAGGCGGCAGTGGAAGAGGTGGACGAGGTGGCGGAGGAGGCGGAGGAGGAGGTCGTCGTTCCGTCGGCTGCCCCTGCCCCTGCCCCTGCCCCTGCCCCTGCCCCTGTCTCGGCTCCGGTGCCGCAGGCGGTGATGCTCGATCAGCACCCGGACGGGTCGCTGGTGATGGCCGCCGCCGAGCCCTGCGTGCAGTGCGGACAGCCCTCGGTGTACCGGTCCCAGGGGCGGCCCATGCACCTCGGCGGGTTCTGTCGGCCGGTCGCGCCCGCCTCCTCGGCCGTTTCCCCTGCCCCCTCGGCTGTGCCCCCCGTTGCCCCGCCCCCCGTTGTCCCGCCTTCCGGTGCGGCCCCTTCCGGCGTGGTCCCTTCCCGTGCTGCTGCTGCCGCCGCCGGTGGCGCCGCGGCCGTCGTCCTGTCGCCGCCGGTCCGGCGGCCCGCGCCGGCCGCTGCCAAGGGGAAGCCCCGGGGCGCGGGCAGCAGTGGCGGCGGGGGCGCGCGGAAGGCGGCCGCTGACGGGGAGGACTGGCAGGAGGCCGCCGCCGCGCGGTTCCCGGCCGGGCCGCTGGTGGTGGTGGACGTGGCCCCCGACGGCCGGTCGCTGATCGGGTACGACGCCGACGGGGCCGAACTGCCCGGCGAGCGCCCGCCCGGAAGCGCGCTGCCCCGACTGCTGGAGTGGGCGCTGGCCGCCGGCCTCGGCTCGGCCCGGCTGCACCGCCACGGCAAGGACGGCGACCCGCTGCTCGTCCTCACCGACGCCGCCGCCACCGAACTCGGCCTGCCGCCCGCCGGGCGCGACGAGAAGACCGAGTACGTCGCCCGGATCGGCCGCCTCCCCGACACCCACCGTCAGGTCAAGGCACTCGCCAAGGCGGACTGGCAGCTGACCCGGCGCGGCCTCGGCCCCTGGGCCCGGATCTACCGCGAGCCCGAGGCCGGGCGCCGCCAGTGCGTCCAGCTCTGCGTCCTGCCCTGGGGCGCGCTCTCCGGCGGCGGCTGGGCCGTCCCCGACACCCTGGCCGCCCCCGCACTCGCCCGCCTGCTCGGCGCCTACGCCCGACGGGTCGTCACCCCGCGCGGCTCCACCGCCGTCTCCGGCCTCGAACTCGTCACCGCGCTGCGCCCCCCGACCCGCCCCGTCCGCACCGACAGCGGCTGGACCTCCGGCCCCGTCGAGGGCTCCCGCAGCCGGGTGTTCGACGCCGCGCCGCCCGAGGTGCCCGACGAGCACCCGCTCGCCGCCGAACGCGAGGACGACGGCGTCCTGGCCACGGAAGCCTGGGACTGGCACCGCCCGCCCACCGCGGCCGAACTCGCCGCCCCCTTCGCCGTCGGACTCGACGTCAACACCGCCTTCCTCGCGGCCGCCGGACGGCTCACCCTGCCGCTGTCCGAACCCGTCCACGAGCTGAACCCCGCCTTCGACCGCAGGACGCCCGGCAGTTGGCGGGCCGACCTCAGCGGCCTCGTCCTCGACCCGCTGCTGCCCAACCCGTTCACCGCCGACGGCACCGCCCCCACCGGCCCCGCCTGGTACAGCACCGCCAAACTCGCCTACGCCGTCGAACTCGGCGCCGACGTCCGCCCCACCGAGGCGTGGCTGCGGCACGAGTCCGGCCCGTACCTCGACCCCTGGCACAAGCGGCTGCGGCAGGCGTACGTCGACACCATGGCCGCGCTCGGCGTCCCGCTCGACCTCGCCGACCGCGACCCGCGGGCCTTCCTCGACGCGATGGCCGCGCTGCCCGGCGGCGACCCGGCCGAACTCGCGGTGCTCGGCGCGATCAAGCAGACCGCCAAGGGCACCATCGGCAAGTTCCGCGAACGCCCGCGCGGCCTCGGCTACCGCCCCGGCCAGCGCTGGGCCGCCCTCGAACGCCCCACCTGGGACCCGCTGGTCCGCGCCCTGGTGATCGACACCGCCACCGTCAACCTGCACCGCAAACTCGCCCGGCTGCACGCCGAACTCGGCACCCCGCCGCTCGCTGTCCTCTCCGACTGCGCGGTCTTCGCCGCCCCCGGCCCCTCCGCGCTCGACGTGCTCCGCCGCCCCGACGGCACCCTCAGCACCGCGCTGCGGCTGGGCATCTCGCCCGGCCACGTCAAGTTCGAGGGCAGCCGGCCGTTCGCCGAGATCCGCGAACTGATCGCCGACGGGGCCAACCCCGCCCGGTACATCAAGACCGGCGGCCGGGTCTCCGCCGACGAGTGAGCCCGCCCGGCGGGGTCGCCCCGAGGGGCGCGGTGGGTGTGGACCGTCCAGCAGCAGTGAGGAAGTGACGCCCCGTGGGGGAGATTGAGGAAGGGATGGAGCGGGTCGAGCGGACCCGGCCCGTCCCGCGCACCGTGCCCGCCCGGGTCCGGTACCTGGTCAAGCAGGCCAAGGGCTCCACCCGGGCGGTCGCCGCCGAACTCGGCGTCAGCCAGCGCACCGTGCAGCGCTGGCTCAAGGGCACCATCAGCCCGAAGCCGGACGCGGCCCGCCGGATCGAGGAGAAGGTCCGGGCCCGCTGGCAGCCCGGGGTGCGCCGCCGGGTGCGCCGCCGCGCCGAGGCGGACGGCTTCATGGTGCACATCCAGGCCCGGTTCGGCTACAGCGCCGCGGCCGGCTCCACCGACGACCCGCGCGAACGCCTGATCACCCAGCACCTGCCCGGCGAGGTCGCCCGCGAGCTGTACGCCGCCCGCGACGCCGGGGCCACCGAGACCGACCAACGCCGCATCCTCGCCACCGCCCTCCAGGAGCACTACTTCAAGGACGGCGGCCGCCGCGCGGACGGCCTCACCGCCGAGATCAACGACCTCGGCTGGATCGAACTGGAGATCTGACTCCCCGCCACCCGCACCCCCCCCGCCGCCACGGGAAGGAACGTTCGCCGGGGCGGCGCCGTTGCGATCTCCGGTGGCACGGAGTGGAGGGGGAGCGCGGTGGCGGTGCGGACGTGGGCGGCGTCGGGCGGAGTGAAGTCGCTGTGGTGGGACGACCTGTTCGAGCCGTACGCCGGGGTCGACGCCGAGATCGGGGCCGCCTGCTGGCTGGACGCGGACCGGGTGGCGACGGCCTCCACCCAGGAAGCGCTCGGGTGGGACGAGGAACCCGTGTTCGGGACCATGCTGCTCGGGGTCTGGTCCGTCGGGCAGCGCCGCTGGTTGCACCGCAGCCCGATCGACCGCCCCACCGGCACCCTGCTGGCCCGCGGTTCCCAGCCGGTCTCGCTGAACGGCCGCCCCCGGCTGCTCGACGCCGCGACCGGACGGGTCGTCGCCGAGTGGCCCGAGGTGCGCGTCCCCGGGAAGACCGCGTGCTACGGCGTGGAACACGTCCCCGGCGCGGTCGCGGCCGTCAGCCCCGACGGGGCGCGGCTCGCTGTCGGCGGGGCGGACGGCGTCACCGTCATCGACCTGCCGGAGCAGTGGTCCCGGCGCAGTGGTTAAGGTCGGAGGATGAGCGCCCGCTACCTTCTCCCGTACGCCCCCGATGCGATCGGCGGCCTGCCCGCCGGACTCGAAGCCCTGGTCTGGGACGGGGACGGGCCGGTGCCGCCGGACGAGGCGCTCCGGGAGGTCGAGTTCTTCTGCCTCCCCTACCTGCGGCACGCCGCCGCGCTCCCGCTGATCCCGCGCCTGCCGTCGCTCAAGGTGGTCCAGACGCTGACCGCCGGGATGGACGACGTGCTGCCGCACGTGCCGGAGGGCGTCCGCGCCGACAACGCCCGCGGGCTGCACGACGCCAGCACCGCCGAACTGGCCGTCACCCTGATCCTGGCCTCGCTGCGCGGCGTCCCGCACTTCACCCGTCTCCAGCAACAGGGACGCTGGCAGCAGGAGTTCCACCCGTCCCTCGCCGACCGGACGGTGCTGGTCGTCGGGTACGGCTCGATCGGCCGCGCGCTCGCCGCCCGGCTGGAACCCTTCGAGTGCGAGATCGTCAAGGTCGCGCGCCGCCCCCGCCCCGAGGAGGGCGTGCACGGCACGGCCGAGTTGGCGGCGCTGCTCCCCGCCGCGGACGTCGTCGTGCTGCTGACCCCGCTCACCCCCGAGAGCCACCACCTGGTCGACGCCGGGTTCCTGTCCCAGATGAAGGACGGCGCGCTGCTGGTCAACGTCGCGCGCGGCCCCGTCGTCGACACCGCGGCACTGCTGGAGGAACTCTCCGCGCGGCGCCTGCGGGCCGCGCTCGACGTCACCGACCCCGAGCCGCTCCCCGCCGACCACCCGCTCTGGCACGCCCCCGGCGTCCTGATCACCCCGCACGTCGGCGGCCCCAGCAGCGCCTTCCGCCCCCGGGCCGAGCGCCTGCTGCGCGAACGCGTCCTGCGGTTCGAGAGCGGCCGCTGACCCGCTCCCGACCGGGGACACCGGTTCGTCCTGAACGACCACGGCCGGTCGGGCCCCTGGGCGGGGTCCGACCGGCCGTGGTCGTGATCGGGTCAGCCGGTGCCGTGGTGGCCGCCGGCTTCCTGGGTCAGAGGAGCTGCCAGGTGTGGTCGTCGGTGTCGCTGCAGGTGTAGACGGTCAGCCGGGCGTCGTTGCCGCCGGTGCGGACGCCGTCGACGTCGAGGCACAGGCCGCTCTTCACGTTGACGAGCCAGTTGCCGTCATTGGGCCGGGGCACCAGCTTGTAGAGCTCGTTGTCGGAGGTGCTCCCGCTGCAGGTGTACTCGCTGACCAGGGTGCCGCTGGGCACGCCGTCGAAGTAGGGGAGGTCGAGGCAGAGGTTGTCCTTGTCGTTGCGGACGGTGTACTGGGCGTAGCCGTCGGCGGTGGTGCCGTAGTTGTCGAAGTGGAAGCGCTGGTTGTCCGAGGACGTTCCGTTGCAGGTGTACTGGTTGACGGCGCCGCCGATGCCGCCGTTGCCGTAGCCGGGGAGGTCGGCGCACTTGGCGGTGACGGTGTTGTACAGCAGGTAGGAGCGGCCCGCGGTGGCGCTCACCCAGGAAGCGAGCCCGTCGGTGCGGGCCGCCTGGGCGGTGGTGCGGGTCTCGGTCGACGGAGCGCCGAGGCAGCCGCCCTGCCAGGAGCGGGAGATGACGCCGACGAGGGCGGGCTTGCCGTTCTCGGTGCGCCACAGCGGCCCGCCGGCGTCGCCCTGGCAGATCCGGCCGGAGCCGGTGGGGGCGACGGCGAACCCGGTCGGCGTGACGGTGTTGGCGGTGGTGGCGGGGGTGTGCAGCACGCCCGGGCCCCAGCCGGTCGCGGTGCGGCCGTAGCCGGCGGCCGTCAGCGCGCCGCCGTTGGTGGCGGCCGTCGAGGTGATCGCGGCCGGGGTGATGCCGACCGCGGGTGCCTGCAGCCGGGCGAGGACGACGTCCCGGTCGGTCTGCGGGACGAGTTCGGCGACCGTGGTGGTGAAGCCGCCGGAGGTGGCGGGGTCGGTGCGGCCGACGGTGGCGGTGGTGGGCAGCTTGGGGGCGCCCTGGACGACGTCGTCGGGGTTGTCGGGGTGGTCGGAGAAGCAGCTCCTGGCGGTGAGGACCCACATCGGGTCGACGAGCGCGCCGGAGCAGGTCCGGCCGGCGGCGCCGATGGCCAGACGGGTGTTGAAGGCGGTCGCCGGGTCGTTCTGGCCGGTGGCGGGGGTGGTGGCGGGGCCGGTGATCCGCAGTTCCTGCAGGACGGTGCCCGCGCCGAGGTCGGTGGCCGCGTCGGCGGCGGTGTCGGTGCTCTGCGCGCCGCCGTTGACGGTGAGGGTGCTGCGCAGGGTGCGGCCGGTGGTCTCGATCCGGGTGGTGCCCGGGAGGTTGAGGGCCAGGTAGCCGGTGGCGGCCGGTGCGGTGAAGCAGATGCGGTGCTGGGACAGCGTGATGCCGTTCGCGGTGACCGCGATCTGGTGCGGGGCGTCGCAGGCGACGGGGGTGATCAGGCCGTCACCCCGCACCAGCGTCGCGCCGGTGGTGGCCGCGATGTTCTGCGCACCGGGGTAGACGCCGTCCTCCACGGCGGAGGGTGGTGCTGGCGCCGGGACCGCGTCGAGGCTGTAGGCGGTGTTGGGGCCGGTGAGGGTGTAGCCGGGGTCGGCGGTGGTGCCGGTGCGGGTGCCGGTCCAGGTCTGCAGGGTGCCCTGGGGGGTGATGGCCCACAGCGAGGGGGCGCCGTTGCCGGTGAGGTCGCCGTCGGAGCCGATGCGGGGCCAGGCGGCGGCGGTGATGTTGGTGGCGACGGTCTTGGCGGTGCCGAGGCCGGTGATCACCGGGTAGCTGTAGGTGTTGCCGAAGCTGTCGGTCTGGCTGATGCTGCCGAGGACGAGGGGGTAGGCGGTGAGGGTGCCGGTGGTGCGGTTGCGCGCCCAAAGGCCGGGCCGGGTCTGGGTGGTCCAGCTCCCGGGGCTGATCAGGTCGGTGTCCTTCCAGCCGCTCGCGGCCAGGCGGATCGGGGCGCCGAGGGTGTTGTCGGTGGTGGTGGGGTAGTACCAGAGCGCGGCGTCGCTGCCGGCGGTTTCGGTGGTGAGCAGGCCGGTGCGGTTCTTGTTCTGGTTGGTGGTGCTGCGGTCGGTGGAGGCGGGGTCGCCCAGGGCCGCGATCTGCTGGGTGGTGGCCCAGGTGGTGGCGTAGCCGGTGCAGTCGGGGTTGGAGGTGCTCACGGCGCAGGCGGGCTTGGCGAGGGCAGTCTTGGTGTCGAAGGTGCCGCTGACGCCGGTGTTGCCCGGGTTCTTGTAGACCCACAGGGCGGCGTCGCCGTCCTTGTGGGCGAGCAGGTCGTCCAGGTCGGGGCCCAGCCGCAGGCTGCCCCGGTGCGTGGTGCGGTAGTTGGCCCAGGAGTCGCCGCCGGGGGACTGCGCGGTGGTGGCGGCGGAGGCGTTCTGGGGGCCGGTGGCGGGGGCGGTGTAGGCGCGCAGGTCGCCGGCCGGGCCCCAGGTGAGGACGTCGGGGGTGCGGGCGCCGTTCTGCTCGCCGTTGACGTCGCCGTACACGGGCTGCGGGCCGTTCGGGTTCCACGGCACGTAGAAGGCGTACTGGCCGACGGGGGAGACGTTGCCGGCGTTGTCGAGGGTCTGGGCGTAGAGGACGTTGGTGCCCCAGCGGCCCGGGGTGACGCTGATCTGGCCGTTGGGCATGTAGGCGCCGCACTGCCAGGTGGCGCCGGTGAACTGCGCATCGAAGGACCAGCGCAGGCAGACCAGGCCGGAGCTGTTCAGGCCGCTCGGGTTCGGGTCGGCGGCGGTGAAGGGGATGCTGCCGCTCTGCCCGGCCCGCAGCGCCGTGGTCTGTCCGCTGCCCGAGGGCGGGAACTGGGTGGCCGGGTCCGTGACGGTGGTGGGGAAGGCGAGGGTCGGCGGGGTGGTGTCGACCTTGAAGAAGCAGCTCGGGGTCGGGCCGTTCCAGCCCACACCGTTGAGGCCGTCGGTCGCGAACAGGCTCCAGCCGTAGGAGTGGCCGTCCTGCAGGGTGCCGCCGGGCAGCCAGAAGGAGGCGGCGGCGTTGTTGGCGACGAGCTCGGAGAACCCGCTGGCGACGTCCGGCGAACCGGGCTGGTTGTAGTCCCAGATGTGGCTCCAGGTACCGGCCTGGCCCTGGGTGGGGCTGGAGACGGTCGCGGTCAGCGCGACGGCCTGGGCCTGCGAGGCCCCGGCCCCGAGCCAGCCCCAGGCGCTGGCGTCGCCGTTGCCGCAGGATTGCCGGTTCTGGTTGTCCCCGGCGGTGCGGGGGGAGGGGACGACGGCCGGGTTCGCGGGCGCGTCGGGCACCCGGTCGTAGGTGACCGTCAGGCTCGGGTTGTTGCTCAGGCGCTTGAAGCCGTAGGCGTCGCTCTCGTTGCCGAACACACCGTAGGTCTGGTTGTCGTACGAAGTGCCGTACTGCCGCATCGAGTCGGTGACGTTGTAGTCGAACCCGACGGTGCTGCTGCAGCCGGACTGGCCGGTGCCGGGCACGTTACGGGTGCCGTCCAGCTTGCCGCCGACCGTACCGGGCTGGGTGCTCCAGCTGGTGCTGTTGCTGATTCCGCCGGTCAGGTACAGGTCGACGGGGTAGGTCGTGCCGCAGGCGTAGTTGGCCGAGTACACCTCCTGCAGGCTGACCGTCGCGCTGCTGATCACCGCGCCGCGCAGCGAGCGGGTGTCGAACTCGTAGAACGACCGCTCGACGTCGCTGGGGACGCAGCTGCCGCCGTTGGGGTAGGTGCCGCAGACGCCGACGCCCGGGCGGGCCGAACCGGTGCCGTAGACCTTGTAGTTGCCGGCGTTGGTGGGATGGGCCGACTGCACCCAGGTCCAGGCCGCGGCCGTGTTCGAGGCCGGGATCCAGGCCGGGTCGATGTAGTACGGCGCGGTGCCGTGGGCCAGCAGGTCCTGACTGGGCGTCAGCGTCAGCGAGCCCGCGTCGGTGGCCACCGGCATCACGGCGACGGTCGCGCCGGTGCCCGGGCCGTCCGCCGAACTCGCCGCCGGGGCGGGGGCGGGGGCGGATTCGGCGGACGGGGCCGCATTCTTCGCCGCCTGCTTGGCGGCCGGGGCCTTGCCGCTGCTGTCCCACATGGTCGGCGCGGGAGCGGTCCAACGGGCCTTGCCGTCCGCGCCCTTCGCGGTGAGCGCGCCGTCCTTGTCCGCGGCGATCTCGACGCCGTCGGCGGTGGTGGCGAAACGCAGCTTCTTCAACGCCTCGCCTGCGGCGGCCTGCTGGGTCTTGACCACGAGCACGGTGGAGACGCCGCCGAACCTCGACGCCGTCACCTTCAGGTCCACCTCCGGCACCACGTCCGGGTACAGCAGGCCGTCACCGTCCGCGTCCACGCTCGGCGCCGGCAGCGCGAACGGCGCCGAGATGGAGAGCTTCTTCCCGTCCGCACTGGTCAGCGTCGCCAGCGGACCGCTCCCGCCACCCGACAGCACCACACCCGCGGCCGCCGACCTCGGCGCGAACGCACCGTCCGCCCGCTTGCCGAGCGTGGCGTCCAGCGCCACCCACTTCCCGTCCCGCTTCACCCGCTTCTGCTCCGGCGCCGCCGTCAACAGCAGATGCCCCTCCGGCGTCGCCGACGTCTCACCCGACTCCGTCGTCAACGACTCGATCACCACGTTCTTGCCCGTGGCCTTCGCCTGCGCCAACGCCCGGTCCGTCTCCGACTGGGGACGCTGCTGCTCACGCTGCTTGGCGACCGCCGCGATCTCCCCGGCCGAGGGCAACTGCTGCGCGTCGGCCGCGAACGCGACCGGCACGGCCAACCCGCCCGCCAGGGCCAACGCCCCGGTCAGACCCACCATCCGTAGCGCGGCAGCGCCGCGATACCTTCTGCTCACAGTCAAAACTCCTGTATCTGATGGAACGTCAAGTCTTCTGGCCGAAATGACCGTTCGTTTTCTTTGGATCATCGAGGACGGTCGGCGGAAATTTTCGGGACGCCGTCAGGTCCGTTTGATGCGCACCGTCGTCGATGGTCCGGGATGTTGCGGGAGGCTCGGTTTTCTCGGCGGGGCAAGGTGCGGGCGCGCGGGTGCCCATCACATTCACGCAAGCGGCACCGACAGCGCAATCCGATAGAGCTGCAAAATGCCCCATTTGTGCGCATGGTCAATTTTGCACTCCCCTGTGATATGCCTCACATTCAATTTGCCTTCCATGGTGGTTGGCCTGCGTGGGGCCGGCCTTTTGTCGGCGCCACCCTCGACTCGAGCCGTGCGCGATCGGCTTTTATTCGGACAATAGGGATGCAAACCATTTAATGGGCGAACCGCCCGACGGTGAGTCAAACGGATCAATACCTGCAGAATCTTTCCTGCTCGCGGAAGATGGTTGGCAGGGGTGTCGGCATCCATGGCGGGGTCCGGGGGGTCGGCGGTCGACTCCTGGGTCTCGATTGCTCGGGCTGTCGAAGTAGGGAAGAGGATCCTTTTCCTGCGGAGAAGCGGTGCAGGGATTTCTTGTCCGTGCCCATGCGAAAAATGGCCGCGCTTCCGAGAATTGTCACGCTGGTGGAGAAGGTGCTGGTAGGAGGCAGTCGGCCCGGCATCGTTGGCGCGAGGGGCGGCACGCCGACAGCGGAAGGGGTGGAGGTGGAACCGTTCGTACATGACGCAGGTGCGGCGGCGTCCTGGTCTTCCGAATCGGTCCGGCCGAAGTTTCGCCGTTCGGGGGCCGGGTTCATTCCCCCCCGGTCGATGGGTCCCGGAGCGCGAAGCGCCGGGCGCGGATTCACTTCGGCGGCGGGCGGTAGCGTGGGGCGCATGGAGGAGATCGCCGGGGTGGAGGTCGTCGCGTTCGCGGACGGGGCGGCGTTCGAGGGCTGGCTGGCCGGGCACTGGACGCGGGAGGCGGGCGTCTGGGTGAAGGTGGCCAAGAAGAAGTCGGGCATTCCCACGGTCACCGAGGACGAACTCGTCGACATCGGGCTCTGCTACGGCTGGATCTCCGGGCAGCGGCGCTCGCTGGACGCGCAGTACTACCTGCAGAAGTACGTGCCGCGGCGCCCCCGGAGCCGGTGGTCGCAGGTGAACGTCGACAAGGTCGCGGAGCTGACGGCCGCCGGGCGGATGCGCGAACCCGGGCTGGCCGAGGTGCGCCGGGCGCAGCAGGACGGGCGCTGGGCAGCCGCCTACGAGTCGCAGCGGACGGCGACGGTGCCGCCCGACCTGGCGGCCGCGCTGGCGGCCGACGGTACGGCCGCCAGCGCCTTCGAGGCGCTCGACCGGACGGGTCGGTACCAGGTGGTCCTGCCGCTGCTCCAGGCGCTCACCCCCGAGGCCCGGCAGGCGCGGCTGGCGAAGGCCGTGGCCGGGCTGCGGGCCGCCGGGGGCCGCTCGGGACGGAAATGACGGAGCGTCAGGGTGTGGTGGGGGTGACGGGCCGTTGGTCCGGCCCGACGACGGAGGGGCGGTGCGGGTCGGCCGGGGCGATGGCGTGGTCGTCGAAGAGGCTCTCCAGGGCTTCCAGTCCGGCCCGGTGGCGGAAGGTCTTCTCGGCCTCGGTGATCGGCAGCAGCCAGAGAATCCGGGCGTGCGCCCCGCCGTCCCAGCGGCAGACCTCGAAGTCGGGCCCGAGCGGGTAGGGCAGGCTGACCAGGTAGTGGTCGCACGCGGAGTCGCCCAGCCAGGGCCGGCCGATCGGCACCGTGTGTCCGACGTCGAGCCGCTGGGTGGCGGGCCCGCAGTGGTAGTAGGCGTTCATGGTGACGCTCTCCAGGTTGACCGGGTCGTCGACCGGCGCCGCGAGGAAGAACTCCGTCCCGTGCCCGCCCTCCTGCGTGGCCGCCCAGCAGCCCGAGCTGACGTACAGCCACCAGTCGCCCGGCCCCGCCGGGTGCACCCGCAGCACGCGGAACCCCGGGACGCGCTCCTCGATCGGCCCCGGCACCCCCGGGAGTTCGTCGATCCGGCGCCCCGGCAGGGTGCGACGGAGGTGGGCGAGGAGGGCGGCGTGCGCCGGGGAGCCGTTCATCCGACCATGATCCGATACGAAGGGCCGAGGCCGGCGGCCGGGTAGGGTCGCCGGCATGTTCGAGTACCACGGGTGGGTGACGATCCGGGAGACCGCGACGGCCGAGGACGGTGACTGGGCGGAGGAGCAGGCCCGGTTGCGGGCGATCGTGGCGGGCATCGAGGAGCGGGCCCGGGAACTGAGCGGCCCCTGCCTGCTGGACGTGCGGTGGATGAACGGCGAGCCCTACCTGCACCTCGGCGGTTCGTGCAACCACCGCGACCCCGGGGTCCTCGCCTTCTTCCGCGAGGTCGGCGAGCGGGCTCCGGGTTCGTACGGCGTGCTGCACGTCCGGGACGACGAGGACGCCGAGGGTGCCGAGGACGCCGAGGGGCGGGGCAACGAGCTGCGGGCGCACCGGATGGTGCGGGGGCGGGTGGCCGAAGGAGCGGAGGCCGAACTCTCGCCGTGCATACCGGTGCTGGAGGACCCCTGGGAGTAGGCGCAGGCTCAAGATCTGCTCAGACCTCGGGCGCGGGTGGCGGGGCTCTGCCAGCATGGGCGCGCCGCAGGGGCGGAGCGGGGCGTGGGGGAGAGGGGCGGGGATGACGGGGAGCGTCGACGCCGGGGCGCCGGTGTTGGAGCCGTGCCCGAGTTGCGGGTCGAGCGACCGGGTGGTCGGGGTGCCGGCCGTGTACCACCGGGGGCGTGATCAGGTGACCGTCACCGGGCTGCCCCGGAGCGACGACAATCCTTCGGGGACCGAGACCCGCCGCTTCACTTCGTCCCTGTCGGACGCGCTGCGGCCCGCCCCCGTGCTGCTGCCGCTGTCCTGTGCGGGGCACGTCGGGCTGGGCGTCCTGCTGGTGCTGGTGTCGATCGGCACCTTCGTCGGGGGCGCGGTCGGTGGTGGCTGGTTCGCCGACGATCCCGGGCCCGACCGGTCGTGGGCCTACGACGCGTACCACTCCTCGCTGTCCACCGGGCCCGCGCACCGGCCGGACCTGTCCTTTCTCGGCTGGATCTCCGCGATCGCCCTGCTGGCCGCCGTCACGCTGTTCGTCCGGGCCCGGCGGGAGCGGGCCGCGCAGCGGCGGCTGCTGGCCGGGCGGCCGGAGGCGGAGCGGGTCTGGGCCCGGGGGTGGTACTGCGAGCGCTGCGGCAGCGTGCACTTCCGTTCCCCCACGGGTGCGGCGGGGCGGGCGATGACCCTGCAGGAGTTCCGGGCGGAGGTCTGGGACGCGGGCGGGTACGGGCAGCTCGCCGAGCGCGGCCGGTTCTGACGGATCGGCAGGGCGGTTCGGCGGTTCGGCGGTTTGGTGGTTCAGGGGCGGCGGGCGAGGAAGACGTGTTCCTTGCCCGGGCGGTCCGGTGCCTCCCGGACGTCGGCCAGCTCGAACCCCGCGGCCCGCAGGTCGGCCGCGACCTCCTCGCGTTCGCGGAAGCGCAGGGTGGAATCCGAGGTCAGGTGCGCGCCGTCGGCGGCGAAGACGTAGTTCCAGCGGAACGTCACCAGTTGGCCGGCCACCTCGACCAGCTCCACCCAGTTCTCCACCGCGCCGACGCCCGGCAGTTCGGAGACCCGGTGGGACGCCCCGCGCGTCCATTCCTCCCAGGCGCGGCGGGCCGGTACCCGGACCTCGAACACGAAGTGCCCGCCCGGGCGCAGCGCCTCGTGCACGCCCTTCAGGGTGGCGAGCCACGGCCCGTCCCCGGTGATCTGCTGGGCCGCGTTGGCCGTCATGGTGACCAGGTCGACGCCGAGCGGCGGCAGGGTCGTGGCGTCGCCGGTGATCCACCGGACCCGTTCGGCACCCGGTTTGGCGCGCGCCACCTCGATCGAGGCGGCCGCCGGGTCGACCCCGATCACCTCGGTCCGCTCGTCCCGCGCCAGCAGCAGCGCGAACACGCCGGTGCCGCAGCCCAGGTCCAGCACCTGCCGCGCCCCGAGAGTGCGTGCCAGCGCGAGGTAGGGCAGCAGATCGGGGCGCTCCGGGTCGAGGGCGTCGTAGATCGCGGCGAGGCGGGGGTGGGTGAAGCACTCGTCGGCCATGGTGCGGAGGCTATGCCTGACGGCCCATCAGCGGCATTCGATTTTTCGCACACGTCCTGGTGCGGGGAGAGGGCGGCTCGCCGAACGGGAGGAGGGGAAGGGAAAGGGAGGGGCGGCCCCAAGGCGGGGAGGTGAAGGGGGGGGGAAGGGAGGGGGAGGGAGGTAGAGCAGGCAGGCAGGGCAGGAGGAGGGGGAGAGGTAGGGGGAGCGGCCCCAGGACAGGGGGGTGAAGGGGAGGTGGGGCAGGCAGGCAGGCAGGGCAGGAGGAGGAGAGGTAGGGGGAGGGGGCCAGGGGGGCAGGGGGAAGGGGGTCAAGGGAGGCGGGGTCGTAGGATGATCTGATGGATCATCAGGACGTGCGCGCCGCCCTCGGGGAGCTCCGGCGTGTCCTCGCCCCGCAGGTGGGACGGGACTGGGACGTGCCGGCGGGGCCGCTGGACTGGAGTTGTCGGGACACTCTCGCGCACATCGGGCACGACCAGCTCGCCTACGCCGGTCAGCTGGTCGCCCGGCCGGTCGACCGCTATCTGCCGTTCGACCTGGCGGTGCGGCCGGGGGCCGGGCCGGGCGACGTCCTGCAGGTGGTGCTGGCCTGCGGGGAGTTGCTTGCGGTCGCGCTGGCCGCGGCCGGGCCGGGGGTGCGGGCCTGGCACTGGGGGCCGACCGATCCGGGTGGGTTCGCCGCGATGGGGGTCGCCGAGATCCTGCTGCACACCCATGACATCGCCACCGGCCTCGGCCTCGGCTGGTCGCCGCCGGCCGGGCCGGCCGCGGCGGTGCTGGCCCGGCTGTTCCCCGACGCGCCGACCGGTACGGGGGCCGATCCGGCCGCCGTCCTGCTCTGGTGCACCGGCCGGGCCGCGCTCCCCGGCCTGCCCCGTCGTACCTCCTGGGTGTGGCGGGCCGCGCTGCCGGAGTGAGCGGGCCGGTGGTGAGGGTGCGTCAGGACGGGACGGGCACCATCCGGTGCAGGCCCTTGCGGTCGTAGTAGCGCGTCATGGCGAAGCCGAAGACCAGGCCGATCACCAGGCCGAGCAGGATCATCAGCCAGGCCCGGGTGAGGCCCGCGTCGGCCTGGGCGTCGAAGTAGAGGATGGCCCGGACGCCGCCCGCGACCTGGCGCATCGGCTCGAACGCGCCGAGGAAGCGGTAGAAGGACGGGGTCGCCTGGAGCGGCACCGTCGCGCCCGAGGAGGGCAGCGCCAGCGCGATGAAGACGAACATGGCGACCAGTTGGCCCAGGGTGCCGAAGGCGGCGTTGATCGCCTGCACGCCGATGCCGACCGACACGCAGGCGCAGAACGAGAAGACCCAGAGCAGGGCCGGGTGCGGGGCGTCCATCCCGAGGATGCCGACCGTGGCCAGCATGATCATCGTGGTGGTGACGGCCGACAGCCCCGCCGTCATCGCCATCTTCACCACCAGCGTCTGGGTGCGGCTGATCGGCAGCGTGGGCCGGCGGCTGTGCCACGGCCCGATCTCGCTGTCCGCGTAGCCGAGCGCCGTGTCCACCCCGTTGTGCACCAGGTTCGCGCTCAGGAACCCGGCCAGCACCAGCAGCAGCGTGTAGTAGAAGGCGCTCAGCCCCAGCCCCGTGTGCCGCCCGATCGGATGGCCGGGCTTCACCTGCACGTCCACCGGGTCCGCCAGCAGCAGCTTCGCGGTCGCCGAGGCGTTCGGCACGGCCGGTACCAGTTGCTTGCCCAGCGTCGCCGAGGAGCGGTGCGCCGCGGCCTGGGTGATCTGGCCCGCCAGCGAGGAGCCCAGCGACCCGGTGCCCGGGTTGGTCAGCGACAGCAGCACCGGGCGGGCCGACGCCTGGTCGGCGGTCAGCGCGGCCACGCTGCGGGTGAAGTCCTCGGGCACCACCAGCGCCCCGTACACCTTGCCCGAGGACAGCTTCTCCTGCGCCTCGGCCATCGACACCCGCTCCCACTGGACCTGTCCCGGCGGGGTGCCCGCCGCGACCGCGTCCGCCAACTCGGCGCCCAGCGGCGCCCGGTGGCCCGGCAGCGGCGGCCCGGTGTCCGCGTCCACCAGCGCGATCGGCATCCGGTGCAGGTTGTCCTGCGGCGTCAGGATGCCGCCCATGTACAGCAGCGACAGCACCAGGGCGACCAGCGCGCTCAGCACCCCCGGCACCAGCCACAGCTTCCAACGGCGCAGCACCCGCCCGGCCCTGGCCTGCGGCCCGTGCACCTGCGGGGGAATCCCGGTCGCCATGCCACTCCACCGACTCGTCGCCACCGGACCCCCGGCCGGGCGCCCGGAGGCGACGATAGGTCCGCGTTCCCGCCCGCCCCCGCCGCCCCGGCGCGACATCGGCACGGCTCACTCCAACGGGCCAGCGGCCGGCGTTCGCTAGAGTCGCGTCCATGGACGAGCAGGTGAGGACGCCGTTCGGGGACTTCCCCGACGCCCGGCGCGCGGTGGACGCCGTCGCCGAACTGGCCGCCCCCGTGGCCGAAGCACTCAAGAACTGGGACGCCGACCTGGCCCGGTCGGTCCTGTACGTGGACACCGACCCCGAACTCGCCGACACCGCCGTGTTCTGCGCCGCGTACGGGGTGCCCGTCGAGGCCTCGGCGAACTGCGTGGTGGTCGCGGCCAAGCGCGGCGGCGAGACCACGCTCGCCGCCGGTCTGGTCCTCGCCACCACCCGACTCGACGTCAACAAGGCCGTCCGCGGCCACCTCGGCGCCCGGAAGGCGTCCTTCGCGCCGATGGACGCCGCCGTCGACGGCAGCGGCATGGAGTACGGCGGCATCACCCCCGTCGGCCTCCCCGCGCACTGGCCGCTGCTGGTCGACGCCGCCGTGGCCGCGACCCCGTGGGTGCTGGTCGGCAGCGGGCGGCGGCGCGGCAAGCTGCTGCTGCCCGGGGCGGCGGTCGCGGCCCTGCCCGGGGCGACGGTGCTGGACGGGCTGGCGGGCTGAGCCCTCCCCGCGGACGCCCTCCCCGCAGACGCCTTCCCGGGGACGCCCTCCCCGGCGGCCGGAACCCCCGGGGCCGGGGAACACGGTGGGCGCCCGGACAGTTGGACCGGATGGTCCCGCTCGTGAGCCGGTGCTCCGGGCGGGGCGAGTCGACGCCACACGCGAGGAGTGAGAACGAGATGACCACGGACCGTGCTGTCCTGGCCGGCGGGTGCTTCTGGGGAATGCAGGAGCTGATCCGCAAACTCCCCGGCGTCCTGTCGACCCGCACCGGCTACACGGGCGGCGAGAACGCGCACGCCACCTACCGCAACCACCCCGGCCACGCCGAGGCGCTGGAGATCGTCTACGACCCGGAGCGGACCGACTACCGGGCGCTGCTGGAGTTCTTCTTCCAGATCCACGACCCGAGCACCGTCGACCGCCAGGGCAACGACATCGGCAGCAGCTACCGCTCCGCGATCTTCTACACGGACGAGCAGCAGCGCGCCGTCGCGCTCGACACCATCGCGGACGTCGACGCGAGCGGCCTCTGGCCGGGCAAGGTGGTCACCGAGGTCACCCCGCTCGGCGACTTCTGGGAGGCCGAGCCCGAGCACCAGGACTACCTCCAGCGCATCCCGAACGGGTACACCTGCCACTTCCCGCGGCCGGGCTGGAAGCTGCCGGTGCGCGACGGGGCCTGACGGCCGGGAGGCACGGCGCGCGGGCCCGGCGCGGTGCCGGAAGTGCGGAGCAGTGCCGGAAGTGCGGTGCCGGAAGCCCGGCGCGGTGCCGGAAGAAGCGGGAGCCGGTCGTGGGTGCGGAGCCCGCGGCCGGCTCCCGGCCGTTCCGGGGGCGGGTCAGCCGGTCGCGCGGGCGCGGAGCAGGGCGTCGAGGGAGTCGACGATCCAGTCCCAGGAGAGCTGCGGGTCGACGGGGGTGTGGGCGAAGCCGCCGGCCGCTTCGAGGGCGATGTAGCCGTGGACGGTGCCGCCGAGCAGGCGGACGGCGTGGGTCTGGTCCGGCTCCGGGAGGTGGTAGCCGCGCAGGATCGCCCGGACGAGGTGGGCGTGCCGGGGGGCGGCGCTGGTCGCGGCGGTCTCCCCGTCCAGGCGCAGGCGGGCGGCTTCGTAGCGGCCCGGGTGCTCGCGGGCGTAGCCGCGGTACGCCTCGGCGAAGGCGGCCAGCGCGTCGCGCCCGGCCCGGCCGGCGACCGCGTCGGCGGCGCGGTCGGCGAGCTCGGTGAGGGCGAGCAGGGCGATCCGGACCTTCAGGTCCTGGGAGCTCTTGACGTGCGAGTAGAGGCTGGCGACCTTCACGTCGAAGCGGCGGGCCAGTTCGGCGACCGTCACCCGGTCGAAGCCCACCTCGTCGGCGAGTTCCGCCCCGGCCCGGGCCAGCACCTCGGGGGTCAGTCCTGCGCGTGCCACCGGCTGTCGTCTCCTCGTCCGGGATCGGGGTCGCTTCCTCCGTCGATTATCCATTTGCCTAAACGACTTAGGCAAATTAGCGTGGCGTTTCGTGAGAGAGCTGACCGAACCCGAGATCCGCGCCGCGTTCCTGAACTGCTCCAAGGGCGAGGCGAAACGACTGAACCTGCCCCGCGAGCTGGCCGAACAGCCCTGGGGCGAGCTGGACTTCCTGGGCTGGCGCGACCCGCAGGCCCCCGACCGCGCCTACCTGGTCACCGACCTGGGCGAGCAGCCGCAGGCCGTGGTGCTGCGCAGCTCCTCCGCCGCGTCCTGGCAGGCCCGGCGGAGCATCTGCTCGCTCTGCGTCACCACCCACACCGGCGGCGTCTCCCTGCTGGTCGCCCCGCTGGCCGGTCCCGCCGGGCGGCAGGGCAACTCGGTCGGGGCGTACATGTGCAGCGACCTCGCCTGCCCGCTGTACGTCCGCGGCCTGCGCGAGACCGGCACCAAGATCTACGAGTCGCTGACGCAGGAGCAGCGGATCGACCGGATGCGCGACAACCTGGCCGACTTCCTGGCGAAGGTCCGGGCCGGCACCCCCGTGGGCTGACCGCGGCCCCCGCCGGGCGCCCCGGTAGGGTGCGGGGCGGGGGCGGCCGGTGTGCGAACGATCGCCCCCGGACGGCTCCGCGGCGCGAGCGGGACAAGCGGGACAAGGGGAGGAAACGGATGACGGCTTTCACGAGGGACACCGCACCCGGGGTGGGCACTGCGGCCGGGGTGGGCAGCGAGGACGGGGCACTCGACGCGTACGACGCGCTGGAGCGCCGGATCTGGGACGGGCGCGCCGACGCCTACGCCGCGAGCTTCGCCCGGCTCTGCGCGCACCCCGTGCCCGCGCTGCTCGACGCCGCCGGGGTCGTCCCCGGCACCGCCGTGCTGGACGTCGGCACCGGGACGGGCGCCGCCGCGGCCGCCGCCGGAGCGCGCGGAGCCCGGGTGACGGCCGTCGACGCCGAACCCAGCATGCTGGCGGCCGCCCGGCGTAACGCCCCCGGAGCGGTGGTGCGGGCCGCGACGCTCCCCGAGCTCCCTTTCGGGGACGGCGAGTTCGACGCCGTCGTGGGCAACTTCGTGCTCAACCACGTGGGGCGGCAGCCCGCCGCGCTCACCGAACTGTGCCGGGTGCTGCGCCCCGGCGGCCGGCTCGCGCTCACCGTCTGGGCCCAGCCCGCGCTGCCCGGCCAGACCCTGCTCGGCCGCGCCGTCGAGGCCGCCGGGACGCCCCGGCCCGCCCACCTGCCGCCCGCGCCCCCGGCGCTCCAGGCCGCCGGCACCCCCGACGGGCTGGCCGCGCTGGTCGCCGACGCGGGCCTGCGCGACGTCGAGGTCGACGTCCTGCGCTGGGAGCACCGCACCACCCCCGAGGACTGGTGGGCCGGGCCCGCCGGCCGGGTCGCCTTCATCGGCGAATTGCTGCACCACCAGACGCCGGAGCTCCGGGCCTCGGTCAAGGCGCACTTCGAACGCCTCGCGGAGGAATTCCGGGAGCCGGACGGCCTGTTGGCGCTGCCGCACGCGGCGCTGCTGGTGTCCGGCCGCCGCTGAGCGCCTTCCGGCGGGGCGGGGGTCGGAGGGGGCGGTCGGTGCCGCCGGCGCCGGGGCCGGTGGCCGGCCGGGGGGTCAGGGGACTTCGAGCGAGATCTGGGTGCCGAGTTCGCGGAAGCCGATCCGCTGGGCGACCCGGCGGGAGGCGGCCGGGCGGGCGCGCCACTGCGGGAGGAGGCCGGCGGCGAGGGCGTGGCGGGCGGCGGCCGCCGCGACGGTGCCGGCCAGGCCCCGGCCCCGGTGGGCCGGGGTGGTGAGGACGGAGAACTGGGCGGTGGCGAACGGCCAGGCGCGGTAGCCGCAGGCGGCGAGGACGGTGGAGCCCTCGGTCACCGCGAACACGGGTGAGGTGATCTCGTCCAGGCCCGCCTCGTCGCGCTCCTCCGACGGGACGCGGTCCGCGAGCTGCCGCAACGCCGGGTGGCCGGGCGGGAGTCGGCGGACCCGCGGCGTGGTGGGGGCGCCGGTGGCCGTCGGGCCCTGGACGGCGGGCTGCTGCGGCGTCGCGCGGTCGAGGGGGAGCCGGTACGTCCGCGGGGCGGCGTCCGGGGCGGCGGGCTGCCGCAGGGCCGGGTGGTCGGCCGGGAGTCGGCGGGCCCGCAGGGTCGGGACGCCGGGCGGGAACCGGGGGAGTCGCGGGGCGGGGGCCGTCAGGGCGTCCGGGGCGAGGTAGGCGAGGGTGGCCGTGCCGAGGAGGCACCGGATGGGCAGGGCGGCGCGCAGGCGCTGCGGGTCGGCGGCCGCGCCCGGGTCGGGGTGGAGCGCGGCGCGGACGAGCGCGGCCCGTCGTTCGTCCGGGGCGGTGGCCAGGACCGCGCCGTCCAGGGTGATCAGGCCGACCCAACCGGCCGGGCACAGGCCCGAGTCGGGGGACACCAGGACGGTGGCGGCACCCCGGGGCGGGAACGCGGCGGGCGCCTCGGCGAGACCCGTCCAGAGCCGCCGGGCCCGGCGGAGGAGATCGTTCGTCATCGGGGCAGTCTGCCCCGGGCGGTCGTCCGCGTGCACCGGAGTTTCGGCGCACCGGAGTTTCGCCGCGGCGGGGCGGCGGCCGTCGGCTCAGTGGCCGCCGCGCGGGAACTCGCAGCCGCCCTCCTGGTACGGCCCGTGCACCTCGATCTGCGGCGGGGCGGAGAGGACGCCGGTCAGGCAGGGGCCGAGGCCCGGGACGGTGAGGGTGAAGTGCAGGGAGGTCGGGTACTCGGTCACCTTGGCGTCCTGGTAGCCGAGTTGGCGCAGCAGCGTCTCGGCGGACTGCGGGCCGGTGGGCGGGGCGGCCTTGGCGAGGGCGGCGGTGAGGCGGGCGGCGTGCGCCTCGCCCCGGCACTGCTGCATCGGGTTCAGCGGGACGGTCTGCTGGAAGGAGTGGTTCTCCAGGTACTTCGGGTTCTCCGGGGCGGGGCCGCCCCCGCTCCCGGCCGTCGCGGTGGCCTGCGGCAGCTCCGTCGGGCGGCCCGCGCAGCCGGCGGCCACCTCGGGGTACGTCCGGTCGTGCTCGGCGACCCGCCGCTCCAGGTCCTGCCGGGCCTGCGCGGCGGCGTCCGGGGCGGCCGTCGTGCGCGAGGTCGCCCGCGGGGTCGCGTCGGAGCGGCCCGGGGACTCGGCGGCGGACTTGCTGCCGCAACCGGTCAGCAGGCCGGCGGCGGCGAGGACGGCGGCGGCCGCGGCGAGGGCGGGACGAGACACGGCAGGGCACTCCGGAGACGGCGGGACGGGCCCGGTCGGCCCGTCGGTCCGCTCATCATTCCGTATGCGACGGATCTCCGGCCAGAGTACGCGTACTCAGTTCCGGTCGGTCTCGCTCGGCCCCGGTCAGGCCGGGCGGGGGGCGCCGTGCCAGCGCCAGGTGGTCGGGCGGGGGCGGTCGGGCAGGTCGGCGCGGCCGGTGGAGTGCAGCAGGGCCGTCCACGGGTCGGTGTCGGCGGGGGCGTCGGGGAAGAGCCGGTGCAGGACGCGGGCGCACAGGTCGGCGGGCGGGGCCCAGGGCAGGCCGAGGCCGACGGCCAGGTCGTGGGTGTGGACCAGGGTCTCGACCACGCCCATCGCGGCGAAGCCCTCCGGGTCGGCGGCCCCGAAGACGTGGTGCGCGCGGACGGTCGGCGGCGAGGTCCGGACGACCGCGGCCAGCAGCGCGCCGCAGGTGTCGAGGACCTGGAGCAGCCCCGCGACACCGCCCGCCGGATCGGCGGACACCGCGTTCGCGGGCCCGCCCGGCCGCTTGCGGGCCCAGCCGAACGGGACGTGGGTGTCCTGCGGCGGGGAGGACGGGGCGATCTGCGCGGCGTACGAGAACAGGTCGTCGGCCAGGTGCTCGCCGGTCTCCCAGCAGGTCCACTCCAGCGAACCGGCGTTGACGCCCCAGTCGGCGCTCTCGGCGGCGCGCAGGGTGGTGATCGCGGACCGGACGGCGAGGGTGACGTCGTCGGCGGTGACCGGGCCGGGGGAGGAGGAAGTCATGCGGGCGAGCGTAACAAGGCAGCTCCGGGGCGGTCTCCGCCGGTGGGGGCGGACCGGTGGGGGCGGACCGGGAAGGGCGAGGGGGCGAGAGGGGGGAGTGGCGGGGTCGGGGGCAGAAGTTCAGCCGGGGTGCGATTTTCAACGGCTTCGGCGCTGGTGGGGCTGGCTGGTGGGTATACGGATCGGGCACTGTGGTGAACGGGCCGGAAACCCGGTGCGCCGAGGGGGCGGGCCCGTGCCGGATCGGCCTTCTCGCTGCTGCGGAGCGTCCCGTCATGCCCGTTTCGGTCCACATGTTTCCAGGTCAGGGGGACTTCCCCGTTCAGGTTCTGTACCGGGCCGCTGCCGGGGACGGTGCGTTGCGCCGTCACCTGGGGGAGGTGTACCGGGAGATCGACATCGAGACCGGAGTCGGTCTCGTCGGCCGACTGCTCGGCGAACACCCGTCCGGTGGGCGGGAGTTGGCTCAGGCCGGGGTCGGGGTCCAGCAGCTCGCGCACTACGGGGCGGCGGTTGCCTGGCACCGGCGGCTGGTCGAGCGGCACGGCCGGCCGGACGCGCTGCTGGCCGTCAGCTTCGGTGAACTCGCCGCGCTGACCGCCGCCGGGGCGTGGACGGTCGGCGCCGGGGCGCGGGCCGCGCTCGGGCTCGCCCGGGTGCTGATGCCGGACCGGGCGCCAAGAGCGGGGGCGGGGGCGGCCGACGGGCTCACC
This sequence comes from Kitasatospora sp. NPDC088391, assembly GCF_044753345.1. Lineage (NCBI taxonomy): Bacteria > Bacillati > Actinomycetota > Actinomycetes > Kitasatosporales > Streptomycetaceae > Kitasatospora > Kitasatospora sp. NPDC088391. Next base: position 492,752 of record NZ_JBIVNB010000004.1, read on the forward strand.
CTGCTCGACCGGGGCGAGACGGCCGCGGCCGCCCTGATCGCCCGGGCCGGGGCCGGGCGGGTGGTGGTCGGGTGCGTCAACAGCCCGGTGGAGTGCGTGCTCGGCGGGCCGGTCGAGCAGCTCGCCGCCGTCGAGCGGCAGGCCGCCGCGGAGGGGGCGCAGGCTGTCCGGCTGCGGCTGCCGTTCGGCTCCCACCACCCCGAACTGGTCCGGCAGCGGGCGGAGTTCGAGGCGCTGCTGCGGGCCGGCCCGCGGCCCGGGCGGCCCGCGCTGCCGGTCTACTCCGCCGTCGCGGGGCGCTGCTACACCGAGCGGGACGACCTGCCCGCCCGGGCCGCCGACTGCCTGGTCCGGCCCGCCCACCTGCCCCGGGCGCTCGCCCTGCTCGCCGCCCACGGCCACACCCACTACCGCGAGGCCGGGCCCGGCACCGCCCTCGCCCGCAACGCCGCCGACTGCCTGCGCGGCACCGGCGCCGACGTCGCCGGGCACCTCCCGCCCCCGCCCCCACCCGTACCGAAGGACCACGTCCAGCAGGGAGAAGAGCACCGATGAACGCCGTGGAACCCGCCCTCCGGGACGAGGAGTTGGCGCGCCTGCTGGGCGTCCGCCCCCGGGCGGAGCGGCTGCGCCGGGTACTGGACCGGTACCCCTACCGGGTCGCCGAGTCCGCCGCCGCCCGCGAGCCGTACCTGTACCGGCGGCTGCGGGCGCTGCTGGCGGCCACCCCGTCGGCCGCCGAACTGCACGCCGAACCCGACGAGTTGGCCGCCGTGCTGGCCGAGGCCGCGCTCGCCGACCCCCGGCTCGGAATGGCGCTCGTCACCCAACTGGTGCTCGGACAGGGCTCCCTGCTGCGGCTGGCCGGAGCGCCCGAGGACGTCCGGGACACCCTCGCCGCCGTCGACGCCGGCGAGCTGCGGATCGGCTACCTGGTCACCGAGGCCGGCCGCGCCAGCAGCCACCTCGAAGCCGGGACGGTCGCCGAATTCGACGCCACCACCAGGGAGTTCGTCCTGCGGACCAGGGAGACGGCGGACCGGAAGTTCGGCGGGGTGGCCCGGTACCCGGGGCCGCGCGGAGCCGTCGTCGTCGCCCGGGCGGTGGACGCCGACGGCCGGGACGGCGGGGTGTTCGGTTTCCTGGCGACGCTCGCCGACCGGGCCGGGCCGCGGCCCGGCGTGCTGCTCGGCCCGCCCGTCGCGGTCAGCGCCCTGCCGCTGAGCTACCACCGGGTGCGGTTCGACGGCCTGCGCGTCCCCGAGGCGCACTGGCTGCGCGACGGCGCCCGCCTCGACCGGCACGGCCGCCTGCACGACCCGCGCACCCCCGAGGAGCGGCTGCGCCGCACCCTGGCCGTCGGCCAGGAACTGTGGGGCGTCCTGCCCACCGTGCTCGCCGCGCTCGCCCGGCGCTCCGCCGTCCTCGCCGTCCGGCACTCCCGCCACCGGGAGACCCGCGCCGTCCTCGCCCCCGGCACCCCGCTGCTCGCCCACCGCAGCCAGCAGCGCGCCCTGCTCGGCGCCCTCGCCGACGCCTTCGCGCTCAGCTGCGCCGCCGCCCGGGCCCGCGAACTCCTGCTCGCCGCACGGGAGTCGGACGCCCCGACCACCCCGGGGGCGGCCGCCGGGTTCGCGCCCTGGTCAGCCGTCAGCCGCCCGCTCTCCGCGTACAAGGCGCACTGCGCCGACGAGGCCGAACGTATCGTCGCCGACTGCCAGCGCCGCTGCGGCCACGCCGGACTCGCCGACGCCAACCGGCTCCCCGGCTACCACGGCTTCGCCCGCGCCTTCGACCCGGCGGGCGGCGACAGCCGGCTGATCCGCTACGACCTCGGCCGCGCCCTGCTCGACGAGCCCCCCGGCGGCGAACTCCCGGCGATCCCCGCCGACCTCGCCGACCCCGGCTGGTGGCCCGCCGTCCTGACCCGCCACCAGCACACCCTGACCGTCCGGCTGCGCCGCGCCCGGGCCGAGCGGGAGGGCGGCGGCAGCACCCCGTTCGAGGTCTGGAACCCGCTGCTGGACCTGGCCGCGGAACTCGGCGCGACGTACGCGGCGCGGCTGGCGGCGCAGGACGTCCCCCGGGCGCTCGCCGCCCTCGACCCCGGCGGGCCGTACCGCGAGCCGCTCACGGCGATGGCCCGGCTGGCCGGACTGCGCGCGGCCGAACGGGCCGCCGGCCCGCTGCTGCGGCACCGGACGCTGACCCCGGGCGACCTCGCCGGCCTGGACACCGCGCTCGAACGCGCCTACGACCTGCTGCTGCCGCACCTCGACCTGGTCGAGGAGCTCTTCGGTGCCGGGTAGGCGCCCCGGCGGCGGACGGGCCGGGGGCCGGCGCGGCCCCGGGAGAACCTCCCGCCGGGCCCGGAGGGACGACGACCACCGAGGAACGACCACCGAGAACCGGAAAGGAACGTGGGTGCGGTGAACGCGGTCGGGGTGTGGGGAACGGGACGGTACGTCCCGGAACGGGTGCGGCCGAACGCCGAGGTCGCGGGCACGGTCGGGGTGACGCCGGAGTGGATCGCCGAGCGGACCGGCGTCCGGCAGCGGCACGTCGCCGCGGACGGGCAGGCCGCCTCGGACCTCGCGGCCGCCGCCGTCCGGCGGGCGCTCGACTCGGCGGGCGTGACCGCCGACCGGATCGGGCTGCTGGTCTGCGCGACCTCCACGCCCGACGAACTCGGACCGGCCACGGCCTGCCGGGTGCAGGCCCTGGTCGGCGCGGCCGGGGCGGTCGCCCTGGACGTCTCGGCGGCCTGCTCGGGCTGGCTGTTCGGGACGAAGGTCGCGCACGACTGGCTGCGGGGGGCCGACGGCCCGATGCTCGCCGTGGTGGTCGGCGTGGAGGCGTACTCGAAGTTCGTCGACCCGGCCGACCGCGCCACCGCGGTGCTGTTCGCCGACGGCGCGGCCGCGACCGTCCTCGGCCCGGTCGAGCCGCCCGGCGGCCTCGGCGGGTTCCGGCTCGGCTCCGACGGGACGCTCGCCGACCGGGTGCTGATCCCGGCGGGCGGCAGCCGCCTCCCCGCCGACGGCAAGACCCTCGCGGCGGGCGAGCACCGGATCCGGATGGACGGACGCTTCGTCAGCCGGTTCATCCGGGAGGCGTTCCCGCGGATGCTGCACGAGACGCTGCGCGCGCACGGCCTCACCGTCGCCGACCTCGACCACGTGATCACCCACCAGCCCAACCCGGTGCTGCTGCACCGCCTCGCCGAGGAGTCCGGCCTCGCCGACCGGATGACCGTGGTCGGCGACCTGGTGGGCAACATCGGCGCGGCCAGCGCCCCGTACGCGCTGGCCACCGCGCACGCCGAGGGGCGGCTGCGCCCCGGCGACCTGATCCTGCTGACCGTCTTCGGCGCCGGCATGACCTGGGGCAGCGCCCTGCTGCGCTGGTCCGGCGACCACCACCCGCTCGGGAAGGAGCGACCGTCATGAACGACCTCGTCATGAACGACCCCGTCCTCAACGACCCCGCCCTCGACGGCACGGCCCCCGATGCCCCCGCCCCCGGCGTCCCGGCCCCCGGCGCCCCCGTCCTGGAGGGCCTCGTCCCCGCGCTGCCCGCCGCGTTCCGGCTGGACGGGGCCCGCGCCCTGGTCACCGGCGCGTCCCGCGGCATCGGCCGGGCCTGCGCGCTGGCGCTGGCCGCGGCCGGCTGCGACCTGGTGCTGACCGCCCGCACGGAGGCGGCGCTGCACCAGGCCGTCAAGGAGGCCGAGGCGCACGGCGTCCGGGCCCGGGCGCTGGCCGCGGACCTCGCGGAGCCCGGGGCGCCGACGGACGTGGTCCGGCGGGCCGCCGAGGTGTTCGGCGGCCTCGACGTGCTGGTGCACAACGCCGGGGTGCTGCCCACCGCCGAGGACGGCACGCCCCTGCTGGTGCCCTTCCAGCTCTCCGCCCAGCCCGACTGGGAACGGGTGATCTCCGTCAACCTGAACGTGACCGCCGAACTCTGCCGCGCCGCGCACCCGTTCCTGGCCGCCTCCGACCGGGCCTCGCTGATCCTGATGTCCTCGGTGGCCGGACTGGTCGGCACCCCGATGATGGAGGCGTACGCGGCCTCCAAGGCCGCCCAGATCTCGCTGGCCCGCAGCCTGGGCGTCGGCTGGGCCCGCGAGGGCATCCGGGTGAACGCCGTCAGCCCCGGCTGGATCGCCACCGACATGACCGGCTTCGCGGTCGAGACCGGCCCCGTCTCGGACTGGCTGATGAGCCACGTCCCGCAGGGCCGCTGGGGCACGCCCGAGGACGTCGCGGGCGCGGTGCTGTTCCTGGCCTCGCCCGCCGCCGCCCTGGTCACCGCGCAGACCCTGGTCCTGGACGGCGGGCTCAGCGTCCCCGACGGCGGCCTGGCGGGCATCCCCAAGCCGCCCTCCCCGTTCGCCGCCTAGGCCGGTGCGCCGTGCCGGACACGACGGGTGACGGGGCGTCGGCCCCGCGACGCGCAACGGTCGGCGCGGTGGTCGGGATCGGCTCCTGCCTGCCCGCCCGCAGCGTCGACAACGCCGAGGTGATCGCCGCAGGCGGCCTCGACAGCAGCGACGAGTGGATCCGCCGCCGCACCGGCATCCACCGCCGGCGGCGGGCCGCCCCCGGCACCTCCACCGGCGACCTCGCGGTGCGGGCGGCGGCCGCCGCGATCGAGTCCGCCGCGACCGGCCCCGGAGGGAAGGACGAACGCACGGATGCGGCACCGGACTTCGTGCTGCTGGCCACCACCACGCCGGACCACCCCTGCCCCGCCACCGCGCCCGCCGTCGCCCACCGGCTCGGCCTGGGCGACGTCCCCGCCTTCGACGTCTCCGCCGTCTGCTCGGGCTTCCTCTACGCCCTCGCCACCGCCGACGCCCTGATCCGGGCCGGGGCCTGCCGACGCCCGCTGGTGATCGGCGCCGACACCTACTCCACCATCGTCGACCCCACCGACCGCGACACCGCCGCGATCTTCGGCGACGGCGCCGGGGCCGTGCTGCTCGCCGCCGCCGCCCCCGGCACCCCCGGCGAACTGCGCGCCACCGACCTCGGCAGCGACGGCGGCGGGGCCGCGCTGATCACCGTCGCCGCCGGGGGCGCCCGCCACCCCGACCGGCAGCGGCTCGACCCCGGCGCGCACTGGTTCCGGATGCAGGGCCGCGCCGTCTACGGCCAGGCCGTCCGGCACCTGACCGCCTCCGCGGGCCGCGCCCTCGACCGGGCCGGCTGGAAACCCGCCGACCTGGGCGCGTTCGTCGCCCACCAGGCCAACCAGCGGATCCTCGACGCGGTCGCCGAACGGCTCGCCCTGCCCGCCGCCGCCCGCTTCGGCAACCTGCGCGACCTCGGCAACACCGCCGCCGCGTCCATCCCGCTGGTGCTCGCCGACGACGGCCCGCAACGGGCCCTCGCCCCCGGCGCCCCCACCCTGCTCACCGCCTTCGGCGGCGGCCTGACCTGGGCGTCCGTCGCCCTGACCTGGCCCGCCGCGCACCCCGTCCGCCACACCGTCGACTGACCCCGCGTCAGGAGGAGACCCCCGTGGACCTCGTCACCGAACGCATCACCACCCTGCTCACCGACAAGTTCGACGTCCCCGCCGACCTGATCACCGCCGGGGCCACCTTCCAGGACCTCGACCTGGACTCGCTCTCCACCGTCGAGCTGTACGTCACCCTCCAGGAGGAGTGGGGCCTCCCGCTCGACGCCGAGGCCGCCACCCCCGACACCACCGTCGGGCAGCTCGCCGACCGCTGCCGCGAACTGCTCGACGGGGACGGGCGCCGGAGCGATGACTGACACCCCGTCGACCGGCGCCTCCTCGGCGCCGGGCCCCGCCGCCGATCCCGTGGTGATCACCGGCACCGGGCTGGTCACCGCCGGCGGGATCGGCGTCGAGGCGACCTGGCGGGCCGTCCGCGCGGGCCGCGGCACCGCCGCCGCCGACCCCGAACTCGCCGACAGCCCCGTGCCGATCAGCTGCCGGCCCCCCTCGGCGGACGCCCCCGTCCGGCAGGGCTGGCGGCTGGACCGCTCCACCCGGTACGTCCTGACCGCCGCCCGCGAAGCACTCCTGGAAGCCCGGATCGAGGCGTTCGGCCCCCACCCGCCCGACTGGGACCCGGCCCGCGTCGCGGTGGTGATCGGCTCGGCCGCCGGCGGGATCTCCGTCCTGGAGGCCGCCCATCGCCGCCTGCTGGACCGCGGACCGCAGGCCCTCTCCCCGCTCACCCTCACCGGTCACCTGCCCAACCTGTCCGCCGCCGGACACCTCTCCCTCGCGCTCGGCAGCACCGGACCCGCCCTGCACACCTCCACCGCCTGCGCCTCCGGCGCCAGCGCCGTCGTGCACGCCGCACAGCTGCTCGCCACCGGCGCCTGCGACCTCGCGGTGGCCGGCGGCACCGACGCGATGGCCACCGCGCTCTGCTCGGCCGCCTTCGCCAGGATGGGCGCGCTGTCCCGGCGGACCGCCGAACCCGCCACCGCCTCACGGCCGTTCGACCAGGACCGGGACGGCTTCGTGCTCGCCGAGGGCGCGGGCGTGCTGGTGCTGGAACGCGCCTCGCACGCCGCCGCCCGCGGCGCCCCCGCACTGGCCGAACTCGCCGGACACGCCACCACCTCCGACGCCCACCACCCCGCCGCGCCCGACCCCGCGGGCCGCGGCCTGCGCACCGCGATCGCCCTCGCGCTGCGCGCCGCCGACACCGGCCCCGACGAGGTCGGGCACGTCAACGCGCACGGCACCGGCACCCCGCTGAACGACCGGGTCGAGGCCGCCGCGATCCGCGACCTGTTCGCCCGCACCCCGCCGAGCGTCACCTCCGCCAAGGGCGTCCTCGGCCACACCATGGGCGCCGCCGGCGCGATCGAGGCCGTCCTCACCGTCCGCACCCTGCTCACCGGCACCGTCCCGCCGACCGCCAACCACCACCGCCCCGGCCCCGACACCGCCGGGATCGACCTGGTCACCGGCCACCCCCGGGACGACGCGCCGCGCCTCGCGCTCAGCCACTCGCTCGGCTTCGGCGGCCACAACACCGTCCTGGTGCTGCGCCGCTGAACGGCCCTTCGAACGGCCCCGCTGTCGGTGGCACCCGCTTGGATCGGGGCCGACCCGGAAGGAGGCGCCCCGATGGCGTGTCGAGGAGTGCTGTTCGCGCTGACGGACCAGGAGGCCGCCGCGCTGCTCGCGGCGGACGGCGACGAGGAGGTGGTGGCCCGGGTCGCCGAGGTCGAGGAAGCCTGGGCCGAGGACCGGGTGTGCGAACTCGACAAGTCCTGGGACGCGCTGCACCGCTGCCTGACCGACGGCGAACTCGCCTTCGACAACGGCGATTTCCCGCTCTCGCACGTGATCCTCGGCGGGCGCCCGCTGACCGAGGGGGACGACTGGCTGGTCTGCTACGTGACCCCCGAGGAGGTGCGGGCGGTCGCCGCGGCCCTGGCCGCCGTGGACGAACCCTGGCTGCGCGGCCGCTACCTCGGCCTCGACCTCGCCGACTACGACGGGCCGCACGGCGAGCAGGACCTCCAGTACACCGCCGCGTTCCTGCCCGACCTGCGGGAGTTCTACCACCGGGCCGCCGCGGCCGGCCTGGCCGTGGTCTTCACCGTCGACCAGTAGCCCGCCGCCGACGGGTTCAGGCGCCGTAGCGGCGGCGGCGCGCGGCGTAGGCGCGCACCGCCCGCAGGAAGTCCAGCTCGCCGAAGGCCGGCCAGTTCGCGGCGGAGAAGTACAGCTCCGCGTAGGCGCTCTGCCAGAGCAGGAAGTTGGACATCCGCTGCTCGCCGCTGGTGCGGATCACCAGGTCCGGGTCCGGCTGCCCGGCCGTGTCCAGGTGGCGGGAGATGTGCTCGGCCGTCAGCTCCTCCGCCAGCTCGCGCACCGGGCGGCCGGAGTCGGCGTGCGCGCGCAGCAGCCCGCGGACCGCCCCGACGAGTTCCTGCCGCCCGCCGTGGCCGACCGCGAGGGTCAGCTCGAAGCCGTCCGCGCGGTCGGCGGCCGACGCCGGGCCGGTGGCGGCGGTGGCGGCGGCTCCGGTGGCAGTGGCGGTCGCGGTGACGGCCCGGCGCAGTGCCGCGGCCGTCGACTCCGGCAGGGTGTCCAGGTCGCCCGCCAGGTGCACCCGCCAGCGCGGGCGCGGCGCGGCGAGGGGCGCCACCAGCACCTCCTCGATCACCCGCATCAGGAAGGCGATCTCGCCGTCGTCGCGCCGCCGCAGGTTCTCCGCCGAGCAGACGAACACCGTCACGTGCCGCACCCCCAGCGCCTCGCACCAGTCCAGCACCGAGGCGACGTGCCGGGCCCCGTACCGGTGGCCGAGGCGGGTGTCGGCCAGGCCGCGGGCCCGGGCCCAGCGCCGGTTGCCGTCCATGATCAGCCCGATGTGCCGGGGCAGTTCGGCCCCCGCCAGGCGGCGGCGCAGCAGCCGGGCGCGGAGCCCGGCGAAGGGCCGGGAGGCGGCGCGGCGGGCGGGCCGGGGGACGGGGCGGTAAGTCGGGCGGGCGGCGGGAACGGGCAGGGCGGGACGCACGGTTGACGGCCTTTCGGGCAGGCGGACGGCCGCACCGGCCCCGGGGGACGCGGTGTGGTGCACAATGAATAGCACGCGGCGCGTGTCATCGGGAGCGCGGCCGGACCACCGAACGGAGCCAGGTGCGCACCAACGACGCCCAGATGCTGGTGCTGTCCGCCCTCGCCGAGGGCCCGCTGCACGGCTACGCCGTCAACACCGCCATCGAACGCGCCACCGGGCAGCGGCTCGGCCGCGGCAGCCTCTCCGGCGCCCTCGCCCGGCTCCGCGACAAGCAGCTGATCGCCGACCTGCCCGGCGACGGCCGCCGCCGCCCCGTCCACCTCACCGCCGACGGCCGGGCCGCGCTGCGCGCCGGACTGGCCGCCCTCGCCGACAGTGCCGACCTGCTGTTCGAGACCGCCGTCCCCGACCGGATCGCCTACCAGGAACGCCTCGGCAGCACCGACCAGGCCCGCGCCTACCGGCAGGTCCTGCTGGACGCCCTCGACGCCCGCCCCGGGCAGCACCTGTTCGACTGGGGCTGCGGCACCGGCGGCGCGCTCCCCGCCCTGGCCCGCGCCCTCACCCCCGCCGGCCTGCTGCTCGGCGTCGACCACGACCCGCAGGCCCTCCACCGGGCCGCCGCCCGCGCCGCCGACCTGCCGCGGACCGCCGTGCTGCGCGCCGACGTGCACCGCCTCCCGCTGCCCGCCGGGTGCGCCGACCTGATCCGCGCCGACCGGCTGTTCCAGCACCTCGCCGACGTCCCCGCCGCGCTCGCCGAGGCCCGCCGGGTGCTGCGCCCCGGCGGGCGGCTGGCCGCCGCCGAACCCGACTGGGACACCCTCGCCGTCGACCACCCCGATCTCGGCACCGCCCGGGCCTGGACCCGGCACCTCGCCGACCGGATCGTCCGCAACCCCGTGATCGGCCGCCAACTCCCGCGCCTGGCCGCCGAATCCGGCTTCGCCGTGCGCGGCGTCACCCCCGTCACCGTGCTCTACCGGGACGCCGTCGAGGCGGACCGGGTGCTCGGACTCCACCGCAACACCCGGCGGGCCGTGGCGGCCGGGTACCTGACGGAGCGGCAGGCCGCCGACTGGCTGGACCACCTGGCCCGGGGCCCGTTCCTGGCCGCCGTCACCGTCCACGTGGTCACCGCCGAGAAGCCCGACCGGGCGGCCGGCGGGCGATGACCGGCGGCACGCGGGCACGCGGACAGGCAGGGCGTGCGGGGACGGGGGCGCGCCCCCGGGGGCCTGTTCGGGGGCGGCGGGGCGTGGGTACACTCCGCGGCATGACAGTGCGTCAGCTGGAGCCGGTGCTCATGGAAGCCGACCTCGCGGCCTGGGCGGAGGCCACCGCCGCCAAGGCCGGGCTGAGCACCGCCCAGTACCTGGCCGCACTGGTCGAGGCCGACCGGCTGGCCACCGCCGCCGAGCGCGCCGCCCGGCTCGCCGCCCCCGCCTACCTGCGGTGGGCCGCCGACGGCCGCCCCACCGAGGACGGCCTCGACCTGGACGAGGTCTTCGGCCCGTGACCGCCCCCTACCGCGTCCGGATCGCCAAACCCGTCGCCGACACCCTCCGCGAACTCCCCGCCGCCGCCCGGGCCGAACTGCGGGCCGCCCTGCTGCGCGCCGCCGACGACCCGTACGCCTGGCCGCAGGCCGACCGCTACGACCTCGACGAGACCGTCCGGGTGGTCACCACCGACCGGGCCGTCGCGCACTACGCGATCGTGCACCCGGCCCGGCGGCTCTGGGTGTTCGCCGTCCTCACGCACTGAGGCACGGGGCGGGAACGGGCAGAGCCGCCGGGCCGGGCGGTCGTTCAGGACCGGGTGGTCGGCCCGCAGAACGCCAGGTCCACCAGCGCGATCGCGGTGGGCGTCAGCGCGGCGCCCTTCGCCTGGTCGTACGGGTTCACCGAGACCGAGATCTGCCGGCGGCCCGCCCGGTCGCCGAACACGTAGGTGAGGTAGCCGTAGATCCCGCCCGGGTGGCCCCAGACGCTGCCGCAGGACAGCTTCAGCTCCATCAGGCCCAGCCCGTAATCGGTCGGCGGCTGCACGTCGCCCGGCACCGTGGTGGTCATCTCGGCCAGCTGTGCCGGGGCGAGCAGGCGCCCGCCGAGCAGCGCCGCGTCGAACCGGGCCAGGTCGTCGTTGCTGGAGATCAGCTCGCCGGCCGAGCCCGCCACCGAGGGGTTGAAGTCCGTGACGTCCGCGGGGCCGTCGGAGAGCTGCAGGTAGCCGTGGCTGTGCGGCCCCGGGACGCCGGTGGCGGTGCCCGGCAGCGAGGTGTGCCACAGGCCGAGCGGCAGGATCACCCGGCGGCGGACCTCGCTGCGCCAGTCGTGCCCGGTGACCTTGCCCACCAGTTCGCCGAGCAGCAGGTAGCCGGTGTTCGAGTAGTGCCAGCCCTGGCCGGGCGCGAAGTACGGCGGGTGCGAGACGCCGACGGCGATCAGCTCGGAGGGCGACCAGGTCCGCCAGCGGTCCTGGTCGAGCAGGCGGCGCTGGTCCGCGTCGGTGTCGTAGGCGAACCGCGGGTCCTCGGTGAAGTCGTACAGCCCGGCGGTGTGGTTCATGAGCTGACGGACCGTGATCGCCGAACCGTTCGGGACCACGCCCGGCAGGTAGTGCTCGATCGGCCGGTCCAGCCCGATCCGGCCCTCGCCGACCAGTTGCAGGAGCACCGTCGCCAGGAACGGCTTGGTGACGCTGCCGGCCCGGAACGTGCCGTCCACCGGCGCGGGTTCGCCGGTGGCCAGGTCGCCGACGCCGGACGTCCCCCGCCACACCACCCGGCCGTCCTGCCGCAGCTCGCCGGTCGCCGCGCTGGCCCCGGCCTTGCCGGTCAGCGCGTCCAGCCCCTGCTGGAGCTGCTCCGGCCGGACCTTCGCCCCGGGCCAGGGCGAGCCGGGCCGGGCGGCCTCGGCGGACCCGGTGGCCCCGGCCGCTCCGGCGGTCGGCGCCAGGACGAACACCGACGCGCCCGCGACCAGCGCGGCGGCCAGCCGCAGGGCACCCGTTCGGTACTGCTTCACACGAATCTCCTCGTTCGGGAGTGACTTGTACGGTCGGGGGTTCGTCGCCGCCCAGCCTCACGGCTGCGGGCCGGGCCCGGCATCGATCGTCGGGAGGAGAAAGATAGGACACGTATCGTCCCCGGGGAGGAAGCCGGGGCGGCCGCACCCCGGCCGACGGGGGATGGCCCACCGGTGGGTACCCTTGACCGCCCGTCAGGCGGGCCCGGCCGGGACGGTCCGGCCGGACACGGGAGGCAGGGGGTGCGGGGTGCTGGTCATGCCCGGGCGGCGGACGTCGACGATGGAGCTGCTGGTCGCCGAGGCGGCGGGCCGGGGGATGCCCGTCCGGGCGGCGGAGGAACCCGGCCTGACCGCCCCCGCGTACTGGTACGGCGGCCCGGTCGCGGGGGCGCGGCTGGCGGAGCGGCTCGGGTTCGCGCTGCTCGAACCGACGGACGGCTGGCTCGCCGAGCTGCCCGAGGAGTTCACGGGCCGTCGGGTCCGGGCGGGCACCCTCGCGGACGCGTGGGCGATCGACCGGCCGACGTTCGTCAAGCCGCCCCGGGACAAGTCCTTCCCCGCCGAGGTGCACACCGACGGCTCCCGGCTGCCCGCCGACCTGGACCCGGCGACCCCCGTGCTGCTGTCCGAGGTGGTGACCTTCGCCGCCGAGTACCGGCTGTTCCTGCTGGACGGCCGGATCGCCGCCGCCAGCCGCTACGCGGTGTTCGGCCGGCTCGACCCCCGCCCGCTCGGGACGGACCGCGCGGACCGGGAGGACCGCGAGCCCGCCGGGCAGCTCGCGGAGTTCGTCGACCGGCTGGCCGCCGCGGCCGGCCCCACCCTGCCGAGCGCCGTCGTGGTGGACGTCGGGCAGCTGCTCGACCCGTACCGCCCGGGCCACCGCTGGGCCGTGGTCGAGGCCAACATGGCCTGGTTCTCGCACGCCTACGCCGCCGACCCGGCCCGCGTCCTGGACGTGGTCCTGCGGGCGGCGGGCCCGCGCGAGCACGTGCGGCCCCGGGACGCGGACTTCGAACGGCGCTGACCCGGGGCCCGACCGTCCGGGGCGGTGGCTAGGGTTCGGGGCATGGACGAGCGGATGCGGTGGCGGCCGGTGGTGGCGCGGGCCGAGGGCGGGACGATCCGGGCCTACGACCCGACGGGGGAGAGGGCCGGGCAGACGGCGGGGGAGCCGGCCGGGGAGCTGCGGCCCGTCGCGGAGTTCGAGGTCCCCGCGGGCGAGGAGGTCGGCTCCTGCGCGGTCGCGGCGGACTTCGCCCGGGCCTGGTTCACCACCGCGGACGGGGCGGCGTGCCTCGCGGCGGACGGCACGGTGCGGTGGCGCGCCGTGTTCGGACCCGGGCGGACGCACGGGCACGGCCCCCGGCCCGAGTGCGCGCTCTCGGCGGACGGGGCCGCCCTCTGGGTCTACCGCCCCGACGCGACGGCCGGACGCGGCCCGGACCGGTGGACGGTGCTGGACGCGGCGACCGGCGCGCCGCTGGCCGACGCCGAACTGTCCACCGTCGGTGCCGGGGCCGTGCTGCTGCCGCACCCCACCGACGGCAGCGTGCTGCTGAACGTCGGGGAGGGCCAGGACGGCAGCACGGTGTACCGGGGCGTGCTGCGCGGCGGCGCGCTGGAGCTGACCGAGTACCCGTGGGACGACCGCTGCCTGATCGACCTCTCCCCGGACGGCGAACGCTTCCTGACGGTCGACCACGGCCAGGCCGACCTCACCGTGCACGACCACCCCGACGGCGCGGCCCGGTTCACCGTCACCGTCGAGGACTTCGGCCCCGAGGCCGTCGCGCACGAGGCCGTGATCGAGTGGAGCGGCGGCCACCTGGACGCGGACACCCTGGCCGTCGTGCTGTACGGCGAGGACGAGGACGGCGCGGAGTGGCTGCGGACCCACCGGGTCGACGCCCGCACCGGCCGGGTCCTCGGGCCGTTCGACGCGCACCTGAAGGACTGCGACGACCTGTCGCCGCTCGGCGACGGCAGCTGGCTGACCGGCCACGGCTCCGCGCACCCCGTGCGCCGGTGGCCGACCGTCTGACGGTCGATTGCTGACGGCTCGTCAGGAGTTCCACCAGGCCGGGCGGACCCGCAGCGACTCCTCCTTGACGCAGCCCAGCCCGTTGACGACCTCCTCGGCGTGCACGTCCCAGCCGACCACGCCGTTGCCCTTGCGGTCGAGCTCGATCAGCCGGGACTGCTCGGTGTGCGCCCCCGCCTGCACCTCGCAGCGCAGCACGGTGTCCCAGGCCCGCCCGTCCAGCGCCGTGGCGAACGCCACCAGCGGCAGCGCCAGCACCGTCAGCGCGAGCGCCGTCCACTGCTCGGCCGCGACGAACCGGACCTGCCAGGGCCGGAGGTCGACCGGCGGCGCGGCCTCCCGGTGGTGGTGCCGGCGGCGGCCCGCCCGGTACTCGTAGACGATCCCCTGGCGCAGCCCCAGCGCGACCAGCACCACCGCCAGCCCCCACCAGGGCCCGTAGAACACCAGGCAGAGCACGCCCATGGCGATCGGGTTGACCAGCAGGAGCGCCACCGTCCGGGCCACCGCCCCCGCCGAGCGGCCGCGCGGCACCGCGCCGCGTGCCGCGAACAGCGCGAACACCACCCGGGAGGTGACCACCGCGGCCAGGCAGCCCAGCAGCGGAGTGGTCGTCACCATGCCGACCAGCACCTCGCCGAGGTCGGGCACCCCCAGGGTGGTGACCACCTCGCGGGTGTGCGAGCCGCCGCCCACCGTCCAGGCGATCTTCACCAGCGGCACCGCCGCGACCAGCGCCAGCAGCACCGTGTGCCCCGGGCCGCCCTTGCGGTCCAGCTCCGCCCGCCGGCCCTGCTCCTGTTCCTGTCCCTGCCCCTGCCCTTGTTCCGTCCCGCCGTCCGCCACTTCGACCGCCCGTTCCTCGATGCCCGGTGCGGGATGCATAGCCGTTCGGGGCGGGCGGGTGCGGGCGGTTCGCCGCCCCAGGTGAACGGGTTGCGCCGGGTGGGGGAGTGACGGGGCGTCAGGCCGGGCGGCGGGCCTCGAACAGGGTGCGGGACATGGTGGAGACGAAGACGCCCTCGCGCCCGATCGACGCGTGCAGGTCGCGCAGCCGCTCCCGGTACCGCTCGACGGAGAAGTCCGGGACCGTCCAGATCACCTTGCGCAGGAACCAGACCACCGCGCCGACGTCGAAGAACTCCAGCCGCAGCCGCTCGTTGCGGCACTGCACCACCTCCAGCCCGGCGGCCCGGGCCCGCTCCGCCTCCACCTCGGGATCCCGGCCGGTCGGCACCTCGAACGGCCCGAGGAAGAACGCGCTCAGCTCGACGTTCGTCCGGCCGCCCACATGCTGCGCGAAGTACGTGCCGCCCGGGGCGAGCACCCGGGCGATCTCCGGGAAGTCCACCCGGGCCGGGTGACGGCTCGTCACCAGGTCGAAGGCGCCGTCCGCGAACGGCAGCGGCGCGTCCTCCGGCACGGCGACCAGGACGGCCCCCAGCGGGTGCAGCAGTCGGGTCGCCCGCGCGGCGTTCGGCGGCCAGCCCTCGGTGGCGACCAGCGTCCGCGGGAAGTTCTCCACCCCCGCGCCCGCCAGCACCTCACCCCCGCCGGTCTGCACGTCCAACGCCGCCGAGGCCCCGGCCAGCCGCCCGCCCAGCAACCGCTGGTACCCCCAGGACGGCCGCTGCTCGGTGGCCCGCCCGTCCAACGCCGAGAAGTCCCAGCCGTCGACGGGAGCGGCCTCGGCCGCCGCGACCAGGGAGTCGAATGATCGGTCCATGGCGACCATCGAAGCACGTGGGAGGCGGCGCGGACGAACGAATTGACGCCCCGGCGGGTTTCCCGACAGGGCGTCGGCAACAGATTGACTTAGGTGAGCCTTACCTAAATAATCGGGGTGATTCGATCTCTGGAGGCACACCCGATGTCCAACCCCGCCCAGCAGCCGGCCCCGTTCTCCACCGTGCTCCGCACCGCGAGCGCCGAGGAGCACCAGGCGGCCGAACAGTCCTCCTTCATGAGCGACCTGCTCGGCGGCCGACTCGGCGTCCGGGCCTACACCGACCTCACCGGCCAACTCCGCTACGTCTACCGTGCCCTCGAATCCCACCTCGACACCCTCGCCGGGCACCCCGCCGTCGGCCCACTGCTGCACCCCGCCCTGCTGCGCACCGCCGCGATCGAACGCGACCTCGACCACCTGGCCGGCCCCGACTGGCGTGAGACCCTCACCCCGCTGCCCGCCACCGCCGCGCTCGCCGCCCGGATCGAGGAACTCGCCCGCACCTGGCCCGCCGGGTACCTCGCCCACCACTACACCCGCTACCTCGGCGACCTCTCCGGCGGCCAGATCATCCGCGGCGTCGCCGAACGCACCTGGGGCTTCGCGCGCAAGGGCGACGGCGTCCGCTTCTACGTCTTCGAGGAGATCGACAACCCCGCCGCCTTCAAGCGCGACTACCGCGCCGGGCTGGACGCCGCCGGCGGGACGATGGACGAGATGGAGCGCCGCCGGGTCGCCGAGGAGTGCAAGCGCGCCTTCGTCCTCAACGGTGCGATCTTCACCGAACTCGCCGCCCGCTACCCGCTGAGCGCCTGAACCCGCTCCGCTCCGGGGCCCGGCCGGGGAGTCGTCCTCCGTGCCGGGCCCCCGCGCGTGCGGCGGCGGAAGGCCGCCGGGCCCGGGGCGGCTGCGGGCCCCGGCGCGGGCTCGGGCATCATCGACGCCATGAGCGACGCGCGCAACGACCGGCTGGCCCACCTCTGGCAGGACTTCCTCGGCCTGCCGTTCCCACAGGGCTGCTACCGCAGGTCCCCCGCCGGGGAGGACCTGGTCCTGCTCGAAAGCCACCTGGCCGGGTGCGTCTCGGCCGCCCTCGCCGGAGCGCTCGACGACCGCCGCCGGGCGGCACTGCGCACCGGCATCGCCACCGTCCACCGGATCCTCCCCGAACTGGCCGACGACCCCGAGGCCGCCGACTACTTCACCCGCCTGCGCGAACTCGCCGTGCTGGCCGGGGAGCGCTGACCCGCCGCCACCGCAACCTCCGAGGCCCGTACGGGAGTTCCGTACGGGCCTCGGTGCGGTTCGGGTCAGTCGCCGGGTGCGCCCTCGGGGGCGCTGCCGGTTTCGGCGCCGGTCAGCGGGACTGCTCGGCGGACGGGCGGCGGCGCACCAGGACGGTGGTCGCCCCGCCCAGCAGCAGCAGGCCCGCCGCCGTCGCCAGCATCGGGACGGCGCCCGTGCTGCCGGTGGAGGCGAGTTCGGCGCCGCCGGAGGTCGACAGGGTCGCGCCGCCGACGGTGGAGCCCGCGGTGTCGCCGCCGCCGGTCGGGGCGGTGCCGGTGCCCCCGCCGGTGGTCGGGGTGGTGGACGGCAGGGTCGCGTCCCGGTCGAAGGAGAGGACGGCGGTCAGCGGGTCCAACTGCTCGCCCTCCGGGTAGCGGCCGAACAGCGGCGCGGCCTCGGCCGTCAGCGTCGCCGGGACCTGGCGCAGCGTCACCACGCCGTTCACCGGGCGGAAGTCGGCCCCCGAGAGGTCCAGCTTCGCGAGCCGGGCCCCCGTCAGCTCGACCGCCGCGCCGCCCGAGAGCGACCTGGCGTGCGCGTCGCCCACCAGGTACGCCCCCGAGGCGTCCACCCGGATGCCCAGGTTCGACAACTGGGTGTCCAACTCGTAGTGGCCGTCCGCGGCCTGGTGGCCGAGGAAGCGCACCGACCCCGCGAAGTGCGCCGACAGCGCGTGGGTGTCGGTGCGGTAGCTGCCGGTGCCCGAGCCGAACCGGTAGTCGGCCGCGCCGCCGCCGAACTCGACCTTGCCCGCCGCGATCGGCCCCGTCACGTAGGTCCGGAACTTCTCCTTGACCCCCCACTCCAACCGGCCGTCCACGATCGGGAGTTCGTTGCTCGCCGGGGTGGTGGCGGTGGAGGTGGCGGAGGCGGACGGGGACGGCTGGGTCGAAGGGGAGGTGGAGGCCGAGGGGGAGGTGGAGGTGGAGGGCGCGGTGGAGGGGGAGGCGGAGGTGCTGGGGGACGTGCTGGGGGAGGCGGAGGGAGAGGCGCTGGTGCTGGGGGCGGGGGTCTGCTTGAGGGTGATGGACAGCGGGTCGAGGGCGGTGCCGGCCGGGTAGAAGCCGGCGAACGCCTTGGCGCCCTCGGCGGTCAGGGTGGCGGCGGTGGCGCCGCCGTCGGTGGTGTCGCGGGCGACGGTGAAGGTGGCCAGCGGGACGTCCTGGCGGAGCGTCGGGGCGGGCGCGCCGACGGTCTCCTTGGATGCGGTGTCGGCGGTCAGCGTGCCGGTGGTGCCCGAGGTGGTGATCCTCAGGTCGCTGAAGGCGACGTCCAGGGCGCCGCCGTGGGCGAGGAAGCGGACCCCGCCGTCGAAGGCGGCGTTCAGCCGGTGGGTCGACAGGTCGTAGCCGGCCGAGGCGAGGTTGAAGTGGTAGGACCCGTCCGCGTTGACCTTCGCCCCGTCGGTCAGTTCGACGCTGCCGCCGCCGGTCGGGCCGGTCACGTAGCTGCGGAAGCCGGCCTTCACACCCCAGTCGAGCGAGCCGGTGTCGTAGCTGACGGAGGTGGGCGCGCCGGCGCCGAAGGCGAGCGAGGGCAGGCCGAAGGCGGTCAGGCCGAGACCGGCGGTGGCGGCGGCGAGGGCGGCGAGGCGGGTGCGGTTGCGGTGCTGAACGGGGGTGCGGGACATGGGTGTTGCTCCGGGAGGTGAGGAGGGGGTGGTTGCGGGAGGGGGCGGCCAGGAGCGGGGCGGTGTTGCCGGGCCCCGCTGGTCGTCTGCGGGGTCGGCGCCGCCGTTCCCCGGGCCCCTGGCGGGGCCGTTGGGCGGGGTCGTCAGGTGCGGTGACGGCGGCGGCGACGGAGGAGGACGGTGGTGGTGGCGGTGGTGAGGGCCAGGGCAGTGAGGGTGATGAGGAGGGTGGGGGCGGTGCTGCGGTGGGAGGCCGGGGTGGTGGCCAGGGGGGTGGTGCCGGGGCTCGGCGGGGGGCTGCCGAGGTCGGGGAGGGGCGGGAGGGTGGCGGTGGGGGTGAGGGCAACGGCGAAGGTGAGCGGGTCCATCTCGGTGCCGGCCGGGTAGAGGGCGCCGAAGGCCCGCGCGCCGGCGGGGGTGAGGGTGAGCGGGAGCTCGGCCGCGGTGAGCAGGCCGTTCTCGGTCTTCAGGGCGCGGGCGTCGAAGGTGGCGAGTTCGGTGGCGGCGGCGGTCCGGGTGGTGCCGTCCGGGGTGCGGCCGGAGACCTCGACGGTGAGGGTGCCCCGGTCGCCGTCGGTGGTGACGTGCGGGGCGGCCAGGGTCAGGTCCAGGCCGAGGGTGTCGCCCTGGCGCAGGCCGGTGAAGCGGACGGCGCCGGTGAAGGCCGCGTCCAGGGCGCGGGTCCCGGCGTTCCAGGTGCCGTGTGCGGGCGTCCAGCGGAAGAAGGCCCCGCCGTCCGCCGCGCCGCCGCCGGGCTGCCAACTGCCCTGCGCGATCGACCCGGTGACGTAGTCCCGGAAGGTGCGCCGGACGCCCCAGTCGAGCGCGCCCCGGTCGAAGGCGGCGGCGGTGGGCGCGGGAGCGGCGGGGGCGGTGTCGCTCGGCGCCGGTTCGGCGGTGGTCGGCTCCGCGGTGGCCGGGGCGGTCGCGGTGGCGGCCGGGGGCTTCAGGGTGACCGAGAAGGTCAGCGGGTCTAGCGCCGTCCCGGCGGTGTAGAAGCCGCCGAACGCGGTGGCCCCGGCGGCGGTCAGGGTGGCGGGGACGCTGCTCAGCGTCATCGTGCCGCCGGCGTTCTTCAGGTCGACGCCGGCCAGCGAGAGGTCGGCGAGCCGGGTCTGGCTGGTGCTGGTGGTCTGTCCGGTCTGCCGGGACTTGGAGCTGACGTCCGCGTAGAGGGCGGCGCCGTCCGGCCCGGCCTTGACGGTGGGTCGGGAGATCGACAGGTCGAGCGCGTTGGTCCCGTTCTCCTGGTGGCCGGTGAAGCGGACGCCGCCCTGGAAGGCGGCGGAGAACCGTCCGGTGGCCGGGTCGTAGCTGCCGGTCGCGGAGTGGAAGCGGAACACCGAGCCGCCGACCGTCGCCGCGCCGCCGGTCAGCGCCCACTTGCCGTTGGCGATCGGGCCGGTGACGTACGTCAGGAAGGACTGCTTGAGCCCCCAGTCGAGCCGGCCCCCGGAGACCGTCGGGTCGGCCGCCGCGGCCCGGGCGGGCAGCCAGAGCAGGGCGAGCAGCAGGGTCAGGGAGAGCGCGAGGGCGGTCCGCGGCGGGCCGGCCGGGCGGCGGGGTGGTACGGGGGGCCGTCCGGGGACGGGCATGGCGGATCACTCCTCGGCGGAGGGGAGGCGGGCAGGTGGCGACCGGGGGACCGGGGGAGCGGCCCCCCTGTCAGAGTGAGGTAAGGCTAACCTAATATATGAGTCAAGCGTCCCGTCCGCGGCCCCTCGGCCGACCCCGACCGGACGTCAACGCACCCAGAAAGGCCCGAGGTTGAGCCGCACCCCCGCATCCAGGACCAGAACCGCCCCCGCCGTCCTGCTCGCCGTCCTCGGACTCCTGCTCGGCGCGAGCGCCTGCGCCACCGGCGAAGCCGCCCCCGCCCCCGCCGCCGCCACGGGCAGCGCCGACCCCGACCGGGTCGAACCACTGCCGCCGCCGCAGCCCCGACTGCCCGTCACCGTCCCGTCCGCCGACGGCCGCCAGGTCACCGTCACCAGCGCCGACCGGATCATCCCGCTCAACGGCAGCCTCGCCGAACTGGTCTTCAGCCTCGGCCTCGGCGACCGCGCCGTGGCCCGCGACGTCTCCACCACCTTCGAACAGGCCGCCGCGCTCCCCGTCATCACCCAGGCCCACGAGGTCTCCGCCGAAGGCGTCCTGTCCCTGCACCCCACCGTGGTGCTCGCCGACCGCAGCACCGGCCCTGCCGAGGCCGTCGCCCAGATCCGGGCCGCCGGCGTCCCGCTGATCGTCCTCGACGACGCCAAGCGGATCGAGGACATCGACAGCCGGATCGACCGGGTCGCCGCCGCGCTCGGCGTCCCCGCCGCCGGGACGGAGCTCAAGGAACGCACCGACCGCCGGCTCGCCGAGGTCCAGCAGCGGCTGCCGGCCGCCGCCGACCGCCCCAAGGTCGCCTTCCTCTACCTGCGCGGCAGCGCCTCGGTGTTCCTGCTCGGCGGCCCCGACTCCGGCGCCCCCTCGCTGATCGAGGCCGCCGGCGGCCGGGACGCCGGCACCGCCGCCCACCTCACCGGCGACTTCACCCCGCTCACCAGCGAAGCCCTGGTCCAGGCCGCACCCGACGCCATCCTGGTGATGAGCAAGGGCCTGGCCTCGGTCGGCGGCGTCGACGGCCTGCTGAAACTCCCCGGCGTCGCCCAGACCCCCGCCGGACTCGACCGCCGGATCGTCTCCGTCGACGACGGCCGCCTGCTCTCCTACGGCCCGCGCACCCCCGAGGTGCTGCGCGACCTCGCCGCCCAGCTCCACCGGGGGACCACGTGACCGCCACCCTGCCCGCGACCGCTCCCGGCAGCCCCGGCACCCCCGGCAATCTCGGCAACCCCGCGAAACCCGTGCCGCCCGCGCCGGGCAGGGCCGTCCGCGACCGCCGCCCCCTGCTGCTGGCCGGCCTGTCCGCCGCCCTGCTCGCCGTCGCGCTGCTCGCCGCCGGCACCGGCGCCTACGCCGTCCCGCTCGGCGACATCCTCGCCTCGCTCGCGCACCGCGCCCACCTCGGCGGCCACGCCCTCGACCGGGTGCCCGAATCCGTGCTGTGGAACGTCCGGCTGCCCCGGGTCGTGCTCGCCCTGCTGGTCGGCGGCGCACTCGGCTGCGCCGGGACGCTGATGCAGGGCGTCTTCGGCAACCCGCTGGCCGAACCCGCCGTCATCGGCGTCTCCTCCGGCGGCGCGGTCGGCGCCGTCGCCTGCATCGTGCTCGGCCTCGACGCCCTCGGCTCCTGGACCGTCACCGCCGCCGCGTTCGCCTCCGGCCTGCTCACCGTCGGCGCCGTCTACGCCATGGCGCGCAGCGGCGGACGCACCGAAGTGGTCACCCTGCTGCTCACCGGCATCGCCGTCAACGCCTTCTGCGGCGCCCTGATCGGCCTGCTGCTGTTCACCGCCGACACCGCCGCGATCAGCCAGGTGACGTTCTGGCAGCTCGGCTCGCTCGCCCAGGCCAGTTGGACGAAGGTGCTGGCCGTCCTGCCGTTCGCCGCCCTCGGCCTGGCCGTCGCCCCCCGCTACGCCCGCCGCCTCGACCTGCTCTCGCTCGGCGAAGGCCCCGCCCGCCACCTCGGCGTCGACGTCGAACGGATGCGGATCGTGCTGATCACCGTGGTCGCGCTGCTCACCGCCGCGGCCGTCGCCGTCAGCGGCATCATCGGCTTCGTCGGCCTGGTCGTCCCGCACCTGCTGCGGATGCTGGCCGGCCCCGGCCACCGCTTCCTGCTGCCCGCCTCCGCCGTCGGCGGCGCGCTCGTCCTGGTCGCCGGCGACCTCGCCGCCCGCACCCTCGCCGCCCCCGCCGAACTCCCGCTCGGCGTCCTCACCGCACTCATCGGCAGCCCGTTCTTCTTCTGGCTGCTGCGCCGCACCCGACGCCGCCAGGGAGGCTGGGCATGACCGGACACCTGCTGGAGGCCGAGGAGGTCGGCCTCGTCCTGGCCGGGCGCCCGCTGCTGGCGGACGTCCGCCTCACCGTCGGGGCGGGGGAGATCCTCGCCCTGCTCGGCCCGAACGGCGCGGGCAAGTCCACCCTGCTGTCGGTGCTCGCCGGGGACCGCAGGCCCAGCACCGGCGAAGTCCGGCTGGACGGCCGCCCGCTGGCCGCGCACCGGCCGCTCGAACTCGCCCGCCGCCGCGCCCTGCTGCCGCAGCACCACGAGGTGGCGTTCCCGTTCCCGGCCGGCGAAGTGGTCCGGATGGGCCGCGCGCCCTGGGCCGGCACCCCCGCCGCCGCCGAGGACGACCGGGCGGTGGCCGCCGCCACCGCCGCCACCGACTGCGCGCACCTCGCCGCCCGCCCGTTCACCGCGCTCTCCGGCGGCGAACGGGCCCGGGTCGCGCTCGCCCGCGTCCTCGCCCAGGACACCCCGCTGCTGCTGCTCGACGAACCCACCGCCGCGCTCGACCTGCGCCACCAGGAACTCGTGCTGCGGACCGCCCGCGCCCGCGCCGACGCCGGAGCCGGTGTGATCGTCGTCCTGCACGATTTGACGCTGGCCGCCGCCCACGCCGACCGGATCGCCCTGCTGGACGCCGGACGCACCGTCGCCCTCGGCCCCACCGCCGACGTCCTGGACGCCGCCCTGCTCAGCCGGGTCTACCGGCACCCCGTGGAGGTGCTGGCGCACCCGCGCGGCGGCGCGCCGATCGTGCTGCCCGCGCGCCCCCGGGAAGCAGATTGACGGATCGTCGGCCCGGGAAGATCCACCGATGGTGGACGACCGATCGGGCGGAACCCCGGCCGCCCGGCGGTCCGGGCGGGTGATCCGGGCGGTCCGCCCACATGACCGGGCCCATCGCGGGAACGCGCACCAGCAGGAACCGGACCACCGGAGGCACCGCATGCAACTGACCATGCTTCTGCTGCTCACCCCCCTCGTCCTCGCCGCGGCCGTCACCGCGACCCGCGCCCCCGCCCGCCGCGGCCGCCACCGCGCCGACCCGCGCGAGCCCCGCGCCTGAGCCCCGGGCACCGTCCGCGGACCCCGCCGCCCCGGCCCCGCGCCGAGGCGGCGTCAGTCCGGGGCGATCGTCCGCGAGGTGAGGAGGGCGACCTCGTACAGGTGCCGCCAGCCGATCTCGTGAGGGGCGGAGAGTTCGGCGCTCCCCGTCGGCACTCCGGCCCGCGCCCGGCGGATCAGCTCCGGGTCGCGGGCCGGAGCGGCGGTCGCGGCAGCCAGCCTGAGCAGTCCGAGCTTGACCGACATGCCGGGCTGGGTGCGCAAGTGCTCCTCCTTCGCGAGGTCGAGCAGTTCGATCGCGAGTACGAGCAGCCGGTACGCCTCGGGATCGCGCAGCATCGCGCAGAGCCCGGCCCGGAGGCCGAGGTTGTGAGCGGTGGAGACGAGGCCCTGGGGGTTGAGCGGGGAGTCCCGGGCACCGTCGACCAGCGGGCGGAGCACCGAGGCTGCCTCGGCCCAGCGGTCCTGATGGGCCAGCGACTCGGCCAGCAGGCCGTTCGCGTCGGTGCGCTGCAGGAGCGGGAGCCTCGGATCGGCGAGGAGCGCACGGCAGCGCTCCTCGATCTGACGGGCGGAGAGGGCCTCGGTGGTCAACGAGGTGGTGAGGCGGCGCAGTTCGGCGCCGATCCGGCTCTGCGGGGTCTCCGGGAGCTCGTCGCACAGACTCCGCAGGTCGTCGAGCAGGCCCGCGGCCTCCGGGCCCGGACACTGCCTGCCGATCACCCGCCGAAGGGTCGTCAGGGCGTTGGCGACGGTGTTCACCACGTCGTTCGGGCAGGACGCCTTCAGGGAGCGGGCCAGGTCGCGGACCCGCCCCAGTTGTGCGAGGACCTCCGCGTCCGGGGCCTGCTGGAGGTGCGCGAGATCGGCGAGCGCACCACGGGTCTTGAGCTCCAGGAGCGGTACGGGCACCTCGCGTTGCAACAGGTGGTCGAGTTCTGCCTCGAAGCACGTCCGAGCCGCGCCGAACTCGCCCAGGCCGGACAGGACACCGCCCAGGTTTCCCCAGAGCAGAGCCAGCTCGTCCGAAGCGATGCCGAGCCGCCGGGCATGGTCGGCCACGCTCTGGGCGTGCGGCAGCACGGCGAGCAGATGGGTTTCGTCGGCCTGCTCGGCGAAGGCGGAGAGCCATCCCTGGGTGTGGAGCGCGGCCCGTTCGAGGTGGAACCGGGCCTGCGTCCGCCCTGCTCCGTCGGGCTTCCCGGCCTCCAGCAGCGTGCGCACCACGTGCTGGACGATCTCGTTGACACCGACGGTTTCGTCGATCCCCTCGGTGTGGGCCGGGGACCACTCCTGCGGAGGTTCCGTGCACAGGGGGTCGTCACGCTTCACCAGGGACTCCGAGCGGAGTGCCCGGTGCACGTCGTCCGCGTTGAAATCGTTCTCCGGACTGTCCACCAGGACCAGCGGCGCCTGCTGGCCCGTCCTCAGCACCTCCTCCCTCGGCACCAGGACGGTGGCGAGGAGCAGTTGGACCGGGATCCGGGGGGCCGCGAAGTACGCCGCCGCCGCCATCGACGACAGGGCGGTGGCGGCCACGTCCGGGTGCCGGCCCGGGGCCGTACGGGCCAGCCTCCCCAGGGCCAGCCGGATCGCGCCGACCAGGGTGTCCGGGTACCCGGACGGGACGGAGTCGGCATGGTCGAGCGCCAGGGCGCGGATCCGCTCCAGGTACCGGGGGACCTCCGCGAGGCCGCGCTCGCACCCGGCGAGGTAGCCGCAGGCGAGTTCGAGGGCGAGCGGCCAGCGCTCCAGGACGGCGGCCAAGCGGTCGGCGTTCCGCCGCTCCTCGCCGGTCAACGGCGCGCGGGCGTCCGGCCCGGTGGTCAACCGCATCCGCACCAGCTCGGCCGCCTCCTCGACGGAGAGCCGGTCCACCTCGATCCGGCCCGGATGGGTCGCCCAACCGGCCTGGTCGGTGGAGGTGATGACCAGATGGCCGCGCCCGGCGGCAGGCAGCCAGGGATGCAGCTGCCGCCGGTCCCGGGCGTTGTCGAAGACCATCAGCCAGCGTTCGGCGGTGGTGGCCAGCAGGGCGTGGACCTCCTGCCGCAGCCCGGACCCACCGTCGGGCGCGGGCCTCCTGTCGGCGGTCAGCGAAGTCCGGACCTGCTGGAAGGCGCCGAGCAGCGCAGCCTCGCTCTCCGCGTCGACCCAGAAGATCCGGTCGTACGAGTCCGCCCGGTCGTGGGCGAAGGCGGCGGCGAGGCTGGTCTTCCCCATGCCGGAGAGGCCGAGCAGGGCGCAGCTCGACACCGTCCGCCCGGCCGCTTCGGCGCCGAGGGCCGCCGCGATCCGCTCCAGGACGTCCGGCCGTGGAAGATCGGGCGGCGCGGGCACGCGCCCGACCATGAGACCCCAGTCGAAGACGCCGGAATCCTCGGCCAGCAGCTGACCGGGCGTCAGCACCTCGGCGCGGAAGTCCGCCAGCGTGAAGACGCCGCCGCCCTCGCCACCCGCCCGCCGGAAGATCTCCCTCACCAGGTGGTTGGACATCCGGTCGGCCGAGCGCAGCCCCGAGCCGTGACGGTGCCGCGACCGGACCGCCCGGATCCGTTCCCGCAGTTCTTCGTGCAGCCGGTACCGGTCGCGGGAATCGGCCTGGACCCGGGCACGCCCCAGCCCCCGCAACTCCTCGGGCGTCAGGCCGGCCACGGTCGACCGCAGGGGGCTGCGGTCGAGGACCGACCGCTCCAGGTCCGACCCGAGCCGCTCGGGCTCCGTGCGGGACAGGACCTGGTTCAGCAGGGCAGCCTTGGGGTGCAGCCGCAGATTGGTGACGAGCCGATAGGCGTCGGCGTCCGGATGCGCCCTGACCATGCGAAGCAGCACGGCGAAGGCAGCGGGCCCCGACATCACGACCCCGGGCCCGCCGGACTTCACCTGGGCCGCGAGCACCGGGCTGCCCGACTCGCGCACCAGGAAGAAGTCGACCGCGTCCGGGTCGACCGTGTCCGTGCCGTCCGCCGCCGTGCCGTCCGCCGCCGTGCCGTCCGACGGGATGCCGGAACCCCCGGGAACGGTTTCGATCAGCGCTGCCGCCACCTCGCTCCCGCCGTCGTCGGCCGCGTCCAGCAGGGCCTCCAGCGTCACCAGGTACTGGTACTGGAACCCGTCCGCGGCCGCCCGGCCGCCTCGTTCCGCCATGATTCCCGCCCCTTTCGGTTCTTCCCGTCGCGCAGACTCCCCGTCCGGCGCCGGCGAGGTACTCCAGGAAGCCGGACCCGGTGGAGACGCCCGGCTCCCGGTGGATCTGCTCCTTCTTCACGGAATGTCCGGAGCACGGACAGCGCGTTCGGCACGGCTCGCTGCGCAGTCGAACGGATTCCGGTCGTACCACCGGTGGTACACGGGCGTGACGGTATCGTGCGGGTAGGAACAGTGGCACGGGGGCGCTGCGGTGAGCGAGACGGACGGGCGCGGGGACGTGGTGCGGGCGGCGGTCGAGGCCGGTGTCGCCCGGTTGGGGGAGGCCGGGCGCGGGGTGCTGTACGTGTGCGGTCCCGCGGGCAGCGGCCGCAGTGCGGTGCTCGCCGGGATCGCCGCCGCCGATCCCGGGGCCGTCCTGGTCGACGCCGCGGGGCGCGGTGTCGCCTCGGTGGCGGACGAACTCGCCGAACGCGCCGGCCTGTTCGGCGGACCCGCGGGCCGCCCGGCCGGGCCGGTCCCGCGCGCCGGGCAGTTCCGCACCGTCCTGGTGGCCAACGCGCACCTGGCCGGCCCGTACGTCGACGGCCCCGCCCCGCCCGGCTGCTGGGGCTCCTCGGCGGCCTGGCCGCGTCCTCCCGGCCGCGCTGGCTGCGCCTGGTCGTCGAACGGGAGCCCTTCCCCGCACCGCCCGCCCCGCCCCGGTCGGGCGTCTGGGCGGACGTGCTGGAGCTGACGGACCGTCAGGACGACGATTCGGAGAGGTAGTTGCCCGCCGGGGCGGCCGCCGCGCTGCGGGCGCTCGCCCACGCCCGGCTGCGCCTGGTTCCGGCCGAGGGCTGGGACGAACTCTGCCGGGCCGCCGACGTCGACCCCGCCGAGCGGCGGGCCGCCGCCGACTCCCACTGGGTGCTGCGCCGCCCCGACGGCTTCGCCCTGCACGCCCGGGCCCCCGTCGAGGAACTGCGGCAGGGCCCCGGCCCGTCCTCCGCCGCCGTCCACGCCCGGATGACCGACCGACTGCTCACCGCCACCGGCCCGGTGACCGGGTGGGCCGCCCGCTCGCTGCCCGGCCACGCACTGGCCGCCGGACGCCTCGACGGGCTGCTGGCCGACCCCCGCGCACTGGCCCGGGTGCCGCAGGACGCCCTGCTCGACGCGCTCGACACCGCGTACGAGGGCCGCACCGCCGAGCACGGCAGCCACGCCGCCGCGCTCGCCTACCTGGCCGGCCTCGCCCTGGACGGCGTCCCGCACGGCGAGTGGGTCGCCCGGCTCGCCCACGACGCCCGCCTGCGGGGGCAGTCCGCGCGCGCCGAGGCGCTCGCCGCGGCCTGTCCCGAGCCGCTGCCGTTCCGCACCGTCTGGGCGCACTGGCGTCCCAACGGTGACTCCGACCCACTCGCCGACCCCTGGCACACCGCCGAGATCCACACCGTCGCCGCCGCCGAGTACCGGGGCGTCCCCGCCGTCCTGACCGAGGACGAGGACGACGTCCGGTTCGTCCGCTCCGCCGCCACCGGCGTCCTGCTGGCCGGCCCGCTCGACACCGACCCCGCGGACCTGCGGCGCACCCCCGGCCCCGACCCGGCGGTCCGGTCGCGCGGCCGGGCCACCGAACTCACCGACCGCTCCGGCGCCCCGCGCACCTTCCGCCACCCCGACGCCGACGAGTCCGGCGCCGTCGGCGCGTTGCTGGTCCTCGCCGACGAGCGCGGCGCCTGCGCCGTCCGGGTCGACCCCGACCTGCTCGACCCGCGCCCCCGCCCGCCCGGCAACCGGGTCGGCCGGCACCTCCGGCTCGCCCCGCGCCGCCACGACCCCGCCGACCTGCCGCCGCTGCCCGACCTGCTCACCCGGGTCTTCGGCCCGCACCGGCTGCACCGCTTCGACCCCGCCCCGGCCACCGTCACCGACCCGGTGGCCCGGGACCTGCTCGCCACCGTCGGCCTGCCCTCCTTCGAGAGCGGCGCCGGCTACTGGCTCACCCCCGAGGACGGCCTCCCCGAACAGCCCTGGGCACCCCGGCCCGGGGCCGAACGGCCGCCCGGCGCGGGCCCGTTCCACCTGATCGGCGGCTGGCTCGGCGCCCACCTGGTGCTCGACGGCAGCGACGGCCGGGTGCTGCGGATGATCCCCGCCCACTGGCCCGCGGACTCCTTCCCGGCCGAGCCGCTGATCGGCACCACGCTGCCCCGCTTCCTGACCGCCGTCGCCCTCCAGGAGCAGTACCGGGCGCTCGACCGGACCTCCGGCGCGCTCGACCGGGACGAACTCGCCGCCGAACTCGCGCTCCGGCTGCCCGGGATCGATCCCGAGGCCGTCGCCACCGACAGCTGGCAGCACGTCCTCGGCTCCGACTTCTGAGCCCGACCGGCCCGGGTCAGCCCAGCTCGGGCGGGAGCGCGGCCACCGCCAGGGCGACGGCCTCCCCCACGCTCGCCACGGTCGTCCCGGTCGTTTCGGCGGCCGGTTCGGCACGCCTGGCCCGGACCAGGTAGCCGCCGTCGGAGAAGGGCTGGATGGCCGCGCCCACCCGCTCGAAGGGGAAGTCGGTGGTGGTCGAGAACCACAGCAGGTAGTGACTGGTGACCGGGTACAGGCGGCGCAGCTGGGGCTCGGCGAACGCCGCCTCCCACAGCGGCTTCAGGAACTCCGGCCACGGGTGGGCGCTGTGCTCGAAGCGCTGCAGGAGCAAGCGCCACTCCAGTTCCACCGGGCCGAGCGGTGTGCGCTCGTGGACGAAGGCCCAGTCCTCGACGTGCAGGAACGGGGCCGCGCGGTGAGTCGCCGTCAGGTCGGCCCCCGCGAGCCAGGTGGAGGCGGTGCGGACGGCGGCGGTCAGGTCCGGTGCGCCGCCCTGGGCGAGTACCGCCGGGCCGCGGCTCAGTGTCAGGTGCGGGGCGGAGCCGTCCCGGAGCCACCTGAGGTGCGCCCGGCTGCCCGGCCCGGCCGCGTCGGGCGTGGAGTCGGACTCGAACTTGGCCCAGCACCAGGCGAGATCGCTCGGCGCGGGCAGGGCGACCCCGGCCGCGGCGGCGAGGCGGGCCAGTTCGGCCCCCAATTCGGCCGCGCCCGCGTCGCGTTCGGCCTGGGTCTCGTACCTGGGAGCACTCATGCCGCGGAGTGTAGTTCGGGCACCTCCCCGGGCGGGAGGCGGAGCACGGCCCGACGCCCGGACGGTTCACCCGGGCGTCACCTCGCGGCCTTCCGGCGGACGCGTGCGGAGCGGGTGCGGATGGCTGGATGGGCGGTGGCGGAAATCCGTCGATCCGATCAGCAGGAGAGCAGATGATGACCGGCACCGTGTCCGCAGCCCCGTCGCGCCACCGCCACCCGAGCCGCCGGGCCGCGCTCGCCGCCGCGTCCGCCCTCGCCCTCGGCGGCCTGACCGCCGTCGCCGCGCCCGCCACCGCCGCGCCCGCCGATGCCGCCGCTGCCTCCGGGACGGCCGGCAACCGGGCCGCCGCGCTCGCCGCCCGGCCCGGCGACCTGCTGGACGTGACGCTCGATCAGCTGCACCCCACCCAGAGCGCCATCGGCTACGACGAGGTCTACTACAAGCTCGGCCGGTACGCCTCGAACAAGGACCAGCTGAACGGCGGCATCAACAAGCGCTTCGACGACTGGTGCGCCACCAACGGCCAGGGCGCCGTCGCCACCGCCCCCGCCGGCGCCACCCTCGCCGACCCGAACAGCTTCACCTGCACCCTCGCGGTCGGCCAGGAGACCGAGGCCAGCCGCGCCGAGATGAAGACCGTCGTGGTCGGCCCCGGCGGCGAGCTCTACCTGACGGACGGCCACCACACCCTGACCTCCCTGCTGGAGACCGCCGAGGGCGGCCCGCAGCTGCACATCCGGCTGATCGTCCAGGCGAACTACAGCACGCTCTCCAAGGCCGCGTTCTGGCAGGCCATGCAGGAGCACAAGTGGGTGCGCCTGGTCGACGAGAACAGCAACCCCGTCACCGTCGACCAGCTGCCCACCCGCCTCGGCCTGGCGAACTTCCACGACGACCCGTACCGCAGCCTGGTCTACTTCACCCGCGACATCGGCTACACGGTGCCCGACGACGCCGCCGAGTTCCTCGAGTTCCAGTGGGGCGACTGGCTCCGGGCCCAGGGCATCGCGCTGCCCGGCTCCTACGACGCCAAGGACCTCGCCTCCTACCTCGGCGCGGTGCGCACCGCCTCGCAGGCGATGTCGGCCGTCCCCGGCGACACCGTGATCTCCGGCGGCGCGACCGCCGACCAGCTCGGCCGGCTCACCCCCTGGAACGCCGGGAAGAAGCCCACCGGCGGCGAGTTCGGCAAGCTCAGCGTCCCGATCACCGAGGCCAAGCCCGGCAAGCTCGCCTACGCGCTGGACTTCCGCGCCAAGCTCCCCGCCACCCCCGCCTGCACCACCACCGTGACCGGCGCCCACAACGGCCCGCTCACCGTCGCCACCGGCACCACCTGCCTGCTGAACGCCCGGCAGAACGGCCCGATCGTGGTCCGCGCGGGCGCCAACCTGGTGGTCAAGGGCTCCGACGTGAACGGCCCCCTGCAGGCCGTCGGCGCGGGAACCGTGCAGATCTGCGGCACGGTCTTGACCGGCCCGCTCAGCATCGTCAACACCCGCGACCGCCTCACCCTCACCGGCCCCGGCTGCACCCCGAACCGCCTCACCGGCCCGCAGCAACTGGTCGGCAACCCCATCGGCTGACACCCCCCACCCCTCACGGCCACGGCCACGGCCCCGCCCCCCGACCGCACCGCGCCGGTCCGGGGGCGGGGCCGCTCGCCGCCCGGGGACAATCCGATGTCCGGCCGGCGGCATCCGGCCCTACGCTGCGGCCATGGAGTTCTCGTCCGGCTGGAGCACCGGCCCGCTGTTCGACGACCGGGCCCTCGCCGTCGACGTCTCCGGCTTCGTGCCGACGGCGGCCGACGCCCGGCAGGTCGCGGAGATCCTGTTCGGGGCAGGCTGGCGGGTGCGCAAGCAGTCCTGGACCGAGTACGAGGCCGAGCACAGCTACGCCCGGCTCTCGGTGCTCCCGCTGGACCCGGTGGTCTTCACGGGCGAGATCGCGGTCACCGGGATCACCGGACTGATCAGGACCTTCCACCGCGCCGGCCACCGCTGCACCGCCGAACTCCACGACCCGGACAGCGGCGAACTCCTCGCCGAGTACCCGCCTCCTCCGTAACGGGTGTTCCGGGGGCGGGGTTTCCTGTTGCCAGTGGTCATGGAGGGGCTGAATCTCTTGCAAGGGAAGGAAGTTGACGGTCCGTCGGCGGACCGTTCGGCGCGTGGGTGGCGGAATGGTGTAGAAGTGCGGATGCCGTGTGCGCGTGGCGCGCCGTCCGCTCGTCGATCGTGGAGACACCCCTGTGACCCAACCGCCGCCCCAGCACCCTTCGCAGTCGATACCGCAGTACGGCGGTTGGCCGCCCCCGCAGCCTCCGCCGTACCCGCCGGTGCCGCCCGGGGCGGGGCGGAAGTGGTGGCAGCACCCGGTGCTCGCGGTCGGGGCGCTGATCCTGTTCCCGCCCGGGGGCATCGCCCTCACCTGGCTGGGCCGGTGGAACCGGGCCGCGAAGGTGATCGCCACCGTGCTCTCCGCGCTGTGGTTCCTCGCCCCGTTCGCGGGAACCCCGCCGAAGGACCCGGTGCCCGTCGCCGCCGGCGGGACGGCGCAGCCGCCGAACTTCGTGGGACAGAACCTCAAGGACGCCAAGTCCGGTGCGCAGAAGGCCGGTTACGACCCGGTCTCGCACGACGCCACCGAGAAGGACGCCGGGCAGTGGGCCGACGGCAACTGGACGGTGTGCTTCCAGGCCCTGACCGGGAAGAAGACCGGCTCGAAGCCCGTCCTCGACTTCGGGGTGGTCCGGAACGGGGCGCCCTGCCCCGCCGCCGACAACGAGGCGGTCCACGAAGCGAAGATGCCTCGGCTCGTCGGTCAACCCTTCGCCAAGGCCGCCCAGGCACTCGCCCCGCTCTCTCTCCCATCGGTCAAGCCCTCCAGCGCCTACACGAACGTCGCCCTCCCCGCCGCCGTGGACGACTGGACGGTCTGCTTCCAGGACCCGGAGGAGGGCCGCACGATCCCGGACCCGAAGGCCACGGCGGCACGCCTCGCCGTCACCGCCCCCGGCACGCCCTGCCCGGCGACCGAGAACACCGAACTCCCCCCGCCGCCCGCACCCCCGGCCACGACGCCCCCGCCCGCGGAGAACGGCACCGGCACCTCCGGCGGAACCTCCGACGGCGGCTCCGGCGGCGGAGGTTCGACGAGCGGCGGTTCGACCACCGGTGGTGCATCGAGTGGGGGCTCCACCAGTGGCGGTTCCTCGACCGGCGGCTCCGGCGCTGGAGGGACGTCGACCACCGGCGGGGGATCGGACTCCGGTGGGAGCGGCAGTGTCGGAAGCGTCAATCCCGGTGGGTTCTGTTCGACTCCTGGGGCCGTCGGCACGGCGAACGGGAGGACCTACACCTGCAGCGGGGGTCACTGGCGCCGGTAGTCGGCGACGGCAGGGGGACGGGAGGAGAACCGCGCCCAACTCCGTTGCGGGCGGGGCGTTGTGGCGGGCAGAGCCATTCGGCTGTGGGGGACGCGGCGCAGGCAATACGATGCGCGCAAGCGGGCGGGAACCGGAGCCGGAGGGGGAACGGTGGGGCGCGTCTTCGTCGGTTACCACAGGCAGGGCGCCGGGGCCGATGCCTGGTTGTTGCTCAGGAGGCTCGGCGAGCTGTCGGGCGGCGGGGCGGGGCTGGTGGAGACCGCGCCCGTCGCGGGGGAGACGGCCTGGCCGGACCGGTTGCGGGAGGCGCTGGCGGCGGCGGACGTGCTGCTCGCCCTGATCGACCCCGACTGGCTCCGGCAGGTGGGCGATTCCGCGTCCGCTTCCGGTGACGGGCGGGACTGGCTGCGCCAGGAGGTCGAGTACGCGCTGGCGGCGGGCAAGGCGGTGCTGCCGGTGACGGTCCAGGGCGCGAGGATGCCCCCGCCGGGGGCGCTGCCCGCGGCGTTGGCCCCGCTGGCGCGGCTGGAGGCGGTCGAACTGCGCGGCGTCGCGGACCTGAAGAAGGTCGCCGCCCGGCTCGCCGGGGGAGCGTCCCCCGCCCGTCCGGCGAACCCGGTGAGCCTGTACCCCCGTCCGAACCGGGTGGTGCCCGCCGAGTCGGACGCCGCGCAGATCGAGGCGGCCCTGGCCGACTCGCTGCGGCACTGGGAGGTGCGTGGCCGCCGCTTCGACGCGGTCGCGGCCGGCACCGCGCCCGACGACCAGGAACAGATCGGCCTGTACCGCGAGTTCGGCTTCCGGACCTTCCAGGACGCGGTGGCCTTCATGCACGCCGCCGCGCCCGGCTGCGACGTGGCCAACCACCACCCGGACTGGGGGAACGTCTGGAAGACCGTCCGGGTCTTCCTGACCACCTGGGACATCGGCCACCGGATCTCCGAGCGCGACATCGAACTGGCCGAGTACCTGGAACGCGCCTACCGGGACTTCCCGGGCCGCCACCCGCGCGGGTAGCCCCGTCCCCCACCGAGGAGCCGACGTGACCACCGGAGAAATGCCGCTGATGGAGAGCCAGTTGGCCGCCGTCACGAGGAAAGCCTTCCGGCGCGAACTGGAGGAGGGCGGACTGCCCGGCGTGCTCGCCGTCCCCGCCGGGCGGCACGAGCAGGAACAGTTGCTGGAGCGGATCGACCGGCTCCACGAGCAGTCCGCCCGGTTCGGCCGGCGAAGGGTCGAACTGGTCGAGCCGGACGGCACCTTGAGCTACGCGACCGTGACGATCGACGCCGGTCTCGACGAACTCCGGCGGGCCCTGGTCGCCCGGATGACCAGCCGGACCGTCGCCGACGTGGCCACCGAACTGGAGCAGATGCTCGACGACGGCGGCCCCGGCGCCGAGGACGGATCGCTCCGCCGCCTGGTCGGCCGGCTCAAGACGGCCCAGCAGATCAACGACGAGCAGCAGGGCCGGGAGAGCGAGAAGATCCGCCACGACTCCGACCTGATGCGGCTCAAGGCCGACCTGGCGGACCGGCGCCGCGACCGCTGGTTCACCCGGCAGACCATCGCGGCCCTGGTCGGCGCCCTCCTCCTGCTCGGCTTCGGCACCGTCCTCACCGTGACGATGTTCCAGGGCCGCACCCCCTCGGACATCGTCAGCAACGCCTTCCTGCTGATCCTCGGCTTCTTCTTCGGCCAGGGAACCCGCGGCGGCGGCGAAGGCGACTGACCGCCCCCACCGGCGGCGCTGGTCCTGGGCCCCTGGCGGGGACGGGCGTGAAAGTTTCGGGAGGCCGGGGTGGGCGGGGGCCGTGCGCGGAGGGGCGGCGCGGATGCTGGTGGGGCGGGGGAGGGGTGGGCAGGGGCGGGCACGGGGACCGCGGGGTGGGGGAGCCGGGGGTGCGCGGAGGCTGCCGCCGGGGCGGGTCGGGGCGCTAGCATCGGTCGCGGTTCGGTGCGGGAGCGCTCCCACGCTCTGCTGGTCGCATCGTTCCCGGTCAGCCCGCCCCCCACCCGGCGGCCGTCCGTCTCTCCCACCCGAGAGCAACCCCACGGAGGACACCGTGCACACGCCCGACCCCCACCGGCGCCGCCGCGCCGCCGCACTCGCCGTCTCCGCCGCGCTCGCCGCCGGCGGCCTGGTCGTGGCCGCCCAGGGCGGCGCCGGAGCGGCCGTGCAGGGCAGCCTGCCCGCCGACACGCAGTTCTACAAGGACCCGGCCTCGCAGGTGGTCAAGTGGGTCGCCGCCAACCCCGGGGACTCCCGCACCCCGGTGGTCTCCCGGCGGATCGCCAGCCAGCCGCAGGCCGTCTGGTTCGCCAACTACCGCCCTGACAACGTCACTTCGGACGTCCGGACGATCACCTCGGCGGCCGCGCAGGCCGGCCGGGTGCCGGTCGTGGTCGCCTACATGATTCCGAACCGGGACTGCGGCGGCGCCTCCGCCGGCGGCGCCCCCGACCTCGCCTCGTACGACGCCTGGGTGGGCAGGTTCGCCGCGGGGCTTGGCAGTTCGCGGACGGTCGTGGTGCTGGAGCCGGACTCGATCGCCCTCACCACCTGCCTGAACGCCCAGCAGCAGAACGACCGCTTCGCCTCGCTGGCCCGGGCCGTCGGCACCATCCACGCGGCCGCCCCGAACGCCAAGGTCTACCTCGACGGCGGCCACTCGGCCTGGAACACCGCCACCGAGCAGGCCAACCGGCTGCGCGGCGCGGGCGTGCTCAACGCTGACGGCTTCTTCACCAACGTCTCCAACTTCAACACCACCGCCAACGAGACCGCCTTCGCCCGCAACGTGCTGAACGCCCTCGGCAACCCCGGCAACCTGCACGCCGTCGTCGACACCAGCCGCAACGGCAACGGCCCCGCGGGCAGCGTCTGGTGCGACCCGTCCGGCCGGAAGATCGGCAACTACCCCACCGCCGCGACCGGCGACAGCGCGATCGACGCCTACCTGTGGATCAAGCCCCCGGGCGAGGCCGACGGCTGCGCCGCCGCCGCGGGCACCTTCGTGCCGGACATCGCCTACCAGTTGGCCGTCAACGCGGCCGACCCGACGGTGCCGACCCCGAGCCCCACGCCCACGCCCACACCGACGCCCACGCCGAGCCCGAGCCCGACCCCGACGCAGACTCCGACCACCCAGCCCCCGACCACCCAGCCGCCGACGTCGCAGCCGCCGACCGGGAACGCGTCCTGCTCGGTGGCGTACCGGGCCAACTCCTGGGCCGGGGGCTTCACCGCCGACGTCACGGTGAAGAACACCGGCGGCGCGGCGCTCCCCGGCTGGACGGTCGGGTGGACCTACCCCGGCGACCAGAAGGTCACCAGCGCCTGGAACGCCAAGGTGGTGCAGAACGGGGCCGCCGTGACCGCGACCGACCTCGGCTACAACGGCCCGCTCGCACCCGGCGCGTCCACCGCCTTCGGCCTGCAGGCGACCTACGGCTCCAACAACACCGCACCGACCGCCTTCACCGTCAACGGCACCGCCTGCACCACCGGTTGAGCCGCCCTCCCCGGGCCCCGTCGACCCCGTCCGAGAGTCGACGGGGCCCGACGGGGTCGACGGTCAGGAGGCGTCGACCCAGGACGAGGTGAGGGCCTGGACGGCGGAGCCGTCGGTGTCGGCGAGCTTGGTGGCGACGAAGCCGGTGGCCCACTCGGTGGTCTGCAGGCGGAACGGCGGCCGCTCGGCGGTCAGGGCGTGCACGACCGTCGCGGCGGCGTCGGCGGAGCTCTGCGCGTTGTCGAACGAGGCGAGCGTGGTGGCGAGGTACGCCTTCAGGGCCGGCTCGTACGGTCCGGCGGCGGCCAGCAGCGCGGGGACGTCGAGCTGCAGGTTGGCGACGAACTCGCTGGCCACCGCGCCCGGTTCGACGACCGTGACGGTGACGCCGGTGCTCGCCGCGACCGGCGCGAGCGACTCCAGGAAACCCTCGACGGCGAACTTCGACGCGCAGTACGCCTCGTTGAACGGCTGCCCGACCACGCCGCCGACGCTGGAGACGGTGACCACCCGCCCGCCGGAGGCCCGCAGGTGCGGCAGCGCCACCCGGGTCAGGTCGACCACGCCGAGGAAGTTCACCTCCAGCGCCCGCCGGAACAGCTCGGTCCCGGCCAGCTCGACCGTGCCGAGCGCGCCCGCGCCCGCGTTGTTGACCACCGCGTCCAGCCGACCGTACTCCGCGACCACCTCGTCCACGGCGGCGGCGACCGAGGCCGGGTCGGTGACGTCCAACTGCTGCACCCGGACGCGCTCGGCGACGCCGGCGCTCTCGGCGGCCGCCAGCAGCGGGCCGGACTTCGCGGTGTCGCGCAGGGTGGCGACCACCCGGAAGCCCGCCGCGGCGGCGGCCACCGCGGCGGCCAGGCCGATGCCGGACGAGGTGCCGGTGATCAGGACGACGGGTGCGGCGGTGGGTGCGGTGCTCACGTGCTTGGCCTCCGAGGACGCGTGCTCGGCCCGCGCGGGCCGCACCCCGAGCGGGCGGACGCCGGCATGGACCACCGCCGACCCGGCGCCGGCGATGCGCGCAACCCTAGTGCGGCCCGCCCGCCGAAAGCGGATTCTTCGGCCACCCGAAACATTGCAACAGCCCTGTGAACAGCGGACATTGACGGTTCGGTGCCGTCCTCGGGCCGGTCCGGGCCGTCACCGGGCCGTCACCGGGCCCGCTCAGGGGCGCAGTTGGACCGCCGTCACCATCACGTACCCGACCAGCAGCCCGAACAGGCAGACCGCCGTGACGTAACGCGGCGTGAACGGCAGTCCCGCCAGCGCCGGGTAGAGCAGGACGGCCCCGCCCGCGGCCACGTCCGCGAGGTAGAGCCCGTCCGGCGGCACGATGCCGGTGCTGCGGGCCGCCCACCCCGTGGCGATCAGGAACCCCGTCAGCAGGGTGAAGCCGGAGAGCAGCCCCGAGCCGATCGCGCCGAGCGTCGGGTGCGGCTCCGGGTGCGGCTCGCCCGCCGGGACCTCCGGGCGCAGCCGGTGCGCCACCGCGAGCGAACCGACGGCCAGGGCCGTCGCGGCGAGGGCGCCGATCAGGGGGACGGGATTCATCGGCTCCTCCTGGAGAACGCGAAGTGCTGCCCCGCGAGCGCGGCGAGCGCGGCCGGCAGCAGGACGGTGACGATCATGACGGTGGCCCAGACCGACGGTTCGAGCGCGCCGGGCCCGGCCGGGCCGTCCGGTGGTGGCGGCGGGGCGGCGACGACCGCGGTCGCGGTGGTGGCCGACGGCGGGGCGGCAGTGGGGGAGGGGGCCGGTGACGGCGCGCTTGTGGTCGTGGTCGTCGCGGGGGAGGGTTTCCGGCTCGCCGGCGGGTGCGGGGCGGTGGCCGGCGCCGGTGCGGGCGGCGCGCTGTGGGCCGTGGGGGGAGCCGGGGGCGGAGGAAGGGACGGGGTGGGTGTCGGGGACGGGGAGGGGGATGGAGAAGGGGAGGGGATCGAGGAAGGGGACGGGGACGGGGTGGGTGTCGGGAGGGGGCAGGGCCAGGGCGGGTGGTGATGGTGCGGTGGCCAGGGGAACGGCGGGAGGAGGGGGATCGGGGGCAGCGAGGGGAGCGGCGGGGGGAATGCGCCGGAGGCATGGTCCATTGCCCGATCATCGGACCGCCCGGACGGCCGTCGGAAGCCGTTCCGGGGCGGTTCGCACCCAAACCCCACCCGGAGGTGAACCGGCCCGGGCGGGGTGGGAACGTACGGTCGATGACGGGGCGTCAGTTCACCGATCCGGACGGTGCTTCAAGGGCTTCAGGGGCGTCCGTGGCGGTCGCGGCGGTGGCGGTCGCGACCCGTCGGGAGCGGGCATTGCCGGTGAAGGCCGCGAGCAGGGCGACCGCGGCGGCGGCCAGCACCGGCCAGCCGGTGCCGAGCAGCAGGGCCAGCACGGCGGGCGAGCAGACGATCGCGGCCAGCCGGGCCGCCCCGTCCAGGACCCGGACCGCCGAGGTGACGCAGCCGAGGTAGACGGCGAGGAACAGCGCCGTCGGGACGGACACCAGCTGGGAGGTGGTCAGGACGCCGGTGCCGACCAGGGCCACCAGTGGGACGCCGGTCAGCGCGGTGGCCCCGACGATCGCGAACGAGCCGCGCCGGCCGGAGGCCGAACCCGAGGGCAGCAGGGCGTCCAGCAGGGCGGCCGCGCCCGTCAGGTAGGTGTTGGTGGCGGCCAGCGTCAGCACCAGCGCCGCGCCCGCCGCGAGCAGCGCCCCGGGCGCGCCGACCGCGGCCCGCATCAGGTCGGCGAGCGGAACGGAGCCGCCCGCGCCGGGGCCGAGCACGGCGACGGTGGCGGCGGCCAGGGCCAGGCAGAGCAGCGAGGTGACGGCGAAGGCGATCAGCACCACCCGGCGCAGCTGGCGGCGCGGGTCGCGCAGCCGGGTGGTGAGGGAGGCGGCGGCCTCCCAGCCGACGAAGGCGAACATCAGCGGCGGGGCGGCCTGCGCGACGCCCGTCCAGCCGTGCGGCAGGAACGGCGTCCAGTGCGCGGCCCTCGCGGCCGGGGCCGAGCCCAGCACCGCGAACAGCACCAGCGCCACCAGGGCCGAGACCAGGGCCAGTTGGAGGCCCGCGCCGGTGCGCACCCCCAGTAGCCGGACCGCCAGCACCAGGGCCAGCAGCACCAGCGCGGCCCGCACGGCCGTCGCCTCGTCCGCGCCGAGGGCCGCCGCCGCGTAGCTGCCGCCGATCAGGCAGACCACCGGCGCACCCGCCACCACGCCCGCCAGGAAGCACCAGCCGGCGGCCCGCCCCGCCCGGCCGCCGAGCCCGGCGGCGGTGTACCCGGCGACGCCGCCGGTCGAGCCGATCCGGGTGCCGAGCGCGCAGAACACCGCGGCGATCAGGCCGGAGAGGCCGAGCAGCGCCAGCCAGGCGAGCAGCGAGGCCGGGCCCGCGGCGCGGGCGGCCAGGCCCGGGAGCAACAGCAGGCTGGGGCCGAGCAGGGCCCCGATGTAGAGGGCGGAGGCCCCGGCCGTGGACAGGTGGGAGGCGGCGGCGGACGCGGAGCCGGGACGGGGGCGGGACGGTGCTGCGGTGTCGGTCATGAGGTGATCATGGCCCCGAACGCGCGGCATCCGCTGGCGAATTACGCCCCGGAAGCGGCCCGGAACGGCATGTTCCACCAGGATTCGACGGCTAGGGTGCAGAACATGCCGAGCACTCCGTACGACCGCATCGATCGTGCCATCCTGGAGCACCTCCAGCGCCACGGCCGCACCGCCAACGTCGACCTCGCCGAGGCCGTCCGGCTCTCCCCGTCCTCCTGCCTGCGCCGCACGAAGGCACTGGAGGCGGACGGCGTGATCAGCGGCTACCGGGCCGAACTCGACCGGGACGCCGTCGGGTTGGGCCTGACGGTGTTCATCGCGCTGCGGGTCGAGCAGCACTCCCGGGAGACCTCGCGGCACATCGAGGAGAAACTGTGCGCGATCCCCGCCGTGGTCGCCTGCCACGTGGTCTCCGGCGAGGCCGACTTCCTGGTCGAGGTCGCGGTGCCCGACCTCGCCGCCTACGAACAGGTCCTGCTGGACGACATCCTCGCCATCGGCCCGGTCCGCGACGCCCGCTCCACCTTCGCCATCCGCACCATCCGCTCCCGCGGCCCGCTCCCGCTCGACCGCTGGCCCACCGCCGCCCGCGGACGCTAGCAGTCCCCGGCAGCCCCTCCTTGTACCAACTTCGTCCCAGGACGCCCTTGGGCAGGTCAAGCCCGGGGAGCGGCCGGTGCGGCGGTCATTACGATCTCCGGCATGAACGTGCAGCTGCTGACGGGCTGGTTCCCGTGGACGGTCCAATTCGCGGCGGCCGTCGCGCTGCTCGCCGCGATCGGCCGGCGCGAGCGCCGCTGGCGGCTGCGCCGGGCCCCGCTGGCGCTGGCGGCGGCGGCCGCGCTGACCGCCGTGCTCGGCCTGCTGGTGGTCACGGTGGGCGGCGTCACCGATCCGCTGCCGCCCGCCCTCTGGGGCTGGCTGGGCGCCGCGGTGGCGGCGCTCGCCGTGCTGGTGGCCGGGTGGCGCGGGGCGCGCTGGTGGCGCCGGGCGCTCGCCCCGCTGGCGGCGCTGCTCGCGCTGCTGGCCGGCGCCAACGCGCTCAACGCCGCCACCGGGTACTACCCGACCCTGGACGACGCGATCGGGGAGATCGGCGGCGACCCGCTGCCGCAGCAGGTGACGCTGGACCAGCTCGGCTCGCTGACCGGCCGCACCGGCACCGGCCGGATCGTCCAGGTCGACATCCCGGACGCCGCCGGCGGGTTCAGCCCCCGGCAGGAGCTGGTCTACCTGCCCCCGGCCTGGTTCCGCAGCAAGGCCCGGCCCAAGCTGCCGGTGCTGGAGATGATCGGCGGCGAGTTCTCGTCCCCCGACAACTGGGTGCGGGCCGGCAACGCCGTGCGGACCGCCGACGCGTACGCCGCCGGGCACGGCGGCTTCGCCCCGGTGCTGGTCTTCGCCGACGCCACCGGCGGGTTCCGGGTGGACACCGAATGCGTGAACGGCCCGAACGGGCGGGCCGAGGACCACCTGGTGAAGGACGTCCCGAAGTACGTCGAGAAGACCTTCGGCACGGCCGCCGACCCGCACAAGTGGGGCGTGGTCGGCTGGTCGATGGGCGGCACCTGCGCGGTCGACCTGGTGGTCGAACACCCCGACGTGTTCAGCCACTTCGAGGACATCTCCGGCGACATCGGCCCCAACACCGGGGACCGGCAGCAGACCATCGACAAGCTGTACGGCGGCGACGCCGCGGCCTGGGCGGCGCACGACCCGCTGACGGTGCTGGCGCACCACGCCGCCTACCGGAACGCCTCCGGCTGGTTCGAGATCGGCGACCAGGAGGCCCCCCACGTCGCCCAGGCCCGGCAGTTGGACGCGGCCGCCCGCAAGGCCGGTTTCAAGAGCCGGGTGGTGGTGCAACCCGGCCGGCACGTCTGGCAGTTCGCCGCGGGCGCGTTCGCGGAGGCGATGCCCTGGCTGGCCCAGCAGCTCGGCACCCCCGGCCCGCACCCGGGCACGGCCGCGCAGCCGCCCGCGAAGCAGGGGTAGGGGCCGCCCGTCGGCCGGGGGTGGGGGAGACTGGGCGCGCCGTCCGGCAGCGGGTCGGGCGCGGAGCGGAGGAGCGGACTGTGGCCGAACCCTTGATCGCGGCGGTGGGCGGGCGGAAGCCGCAGGTCGACCCGAGTGCGTTCGTGGCACCCGGGGCGGTGGTGGTCGGCGAGGTGGTGGTCGGCCCCGGGGCGAGCGTCTGGTACGGCGCGGTGCTGCGCGGGGACGCCGAGCGGATCGTGGTCGGCGCGCTGACCAACATCCAGGACAACTGCACCGTGCACGCCGACCCGTCGTTCCCCGCCGTCCTCGGCGAGCGGATCTCGGTCGGCCACAACGCCGTCCTGCACGGCTGCACCGTCGAGGACGACGTGCTGATCGGGATGAGCGCCACCGTCCTCAACGGGGCCCGGATCGGCGCGGGTTCGCTGGTCGCGGCCGGCGCGGTCGTCCCGCAGGGCATGCAGGTGCCGCCCGGCTCGCTGGTGGCCGGGGTGCCCGCCAAGGTCAAGCGCGAACTCAGCGCGGAGGAGCGGGCCGGCATCCGGGCCAACGGCGAGGGCTACCAGCTCCTCGCCGCCGCTCACGCCCAGGACGTGCCGGGAGCCGGGCGGGGGTGACGGCGAGGGGGTGACGGCGGGGAGATGACGGCGGGGCGGGCGCCGGCGGGGCGGGGACCGGCCGCGGTCAGGAGACGAAGCCGATGACGCCGAAGCCGGGGCGCTGCTCGACCTGGCGCAGCCAGCCGATCACGTCGGAGACGGCGTCGGCCACGTCGGGCTCCAACTCCGGCGCGCGGCCCTCGCGTTCGGCCTGCTCGAACTGGGCCAGCGCGGCCAGGCAGGCCCGGTTCGTCCACTCGCCGCCGCCCGGGTAGTCGTAACCCCGGGGCACGCCCGCGGGCAGGCCGAAGCCGTAGCCGAACTCCGCCACCGAGACCTCGGTGACCCCCAGCGCCTTCAGCCCCTCGTCGACGGCGTCCAGCCAGGCGCCGCGGAACGGGGAGAAGTTGGAGTTGTTCAGGAACCGGCCGGTCGACCGGCACAGGCGCATGTAGGCGTAGCCGTACTGGAACGCGTAGTCGCGCTCCTCCGCGTACGGCCCGCCGTGCACCACCGCGCGCAGCGCGTCGGCGGCGGTGGGCGCGCCGTTGCCGATCTCGTGCGAGAACCAGTCGTCCGACTCGGCCAGGTCGCGGCCGAAGTGCTCGGTGAGACGCCGGAGCAACTCCTCGTCGCCGGAGCCGACGAGCGCACGGGTGGCCAGGGGGTCGAGCAGGAAGACGCTGAGGGAAGAACTCATGCGCCCACCCTAGGGGCCGACACGGACACCG
The DNA here is from genome assembly GCF_044753345.1 of Kitasatospora sp. NPDC088391. Classification (NCBI taxonomy): domain Bacteria; kingdom Bacillati; phylum Actinomycetota; class Actinomycetes; order Kitasatosporales; family Streptomycetaceae; genus Kitasatospora; species Kitasatospora sp. NPDC088391. The sequence continues at coordinate 536,025 of NZ_JBIVNB010000004.1, forward strand.
GGCGGAGGCGGTGGCGGTGGTGGTGCAGCCGGGAGCACGTACTGCGGGGCCGCTCCCGGCCGGAGGCCGGGGACTGCGGTGCCGGGGCGGGAGTTCGAAGGCTGGTTCCGTGGTGGTGGCGGACGCCGGGCGGCGGCCGAGGGCATCTGCCGACGGGCTTCTCCTGGTGGAGGGTCGGGGCGGCTGCGGCGCCGCGTCGGGGGTTCGAAGGCCGGTTCCGGAGGTGGTCGCGGACACCGGGCGGGGGCGGGGCTGCTTGGATGGGAAGGGTGTCAGGGACGACGGGGGAGGGCGCGGTGGCGGAGCCGGGCGGCGGTGGGGCGGGTCGGGTCGTGGTCCTCGTCAACGGCATGCCGGCGGCCGGGAAGACGACGCTCGCCAGGGCGTTGGGCCGCCGCTTGGGGCTGCCGCTGTTCAGCAAGGACGCCATCAAGGAGGCGCACGCCGGGGTCCTCGGCGCGCAGCCGCCGGACGGGCGGCCGCAGCGGGAGTGGAACCGGCAGCTCGGCGCGGCCGCGAGCGCCGCGATGTGGGCGCTGCTCGCCGACGCGCCCGGTGGCGCGGTGCTCGACTCGACCTGGCCGGCCGCCGAGACCTGGGAGTACGTCCGCGGCGGGCTGCTGGAGGCCGGGGTCGACCGGCCGCTGCAGATCTGGTGCGAGGTCCCGGTCGAGGTCGCCCGGCGGCGCCACGAACTCCGGCACCCGACCCGGCACCCGCTGCACGGCGCGTCGCCCGACGTCGAGGAGTGGTACGGGCGTTGGGCCCGGGCGACCCCGCTCCCGCTGGCCCGGACCCGGCGGGTCGACACCGCGCGCCCCGTCGACCTGGACGCCCTCGCGGAGTGGTGCCGGCGGACCGCCGCCCTCCCGTCCGACCCCGCCGGGAGCGGCTTCGGACGGTGACGAACCTTCATGCCGCCTCCTGACATGGCCATGTGACGGTCATGCAATCTTCACGGCTTGGTATCTACCCGCATAGACCGGGGGCTGCCAGTCTGGCTCGCGCACCGCCGACACGTCCTTCCGACAGGTTTCTCCGCCGAGCCCAGGAGCGTCCCGTGCCGAATCGTTCCCTCCGCCGTTTCGCCGCCGTCGCCGCCACCTCCCTCCTCGCCCTCGGAGCCGTCACCGCGAGCACCGGCACCGCCCAGGCCGCGCTTCCCACCCCGGTCTCCGCCGCCACCGCCCGGGGCTACCTGGCCCAGTTGACCGTCAAGGCCGAGAACCGCACCGGCTACGACCGCTCCCTGTTCCCGCACTGGATCACCGTCTCCGGCACCTGCAACACCCGCGAGACCGTCCTCAAGCGCGACGGCTCCGGCGTGGTGACCGACGCCAACTGCGCCGCCACCTCCGGCAGTTGGTACTCCCCGTACGACGGGGCGACCTGGCACGCCGCCTCCGACCTCGACATCGACCACCTGGTCCCGCTCGCCGAGGCCTGGGACTCCGGCGCCTCCGCCTGGACCACCGTCCAGCGCCAGGCGTTCGCCAACGACCTGACCCGCCCCCAGTTGATCGCCGTCACCGACAGCGTCAACCAGGCCAAGGGCGACAAGGACCCGGCCGAGTGGCTGCCCTCGGTCACCGGCTACCGCTGCACGTACGTCCGCGCCTGGGTGCAGGTGAAGTACTACTACAACCTGTCCGTGGACAGCGCCGAGAAGACCGCGCTCACCAACGTCCTCAACGGCTGCTGACCGCACCGCCGTTCGAAAGGCGTACGGGGGCAGGGCCCGCCGCGCGGACCGTGGACGCCGAGTCCCGGGCGCCGGCGGGCCCCGCCGTTCCCAAAGGCTTTCGGGCGCAAGGCCGTTCGACCCGGAATGTCCGTGCGGGGCTGCTGTGCGGGCGGTTTGGACCGTTTGAGTACATGTATGCCCGAAATGCCTGATCGGCGCGTCTACATCCTGGTCAACGCCCCGCTGCGGCATCCTTGCTGACGGAACAGCGGACGGCTGGGCATGGGCGGAGGGCGGACGAATGGACAGGCGGAGCTTCCACTCGACGGGGGTCGCGGACCGGGCCGGGCTGTTCACGGCCACGGCGGGCGGGCGGGCCTACGCGGCCCCGGGCCACGCGGGAACCGGGCACATGGCGGGCGGCCACGCGGGCGGGCCCGCGGCCGCGGCGTACGGGGCCCAGGGCTACCCGGCACCGGCCTACATGGTGCCCGCCTACGGTGCGCCGGCCTACGGCGCCCAGGCGTACGGGGGCCAGACGTACGCGGGCCAGGGCTACGCCGAACCGGCCTACATGGTGCCCGCCTACCCGGCGGCGGCCTACCCGCCGCCGCCGGCGTACGTGGTCTCGCCGCGCGCGGCCTCGTACGGCGGGGTGCTCTCGGACGGCCTGGCCGTGCCGTGGACGCTGAAGCTGATCGCCGCCGGGGACCTGAACGTCTGCTACGCGGAGTGCGGCCCCGTCGACGGCCCGGTGGTGATCTGCCTGCACGGCTGGCCCTACGACATCCACAGCTACGCCGAGGCGGCCCCGCTGCTGGCGGCGCGCGGCTACCGGGTCCTGGTGCCCTACCTGCGCGGCCACGGCCGCACCCGGTTCCGCTCCGAGCACACCCCCCGCAACGCCCAGCAGGCCGCCGTCGCCCAGGACCTGGTCGCCCTGCTGGACGCGCTCGGGATCAGCAGCGCCCTGCTGGCCGGGTTCGACTGGGGCGCCCGGACGGCCGCGATCGTCGCCGCGCTGCGGCCCGACCGGGTCAAGGCCCTGGTGGCCATCGGCGGCTACCTGATCACCGACGTCCAGGGGCAGGCCGACCCGCTGGACGCGGAGGCCGAGCACGCCCTCTGGTACCAGTACTACTTCGCCACCGAACGCGGCCGCCGCGCGCTGCTCGACCGCCGGCTCCGCCGCGACCTGTGCCGGGTGGTGTGGCAGACGGTCTCGCCGACCTGGCAGTTCGAGGAAGAGGTCTTCGACCGCAGCGCCGCCGCCTTCGACAACCCCGACTACCCCGAGATCGTGGTCCAGCACTACCGCTGGCGGCTGGGCCTGGCCGGCGGCGAGCGCCGCTACGACGCCGACGAGCGCCGACTGGCCGGCCGCCCCGTGATCACCGTGCCCACCGTGGTGCTCGAACCCGCCCTCGACCCGTTCACCGCGCCCGGCCGCGGCCGCGGCTACCGGGACCGCTTCGTCGGGCCCTACCTGCACCGCACCATCGACGGGATCGGCCAGAACCTCCCGCAGGAGGCGCCCGGCGAGTTCGTCCGGGCGGTGCTCGACGCCGACCGGTACTGAGAAGTCATCTCATTTGGGGGGTCGGCGTGTGCGGATAAGGGTGGCGGCGATGCCGGCGAATGCGGCGAAGTGGTCGGCCTTGCGTTCGTGGCGACGGTGCAGTCGGCGAAAGGCGCCGAACCGGGCCACGGTGCGTTCGATCACCCAGCGGTGCCGGTCGAGGCGCCGGGAGGAGTCGCCGCCTCGGCGGGCGATGCGGGCTGGGATCTGTCGTCGTCGCAGGGAGGAGCGGGTGAAGCGGTGATCGTGGGCTTTGTCGGCGTGCAGCTTGCCGGGCCTGCGGCGCCCGGGTCCGCGGCGGGAGCGGACCGGCGGGATGGCCTCGACGAGCAGGACCGGGGCCTGGCTGTCGTGGACGTTGGCCCCGCAGACCGCGAGCGACAGGGGTAGGCCGGCGCGTTCGGTGAGCAGGTGGATCTTCGACCCGAACTTGCCCCGATCGACAGGATTCGGACCCGTCGGATCCCCCTTGTACGTGGCCCGCATGTCCACCAAGTCCACCGCGCACCTCGACCAGTCCGACTCGCCCCGCGCGCCGAGCTCGTCCAGGACGACGCGGTGGAGCTCGGCCCGCACCCCGGCCCTGCTCCACTCGGTGAAGCGCCGGTGCGCGGTCGGCCCGGACGGCCCGAAACATGTGCAACGACACCTTCGTGCAGCTCTGCCGCTCGGCCCATGTGAGGGTTGCTGATCGGGGAGTCCCGCGACAACTCACCCTATTGTCATGGCCGTTGTAAGGTGTGGCCGTGAGCGGACGACGGAGCCTCGCCGATGGTCGGTACGTGCTGGAGCCCGAGCCGATCGGTACGGGCGGGATGGGCACCGTCTGGCGGGGATACGACCAGAGGCTGCACCGCCCGGTTGCGCTGAAGGCGCTCCATCTGCCGGATGGCTTCAACACCGAGGAGCAGGCCAGGCTGCGGTCGCGCGCGATGCGCGAAGCCAGGGCGATCGCCCGCCTGGAGCACCCCGGCATCGTGGCCGTGTACGACGTCCTGGAGGAGGACGGGCAGCCGTGGATCGTCATGCGTTTCATCACCGGGCGCTCCCTCGCCCAGGAAGTCAAGGCCAACGGACCGCTGAGTCGGCAACAGGCCGCCGAAGTCGGTGGACAGTTGCTCGACGCACTGTCGGCAGCGCACGCCGAGGGTGTCCTGCATCTCGACGTCAAGCCGCAGAACGTGCTGCTCAACGACAGTGGCCGACCGGTGCTCACCGACTTCGGGATCGCAGCGGTCGCCGATGCCACCGCACCCCGGACGAAGGCGCTGCTCGGCACCGTCGGCTATGTGGCCCCGGAGCGGCTGGCCGGGGCCGAGCCGGGGCCGGCCGCGGATCTGTGGTCTCTGGGCGCCACGCTCTACTTCGCCGTCGAGGGCCGGCCGGCCTACGCGGGCGACCATGTGGCGGCCGTGCTCGCGGCTGTCATGACGCGTGACCCCGAGCCGATGACCCGCGCGGGAGCGTTGACACCGACGATCAACGGCCTGCTGAACCGCGATCCCGGCCTGCGCCTCGACGCGGCCGGTGCCGCCGCCGCACTGCGAGCCGCCGCAGCCGAGACCGTGCCCCTTGAGGATCCGCCGCGGACGGAAGCGCTGCCCACCGAAGTGCTTGCCCCGCCGAGCAGGTCGATCTTCAGGCGCAGGGCAGTCGTGGCGGTGGCGGCGCCCCTCCTGCTCGCGGCGGTCGTCGGCTTCCCGTACCTGCTCACGCAGACCCGCGGAGACGGTGGGTGGAAGGCGGGCCCCGCAGTGTCCCCGAGCGCGACTCCTGCTGCTCCCAGCGCCACCCCGACCCCGAGCCCGAGCCCGAGCCCGACGCCGAGCCCGACGCCGAGCCCGACGCCGACTGTGCGGTTCCAGAGCATCCCGGCGATCTGCGACAAGGTGGGGAGCCGGGCAAGCTCGATCGTTCCCGATATGGATTCCGGCAAGGAAGAACCTGCGGCGATCGGCGTCGCCAATTTGGCCAGTAACGAGTCGCGCGAATGCCAGTGGTCCACGCCGGGCTACTGGTTCGACCGTCCTTGGGCCGCCGGCGTGTACGTTACGACATTCCGATTCTCGTCGAGCGCCTACGGATCGGCCGCCTTCGAGGAGGAGCGCAACTCCCACTACGAGCACGCTCCGCGACTGCCCGACTTCGCCGACGAGTTGTGCGTGTTCAATCCGACGGGCAAGGACTTCGGGTACGTCCACGTGATGTTCCGCGTCGACAACCTCCTCGTGCAGGTGGTCTACGAGATGGTGACTCAGGGGTCGCCCTCGCCCGCCCTGGCAAAGCCACGCGGCATGGACATGGCCAAATATGTCCACGAGATGCTGACCGCCGCCCCTTAGAAGTCATCTCATTTGGAAAGTCGGCGGTAGCAGATGACGGCTGCGGCGATGCGGGCGGTGATCTGACGTCGCCGCAGGTAGGTGCGGATGAAGCGGTGATCGTAGGCCTTGTCGCCGTGCAGCTTGCCGGGCCTGCGCCGACGGGGACCGCGCCTGGAGCGGATCGGCGGGATGACTTCGGTGAGCGGGATCAGGGCCTGGCTGTCGTGGACGTCGGCGCCAGAGATCGCGAGCGGCAGGGGCGGGCCGGTACGTTCGGTGAGCAAGTGGATCTTCGAGCCGTACTTGCCCCGATCCACAGGATTCGGACCCGTCGGCTCCCTCTTTCCGGGGCGCGCATGTTGACCGGGTCGACCGCGCAGCGGGACCGGTCCAGCTCGCCGCGGGAGCCGAGTTCGTCCAGGAGGACCTGATGGAGCTTGGCCCGCACCCGGCCTTGCTCCACTCGGTGAAGCGCCGGTGGGCCGTCGGGCCTGACGGGCCGAAGCGCGGTGGCACCTGGGCCCGGGTGCACCCCGACGTCGCAACGAACACGATCGCAGCCAGAACCTCGCGGTCCCCGTGTCGCCGCCGGCCACCGCCCTGCGGACGTGTCGGCTCGGGCGGCACCACCAACTGGAACAGCTCCCACCACTCATCCGGCACCAGCCGCTCCACGAGCATCACACCCGCGGCCTGCCCATTTCATCCAAATGAGATGACTTCCGAAGAGGGGCGGCGATGGGCCCCGCTTCACCGGATGAAGGGCTGACGAACAGTCAGGACGCCCCCTGGACAGGGCGTTACCGATGGGTAAGTCTCCTGTGACGTGACCGAATCCGCGCGCACCACCGCATCCGCATCCGCATCCGCCGCCCCGTCCGTCACCGCCCCGTCCGTCACCGCCCCGTCCGGTGCCGCCGTCCGTCCGGCGCGCCGCCGGGTCATCCAGGCCGCCGCCCTCACCGCGGGCGCCCTCGCCCTGCCGCTGGCCGGACCGGCGGGCAGCGCCGCCGCCGGGAGCGCCCCGCAGTTCCTGCACGGCGTCGCCTCCGGCGACCCGCTGCCCGACGGCGTCCTGCTGTGGACCAGGGTCACCCCCGCCCCCGAGGCGCTGCCCGGCTCCGGCCTCGGCGCCGACACCGAGGTCCGCTGGCAGCTCGCCGCCGACCGCGACTTCACCGTGCTCGCCGCGAGCGGCACCGTCACCACCACCGCCGCCACCGACCACACCCTGAAGGCCGACGTCCGCGGGCTGCGCCCCGACACCGCCTACTGGTACCGCTTCCTGGCCGGCGGCACCGCCTCGCCCGTCGGCCGCACCCGCACCGCCCCCGCCCCCGACGCCGCCGTCGCCCGGCTGCGGCTGGGCGTCGCGTCCTGCGCCAACTGGGAGGCCGGCTACTTCGCCGCCTACCGCCACCTGGCCGCCCGCGGCGACCTCGACGCCTTCCTCTTCCTCGGCGACTACATCTACGAGTACGCCTCCGGCGCCTACGGCACCCGCGGCACCGTGGTGCGCCCGCACGCCCCCGCCCACGAGATCGTCACGCTCGCCGACTACCGCACCCGGCACGGCCGCTACAAGACCGACGCCGACCTGCAGTCGCTGCACGCCGCCGTCCCCACCGTCGCGATCTGGGACGACCACGAGTTCGCCAACGACGCCTGGTCCGGCGGTGCCGAGAACCACACCCCCGGCACCGAGGGCGCCTGGGCGGACCGGGTCGCCGCCGCCAAGCAGGCCTACTTCGAATGGATGCCGGTCCGCCCCTCGGTGGCCGGCACCACCTACCGGCGGCTGCGCTACGGCCGGCTCGCCGACCTGCACCTGCTCGACCTGCGCTCGTTCCGCTCCCAGCAGGCGAAGACCGGCGACGGTGCCGTCGACTCCGCCGACCGCACCCTCACCGGCCGGGCCCAACTCGACTGGCTCAAAGCCGGACTGGCGGCCTCCGACACCACCTGGCGGCTGGTCGGCAACGAGGTGATGATCTCGCCCGTCGCCTTCCTCGCGCTCCCCGACCACCTGCTGCGCCCGCTCACCCAGCTGCTCGGCCTGCCCGGCGAGGGCCTGGCCGTCAACGTCGACCAGTGGGACGGCTACACCCACGACCGGCGCGAACTGCTCGGCCACCTCAAGGACCACCGGATCACCAACACGGTCTTCCTCACCGGCGACATCCACTCCGCCTGGGCCTGCGACGTGCCCTTCGAGGCCGCCACCTACCCGGCCTCCGGCAGCGCCGCCACCGAGTTCGTCGTCACCTCGGTCAGCAGCGACAACATCGACGACATCCTCCAGGTCGCCCCCGGCACCCTGTCGCTGCTCGCCGCCGCCGCGATCCAGTCCGCCAACCGCCACGTCAAGTGGACCGACCTCGACTCGCACGGCTACGGCGTCCTCGACCTCACCGCCGACCGCGCCCAGATGGACTACTACGTCCTCTCCGACCGCACCAAGCCCGACGCCACCACCAAGTGGACCCGCTCCTACCGCACCCGCACCGGCACCCAACAGGTCGAACGCGTCTGGTCCCCGGCCGGCTGACCCGCCCCGGCCGGCTGGGGTGGTGAGGCCCGGTCAGGGGGCGGTGGTGGCCAGGCCGCCGGCGAGGTCGATCTGCTTGGAGGTCTCGGTCAGCCAGTCCTGGAAGTGCGGCAGTTGCAGGGCGGGGGAGGCCGGGAAGTCCGGGCGGAGGGACCAGGCGGGGAAGAAGGCGACCTGGCAGGCCCGGCAGAGCCAGGCGGCGCGCCAGACCTTGTGGACGAGCGTCCACTGGTCGTAGGAGAGCGGCCAGCCGCCCTGGGCGCGGCGGCGGGCGCGGGCCGCGTTCAGCACCAGGCGGCCGGCGGTGGCGAAGCCGATGCCCAGGGCCAGCACGAGCAGGGTGGCGATCAGCGAGAAGTTCCGCACCGTCGGGTCGGGGTCGCCGATCCCGCCCAGCACCATCAGCAGCGGCAGGAGTTGGAGCCCCGCCAGGACGAACAGTACGGTCGACCCCGGGCTGAGGCTCTTCGGCTCGCGCGGCACGTCCAGTTGCGCCCGCACCGCCGGGTCGAGCGGCGTGTCCCCGCCGAGTACCGCGACCGACACCGGCACGGTCCGGTCGGAGGTCGCGCAGGCGGGGCAGGGGACGCTGGTCGGACTCATCGGGCGGGCTCCAGGACGGTCGGCGGAGAGCGGGGCAGGGGACGAGGCAGGGGGCGGAGGCCGGTGCGCGGCGGTGGCGGCCACACTGTAGGGCCTGGGCGTACGGGTGTGCGAACTGCCCGGCGGTGGGCGGGGACCGGGCCTGTGGGCGGCCGCCGGTAGGGTGCCGCGCATGGACTCCCGCACCGCCTCCGCCACCGACCCCCGGACGGTCGACACCCTCGACAAGACCGCCGAACTCGACCGCCTCACCGCCGGAACCGACGTCGGGGCGCTCTGGGCCGCGGTCGGCCGGGCCCGCACCGCCCTGGACTTCCGGGCCGCCGACCCCGTGATGGGCCTGCCGCCGGTCGACGCCCCGACGGTCGACCGGCTGGCCGAGCGGGTCGAGCGGGCCGTCGCCCGGGCCGTCGGACTCCGGCTGCCCGCCGCCCTGGTCGACCGGGCCGAGACGCTCTACTTCGGCCCCGGCGCCGCCGACCCGGCCGCCGCCGCGGAGGCCCTCGCCTGCGCCGAGGCCGCCCACGCCGCGGGCGAACTGCCGCGCGCCGCCTACCTGCTGGGCCTCTTCCACGGCGCCGGGTACGGCTGCGCCGTCGACGAGGTGCGCAGCCGGGCCCTGCACGAGAGCGCGGCCCGCGCGGGCGACGCCGACGCGATGTTCGAGCTGTACGTGCTGTACGGCACCGGAGTCGGCGGCCCCGCCGACCCCGCCGCCGGGGTCGACTGGTGCCACCGCGCCGCCGAGGCCGGCAGCGTCCGGGCGATGGCCAACCTCGGCGGCTTCTACGCCACCGGCAACGGCGTGCCCGCCGACCTGCCGACCGCGCTGGGCTGGTACCGGCGCGCCGCCGAGTCCGGCCACGGCCGCGCCGCCGCCGTGCTGGGCGTCATGACGGCGGCCGGCGAGGGCGAGCAGCCCCCCGCCGAGGCGGGCCGCTGGCTCGACCTGGCCGACGAACTCGGCTTCGACTGGCGGCCGATGGCCCGGGCGTACGGGCTGGACCTGGACTGACCGCGGCGGCCGACGGGGACGGGACCGGTACGCGGCCGGCGCTCGGTGTGCGCTCGGTGTGCGCTCGGCGGGCGCTGTCGGTGGCGGTGGCTACGGTGGGGCGATGAAACTCCTCCTCACCGACGCCGGTGTCCAGAACGAGAGCATCCGCGGCGCGCTGGTCGACCTGCTGGGCAAGCCGATCGCCGAGTCCACCGCGCTGTGCATCCCCACCGCGGGGTACGGCGGCCCGTACGGGAGCCCGACCGGCCCCTGGCGGTTCGTCAGCGGGCAGTCGCAGAACCTGATGACCGGGCTCGGCTGGAAGTCGGTCGGCGTGCTGGAGCTGACCGCGCTGCCCGGCCTCGACCGGGAGCGCTGGGTCTCCTGGGTCCGGGAGGCGGACGTCCTGCTGGTCAACGGCGGCGACCCGATGTACCTGGCGCACTGGATGCGCGCGTCCGGCCTGGCCGAGCTGCTCCCGACGCTGCCGGACACGGTCTACGTCGGGCTGAGCGCCGGGAGCATGGTCCTCACGCCCCGGGTCGGGGACGCCTTCGTCGACTGGCGCCCGCACGGCGGGGAGCCGCGGGCGGACGACGACCTGGCGCTGGGCCTGGTCGACTTCTCGATCTTCCCGCACCTGGACCACCCGTCCTGCCCCGAGAACACCACCGCCGAGGCGGAGCGCTGGGCCGCCGGGATGCCGCACCGCGCCTACGCCACCGACGAGCACACCGCGATCAAGGTGGTCGACGGCGTGGTCGAGGTCGTCTCCGAGGGCCGCTGGCTGCAGTTCGACCCGGCGCGGTGAGCAGGAGCGGTCAGCAGTGAGGAGCAGTCAGCAGTGAGGGGCGTCAGTCGGCGGGCGGCACGGACAGGGCCAGCTTGCCGACCACCCCGCCGTCGAGCAGCCGGTCCACCGCGGCGGCCGCCTCGGCCAGCGGGAGGACGGCGGCCACCTCCGGGCGGACCGCGCCGGACTCCAGCAACGCCGTCAACTCGCGTAGCCCGTCGGCGTGTTCGGAGGCGATGAAGGTGCCCAGGGTGCGCCGGAGGAACGGCGAGAGGAGCTGGGCGCGCAGTTGCCGGTCGGTGCCGCCGAGCAGCCGGCCCGAGGTCTCCCCGCCGGTGATGACCAGCCGCCCGCGCGGGGTCAGCACCCGGCACAGGTCGCGCAGCGAGCGGTTGCCCGCGATGTCGACCACGGTGTCGTAGCGCTCCGGACCGGCCAGGAAGTCCTCCCGGGTGTAGTCCAGGACGCGGTCCGCGCCGAGCGCCCGGACGGCGTCCAGCTTGGCCGTCGAGGCGACGGCGGTGACGTGCGCGCCCAGCGAGCGGGCGATCTGGACGGCGAAGCTGCCGACCCCGCCCGCCGCGCCGGTGATCAGCAGCCGGCGGCCGGGGCCCGCCGCGCCGTGGTCGCGGACCGCCTGAAGGGCCGTCAGCCCGCTGATCGGGGCGGTCGCCGCCGCCGCGAAGCCGAGTCCGGCCGGCTTCGGGGCGATCCGGTCCGGCCGGGCCAGGACGTACGGGGCGAACGCGGCGGGCCCGGTGCCGTACACCTCGTCGCCGACCGCGAACCCGGTCGCGCCGGGGCCGACCGCAGCGACCACGCCCGCGAAGGACCGGCCCGGATTGGCCAGCCGGGGGCGGCGCAGACCGCTCACCGGCCGCACCGCGTACGGGAGTCCGGCCATCAGGTGCCACGTCCCCCGGTCGACCCCGGCCGCGTGCACCCGGACCAGCACCCGCCCCGGCCCGGCCGCCGGGACCGGCAGCGGCCCCGTCCGCAGCACTCCCGCCGCCCGCGCCCCGTAGCGCTCCTGCACCACGGCGGTCATCGTGGCGTGCCCGGCGGCAACGGCCGGCTCCCCGGTGGCCCGCATCGGCCGACCCCTCTCCCTGCTTACGGCGTAAGCCTCTCGCTTACGCCGTAAGTACAGCACTTACGGCGTAAGCTCGTCAACGCCCAGCACCCCCGACGGAGAGGCGGCGGACCGGCCGTGACCCCACCCCCGCGCACCACCCCCGCGGCGAACCGCCCACCGGTCAACCGGGCCAAGGTGCTCGCCGCCGCCGTCGCCCTCGCCGACACCGACGGCCTCGCCGCGCTGTCCATGCGCAGGCTCGGCGAAGCCGTCGGGATCGAGGCGATGTCCCTCTACAACCACATCGCCCACAAGGAGGACCTGCTCGACGGCATGGTCGACCTGGTCTTCGCCGAGGTCGACCTCCCCGAACCCGGCGAGCCCTGGCAGCCCGCGATGCGGCGCCGGGCCGAGTCGATGCGGGCGGCCCTGGCCCGGCACCGCTGGGCGGTCGGCCTGATGGAGTCCCGCGCGACCCCCGGCCCCGCCACCCTGCGCCACCACGACGCCGTCCTCGGCTGCCTGCGCCGCGGCGGCCTCCCGCTCGCCCTCACCGCGCACGCCGTCTCGCTGATCGACAGCTACGTCCACGGCTTCGCCCTCCAGGAGAAGGCGCTGCCGTTCGACACCCCCGAACAGACCGCCGCCGTGGCCGAATCCATCATGGCGGGCTTCGCCGACGGCCAGTACCCGTACCTGGCCGAGATCGCCGCCGACCACGTCCTGCGCCCCGGCTACTCCTACGCCGACGAGTTCGCCTTCGGCCTCGACCTGCTCCTCGACGCCCTGGCCCGCGCGGAGGAACGCGGCCGGGGAACGGACCGCCCGTCATGACGGACCCGACGAGGGCGGGCGGGGGCGGGCCGCATCCGCTGCCGGGCACGCCGTGGTCGCCCCCGGCCACGCCCGCCCCGGGCGCGCCGCCCCTCAGGCCGGGGGCCGCTGTAGGCCGGGGCGAACAGGACCAGGGCGACCAGGTCCTCGGTGATGTCGTGGAAGCGGTGCTCCTCCAGGGCCGGGACGAAGAGGGAGGTGCCGGGGCCGACGTCCACGGTGCGCCCGCCGGAGGTGAAGCGGGCCCGGCCCCGGGTGACCACGTAGACCTCGTCCTCCCGGTGCGGGGACTGGTCGTCGGTGGAGCCCGCCGGCAGCGAGTAGGTGCCGAAACTGAGCGCGGGCACCCGCAGGTGCTCGGCGTAGTCGGGGGAACCGTCGGCGGCCGGGCGGAAGTGTCCGCTGTCGATGATGTCCATGGGGCGTGATCCTGGCACGGCCGGCGGCCGCCCGGGGAGGCCGCGGTGGGACCGGCGGGGAACCGCCGGGGAAGGGAGAGGGATGGGGACGGGGACGGGGACGGAGGCCGCGCGGACGGTGCCGGTGCGGGTCGGGGCGTTGCTGGTGGCGGGCGGGCGGGTCTGCCTGATCCGGCGTCGGCGGGGCGGCGGGGAGCAGGACACGGTGCCCGGCGGGCTGGTCGGTGCGGGGGAGGGGGAGCGGGCGGCGCTGCTGCGCGAACTGCGGGAGGAGTTGGGGCTGGTGCTCGCGGCGGGAGTGCTCGCCCCGGTGCCGCACTTCGAGCAGGAGCAGGCGACCGTCCGGCCCGTCGACGGGCGGGTCTTCCGGCGCAGGCACCTGCTGTGGGCGGTGGACCTGCCGCCGGACGCGGCGGATCGGACCTCGGCGGTCGAACTGGACGATCCGGGCGGCACCGAGGTGGTGTGGCTCCCGGTGCCGCGGGCGCGGGGCGTGCACCTGTACCCGGACGTCGGGGCGGTGCTGGGCGCGACCCCCGGCCCGGGGACGCGGCGGCTCCCGCCGGTGGGGGACTCCTACCGGTGGCGCTGACGGACCGTCAGCCCAGGCGGGCGAAGGCGGCGGGGACGGGGAGCGAGGCCCAGCGGGGGAGGGGCCAGACGACGAAGCGGGCGCGGCCGACGACGTGGTCGACCGGGACGAAGCCGCCGGCCGGGTTGTGGAGCCGGTTGTAGCGGGAGTCCCGGGAGTCGTTGCGGTGGTCGCCCATCACCCAGAGGTGGCCGGCCGGGACGGTCAGGGTGCCGACGGGGTAGTCGTCGCAGGGCGTCGCGCCCGGGTAGAGGTACGGCTCCGCCAGGACGGTCCCGTTGACCTTCAGAGGTCGGCCCGCGTCGCACTCCACGGTGTCGCCGCCGACCGCGATCACCCGTTTGATCAGGTCCTGCTCGCCGGCGGCCGGGGCCAGGCCGATCCCGCTCAGCAGGTCCTGGACCGCGCCCGCGAAGCCCCCGGACGGCTGTTCCCCGGGCAGCCAGCCGCCCGGGTCGCGGAAGACCACCACCTCGCCGCGGTGCGGCTGTTCGCCGAACCAGGGGCTGAGCCGGTCCACCGCCACCCGGTCGCCCTTCTGCAGGGTGCCCATCATCGAGCCGGACGGGATCACGAACATCTGCACCAGGAAGGTCTTGATCAGGAAGGCCAGCAGCAGCGCGACCAGCACGACCGTGAGCAGTTCCCGGCCCCGGGAGCGGCCCCGGGAGCGGGCCCGGCGCGGGCGGTCCCCGGCCGCGCCCTCCGCGGCCCCGGACGGCGAGGCGGTGGCTGAAGCGGACAACGGTTCCCCCCGACGGCCTGCCGGAGGCGCGGCCGCCCCCGGAACGGCAGTCATGGTACGGGTACCGAACATGTGCGCGACGTAAGCCGACGGGGCGTCGGGCGGGGCCGGCGGGGCGGGTGCACGCCGAAGGGCGGGTGCGCGGGCGGCCTGTCCCCCAACCTGCCGCTGCGCACCCGCCCCGCGGGTCGTTCAATCGGTGATGCGGTTGATCCGGTTCCTGCTCCTGGCGGTTACAGGCGCTGCCAGAGGGCGGGGACCACGTCCGGCGTCCAGGTGCTCTGCGAGGTGTGGGCCTGCAGGCAGCGGTAGCTGACGCCGTTGTAGGTGACCTGGTCGCCGACGCTGTAGGCGACGCCCGCGGCCCAGGTGGTGTTGCCGCCACCGCCGCCGTTCACGACCAGGCTGTAGCTGGTGGTGTGGGTGGCGGAGGCGCCGGAGCCGGTCACGGTGATGCTGTAGGTCCCGGCCGGGGTGGAGCTGGAGGTGGCGACCGTCAGGGTGGTGCTGCCGCCGCTGGTGGTGCTGGACGGGCTGAAGGAGACGGTGACGCCGGCGGGAGCGCCGCTCGCGGAGAACGAGACGGACTGCGCGCTGCCCGAGGTGGTGGCGGTGGACACCGTCGCGGTGGCCGAGTCGCCGGCCTGCACGGTGCCGGTGGACGGGTTCACCGAGACGCTGAAGTCGTTGGTGGGAACCGTCGTGGTCACCGAGGTCTTCCAGATCGCGTACGCCACGCCGTCGGCGCTGCGGTTCAGGACCGTCGCGTCGATGTTGGAGGTGGTGTCGCAGGCGGAGTGGTAGCAGGAGTCGTAGGAACGACCCGCCGTACCGCCCCACTTGGCGGCCTGCGAGGACGACTTGGTGTCGCTGGCGCCCGCCGCGTAGCCCGAGGTCGGGATGCCGGCCTGCTGGAAGGAGTAGTCGTCGGAACGGCCCTGGCCCTCGACGTTCTCCTCCGGCTGGAGGTTCAGCGAGTCCCAGTACGCCTTCAGTGGCGCGGAGGTCGCCGAGTTGACGTTGTTGATGAAGTAGCCGGCGTTGGTGGAGGCCACCATGTCGAAGTTGTAGTAGCCCTTGATCGCCGAGCGCTGGGCCGAGGAGAGCTGGCCCACGTAGTAGTTGGAGCCCTGCAGGCCCTGCTCCTCACCGGCCCACCAGGCGAACCGGACGTGCCGGCTCATGGTCGGGTTCTGCTGCGCCAGGACGAGCGCGTTCTCCAGCAGGGTCGCCGAGCCGGAGCCGTTGTCGTTGATGCCCGGGCCGGCCGAGACCGAGTCCAGGTGCGCGCCGAACATGGTGACCTGGTCGGACGGGCCGCCCGGCCAGTCGGCGATCAGGTTGTTGGAGGTGTAGGTGCAGGAGGTGCAGGTCTGCTCGGAGACGGTGTAGCCCGCCGCCTGCAGCTTGCCCTTGACGTACGCCAGCGACTGGCTGTAGCCGGCGGTGCCGGCCCGGCGGTTGCCGCCGTTCTGCTGGGCGATGGTGTACAGCTGGCTCAGGTGCGCCTGCACGTTGGCGACGTTGATGTCCGGGGCGGAGCCGCCCGGGTTGCCGCCGCCACCGGTCACCGTCAGCTGGTACTGCGCGGTGTGGGTGGCCGGGCCGGAGCCCGTCACGGTCAGGGTGTAGGTGCCCGCCGGGGTGTTCGCGCCGACGTTCACGTTCAGGGTCGCCGAACCGCCGGACTGCACGGTGGACGGGGAGACCGTCGCCGTGGTGCCGCTGGGCGCGCCGCCGACGGACAGCGAGACGCTCGCCGCGGAGCCCGAGGTGACCGCGGTGGAGACCGTCGAGCTGGTCGAGCTGCCCGCCTGGACGCTGCCCGAGGACGGGTTCAGCGCCAGCGAGTAGTCGTTCGCCGGGGTGCCGCTGCAGGTCGGGTCACCGGCCTGCGCGGGCAGGCTGATCGCGTCCCAGGCCGCCTTGGTGCGGTTGAACAGGTTGCAGGTGGAGTCCAGGTTCTTGGCCGCGGTCAGGGTCGCGGTCCGGTACTTCTTGTACGTCATGCCGCTGGTCTTCAGCAGCATGCCGCCGTAGAAGATCCGGCCCGCGTCGCGGATGCCGACGCCCGTGACGCTGGAGGAGTTGCAGGTCGGGCTGGTCGGCTTGCCGCCGCCCGGGTTGGAGCCCTCCGCCAGCAGGTAGAACCAGTGGTTCAGCGGACCGGCGGCCGCGTGCACCTCGGTGCTGGGGATCGAGGAGGAGTAGCAGTTCGGGTTGCCGGACACCTGCGACGGGTTGTACATCACCCGGATCGGACCGCTGCCGACCAGGTTGATCATCTCGCCGACGGTGTAGTCCGGGTTGTCGTACGGCGACGGCTCGTTGGCGTACGCCTCGGTCAGCGCGCCGAAGATGTCGCCGGTGCCCTCGCCGAGGCCCGCCTCGTTGTTGGCGCCGCCCGGGGTGTACTGGTCGATGCCGTGGCCGAACTCGTGGCCCACCACGTCGATCGAGGAGATCCACTCGTTCGCGTTGTTGTGGCCGATCGAGATGGTCGAGCCGTCCCAGTAGGCGTTGACGTCGCTCAGGCCGACCTTGACCGGCCAGCTGCCGCCGTTGCCGTTGTGCCCGTTGCGACCCAGCCAGTCGCGGAGCATGTCCCACTCCTTCTGCGCCGCGAACATCGCGTCGGCGCAGCCGGTCTCCTTCGAGGACGGGCTGCCCGTGCCCCAGGAGTCGGAGGACTTGGTGAACACCTGGCCGGACGAGTAGTCCGAACACTGCAGGCCCGGACGGGTGCTGTCGCGCAGCGAGTACGAACCCGCCGAGCCGGAGGTGTTGATGGTCAGGCCCGCCGGGCCGTTCCACTTGCTGTTGATGGTGCCGGCCGCCACGTCGTCGTAGCTGTCGGCCACCTCGCCGGTGACCGCGTCCACGAAGACGTGCAGGTGGCTCGGCGCCTTCTCGGTGGAGCCGGTCAGCACCGACTCCCAGGCCAGCCGCGAGCTGCCGTCCTTGACCCGGACCACCAGGCGCGGGGCCTCGGCGGAGTCGACCTTCGCCAACTGCCCGCGGGCCGTCCGCTCGGCCGCCGACGCGCTCACCTTGGCCTTGGTCGGCACGCCGACCGGGCCGGTGGCCGCGTTCTGCACGCTGCGCACCTTGCCCTGGCTGTCGGCGAGCACCACGGCGTCGCCGCCGACCACCGGCAGGCCCTTGTAGCTGCGCTCGTAGGACACCGAGTACAGGCCGTTCAGGAAGGGCGTGACCGAGCGGCGCTCGTAGCTCTCGTCCGGTCCCTTCGCCAGTGCGTCGAGACCGGCCGAAGCGGCCAGGTCGGCGGCCGACACGGCGGCCGCCAGGGGGGACGGTGCGAGCGGGGACGGCGCGGGGGCGGCGGCCGACTGGCCGGCGAAACCACCGAGCATGCCTCCCAGCACGGCCAGGGTGGTGCCGGCGGTCAGCAATCTGCGTTTCATCAGAGCTCCTCAGCTCCTCGGATGTGGGGGTGCCCGGAACCCTCACACCGTCGCCATGGCCCGGTCAACGGACCGGACAGGCCCCGGGGCCGAATGGCAAGTTCCGTCAAAGAGCTGGATCTCCAAGCGACTTGGCGGACCGTCAGAAAGGGGGCGGGGAGGGAGCGGAACGGCCCCGGGAGGGGTCCGACAAGGGCCGGAGCAAGGGAGATGGCAAAGAAGAGGTACAGACCACCCCATGTACGGGGCGCACTTCGGTTGGGTACCGTCTCGATGCGGAGTGACGGACGGACCGGAGCCTTCGGGGAGGTGTCGGCGATGCTTGGCATGCCCGACCGGATCGCGGCCGAGGACGGCAGCTGGCAGGAGTTCGGCGCGCTGCTGCGCCGCTGGCGCCGGCACGCCGGCTGGACCCAGGCCCAACTCGGCGCCGCCGTCGGCTACGACCACACCGCCGTCAGCCGACTGGAGCACGGCGCCCGCCGCGCCACCCCCCGCCTGGTCCGGCACCTCGACGAAGTCCTCGGCACCAGCGGCGAGTTGACCCGCAGCTACGGCCGCGCCGAGAGCGCCGAGGGCGACCGCCCCGCCCTCCCTGCCCACCTGCTGCGCCCCCCACTGCCGGCCGGCACCCGCCCCGCGCCGCCCGCCCCCGCCCCCGGCCGGGGCGCCCCCGACCGGCTGCCCGACCACGACCTGCAGTGCCCGCTGCACGCCGCCGCCGGCTGCCGCCTCCCGCCCCCCGACGCCACCGCGACCCTGCACGCCGCGTTCTGCGCCGACCCCGCCGCGCCGCTCGACGTCGACACCGTGCACGCCCTCGCCGCCGTCCTCGGCGCCCAACTGCACAGCGCCGAAAGCGCCGTACGGGAACGCGACGCGGCGGGAGGGACGGGAGCGGCCGACCGGTACGAGGAGAGCGGGTGCGGGGAGGTCGGGCCCGGACCGGAGCCCGGGGCGGTCCTCGAAGGCACCCTGCGCGCCGTCGTGGCCCGGCTCGCCGACGCCCCCGCCCGGCACCGCCGCGTGCTGGCCCGGCTCGCCGCCGAGTACGCGCACGCCGCCGGCAGCCTCCGCCTGCACGGCGGCCGCCCCGCCACCGCGATGGCCTGCTACGACCGCGCCCTCGGCTGGGCCGCGCTGGCCGGCGACTCCGCCACCCAGGTCGCCGCGCTCAGCGACATGGCCGTCCTCGGCCTGCTCGACGCCGACCCGGTCTCGGCCGGCGACTACGCCCGCGAGATCGCCCGGGCCGCCCCCGGCCGGCCCTGGGCCGACGCGCTCTCCCGGCTCGGCGAGGCCCGCGCCACCGGCCTGTCCGGCGACGTCCGCGCCACCGTCCGGCACCTCGCCGCCGCCCACCACCACCTCGACCGCCCCGCGCCGCCCGCCCCCGAGCGCGAGTCCGGCGTCCCCTGGCTGGCCCCCGCCGCCCTGCGGCTGCGGGTCGAGTCCGGCTCCGCCGCCGCCCTGCGCGACCTCGCCGCCGCCACCGGCGACCCCCGGCTCGCCCGGCGCGCCCTCACCGCCGCCCGGGCCGCCCTCGACCTGCTCGGCGACGGGCGGCTCCCGTCCGCCCGCGCCATGCTGACCGTCCGGGTCGCGGACTGCCACCTGTGCGCCGACGACCCGCAGGCCGCCCTGGCCGCCCTCGCCCCGCTGCTCGACACCGGTGGCGCCCCGCTGCCCGCCCTGGTCCGGCACGAACTGCGCGGTGTCCGCGCCCGGTTGGCCGCCGGCGCCGCCCGCTGGGGCGCCCCCAGCGCGGAGGCCGCGGCCCGGCTCGGGGGCGCGATCTGAGCGGCCCCGGCCCGGGGGAGCCGAAAGCGCGGGAATAGGGGAGATCATGGTCCGGTCTTGGGGAAGTCATTACCTCCGAATGGGCCGGGATATACGATCGTCAGGTCAACTCCGCCCGGCCGTAAGATCGTTCGCGGGATGTCGGTCGGGAACGGGCATCGGGGAAGACGGGGGAAGGGCAGAGGGGAGCGGCCGTGGCCGCAGCACAGCACCGGCGCACCGGCACGCCCGGACCGGGCGACGAACCGGCGGGCGGCCCGGGCGGCCCGGGCGGGCTGGTGGAGGTCGCCGCCAATCCGCGGCAGGTCGCCGAACTCCAGCAGGCCCTGCGGACCTTGGCGGCCAGCGACACCGTCGCCCCCGGCATCCGGCGGATGGCCCGGGACGTGCTCGACGGCGGGGTCGGCAGCGCCGCCGAGGCCGGCGGGGAGCACCGGGCCGCGGGCTGAGGGGTACGGGGCCGGTGGCGGCCGCCGTCCGTCTATGATCGCGCAAGGCGTACGGAAGTGTACGGACCGGTACCGGAGACAGAGGGAGTGGCCATGGCCGCAGCGGACGACGGCGACCTGGGCGGTCCCGAGATCACCGACGACGAACTGCTCGACGTCGCCGACAACCCCCGGCAGGCCGCCGAACTGCACAAGGCGCTGCGGACGTTGGCGAAGAACGACTCGGTCGGCCCCGAACTCCAGCAGATGGCCCGGGACGTGCTCACCGGCCGGATCGGCATGCGCGAGGTCGTCCAGTCCGACCGCTACCTGCACGCCCTCGGCGACCGCCTCGGCGAGATGCGCACCGCCGCCGAGAACCTCTCGCCCGAGGAGCGCGCCGCCTCCGACAAGCGCGCCGTCAAGCTCCGCGAGCAGACCGAGGCCGAGTACGGCCCCGACGAGCCCGAGGACTGGGAGCGCCCCCGCGAGGACCGCCGCTGACACCACCCCGGCACTCCATCGGGCGAACCGGCCCGGAGGAAACGGGAATTGATGGTGCACGACAGGTGGAGGGCGGCACGGTCGGCGGGCCGCCGGTTAGCGTTCTCGGCATGGAACAGGACGAACAGCAGCGCCACGCCTCGTCGTTCGGTCCGGCCGCGGTGGCGTACGCCGAGCACCGGCCGGACTACGCGCCCGCCGCGTCGGCGTGGGCGCTGGCCGGGGCCCCCGGCGCGCGGGTGCTCGATCTCGGCGCCGGGACGGGCAAGTTGACGGCCGGGCTGGTCGCGGCCGGGGCGCAGGTGACGGCGGTCGAGCCGGACCGGGCGATGCTGGCGGAACTGCGCCGCGCACTGCCCGGGGTGCGGGCACTGGCGGGCAGCGCCGAGGAGATCCCGCTGCCCGACGGGTCGGTGGACGCGGTGCTCGCGGGCAACGCCCTGCACTGGTTCGACCTGGACACCGCGGGCCCCGAGATCGCCCGGGTGCTCGCCCCCGGCGGCGTACTGGCCGGGCTGTGGAACACCCTGGACGACGGCGTCGACTGGGTCGCCGCCCTGGCCGCCGCCGGGGGAGACGCCGTGATCGGCCCCCGCGACACCCCCGCCCGCTGGCGCGCCGCCACCGCCGCCGCGCACCTCCCGAAGCGCGGCGGTCCCGCCCGCTTCGGCGAGGCCGCGCAGTCCGGCTTCCCGCACGGCCAACTCCGCACCGCCGAAACCCTGGTGGCCACCCTCGCCACCCGGGCCGGCGTCCTGGTCCTCCCGCCCGCCGAACGCGAAGCCCTGCTGACCCGCCTCCGCGACTGCCTCGCCGCCCACCCCGCCACCGCCGAGGGCGAGTTCACCCTCCCGATGGTCACCTGCGTGCTGCGCACCCGCCGCCTCTGACCGCCCCCGCCGCCCCCTGACGGCCGGTCAGTCCTCCGTGGCCAGGGCCCGGTCGACCTGGGTGCGGTCGTAGCCGATCCGGGCCAGGTCGAAGGCGGCCGGGCGGGGGCGCCGCTCGGGCGGGAGGGCGAGGTGGGCGTCGACCTGGGCGCGGTCGTAGCCGCGGCGGACCAGGTCGAAGGCCGGGGCTCCGTCGGCCGGGGCTCCGTCGGCCGGGGCCGGGGTGGCCGGGCGGGGGCGGCGCTGCCGCCGGGGGGTCATGCGGGGGGCTCCCCGGTCGGGTGCGGGTGCAGGCCGCGGAGCTTGTCCGGGTTGACCTGGAAGCGGAGGTTGCGGATCAGGCCGTCGGCGAGGTCGAAGGTGAGCGCGCCCAGGGGCAGGCCGGCCACGGTGAACAGGACGCCCTCCTCGCCGTT
The DNA here is from genome assembly GCF_044753345.1 of Kitasatospora sp. NPDC088391. Lineage (NCBI taxonomy): Bacteria > Bacillati > Actinomycetota > Actinomycetes > Kitasatosporales > Streptomycetaceae > Kitasatospora > Kitasatospora sp. NPDC088391. Next base: position 557,681 of record NZ_JBIVNB010000004.1, read on the forward strand.
GATGTGGGCGGGCTGCCGGGCGATGTCGCGGACCTCGGTCTTGGCGAGGACGCCGAGCATCCAGCGGGCGACCGCGTCGGAGCCGTGCAGCGGGCGGCGGGCGGCGGTGACCTTTCCGCCGCCGTCGGACCAGGCGGTGACGTCCGGGGCGAGCAGTTCGAGCATCGCGTTCAGGTCGCCGCCGGCGCAGGCGGACAGGAAGCGGCCAGTCACCTCGCGGCGCGCCCGCGGGTCGGTGTCGAAGCGGGTGCGGCGGGCCCGGACGTGCGCGCGGGCCCGGTGCGCGGTCTGCCGCACCGTCGCCTCGCTGCGGTCCAGGAACCCGGCGATCTCCGCGTGGCTGAACCCGAACGCCTCGCGCAGCACGAACACCGCCCGCTCCACCGGCCCCAGGCTCTCCAGCACCACCAGCAGCGCGGTCGACACCGAGTCGGCCAGCTCCGCCCCGTCCGCGACGTCCGGGTCGGTGAGCACCGGCTCGGGCAGCCACGGCCCGACGTACGCCTCCCGGACGGCCCGGGCCGACGTCAGCCGGTTCAGCGCCAGGTTGGTGACGGTGCGCACCAGGTAGGCGCGCGGGTTGTCGACGCCGCTCCGGTCCACCGCGGCCCACTTGATCCAGGCGTCCTGCAGGACGTCCTCCGCGTCGGCGACGCTGCCGAGCAGCCGGTAGGCGGTGCCGAACAGCAGCCCGCGGTGCGCGGTGAACGCCTCGGTGGCGTCGGGTGCGGGGGCGGTGGCGCCGGAGCCCGGAGCGGCGGAGTCGATCACGGGAACCACGGTGCCACCGGGGGCGCCCGCCCGGCAAGGGGCGGGCCCGGAACGGGTGCCGACGCCGCGTCAGAGCGGGGCGATCCGCTGGAGCAGCTCGTTGAGGGTGGCGCGTTCGGCGGGGGAGAGCGGTTCGAGGAGCTGCTCGGTGACCCGGCGGCTGTCCCGGTCGGCGGTGCGCAGCAGCTCGCGGCCCGCCTCGGTGAGCACCACCAGGCGGCTGCGCCGGTCGGCCGGGTCGGGGCGGCGCTCGGCGATGCCCAGGCGCTGGAGGTCGTCGAGCAGGCTGACGATCGCGCTCGGGTCGTAGCCGAGGCGGTCGGCGAGCTCGCGCTGGCGGGCGCCCTCCACGGTGGCGAGGTAGCGCAGGATCGCGTGGTGGCGCAGGCGCAGGCCGTGCTGCTCCAAGGCGGCGTTGAACAGGCTGCCGGAACGCAGGCCGAGCCGGTACAGCAGGTAGCCGGTGTCGGCGTGCATGCCGTGCATCCAGGGGGCGTCGCTCATGGGGGTCATCATGCCAGAACGAAGATGTTCGGAACAATCATTGACATCAACAATGATTGTTCCTAGCTTCAATGGTCATGAGCAACGAACCCTCCTCCGCCGAGCCCGGCCCCCTCGACCTGACCGGCAAGGTCGCCGTCGTCACCGGCTCCGGCCGCGGCCTCGGCCTCGCCTACGCCACCGCGCTGGCCGCCGCCGGCGCCGCCGTCGTGGTCAACGACCTGGACGCCGAGGTCGCCGGGGCCGCCGCCGCGACCATCACCGCCGCGGGCGGCCGGGCCGTCCCGCAGGCCGCCGCCGTCGGCACCGCCGAAGCCGCCCGGGCCCTGGTCGACCGGGCCGTCGACGCCTTCGGCCGGCTCGACGTGATGGTCACCAACGCGGGCATCCTGCGCGACAAGGTGCTGTGGAAGATGACCGACCAGGACTTCGACGACGTCCTCGCCACCCACCTGCGCGGCACCTTCACCTGCGCCCGGGCCGCCGCCGTCCGGATGCGCGAACAGGGCGAGGGCGGCCGGCTGATCATGGTCGGCTCCCCGGCCGGGCAGCGCGGCAACTTCGGCCAGACCAACTACGCCGCCGCCAAGGCCGGCATCGCCGCCATGGTCCGCACCTGGTCGATGGAGCTCGGCCGGGCCGGCATCACCGTCAACGCGATCGTCCCGATCGCCGCCACCGCGATGACCGAGACCGTCCCCGCCTTCGCCCCGTACATCGAGGCGATGAAGCAGGGCGCCCCGCTGCCCGACTTCCTGCGCAAGGGCGAGGGCTTCGGCACCGCCGAGGACTGCGCCGCGCTCGTCCCGTTCCTCGCCTCCGACGCCGCCGCCGGCGTCACCGGCCAGTGCATCGGCATCGGCGGCGACAAGCTCGCCCTCTGGTCGCACCCGCAGGAGGTCGCCACCGCCTACGCCGACGGCGGCTGGACCCCGGAGGCGATCGCCGCCGCCTGGGCCACCTCCGTCGGCCGCGAGCCGCAGTCCGTCGGCATCCCCGCCCCGGTCGTCCCCGGGGGCGCGAAGTGAACCCCGCCGAGCTGACCGCGATCGACGTCCACACCCACGCCGAGGTCTCCGCGCACGGCCACGCCTCGCTCGACCAGGAGCTGAACGACGCCTCCAGCGGCTACTTCAAGGTCGACGGCGCGCACCGCAGGCCCACCCTGCCCGAGATGGCCGCGTACTACCGCGAGCGGAAGATGGCCGCCGTGGTCTTCACCGTCGACGCCGAGCACGCCACCGGCCGCCCGCCCGTGCCCAACGAGGAGGTCGCCGAGGCCGCCGCCGCCAACGCCGACGTCCTGATCCCGTTCGCCTCGATCGACCCGTTCCGCGGGAAGGCGGGCGTCCGGCAGGCCCGGCGGCTGGTCGAGGAGTTCGGGGTCAAGGGCTTCAAGTTCCACCCCAGCATCCAGGGCTTCTTCCCGAACGACCGGCTCGCCCACCCCCTGTACGAGCTGATCGAGGAGACCGGCACCGTCGCGCTCTTCCACACCGGCCAGACCGGCATCGGCGCGGGCGTCCCCGGCGGGGGCGGCATCCGGCTGAAGTACTCCAACCCGCTGCACGTCGACGACGTCGCCGCCGACTTCCCGCACCTGAAGATCATCCTGGCCCACCCGTCCTTCCCCTGGCAGGACGAGGCGCTCGCCGTCGCCACCCACAAGCCCGGCGTGCACATCGACCTCTCCGGCTGGTCCCCCAAGTACTTCCCGCCGCAGCTCGTCCAGTACGCCAACACCCTGCTCAAGGACAAGGTGCTGTTCGGCTCCGACTACCCCGTCCTGAGCCCCGACCGCTGGCTCGCCGACTTCGCGCAGCTCCCGATCAAGGACGAGGTCCGGCCGAAGATCCTCAAGGACAACGCCGCCCGCCTGCTCGGCCTGGACCGGCCCTGAGCTGAAAGGTCGTCACACCCCCATGCGCAACCAGGGAATCGGCTCCTGGCCCGCCCGCCGCGCCCGGAAGACCCCGCACCGCACCGCCCTCGTCCACCGGGGCCGCCGCCACAGCTACGCCGAGCTGCACGAACGCTCCACCCGCCTGGCGCACGCGCTGCGCACCGCCGGCGTCCGGCGCGGCGACCGGATCGCCCACCTCGGCCCCAACCACCCGGCCTTCCTGGAGACGCTGTTCGCCGCCGGACTGCTCGGCGCGCTCTTCGTCCCGCTCAACACCCGGCTGGCCCGCCCCGAGATCGCCCACCAGCTCGACGACTGCGGGGCGAAGGTGCTCATCCACGCCCCGGCCTGCGCCGACCTGGTGCCGCCCGGCGCGGTGCCGCTGGTGGTGGAGACCGGCGAACCGTACGAGTCCTGGCTGGCCAGCGGCGACAGCACCCCGATCGACGAACCGGTCGGCCTCGACGACACCTGCCTGATCATGTACACCTCGGGCACCACCGGCCGCCCCAAGGGCGCCCTGCTCACCCACGGCAACCTGACCTGGAACGCCTACAACGTGCTGGTCGACACCGACCTGACCGCCGACGAGGTCGCCCTGGTCTCCGCCCCGCTGTTCCACACCGCCGGCCTCAACATGCTCACCCTCCCGGTGCTGCTCAAGGGCGGCGCCTGCCACCTGGTCGAGTCCTTCGACCCGGCCGGCACCCTGGAACTGATCGCCCGCGAGCGCGTCACCTGCATGTTCGGCGTCCCCACCATGTACGACCTGATGGCCCGCCAACCCGGCTGGGCCGACGCCGACCTGAGCAGCCTGCGCGTCCTCAACTGCGGCGGCGCACCCGTCCCCACCCCCCTGATCGACACCTACCTGCGCCGCGGCCTCACCTTCCTCCAGGGCTACGGCATGACCGAGACCGGCCCCGGCGTGCTCCTGCTGGACGCCGAACACGCCGTCGCCAAGGCCGGCAGCGCGGGCGTCCCGCACTTCTTCACCGACGTGCGGCTGCACACCCCCGACGGCCGGGAGGCCGGCGTCGGCGAGATCGGCGAGGTCCTGGTCGACGGCCCGCACGTCGGCCCCGGCTACTGGGGCCTGCCCGAGGCCACCGCCGCGGCCTTCCGGGACGGCTGGTTCCGCAGCGGCGACGCCGCCCGCGCCGACCACGACGGCTACCTCACCGTCGCCGACCGGATCAAGGACATGTACATCTCCGGCGGCGAGAACGTGTACCCGGCCGAGGTGGAGGACGCCCTGCTGGCCCTGCCCGGCGTCGCCGAGTGCGCCGTCTTCGGCGTCCCCGACCCCAAGTGGGGCGAGGTCGGCCGCGCCGTCGTCGTCCCCGCGCCCGGCACGGTGCTCGACCCGGACGCCCTGCTGGCCGCGCTGGCCGGCGTCCTCGCCAAGTACAAGCTCCCCCGCACGGTGCTGCTCGCCGACGAACTCCCGCGCACCGCCACCGGAAAGATCCTCAAGCACCGGCTCCGTGCCCGGCACGGCAGCTGACCACCGCTCACCCCCAGGAAAGGCACCCTCCCATGGCCCGCACCGTCAACGGACTCGACGCCCTCAAGGCCCTGGCCGGCACCGACCTCGGCGCCAGCAGCTGGCTCGACGTCACCCAGCAGCGCATCGACACCTTCGCCGACGCCACCGACGACCACCAGTGGATCCACACCGACCCCGGGCGCGCCGCGGCCGGCCCGTTCGGCGCGCCCGTCGCGCACGGCCACCTGACGCTCTCGCTGTTCATCCCGCTGTTCACCGAACTGCTGGAGGTCGAGGGCGTCCGCACCAAGGTCAACTACGGGCTCAACAAGGTCCGCTTCCCCGCGCCGGTCAAGGCCGGCTCCCGGATCCGCCTGGTCGCCCGCCTCGCCGAGGTCGAGGAGGTCCCCGGCGGCCTCCAGATCACCGTCGACGGCACCGTCGAGATCGAGGGCGCGGCCAAGCCCGCCGCCGTGCTGCAGAGCATCTCGCGCTTCTACGCCTGACGGCGCGCCGGCCCCCGGCCCCCCGGCCCCCCCGGCCCCCCGGCCCCCCGGCCCCCCGGCCCGACCCCGGCCGCCCCCCGTGGCGGCCGGGGCGGACGTGCGCGGGGCCGCAGGTCCGGCGGGGGTGTCAGGCGAAGGTGGCGGCGTCGATGACGAAGCGGTAGTGGACGTCGGAGGCCAGGACGCGTTCGTAGGCCGCGTTGATGTGTTCGGCCGGGATCAGTTCGACGTCGGCGGCGATGCCGTGGGCGGCGCAGAAGTCCAGCATCTCCTGGGTCTGCGGGATGCCGCCGATCATCGAGCCGGTCAGGACGCGCCGGGCGCTGCCCAGCCGGTGGCCGTCGACCTGCATCGGGCCGGGGGCGGCGCCGACGTTGGCGAGGACGCCGTCCAGGGTGAGCAGGCCGAGCAGGGCGTTGGTGTCCAGGTCGGCGCTGACGGTGTTGACGATCAGGTCGAAGCGGCCGGCGAGTTCGGCGAAGGCGGCGGGGTCGGAGCCGTCGAACCAGTGGTCGGCGCCGAGCCGCCGCGCGTCCTCCTGCTTCTTCGGCGACCGGGAGAGCACCGTGACCTCGGCGCCCAGCGCGTGGGCGAGCTTGACCGCCAGGTGGCCGAGGCCGCCGAGGCCGACCACCGCGACCCGGCGGCCGGGCCCCGCGCCCCAGCGCCGCAGCGGCGCGTAGGTGGTGATGCCCGCGCACAGCAGCGGCGCGGCGGCGGCCGGGTCGAGCGCGGCCGGGACGGACAGCACGAAGCCCGCGTCCACCACCAGGTGGGTGGCGTAGCCGCCCTGGGTGGCGCGGCCGTCGCGGTCGGCGGACCCGTAGGTGAACACCGGCCCGTCCACGCAGTACTGCTGGTCGCCGCCCGCGCAGGGCGCGCACCGCCCGCAGGAGCCGACCATGCAGCCGACCCCGACCCGGTCGCCCGCCCGGTGTGCCGTCACCCGCGGGCCGACCTCCACGACCGTCCCGACGATCTCGTGGCCCGGGACGAGCGGGTACGGCTTCGGGCCCCACTCGCCGCGCACGGTGTGGATGTCGGAGTGGCAGATGCCGGCGTACTCCACCGCGATCAGCACGTCCTCCGGCCCGACCGGGCGGCGCTCCACCGTGGTGGGGCCGAGCGGCAGTCCTTCGGCGGGGGCGGCGTAGGCGTTCACTCGCATGGGCAGGTGTCCTCGTTCCGTGCGGGGTGCTCTTCCGGGGCGGCCCGCAGCGTACCCGCGCCGACCGGCGGGCCGCCAACCCCGCCCGGGCGCACCGGGCGTGACGGGGCGTCAGGACGTACGGCCCCCGCCCGGCGACCGGGCGGGGGCCGTACGTCGGCGACCGCTCTCAGAGGGCGGGGACCAGGCGCGGGGTGCGGTCCTCGATCGCCTGGGCGGCGTCCAGGACGAGGTCCTCCTCGAAGCGTCCGCCGATCAGCTGGACGCTCATCGGCAGGCCGTCGACCAGCGCGGCGGGCACCGTCGCGGCGGGGAAGCCCAGGATCGGGACGGCCGCCATCGGCCACTGCGCGGCGACCAGTTCGGCGGCGCGCTCCGGGGAGGCGAGGTCGGCGTCCTGCTCGAACGGCGGCTCGGCGCTCACCGGGGTGAGCAGCAGGCGCTCGCGGCCCAGGAGCTGCTGGAGCTCGGTGATCAGGGCGGCGCGCCGCGACCAGCCGTGGATGTAGGTCGCCAGCGAGGGGGCGGCGCCCCAGACCTCGGCCGCCGCGGCGAACGAGAGCTTCAGCGAGGTGCGGACGCCCTCGTCGCCGATCTGCTCGACCATCGGCATGCTCGGGCGGAAGTCCTCGTAGATCAGCAGCGACCAGATCCGGGCCGCCTCGGCCAGCAGCGGCAGGCCGTCGACCTCCTCGATCCGGTGGCCGGCCTCGGCGAGCTTGCGCACCGCCTCGTCGATCGCCCGCTCCACGGCGGGGTGGTTGGGCACGGTGCCGATCGAGCGGACCACGGTCACCACCGGCGGCCCGTCCGGGCGGGGCCGGTCCGGGAGGGCCGGGACGCCGACCGGGTCGCGCAGGTCGGGGGCGCTCATCACGTGCAGGGCGAGCCGGGCGTCGGCGACCGTCCGGGCCAGCGGGCCCTCCACCGCGCAGGACTGCACCGTCATCGGCATCACCAGCTGCTGACGGCCCGCCGGGGTGTCCACGTAGGCGGGCGCCGTCCAGTTGGAGACCCGGCCGACGGTCGGCCGGATGCCCACCACGCCGCAGCAGGCGGCGGGGTAGCGGATCGAGCCGCCGATGTCGTTGCCCTGGGCGAGCGGGGTCATCCCGGCGGCCAGGCCCGCCGCGGCGCCGCCGCTGGAGCCGCCCGGGGTCCGGTCGGGGGCCCACGGGTTGAGGGTCCGGCCGTGCAGGTCGTTGGTGCTGAACCAGCGGTAGGAGAACGCGGGCGCGTTGCTCCGGCCCAGCAGCACCGCGCCGGCCCCGCGCAGCGCGGCCACGCAGGCCGCGTCCTCGGCGGCGGGGGTGCCGGCCAGCGCGGTGACGCCGTGCGAACTGGCGTGGCCGCGCTGGTCGGTGTTGATCTTCGTGGAGGTGGGCACGCCGTGCAGCGGGCCCAGCTCCTCGCCGGCCGCGGTCCGGCGGTCGGCCTCGCGGGCGGCGGCCAGCGCCTCGTCCGGGCGGAGGTCGGCGAGGGCGTTGACGGTCGGGTTGACCGCGGCGATCCGGTCCAGGCAGGACCGCACCAGTTCGGTGGCGGAGAGCGTGCGCTCGCGCACGGCCCCGGCGGCCTGTACGGCGGTGAGCTGCCACGGCTGGGTGGGGAGGGAGTTGTCCATGAACGCCTCTACGGGGGCGCGCGCTCCGGCGGAGCGCGCGGAGGGGGCGGAGGATGGCGCGGACGCACCAGATGCAACGACGTTATGCAACAGCGTTTGATGAAGTCAAGGCCCCCCGGCGCCCGGGACGGCTCAGTCCGGCGCGCCGCCCGCCAGCAGGCGCACCGCCGCGCGGGCCGCCGCCGCGCCGCGGGCCGCGGGCCAGTGGGCCGGGTCCTCCAGGGTGGAGAGCCAGTAGCCGCGGAAGACCAGGTGCAGCAGGTCCGCGGCGGCGGGATCGGCGAGGCCGGCGTCGGCGAGCAGCGCGCCGAGGGCGGCGCGGTGGTCCCGGGCCAGTTCGGCGGCCAGGGCCGCGGCGTCGGAGCCGTCGCCCTCGCTGACGATCTCGGCCAGCAGGCGGCGCATCACCGCGTCGTCGCGCTCGGTGGTGCACATCCACTCGGCCAGCACCAGCACCCGGTCCAGGCCGGTGCGGTCGGCGAGCAGCGCCTCGGTCTCCTTCGACCAGTCGCGCTCGGCGTGGCGCAGCGCGTTGGCGATCAGGGTGGAGCGGCTGGGCAGGTAGTTGGTGATCATGGCGGTGGACCCGCCGAGCTGCTGGGCGACCGCCCGGATGGTGACGGCGCGGACGCCGCGTTCGCGGGCGACCTGGATGGTGGCGTCGGCGATCCGGGCCAGTCGGTCTTCCTGGTCGACCTCGATCGGCATCGGCGTGCTCCTCCGCAAAGTGTTGACCGGGTGGCGGGCAGGTGCAATCTTGTCATACAACAACGTTGCACAACGCCGTTGCATGACGCTGCGACGCCCGGCCACCGGCCCCGGCCCCCGTACGCGTCCGCCCGTTGCGCACCCTGCCGCCGCGCCCCTCCCCGCCGCGCCCTCCCAGGCTGGAGCGACACCCCCATGCCCCTCTCCATCGAACGGGTCGTCCCCGCACCCGTCCCCCCGCAGGCCCGCGAGCACCGCGTCCGGGTCCGCGACGGCGTCCACCTCGCCACCGACGTGCACCTGCCCGGGGCCGACGGCCCGGCGTGGCCCGCCGTGCTGATCCGGCTGCCGTACGACAAGAACAGCCGCTACGTGTTCACCGACCGGATCGCGCAGCGGCTCACCGCCCGCGGCTACGCCGTCGTCGTGCAGGACGTGCGCGGCAAGTTCCGCTCCGAGGGCGAGACGCTGCCGTTCGTCCACGAGTCCGCCGACGGCCACGACACCATCGAGTGGATCACCCGGCAGCCCTGGTCCAACGGCCGGGTCGGAATGTTCGGCGACTCCTACTACGGCTTCACCCAGTGGGCCGCCGTCGCCGCCCAGCACCCCGCGCTGCGGGCCGTCGTGCCCCGGGTCACCGCCGCCGACTTCAACGCGATGTTCCGCGACGGCGGCCGTGACCTGCCGCCCCCGCCCTGGCGCGAGGGCATCGGCTACTTCGCCCACCACTGGGTCGGCCGCGACACCTACGAGTACCTGGCCGACCCGGCCGCCCGGCCCGCGATCGCCCCCTACGAGCAGGCGTTCCGCCAACTCGGCGCGCGCTCCGCCTGGTTCACCCTGCTGGCGCCGCACCGGGTCGACCTGTGCACCCAGTTCGGACTGCACCCCTTCGACGCCCGCCCCGTCCCGGTGCTGCACTGCGTCGGCTGGTACGACAACATCGTCCGCGCCCACCTCGCCGACTACCGGGAACTGGCCGCCCGGCCCGAGTGGGACGCCGTCCAGTACCTGTGGGCCGGGGCCGTCGACCACGAGAACTACCGGCTCGACCTCGCCCCCGTCGCCCCCGCCGACGACCACGCCGAGGACGAACGGGCCCTGGAGCGGATGCTCGACGGCTACCTCGGCCCCGCCGCCGACTTCCTCGACGTCTTCCTCAAGGGCAGCCGGCCGGCCGCCGACCTCCCCAAGGTCCGCTGGGAGCTGGGGCACGCCGGCTGGCGCACCGCGCCGAGCTGGCCGCCGCCCGGGGCCCGCCCGCTGACGCTCCGCCTCACCGGCGCCGCCCGGGCCGGCGGCCCGCTGCCCGGCGGCGGCCTGGTCGCCGAGGACGCCCCGGGCGCGGTCGCCCCGGGCGCGGTCGCCCCGGGCGCGGTCGCCCCGGGCGCGGTCGCCCCGGGCGCGGTCGCCCCGGGCGCGGTCGCCCCGGCCGTGGACGCCCCGGCCGTGGACGCCCCGGCCGTGGACGCCCCGGGCGCGGTCGCCCCGGCCGTGGACGCCCCGGGCGCGGTCGCCCCGGGCGCGGCCACGCTGCCGGAGGGCGTCCCGGCGGAGGGCGAGGAGCGCGCCGTGTGGACGCACGACCCCGACGCGCCCGTCCCGTCGCTGGTCGACAACTCCTTCGCCTACCTGCAGACCCACCCCGACCTGGCCCCGCTCGCCGACCGCCCCGACGTGCTCGCCTTCACCGGCGACCCGCTCGACCACCCGCTCGACCTGGCCGGCCCGGTCGGCGCCGAACTGCACGTCACCGCCGACGCCCCGGTGTTCGACGTGTTCGCCCGGCTCGCCGACCTCGCCCCCGACGGCACCGCCCGCCTGATCGTCCGCGGCCAGGTCCAGGCCACCGCCGGCGGACTGCTCCACCTCGACCTCGCCCACACCGGCTACCGGCTGCGCGCCGGACACCGCCTGCTGCTGCTGGTCGCCGCCTCCGACTTCCCGCTGTTCCTGACCGCCACCGGCACCGGCGACAACCCGTGGACCGCCACCGAGGTCCGCCCCGCCGTCCACACCCTCACCAGCGGCGGCGCCACGCCGTCCCGGCTGACCCTCACCGTCCTGCCCGCCGAAGCCCGCTGACCCGCCCTCACCCCCTTCAGGAGCTCCCCCATGCACCGCGCTCCCCGCACCGCCGCCACGACCCGCAGAGCCGCCGGCGCCGTCACGCTCGCCGCCGCCCTCGCGCTCACCACCGCCTGCACCTCGCAGGGCGGCGGCAACGCGGGCGTCTCCAGCACCCTGGCGCTCACCGAGTTCACCCCCGCCGCCACCGGCGAACTCGACCACGTCACCTGGAACCTGCCCACCGGCGAACCGCTCGGCCTCGACCCCGCCAAGGCCGGCGACTACTCGCCCAGCACCGTCGTCTCCAACCTGTGCGAACCGCTGCTGCGTCTGAAGGCCGACTACACCTACGGCCCCGGCCTGGCCACCCGGTGGACCTGGAGCGACCCCACCACGCTGGTGCTCGACCTGCGCGAGGACGTGACGTTCTGGGACGGCAACCCGATGACCTCCGCCGACGTCGTCGCGAGCCTGCGCCGCCAGCAGGACCCCGCCACCCGCAGCGTCAACGCCGACGCGCTGCGCAACGTCACCGCGATCGCCGCCGACGGCGCCCACCGGGTCACCGTCCGGTTCAAGCAGCCCGACCAGCTGTTCGTGAAGGCCCTCACCAACGGCTTCGGCGCCGTCGGCGAAGCCTCCTACCTGGCCGGGGCCGGAGCCGGCTACGGCACCGCCGCCGGCGGCCTGATGTGCACCGGGCCGTTCACCCTGGGGGAGTGGAAGGCCGGCGAGTCGATCACCGTCCGCCGCAACGACGCCTACTGGGACAAGCAACTCACCCCCAAGGTCAAGGAGCTGACCTTCCGGTTCATCACCGACGGGTCCACCCTGACCGGCGCCCTGCTCTCCGGCGAGGTCGACGGCTCCTACGAGATCAACACCGCCACCGCCCGCGCCCTGGCCGGCAGCAAGGCCGGCACCCTCTACCGCGGCCCCTCCGCGCAGACCGTCTTCCTCACCCCCACCGGCCCCGACTCGCCGCTCGCCGACCACCGCATGGTCGAGGCCCTGCAGCTGCTGCTCGACCGCGACGCGCTGATCCGCAACGTCTACGACGGCGCCGCGCAGAAGCTCAAGACCTTCGTCCCCGCCCTGGTCCGCGCGCACGACCCCGCCGCCGAGGTCTACGCCCGCGGCTACGACGCGCTCCCCGAACCGCCCGCCGTCGACCTCGACAAGGCCCGCGACACCCTGGCCGGCGCCTTCAACGGCCGCCTCAGCCTCACCGTCGCCACCGCCGCCGGCGACCAGCAGTCCCTGCAGACCCTGACCTTCCTGCAGGCCGCCGCCAAGAAGATCGGCCTGGACGTCCAGATCGAGCAGCTCCAGCCCACCCAGCTGTCCGGCCTGTTCTACGACCCGACGCTCCGCCAGGGCCTGGACGCCGTCATCGTGCTCGGCTACGTCGAACTCCCCGACCCCGCCTCCTACGTCCAGCAGATGACCGACCCCGGCTCGCTGTTCAACTGGGTGAAGTACCGCAACGACACCGTCACCGGCAAGCTCGCCGAAGCCCGGGCCAGCACCGACCCCGTCCGGGCCGCCGAAGCCTTCAACCAGGCCCAGGCCGCCTTCGTGCAGGACCTGCCGGTCGTCCCGCTGGTCGCCCCCGACGAGCGGATGTTCCTCAACAAGCGGCTCAGCGGCGCCCCCGCCGGCTTCGCCTACATCAACATGCCCTGGGCCGCGTACCTCGGCGGCACCCGATGATGCTCCGCTACCTCGGCCGCCGGGCCCTCGGCCTGGCCGCCACCCTGCTGATCGCCAGCCTCGCCGTCTTCGGTGGCCTCTTCCTCGCCCCCGGCGACCCCGCCACCCTGCTGGTCGGCGGCGGCAAACCCCCCAGCGCCGAACTGCTCGCGCAGATCCACCGCGAGCACCACCTCGACGACCCCTTCCTCACCCAGTACGGGCGCTGGCTCACCGGCATGCTGCACGGCGACGCCGGCACCTCGCTCGCCTACCACGACTCCGTCGCCCACCTGATCGGCAGCCGGATCGGCACCACCGCCCTGCTGATCGGCTACGCCGCCGCGCTGATCCTGCTGCTCGGCATCGCCGCCGGCACCCTGGCCGGCCTGCGCGGCGGCAAGGTCGCCACCGCCGTCACCGCCGCCACCGGCACCCTGATGGCCGTCCCCACCTTCGTCTCCGCCGTCCTGCTGATCTGGCTGTTCGCCGTCCGCCTCGGCTGGTTCCCCGCCTACGGCACCGGCACCGGCCCCGCCGACCGGCTGCGCCACCTCACCCTGCCCGCGCTCGCCCTCGCCGCGTCCTGGCTCGCCTACGTCGCCCAGGTCACCCGCGCCGCCGTGCACGCCGAACAGGGCTCCGAACACGTCCAGACCGCGCGCAGCCGCGGCATCCCCGAACGGCTGGTGATCCGCCGGCACGTCCTGCGCAACGCCTCCGGCCCCATCCTGTCGGTGGCCGGCGTCTCCGTCGCCGGACTGATCGCCGGCAGCTCCGTCGTCGAGCAGACCTTCGGCCTCAACGGCGTCGGCGCCCTGCTCGTGCAGAGCGCCGCCCGCCAGGACCTCGCCGTCGTCCAGGCCCTCGCCCTGCTCACCGTCACCGCCTTCGCCCTCGTCAACACCGCCGTGGACGTGGCGAGCGCCGCGCTCGACCACCGCACGCCCGTCGGAGGCGCCGCATGACCACCCTGCAACTCGCCGCCCTGGTCCGGCGCACCCCGCGCCGGGTGCTGCGCGGCCGGACCACCCTGCTGCTCGCCGGGACGGTCGTCGCCCTGGTCGTGCTCGCCGCCGCCCTCGCCCCGCTGATCGCCCCCTACGACCCCGACGCCGTCGACCCGTTCGCCGTCTCGCAGGCCGCGAGCCCCGCGCACTGGCTCGGCACCGACGACACCGGCCGCGACCTCCTCTCCCGCCTGCTGTACGGGGCCCGGCCCAGCCTGCTCGCCCCGCTCGCCGTCACCCTCGCCGCCGGGGCGATCGGCACCGCCCTCGCCGTCAGCGCCGCCTGGTTCGGCGGCTGGTGGGACCGCGCCGTCACCGCCGCCCTCGACGTGGTCTTCGGCTTCCCCGGCCTCGTCCTCGCCGTCGTCGGCGCCGCCCTGTTCGGCGCCGGACTGCCCGTCGCCGTCCTCACCCTCACCGTCGCCTACCTGCCCTACGTCGCCCGCGTCGTGCGCGGCAGCGCCCTGCGCGAACGGCAACTGCCCTACCTCGCTGCGCTGCGGCTGCTCGGCCTCGGCGGCGCCCGCAGCTGCCTGCGCCACCTGCTGCCCAACCTCGCCCCGCTGGTCCTGGTGCAGACCGCCACCGCGTTCGGCTACACCCTGCTCGACATCGCCGCGTTCTCCTTCATCGGACTCGGCGCCCAACCCCCCACCGCCGAATGGGGCCTGATGGTCGCCCAGGGCGCCCCCGGCATCCTGGCCGGCCGCCCCGAACAGTCCCTGGCCGCCGGAGCCGCGATCGTGCTGTTCACCGTCGCCTGCGGACTGCTCGGCAACCAGCTCGCCCAGCGCCTCGCCGGAGACCCCGCATGAACCACCTGCTCGAGTTCGACGCCCTGCGCGTCACCCTGCCCGGCCCGCACGGCACCCGGCGCACCGTCATCCACCGCGTCGACCTCGCCCTGCCCGCCGGCGGCGCCGTCGGACTCGTCGGCGAGTCCGGCTCCGGCAAGTCCCTCACCGCCCGCACCGTGCTCGGCCTGCTCCCGCCCGGCGCCCGGATCGAGGGCGACGTCCGGGTCGACGGCGCCTCCGTCCCCGCCATGCGCCCGCCCGCCCTGCGCGCCCTGCGCCGCACCACCGCCGCCATGGTCTTCCAGGACCCGCGCGCCCACATCAACCCGCTGCGCACCGTCGGCGACTTCCTCACCGAGGCGCTCGTCGCCGTCCGCGGCCTCGACCGGGCCGCCGCCGAGGCCCGCGCCACCGCCCTGCTCGACGAGGTGCACGTCGCCGACGCCCCGCGCCGGCTGCGCCAGTACCCCGCCGAACTCTCCGGCGGCCTGCTGCAACGCGTCATGATCGCCGCCGCGCTCGCCGCCGAACCCCGGCTGCTGCTCGCCGACGAACCCACCACCGCCCTCGACGTCACCACCCAGGCCGAAGTCATGGCCGTCATCGCCGAGGCCCGCGAACGCCACCGCCTCGCCCTGCTGTTCATCACCCACGACCTCGCCCTCGCCACCGCCGTCTGCGACCGCATCGCCGTCCTGTACGCCGGAACCCTGGTCGAGGAACTCCCCGCCGGACGCCTGGCCGCCGGGGCCGCCCACCCCTACACCCGCGCCCTGCTCGCCTCCCGCCCCGACCCCACCGTCCCCGGCGCCGCGCTGCGCGCCGTCGAGGGCCGCCCGCTGTCCGCCGCCGAGGCCGGGCCCGGCTGCCCGTTCGCCCCGCGCTGCGCCGCCGCCGACACCCGCTGCCGCACCGAACCGCCCACCCCGCGCCCGCTCGCCGACGGCCGCGCCGCCTGCCACCACCCCGTCCACCCCGTCCACCCCGTCCACCCCGACGGCACTGCCCGGCCACAGGAAGGGGACACCCCGTGAAGGCCCTGCTGGAGGTCGAGAACCTCACCAAGCGCTACGGCGACCACACCGCCGTCGACGGCGTCTCGCTGCGCCTGATGCCCGGTCAGGCACTCGCCGTGGTCGGCGAGTCCGGCTCCGGCAAGACCACCACCGCCCGCCTGATCACCGGCCTGGAGACCCCCGACAGCGGCCGGATCAGCCTCGACGGCGCCCCGCCGCCCGGCCCCCGGGCCCGCCCCGCGGAACGGCTCGCGCACGCCCGCCGGGCCCAACTGGTCTTCCAGGACCCGGCCACCTCGCTCGACCGCCACCAGCGGATCGGCGACGCCGTCGCCGAGGCCCTCGCCCTGCACACCCCGCTGCGCGGCGCCGCGCTCGAAGCCCGCCGCGACGAACTCCTCGACCAGGTCGGCCTGGACACCCGGCAGGCCCGCTCCCGCCCCCGCACCCTCTCCGGCGGGCAGCGGCAGCGCGCCGCGATCGCCCGGGCGCTCGCCGTCTCCCCGCGCCTGCTGGTCCTGGACGAGGCGGTCGCCGCGCTCGACGTCTCCGTGCAGGCCCAGATCGTCAACCTGCTGGTCCGCATCCGCGCCCGGCGCCCGATCGCCTACCTGTTCATCACCCACGACCTCGGCATCGTCCCGTTCCTCTGCGAGGACGTGGTCGTCATGCGGCACGGCCGGATCGTCGAGTCCGGGCGCTCCGCCGACGTCCTGACCGACCCGCAGCACCCCTACACCCGCACCCTGGTCGACTCCGTCCCCCGCCCCGGCTGGAAGCCCGCCCGAAAGGCCGACCCCCGATGAGCCCGCACCTCGACTTCGCCTTCGAGATCCGCGCCGACCTCGCCCCGAGCCTGCACATCGGCCACGGCGACGGCGAGACCGTCGAATTCACCCCCATCACCGGCGGCACCGTCGCCGGCCCGCTGCTCACCGGCACCGTGCTGCCCGGCGGCGGCGACTGGAGCAGCACCCGCGGCGAGGTCTGCCAGCTCGATGCCCGCTACCTGCTGCGCGCCGAGGACGGCAGCGTCATCGACATCGTCAACCGCGGCTACTACCGGCTCGGCCCCGACTGCCCCGACCAGTACGAGGACGGCCTGCGGACCGCCGAACAGGGCGTCTACTACCGCACCGCACCGGTCTTCCGCACCGACGCCCCCGCCCACCGCCGGCTCGCCGAGACCGTCTTCGTCGGCCTGGCCCGCCCCGAGAACGAGGAACGCACCGTCGTCATCCGCGTCTACGCCCTGCGCTGAGCGCCCTGGGTCAGCCCCGGGTCAGCCCCGGGAGACCTTCAGGGCCCAGGCGATCAGCGGGGCCTGGAGGGGGAGGCGGGCCAGCGCGGCGGCGCGCAGCGGGGCCGGGCGGTGGCGCCAGTCGTAGGCCATCTTCACGTTGGCGGGGAAGACGGCGGCGAACAGGCCGGCCGCGGCGAGCGCGCCGTGGCGGCGGGTCGACGGCAGCAGGACGGCGGCCCCGACGGCCAGTTCGGCCACCCCGCTCGCCTTGGTCCAGGCCCGGGGCGGGCCCGGCAGGCTGCGCGGCACGATCGCGTCGAACGGCCCCGGCGCGACGAAGTGCGCGACCCCCGCGCCCAGCAGCAGCCCGCCCAGCAGTCGGGCGGAACGGTCGGCGGTCATCGGCTCTCCAGGTGGGCTCGGCGGCGCAGCATGTTACCGAACAGTAGTGCAGCCCGCCCCGCCGGGGAAGCACCGCGGACCCGACCGCCGACCGCCGACCACCGACCGCCGACCGCCGACCGCCGACCACCGGACGGCCGCCGGCCCCGCGCCCACGGAGGCGGCGGCCCGTACCCGGCTCTTCGCCCGGGGCGGCGGCGGCCCGCGGTCGGTTCCGGTGGCGGGTCCGTGGCCCCGGCGCCGAACCGCCGCCCGCCGAACCGCCGCCCGCCGAACCGCCGTCCGCCGCCCTCCGCCCGCCGCCCTCCGCCCGCCGCCCTCCGGGCGGCGTCCCGTGCCCGGCTCGTGGCCCGTGCGTCCCGTGCCCGGCCCGTGCCCGTCCCGTGGCCCGTGCCCGGAGGCCCGGTACAGGTCGGGGGTGCGGGTTTCCACGCCCCGAAGACGGGCGTTGGCACTATCGAAACGGCAGGCCGGCCCGGGCCACGATGGGCCGCATGAACGAGAAGCCGATCGAGACGACGGCCCGGCCCGGGGCCGCGGCCCGGGCCGAAGGGCTGCGGCGCGTGTACGGCCGCGGGCCCGGCGCGGTCGCCGCGCTGCGCGGAGTGACGGCGGCCTTCGACCCCGGCACCTTCACCGCCGTGATGGGGCCGTCCGGGTCGGGCAAGACCACCCTGCTGCACTGCCTGGCCGGCCTGGACCGGCCCGACCACGGACGGGTCCGCTGGGGCGACACGGAGATCACCGGCCTGCCCGAGCGCCGACTCGCCGCGCTGCGCCGCGACCACCTCGGATTCGTCTTCCAGTCCTTCAACCTGATGCCCGCCATGACGGCCGCCCAGAACGTCGAACTCCCCGGCCGCCTCGGCGGCCGACGCCCCGGCCGGGCCCCCGTCCGGGAGGCCCTCGCCCGGGTCGGCCTGGCCGGTCTCGAACGCCGCCGCCCGGCCGCCCTCTCCGGCGGCCAGCAGCAGCGCGTCGCCATCGCCCGCGCCCTGGTCTCCCGACCACCGCTCCTCTTCGCCGACGAACCCACCGGCGCCCTCGACCGCGCCACCGGCCGGGAGATCCTCACCCTGCTCCGCACCGGCGTCGACCACGACGGGCGGACGTGCGTCATGGTCACCCACGACCCGGCCGCCGCCGCGTACGCCGACCGCGTCCTGCTGCTCGCCGACGGCCTCCTGGTCGACGAACTCGACCGGCCCACCGCCGACCGGGTCGCCCGCGCCCTCGGCGCACTGGACGGAACCACCCGATGAGCACCCGCGCCGCACCCGCCGGCACGGAGCCCCGCACACCCGGGCCGACACCGACCACGGGCACCGGCCGGAAGCCCGGAGACCGAGGAGGAGAAGGAACATGACCGTCGCACTCGCCTGGGGGCAACTGCGCCGCCGCCCCGCCGGATTCGCCGGACCGGCCGCCGCACTGCTGCTCGCCGTCGCCGCCGTCACCGCCGTCGGAGCCCTGCTCGGCTCCGAACGCGGCCTCCCCGCCGCCGAACGGCGGCCCGGCGACGGGCCCGGCGTCACGCTGATCGCCGGGGCGTTCGGCGAGATCACCGTCCTGGTGGCGTTCTTCCTCGCCCTGCACACCCTCGGCCTCGCCCTGCGCCACCAGGGCCGGGACCTCGCCCTGCTGCGCACCGTCGCCGCCACGCCCCGGCAGGTCCGCCGCCTGCTGCGGACCCAGAGCGCCCTGGTCGTGCTCGCGGTCGCCGCCCCCGGCGGCCTCCTCGGCACCGCCGCCGCCCGCGCCTTCCTCGACGGCCTCCGCCGGCGCGGCCTCGCCGCCCCGCACGCCCGGATCACCGGCACCGCCCCCACCACCGCCGCCGCCACCGCGGTGGCCCTGCTGCTCGCCACCGCCGCCGCGACCGCCGCCGCCCGCCGGATCACCCGCCCCGCCCCCGCCGCCGCACTCACCGCCCACACCGGGGCCGAACCGCGCCCCGGCCCGGTCCGGCTGCTCACCGCCGCCGCCGCACTCACCGGCGGCGTGCTGCTACTGCGCCTCGCCGCGACCAGGCCCGCCGCCGAGGTCGACAAATCCGCCCAGGCCACCCTGCTCGGCACTCTGGCCCTGCTGGCCGCCACCGCCCTCGCCGGCCCGCTGCTGGTCCGCCCGGCCGGCGCCCCGCTCGGTGCCCTGCTCCGGGCCGCCGCCCCCGGCACCGGCTGGCTCGCCGACACCAACCGGCGCGGCCACGCCCACCGGCTCGCCGCCGCCGTCGTGCCGATCGCCCTGCTCACCGGCCTCAGCGCGACCACGGCCACGATGACCGCCACCGCCCGGCACGCCGCCCGCACCACCGGCACCGCGAACGGCGCCACCTCCGGCACCGACAGCTGGCTCCGCCAGACCGAACTCGGCCTGCTCGCCGGGTTCGCCGCGATCGCCGTCCTCACCACCCTGGTCGCGCTGACGGCCGAACGCCGCCGCGAGTTCGCCCTGCTCCGCATGGTCGGCGCGACCCGCCCGCACGTCCTGCGCGCGGTCGCCGTCGAAACCGTCCTGACCAGCGCCGTCGGCCTGCTGCTCGGCGCCCTCGTCACGGCCGCCGCGACCACCGCCTTCAGCACCGCGACCACCGGCACCCCCCTGCCCGTCGTCCCCCTCGCCACCTGCGCCCGGATCGCCGCCGCAGCCCTCCTGCTGACCGTCCCCGTCACCCTGGCGGCAACAGCCGTCGCCCTGCGGGGGCCTGCGACGGCGGCGGCAGGGGGTGAGCGCGGATGAGAGCAGGGCAGTGAGAGGGTGGCCGGGCGTCAGGGGGCCGGTGGTGCGGGGGAAGGCGGCGGCGGTGCGCGGGTCGGTGCGGCCGGGGGAGTGGGTGTTCGCCCTGCTCGGGGCACCGGTGGCGGTGCTCGGCGGGGCGTACGCGCTGGCCGCGCTGTACGCCGGGGCACTGCTGTCGCTGACGGTGCTCGGGCTGCCCCTGGTGGCCGTCGAACTGGCCGGGGCCCGGGCCCTGGGGCGACCGCACCGGTGGCTGGTCGCCCGCCTGCTCGGCACCGAAGTGCCCGGGCCGGGCCCCGTCCGCCGGCCGGCCGGGGCCGCCGCCCGGACCAGGGCCGCCCTCACCGACGCCGCCGCCTGGCGCGCCCTGGGCTACCTGCTGCTGCGGCTGCCGCTCGGCCTGCTCGGCCCGGTCGCCGCGCTGCTCCCGCTCGGCGCCGGCTGGCTCCTCGGGTTCCCGCTCTGGCTCCGCCTGCTGGAGGACGGGCCGCACCCCCTCCGCCCCGCCGACCTGGCCGCGCCGCCGCTCGGGCTGCTGCTCCTCGCCCTCGCCCCGCCCGCCGTCCGACTGCTCGCCGGGGCCAACCGGCGGCTCGCCCGCCACCTGCTCGGCCCGGGCCGGGCGGACCAGCGGGTCCGCGCCCTGGAAGCCGCCCGCCACACCCTGCTCAGCACCGGCAGCGACCGGCTCCGCAGCCTGGAACGCGACCTGCACGACGGCACCCAGGCCCGGCTGGTCGCCGTCGCCATCACGCTCTCCCTGCTCGACGACGTCCTCGCCGACCCGCGCCCCGACCCGGCGCGGCTGCGCACCCTGGTCGGGCGCGCCCGCACCCAGACCGACGACACCATCGCCGAACTGCGCGTCCTCACCCGCGGACTCCGCCCCACCGGCCTCGACGGCGGCCTCGCCGAAGCCCTCCCCGCCCTCGCGGCCGGCTGCGCCGTCCCCGTGACGCTCAGCCTCGACCTGCCGCAACGCCCGGACGAGGCGGTCGAACAGGCCCTCTGGTACTGCGCCGCCGAACTCCTCACCAACATCACCCGCCACAGCGGCGCGACCACCGCCCGACTCGCCGTCACCACCACCGGCCCCCTGGTCCGGCTCACCGTCCGGGACGACGGCCACGGCGGAGCAGCCCCGGGCCGGGACGGCGGCAGCGGACTGCGCGGCCTCCGCGAACGCCTCGCCGCGATCGACGGCCGGCTGCGGATCACCAGCCCGCCCGGCGGCCCCACCACCGCCGTCGCCGAACTCCCGCTCCGGCTCTGAGCCCCCGGCGGAGCGCCCCCGCGGGAGGTGCGCTGCGCGGCCCGGGGTGGCGCGCCGGGCCGTCAGCCCGTCTCGGCGAGGTAGGCGAGGACGGCCAGGACGCGCCGGTTGTCGGCGGGGGACGCCAGCAGGCCGAACTTCGCGAACACCGCGGCGACGTGCTTCTCCACGGCGCGTTCCGAGACGGCGAGCCGTTCGGCCACCGCCCGGTTGGAGCGGCCCTCCGCCATCAGGGCCAGCACCTCCCGCTCACGGGGCGTCAGGTCGTCGACCGCGCCGCGCCGCCGGGCCCGCATCAGGTGGGTGACCACCTCCGGGTCGAGGGCGGTGCCGCCCGCCGCGACCCGGTGCAGGGCGTCCACGAACTCCGAGGTCCGGGCCACCCGTTCCTTGAGCAGGTAGCCGACGCCCGCCGCGCCGTCCGCCAGCAGCCGGGTCACCCACGAGGTCTCCAGGTGCTGGGAGAACACCAGCACGCCGACCTCCGGCCAGGACCCGCGGATCCGCAGCGCGGCCCGGACGCCCTCGTCGGTGTGCGTCGGCGGCATCCGGACGTCCACCACCGCGGCCCGCGGGCGGTGTTCGGCCACGGCCGCCAGCAACTCCTCGGCCGTGGCGACGGCCGCCGCCACCTCGCAGCCGCGCACCGTCAGCAGCTCGGCCATGCCGTCCCGCAGCACCGCCGAGTCCTCGGCCAGCACCACGCGCAGTCGTTCCTCCGTCACCCCGCCATTCTGACCCGCCGCCGGGCCCCGGACGGACACCGGGCGGACAACCGGGCGGGCACCGGGCGGACAACCGGGCGGGCGCTCACCCCGCCGGGCCCGGGAGCGGCCACGACCAGGCCGCGTCCGCGGCGTCCCGCGCCCTGACGATCCGTCGGTGGCGGGACGCCTCGCGCGCGGTGCCGGGGCTCACCGGGCGGTAGCGGACCCAGTCCAGCGGCATGACGTGCAGGGCCAGGGTCTCCCACCCGCCCCGCCGGTCGGCCGAGCGCGCGAGCACCGCGGCGAAGCGCTCGACGGACCACAGGCAGTACCAGGGCGGCCCGTCGACCAGGGCCCCGGCGTCGACGAGCCCGCGGCCGTACCCCTCCTCCGGGTCGAGGTCCAGCTCCCGGTGGATGCCGCCGCCGCCGTGGAAGTGGACGAAGTCGCGCCGCAGGGCCAGCTCGACGTCCGACAGCCCCCGGGGCCCGGCACCGGCACCGGCGCCGTCCTCCGGCAGCCGGGCCACCGCCAGCGGGAAGATCGCGTGCGCGCCGCGGTCGATCACGGGGGAGCCGAGGTCCGCCCACGGCGGGGTCTTCTCGGAGAACCTCCGGCCCAGGGCGCGTTCGAGCGCCTGCAGGACGGCCCGGCCGTCCTGCAGGCGCTCCGGCCCCTCCGCGCTCCCGGTCACGGCCGCGCCCCCGTCGATCGATCGGTTGCCGAACGGTCCGATCATGCCCCGGGGCGACGACGGGCGGCGGGGCGGGGAGCGGGCCGGGCGTCAGCCGGCCGCACCGCAGCGCTCGGTGTCGATCTCCGGCAGGGTCGCCTCGGCGTAGCGCGCGCCGTGCACCGTCGCGTCGGAGAGCACCCGGCCCGCGGCGTCCAGGACCTCGGCCGGAACGTCCAGGTCCAGGACGGAGACGTTCTCCCGCAGGTGGGCCGTCGAACGGGTGCCCGGAATGGCGATGACGTGCTCGCCCCGGGACAGCACCCAGGCCAGCGCCAGCTGGGGCAGCGTCAGCCCGGCCGGGCGGGCCAGCCCGGCCAGCTCCTGACGGAGCGCCAGGTTCGCCGGGTAGTGGGCCGGGCCGAACCGGGGCATCGCCCGCCGGATGTCGCCCGCCGGGAGCGCCGCCGGGTCCGGCGGGGCGTCGGTGAGGAAGCCGCGCCCGACCGGGCTGAACGCGACCAGGGCGACGCCCAGTTCGCGGGCCGCCGCCAGGGTGCCGCGCTCCGGGTTGCGGGTCCACAGGCTGTACTCGTTCTGCAGCGCCGCGACCGGGTGCACCGCGTGCGCCCGGCGCAGCGTCGCCGCCGACACCTCGGACAGCCCGATGGCGCGGACCTTGCCCGCCGCGACCAGGTCGGCCAGCGCGCCGACGCTCTCCTCGACCGGGACGGCCGGGTCCAGGCGGTGCAGGTAGTACAGGTCGATGACGTCGGTGCGCAGCCGGGTCAGCGACTCCTCGGCGGTGCGCCGGATCGTCTCCGGCCGGCCGTCGATGACGCGCCGCCCGTCCACGCCCGTCATGCCGCACTTGGAGGACAGCACGATCCGCTCCCGGTGCGGGCCGAGGACCCTGCCGACCAGTTCCTCGTTCGCGCCGAAGCCGTACAGCGCGGCGGTGTCGAACAGCGTGACGCCCGCGTCCAGCGCGGTCAGCAGCAGCTTCGCCGCGTCCTCGGCGGAGGGCGGGGTGCCGTAGGCGTGGCTGACGTTCATGCAGCCGAGGCCGACGGCCGGGACGCCGAACGGCCCGAGCCGGCGCGGGGCGCGGTTCGGGCCGGCGGCGGGGGCGCCCGTCACGCGGGCACCGGGGCGGCGAGCTGCCGCTCCAGATCGGCCAGGGTGCGGTAGCAGGGCAGCACCTGGGCGAGCGAGGCGTTGGGTTCGCGGCCCTCGCGGATCGCCGCCACGAACTCGCGGTCCTGCAGTTCGATGCCGTCCAGCGAGACGTCGATGCCGCTGACGTCGATCGGTTCCTCTTCTCCGGTCATCAGGTCATCGTAGCGAGCCAGGTAGGTGCCGGTGTCGCCGATGTAGCGGAAGAAGGTGCCCAGCGGGCCGTCGTTGTTGAAGGACAGCGAGAGGGTGCAGATCGCCCCGGTCGCGGCCCGCAACTGGATCGACATGTCCATCGCGATGCCCAGCTCCGGGTGGATCGGGCCCTGGACCGCGTTGGCCTGCACGATCGGCGCGCCGGTCTGGTACGCGAACAGGTCGACGGTGTGCGCGGCGTGGTGCCACAGCAGGTGGTCGGTCCAACTGCGCCGCTGGCCCAGCGCGTTGAGGTTGGAGCGGCGGAAGAAGTAGGTCTGCACGTCGAGCTGCTGGAGCGCGAACTCCCCGGCCCGGACCCGCCGGTGCACCCACTGGTGGCTGGGGTTGAAGCGCCGGGTGTGCCCGGCCATGGCGACCAGGCCGGTCCGCTCGGCGTCCGCGACGCACGCCTCGGCGTCCGGCAGCGAGGCCGCGACCGGGATCTCCACCTGCACGTGCTTGCCCGCGGCCAGGCAGGCCCGGGTCTGCGCGGCGTGCAGCGGCGTCGGCGTCGCCAGGATCACCGCGTCCACGTCGTCCATCGCCAGCACCTCGTCCAGGTCGGCGGCGGCCCGCGCGACCTGCTGCTCGGCGGCGAACCGGCGCGAGCTCTCCAGCGAGGAGGAGACCACGGCGGCCAGCTCCACGCCCTCGATCCGGTGCAGTGCGGCGGCGTGCTTGGCGCCGAACGCGCCGCCGCCCGCCAGGGCGATCCGCAGGGGCTGCTGGATGGTCATGTCAGTTCTCCTCGACGGGCCGGGGGTGGTTGTTCAGGATCAGGTGGCCGACGGCCGTGTTGGACGCCGGCACGTGGTAGAAGCGGTGCTCGACGTCCACCGTGCCGCCGCCGTCGACGTCGCCCAGCGCGCCGCGCGCGATCAGCCACATCACCAGCTCGATGCCCTCCGAGCCGGCCTCCTCGACGTACTCCAGGTGCGGCACCCGGGCCAGGCCCGCCGGGTCGGCGACCAGCCGGTCCAGGAAGGCGTTGTCCCACTCCCGGTTGATCAACCCGGCGCGCGGGCCCTGGAGTTGGTGGCTCATCCCGCCGGTGCCCCAGACCTGCACGTCCAGCGGCCGCGGGTAGGACTCGACCGCCCGGCGCAGCGCCCGGCCCAGCTCGAAGCAGCGCGCGCCCGAGGGCACCGGGTACTGCACCACGTTGACGTGCAGCGGGACCACCTTGCACGGCCAGCGCTCCACCTCGCCGAACATCAGCGACAGCGGCACCGTCAGGCCGTGGTCGACCGGCATCTCGTTGGCCAGGGTGAGGTCGAAGTCGTCCTGGATCAGGCAGTGCGCCAGGTGCGCGGCGAACTCCGGGTCGCCCTCGACGCCGGGGACGGGGCGCGGCCCGTAGCCCTCGTCGGCGGCCGGGTAGGCGGCGCCGGTGCCGAGCACGAAGGTCGGGATCAGCGAGAGGTCGAAGGCGCTGGCGTGGTCGTTGTAGACCAGGATCACCACGTCCGGGGTGTGCGCGGCGGCCCACCGCCGGGAGTGCTCGTACCCGGCGAACACCGGCCGCCAGTACGGCTCGTCGGTCTTGCCGTGGTCCAGCGCGGCGCCGATCGCCGGGACGTGCGAGGTGAACACGGCGGCCGAGACGGCCGCGTGCTCGGCGGGCGGCGCCTGGCCGGCGTGCGCGGCCTCCAGCACGGCGTGGTCGATCCGGCTGGCCGGGACGCTGGCCGAGCGGCCGCCGGAGACCATCATGTCCCGGTACTCCTGCTCGGTCATGCCGGTCATCGAGCCCGCCATCCGCTGGAACGAGAAGCCCAGCGTGGCACCCCACTTGGCGAGGAAGTAGATGTTCCCGCCCTCGCGCACCGCCGCGTTCAGGTCCCGGTCCAGCAGGGCCCGCTTCTGCTCCTCGCGCAGCGGCCAGGCGTCCAGGTAGGCGCGCTCGTCGGCCAGGTAGGCGGCCCGGTTCTCGGCCGTCATCAGCGACATGCAGAACTGGTTGAGGTGGTAGCCGCGGGCGGACTGCTCGGCGTCGAAGATCGTGGTGCCGGGCACCAGCCGGTAGCTGCGGTCGATCGCCATGCCGCTCAACTCCCTTCGTTCTCGGGCCAGTACAGGCGGTTCGGGTTGTCGACCAGCAGCCGTCGGCGCAGCTCGGGGGTCGGCGCGACGTGCGGCAGGAAGTCGACCAGCAGGCCATCGTCCGGCATGTGGTCCTTCAGGTTGGGGTGCGGCCAGTCGGTGCCCCAGAGCACCCGGTCCGGGAACTCCTCGACCACCCGGCGGGCGAACGGCACCGCGTCCCGGTACGCGTCGCGCTCGCCGTCCAGCGCGGCCGGGCCGGTCAGCGACAGCCGCTCCGGGCAGCCGACCTTGCACCAGATGTCCTCCCGGGCCCGCAGGAAGTCCAGGAACGCGCCGAACTCCGGCCCGTCCACGTCCTTCGACACGTCCGGGCGGCCCAGGTGGTCGACCACCAGCGGCACCGGGATCGACAGGAAGAACTCGCGCAGCTCCGCCAGGTCCGCGGCCTCGAAGTACAGCACCACGTGCCAGCCCAGCGGCGCGATCCGCGCCACCACGTCCCGCAGGTCCTCGGGCGGCGTCACGTCGACCAGGCGGCGGACGAAGTTGAACCGCACGCCGCGCACCCCCGCCGCGTGCAGCTCGCGCAGCTCGGCGTCGCCCACGCCCGGGCGGACGGTCGCCACGCCCCGGGCCCGGCCGCCGGAGCGGCGCAGCGCGTCCACCAGGGCCCGGTTGTCGGCGCCGTGGCAGGTGGCCTGGACGATCACGTTGCGGTCGAAGCCGAGGTGGTCGCGGAGCGCGAACAGCTGCTCGGCGGAGGCGTCGCACGGCGTGTACTTGCGCTCCGGCGCGTACGGGAACGCGGCGCCGGGGCCGAACACGTGGCAGTGCGCGTCCACCGCGCCCGCGGGCAGCTCCCAGGAGGGGCGGGCGGGGGCCGGGTGCCAGTCCAGCCAGCCCGGGGTCTTCTGCTGCTCCACGGCGCTCAGCCCTCGTAGCGCAGGCCGAGCGCGGCCAGCGGGCCGCGCATCGCGTACATGTCCAGGCCGAGTTCGCCCGCGCGCAGCCGCTCGCGCCTGCCCGCCTCGTCCGCCTCGCGCCGTGCCGACGCCTCCGCCACCCCGGCGGCCCGCTCGCGCGGCACCACCACCACGCCGTCCGCGTCCGCGAGCACCACGTCGCCCGGCCGGACCAGCGCGTTCGCGCACACCACGGGCACGTTGACCGACCCCAGGGTCGCCTTCACCGTGCCGCGGGCGTTCACCGCCCGGGAGAACACCGGGAAGTCCATCGCGGCCAGGTCCGCGACGTCGCGCACCCCGCCGTCGATCACCAGGCCCGCGCAGCCCCGGGCCCGCAGCGAGGTGGCCAGCAGCTCGCCGAAGAACCCGTCCTCGCTCTCCGTCGTGCACGCCGCCACCACCACGTCGCCGGGCCGGACCTGCTCCGCCGCGACGTGCAGCATCCAGTTGTCGCCCGGCTGCAGCAGCACCGTCACCGCCGTCCCGCACAGCCGCGCCCCCGGGTACACCGGCCGCAGGTACGGCCGGGTCAGCCCCGTGCGGCCCATCGCCTCGTGGACGGTGGCCGTGCCGAACGCCGCCAGCGCGGCGACCGCGGACTCCTCGGCCCGCTCGATCTTCGTGTGGACGACACCGAGTTCGGTGTGCATGGGTCTGCTCCTCAGGTGCGGGTGCGGGTGCGGGTGCGGGTGCGGGTGCGGTTCGGGGTCAGCGGGTGGCGGTGCGGGCCGCGAGGCGGGCGGCCAGGCGGGGGTGGACGCGCAGGGCGTTGCCCGCGTACACGGCGGCGCGCTGCTCGGCGGAGAAGTGCTCGGTGGCGTCGACGTAGCGGCGGGTGTCGTCGAAGTGGTGGCCCGTGCGCGGGTCCACGCCCCGGACGGCGCCGATCATCTCGCTGGCGAACAGCACGCCTTCGGCGGGCACCACCCGCGCCAGCAGGTCGATCCCCGGCCGGTGGTACACGCAGGTGTCGAAGAAGACGTTGCGGCCGAGCAGCTCCTCCGGCTCCGGCCGCCCCAGTGCCTGCGCCAGCCCGCGGAAGCGCCCCCAGTGGTAGGGCACCGCGCCGCCGCCGTGCGGGACCACCAGCCGCAGCGTCGGGAAGTCCGCGAACAGGTCGCCCTGCAGCAGCTGCATGAACGCGGTGGTGTCGGCGTTCAGGTAGTGCGCCCCGGTGGTGTGGAACGCCGGATTGCAGGACGTCGACACGTGCACCATCGCCGGGACGTCGTACTCCACCAGCGCCTCGTACAGCGGGTACCAGCTCCGGTCCGTCAGCGGCGGCGCCGTCCAACTCCCGCCCGAGGGGTCCGGGTTGAGGTTCACCGAGACGGCGCCCAGCTCCTCCACGGCCCGCCGCAGCTCCGGCAGGCAGCTCGCCGGATCGACCCCCGGCGACTGCGGCAGCATCGCGCCCATCGCGAACCGCTCCGGGAACAGCGTGGCGACGCGGTGCACCAGGTCGTTGCAGATCCGCGCCCAGGCGGAGGACACCGCGAAGTCGCCGACGTGGTGGGCCATGAAGCTGGCGCGCGGCGAGAAGACCGTCAGGTCGGTGCCGCGCTCGTCCATCAACCGCAACTGGTTCGACTCCACCGCCGCCCGCAACTCCTCGTCGGAGATCACCAGGTCGGCGGGGTCCGGCATCCCGGCGGAGGAGCCGGCGGCGGCGACCTGCCGCGAGCGCCAGGCGGCGAGCTGCGGGGGAGCGGTGGTGAAGTGGCCGTGACAGTCGATGATCATGGGGTGCTGGTCTCCTGAGGGATCGTCAGGGGGCGGGAACCCGCGCTGCGCGCGGCCGGGGGCGCCGGAAGGCCGGGAACCGCGCTGCGCGCGGGCCGGGAGGGCGGGAGAGGATTCGCGCTGCGCGCGCGGGCCGAGGGAACGGGGGAGGTTCGCGCTGCGCGCGGTCGGGGTGGTGGGTCAGGGGCGGTCGGTGAAGTGCTCGGGCAACTCGCTTACGAGGGAGGTCTGTTCGCGCTGCGCGCGGCCGAGAGGACGGGGCGGGACTGTCGGTGAACTGCTTGAGCAACTCGTGGGCGGGGGGCGGCCTGTTCGCGCTGCGCGCGGCTGCCGGACGGGAGGCCGGGGCCTGCGCTGCGCGTGGCCGGGGGCGGTGAGGGGGCTCGGCGAAGTGCTCGGGCGACTCGCCGGCGAGGGCGGTCCGTTCGCGCTGCGCGTGGCCGGGGGCGGTGGGTCAGGGGGTGGGCCAGCCGGTGTACTGCTCGGCGAGGTAGGTGCGGCCGGCCCGGGTGTTGACCAGGGTGTCGAGTTCGCCGAGTTGGCGGTGGTGGTCGAAGGGGGTGGCGTCCGGGGTGTTGTGCAGCAGGCGGGTCATCCAGGAGGAGAAGTGCTGGGCGCGCCAGACGCGCCGCAGGGCCTGCGGCTGGTAGTCGGCGAGGGCGGGCTCGCCCTCGGGGCCGAGGGCGCGGAGCAGGACGGCGGCGAGGACCTTGACGTCGTGCAGGGCGAGGTTGAGGCCGCGGGCGCCGGTCGGCGGGACGGTGTGGGCGGCGTCGCCGGCCAGCAGCAGGGAGCCCCAGCGCATCGGCTCCTGGACGAAGGAGCGGAACCGCAGCACCGCCCGCTCCAGGACGGGGCCCTCGACCAGGCGGAAGCCGTCCTCCCCGGCGACCCGGGCCTGCAGGGTCTCCCAGATCCGTTCGTCCGACCAGTCCTCGGTCCGCTCGTGCGGGTCGCACTGGAAGTACATCCGCTGCACGTCGGCCGTCCGTCGGCTGATCAGCGCGAAGCCGTGCGCGGAGTGCGCGTACACCAACTCGGGGGCGCTGGCCGGGGCCTGGGCCAGCACCCCGAACCAGGCGAAGGGGTACTCGGTGCCGTAGCGGGTGCGCAGCCGCTCCGGGACCAGGTTGCGGCAGGTGCCGCGCGAGCCGTCCGCGCCGACCACGTAGCGGGCCCGGATCTCGTGCCGGGTGCCGTCGGCGGCGGTGTACCGGACCCGGGGCGCGGCGGTGTCGACGTCCAGCACCTCGGTGTCGCGGACGCCGAAGTGCACCGCCCCGCCGTCCCGTTCGCGGGCGTCCGCCAGGTCGACGAAGACCTCGGTCTGCGGGTACAGCCACACCGAGGCGCCGACCAGGGCGCGGAAGTCGATCCGGTGCGGGCGGCCGCCGAAGCGCAGCTCGGTGCCCTCGTGCTCGTGGCCCTCGCGCAGGACGCGGTCGCTCACCCCGGTCTCCACCAGGTCGCGGGCCGCGCCGGCCTCCAGGATGCCGGCCCGGTGGGTGGCGGCGATCTCCTCCCGGGTGCGCAGGTCCACCGCCACCGCCTCGACGCCCGCCCGGCCCAGCAGGTGGGCCAGCATCAGCCCGGCCGGGCCCGCGCCGACCACCGCGACGGGCACCTCGGTGACGGTATCGACAACGGATTCGGGCATGACGGCTCCAGGGCACGGCGGGGAGGGTGACCGCACCCGGGGCGGCAGGCCGACCGGGCACGCCCCGAACGTTGGCACCCCGCCGCACCGGCCGTCCGCACCCTTTCCGCCTGGCGGAAAGCCGCCGTCGGCGGGGGGCACCCGTGCCGCAGACTCCGGACTACAGCGCCGTCCGGGCCCGCCGCCCCAGTTCCTCGGAGATCCCGTGCACCGCCCGCAGCAGCGGCTCCCGCAGGCCCCGCGCCCGGTCCGCGCCGCGCGCCGCCACCACGATGCCGAGCGCCGCGCCCACCGGCCCGCCCCGCCCGATCCGGACCGGCGCGGCCACCGCGACCGTGCTGTCGGAGAGCTGACGGTCGCTCACGAAGACCTGCTCGCGCCGGATCAGGTCCAGCTGCGCCCGCAGGACGCGCGGGTCGGTGACGGTGTGCTCGGTCCAGGACCGCAGCGGCTCCGCCAGCACCTCCTCCTGGAACTCGCGCGGCGCGTGCGCCAGCAGCACCCGGCCCATCCCGGTCGAGGCGACCGGGAAGCGGGTGCCCACCATGGTCAGCAGCTCCACCGAGCGGTGCCCGGCGATCCGCTCCACGAAGACCAGCTCGGTGCCCTCGCGCACCGCCAGCTGGATGTTCTCGTGGGTGGCCTCGTACAGGTCCTGCATGAACGGCAGCGCCGCGTCCCGCAGGATCTGGGTGCGCGGACAGCCCGAGGCGATCTCCCACAGCCGCAGCCCGACGTGCCAGGAGCCGTCCTCGGCCCGCTCCAGCGCGCCCCACGCGGCCAGCTCCGCCACCACCCGGTGCGCCGTGCTGACCGCCAGGCCGGCGCTCCGGGCGATCTCCGACAGCGTCCGGGACGGGTGCTCGCGGTCGAACGCCGCCAGCACCCGCAGCACCTTCCCGGCGGCCGAGACCCGCTCCGCCCCGGTGTCCACCGCGTCCGCTCCGCCCGTTCCGTCCATCCCGCCAGTCTCGCAGACCACCCCTGACCAGTACCGGAGGAGTTCCCGATGACCCTGCTCGCCCTCGCCTCGATGGCCGTCCGCCCCGCCCTGGAGGCGCTCGCCCCGCTGCTGCGCCGACCCGGCGCGCCCGTCCGGATCGAGGCCGGCGGCGGCGTCGAGGTGGCCCGCCGCATCCGGGCGGGCGCCCGGGCCGACCTCGCGGTGCTCGCCGCCGACGCGCTCGCCGCGCTGCACGCCGAAGGGCTGGCGGAGCGGCCCCGCCCGCTCTGGGTGTCGCGGACGGTCGCCGCGGTCGCCGCCGACGCCCCGCCGGTCGCCCTCGCCGACACCGCCGACCTGTGCGCCCTGCTGCGCGCCGCCGACGGCGTCGCCCACTCCACCGGCCCCAGCGGCACCGCGCTGCGCGCCCTGGTCGAACGGCTCGGCCTGGCCGGCGAGGTCCGGCTGGTGCAGGCCCCGCCGGGCGTCCCGGCCGGCCGCCTGCTGCGCGAGGGCGCGGCCACCGTCGCCTTCCAGCAGCACAGCGAACTCGCCGCCCTCCCGGGCGTCCGCGTCCTCGGCCCGCTCCCCGGCGACACCGCCATCACCTCCCTCTTCGCCGCCGCCGTCCTCACTTCCGCCCCCGCCCCCGGCCCCGCCCGCACCCTGCTCGGCCTCCTCGCCGCCCCGGAGGCGACCGCCGTCGCCGAGCGGCACGGCATGCACCCGCACGGGAACGGGGCGACCTGACGGTCCGTCGGACCGGCCGGGGGTTCACCCGGAGTGACGAACGGGCCGGTTTCGCATGGAAGTTCGATTATTACTGGTACTGGAAGGAAACTTTACTTTCTACTACTCTCGCTTCCGGCGGCTCGGCGCGGCGCCCGCACCGGATGGGGCGTGACGCGCTCAGTGAGAGCTCTGACCCGGCCGCCGCGGTGGTGTGCGGTCACCGCTTCTCCGGTGCGGCCCCTCCGCGGTGTGCGCCGGCGTCCAGCTCTCCCCGTTCCAGGTCAGGGAGTTCAGATGCACCAGGGAATGACGGCCCGACGAGCCCGGATCGGCGTGTACGCCGCCGTGCTCGCGCTACTGGCAGGACTGCTGCTCGGCTGGTCCCAGCGCGCGGGAGCCGCGGCCGACCCGCTGCTCTCCAAGGGCAAGGCCGCCACGGCCTCCTCCACCGAGAGCTCCTCGTACGCCGCCGGGAAGGCGTTCGACGGCAGCACCAGCACCCGGTGGGCCAGCGCCGAGGGCAAGGACCCGCAGTGGCTGCAGGTCGACCTCGGCGCGAACGCCAACGTCACCCGGATCAAGCTCAGCTGGGAGGCCGCCTACGCCAAGGCCTACCGGCTGGAGGTCTCCACCGACGCGGTCACCTGGACCGCCGTCGCCACCGAGAAGGCCGGCAACGGCGGCACCGACGAGTTCACCGGCCTGACCGGCAAGGGCCGCTACGTCCGGATGTACGGCACCGCCCGCGGCACCTCGTACGGCTACTCGCTGTACGAGATGGAGGTCTACGGCACCCCCGACGGCGGCACGCCGAGTCCCTCGCCCAGCGGCAGCACCCCGCCCCCCACCGGCGCGTTCACCGTCGTCGCCGCCGGTGACATCGCCGCCCAGTGCACCGCCTCCGACAGCAACTGCGCCCACCCGAAGACCGCCAAGCTCGCCCAGCAGATCAACCCGGCGTTCTACATCACCATGGGCGACAACCAGTACGACGACGCCCGCCTGTCGGACTTCAAGAACTACTACGACAAGACCTGGGGCGCCTTCAAGGCGAAGACCCACCCGATCCCCGGCAACCACGAGACCTACGACCCGGCCGGCTCGCTGTCCGGCTACAAGTCGTACTTCGGCTCGATCGCCTACCCGCAGGGCAAGAGCTACTACAGCTACGACCAGGGCAACTGGCACTTCCTCGCCCTCGACTCCAACTCCTTCGACCAGAGCGCCCAGATCGACTGGCTGAAGGCCGACCTGGCCGCCAACAGCAAGAAGTGCATCGCCGCCTACTGGCACCACCCGCTCTACTCCTCCGGCGGCCACGGCAACGACCCGGTCTCCAAGCCGGTCTGGAAGATCCTCTACGCCGCCAAGGCCGACCTGGTCCTGAACGGCCACGACCACCACTACGAGCGCTTCGCCCCGCAGGACCCGGACGGCAAGGCCACCGCCGACGGCATGGTCGAGATCGTCGGCGGCATGGGCGGCGCCGAGCCCTACCCGATCGAGCAGGTCCAGCCCAACAGCCAGAAGCGGATCAGCGGCGACTACGGCGTCCTGAAGCTCGACTTCACCGACAACGGCTACAGCTGGAGCTACGTCGGCACCGACGGCCAGATCAAGGACACCAGCCCGAACTACACCTGCCACTGATGATGTACCTGGCCACCACCGGCCGCCGCACCGACGCGCCGTCCCGCCCCGCCACCGGGGCGGGGCGGCGGGTCCCCGGCACCGTCCTCGCGCTCGGGGCGGTCAGCCTGGTCACCGACGTCTCCTCCGAGATGGTCACCGCCGTGCTGCCGCTCTACCTGGTGCTGGGCCTCGGCCTGTCACCCCTCCAATTCGGCTTCCTCGACGGCATGTTCAACGGCGCCACCGCCCTGGTGCGCCTCCTCGGCGGACGGCTCGCCGACCGCGGCGGCGGCCGGCACAAGCACGTCGCCGGCGCCGGCTACCTGCTCTCCGCGCTCTCCCGGCTCGGCCTGCTGCTGGCCGGCGGCGCCGCCACCGGCATCGCCGCCGCCCTCGCCGCCGACCGCCTCGGCAAGGGCGTCCGCACCGCCCCCCGGGACGCGATGATCTCGCTCAGCACACCCCCCGAGCACCTCGGCCGGGCCTTCGGCGTGCACCGCGCCATGGACACCACCGGCGCCCTGCTCGGCCCGCTGGTCGCCTTCGCCGTGCTCTGGGCCACCGCCGACGCCTACGACGCCGTCTTCGTGGTCTCCTTCGCCACCGGCCTGCTCGGCGTCCTGGTGCTGGCGCTGTTCGTCCGCGACGGCGCCCACGACCCGGCCGCGCCCGCGCGGACCGCCCGCACCGCCCCCGACCGCACCGCCCCCGCCCGCACCGCCCCCGACCGCCCGACGGTCCGCCAACTGCTGCGCGACCCCGCGCTGCGCCGGATCACCGCCGCCGCCGCGCTGCTCGGCGCCGCCACCGTCGGCGACTCCTTCCTCTACCTGCTGCTCCAGCGCCTGCTCGACCTGCCGGCCGAACTGTTCCCGCTGCTGCCGCTCGGCTCCGCCACCTGCTACCTGCTGCTCGCCGTCCCCGCCGGACGGCTCGCCGACCGCACCGGCCGGCGCGCCCCGTTCCTGGCCGGGCACCTCGCCCTGCTGGCCGGCTACCTGGTGCTGCTCGCCCCGATCGGCTGGGCCACCCTCGTCCTGGTCCTCGTCCTGCTCGGCGTCTTCTACGCCGCCACCGACGGCGTCCTGATGGCGCTGGCCGGCCCCGTCCTGCCCGCCGCCGGCCGGGCCGGCGGACTCGCCGTCGTCCAGACCGGACAGGCCCTGGCCCGCCTGGTCGGCGCCGCCGGCTTCGGCGCCGCCTGGACCTGGTGGGGCACCCGCCCCGCCCTCGCCGCCGCCGCGCTCGCGCTGGCCGCCGCCCTGCTCGCGGCCCGGCGCGTCCTCCCCGAAGGGAAGCCCTCATGACCACGGTCGACACGCCCGGAACGGCGGTGCGGGAGGAGCCGACGGGGCGTCAGGTCCCGGTGCTGCGGCTGGTGGTGCTCGGCGTCGCCGTGCTCGCCCTGCTCGGCGGCTCGCTCGGCTACGTGCTGCACGCCCGCGCCCGCGGCGGTCCGCACCGGGCCGTCGCCGCCGACGCCACCTTCGCCCTCGACCGGCCCGGCCTCTACTACCGGGACGCCGCCACCGGCCGGGTCGCCCGCGAGGGCGGCCCCGCCGGCGGCCCGTCCTGCGAACGCTTCTACGCCGGCGGCGACCGCGCCCTGTGCCTGCGCGCCCTGCCCGGCACCCCCGCCCGCACCGAAGCCGTCGTCTACGACCGGAAGTTCACCCAGGTCCAGAGCATCACCGTGCCCGGCATCCCGAACCGGGCCCGGGTCTCCGCCTCCGGCAACCTGCTGTCCTGGACGGCCTTCGCCGTCGGCGACTCCTACGCCGTCAGCGGCTTCTCCACCCGCACCTCCGTCCTCGACCTGCGCACCGGCTACCTGATCAAGTCGATCGAGAACATCCCGCTCACCATGGACGGCACCCGCTACCACGCCGCCGACGTCAACTACTGGGGCGTCAGCTTCGCGGCCGACGACAACCGGTTCTACGCCACCGTCTCCACCGGCGGCCGCACCCACCTGATCGAGGGCGACCTCGCCGCCTGGTCCGCGCACACCCTGCGGGAGAACGTCGAGTGCCCGTCGCTCTCCCCGGACGGCACCCGGCTCGCCTTCAAGAAGAAGGTCTCCGACGACCCCGCCGCCCCCTGGCGGCTCTACGTCCTCGACCTCGCCGACCTGCGC
Source organism: Kitasatospora sp. NPDC088391 (assembly GCF_044753345.1). Taxonomy (NCBI): domain Bacteria; kingdom Bacillati; phylum Actinomycetota; class Actinomycetes; order Kitasatosporales; family Streptomycetaceae; genus Kitasatospora; species Kitasatospora sp. NPDC088391. The sequence goes on from NZ_JBIVNB010000004.1 coordinate 593,211, forward strand.
GAACACCCCGTCGCCGAGACCCGCAGCGTCGACGACCAGGCCGCCTGGCTGGACGGCGCCACCCTCGGCTACGCCCTCCCGAACGGCAATGGCAGTGGCAGCGGCGGAGGGCGCGGCACCGACCTCTGGACCGTCCCCGCCGACGGCTCCGGCGCCCCCGCCCTGCGCGTCCCCGGCGCCTCCTCCCCGGACGCCGTGTCGTAACCCGGGGGCTCAGCGGTCGACGTACTCGACGGTCTGCATCATGCCGAGATCCCCGTGCTGGAGCTGGTGGCAGTGCGCGGCCGTCCGGCCGGTGAAGTCCTCGTACCGGACCAGGAGGGTCACCGACTCCCCGGGACGGCCCCCGGCCAGGCCCACCGTGTCGTGCCAGACCGGCGGGTCCAGCCGCCGCCCGTCCCGGTGGGTCACCAGCACCGGGTTGGTGTGCAGGTGGAACGGGTGGTGGAAGGCCGGCAGCGACTCGCCGCTGCGCACCGTCCAGCGCTCCACCGCGCCCAGCCGCAGCGTGTGGTTGGTGAACGCCGGGTCGAACAGCCCGTACGCCGGGTCGCGGGCCGGATCGCCCGCCGGGTCGGCCGCGGGCGTCGCCCCGCTGCCCAGCATCCGGAAGGCGTTCGGGAACGGCTCCGGGAAGACCCCCGGGTCGGCGTGGAACACCACCTCGCGGCAGGCCCCCGGGTCGGTCACGTCCCGCTCGTCGAGGAACGGCCGCCCCGGCGGCAGCACGGCCGGCAGCCCCATCGGCGGCCGCACCGCCGGACCGGCCACCTCCACCGTCAGCAGCGGCCCCGGCACCCCGTCCGCCCGCAGCTCGTACCGGCCCGGCGCGCCGCCGCGCACCAGCACGTCGGCCCGGTTGCCCATCGACAGCTCCACCGCGTCCACCGCCACCGGCCGGGCGAACGTGACGCCGTCCTGGGCGATCTGATGCACCGTCGGGGGCGCGCCGTCCCCGACCAGCCGCAGCCGCAGCCCGGTGAAACCCGTCGCCGCGACCAGCCGCCAGCGCTGCACCTCGCCCGGGCGCAGCCGCAGCCCCGGGTTCACCGCCCCGTTGACGGTGAACACCGACGGGACGCCGTTCAGCCAGCCGCCCGTGGTGAACGCCGGAACCCGGCCGTCCCGGAGCTTCAGCTCGTTGACGCACACCACCAGGTCGGCGGCCGCCGCGATCTCCGGCACCTCGTCGACGTCGCCCTCCACCACGATCACCCCGGCCATCCCGCCCGCCAACTGCTCGGCCGTCGAACCGTGCAGGTGCGGGTGGTACCAGTAGGTGCCCGCGGGATGGCCGGCCGGGACGTGCACCACCGAGGCGTACTGCGGCTCCGGGGCGCCCGCGGCGGCCTGCTCCGCCGTGCGCGGCGCGAAGACCCGCAGCACGTTGTCGGCCCACCCCGACGGGGAGACGTGCATCCCGTGGGTGTGCAGGTTGAAGCTGTTCGGCCGGTGCGGCGTGTTGCAGCCCCCCGCGTGCGGCGGGTCCGGCGGCAGGCCGTTGACGTGCGTCAGCCGCAGCGTGCCGCCCGCCCGCACCCGCAGGGTCGGCCCCGGCAGCGTCCCGCCGTAGGCCCGGCAGACCACCGTCCCCAGGCCCGGCACCCGGACCTCCGCGAACCGCACGTCGAAGGTGTGCTCCAGCAGGCCCGAGCGCCCCGCCGCCACCACCGCGGGCTGCGGAAAACCGCCCCCGGCCGCCGCCGCCCGCCACCCGGACCCCAGCCCGTCGGCCGCCGCCAGACCGACCGCCGCGGCCGCCTTCAACACCGACCGGCGGCCCACACCGCCACGCTCACCCATGCCCGGGAATCTATGCCGCCGCCCCGCGGCCGCCGGGCGGCGCGCGGCACCGCCCCGTGATCACCCCGTTCGGCCCAGCGCCCCGCCCGGCCCCGCCCACGCCCCGCCCTGCGATGATCCTCCCGTGCCGACCCACGTGTACCGAGTGACCAAGTACGACCCCGCCGACCGCGACGGACGCGGCCACTACACCGGGACGGCGGAGCCCGTCAGCGACCACGGCCCCGTCGAGGCCGCCTACCTCGACGCCGTCACCGCCTTCGCCGAGGACTCCGGGGTGGACGAGCTGGAGCTCCGGGAGCCGGGCGTGGCCGGTCCGGTGCACTTCGGACTCGAACCCGCCCTCGACGGCTCCGGCCTCGACGGCCTGCTGCCCGGCGGCCGGGCCGCCCTGCACGACGGCCTGCGGGTCCCGCTCGCCACCGCCCGCGAACTCGTCCGCGCCATGCTGCGCGACCACGGCCTCTGGTGCCGGCTGGAGGACGGCGACCGCTTCACCGCGCACGTCGGCCGGGACCAGTACCTGTACCTCGGCAGCCACGCCCCCTGCGAGCGGGCCCTCGCCCGCACCGCCGCCGCCGGCCTGTTCCCCGAACGCATCGACGCCTCCCCGTACGACCACCGGGACGAGGACGAGCCGCCCGGCCCCGCCCGCCCCGCCGACCGGGTGTTCCGGGACCGGCTGCGGCACTGCGTCGAGTCCGGCGCGGTCGCCCTGCTCGAGGAGCAGTACGCGGACAACGACACCCGCTGGCACCGCCTCACCCCCGCCACCCTGGACGCCGTGCTGGCCGGCCTCGCCCCGCGCGCCCGGCTCGCCGCCCGGCCCGACCCGTTCACCGCCCTCCCCGCCGCCACCGCCGCGCTGCGCGCCCTCCCCGCCGACGAACTGGTCGAACTGCTCGTCGACCCCCCCGACGGCCGGATCACCGCCGCCCTCGCCGGGGCCGCCGAACACCTCGCCGCCCTCGCCGCCCTCCCGGTCGGGAGCCGGGCCGCGCTGCTGCCGCTCGCCCTCGACGAGCGCCGGCCGCTGCTCACCGCCGTGCTCCCCGACCCCGACGGCGTCCTCCGGGCCCGTTGGCGCCCCGAACCCGGGACGGACGACGCCCACTGGGCCCGGCTGCGCGCCCTGCCGCTCGGCGACCGGGTCGCCGTGGTCGCGGGCGAGGACGGCCGCACCGAACTCGACGGCCTGCCCGCCGTGCTGCGGGGCGCCGCCCTGCCCGGCAGCATGGTGGTGGCCCGGGTCGCCGGGGTCGACCTGGTCCGCGAACACGTCCTGCTCGACCCCGAGGCCGACTCCGCGGACGTCCTCCGCCGGGGCCTCCGCCCGGCGCCGGGGCCCGCCTGACGACCCGTCGCACCCGAGACGAGGGAGACGCCGATGAGCTGCACACCCGTCCACATCACCCGCCCCGCGCTGGTGCCCGGACCGCACGTGGTGGACGCCGCCCGGATCCGCGAGGACATCCTGGCCCGCAACCCCGACCACCCGCAGCGCGAGACCATCCGCAAGGCCCTCACCAACCTGCCCGGCACCCGCCGCTACCTCGCCCCCTACGAGGAGATCGTCGGCGAGCGCGACACCCGGCGCCGCAAGGACGACACCTTCGACACCGTCCGCCGCGCCGCCGCCGGGGCCGCCCGCGCCGTCCTCGCCGACACCGGACTCGCCCCCGCCGACCTCGACTGCGTGATCGTCTCCAGCGCCACCGCCGACAAGGTCCCCGGCCTCGGCGTCCACCTGCTCAACGACCTCGGGCTGCGCCCGGAGACCCGCATCCGCAGCACCACCCAGGCCGCCTGCGCGGGCGGCGCGCTCGCGCTGGTCATGGCCGAGGAGCACCTCGCCCGGCACCCCGGGCACATCGTGCTGGTGCTGGTCGGCGAATTCCTCTCCGCGCTCTACCAGGACAGCGCCCGCACCCTGGAGGACCAGATCTACAAGGCGCTCTGGGGCGACCTGGTCTCCGCCACCCTGGTCGCCGCCCGCCCGCTCGGCCCCGCCCCCACCCTGCGGATCGACCACACCTGGGAGTACACCCTCCCCGGCACCGTCGAGCGCTACCGCAAGGTCACCGACGAGCGCGGCGACCACTTCTCCTCCACCCGCGACTCGCTGCGCTCCGTCACCGACCTCGCCCCCGCGCTGCGCGACTGGCTCGACCGGAACACCGACGGCCCGCTCGACTTCGGCGTCCTGCACCCCGGCGGCCCCGCCATCCTCACTCGGCTCGGCAAGGTCCTCGGCGTCGACGAGGAGTTCGTCCGGCACTCCCGCGACGTCCTCGCCGAGGAGGGCAACCTCGGCGGTGCCACCCTCTTCTCCGTCCTCGACCGCACCCACCGCGCCCCGCCCCGCCCCGGCGCCCGCGGCCTGGTCTTCGGCCTCGGCCCCGGCGTCACCGCCGCCGCCCTGCTCACCACCTGGACGGCCTGACACCCGGGCGGCCCCGCCCCGGCCCGGGCAGGATGGGGCCGACGGGGCAGGGCCCGGGCAGCCGGGACGGACGAACGGACGGTGCCCGATGGAGAGCGCGACCCACGACCCGCAGGACACCGGCCCGCAGGAGACCGGTGCGCGGGAGACCGGTGCGCCGCAGGCCGGTGCGCGGGAGACCGGTGCGCGGGAGGTCGGTGCGCCGCAGGAGGTCGGTGTCATCCACGACCCGCACGACGTCGTCGACATCCGCACCGCGCAGGCCGCGGTCTCCACCGGGCGGCTCCCGTCCCGCGAGGCCGTCGAGGCGGCGCTCACCGGGGTGCTGCGGCGCTTCCGCGACGACCGGCGCGGGCAGGTCGCCGACTACATCCCGGTCCTGGCCGCCGCCGACCCCGACCTGTTCGGCGTCGCCGTCGCGCACGTCGGCGGCACCGTGCACGCCGCGGGCGACGCCGACCACCGGTTCTCGATCCAGTCGATCTCCAAGGCGTTCGTCTTCGCCCTGGTCGACCAGGAACTCGGCCACGAGACCGTCCGCCGCCGGATCGGCGTCAACAGCACCGGACTGCCCTTCAACTCGGTGCTGGCCGTCGAACTCAACCACGGCCGCCCGATGAACCCGCTGGTCAACGCCGGGGCGCTGGCCACCACCGCGCTGGTGCCCGGCGAAACGCCCGAGCAGCGCTGGGAGTTCGTCCGGCGCGGCCTGTCCCGGTTCGCCGGCCGCGAACTGGCCCTCGACCCGGAGGTGTACGCCTCCGAGTCCGCCACCAACCAGCGCAACGAGTCGATCGCCCGCCTGCTCGACAGCTACGGCGCGCTGGCCCGCGACCCCGTCACCACCACCGACCTCTACACCCGGCAGTGCTCGCTCGCCGTCTCCACCCGGGACCTCGCCGTGATGGGCGCGACCCTGGCCGGCGGCGGCGTCAACCCGCTCACCGGCGAGAGCGTCGTGGCCCCCGACGTCTGCCGCGACACCCTCGCCGCCCTGGCCACCGCCGGCCTCTACGAACACAGCGGCGACTGGCTCTACGAGGTCGGCATGCCCGGCAAGAGCGGCGTCTCCGGCGGCATCGTCACCGTCGCCCCGGGCAAGGGCGGCATCGCTGTCTTCTCCCCCCGCCTCGACGACGCCGGCAACAGCGTCCGCGGCCAACGCGTCACCCACCACCTCTCCGGCGCCCTCGGCCTCAACCTCTTCGCCTCCACCCCGCACCCGGCCGCCGCCGGCCCGGCCGCCCCGGCCCCGGAGGTCGGGTTCCGCCGCTGAACGGCTGTCGGGGATCATGGCCTCATGGACGCAGGGGCGGGACAGCAGATCGACCTCGAACGCAAGGCCCGGGAATTCGACCGGGACGAGGTCCGTGGGGCGGAGGAGGAACGGGAGGGGCAGCGCAGGCGGGTGCTGTCCGAGTTTCCCCAGAAGCAGTGGCTCCGACTGCCGCTCGAACGCTACGCGCTCGGGCCCGACTCCGTCGGGTCGTCCTTCTGCCGGGTCCTGGAGTACGGCACCGACGCCCTCGGCAGCATCCGCGGCGGCAGCGCCGCCAAGCACATCATCTACCAGCACAACACGGGGGAGTGGCGCTACCCCGCGCCCCTGGGGCACCTGGACGAGCAGGAGGCATGGCGGCGGATTCGGGCCGAGTTCGTCATGGCGCTGGAGATGGCCGGGGCCAGGGATTTCCGCGCCCTGGACGACCTCGGGACGTTGTCCTTCGGACAGGCGATGGTGACCAAGGCGCTGTCGGTCTACTACCCCCACTACTTCCTGCCGATCTTCTCCGCCGAGCATGTACGGCACTTCACCGCCCTGCTCGACGGAATCGGACTCCCCAACCAGCCGGGCGTGCGGACCTGGACGGCGAACAGGTACCTGTACCGCCTCGTCCAGGAGCGGCCGGAGTTCGACGGCTGGTCGCCGTTCGAGGTGATGCGGTTCCTCTACACCGAGTTCGACCCCAGGATTCCCGACGGCGACGTCTGGAAGATCGCACCGGGGGCGGAGGGACAGCTCTGGCCGGAATTCCGGGAGGACGGCTGCATCCGGGTCGGCTGGGGCGAGGTCGGTGACCTCGGACAGTACGAGAGCGACCGCGCCCTGAAGCAGGTGCTCGACGGCCACCGGCCCGGCTCGGCCGGCCACAACCTCCGGCTCGCCCGCCAGTTGCTGGAGTTCCGCGACCTCGAACCCGGCGAGCAGATCGTCGCCAACCGCGGGAAGTCCGAAGTGCTGGCGCTCGGTACCGTGACCGGGGGCTACGTCTACGACGATTTCCGGCCCGATTACCCTCACCGGCTGGCGGTCGACTGGGACACCTCCTACGCGCAGTACCTCGACAGCCCCGTCCACGCCTGGCAGCAGACCTTCGCGAAGGTGCCGGACCGGCTGCTCCGGCAGATCCGCAGTCGGCGGCGGACCGTGCGCGACCCTGCCGCGACCGGGGCGGAGGCCCCCGCCCCGCAGCCGCCCGCCGAACCGCCCGCCGAGGTGCGCCGGGTGCTCGAGGCGCTCGACCACAAGGGGCAGGTCATCCTGCAGGGGCCGCCCGGCACCGGCAAGACCCGGCTCGCCCTCAGCACCGCCCTGGCCCTGGCCGATCGGGTCCACCTGATCGACGCCGGGCCCGCCGAACGGGCCGCCGCCGTCGCCGAACTGCTGGCGCTGCCCCAGGCGCCCGCCGGGACCGGCCCGGCCGAGCAGCCGCCCGCCGGGCGGCTGACCATGGTCACCTTCCACCCGTCCTACGGCTACGAGGACTTCGTCGAGGGGTTCAAGCCCGTCAAGGCGTCCGGCGAGGCCGGGCTCCGGCTCGACCTGCGCGAGGGACTGTTCCGGCGGGTCTGCCGGGCCGCCCGGGACGAGCCGGACGAGACCTTCCTGCTGATCATCGACGAGATCAACCGCGGTGACCTGCCCCGCATCCTCGGCGAACTGATCACCCTCCTGGAGCTCGACAAGCGGGGCATCCCCGTCACCCTGCCGATCAGCGAGGAGCAGCAGGCCGTCCCGCCGAACGTCCGGATCATCGGCACCATGAACAGCGCCGACCGGAGCACCGGACACCTCGACGCCGCGATCCGCCGGCGCTTCGCCACCATCGAGGTGCCGCCCGACCCGGAGGCCGTCGCGGGGAACGTCGGCGGCCTCGAACTCGCCGACCTGCTGGGCGAACTCAACGTCCGGCTGTACGAGACCTTCGGGCCGGACCAGGTGATCGGCCAGGCCGCCCTGATGCGCGAGGACCGCCCCGTCGCCACACCCGAGGAGCTCGCCGCCGCCTTCCGGCACGACATCGTCCCGCTCGTGGACGACCACTGCCTCGGGCGCCCCGAACAACTGCGGGCGATCTTCGGCAGCCTCGCCGACCCCGACACCGGACGGATCGCCTGGAGCAGCGCCGCCGACCTGCCCGCGCTGCTGGCCGCCGAATTCACCCCCGTCGGCCGGGACGACACCCGCGATGCGTGACCGCCGCACCGGCCCGCCCGAAGTGGAGATCGGCGAGCACAGCACCGTCGAGCTCGGCCGCGGACAACTCACCGAGGACGACGTCCGCCGACTGCGCGCCCTCGGGTCCACGGGCGCCCTCGCGCTGCGGGACACCCGGCGGGGCTGGGCGATCAGCACCAGGTCGGTCACGGGCATCCTCGTCCTCGACCGGGTCCGGCTCACCCTGACCCCCAAACTCCCCGTCCCCGGCGACCAGCTCATCACCTGGCTCTGCTACGCCCACGGCACGCCCGTACCGCACGAACAGACGCTTCGCCGCTGGCGCACCAGCAGCACCGGCTACGCGGACCTGGTACTGCCCGCGCTCCTGGCGGAGTGCCAGGCCGTGCTCCGCCGGGGCCCCAACTGCGGGTACCGGCCCGTCGACCGGATCGAACCGGGGCTGCGCGGACAGTTGGACATCCGCCGCCAGGTGGTCCGCCGCTACGGCGCGGTCGACCGCCTGCACGTCCGGACCCACGAGCGCCAACCCGTGATCTGGGAGAACCAGATCTGCGGGGCCGCCCTCGCCGCCGCCGTCCGGCTGGCCGCCGGTCGGCCCGCCCTCGCCCGGGAGCTCGCGGCCGTCGCGGCCGGCTTCCCGAACCCCCGGCTCGACAGCACCGCCACCCGCCTGCTGGACCGGGCCCGCTACACCCGGGTCAACCAGCACTACCGGGCCGCACACGCCTGGTCCGCGCTGGTCCTGCGCGGCGGTGGCGTCAGCGACCTGCTCGACCACCGCGGCCACCGGGCCGGAAGCCTGTTGCTGAGCGTCGACCGGCTCTGGGAACTCGTGGTCGGACGGATGGCCGAGGACGCGGCCAGGCGGGCGGGCGGCCGTGCGGCGCGGCCGGACGAAGGCCGCATCGTCACCCTCGGCGGACTTCCCCCGGGACTCCGGTCCTTCCGCCCCGACACGCTGCTCGCCTTCGACCACCCCGGGCCGACCCGCTTCCTCGCCGTCGACGCGAAGCACAAGGACCTGCAGAACACGAACGTGGACGCCGACGACCGGCACCAACTCCTGACCTACATCGCCGGATACACCACCCCCGCCGCGCCCGTGGCCGCCATCGTCCACCCCGCCCGCAGCGGGACCTCCCACCGCACCCTGCGGGTCCTGGGCCCGCGCGGGCCGCTCGGGGCGATCGAGGTGTTCGGCCTCGACACCCGGCTCCCGCCGGAGCAGGCGGCCCGCCCCCTGCGGGAGTTCATCGCGTCGTTCGCCGCTCCGGCCGGATCTCCCTGACGGTCCGTCAGAGCCGGCCCGCGCCCGCGCCGGCGGTGACCTTCGCGGGGACGGCGGCGGCCGGGTCGAGGGCGGTGCGGAGGGTGGGGGTCCAGCCGGAGGAGGAGGTGAGGGGCTTGCCGGGGTTGGCGGTGTTCCAGGCGGCGACCAGGTCGGTGACGGCGCCGTTGACGGTGTTGCCCCGCGCGGTCAGGCCGGTGCCGCCCCAGTTGCGGAGGGCGTCGGCGGCCGTGATCCCCGACGGGAGGGTGAACGCGTTGTTCTCCGCGATGATCCGCGAGGACTTGCCGACCCCGATCCCGTAGTCGAAGCTCCCCGCCCTGGGCGCGTACAGGTTGTCGTAGACGTCCACCTGCCCGAACCGGACCCGGGGCGCCCGCTCCACCGCGTTCTGCCACAGGTTGTGGTGGAAGGTCACCCGCAGGTGGCCCGCGTCGGTGGCCGAGGCGCCGTCGCTGTTGCCGATCAGGTCGGTCTTGTCGTGGTCCCGGAACACGTTCCACGAGGCGGTGACGTAGTCCGCGCCCTTGACCACGTCCAGCAGCCCGTCGTGCACCTGGTAGAGCCGCCCGAAGTACTTCGGCAGCGAGGAGTCCGGCACCGCCCCGTCCGAGAAGGTGTCGTGGTCCACCCACACGTGGGTCGCCCCGTACACCGTCACCGCGTCGTACATCGAGTTCCAGTTGCCGTCGGAGCCGTCCGTCGGGTCCCACTGCGGGAAGCAGTCCGCCGCGTTCTCGAAGGACAGGTTGCGGACGATCACGTTGTCGACGTTCTTGACGACCAGTCCGCCGCCGCGCAGCGTCCCGCCGTCGACGCCGACGATGGTGGTGTTCGCGCCCACGTTGATCTGCACCCGGTCGGCCTGCTTCTTCTGCGAGGCCGCCCGGGCGTCCTCCTGCGCCCCCGAGGGCACCTTCGACGTCCCCCACGCCTTCGGGTCGTAGGCCGCCAGGTAGGCGCCCAGGGCGTAGCCGCCGGTGGTGTACGCCGAGCAGTCCAGGTGCCTGCCCGCGTCGTCGGTGTTCAGGTCGATCACCCCCGAGACCTGGACGATCTTCGGGGTGGCGTTCGCGCCGTTGCCGGAGTTCTTCCCGCCCAGCGCCGCGACCAGCTGCGCCCGGGTCGAGACCGTGACGGTGTGCGCCGCGTCCGCCTTCGACCCGCCCGTGGTGCCCGTGGTGGCCGAGGCCCAGCCGTCCTTCGCCGCCAGCACCGCGTGCCCCAGGTCGCCCGCGTCGGCGGCCGGGGCGGCGAGCGACCCGCACAGCACGGCGGAGGCGAACAGCGGCCCGGCGACCCGGGCGGCGGCGGTGCGGGCGCGGGCGATGGGGGCGGTGGGGACGGCGGGGGCGGCGGACGGGCGCATGGCGGGCTCCTGGGCGAGGGGGCGGCTCCGGCTCGTCATGCTGGGGAGGGCGCCGGAACCCCGTCAAGGCCCGGCCGGGCCGCCCCCGGCGGGGCCGGGCCCGGGCGCCGAAACGTCCATGACGGGCCGTCACCCCGCGGGCGGGCGGGGGAGGTTCAGAACTCGCTCGACACGCCGAGGTCGTGGCGCATCGCGTGGCGCATCGCCTTGATCAGTTCCCACAGCTCGCGCTGCGCCGCGGCGGCCGAGTCCAGGGTCTCGTCGGGCCGGGCCCGGCCCTGCTCCAGGCGTTTGACGGCGGCGTAGACCCCGGTCAGGGCGTGGTTGGCGGCTTCGCCCGCGACGATCACCCGGTCCGGGGCCACCATCTGGGTCTCCGACCAGTGGTTGCGGTGCGCGTCCTTGGCCTCCTCCAGGGCGCGGACGTCCGGCTCGGCCGGGTCGCGCTCGCGCAGCACGTGCAGGTGGCGGTTGAGGGCGGTGGCGAACTGGCGGGCGTCCCGGTACAGCCGGGTGTAGCAGTCCCGGCGCAGCGCCGCGCTCTCCCGGGACTCCTGGAAGGCGCGGGCGAGTTCGAGCTCCCGCCGCTTGTTGCGCTCCGCGCCCCACTGGGTCAGCAGCGCGCCCCCCAGCGTCCCCGCCACGCCCGTCACCGCGATGGCCACCGTCCCCAAGCTCATCGCGCACCCTAGCCGCCGCGGCCCGCCGATCGGACGCCCGTTCGGGAATCGGCCCGACGCACCGTCAGGCCGGGCCCGTCCGCCCGTCCCCGCCCGGACCGGCCGCTCCCAGGACCGCCGCCAGCAGACCCGGGAAGCGGGCGTCCAGTTCGTCCCGGCGCAGGGCCATGATCCGGTTCTTGCCCTCCTGCCGGGTGGTCGTCAGACCCGCCTCGCGCAGGACGCGCCAGTGGTTGGAGAGGGTGGAGCGCGGCACGGCCAGGCCGTCCGGGCTGCACGCGCTCTCGCCGAGCGCGGCCATCCGCCGCACCAGCGACAGCCGCACGGGGTCGCCCAACGCGTGCAGCACTGCCGCCAGTTCCATGTCCTCCGCCATGCCCGTAGTATGCCCATCGTTTCGACGATTCGGGAAAGTCGAAATGATCAAGCTGGTACGGACATCGACAGCGACACCGACCCCGGAGGCCCCGCCATGCCCGCGCTCGCCACCCTGGCCCGCATCTACGTGGACGACCTGGACACCGCCCTGCCGACCTTCACCGCCCTCGCCGGCGAGCCCGCCCGGCTCCGCTTCCCCTACCGCGACCTCGAACTGGCCCGGGTCGGCGGCTTCCTGCTGATCGCCGGCACCCCCGAGGCCCTCGCCCCGTACCGGGAGACCCAGGCCACCGTCCTGGTGGACGACCTGGAGGCCGTGCTCCCCACCGGCACCGTGCTGGACGGCCCGAACACCGTCCCCACCGGCCGCAACGCGACCCTCCGCCACCCGGGCGGCGCCGTCGTCGAGTACGTCCAGTTCGGCGACCCGCGGCCCGCCGGGGCGGGGTGACCGCGCGCCCTCCGCCGTGCGCTCCGCCGTGCCCTCCGCCGTGCGCGGTGACGCGCGCGGTGACGCCCCGTCAGATCCGGTCGGGCCGCGTCCTCCCGCCGGGGAACCGCCCGGTGATCTCCGCGCGTTGAACAGGGTGACGGCGGCGGCGCGGCGAGGGGGACGGGTGGGCGGGACACGGCAGGGGGACCGGGAGCTGCGGGGGCCGGGGTCGCCGTGGGACGAGGTGGTGACCGGCCTGTGGATCGGCGGGCACTACTGGACCGACCCGGCCGGGGAACTCCGACCCGTCGTGGTGGAGGCCGAATTCGACCTGGTGGTCAGCCTGTACGTGCGGCCCGGGCACGGGCCCGACGCCGGGGTCGAGCACCTGGTCGCGGAACTGCCCGACGCCCCGCTGACGTCCGATCAGATCGGCGCCGTCCAGCGCCTCGCCGACGCCGTCGTCCGGGCCCTCGCCGAGGGGCGCACGGTGCTGGTCCGCTGCCACTCCGGCTACAACCGCTCCGGCCTGGTCGTCGCCCAGGCGCTGGTCTCGCTCGGCCACGACCGGGAGGACGCCGTCCGGCTGCTGCGGCAGCGCCGCTCGCCCCGGGCCCTCGCCAACGAGACCTTCCAGGACTACCTGCGCTCCGGCCTCGACATCGCCCGGCTGCTCACCGGCCTGCACGGCTGAGACCCCGAAATCCCTTTGCGGGCAAGGGAAGCACGGTTCCACACTGGGACCGTGCTCGGATTTCTCAGAACCGACGACGAAGCCCTCGTCTCCTGCCTGGGCGACCCCCAGCGCACCGTGGGCGCCTACCACGAACTGCTGCGCCGCGCCGACGACGCGCTCGACGCCGTCCGGGCCGGCCTCGACCACCCCGACCCGGCCGTCCGCGAAGGCTGCTGCCGGCTGCTCGACCACCTGGTCGACACCGACTCCATGCCGCGGCTCATCGAGATGGCCGACGACCCCGACGCCAAGGTCCGGATCGCCGCGTTCCACGCCCTGGCCTGCGACCGCTGCAAGAACGACACCTGCGCCCCGGGCGCGGACCGCGTCCTGGAGCCCGCGCTGCGCCACCTCGCCGGCGACCCCGACCCGCAGGTCCGCCTCCGGGCCGTCGAACTCGTCGGCAAGTTCGTCCACACCGACGCCACCGCCCTCGCCGCCATCCTGACGTCCCACCGGCAGGACCCGAGCCCGGCCGTCCGCAAGAAGTCCGGCTGGTACGCCCCCGGCGGCACCATCCACCGGCGCACCCTCCCGCGCACCCCGAAGCAGCCGGGGCGGCCCGGAGGCAGGCCCTAGGGTGTGCCCCATGACGAAGACGGGGAACACCGAGGGCGACGACGGCACGACGGTCCGGATCAGCCTGATCGGCGGGGCGCGGCTGGAGGGCGCGGAGATCCACGGCCGCACGCTCACCGCCTCGCTGATCGGCGGCGCGGACATCGACCTCACCGAGGTCGACATCCCGGACGGGGCCGAACTGCGGATCACCAAGCTCAGCCTGATCGGCGGCGTCCACCTGCGGGTGCGCCCCGACGTCCGGGTGGTCGTGACGGGCATCCGGCTGGGCGGCGTCAGCGACGACGGCCCGACCGCGCCGGGCGGCCCGACCGTGCACGTCGCCGCCTGGGGCCTGCTCGGCGGCGTCCGGGTCAGCAGGGGCTGAACCCGGGCGGGACGGTCCGGGCCGGTTCGGGACGGAGCTGCGACGGACCCGGGACCGGGCCGGTACCGGTGAACGGATAATGTGACTCCCGCCGGTCCAGCGACCGGCACCGATGAGCAACCGAGAACACTTAAGGGGAGGCCACCGTGGCTGACATCGAAGCGGCACGGACGGCGTTCGCGCGTCTGGACGTCGACGGTGACGGGCGCGTGACCGCGACCGAGTACAAGAGCGTCATGGCGCAGCTCGGCGACTACCACGTCACCGAGACCGTCGCGCAGGCCATCATCAACGCCAAGGACGCCAACGGCGACGGCCGCCTGTCCTTCGAGGAGTTCTGGGCGTCGATCTCCAAGTGACCCGCCCCGGAGCCCGCCCCGCCGCTGCCGGCCGGGCGGGCTCCGGCGTTCCCGGACGCGCCGGTCAGTCGACGCCCTCGACGATCCGGAAGTCGCGCTCGACGGCGTCGCCCAGGACGGCCAGCGCCTCCTGGTAGGCCGCGCTCCCACGGGCCGCCACGGCCTGCTCGAAACTGTCGAACTCGACCAGCACGGTGCGCCCCGCGACCCCGTCGTCGTGCACGACGGACAGCGCCCCGCGGGAGAGCACCCGCCCGCCTCCGGCCCGCACGGCCGGACCGGCCAGCCGGTCGTAGGCGGCCAGCCGCTCGGGGTCGTGGACCGCGCGGTAGGAACTGACCCAGTAGCCCTTGGCCATGGAAGCCTCCAGATAGACATGGGGAAGAACGGGGACGGGTGGGAGGGAACGGAGAACGGGGCCGGATGGGACGTCAGGCTCCGGAGCGGTCGCGCCCGGCGGTGGCGGCGGCGGACGGGCGGGGCACCGCCGGGCCTCCGGCGGGCGGGCGCGACCGGGCCAGGGCGAGGCAGACCGCGGCCGTGACCGCCATCGCGGCGAGGCCGACCAGCGCCGCCGTCGTGTAGGCACCGTCGTCCGGGAAGGGGCGGCCGGCACCCGTCCCGGCGGCCAGGACCAGGCCGCCCAGGGCGCTGCCCAGCGAGTACCCGACGCTGCGGACCACGTAGTTGAAACCCATCGCGCTCGACGTCTCGCCCCGGGGCGTGACCGCCAGGACGACGCCGGGCAGGGCGGCCGAGAAACCGCCGACGCCGCAGCCCAGGACGCCCATGGCCGCGAACAGTTCGACCGGGTGCGACCGGGCCGCCGCGAAGAGGGCGAACCCGCCGCCCACGACGACGGCGCCGCCCGCCAGCAGCAGCGACGCGTCGACCCGCCTCCCGAGCCGGGGCGCGCAGCGGCCCGCGACGAACCCCAGCGCCGAGAACGGGACCAGGACCAGCCCGGCGACGAAGGTGCTCAACCCCGGGCCGTAGCCCGCGCCGCCCGGCGTCTGCGCGTACCGGGTGACGAGCGTGAGGAGGAGGTACATGCCGATCCCGCCGACGAACGTCGCGACGTTCGCCCCGGCGACCGCCGGGTGCCGCACCGCCCGGACGTCCACCAGGGGCGTCGCGCTGCGCAGTTCCGAGACCGTCCAGGCGGCCAGCAGCAGCACGGCCGCGACGGCGAGGCCCACCGCCGCGGCGAGGTGACGGCTCCACAGGCCCGTCCGGCCCGCCAGGAACAGGACCAGGAACAGCCCGGCCGTCAGGAGCACCGCCCCCGCCGCGCCCACCCGGGCGGAGCGGCCCCCCGGCGCGGCCGGCACCGAGCGCCACGCGGCCAGGAACGCGACCGAGGTGACGACCAGTCCGAGACCGTAGGCGGCGCGCACCCCGCCGACCTCGGCGAGCAGCGCGGCCAGCGGGTAGCCGACACCGGCCCCGACGATCGAGACCACCGAGAGCAGCGCGATCACGGCCGCGCCGCGCTCCTCCGGGAGGTGGTCGCGCGCCACGCCCATCATCAGCGCCGTCAGACCGAGCCCGACGCCCTGCGCCGCCCGCCCGGCGACCAGCCACCCGAACGGCAGCGGCAGCACCGTCAGCGCGCTGCCGGCCACCACGACCGCCAGCGTGGCCAGGACCGCGGCCCGCCGGTGCGGGCCGGACCCGAGCCGGCCCAGGACGGGCGTGGCGACGGCCCCGCTCAGCAGCGTGGCGGTCAGCGTCCACTGCGCGCTGTCCAGCGGGACGCGGAAGGTGGTCGCCACGCTGGTGACCAGCGGCGTCCCCAGGCTGCCGACCGCCGCCACGACCAGGGCGACGAACACCAGGGAGGGGACCAGCCGCCGCGTCACCGCCCCGCCCCGTCCCGCCCGGCCCCGTCGCGGTCCCGGTCGTCGAGCGCCGCCAGGCGCCGCAGCGCCGGGAGGGCGGCCGCCAGGGCCTCGACCTCGTCGGCGGCGAGCCGGTCGACCAGCCCCGCGAACGCGTCGACGCCCGCCCGGCGCCGCTCCCGGACGTAGGACGCCCCGGCCCCGGTCAGGAACACCAGGGTCACCCGCCGGTCGGACGGGTCGCCCCCGCGCTCGACCAGCCCGGACTCCTCCAGCACCCGCACCAGGACGGTCATCGCGGGCTGGGTGACGCCCGCGTCCGCGGCCAGGTCGGTGATCCGGCGCGGCCCGGTCCGGTCCAGGGTCGCCAGGGTGGCGCCGGACGTGAGGCTCAGGTCGCGGGGCAGGCGCCGCACGGCCCTGGTGGCCAGCCCGTAGAGGGCCGAGCCGATGTCGGTGGTGGCGCCGCGCGCGGCGTCCTCGGAGTCCATGGCCGAAGCATAGCCGATTTATATGAAGTATTTATGCACTTTTCCCGGGCCGGGCCGCCGCCGCGAAACGGTCGCGCAGGAAGGCGGCGGCCCGGGCGTTGGCGGCACGGGCCGCCGGGAGGACGCCCGTCATGGTGAAGAAGCCGTGCGCCATGCCCCGGTGGCGGACCAGTTCGGTCGGGACGCCGGCCGCGGCCAGGCGGGCCGCGTACGCCTCGCCCTGGTCGCGCAGCGGGTCGTACTCCGCCGTCAGCACCAGGGCCGGGGGCAGGCCGGACAGGTCCGGGGCGCGCAGCGGCGAGGCCAGCGGATGGGCCGCGTCCAGGTGCGGCGGCAGGTAGTGGCCCCGGTACCAGGCCACCGAGCGGTGGTTGAACAGCCACGGGTCGGTGTGCTCGCGCAGCGACCCGTCGTCGGCCAGCTGATCGGTGTTCGGGTACACCAGCAGCTGCGCCGTCAGCGGCAGGTCACGGGCCAACAGGGTCACCGCCGCGGCCAGGTTGCCGCCCGCGCTGTCCCCGCCCACCGCGAGGCGGGACGGGTCCGCGCCCAGCTCCGCCGCGTTCTCCACGACCCAGCGCAGGGCCGCGTAGCAGTCGTGGACGGCCGCCGGGAAGGGGTGCTCCGGCGCGAGACGGTAGCCGACGGTGACGACCAGGCAGTCCGCGGCCACCGCGAGGTCGCGGCAGAGCGCGTCCGAGGTGTCGATGCCGCCCAGGGTCCAGCCGCCGCCGAAGTAGTGGAGCAGCACGGGCAGCGGACGCCCGGCACGCGGCCGGTAGACCCGGACGGGGAGGTCGCCGGCCGGGCCCCGGAACCGACGGTCCGTCACCTCGTGCAGCGGACGGGGGCGGGCGGCGGTGGCCCGGACCGCCGCCAGGTCCGCGGCGCGGGCCTGCTCGACGGTGAGCGTGTAGAGGGGCGGCACGCCGCTCCGCGAGCGCTCGTCGCGCAGAGACCGCAGCAGGGGGTCGAGGGGCACGGGGGGATTCCTTTCGGGAAACTTTCAGGCAGGCGGGACGGGAGAAATCAGGGGCCCGGGGAACGGCGGGGCCGAGAGGCTTTGGGTCGGGACACAGTGGGGCGCTACGGGGCTTGCGCCAAGGACCTTCGGCCCGAAACGGGGTGGCGCCCCGCGGCCCGTCGGACACCAGCCACTCGGCACCGCCGTTCCCCGGGCCCCTGTTTGTTCCCCTGCGTGAGAGTTCCGCTCACGGCCAGTGGTGGAGGGCGGTGCGGAAGGGGGCGGTGCCCGCGAGGGCGAGGGCGGCGTGGTAGCCGGGCGGGGCGGGGAGGTCGTGGACCCGGTAGTGGCGGGACCAGGTGTCGGCGGGGTCGGTGGGGGCGGGGGCGTGTTGGAGAGGGATGCGCAGGCCCTGGGTGAGGCGGCCGCCGTGGGCCTTGACCAGGGCTTCCTTGCGGGCCCAGAGGCGGGCGAAGTGGGCCGCGCGGGTGGCGGGGTCGGGGAGGTCGCGGACGGCGGCGGCCTCCTCGGGCGGGAAGTAGCGGGCGGCCAGGGCGACGGAGAGCCGGTCGGGGAGGACGCGTTGGAGGTCGACGCCGACGGGGCGGGTGGGGGAGAGGGCGACCAGGGCGAGGTCCGCGGAGTGCGAGAGGTTGACCTCGGGGCCGGTGTGCGGGCCCGTCAGGGCGGGTTTGCCGTGCGGGCCGTGCCGCCAGCGCAGTTCGGCCGGGGGGACGCCGAGGCGGGCGGCGACCAGGTGGCGGGTCGCGCCGTGGGCGACCACGTAGCGGCGGCGGTCCTCGGCGCTGCGGTAGCCGGCCGCGCGCCGCCGCTCGGCGGGGTCGAGGACGGCGTGCAGGGCGTCCACGGCGGGGCCGGGCGGGAGGTCGGCGACCAGCCAGACCAGCACGGTGTCGGTCACGGCGTGCGGTCCGCGACGAGGCGGGCGAGGCGGCGCACGCCCTCCTCGATCCGGTCGGGGGCGAGGGCGCTGCACGACAGGCGCAGCGAGCGCAGGCCCGCGGCGGGCGCCTGGTGGAAGAAGGACATCGGCGTCCACAGGACGCCGTAGTCGCGGCCGGAGACCTCCAGCAGGGCCTTGTCCGCGACGAAGGGGACGTCCAGGACGGCGAAGAAGCCGCCGGCGGGGGCGGAGCGGCGCACGCCGGGGTGGTCGGCGAAGGCGCGGTCCAGGGCGGTCAGCAGGGTGCGCAGGTTGCGGCGGTAGACGGCGGCCTTCGGGCGGGTCGCGGCGCGCAGGCTGCAGTCGTGGGCGAGCAGGTAGCCGCCGACCACGGCCTGCGCGACGGGGGAGGTGTTGACCGTCAGCAGGCTCTTGACGGTGGAGAGCCGCTCGGCGAGCAGGGCGCGCCGTCCCTGGCGGTCCGTCACCGGCCGGTCGGCGACCAGGAAGCCGACCCGGGCGCCCGGGAAGCAGCTCTTGGCGAAGGAGCCCAGGTAGACGACCCGCCCGGAGGCGTCCAGGGACTTGAGCGAGGGGAGGGCGGGCTCGGCGAACAGGCCGTACGGGTCGTCCTCCAGCAGCAGCAGGTCGGCCTCGTCGGCGACCTCCAGCAGCCGGCGGCGGGCCGGCAGCGGCAGCGTCGCGCCGGACGGGTTGGCGCAGTTCGGCACCAGGTACAGGGCGCGCGGGCGGCGGCCCGACGCCCGGACGGCGCGGGCCGCGGCCAGCACGTCCTCCGGGTCGAGGCCGGCCGGGGACTCCGGCACCGGCACCACCTCGACGCCGAGCAGGCGGGCCGCGCCGGTCAGGCCGACGTAGCAGGGGTCGACGGCCAGCACCACGTCCCGGGGGCCCGCGCACAGGCCGCGCAGGGCGACCACCATCGCCTCCTGCGCGCCCGAGGTGACCATCACGGCCTCCGCGGGGACGTGGACGTCCTCGTCGCGGGCCAGCATCCGGGCGATCAGCGGGCCGAGCAGGCCGTTGGTGCGCCCGTACTGGAGCAGGTGGCGGTCGCGCCGTGCCGCGTCCAGGCCGAGCCCGGCCAGGTGGTCGAGGTAGCCGCCCAGGTAGCGGGTCAGGTCGGCGGCGGTGTGGAAGCCGTCGTACGGGCGGCCCGCCGCCAGCGGGATCGCGGCGGGGAAGCGCGCGGCGACCTCGTTGAGGAAGTCCATCGACGCCGCGGCCGGGTCGGAGACCGAGGCGTGCAGGTCGTCGAGGGCGAGGGCGTCGGTCACGGGGGCGCTCACCTCCGGTGCGCGGCGGGCAGGACGACCGCCGAGCGGTCGACGGCGGACAGCGACGGACGGCCCGTCAGGGCCATGGTGTGGACGAGCTCCCCGGTGGCCAGGCCCAGCACCCCGGCGACGCCCGCCGCGCCGTCCACGGCCAGGCCCCACAGCACCGGGCGGCCCAGCAGCACGGCCCGCGCCCCGAGTGCCAGCGCGGCGAAGGCGTCGGCGCCGCCGCGCACCCCGCCGTCGAACAGCACCGGGCAGGCCGCGCCCACCGCGTCCGCGACCTCGGCCAGTGCGTCCAACGCGGCCGGTGCGCCGTCGAGCTGGCGGCCGCCGTGGTTGGAGACCACGACCGCGTCCGCGCCGTGCTCGACGGCGAGCCGGGCGTCCTCGGCGGTCAGGATGCCCTTCAGTACCAGCGGCAGCGCGGTGCGCTCCCGCAGCCAGGCCAGGTCGGCCCAGGTCACGGACGGGTCGACGGCCTCGGCGGTGTGCACGGCCAGCGCGGAGCGGCCCGGGACGGGGCGGTGCGCGGCGGCCGTCAGCGCCGGGTCGAGGTTGACGGCGGCGACGCCCGGCGGCAGCGCGAAGCCGTTGCGGGCGTCCCGGTGGCGGCGGCCCAGCCGGGGCGCGTCCACCGTCAGCACCAGGGCCCGGTAGCCGGCCGCCGCCGCCCGGTCGGCCAGGCCGGCCAGCACCGCGCGGCGGCGCAGCCAGTACAGCTGCAGCCAGAGCGGGCCGGTGGCGGCCGCGGCGATCTCCTCCAGGGTCCGGCTGGCGAACAGGCTCACCACGTACAGCGCCCCGGCCCGGCCCGCGCCCCGCGCCGTCGCGGTCTCCCCGTCCGGGTGGGCGAGCCGGTGGTAGGCGGTCGGCGCGACCCCGACCGGGGTGGCCAGCCGGGCGCCGAGCAGCTCCAGGGACGGGTCGCAGTGCGAGACGTCCACCAGCACCCGGGGTCGCAGCACCACCCGCTCGAAGGCCCGCCGGTTGGCGTCCACGGTGCGCTCGGACTCGGCGCCGCCCTCGATGAAGTCCCGTACGTCGGGTGGGAGGTGACGGTGCGACAGCAGGTGGTAGTCGTCCAGGCGGAGGGGGGAGGGAGGCGGGGTCACGGGCGGTCCTCGGCGGGGTGGGCGGGGGCGGCCAGGGACCACCAGGGGTCCAGGCCGGGGCCGACGGGAGGGGGCGGGGCGGGGGCGGGCGGCGGCCCGCCCGGGGGCGGGTCGCCGAACAGGAGCGCCACGCCCCGGCTCGCCGGCGGCAGGTGGGCGGGCGGGTCCGGGCGGTGGGGGAGCCGGTCCTGCTCCAGGAGCAGCAGCAGGGCCCGGCGCAGCCCGCCCTCCCGGGCGTAGGCGTGCAGCAGGCGCAGCGCGGCGCCGCCGAGCGGGCCGCTCTCGTCGGTGACCGCGAGGGCCAGCGGGCGGCCCGGGCAGACGTGGCCCAGCCGGCAGGCGGTGGCCCGGCCGGGGGCGAGGTCCGGGACGGCGTGCGCCAGCACCAGCAGGTCGACCTCCTCGCCGGGCGGGACGACGTCGGCGATCAGCGCCTCGCCCATCTCGCCGTACGACTGGCCGCGGCCGTCCGCGGGCGCCGGGCGCAGGCCGTACGGGCGCAGCAGGTCGGACAGGAAGCGCTCCAGCCGGGCGGCGTGCGCCGGGTCGGCGGCCAGCGCCGCCGGGGCCGGGAAGGACCGCCGGGCGGCCCGCCGCACGCCCCAGCCCGGGGCGGGTCCGGGCGCGGCCGGGTCCGGGGGCGGCAGGGTGCGCGGGCTCACTCGTCCGCCAGCAGGTTGCGCGCCACGTAGTCGGCGAGCGAGCCGACGGTGTCGAAGTCGTCCCGGGACAGGTCCTCGACGCTGATCTCCAGGCCGAGCCGCTCCTCCAGCCCGAGGACGAGTTCCAGGCCGGTGGTGGAGGTGACGCCGAGCGCCGCCGTCAGCGCGGTGCCGGCGTCCGGGTCGGCGACCTCGTGCCCGAGCACCTCGGGCAGCAACGCGCGGACGGCGTCGACGAGTCGGGCGTGCAGGGCCGGGTCGGTCATGGGTGCTCGTTCCTCCGTGGGGATCGGTCTTCGGGGCGGGCGGGCCGGGCTCAGTGGCGCAGCACCGTCGCGGCGAAGGTCGCGCCGCGCCCGGCGCCCGCCGCGGCCATCAGGTAGGGCTCGCCCCGGCGGAGCAGGCCGCGCTCGCGGGCGGTGCGGTGGTTGACGAAGTGGTCGGCGCAGAACACGTGGCCCAGGGCGGCGACGTTGTCGAGCACCACCCGCTCGCGCGGGTAGCCGAGCAGGCGGCAGACCTGGTGCCAGGCCGCCCGGTTGACGTTGTGCGGCAGGACCGCGGTGATCTGCGCCAGGGTCAGCCCGGCCCCGGTGACGGCGGCCAGCACCGCCCCGGCCAGGTGCCCGGCGTAGTCGCGCTGGAACTCGGCGGCCCGCTCCGGCGCGTCGCTGTCGAACTCGCCGCGCTGGTCGGCCGCGTAGCACAGCACCCGGTCCCGCTCGCCGTCCGGGGCGACCAGGCAGGCGGCGGCGCCCTCGCCGAAGAACGAGGTCTCCGGGACCATCACCGCCTCCGGGGTGAACGCCTTCTCCCCGGCCAGCACCAGCGCCAGCGCCGCCGGATCGCCGTCCGCGGCCAGCAGCCGGCCCGCCGCGTCCAGCGCCAGCAGGCCCGAGGCGCAGGCGTGGTGACCGACCGCCAGCACGGTCGCCCGGCCCAGGCCGAGCTCCGCGCACAGCTCCTCGACCGGCCGGTGCGGGTACGGGGCCACCGTCGGCACCGAGCGGGCGTGCAGCACCCAGCGCACCCGGTGCTCCCGGCCGCGCAGCGCGGGCAGCGCCGCGACCGCGCCCCGCAGCAGGTCCAGCAGGGTGCCGCCCGGGTCGCGGGACACCTCGCCGAAGCCGTGGTAGCGCCGGAACACCTTCACCTGCATCGGCGTCAGGCCGAACCCGCCGGCCAAATCCTCGATCGGCACCCGGCCCGGCGGCAGGTGGTCGGCGACCGCCAGCAGCGCCGTCACCGCGCACCCCCGGCGGCGAGCGCGCCCCGCACGGCCAGCTCCTCGATGCCGCGCACCAGCGCCTCGGCGTCGGCCGCCGCGAACTGCCGGACGTCGGTCAGCACTTCGACCAGCAGCCCGCCCGGCGCGTCCTCGAACTGGACCTGCAGCACCGGCCCCGCCAGGTCCGCGCGCCGCACCCAGCGGAACTCCCGGTCGGGGGCGGCGGTGGACGGCCCGGCGGGCGAAGGGGCGTGCGCACTGCGGTCGTTGAAGAAGCAGCGCACCTCCACCGGCTCGCCGCGCTCCGCCGAGACCCGGGCGATCAGCGCGTCCAGGTCCTCCGGGTGGAACCAGGCGTGCTTGTAGCCCGCCAGGGTGGCCCGGGCCGTCCGCTCCACCGCCTCCGCCAGGTCCGCCCCCGCCACGTCCAGCACCACGACCCCGGCCTGCGCGGCCATGCACACCACGTCCGAAAGGGCCGACCGGAAACGGTTGTTGACCACCGGACGGACCACCACCGGGCCGCCGCCGACCGACCCGCGCAGGGCCAGCGCGTACAGCGCCAGCAGGACGGTGCGCGGGTTCGAGCCGGTCCGCCCGGCGAGCGCCCGCAGCGCCCCCGGCAGCTCCGCCGACAGGTACGCGCCCGTCCAGTGGGTGGGCGTGCCCGGGGCGGGCGCGGCGACCGGCGGGAAGCGGCGGGCCGGGACGGCGCGCAGCACCCGCTCCCAGTGCCGCAGCGCCCGCGCGTTCTGCCGCACCCCCGCCGGGGAGCGCTGCCAGGCCGCCTGTTCGAGCTGCTGCAGGCCGGTGACGGGGGCCTCGCTGCGGGCCGCCACCTCGCGCAGCATGATCGCCCCGCCCGCCGCGTCCGCCACCAGGTGGTGCATCAC
Organism: Kitasatospora sp. NPDC088391; assembly: GCF_044753345.1. Taxonomy (NCBI): domain Bacteria; kingdom Bacillati; phylum Actinomycetota; class Actinomycetes; order Kitasatosporales; family Streptomycetaceae; genus Kitasatospora; species Kitasatospora sp. NPDC088391. The sequence goes on from NZ_JBIVNB010000004.1 coordinate 616,505, forward strand.
CGACACCAGCTGCGCGGCCGCCCCGGTGGCGTCCCGGACCACCGCCATCCGCACCGGCCACTCCTCCGCGTAGTCGAACGGCACGGCCCGGTAACGGAGTTCGACCGCCTCGGCGACCGCGCCCGGATCGGACCCGCCCGCGTCGAACACCTCCAGGTCGATCCGCCCCGCGTCGAACAGCCGCTGGGTCGGCCGCCCCGCCGGGTCGAAGCGGAGCCTGGTCCGCATCGACGGGAACCGGCCCATCAGGTACCGGAGCTCACCCGCCACGCCCGCCACCGTCGACCCGGCCGGCAGCGCCGTCCGGCCGCCGATCGGCAGCGCGCTGCGCTGCGCCGCCATCGCGTGCCAGATCTCCCACATGCCCCAGGACAGCTCGCCGGTGCCCGCGCCCGGACCGGCGAACTCCACCGGCACCCGCTCGGCGGGCACCCGCTCGGTGGGCAGCACCGGGCCGCTCACCGCGCCACCGCCCCCGCCGGAGCGGACACCGCCGCGCCCGCGGCCGCGTCCGCCGCCCGGTGCCGCTCCCGCATCAGGAACTTGCGGACCTTGCCGGTCGGGCCGACGATCAGGTCCCGCTCCGCGACCGGCAGCACCGCGCGCAGCGTCGCCGCCGCGGCCGGCGTCAGCGCCGCCCGCACCGCCGCCGTCCGGTCCGCGCCCGGATCGGCGTCCGGGCGCAGCGCCAGCAGCACGTCGGTGACCACCCGGCCGTCCGCCTCCAGCGACACCACCGTGCAGTCGTGCACGTCCGGGCAGGCCGCCAGCACCCGCTCCTCGCTGAGCGCCGTGTACAGCCACTGCCCGCCGCCCAGGTCCACGGCGTCCACCGCCCGGTCCACGTGGAAGTAGTAGCCGTCCGCGTCGCGGTACAGCAGATCGCCCGTCAGGTACCAGCCGTCCACCCGGCCGCGGTACGTCGCCGCCGAGTCGTTCCAGTACCCCGGCGCCAGCGTCGGCGACCGCAGCCCGAAGTGGCCGACCTCGCCGACCGGGACCTCCCGCCCCGTCGCCGGGTCCAGCAGCGCCACCTCGGCGAAACCGTGCGGCACCCCCACGCAGCGCCCGTACCGCTCGGTGTCCGGCGAGTGCGTCAGGTGGAACGCCGAATGGCCCATCTCGGTCGACCCCAGGCCGTCCACGAAACTCGACCCCGGCACCCGCCGCACCCCCGCCCGGTCCACCACCACCCGCGACCCCGCCGCCACCAGCCGCCGCACGTGCGGCTCGTGCGCGCAGTCCCCGGTGTTGAACCACAGCTCCACCGAGTCCACCCGGCGCTCCGCCAGGTCGAACCGGGCCAGCTGCGCCCAGGCCGCCGCGAAACCGAACACGCCGGTCGGCCGCCAGCGCTCGATCGCGTCCAGCAGCGCCGCCCCGTCGCCCTGGGACGACAGGAACAGCACCTCGCTGCGGCCGCACAACGCCAGGTTCAGCGTCGACACGCCCGCCGCGTGCGCGGCCGGCAGCGCGCTCAGGACCCGCCCCACCCCCCGGGCCCGCGGCGCCGCCAGCCGGAACAGCCGGGTCGCCGCGAACAGGCTGGCGTGCGAGTGCACCACCGCCGCCGGCATCCGGGTCGTCCCCGAGGAGTGCGTGATCACCACCGGGTCGTCCGGGTGGTGCCGGTACGGGGCCGGGGCCGCCGCCGGATCGCCGGTGCCCGGCCCGGCCGCGTCCGCGTGCAGCCCCGGCGGCAGCTCCTCGCCCGCCAGCCGCTCCCGCAGCGCCCCGTCCGTCAGCACCGCCACCGGCCGCAGCCGCCGCAGGTACTCCGCCGCGACGCCGCCCGCCAGGTGACGGTTCATCAGCGCCGGGACCGCGCCCAGCCAGGCCAGCGCCAGGAAGTTCAGCAGGCAGTCCGCCGACCCCGACACGAACAGCGCCACCGGGTCGCGCGGCCCCACCCCCCGCCCCCGCCACCAGGCCGCCCGCGCCGCCACCCGCTCGCGCAGCTGACCCAGCGTCAGCGGGTGCTCCGCCGGGAAGCCGTCCACCGGGACGTCGAACGCCGCGCCCGGACCGTCCGGGTCCGCGCCGTGCTCGAACAGCTTGGGCAGCACGTTGCCCGTGCCCAGTTCCGGGTCCGCGGCCAGCCGCGCCCTGATGCCGGGGTCCGTCACCGTCACTCCGCTCTCCTCCCGCCGGGCCGCCCGACTCCCGGACGGCACACCCTCGTTCACCCGCAGGCCCGCGCCCACCCGCACACCCCCGTTCACCCGCACACCTGCTCGATCGCCGCGCGCAGCGCCGCCCGGTCCGGCTGGCAGGCCCGGTCCAGCGCCGGGGCGAACGGCAGCACCGCCCCGTCCGGCCGGGTCACCCGGCGCGGCGGGGCCAGCAGCCGCGCCCCCTCGGCCGCCGCCGCGACCACCTCGGCGGCGAACCCGCAGGACCGGTTGGAGTCGTCGACCACCACCAGCCGCCCGGTCCGCCCCAGCGAGGCCGCCAGCCCGGCCCGGTCCAGCGGGTGCAGGGTGCGCGGGTCGAAGACCTCCACCGAGATCCGCCCCGCCAGCTCCTCCGCCACCGCCAGCGCCTCGTGCACCAGGTGCCCGACCGCGACCACCGTCACGTCCGACCCCGCCCGGTGCACCCGCCCCACTCCCAGCGGCACCGGCACCAGCTCCGCCGCGTCCACCTCCGCCCGCACCCCCAGCGCCCCGGCCGGCGCGAACACCACCACCGGGTCGTCCGCGCGCAGCGCCGACACCAGCAGCCCGTACGCGTCCACCGGCGTCGCCGGCACCACCGTCCGCACCCCGACGTGCGCGAACAGCCCGTACGGGTGGTCCGAGTGCTGCCCCGCCCAGCTCTCCCGCGACCCCGAACCCGGCAGCAGGTACGTCACCGGCACCCGGGCCTGACCCCCCGTCATCAGCGAGAACTTGTGCGCCTGGTTGGCGATCTGCTCGAACGCCAGGAACAGCAGCGACGGGATCTGGAACTCCACCAGCGGACGCGCCCCCGCCAGCGCCGCGCCGGTCGCGAAGGAGGTGAACGCCTGCTCCGAGATCGGCGTGTCCAGCACCCGCTCCGGCCCGAACCGCCGCAGCAGGCCCGCCGTCACGTTGCTCACCGCCACCCGGACGTCCTCGCCGAACACGCACACCGCCGGATCGCGCGCCATCTCGTCGGCGATCGCCCGGTTCAACGCCTTCAGGTACGACAGCTTTGGCATCAGCGCACCCCCGGAGCGCTCGCCGCCGGGCCGTCCGCGTACAGCCAGTCCAGCGCCGAGGCCGGGTCCGGGTGCGGGCTCGCCACCGCGAACTCCACCGCCGCGTCCAGCAGTCCGCGCAGCTCCGCGTCCACCGCGGCCCGCACGGCGGCCGGAATCCGGGCCCCCTGCAGCTCCAGCGGATCGCGGGCCCGCCCCGCCGCGACCTCCGCCTCCGTGCGGTAGCGCGGCCGGGCGGTGTGCTCCCAGGTGTGGTGCGCGTCGAACCGGTACACCGCGCACTCCAGCAGCGTCGGCCCGCCGCCCGCCCGGGCCCGGGCCACCGCCTCCGCCGAAGCCGCCAGCACCGCCTCCGGGTCCGCGCCGTCCACCGCGAACGCCGGGATGCCGAACGCCCGGGCCCGGCCCAGCACACTGCCGGCCACCGTGTCCGCCGCCCGCATCGAGGTCGCGAACCCGTTGTTCTCGCACACCAGCACCACCGGCAGCCGCCACAGCGCCACCAGGTTGAACGCCTCCAGCAGCACGCCCTGGCTCACCGCGCCGTCCCCGAAGTACGACACCGCCGCCCGGTCCCCGCCCGCCCGGCGCAGCGCCCAGGCCGCCCCCGCCGCGATCGGCACCGCCGCCCCCACCATCGCGTTCGCGCCCAGCACGCCCAGCGCGAAGTCCGCCGCGTGCATCGACCCGCCCCGCCCCCGGTTCAACCCCGTCTCCCGGCCCGCCAGTTCGGCCATCGTCCGGGCCGGGTCGGCCCCCTTGGCCAGCACGTGCCCGTGCCCCCGGTGGGTGCTGGTGATCACGTCGTCCGGCCGCAGCGCCGCGCACGTCCCCGCCGCCACCGCCTCCTGCCCCGTGCACGGATGGATGCCGCCCGGCACCACGCCCGCCCGGACCAGCTCCACCGCCCGCTCCTCGAAACCGCGGATCAGCGCCACCGTCCGGTACAGCCCCACCGGGGATGACGGGTCAAGGGACGGACGCCGGGGTGACGGTTCGTCAGACACCGTGCACCGCCGAGGAGTTGTCGCCCATGCGGGAGCTGTCGTCGCGCCACAGCACCGGGCAGAACTCCGGGTCCGCGTAGTCCGGCCGCCCGTCCGGCAGCCGGCGCACCAGCACGTCGTGGTTGTAGACCGCCGGGGAGCCGTCCGCCAGCGGGAAGCGCCGGTAGGCGTTCGCGCCGTCCTGCAGGTGGAAGGAGACCGCCCGGCGCGGCCGCGCACTGCGGTTCGGGCCGCTGCCGTGGTAGGTCCGGCAGTGGTGGAAGCTCACGTGCCCCTTCGGGATCACCAGCGGCACCTTGCGCACCTCGGCGCCGTTGAACGCCGCGTTCGCCGCCAGCAGCCGCTCCAGGTCGTCCCGGTCGCGGTCCGCGAAGTGCCGGGTCACCGAGTCCTCCCGGCCGGTCTCCCGCCAGCGGTGGCTGCCGTCCACCACCGTCAGCGTCCCCATCTCCTCGTCGCAGTCGTGGAACGGCACGAACGCCGTCAGCATCCGCTCCGAGGAACAGGTCGACCAGTAGTGCCGGTCCATGTGCCAGGGCACCACGTTGCTCGGCTCGCCCGCGATCGGCGGCTTCAGGATCAGCGTCGACTGGAACACCCGGATCTCCCGCGCCCCCGCCAGCAGCGCCGCCACCGCCCCCAGCAGCGGCTTCGCCAGCACCTCCGCGATCGGGTCGCTCTCGTAGTGCACGTAGTCGTTGTGCCGCTGCACCGGCCCGTCCGACGGCCGCCAGGCCGCCAGCCGCGGCGGCCGCACCGGCAGCACCCGGCTCCGCACGCCCGCGTAGTACCCGTCGGCCGCCGCCGCCAGCGCGTCCACCTCCGCGTCCGAGAACAGCCGCCCCGTCAGGAACCAGCCGTGCTCGGCGTAGAACGCCACGTCCGCGGCGGTCGGCAGCAGCGCCCGCTCCCCGGCGGACAGCTCGAACCGCAGCTCCCCGGTCACCGGGCCACCGCCTGCGCCTGCACCCGGACGGCCGCGAGTTCGCGCTCCTTCGCCTCGTACAGCGCCGGGATGTTGCCCGTCCCGAAGGTGCGCGCGCCGTGCCGCTCGATCAGCTCCCAGAAGAACGTCCGCCGCAGGTGCATCGAGGTGGCGAAGATCTGGTACAGCTCGCCCCAGTGGTCCCGGTCCAGCAGGATGCCGCGCCGCCGCAACCGCTCCGGCACGACGCCCGGCAGCGTGTCGTAGTAGGCGTCCGGGGTCGGCGCGAAACCGATCCCGCGCGCCGCCATCGCGTCCACCGCCGCCGCCACGTCCGCGCAGTCCAGCGCCAGGTGCTGGACGCCCGCGCCGCCGTGCCAGGACAGGAAGTCGTCGATCTGCCCCGGCGCCCGCGCCGGGTCCGGCGCGACCAGCGTCAACGTCGCCCCACCGCCCGGCGACTGCACCACCTGCGAGAACATCCCCTGGTCGGCGACCGCGACGTACTCCTCGAAGACCACCTCGAAACCGAACGCCCGCCGGTAGAACCCCGCGGTCGCCGCCAGCTCCCCGGCCGGCAGGCACACCGCCGCGTGGTCGATCCCGCGCACCTGCTCCGGCCCCGACCCGTCCGGGGCCGCCGACTCCACCACCCCCGGCAGGAACCCGGCCCCCGCCGGCCGCTCCACCAGCCGGTGCAGCACGTCGCCGAACCCCGACACCAGCGCCGTCACCGACCCGTCCGGGTGCGCCACCGGCGCCGCCACCGGCCGGGCCCCGCCCGCCACCGCCGCCCCGAACGCCGCCACCGCGTCCGCCACCGCGAAGGCCAGCACCGCCACCCCGTCGCCGTGCCGCGCCACGTACCGGGACGCCGGATCGTCCGGCACCAGCCCCGAGGTCAGCAGCACCCGGGCCGCGCCCTGCCCCAGCAGCAGGCTCCGCCGCCCCGGCAGGCCCGACTCCGGACCGCCCTGCCCGAGCGGGCGGAACCCCAGACCGGCGGAGAGCACGTACGCCGCCTGGCGCGCGTCCCCCACCTGGAACTCGACATGATCGACGCCGAGGACATTCATCGTGACAGCCGTTCCTAACTCCGAGTAGCAGCGGAAAAAGAGAAGAGAAGCTCGCGGTGACGGACCGTCACACCGCCCGGACCAGCCGGGTGCTCGGCAGCCCCAGCAGCAGGCTCACGTTGTGGCCGCCGAACCCGAACGAGTTCGACAGCACGTGCCCGACCCCCGGCGCCGGCCGCGCCCCCGCCCGGACGTGGTCCAGCGCGCACCCCGGATCGGGGTCGTCCAGGTTGTGCGTCGGCGGCAGCAGCCCGCGCCGCAGCGCCAGCACCGACACCGCCGCCTCCACCACCCCCGAGGCGCCCAGCAGATGGCCCGTCACCGCCTTCGTCGAACTCACCGGCGGACCGTCCGGGCCGAACACCGACCGCACCGCCGCCGCCTCCGCCGCGTCCCCCGCCCGCGTCCCGGTGCCGTGCGCGTTCACGTACCCCACCTCCGCCGGGCCGATCCCCGCGCCGCGCAGCGCCATCCGCATGCACGCCGCCGCACCCGAACCGTCCGGCCGCGGCGCCGTCGGATGGTGCGCGTCGTTCGTCGCCCCCCAGCCCCGGACGTCCGCGTACCCCGCCGCGCCCCGCCCGTCCGCGTGCGCCACCCGCTCCAGCACCAGCACCCCCGCGCCCTCGCCCAGCACCAGCCCGTTCCGCCGCCGGTCGAACGGCCGGCTCGCCGCCGCCGGATCGTCCGCCCAACCACGCGCCAGCGCACGGGCGTTGCCGAAGGTGTCGGCCAGCGTCGGGAACAGCGGTGCCTCCGCGCACCCCGCCACCACCACGTCCGCCAGGTCCTCGCGCAGCAGCCGGAACCCCTCCGCCACCGACTGCGCCCCCGCCGCGCACGCCGTCGCCACCGCCGAGCTGTACCCCCGGATGCCGTACCGGACCGCCACCCGGGCCGCCGCCATGTTCGGCAGCATCCCCGGCAGCAGGTACGGGCTCACCCCCAGCCGCCCGCGCTCCCCGCGCAGCACCACCTGCGCCTCCAGCGTCGCCAGGCCGCCCGTCCCCGACAGCACCACCGCGATCCGGTCCGGGGCCACGTCCCGCCCCACCTCGATCCCGGCGTCCGCCACCGCGTCCGCCGCCGCCCGCAGCGCCAGCACCACGTAACGGTCCACCACCCGGGTCTCCGGCCCCGACAGCACCGACGCCGGATCGATCGGCGGCGCGAACCCCGCCACCTCCAGCGACCCCGCCAACGGCCCGCCCGGCTCCGGCCGGGACAGCCCCGACCGCCCCTCGCACATCGCCGCCCACACCTCGGCGGCCGAACACCCCGCCGGCGTCACCAGGCCCATCCCGGTGACGGCGACTCCCGCTGCTGCTGCGCTCACGCTCCGACTCCTTCCAGGCGGGGTGCGATCCGATCGGGTGCTCCGTTCGAGCTGCGCCCGGCCGGTGGGTGCCCGCCGGCAGGGGGCTCGTTGCTCGGGCGCGCGTTCGAGAGGTGCTCGTGCGCGGGCTGCTCGTGCTCGGGCTGCTCGTGCTCGGGGTGTCCGTGCGCAGGGTGCTCGTGCGCGGGCTGTTCGCTCTCGGGCTGTCCGCCGGGCGGCGGCGGGGTGAGCAGGACGGCGGCGGCGTGGTCGGGGGCCTCCGGGGCGGTCGCCTGGTCGACCCGGAGCAGCAGCACCGCGTCCGCGTCCCCGTCCGCCAGCAGCAGGCCCGCGACCTCCAGCGCGCCGGCCGTCTCCGCGACGCACACCACCGGGCCGGTCAGCCCCCGGCGCGCCGCGACATGCCCCGCCACCGCGTGCGGTACGGCCTGGAAGAACAGCAGCGGGCCCAGTCGCGCCCCGCCGTCCACCGCCTCCGCCACCCGCACCGCGCTGCCCAGATCGCCCAGCGGGGCCACCAACAGCACCGCCGTGACCGGCAGTTCGGCCACCGGACCCGGGCGGCGGTCCAGGCAGCGCCGGGCCGCCTCCGCCGCCAGCGGGCCGAACGAGGAGCCGACGAACCCCGGGACGGGCGGCGGCGCCACGTCCTCGGCACCCTCCGGCCACTGCGCGGCGGCCGACCCCCGCAGACCGGCGGACGCCGCAGCGGCGGCCAGGACGGCGACGGAGGCCGGAGGAGCGGCGGGAACCGGGGGAGCGGCGGGAACCGGGGGAACAGAGGCGGATGAACTCGCTTGCCGGGCAAGGGCGGTGGCGGTGTCCCCGGACGGCCGGCCGGTCACGGCAGAGCCACCAGGAGCGCCGCGTTCGCGCCGCCGAAGGCCGAACTCAGGCTCAGCGCGAAGCCCGCACCGGCCCGCGGCGGCACCGGGGCGAGCACCGGGCTGAGCGCGCAGTCCGGGTCCGGGCCCAGCCAGCCCGCGTTCACCGGCAGCCGGTCCGCCCGCAACGCGGCCGCGGTCAACAGGAGTTCGAGCAGCGCGCCCGCCTCCAGCGCCTGCCCGTGCACCGACTTCGTCGAACTCACCGGCAGTTCCGCCACCCGCGGCCCGAACACCAGGCGCAGCGCCGCGGCCTCCGCCGCGTCGCCCAGCACCGTCCCCGGCCCGTGCGCGTTCACGTACCCCACCCGCTCCGGACCGACCCCGCCGCGCCGCAGCGCGTCCGCCACCGACCGGGCCAGCCCCAGACCGTCCGGCCGCGGCCGGCACACGTGGTGCGCGTCGCCCGCCCGCCCCCACCCCGCCAGCACCGCCAGCGGTTCCACCCGCCGGGCCCGGGCCGCCGCGGCCGACTCCACCACCGCTGCCGCCACCCCGTCCCCCAGCAGCAGCCCCGTCCGACCCGCGCTGAACGGCCGCACCCGGCCGTCCCGGGCCAGCGCCCCGCCCGCGTCGAACAGCGCGAACCGGTCCGGCTCCACCAGGTACCCGGCAGCCACCACCACCCGCTCCATCCGGCCCCGGGCCACCGCCGACGCCGCGTCCGCCACCGCACTCGCCGAGGCCACGCACGCCGACGGGTACGCCCGCGCCGCCGCGGCCGCGAGCCCCGCCCGCCCCGCGACCCCCGCCGCGAAGGCGTCCGCCCCCAACCCCGGCCGGTCCGCGACGGCGGCCCGCGCCAACGCCGGATCGCCGTGCACCGCCAGATACAGCGGACACGCCGCGCGCTGCGCCGCCGACAGCCCGGCCTGCGCGCACGCCGCCGCCACCGCCGACTCCAACTCCCTTACCAGCGAAGGCGTCCCAGGATGCGCGGCGGCCCGGTCCACCCGCCGCCCCGCGACGTCGAACCGCGTCACCGGCCCGAACCCGGGCACCCCCGCCAGCGCCGCCGCCAGCAGCGGCCCGACACCCCGGCCGAACGCGCTGAACACGCCCGCCCCGGTCAGCACCACGGCCCGGGGACCGCGCCGCGCGGTGGACACCGGGGCGGGCAAGGGCGCGGGCAGGGGTGCGGGCAAGGGTGCGGCGGCACGGTCGATCACGGCGGTTCACCTCCCAAAAAGACTCAGCAGCAAGGTTCTTGACGGACAATCAGCGGTCGGCGGCGGTGCGGAAGGACTCCAGCAGCGCGGCCGCGTCGGCGACGGTGGCGATCCGGGCGAGCGTGTCGTCGTCCAGCCGCCGGCCGTGGCGCTGCTCCAGCACGTGCGCCAGCCAGGCCAGCTCCATCGAGTCGATCCGCTCCGGGACCTCCTCCGGCGCCCGCCCGCCGAACTCGGCCAGCAGCGACACGACTTCGTCCCGTCCGGACACCGCCGGCACGCTCAACGCCCCGCGACGGACGCCGACCGGAGCCGGGCCGCGACGGCCGCCCCGAACTCGCCGACCGTCATGGTGCCGAGCAGCTCCGACTCCTCGTCGTCGAACCGCACCGCGAACCGCTCCTCGACCCGGACGCCCAGCTCGGCCAGCGACAGCGACTCCAGGTCCGCGCCGGCCGGGCCGAGCGGGGTGTCCGCGTCGACGTCACTGATGTCGTAGTTCATCTCGCTCAGCGCGGACAGCACGAACGCGCGGATCTCCTCGGTCGAGGGCAGCTCGGTGGACATCGCTCGGTTTCCTTCCGGAGGGGTCGTGATGATGGTCGGACCGCCTTGCGCGGCCGGTCAGTCCTGGGCGGCGGCGCGGGCCAGCGCGGCCCGGTCGCGGACCGGCTTGCCCGTCGCGGTGCGCGGCAGCTCGGCCAGCAGGTGGACCAGCCGCGGCCGCTTGTGCGGGGCGAGGCGTTCGGCGAGCCGCGCCTCGATCAGCGCCACGGCGTCGCTCCCGCCGCTGTGTCCGCCGCTCCCGCTGTGTCCGCCGTGCCCGTGCAGCGAGACGTACGCCTCGATCGAGCTGCCGAACAGCACGACCGCGCCCGCCACCTCCGGCAGCGCGGCCAGGGTGTGCTCGACCTCGGTGAGGTCGACCTTCAGGCCGCCGACCGACACCTGGGAGTCCAGCCGGCCGAGCACCCGCACCCGCCCGGTGCGGGGGTCGACCGTGCCGCCGTCCCCGGTGCGCAGCCAGCCGTCCGCCCAGCGCTCGGGGGCGTCGGCGGCCGCGGAGGCGTCGGCGGCCGCGGGGCCGCCGAGGTCCAGGTAGGGGGAGCGCGGGGCGGCGACCAGGAGTTCGCCGTCCCGCTCGCGCACCGCCAGCCCCGGGACCGGGGCCAGTTCGGGCCGGTGCGCGCCGAACAGGTCGGTGGCGATCACGCCGACCTCGGTCATGCCGTACATGCTGCCGAGCCGCACCCCGTACCGGTCCACGAAGGCCGCGTGCACCTCCGGGCGGACCGGTTCGCCGCCGGTCGTCATGCCGGTGAGCTGGGGGAGCCGGGGCGGCGCCGTCCGCCAGCCCAGCAGTTCGAGGTGGAACGGCACCCCCAGCAGCGTGGTCGGCTCCGGACCGGCCGCCACCGCGGCCGGCACGCCGTCCGCCGTGACCCGCGCCGGGAAGACCAGCCGCACCCCGGCGTGCAGGCAGTGCAGCAGACCGCCGACCAGGCCGAGGACGTGCACCGGGGAGGCCAGCGACACCATCCGGTCGCCCGCCCGCGGCACCCCGTCGAGCCGGGCGTAGCGGCCGAGTTCGGCGACCAGGTCGGCCGCCGTCCGGCCGACGGCCTTCGACGGGCCGGTGGAGCCCGAACTGAACTGGACCAGCGCGTGCGGCCCCGCGGCCGGCCGCCCCGGCCGGGCGGCGACCACCGGCACCTGGTGGTGGAAGCCGCGCGGCGGCCCGCCCCGGACCGGCTCCGCCGAGCCCACCACCACCTGCGGCGCCAGCCGCGCCAGCGCCCGCCCGGTCTCGAACTCCGTCAACCGGTGGTCGAGCAGCGCGGCCTGCGCGCCGATCCGCCAGCTCGCCAGCAGCTCGACCACCAGCGCGAGCGACGGGGCCAGGCGGAGCGCCACCGAACCGCCCGCCCGCAGCCCGGCGGCGGCCAGCACCGCCTGCCGCTCGCGCACCAGTCGGCGCAGCTCCGCCCGCCCGACCGGTTCGTCGAAGAACAGGCACGGCTCACCGCCCGGACCGCCGAGCAGCACCTCGTCCACCCAGCCCGGATCGAGCCGGTCCGGGGCGATCCGGGCCGGCTCGGGAAAGGCGGGGGAGACGGGCGGACCGGGTAAGTCGGCCGGGGCGGAGGCCCCGGATGAGCTGGGGCGATGCTGTGGGAGCGCTCCCATGCTGCGCTGCGGTGCAGCGGCGGCGTCATTCATGGAGTACCAGAACCTCTTCCTGGTCACGATCGGAGGGAACTGGCGGAATTCCCACGCCGAACTTTCAACGGTGAATTGGCCGGGTGTCAAGACCCGTCACCGGAACGGCATTTCGGCCCGGGCGGAAAGAGCCGGGGAAGAGCCGCCCGATGCGTTGACGGACGTCCGGGCCGGGGCTAGTGTGACCGCCGGTCGGCCAACTCCCCAGCTTCGAGGGCAGGTTGCCGACCCTGACGGACCGTTTCCCGATGGTCCGTCGGCCGCGCCGCCCGCCCCGGCCCGGCCGTTCACCTTTCGACGCGACCCGCAATGCCGGTGCGTCTTCCGCATGCCCACGGGTCGCTTCCCCGACGGGCGAAACCCCGAGTGGATCAGACCAGTCCGGTCGCGCGGCGGCATTTCCGCCCGCCATTCCGGCGGCCTTGTCGTGCGCATTCATGTCAACTTTCCGAGGATCGGCCCAGTGGACCCAGTGAACGGCTCCGGCCTGAACACCGCCGTGGAGCGCTACTACGACATCACCCTCGACCTGTACGAGGACCTGTGGGGCGAACACGTCCACCACGGCTTCTGGGACGCGGGCGAGACCCCCGCCCGGGACGGCGCCGACCGGCACGCCGCCACCGACCGGCTGGTCCGCGAACTCGTCGCCCACGCCGGGCTGCCCGCCGGCGCGCACGTGCTCGACGTCGGCTGCGGCATCGGCGGCCCCGCCCTGCACCTGGCCGGGCCGCACGGCTGCACCGTCGAGGGCGTGACCCTGAGCGCCCGGCAGGCCGCCCGCGCCACCGAGAAGGCCCGCGCCGCCGGCCTCGCCGACCGGGCCCGCTTCCACCGGCTGGACGCCCTGCGCACCGGCTACCCCGACGCCTCCTTCGGCGCCGTCTGGGCGCTGGAGAGCCTGATGCACATCGCCGACCGGGCCGCCTTCTTCGCCGAGGCCCGCCGCCTGCTCGCCCCCGGCGGCACCCTCGCCGTCGCCACCTGGGCCGTCCGCGAAGGCGAACTCACGCCCGAAGAACAGGAGTTGGTCCGGCAGATCCTGATCCACCAGGTGATGCCCGACTTCTCCTCCCTGGCGGAGCACGAACGCCTCGCCCGGGCCGCCGGCTTCACCGACGTCGCCACCGCCGACTGGAGCTCCGCCGTCGCCAACTCCTGGGACCCGGCCTTCGCCCTCGTCCCGCAGTACGCCCGCGGCCCCGCCGCGATGCGCGACCTGGCCCGCGAACGCGGCGTCGACGTCCTCGGCTTCTTCCACGCCGGACCGCTGATGAAGAAGGGCTTCGACACCGGCGTCATCACCTACGGCGCCCTGCGCGCCACCGCGCCGGACCCCGCGCGATGAGCGGCGCGGGCCCCGGAACGCTGCGGGAGGTCGCCGAACTGCTCCGGCAGGTGCTGGACGAGGACGCCGACTGGCTGGACGCCGTCCGCGCGGACACCCTGGTGGACGGCGAACTCCTGGTCGAGAGCCACGAACTGGCCGCCTGGTCGCTGGCGCTGGCAGCACGCTACGGCCCCGGCGTCGACCTGGCCGGACACGTCGCCGGGCTCGATCTCGACGCGATCGTGGCGCTCACCGTCGGCGAGGTCGCCGCGCTGGCCCTGGCCGGGGGAGCGGCGCCGACGGGGCAGGGGCCGGGGCCGGGCTCGGATTCGGCGAACGGCCGGGTGGAGGACGGGAACTGATGGGGCGCTACCTCTTCGTCTCGCTGCCGCTCACCGGCCACGTCCACCCGCTCGCGGCGGTCTCCGCCGAACTCCGGGCCCGCGGCCACCAGGTCCTGTGGGCCGGCTCCGAGTCCTTCCTGCGCCCGCTGCTCGGGCCCGACACCCCGATCGCCCCGATCCCGCTGCGCGCCCACCGCGGCCAGGCCGACCGCGGCGCGGCCGCCGCCAAGTCCCGCTGGGACGGCTACATCGTCCCGCACGCCCGGCACACCCTGCCCGGCATCGAACGCGCCGTCGCCGCGTTCCGCCCCGACGTGCTCGCCGTCGACCAGCACGCCGTGGCCGGCGCCGTCGCCGCGCACCGGGCCGGACTGCCCTGGGCCTCGCTCGCCCCCACCACCATGGAACTCACCCGCCCCTACCGGGCCGTGCCCAAGGTCGAGGCATGGATCGGCGAACGCCTGACCGCGATCTGGCAGGCCGCCGGGATGCCCGGCGAACCCCCGCACGACCTGCGGTTCTCCCCGCACCTGCTGATCGCCTTCACCGGCGAGGCGCTCACCGGCCCGCTGCCGTGGCCCCCCAACGCCGCCCTGGTCGGCCCCGCACTCGCCCCCCGGCCGCCCGACCCCGACTTCCCGTGGCACTGGCTCGACCCCGCCCGCCGACACGTCCTGGTCACCGTCGGCACCCTCTCCCTCGACCTCGCCCGGGACTTCCACGCCCGCACCGTCGAAGCCCTCCGCCCGCTCGGCGACCGGCTGCAGGCGATCATCGCCGCCCCCGACGGCACCGTCCCCGACCCACCCGCCCACCTCCTGGTCCGCCGCCGCGTCCCCGTCCTCGAACTGCTGCCCCACCTCGACGCGGTGATCAGCCACGGCGGCCTCAACACCGTCTGCGAAACACTCGCCCACGGCGTCCCCCTCCTGATCGCCCCCATCAAGGGCGACCAGCCCGTCAACGCCACCCAGGTCACCGCCGCCGGCGCCGGCCGCCGCATCAGGTTCGACGGCACCCGCCCCGACCGCCTGCGCACCGAACTCCTCACCCTCCTCGACGACCCCGCCTACACGACCGCCGCCCGCCACATCGCCACCACCTTCCGGAAGGCCGGCGGAACCACCGCCGCCGCCGACCACCTGGAAACCCTGCTGCCCCCCGCCGCCACAGGGACGCCGCCCGCGACCCCCGCGAACGGGGCCGCCGCACCGGAGGCGGTGCCCGCCGACGGAGCCGTGGCCGCCGCGGACCGCTTCGGGCCCCCGCCGCCGAGCGGCGCTCCGGCCCGCCGCTCGGCCCCGCCCGCCGCGCCGCCGCCCGTGGTCACCGCCGACGGTGACGCCCGGTCGATGGCCTCGCCCGGTCGCGTCCTCCCGGCTGCCGCCGGACGGCCGGGGGCGTCGCCCGGCGAGGGACCCGCGGCCGCCGGCGCGCTGCGGGAACTGCCCGTCGACACCCCCGCAGGCCCGCCGGAGGCGGTGCCCGACGTCGCCGCGCCGCTGCCGGCCGCGCCGCGCGCCGCACCGTCCGGTGGGTGCGGGCCGACGAACGATCCGTGTGCCGAGAGAAGAGATGGAGAGAGCCGGAGATGAAGACCCTCCGCGACACCTGGCTGGTGTTCCAGCGGCACCTGGTGCTGTTGGCCAGGTCGCCGTTGCAGATTGTGCTCGGGGTGGCCCAGCCCGTGGTCTACCTGGCGCTGTTCGCGCCGTTGCTGAAGCCCGCGCTGGCCTCGATGGGCGCCGGGTCGATGGCCGACGCGTACCGGATCTACGTGCCCGGGATGCTGGTCGCGCTGGCGCTCGGCGGAGGGCTGTACGTCGGCTTCGGGCTGCTGGCCGAACTGGGGGCCGGTGTGGTCGAGCGGGTCCGGGTGACGCCGGTCAGCCGGGTCGCGCTGCTGCTGGGGCGGGCGCTGCGGGACGTCGTCACGCTCGCCCTGCAGGCGGCCCTGATCATCGTGCTGACCCTGCCGCTCGGCCTCGCCGTACGGCTCCAGGACGTCCTGCTCGCCTACCTGCTGCTCGCGCTGATCTCGCTCAGCAGCGCCGCGACCTCCTACGGCCTCGCGCTGCGGATCGGCAACCCCGACACCCTCGGACAGGTCGTCAACAACCTGGCGCAGCCGCTGATGCTGCTCTCCGGCACCCTGCTGCCGCTCGCCCTCGCCCCGCTCTGGCTGCGCCGGATCGCCGACTGGAACCCGTTCAGCTGGGCCGTCGCCGGGATGCGCGAGGTCTTCGCCGGGCACCCCGGCGACAGCGCCGTCCTGCGGAGCCTCGCCGTGCTGGCCGTGGTCGCGCTCGCCGCGCTCACCTGGTCGGCCCGCCAGTTCGCCCGCGCCGTCCGCTGACGGCGCGTCACACCCGGTACCCGCCCCCTGCCCCCTGCCCCCTTCCCCCTTCCCTCCGCCCCCGAGACGAGGAACCCGGATGATCGAGACCAGCGGACTGCGGAAGTCCTACCGGACCGGACGCCGCCGCACCGCCGCCACCGTGGACGCCGTGGCCGGGCTGGACCTCGCGGTGGCCGAGGGCGAGATCTTCGGCTTCCTCGGCCCCAACGGCGCCGGCAAGACCACCACCCTGCGGATGCTCGCCACCCTGCTGCGCCCCGACGGCGGCGCCGCGACCGTGGCCGGAGCCGACCTGTTCGCCGACCCCGCCGGGGTCCGCCGCCGGATCGGCTACGTCGCCCAGGGCGGCGGCACCTGGGACGACGTGACGGCCCGGGAGGAACTCGTCCTGCAGGCCCGGATGCACGGCCTCCCCATGGCCGAGGCCGTCCGCCGCGCCGAGGCCGCCGTCGCCGCCTTCGACCTCGCCGGCCACGCCGACCGGCACTGCCGGACCTACTCCGGCGGCCAGCGCCGCCGCGTCGACCTCGCCCTCGGCGTCGTCCACCGGCCGAAGGTGCTGTTCCTCGACGAGCCGACCTCCGGCCTCGACCCCGGCAGCCGCACCCGCCTCTGGGACGAGATCCGCCGCCTGCGCGACCGCGGCACCACCGTCTTCCTCACCACCCACTACCTCGACGAGGCCGACGCGCTCTGCGACCGGATCGCCGTCATCGACGGCGGCGGCACCGTCGCCGAGGGCACCCCGGCCGCGCTCAAGCGCTCCGTCGCCGGCGAGGTCGTCACCGTCCGGGTCGCCGACCCCGGCCACGCCGACAAGGCCCTGCACGTGCTGGCCGGGCAGGACTGCGTCCGGCAGGCCGAGGTCCGCGACGGCGGCGCGCTGCGGATGTCCGTCGACACCGGCGAGAGCGCGATGCCGCAGATCATGCGGGCGCTCGCCGACGCGGGCATCGACACCGCCACCATCGAACTGCACCGCCCCACCCTCGACGACGTCTTCCTGGCCCGCACCGGCCGCTCGCTCCGGGAGTCCTGACGATGAATCGGCCCACCCAGCACCCCGCCGGCGGCGGACCGGCCCGGCGGGCGGTGGTCACCGGCGGTGCGGGCTTCGTCGGCTCCCACCTGTGCGACCGGCTGCGCGAACGCGGCACCGCCGTCGTCTGCGTCGACAACCTGCTCACCGGCGCCCTCGACAACCTCGCCGACCGGGCCGACGACCCCGGCTTCGAACTGCGCCGCCACGACGTCTGCGACCCCTTCGACGTCGAGGGCCCCGTCGACCTGGTCGTCCACCTCGCCTCGCCCGCCTCCCCGCACGACTACGCCCGCCACCCCCTGGAGACCCTGCGGGCCGGCGCCCACGGCACCTTCAACGCCCTCGAACTGGCCCGCCGCAAGGACGCCCGCTTCCTGCTCACCTCCACCTCCGAGGTCTACGGCGACCCGCAGGTCCACCCCCAGCCCGAGAGCTACTGGGGCAACGTCAACCCCGTCGGCCCGCGCAGCCAGTACGACGAGGCCAAGCGCTACGCCGAGGCGCTGACCACCGCGTACGGCGGCGTGCACGGCCTCGACACCGTCATCGTCCGGCTGTTCAACACCTACGGCCCCCGGATG
Source organism: Kitasatospora sp. NPDC088391 (assembly GCF_044753345.1). Taxonomy (NCBI): domain Bacteria; kingdom Bacillati; phylum Actinomycetota; class Actinomycetes; order Kitasatosporales; family Streptomycetaceae; genus Kitasatospora; species Kitasatospora sp. NPDC088391. The sequence continues at coordinate 633,962 of NZ_JBIVNB010000004.1, forward strand.
CGCCCCACCGACGGCCGCGCCGTCCCCACCTTCGTCACCCAGGCGCTCGCCGGACAGCCCCTCACCGTCGCCGGGGACGGCAGCCAGACCAGGTCGCTGTGCTACGTGGACGACACCGTCGAAGGCATCCTCGCCGCCGCCACCGGACGCCACCCCGGCCCGGTCAACCTCGGCAACCCCGTCGAACTCGGCATGCTCGACCTGGCCCGCCGCATCCGCGGACTGTGCGGCTCCGACTCGCCGATCGCCTTCGTCCCCCGCCCCGGCGACGACCCGCTGCTGCGCCGCCCCGACATCACCCTGGCCCGCACCGCCCTCGGCTGGCACCCCGCCGTCGACGTCGACCGCGGCCTGACCGCCACCATCGCCTGGTTCGCCCGCCTCACCACCGCCGCTCCCGCCGCCGCCACCGCCCCCGCGGGCGTCGGCGGCTGAACCGGCCGGGCCCGCGTTCAGCGCGGCGGCGGCACCGCGTGCAGGTGGGCGGGGCGGTGGCGCGGGCGGTGCCAGGCGGTGGGGAGGCCGCCCGCGTTCAGTGCCGCGCCGAGGGCGTGCCGCATCGCGCCGGTGACCGCGACCCGCGCACCGTCCGGCTCGTCCCCGCCGGGCAGCTGGCGGGACGGGCGCCAATCCAGGTCCGCGGTGCCGGGGACGACGCCGTCGCCCTCGTCGTCCGCCGCGTGCGGGCCCAGCACCACCCCGGCCGAGCCCGGGCGGTCGGCCACCGGCAGCCCCGCCAGGGCGGCGATCCGGCGGACCGTCGCGGTCAGCTCCGGATCGACCCCGGCCGGGCCCGGCAGCGACCCGGCGGCGGCCCGCGCGAGGACGGGCGGCTCGGCGGCGGACAGCGGCTCCGGGTGGGGCAGCGGCTCGGCGGCGGACAGCGGCCCCGGAACGGGCAGCGGCTCGGCGGCGGGCAGCGGACCCACCCTGGTCACACCGAGGTCGGGCAGCCGCTCGGCCGGAACGCCCAGCGCGGGCAGGAACTCCGCCAGCGCCGTCTCCACGCTGTCCACGACCAGCCGCCTGGCCCGGTGCCACGGCCCGTCGGACCCGGCCGCCGCCGCGTCCTCCAGCCGGGCCGAGCAGACCCAGCGCAGCGCCATCGCCCCGCCGTCGCCGTCGTCGTCGCCGCCCGGCACCAGCCGGACGCCCGGCCCGTGGCCGCCGTACGCGACCGGCAGACCGGCCAGCAGCAGCGCCTCGATCACCCGGTCGGCCAGCGCCGGGTCCACCCCCGCCCCGCCCGCCCGGCCCTGATCCACCGTCAGCTCGCCCACCCCGGCCCCTTCCTCGCGTCCGCGCGTCGTCGGGCGAGGGTATCCATGGACATGCAAACCCTCAACAGCCCGGCACTCGCCAGTCCTTGCCGGTCCGTTCCCCTCCTCGCCCGCCCCCGCCCGCTCCCGCGCCGGTCCGACCCCCGGCCTCCCCCCGCCCGCCCCGATGTGCTTCGCTGGAACCGCCCCGGCGAGCGGGGACGGAACGAAAGAGGTGAACGGCCGTGCCGATGGCCGCGGTGACCGTGCTCAGCCACACCGGAGTGGTGCGCCGGCGCAACGAGGACAGCGCGGCCGCCGGGCCGTGGACGCTCTGCGCCACCTCCGCCGACAGCCCGCAGACGCTGTACTTCCCGCTCGGCGACACCCCCGTCCCGGTCGTGGTCGCCGACGGCCTCGGCGGCCACCCCGGCGGCGACCTGGCCTCCGCCCTGGTGGTCAGCCAACTCGCCCACATCGGAACCGAGCTGACCGACGAACCGACGATCGAGGAAGCCCTGCTGGACTGCGACGCGGCCGTCCGGGAGGCCGCCGCCGCCGACCCCGCGCTGACCGGCATGGGCACCACCGTCGCCGGACTCGTGCTGACCGCCGACGCCGTTCTGGTGTTCAACGTCGGCGACAGCCGCGGCTACGAACTCGCCGCCGCCGGCCCCCGCCAGCTCACCGTCGACGACAGCCCCCCGCTCGAACCCGGGCAGCGCACCACCCACCTGATCACCAGCATCCTCGGCGGCACCGTCGAGCACCACGCCCTCGACGCCCACCTGCGCCGCCTCCCGCTCCGCCCCGGCACCCGCTACCTGCTCTGCACCGACGGCCTCAGCGACCCCGTCCCCCCGGAGGAGTGGCCCGCACTGCTCGCCGAGGCCGAGGACGACGACCAGCACGCCGTCGTCGAACTCTGGCGCGCCGCGATCCGGGCCGGCGGCCCCGACAACATCACGCTGGCCCTGGTCCGCGTCCTGGAGGACTGACCCCGCCGCTTGGCAGCGGCCCGGACGGCGACGTACAACTGGCGGATGCCGTCCACCGCCCTGCGCCGCCGCTACCTCGCCGCCTGCGCCGCCGCGCCCAGCTACCCCGAGGTCGGCGCCACCCGGAACGCGGCCTTCCCGGCCGGGTACGGGCTGCTGCGCCGCCGCGTCCACCTCGGGCACGGCCCCGAGGTGCTGGAACGGGCCGGGGAGCACGTCCTGCACTGGGGCACCCAGCTCGACACCGGCTTCGCCGTCCACCCCCCGGCCCGACCCGCCGCCCCCGGCGACACCGTCCTGCTCCGCCTCGCCCCGCCCGGCCTGCGGCTGCCCCGGCTGGTCATCCCCTGCCGGGTGGTGTGGACCGTCCGGGACCGGCGGCGGATCGGCTTCGCCTACGGCACCCTCCCCGGCCACCCCGAGCGCGGCGAGGAGTCCTTCGTGGTCGAGATGGACGCCGACGGCGAGGTCTGGTTCGAGGTCGCCGCGTTCTCCCGCCCCGCCGCCTGGTACGCCCGCCTCGGCCGACCGGTCACGCTGCTGCTCCAGCACCTGGCGATCGAACGCTACCTGCGCGTCGTCGCCCGGGCCGCCCGCCGCCCGCCCGCCCGCCGACCGACCGCCCCCTGACCGACCGTCGGCCCGCCCCGGCCCGGCCCCCGGCACCCTAGGATGGACCGGGCCGCCGACGGCCGGAACGGGGGCGTTCACAGATGTCCGAAGGGCTGGTCGCCGACCGCTACCGCCTGGAACGGCGGCTCGGGCAGGGCGGCATGGGCGAGGTCTGGCGCGCCCACGACCTGCGCCTCGGCCGCCGGGTCGCCGTCAAGTTCCTGCACCCCGAACCCGACCCGGACGGCAGCGCCGCCGCCCGCTTCCACCGCGAGGCGAGCATCACCGCGCAACTCCAGCACGAGGGCATCACCCAGGTCCACGACCACGGCGAACACGACGGCCGCCTCTTCCTCACCATGGAACTGCTGGACGGCCGGGACCTCGCCACCGTCCTGCGGGAACACCCCGACGGCCTGCCCGTGCACCGCGCCGCGGACGTGCTCGCCCGGACCGCCGCCGCCCTCGCCCACGCGCACGCCCGCGGCATCGTCCACCGGGACGTCAAACCGCCCAACCTGATGCTGCTCCCCGACGGCCGGGTCAAGGTCTGCGACTTCGGCATCGCCGGCTTCGTCCGCGGCGGCTCCGGCCTGACCCGCGCGGGCAGCGTCCTCGGCACACCCGACTACATGGCCCCCGAGCAGTGGCGCTCCGCCGACATCGACGGACGGACCGACCTCTACGCCCTCGGCTGCGTCCTGTACGTACTGCTCACCGGCACCACCCCGTTCCCGCGCCGCCCGGACTTCTGGGCCGCCATGTACGACCACCTGGAGACCCCGCCGCCCCGCCTGGCCGCGCTGCGCCCCGGCGTCCCCGCCGAACTCGACCTGCTCGCCGCCCAGTTGCTCGCCAAGCATCCCGACGACCGCCCCGCCCACGCCGGCGTCGTCGCCGACCGGCTCCGGGCCCTGGGCACCGCCGGCCGCTCCGCGACCCGGCACGACGGAGCGCCCGCCGGCCCGGCCGCCCCCGCCGGGGCACCACCCGCCGACCCCGGGCTCCGCCTGGAGGCGTCCCACAACCCGTACCTCCCGCCCGGCCGCACCGAACTCGACGCGATCGTCACCGTCACCGCGGGCCGCACCGGCCCGCGCGACCTGGCCGCCGCCGCCCCGCGCGCCCTGGTCCTCCTGCTCGGCCTGTCCGCGCACCTGCCCGAGGCGCACTTCCGCGCCGTCACCCGCGCCGTCGCCGACACCGTCGACGCCCTCGACGAGGGGGTCCGCTTCGCGATCGTGGCCGGTTCCGAGTACGCCGCGATGTGCTACCCCGACACCCTGCGCACCGTACGGGCCGCCCCCGCGACCAAGGCCGAGGCCCGGGCCGCCCTGGACCGGCTGCAACCGGTCCGCGCGGCCGCCTTCGGACGCTGGGTCCGGCAGGCCGACCGGCTGCTCGCGGGCCACCCCGACGCCGTCCGCACCGCCGTCCTGCTGATGGACCTCCCGTCGGAGGCCGAACGCCCCGAGGAACTGACGGCCGCCCTCGCCGCCGCCGGCGGCCGGTTCAGCTGCCACGTGCGCGGCATCGGCACCGACTGGCAGGTCTCCCAGGGCCGCGCCGTCGCCGAGGCCCTGAACGGCACCGTCGACCTCGTCCACGCCGCCACCGCCCCGGCGCTGGCCGCCGCCCTGGCCACCGACCTCGCGGGGATCGTCGAACGGACCCGGCAGACCTTCGCCCGCGACCTGGCCCTGCGGATCACCACCCCGCCCGGAGCCGCCGTGCGCTTCCTCAGACAGGTCGCCCCGCAGGTCGAGGACCTGACCGGCCGGGGCCTGCCGACCGGACCCGGCGTCGTCGAGTACCGGGTGGACGCCCCCGACGGGCAGACCCGCGAGTACCACCTGGGCCTGGAACTGCCGCCCGGCCGCCCCGGCGAACGGATCACCGCCGCCGGACTCGACCTCCTGCTGCTGCCCCCCGCCGGGGACGGCCGGAGCCTCGCCCGGGCCGAGGTGCCGGCCGAACACACCGACGACGCCGACGACCTGACGATCCGTCCGCAGGTCGCCCACTACACCGGACAGGCCGAACTGGCCGGGGCGATCGAGGAGGCACTCCGGCAGCAGCGCGGCCCGGGCCCCGGCTCGGAACCGCCGAACCCCTGAACCGCCGGGCTTACCCCTGCTGCCCCTGGGCGGTGACCAGTGCCCGCGCCGCCGCCGCGGCCACCGACTCCACCAGGTCGATCCCGTCCTGCTGGGTCGCCGAACCGTCGCTCAGCACCGCCACCAGCAGGTCCCGCCCGCCGTACGCGACCCGGCCGATGCTGTTGACCACCCACAGCCCGGACGCCGAGCGCGGCAGCCACCCGTTCTTCAACTGCGCCGCGCCGCCCTGGTCGGCCGCCGAGACGCCCCAGTCCTGGCCGTCGGCGACCCGGCCCATCAACTGCCCCAGGTAGGCGCGGGAGTCCGCGTCCAGCGGCGAGTCCGCCGTGAACACCACCCGCAGCAGCCGGGCCTGGTCCGCCGCCGTGGTCGAGGTCAGCCCCCAGTAGCCGTCCGTGCCGGCCACCGTCCCCGTCAGCCCGAACCGGGCGTTCGCCGCGTCCAGCCCCGCCGCGCCGCCCGCCGCCTCGAACAGCGCGCTCGCCGCGTCGTTGTCGCTCTGCTCGATCATCAGCTCCGCCGCCGCCTTCTGATCGTCCGTCAGCCCGTCGCCGCCGGTCCGCAGCAGCAGCGCCGCCAGGATGTCCACCTTGACGATCGACGCCGTCACGAAGGAGTCCGCGCCCCACTGCGCCGCCGCCCCCGACCCGAGGTCGGTGACCGCGACCGCGAAGTGCCCGCCCAGCGAGCCGACCGCGGCGGCCAGCGCCGCATCCGTGTCCACGGCCGTGATGCTAGCCGCCGCCCCCGCGTCGGCGGCACCGGCCGCCGCGGCGGCGGTCGTCGGGCTGTCGGTCGTCGTGCTGTCGGTGGTCGGGCTGCCGGTCGCGGCGGCGGCTGTGGTGGCGGTGGACGTGGCCGGTCCGGCGGTGGCCGTGGCGGCCACCGGGGTGGAGGTCGCCGCCCGGGGGGGCCGCCGGCCAGCCGGCGACCAGCAGCCCCACCGCCACCACCGACCAGCCGACCCGGAGGGCGGGGCGGTGACGCCGCCGCGCGGCGGGCCCGGAGTTCGACGGTGCGCTCATGCCGACGATGCTGCGCCGCGCCCCTTGGCCCGCCATGAGCCGCGGCTCAGCGCCCGATGAGAGCCCGCTCAGTCTTCGATGAACGGGCCGGTCCGCCGGAAGTGGCCCAGGTTCTCCCGCAGGAAGGACTCCAGGGTGCGCGGCGGCCGCCCGGTCAGGCGGACCTGGGTGTCGTCCGGCGCCTCCGGCCGGGCCACCGCCAGCCGCTGGATCTCCACCACGTGCGCGGCCAGCCAGTCCGGCATCCCCGCCCGCTCCGTCAACTGCGCGTACAGGCCCGCCGGGCCGAGGTCGACGTGGCGGACCGGCCGTCCCAGCAGCCCGCTCAGCAGTTCGGCCAGCTCCGGGTGGCTGTACGCCCGCCCGCCGGTCAGCGGATGGACGCCACCGAGCGGTTCCGGCCGGGTCAGCAGCGCGGCCGCCGCGTCGCCGACGTCCCGGACGTCCACGTAGTTGCACCGGGCCCCGTCCATCGCCCCCGGCAGCACCCCCGCCGCCGCCACGCCCGGGGCCAGCAGCAGGAGCTTCTGCATGAAGGCGTACGGCCGCAGCACCGTGACGGCGAGGCCGGAGGCGCGCAGCCGCTCCTCGACCAGGTGGTGGCCGCGCGAGACCGCCACCGGGGAGTCCGGCTCGGCGGCCGGCGCGGACACCTTCACCACGTGCCCGACCCCGCAGTCCACGGCCGCCTCGACCGCGTTCAGCTCGTACCGGACCTGCTCCGGCCCGTTGGCCATGGTGAGGAACACCTGCCGGGCCCCGCGGAACGCCGTGCGCAGCGAGGCCGGGTCGGCGGCGTCGGCCGCGAACGGCTCGGCCCGGGCGAGCACCGGCCCGTCCAGCGCGGCCGCGAGCCGGGCCGGGTCGCGGCTCAGCGCGCGGGCGGGCACGCCGAGCGCGGCGAGACTGCGCAGGGTGGCACCGCCGGTGGCGCCGGCGGCGCCCATGACGACGATCATGACGTCCGTCCTTCGGGTCGAGGGGTGGTGGTGGTGTGCGGGGGGAGCGGGGACGGCAGCGGCGGGAGCGGCGCGGGGCGGCGGCTGCCGCGCCAGCGCCAGGTGGTGACGGCCGTGGCGACGGTCGCGGAGACCGCGAAGTCGACCGGCAGGCGGCGCGGCCACGGACTGTCCGCGAGGCCGGGCAGCAGCGGCAGCCAGTGCGCGGCCGCCAGCCCCGCGGCCAGGCCGAACGCCGCCGCGACCAGGGCCAGGCCCGCTGCCGCCGCTCCCCGCGGAAGCCGGTGCGGCCGGGCCCTGACCGGTCGCCGCCGCAGGACCGCGCCGAGCCCCGCCGCGACCAGGGCGGAGGTGCCGCCGATGGTGGTCGGCGCCGCCAGCAGCAACTCGCTCTGCCGGGTGGCCAGCCCGCCGAGGCCCGCCGACACCGTCGGCATCGCGTACGAGGCCAGCACCTCGCGCCACAGGACGAAGGGCGGGGGAGCGCCGCGGGTTCTCCTGCTGCTCATCTCTGGGTTCCTTCCGTGCGGTAAGTACTTAGCTGCCTAATCATGTGGGCGTGAGTCGGTACTTAGGTGGCTAACCATATGGGCGCGAGGCGGTACGGCGCGGGATGGGCCGCGCCCTCGGGGGCGCCCCGGGTCAGTCCGCGGTGAGCGCGTCGACGCCCGCGACCACCCGGCCCAGCAGGTCGAGGAAGGTCGCGCGCTCCTCCGGCGTGAGGCCGCCGACCATGGCCTGCATCCGGGCGAAGTGCTCCGGCGCCAGTTCGCGCAGTCGGTCGGCCCCGCGCGCGGTCAGGATCACCACGTTGCCGCGCCCGTCCTCGACGGACGGGCGCCGCGCCACCAGCCCCTCCCGGGCCAGGCCGTCGACCAGGCCGGTCACGGTCGCCCGGGAGACGCCGAGGCTCGCCGCCAGCTGGGACGGGGACTTCTCGCCCCCGTGGTCCTCCAGGTCCGACAGCAGCCGGTAGCGCCCGGTGGACAGCCCGAACCGCCCGAAGTGCACCTCGCCGGCCTGGCCCACCCGGGCCCCGGCCGCCATCAGCCGGGCGGCCACCAGGACGGCCTGCGGATCGGCGTCCAGCCCGTAGCGGACGATCTGCCGCCGGGCCTGCTCCAGCGAGGGGCCTGCCGCCCCGGTCTCGAAGTACTGGCTCACGAAAGTAATATGGCGCCTAATCAGCTATCGGTCAAGCGCCGCCGCCGGGCCCGCGGCCCGTCGGCCGTCGCTCACGCCGGGTCCGTGCCGTCGGGGGAGCCGGGGCGGGCGGCAAGGCGGGCGGTGAGGCGGGCGGACCACTCGCCCGCTGCGGCGGCCCGGGCCCGGTCCAGGGTCGCGACGAACGCCGCCCGGTCGACCGTGGCCACCGTCGGGCCGTGCCGGGGTCCGGTGCCCCAGGCGGGGCCGCCGTCCGCGCGCAGCCGACAGGCGAGGTGGAGCCGGTCCCCGTCGGGGAAGGCGAAGGCGAGCACGTCGTCGGTGCACTCGCCCCACTCCAGGAAGGCGCACCGGGCCGGCTCCGCCCGGTCGCCGGGGCCGGCCTCGTCGTACAGCCCCTGCTCGGCGCGGCGGTAGGACTCCGCCGGGGTGGTGAAGCCGTCCGGCGGCGCGGCGGGCTCCCGGTGGCGGCCCGCCTCGTCCCCGAGCTTCTTCACCAGCAGCGGGGGGTAGAACGCGTTGTCCCGCGCGTTCACCCGCAGCCCGCCCACGAAGACGTCGACGCACAGCAGCCCCGGGTCCTGGTCGAAGCGGAACTCCAGACCGAACCCGCCCCGCGACCCGAACAGCACGACACCCTCCCCGCTCCGCCCCCACCCTACTGACCCGGCGGCACGGCCCCCCGGGCCTCCACCGGCCGGACCGGGACGGCGAGCAGCAGCAGCTCGCCCCGCGCCGCCGCGGCGGGGAAGTCGAAGGCATTGGCGAAACCGCCGGTGACCAGCAGCAGGGTCCGGTGGGTGCGGACGGCCCGGCCCCACTCGCGGGTCGCGTGCACGGGGCCGTCGAACCAGGTGTCGCCGCCGGGGCGGCGGACCAGCAGCCGGGCCCCGTCGAAGACCGCCGACCAGCCGGGCGGCGGCTCGGGGAAGCCCCCGTCGGCCCGGGTCCAGTCCGACCCCGGCGGGTCGGGGCGGGCCGGGTCGAAGGGCAGGACCAGCACCGGCTGCTGACCGCGCGTCAACTCCGGCCAGGGGGGCCAGGCCGTCACCCCGAGGCCCTCCGGTCCACCGTCCGCCATGCCGCCCTCCGCTCCGGGACGGCGCCCGTCGCACCTGCGCACCGTCCGGCGGCGCGCGCTCCCGTCCGGTGCTTCGGAGCCCGGGCCCGCCCGGATGGGTCCGGCGGCCCCCGACGCTCCGTCAGAACACCGACGCGGCCGCGTACACCGCCACCGCCAGCAGGGCGGCGCCGGAGAGCAGGAGCAGGGCCAGGGCCGCCGTCCGGTGCTCCGGGCGGCGGTCGATCCGGAAGGCGCGGCGGGGGGCGGGGCGCTCCGGCGGGGCGGCGGCCGCCGCTGCGGTCGTCGCCGCGAGCCGGTGCAGGCGGGCGGCGAAGGACGCCGTCACCGCCGGGTCCGGGGGATCGTCCGGGACGGCCCGCAACTCCCGGATCAGGTCGTCGAGTTCACCCGGCTCCGGGCGGACGGACGGGATCAGCGGATGGCCGAGCAGTTCGAGCAGGGTGTCGCCGAGCGCGACCAGGTCGGGGCGCGGCGCCGGGCCGGGGGTGCCGAAGCCGAGCACCTTCACCACCCCGGCGGGGGCCAGCACCAGGTGGGCCGGGGCGATACCGCCGTGCGACAGCCCGGCCCGGTGCGCGACGAGCAGCGCCTCGGCGACCTGCGCGCCGAACCCGGCCACCTCGTGGGGCCGGTACCAGCCGTCCAGCAGGTGGTCCTCCAGACTGTGGCCGTCGACCCGCTCCAGGACGAGGTACGGCCGCCCCTCGTGCACGCCCGTCCCCAGCACCTCGACGATCCCCGGGTGCCGCAGCTCCGCGCCCGGCCCCGGCACCCCGTCCGGGAACTTCACCGCCACCGGCCGCCCCGACCCGGCCTCCTCCGCGAACCGGACCCGCCCGGGCGGCCCGCCCACCACCCGGTACCGCCCGCCGACCACCTCGCCGACCTCCACACCGCCCCCGACCCGGCCCCGCCCCGGCCGCTCCGGAAGCCCGCCGACCAGTCTGCCGCACCGCCCGCCCCACCTTGCCCACCGGTCCGCCCGCCCACCGGCCCGGGCGCGCGCGGACGCCCCGGAGCCGGCTACGCGGTGGCCGGCGGGCGCAGGACGCGCAGGCCGGTGCAGCGCCAGGAGAGGCGCTGGGTGGTGGCCGCGGGGCTCGGGTGGCTCCACTGCCCGGCGGAGACGGACAGGTTGACGATGATCCAGGCGCGCCAGCCGGGGGCGACGCCGACGGTGTCCGCGTGCACCTCGCTGCCGTCGACCGACCAGCGGACCGCGTCGGTGCCGAACCGGCAGCCGACGGTGAACCAGCGGCCCGGGGTGACCAGGTCGTCCAGGTAGGCGCCGGGGCCGGGGGCGGCGTGGTTGCCGAGTTCGAGCATCCGGGGGTGGTCGCCGTGGTACTCCAGCACGTCGACCTCGCCGTGGCCGGGCTGCGGGTGGCCGGTGGAGACGTCGCGCCCCCAGGTCCAGATGGCCGGCCAGGCGCCCCGGCTCGCCGTCAGCAGGCAGCGTGCCTCCAGCCGGTCCCCGGGCCGCAGTTCGAAGCCGCCCCGGCTGTTCTCGGTGGTCACCAGCGGGGTCCGCCAACTGCGGGCGCCCTCCCGGACGGCGGTGAACCGGTCGCCGTCCGGCCCGAAGCCGGGCACCAGGTGGTCGAGCTTGTTGTCGGCGGGGTTGCGGCCGTCGGGCGGGTACGCGGAGGTGGCGCCCGCCACCCACTGGGTGCGGTCGGAGAACGGGGCGTCGAACACCACTACGGGGTCGTCCGCGGAAGGCGTCGGCGTGTTCGAAGGGGTCGTCGGGGCCAAGGCGGCACTCTCCCGGGTTGTGCGGCAGTTCAGCCTCGTTATTCCCAGGAGAAACGTTTCCCGATCTTCCGCACTCCGGCGTGCGGGAGCACGACAGCGCCCCCGACGGCGCTCAGGCGCGGCGCGCGCCGGTCCCGGACTCCCGGGAGTGTCGGGCCAGTTCGGCGTCGAGCAGGGCGTGAACCTCGGCGGGCCGCTCCAGGTGGGGCAGGTGGCCGGCCCCCGGGACCACCGTGAACCGGCCGTCCGGGAAGGAGCGGGCGTAGGCCGCGCCGTACGCCGGGGTGGCGATCCGGTCGCTCCCGCCCCAGACCGCGAGCACCGGGACCCGCACCTCGCGCAGCCGGTCGCGCAGGCCGGGGTCGTGCATGTAGGGGTCGCCCGCGAGGGCCCGCATGGTGGCGAAGTTCCCCCGGCGGCGGGCGAGTTCCTCGGCCGGCAGGGTCGCGGGGTCGACCAGGAAGCGCTCCGGCTCGTGCCAGGAGAGCTCGGCCAGGCCGCGGGCGTCGAGGCCGAGGACGTCGACCAGCGGCTCGCCCGGCACGTCGATCCCGACCGCGTCGATCAGCACCAGGCCGCCGACCAGCGCCGGGGCCCCCGCCGGGCGGAGCGCGTCGCGGACCGCCATCTCCGCGCCGATCCAGCCGCCCAGCGAGGAGCCCACCAGCAGGACGTCGCGCAGGCCGCGGCGCTCCAGCAGGTCCAGGTAGAACCCGGCGAGGTCGGCGATCCGGTCGAGGCCGGCCGGGCCCTCGACACCGCCCTGGCCGCCGTCGGCACCACGCTCGCCCAGTGGGACGCCCTGCGCGCCGTCGGCCGCCGCTCCGGCGCCTCGGCCCGCGAACTCGCCGCCGTCACCTTCCAGACCGAGCAGTCCTTCGGCACCCTGGCCACTCGCCTCGCCGCCCAGGGCCTGATCGACCGCAGCCCCGGCCGGGGCCGCCGCATCGAGCACCGCCTCACCCCCGCCGGCGAACGCATCCTCGCGGCCGGCGAACAGGTGGCCGACGAAGTCCTCGCCGCCCACTTCGCCCCCCTCCCCGCCGACGACCGCGCCACCCTGCTCCGCCTGCTCGACAGCCTCACCCCCGAGGAGCGCTGACCGGGCCGCCACCGCCCGGGCCCGGGTGCCCCTTTGTCGGCCACCGTCCGGGCCCGGGCGCACCGATCGCCGGGTAGCATCCGTGAAGTGACGGACATTCAGGAACTCGACGCACGCGCACTGAAGACCACGAAGTCCCTGGTCGACCTGGTCGACCCGAGCATGCTCGGCCTGCCGACCCCCTGCGGGTCGTGGACGCTGGGGCAGCTGCTCGCCCACATGACCGGCCAGAACCACGGCTTCGCGGCCGCCGCCCGGGAGGAGGCCCCCGGCCTCGAAGTCTGGGCCGACCGCCCGGTCGGCGACGACCCGGCCGGGGCGTTCGCCGAGTCGGCCGCCGAGGTCACCGCCGCCTTCGCCGAAGAGGGCGTCCTGGAGCGGTCGTTCTGGCTCGCCGAGGTCCGGGGCGGCCAGTTCTTCCCCGCCCCGACGGCCATCGGCTTCCACCTCCTCGACTACGTCGTCCACGGCTGGGACGTCGCCGTCTCCCTCGGCCGCCCCGCCGAGTTCGACACCGACCTGCTGGAAGCCGTCCTCCCGATCGCCGGACACGTCCCCACCGGCCCCGCCCGGGAGCGCCCCGGCGCCGCCTTCGCACCCGTGCTGGACGGCCCCGCCGGGGCCGGCCTGTTCCCCCGCATCCTGCGCCTGCTCGGCCGCGACCCCGACTGGTCGGGCCCGCGCGGCTGACACCGGGTCAGGTCCGCCCCGGCCGACGCCGGGTCGGGTCCGGCCGGGGAAAAGGCGGTGCGACCGGCGTGGCCGGGCGGCAGACTCGGCCCATGACCCCCGAGATCACGCGCATCAACCCCGCCGAACTCCACGGGACGCCCGGCTACCACCACATCACGGTGGTGGAGGCGGGCCGGACGGCCCACCTGGCCGGCCAGTGCCCGCTCGACCGGGCCGGGCGGCTGGTGGGGGAGGGGAGCCTCGACGCGCAGATCGACCAGGTGGTGGCCAACGCCCTGGCGGCCCTGCGGGCGGTGGGCGCCGGCCCGGAGCGGGTCGTCCGCTCGGTGGTCTACGTGGCCACCGGGGAGCAGGCGCTCCTCGGCGCCGCCTGGCGCCGCCTGACCGCATCCGCCCTCGGCCCGGCCTTCGGCACCGCCAGCACCCTGCTGGGCGTCACCTGCCTCGGCTTCACCGGCCAACTGGTCGAGGTCGACCTCACCGCCGCCCTCCCCGACCGCACCGCCGCCGCCCCCTGACGGGACGTCGACCGACACTCCGGACGAGGTGAGCACGCCCCGGTGCTGCCAGGAGTCGTTGTTCGACCGGTCCGGGACATCCGGGGTTCCGCCGTCCCGCGGCAGGGGCGCGGCTGGGGGAGTCGGTTCGCGGGCAGTCGAAGGAGCATCCCTCTCTCCGACGCGCAGACCTGGTTTCGGGGGCGGGCTTCGCCGGTGAGGGCCTGGTCGGGTTGCCGACGATTCGGCCGGGACACCGCGAGGGCCGGCCGATGCCCTCCGGATCGTCGGCCGGCCCGATCCCTTCAGGGGTGCTGCACGGTATCGGCGGGAGTCGGAAAGTCGTACTTCACCTCGCCGATGTCGGAGATCAGGTAGCGGCCGTCGGCCTGACGGCGCAGTCGCAGGTCGGCGGTGATTCCCCCGGGGCGCTGGAACCAGCCGTTCTCCGCGACGTAGACGCAGTCGACCGGGACCTCCAACTCGACCACGTCGGTGGTGAGGTCGTGTGGATCGGTATGGTCCTGGGGCGGCCCCGCCACCGCTCGCAGGACCACCGACCAGCCCTGACGCGCGGTCAGTTCGGTGGGCCAGGCCGGGCCGTCCGTCGAGCACGGATTCAAGCCGCCGCCGGCTGCGTACAGTTCGGGGGTCAGGTACGGACGGACCCGGCCCAGGACGGCAGCCGGTGCGTTGTCGCCGCGAGACGTGTCGAAGCTTCCCGAGGTGACCGACCAGGCGACCGCGACCGACTCGGCGTCGTGGTCGTCGACCGTCAAGGGTGGCGTGGCCGCTGAGGGTCGTTCCTTCGGCGGAGCCGGTGGCACGGTCGGATCGGCCCCCGGGGCGGAGGCGAAGGTGTAGCCGGCCGGTGCGGCAGCGACCGAGGTGCCCGGAATCTCCTGCTCGTCCTGGTCGTAGCAGGGATTGCACCGGATGCGTTCGCCGAAACCGGTGCCGTAGGCGGTCTGCCAGCCGTTCCCCTGGGTGGCCAGCCCGGTGCCGCGTTCCGGTCGCACCCCGGAGACGCGGAACGGGCGATCACCGTTCTTCAGCGTCCAGGTGCGGTGCTTGCCGTCGACCGAGCCCTCGACCGTGAGTACGTAGTCGTAGCTGTGCCGAACCGCGAGCACGGTGAGGCTGACGAGTTCGGGCTTCCGGTTCTCCAGGTAGACGTACTTGTCGGTGAAGTACGAGGCGAACGAAATCGGCCCCGAGGCCCCGATCAGCGCGGTCCGGTCGGCGGAGTCGAGGTCGACGCCCATGTCGATCTTCTGCCCGACCCCTTGCCCGGCGCAGTCCACGACCGTTCCGGGCAACGGGTCGCGGGGCTCGCCCACGACGGTCGCCCGTATCTGCTCGACCACCACGGTGTGGCCGTTGCCGACCATCGAGATCGAGAGCGGCGACGCTCCCACGTCCGTGCCGCCCTGCGCGTGCGACCACGTCCGGACGCTGCTGCAGCCGTCGACGGCGGGAAGTTCCGCCGCTCCCACGGTTCCGGGGACGACTGCGGTGGCACCCGCGTCCCCGTGCCCCGGGTCGTAGCGGGCGCTGAGTTGCGGTGCTGGGCCCGCCCCTGCCGTCCGCAGCGCCCAGTAGGTGAGGCCGGCGCCCACCAGGGCCATCGCACAGATCACGGCAGTCAGCAGGCGCCAAGGCCGTCTCGGCCCCGCCAACAGCGAGATCACGCCTCCCATGATCACGTTGCCGTGGACGGTACTGTCGATGATCTTGTTGTGCGTGTCGCCCCGGTCGTCCAAACCACCCACCCCGCCCGACAGGTCTGCGCCGACCACAGTGCGGCTCTCCGGCGGAAAAGGGAAGACCGCCGACTGGCCGCAGAGCAAATCCCGTTCACACGGAACGCCACTTCGACCAAGAGCTGATCCCCTGTCAGTTCCACCGTGGCTGAAGTAAGTTGTCCGGCACCGGTGCTTTCGTCGATGGAGGTGCGAAGTGGATCCGGTTTCGGTGGGGCTGCTGGCGGCGCTGGCCGGGGGAGCCGGTGGGGAGATGGGCCGGCAGGCGTGGAGCGGGTTGAGCGAATTGGTCCGCCGCCCGTTCGGACACGGGCCGGCCACCGTCGACGACGCGGAAGCACCGGCGGTCAGCTCCGGGGAAGCCGAGCTGACCGCCCTGGAGCGGGCACCGGCGGATCAGGCACGGGGGCAGTCGCTGAGCACCGCCCTGGCCGTGCGCGCCGCCCTGGACCCGGACTTCCGCACGGGGCTGCAGCAGTGGTGCGAACGGGCGAAGCTGGTGCGCACCGGCAGCGGCGACGTCCACAACACCATCAGTGGCGGCCGCCAGTACGGCACCGTGATCATGGGGAGGGACATCTCCGGACTCACCCTCGACCCCGGTGCGCCGCCGCAAGGCCGCCGTGCCGCTGACGAGGACGCACCACCCGAGGCGTGATGATCGGTTGTCGCCCCGCCCCTCTTCTCCGCGTGCGGGGGAGGCGCTGTGCGAGCACGCGTCCAGTCGATCGGTCCGGCCGCGTTCGGTCCGGCCAGGAGCAAGCGGTGCAGGGCCTCAAGCGCTCCGGTGTCCTGCCGGAGCCCGAGATGCCGCCGGCAGGCGTGCTCGGAGCCGAGGCCCGGCCCCGGCTCCCCCGTGGTCCCGGCAACCACTCCGGCCGCCCCGCCCGTGACGGTCGGCAGGATCGTGTTGCGAATCCGAAGAGTGAACTTGGAGCACCCGGTCACAGATTCCTGCCGGTACTGGGCTCCGGCAGGGAGGCAGGCCCGGCGGCGGGCCGGACGGCGGGCGGCGCGGCGGGCAGTGCGGCGGGCAGTGCGGCGCGCAGGGGCGGGGCGGGGACGGCCAGCCGGGCGGTGGCCGCGACCAGGCGCAGGGAGCTGCCCGGGGCGGTCGCCAGGTCGAAGGGGGAGCGGAACGGGCCCGTCAGCAGGGTCAGGCACTGCCAGTGCCGCACCGCGCGCCGCCACTCGCGGGTCGCGGCGACCGGCCCGTCGAACCACAGCACCCCGCCCGGGCGGCGCACCGTCAGCCGGGGCCCGTCCAGCACCGCGAACCAGCGGACCGGCCCGGCGGGGGAGCGGCGTGGCTCCACCCAGCGGTCCGAACCGGTCCAGCCGTCGGCGGCCAGCACCGGCCGCCCCCGGTCGAACGGCACGACCAGCACCGGGCGGTGGTCCCGCGTCAGATCGGGCCAGGGCGCCCAGTACTCGGCCGCCCCGCCCCCCTCGTCCCCGCCCACAGCCCCGCCCAAGCGTCGCACCACCCCGTTCCACGATCATTGTGGGGCACACCCGGCCCCCCGGTCCGCCCCACCGCTGCGACGAGGACTGACGGTCGGTCAGTTCCGCTCCGGGGGAAGGAAACCCGGGCGGTCGGCGGCGAACCGGCGGCCCCGCGGCGGCGTCCTCCTACGCTGACAGGGGACCGGCCCCCGTTCGTACCGGAAGAAGAAGGACGTACCCAGATGCAGACGGACACCCGTTCCCGCCGTACCCCGCGCGGGGCGCTCGCCCTGGCAGGGGCGGCCGTGCTGGCCCTGACCCTGGCCGGCTGCTCGGACGACAAGGAGACCATGGCCACCTGGACCGCCAAGGGCGGCCAGGAGCAGGCCAAGGTGATCGGCGGCGACGTCCAGGCCCTGATCCGGCTCTCCGGCAACGGCGACGCGGCGAAGTGCCGGGAGATCCTCGACCACGTCAAGACGGCCCGGGCGTTCCGGAAACTGCCCGACCAGGACGCCCAGAAGAGCTGGGAGGAGACCCTGAACCGGATCGAGACCGCCGCCAACACCTGCGTGCAGAACCCGACCGGCCTGAGCGGCGGCCCCAAGCTCAGCGAAGCCGTCGAGGCCCAGCAGGCGTACAGCGACTTCGGCATCCGGATCAGCGTCCTCGCCAAGACCGGCTCCTGACCCCGCCCCGCCCCGTCGTCCCGTCCCCGGTCCCGTGGTCCCGTGGTCCCGTCCCCGGTCCCGTCGTCCCGTCCCCCGCGGACGGGAGCCGGGCTCCGGCGGCCGGTTTCGGCCCTTGCCCCGGTGATCGGCCACTGGAAGCACGGCCGCGTCCGGCCGTACACCGACGGCCTCTGCCACGACTTCCAGGCCATCGACCCGACCAGGACCAACGGCCACTGCGAGTTCCTGATCTGGGACAGCAACCACATCGTGTACGACACGTACAGCGGCGTACAGTCCCCGTGGATCTACGACGGCCCGGGCCACACCGTCCGGACCCAGATCATCGACCGCTCCACGCCGGCGTTCTCCCGGGGCATCCACAGCTGACCCCGGAACCGCTCCGCCCGGGCGGGATCAGGGGGCGGCCGGGGACAGGTCGATCGAGCGGTGCTCCTCCAGGACCAGGGAGCCGGTGCTGGTGTAGAGGTTCATGGCGACGTCGTTGCCGCCGAACACGTTGAACAACAGACCCCGGTCGCCGGCCGCCGTGCAGGCCGCCTCGGAGACCGCCATCGCGGCCCGGCCGAAGCCCCGGCCGCGGTGCGCCGGATCGACCGCCACCGAGTACAGGTAGCCGACCTCCGGCAGGTAGCCGTGCCGGAGCCAGACCACACCGACCCGGACGCCGTCCGCCTCGATCACCAGCACCGAGGTGTCGGGGGTCGCCAGGCCCGCCGGGAGCAGCTCCGCGAACTCCTTCTCGGACTGCTCCCGGGCCTCCCGCTCCGACCGGCTGCCCGAGCGGACGATGTCGGCGGCGTACCCCTCCTGCTCCTCGGCCATCCAGCCCGGGAACTCGTCCGCCGTCATCGGACGGATCGTCACCCCCTCGACCACCGGCGCGATCCCCGCCCCGAACGCCTTGAACCTGGTCTGCGAACGGACCGGGAAGTCGTCGAAACAGGCGTCCGGCCCGGCCAGCCGGACCGCGAACCGGCGGGCCGACTGCCCGACGCACCACTCCCGGGCCCACTCCAGCGCCGCGCGCCGGTGGCCGCCCGCCGGGTCCAGCGCCGGGTCCGTCCACAGGTCGACCACCCGGCCGACCGCCCGACCGCCCGGGTCGACCACCAGCACCGCGGCCTGCCCGACCCGCCGCCCGTCCGCGTCCAGGACCGCGACCGCCGCCAAGTCCTGCGCCGTGTCCAGCAGTTCGTCGACCGAGCGGAGCGCCGCCGCCGGCGGCAGGCCCGCCGCCAGGAAGCCGTCGAGGTGGCGCTGCCGGAACGCGGGGTACCAGTCGGACAGTTCGGTGAGGGGCGCGAAGGAGGAGGACATGCAGGCAGGCTAGGCCCACCGGCCGCCGTCCGCACCGCAATTCACGCCGCTCCCGGTACGGCGCCGCTCCCGGTACGGCGACGGGCCCGATGACGGGCCCGGGGCTGGATCAGGGGCCGGGTCAGGGGAGCGGGCCGCTCCAGGTGACGGGCCGGTAGGAGGTGCCGGTGCCGTAGGTGTACTGGCCGGAGAGGGTGGCGCCGGCGTCCTCGGGCACCGCGTACGCCGACAGGTACACCGTCTCCGCGCCCGGGGCCACCGAGTCCGCGAAGAACCGGTTCCGGCCCGACCCGTCGAAGAACGAGTGGACCAGGCCGCCCCGGGCGTCGTGGAAGAAGACCACCTGGTGGCCGACCAGTCCGATCTCCCGGGGCCCGTTGTTCCGCAGGACGATCCGGACCTGCACCAGCCGGGAACCGGCCGGGGCCCGGACGGCCGTCCCGTCGGCCTCGAACGGCTCCGGCGCGCCCACCGTCATGGTCAGGCCGTCCTCGAAGGTGTAGGACTGGCCGAACGCCAACTGGCGCGACTTCTCCTCGGCGGCCTTCTTCGCCTGCTCCTCGGCCCGCCGGTCGGCCTCCACCCGCGCCCGGCGCGCGGCCTCCTCGCGGTCCGCCGTCTCGCGCTTCGCCCGCTCCTCGCTCCGGACCCGCGCCGACTCCGCCCGCTCGCGCTGCGCCGTCTGCGCCTCCTCCTTGCCGGAGACCGCGCCGAAGACCACCGCGGAGACGCACATGGCGACGACCCCGACCACCACGCCGGTGGTCGCCACGCCCTTGTTGTCGGCCAGGCCCCGGCCCACCCGCCGCAGCGCGAAGGCCCCCAGGATGACCCCGACCGCCCCCGGCAGCCAGGCCGCCCAGTACAGCGCGGCCGTCACCGCCAGCACCGCCGCCGCACCGGAGACCACCAGCGCCGCCACCCCCAGCCCGTTCCGCGGCGGCGGCCCGTCCACCGGCCGCGCCGCCACCCCCAGCACGGGATTCGGCGCCCACGGATCGAACTCCTCCGGCCCGGACGGCGGAAGCGACATGCAAGGAACCCTTTGCCTCGAAGGAGCGGAAACCCACCGACCCCGGCCCGGCCCGCAGGACCACGCGGGCGGTACGAAACCGTGCGGGCCGTGAAGGTCGCACGCGATCGACGGGTGATCAACATACCGTCGCACCACCGGAATCGGACAACCGTTTCCGCCCCGCCCGCCCTGCCCCCGGACGAGGCAGGGCCGGGCGGGGCGGGCCGGGTCAGCGCGGGCCGGGGTCGCTGGTGCTGGGGCGGCCGGTCTCCAGGTGGCCGGCCCAGCGGCGGCGGAAGTCGGCGGCGGCCGCGCCGTCGGTGGCGGCGACGGTGATGTCGTACCAGTGGCCGGAGCGGTCGGTGTCGAAGGAGAACCGGGCGCTCTGGCCGGGGCGCAGCCGACGGGTGCGGGCCGGGTCGCGGGTGTAGGCGTCGTCGGCGGAGACGTTCCGGGTGCCGGGGCCCAGGTTGCGGACCGTCACCCGCACGCCGCTGTCGGACGGTTCGAAGCGGGCGGTCAGCCCGGACCCCGCGCGTCCCTCGAACTCCTGGACCGCGCCGTTCGGGCCGTTGACCACCAGGTGGTGGCGGCCGTCGGCGGGCAGCCGCCAGTGGTCCTGCAGGGTGTCGCCCGCCGAGACGGTGTACCGGCGCGGCGCGCTCCCGGGGGCGGTGCGGTCGTAGACGTACAGCCAGCCGCCGGCCCGGCCCCGGTTGGCGAGGTCGAGGCGGAACTCCCCGGCGGTGCGGTCCGCGGACTCGTTGACCCGCAGGTCGTACGGCAGCGCGCGGGCCGGCCGGGTGCCGGGCTCCTGGGCGGGCATCCGCTGCGGCAGCGGCACCTGGTAGGGGTTGCCGCGGCCGGCGACCTTCGCCGGGACCTGGAGGCGGACCGGGCGGGGATCGCGGCCGGAGAAGTCCAGCGCCGAGGTCAGGTCGCCGCAGACCGAGCGCCGCCAGGCGCTGATGTGGGGCTCCCGGACGCCGAAGCGCCGTTCCAGGAAGCGCAGCACCGAGGTGTGGTCGAAGGTCTCCGAGCAGACCCAGCCGCCGCGCGACCAGGGCGAGACGACGAGCAGCGGCACCCGGGGGCCCAGGCCGATCGGCTGCAGGCCGCGCGGGTCGGCGCCCGGCACCAGCGGGTGCGCCTGGTCCGGGTACCTGTCGAGGTCGAGCAGTTCGTCGCCGAGCGAGGCCCGCAGGTCGCGGGAGACCATGCCCTGCCCGCCCGGGCCGTCCGCGGTCGGCGGCATCGGCGGGACGACGTGGTCGAACAGGCCGTCGTTCTCGTCGTAGTTGATCAGGAACACCGTCCGGCCCCACACCTCGGGGTTGGCGGTCAGCGCCTCCAGCACCAGGTTGATGTAGTACGCGCCGTCGGTGGGCGTGGCCGCCGGGTGCTCGCTGTACAGGTACGGCGGCACGATCCAGGACACCTGCGGGAGCCGGCCCTGCTCGACGTCGGCCCGGAACTCCTTCAGCGTGTGGTCGCTCGCGCCCTTCTCCACCAGCGGGCCCTTCGCGCCCTCCGCGGTCTGGAAGTTGGCGAAGAACATCAGCGAGTTGTCGGTGTAGTTGTCGGTCGGCGAACCCGGCTCGCCGGTGCCGCCCTGGTACAGCTTCCAGCTGACCCCGGCGTCCTCCAGCCGCTCGGCGTACGTCGTCCAGGTGTAGCCGTTGGTGTCGTTGCGCTCCCACAGGCCCGGGCCGTTCGGCTTGCGGCCGTACACGTTGCGCGGGTCCGAGGTGCCGGTCCACAGGTGGATGCGGTTCGGCGCGGTGTCGGCGTGCACCGAGCAGAAGTACGAGTCGCAGACGGTGAAGGCGTCCGCCAGCGCGAAGTGGTACGGCAGGTCCTGCCGGAGCAGGTGACCCATCGTCAGGACGTCCTGCTTCTGGTTCACCCACTGGTCGTGGCGGCCCTCGTTCCAGGCCAGGTGCCCGCTGCTCCAGCCGTGGTCGGTGCCGGCCTGCTGGTCGGTGGTGCTGCGCGGGTCGATGTACCAGGGCAGCACCTCCCGCTCGGTGTCCGGCAGCCCGCGCGCGTGGTACCGGTCGGTGCGCACCGCGGCGGCCGGCTGGTGCCAGTTCGGCCGCCCGTCGGGCAGCTGCGGCGGCCGCGGGTCGGCGAACCCGCGCACTCCGCGCAGGGTGCCGAAGTAGTGGTCGAAGGAGCGGTTCTCCTGCATCAGGATCACCACGTGCTCGACGTCCTCGATGCCGCCCCGCCTGCCGATCGCGGGCAGGGCCAGGGCCTGTTCCACCGCGGGCGGGAAGGCGCTCAGCCCGGCCGCGGCGGCGGACGCACCGGTCAACTGGAGGAAACGACGACGGTCGATGGATGCCACGTGCTGTCCATTCCTGTTCGTACGGGGGTAATTCCGAACGACTACGAACGTATGCACCCGCCGGACGGCACGAGTGAACCCGCGATGAGCACTTGGCGAAACCTGTCCAGCCAACTTGCGGAGAACCTCGGCGGGTACGGAGCCGGGCAGGACGCGTCCGGCCGCCGCCCGGAGGTCCGTTCACATCCCCCCGGCCACCACCTCGGCCACTCGTGCCGCGCCGTCCTGCCGTCCCAGTTCGCCTGCTGCTGTCTCGGCCCTGATGCGGAAGGCGGGTTCCGCCACGGCCCGGCGGACCCGCTCGGCCAGGCGTTCCGCCGTCAGCTCCCGGAACGGGAGGGGATCGGTCGCCGCGCCGAGGCGGGCCAGGCGCGCGGCCCAGAAGGGCTGGTCGGCCGCGACGGGGACCGGGACGCCGGGCACGCCGGCGCGCAGCGCGGCGGCGGAGGTGCCGGCCCCGGCGTGGTGGACGACGGCTGCCATCCGGGGGAACAGCCGGGCGTGCGGGATCTCGCCGACGCCCAGGACGTCGTCCCCCGCCGCGGCCAGCCCCGCCCAGCCGGCCTGCACCACACCCCGCACGCCCGCCCGCCGCAGGGCCTCCGCGACCAGCGCGCCCAGGCGCTCGCCCTCGCCGCCCGCCATGCTGCCGAAGCCGACGAACACCGGCGCGGGCCCGGCCTGCAGGAAGTCCTCGACCTCGGCGGGAAGCCGGTAGTCCGGCGCCACGTACGGCCACCAGGGGCCGACGACCTCCAACCCGCTGCGCCAGTCCGCGGGCCGCGGGACGAGGAGCGGGCTGAAACCGTGCAGGACACGCCAGTTCTCGCGTTCCCGGGCCCGCCGCCGGGCGCCCTGGGCGAGCGGCGGCAGCCCGAGGCGGACGCGCAGCCGCCGCGCCGCATCGGCGTGGAGGCGGTCGACGACGCGTTGGCCGACGGCGCCGGCGGCCCGGTTGCCCCAGCGGCCGAGCGAGCGGGTGCCGCCGACCACCGGCGGGAACTCGCCGGTGGGCAGGGTGGGCTGCACGTACACGCCGAGGCTCGGCACGTCCATCGCCTCGGCGAGGTGCCAGCCGAGCGGGGCGGTCGTGGCCGAGGGCAGCAGCAGGTCCGCGCCGGGCGCGGCGGCGTCGGCGAGCCCGTCGCCGAGCCGGTCGATGAACGCGGCGGCCCTCCCCAGCAACGAACCCCCGCCCGGCCCGCCTGTCCCGCCCGGCCTGCCCGCTCCGCCCGTTCCGCCCCGTGGGTCGGCGCACAGCGGCCGGAACTCGAGACCGCTCTCCGTCACCAGGCCGCCGAAGGTCTCGGGCGCGGCGAGCGCGACCTCGTGCCCCGCCGCGCGCAGGCGCGCGCCGAGGCCGGTGTAGGGGGCGACGTCACCGTGCGAACCGGCCGCCATGACAAGGATCTTCACCGGGATTCCTCCACGTCGTCCGCGTCCGCGCCGGTGTCCGTGTCCGTGTCCGTGTCCGTCCCGGCGCTCCTCATTGGCGCCGATGGCCGCACGGAGGTACGCGGCCAGTCCGGGGCGCTGTTCGGCCGGCGGGACCACCAGGGCGAACGCGCGGGCGTCCGCCTCGTAGTCGTCGGCGATCCGGCAGTGCATCTCGGGCGGACACGGCGTGAACCAGCGGGAGATGTGCTGCCGGTGCTCCTCGGCGAGGTCGAGCACCCGCCCGTCGTGCGGGGCCAGCCCCTCGTCGAAAGCCGCCAGCAGCCCGACCCGCCACGCACCGGCCTCGGCCATCAACTGCCGCCAGTCCTCCTTCGAATGGGCGGCGGCGCGGGCCATCGACTCCCGGTGCCCCGCGCGGTCCCCCCCACTTGAGGTGGGCGTCGGTGGCGTAGCTGAGGTCGAAGACGACGTCGCCGAAGACCTCGAAACGCTCCTCCGGGGTCAGCTCGATCCCGAGACTGCGGACCTCGATCGCCCGCTCGGCGACATCGACGAGCTTGTGCAGCCGCGCGATCTGCTCGGTGAGCGCCTGCCGACGGGCCAGCAGATGGTCCAGCGCGTTGGCCTGCGGGTCCGCGAGGATGGTGGCGATCTCCTCGAGCGGGAAACCCAACTCCCGGTAGAACAGGACCTGCTGGAGCCGGGCGAGGTCGCCGGAGCCGTAGAGCCGGTAACCGGCCGGACTGCGCTCGCTCGGCGACAACAGCCCCGACCGGTCGTAGTGGTGCAGGGTCCGCACCGTGACCCCCCGCAAAACCCGAGACCTGCCCGACCGACCAACTCGCGAAATCCCCCTCGACACCCGTACCGCCGCGCTGCGCCCACCGTGAAGCCTGACGTGGGGTCAGGGTCAAGACTCGCAGCTCAGCCCCCGCGGCCGTCCCCGGTCCGGCGGACCGCGAGCGGCATGGCAGGCTGGCCGGATGCGAGAGACGGACGGGACGGACAGGGCGGGCGGGACGGACGCGGTGGATGCCGTGGACGAGGTGGTGCGGGCCGCGCTGCGGCGGGCGGTCGGGCACGGGGTGCGGTTCGAGGCGCGGTTCGCCGCGTACTTCGCGGCGGCGGCCGACCCGGCGGGCGGCGGGGCCGGGGTGCTGCCCGGGCGCGGGGCGTTCCCCGGGCGGGCGCTGGAGCTGGTGCGGGAACTGTCGCTGCGCGGCGGCAAGCGGCTGCGGGTCGCGCTGCTGCACGAGGCCGCCGCACTGGTCGCCGCCGACCCGGTGCCGGGAGCCGACACCGCCGCCGTGTGCGTCGAACTGCTGCACACCCACGGGCTGATCCACGACGACCTGATCGACGACGCGCCCGTGCGCCGGGGCGGCCCGTCCACGTACTACGCCTACCGGGCCGAGTTCCCCGACCGGCCCGACACGGCGCGGGCGCTCACCGTGCTGGCCGGCGACCTCGCGGCCTTCCTCGCCGTCCGGGTCCTGCTCACCGGCGACCTGCCGCCCGCGCGCGCCGCCGCCATGGCCGCCGTCGCCACCGAGGCCGGCGCCGCCGCCGTCAACGGCCAACTCCTCGACCTGGAAAGAGACTTCGAACCCGATACGGGGACGGAGTTCCTGCACGAGGTCACCGAGTACAAGTCCACCCGGTACTCGGTGCTCGCCCCGCTGCGCCTCGGCCTGCTCGCTGCCGGCGCCGACCCGGCCCCGTACGACGCCGAACTGCGCGGCTACGCCAGCGCCGTCGGCACCGCCAACCAGATCCACGACGACCTGCTCGACCTGTTCGGCGACCCCGCCGTCCTGGACAAGCCGCTCGGCACGGACATCCGCTCCGGACGGCGCAGCTACCTGGTCCGCGCCCTGGCGGCCGCCGCCGACGGGCCCGAACGCGCCCTGCTGGAGGGCGCGCTGGGCAACCCCGACACCGACGACGACACCCTCGACCGGCTGCGCCGGACCGCCCGCGCCCGCGGCGTGGAACGCGAACTGCGCGACAGCGCCGCACGGTTCGCCCGCGAGGCCGCCGAACGGGCCGCCGCCTGGCGGGGCCGCTGGCGCCCCGAGGCCGTCGCCTTCTTCGAACACCTCCCGGCCTGGTCGGTCACCCGCGGCCACTGACCGCAGGCCGTCGACCGCAGGCCACTGGCCGCAGGCCGTCCGCACGCGGGCGTCCCCGCGGGCCCGCCCGCAGGACGGGGCCGCGGGGACGCCGGGGGAGGCGGGGCGTCAGCCGGTCTTCACCACGAAGGTGACGACCGCGTTGTCGCCGGAGCCGCCGGAGCGGGTGATGTTCACACCCGCGCTGGTGCCGTTGTTGTCGTACGAGTTGCTGCCGCGGAACGGGTTGTCCCAGTGGAACTTGACCCACTTGTAGTTGTTCGCCGGGTTCACGCACTTCTTGAGCTGGTACGTGGCGGTGCCCTCGGTCCCGGTCATGAAGCCGTTCGACTCGGACTGCCACACGCCCCAGGTGCTGTTGGTGATGGTCAGCGGCGGCCAGTCGATCCCGGTCCAGATGCCGCTGCTCAGGTCGGCGGTGACGAAGTCCATCTCGCACTGGGTCCAGTTGTTCACCTGGACGAAGGTGCTCCGGGCGGCCGCCGAGGACAGCGCGGCCGGGGCGGAGGACTTCGCGGCGGCCGCCCCGGTGACGGGCGCCGGGGCGGCGCTCGCCGCGGTGGTGGCGGAGAGGGTGGCGGCGGCCGCCAGGACGAGAGCGACGCCGGCGTTGCGGACGGTGCGGTACACGGTTCCCCCCAAGGGATTCGTTTGCGGTTCGGCCCGGTCGGCCTCCCCGATGACCACAAGACAACTCCACCGCGCCGCCCGGCACATGAGCGTCCACTGCTCAATTGCCGGGCCCCCGCACTACTCAGGCCCCGGACGGCTACCGGGAGGCACGGCCGTCGGGGGCGGCTCGGGAGGCGGCTCGGGAGGTGGCTCGGGAGGCGGCAGCTGCCGGGGCACCCGCCCCCGCCGGGGAGCGGCCCCGCCGACCGGACGGTGGTGCCGGCCCGGTGATCGTGGTAGGCAGGCGTGATCCCGTCCGCCGCGCACCCCTACGGAGCCCGTGAGATGAACCCGACCGTCCGGCGCACCCCGCTGCCCCGCGCCCGGCTCGGCGAGTGCCCCCGCCTCGACGCCGCGACGAACACCCTGAGCTGGGTCGACCTGGCGGCCGGACAGCTCTGGCTGGCCCGGGCCCGCCCCGGCGCGGCCGAACCGGTCGACGAACCCGTCCTGCTCGCCGAGTTCCCCGGAAAGACCGGCTGCGCCGTCCGGGCCGGCGACGGCGAGGACTGGCTGGTCGCCCACGGCGGCCTGGTCCGGCACTGGCGGCCCGGCGTCGAACCCGCCACCGCCCCCGTGCTCGCCCGGCTGGAGGAGGACCCCGGCCCGGTCCGGCTCAACGACGGCGCGGTCGACCCGCAGGGGCGCCTCTGGGTCGACTCCATCCCCTACGGCCCCGCCGAAGCCGGAAACCCGCAGGCCAGGCTGCACCTGCTGGAGACCGACGGCACCTCGCACGTGCTGCTCGACGGCATGCTGGTCGGCAACGGCATCGGCTGGAGCCCCGACGGCGCCCTCGCCTACGCCGTCGACACCGAGAACCGGCGCATCCACCGCCTGCGCACCGACCTCCCCGGCCTCCCGCGCCCCGAACTCCCCCCGCTGACCGTCCCGCAGGGCCTGCCCGACGGCCTGGCCGTCGACGACGAGGGCTGCCTCTGGGTCGCACTCTGGGACGGCGGCGCCGTCCTGCGCCTCGACCCCGAGGGCAAGGAACTCGACCGGATCGAACTGCCCTGCTCCCGGCCCACCGCCTGCGCCTTCGTCGGCGACCACCTGGTGATCACCACCGCCGTCGCCACCGGCGAGGACGCCTCCGGCTGGACGTACACCGCCCAGGTCGGCGTCACCGGCCCCGCCGCCCGCCGCGCCGCGCTCCCCGCCCGGGCCTGACACCCCGTCGCTTCGGTGATACCCCCTTACTGAAGTGACGTCCTGTCACATCCGTGTCGCGTCACACGGTGCCATGTCCTGTCACCAGAGTTGCAGGCCATCGCCATCGTGATACCCATTAACTGGAGTGATGGCCCATCGACAATGTGACAACATGTCACCAAAATGAATGCCAGTCGCTCCAGTTATGGGCTGTTACTGCTGCGACGCCCCGTCACCGCAGTGAGACCCCAACGCCACAGTGACGGCACCGACCACCGGGCCCGGCACCTGAGTAACGACTACTCAGGTGCCGGGCCCGGCCCCGTCCGTAGGGTGCGGGAATGGCCGAACGCCCCACGCCGCCACCCGGAACGGGAGTCGGCCGCCACCCCGCCGACCTGTGCCACACTGACCGCCGGAACGCCGCGGCGACCGGTCGCGGCAGCGGGGTCGGCCCGGGCCGCCACCGGCGACGGTGCGGTCGGGGGGCCGGTCGGCACCACGAGGTCCGGGGGGCGGACATGCTGGGGACAGTGGCGGTCCAATGGCCGTTCATCGGACGGCGCACCGAACTCGAACGCGTCGGCGATGCCGCCGCCGACCCGCGCTGCCGCGCCGTCCTGGTCTGCGGCCGCCCCGGCACCGGGAAGAGCCGCCTGGTCGAGGAGTACCTCGACCTGGCCCGCTCCGGCGGCCACCGCACCGCCCACCTCGCCGCCGGTGCCAGCGCCGCCGCCGTCCCGCTGTCCGTGCTCGCCCCGCTGCTGCCCCCGCAGGACGCCGGTGCGCCCACCGACCCGCGCGAACTGTTCGCCCTGGTCCGCAGCCGCACCGTCGAACAGGCCGGGGGCCGCCGCTTCGTCCTCGGCGTCGACGACCTCCACCTGCTCGACCCCGCCTCCCTCGCCCTGCTCACCGCACTGTGCACCCAGCCCGAGGTGCTGCTGGTCGCCACCGTCCGCGACCGCGCCCCGCTGCCCGACACGCTGGCCGGCTGGTGGCGCTCCGGCCGCGCCCTGCGCCTGGACCTCGCCGAACTCGAACGCCCCACCGCCGACACCCTGCTGCACCTCGCCCTCGGCGCCCCCGTCGCCGCCCCCGCCGCCGAGGCGCTCTGGACCGCCAGCCGCGGCAACCTGCTCTACCTGCGCGAACTCGTCCTGCACGGCGTCGCCGACGGCGCCCTCGCCCGCACCGACGGCGTCTGGTGCCTCGCCGCCCGGCTCAGCGCCGGCGGCGGCGTCGCCGACCTGGTCCGCGAACGCCTCGAAGGACTGACGGACGACCAGCGCGGCGTCCTGGAACGCCTCGCGCTGTGCGAACCCCTCGGCGTCGACGAACTCCTCACCCACACCACCGAGCCCCTGCTCACCGCCCTGGAGGAGAACGGGCTGATCACCGTCCGCCCCGACGGCTGCCGGCTGGAGGCCCGGCTCGCCCACCCCGTGCACGCCGACATCCTGCGCTCCGGCATCCCCCGGCTGCGCGCCCGCTCGCTGCTCCTCGACCAGATCGCCCGCACCGAGTCCTACGGCGCCCGCCGCACCGGCGACCCGCTCCGGCTGGCCGGCTGGCGGCTCGACGCCACCGGCACCGCCGACCCCGGCCTGCTGCTGCGCGCCGCCCGGCTCGCCCACTACGCCCACGACATCGAGCGGATGCACGACCTCGCCCGGGCCGCGCTCCGGCACGGCCCCGACCCCCGGGCCCACCTGCTGCTCGGCATCGCGCTCGGCGAACTCGGCCGCGCCGACGAGGCCGCCGAAGTGCTCGGCGCCGCCCTCGACCAGGTCCCCGCCGAGGAGTTGGAGGCGCTGGCGATCACCCTCGCGCTGAACTGCTTCTACGGCTCGCCCGGCCTCGCCGCCGCCCGCGACCGGCTCCGGCAGGCCCGCGAACGCGGCGGCACACCGGTGCACACCGCGCTCACCGCCTTCGAGGCGCTGCTGCTCTCGCTGGCCGGCCGGACCACCGAGGCCACCGCCCTGCTCGCCACCGTCGCCCCCGCGCCGGTCGCCCCCGCGCCGGTCGCCCCCGCGCCCGAAAAGACGGCGCCCGAAAGCACGGCGGCCGAAAAGACGGCGGCCGAAAAGACGGCGGTCGACGGCGGCCCCAGCCGCTGCGCGGTGGTGGTCGCCGCCGCCCGGTTCCGGGTGCTGCTGGCGGGCGGCCGGATCGAGGACGCCGCCGCCCTCGGCCGGACGGTCTTCGACCTGCACCGCGCCGCCCCCGAGCGGACCGGCCTCTCGCACCCCGCCGGCCGCCTCAGCGAACTCGCCGGCGCCCTGCTCGAACTCGGCGCCTTCGCCGACGCCCGGGCCACCGTCCTGGAGGGCCAGGCACTGGCCCTGCGCGACGGCGTCACCTCGCTGACCTCCTGGTTCCCGCTCCAACTGGGCCGGATCGCGCTCGCCCGCGGCCGCGCCGAGAGCGCCGCCCTGCACTTCCGCGAATCCCTCGCCCAGGCCCGCTCCTTCGCCGTCCCCGCCGCGACCCTCGGCCCGCTGGCCGGACTGGTCCTGGCCGCCGCGGCCCTCGGCCGCACCGACCCCGAGGCCGAGACCGCGCTGCGCGCCCTGGCCGGACCCGCCCCCGCCGGACCCGACACCGTCCGCGCCCTCGCCTGGGCCGACACCGTCGCCGGACGCCCGCACCAGGCCCGCACCGCACTGCTCGCCGCCGCCGGGACCGCCCTCGCCGCGGGGGAGCGCACCATCGCGCTCGTCCTCTGCCACGACCTGGCCCGCCTCGGCGCCGCCCCCGACGCCCACGCCCTGCTCACTCGCGCCCCGGCCGACAGCGCACTCCCGGACGGCGCACTCCCGGGAGGCCCACTCCCGGACGACGCACTCCCCGACGGCCCCTACGCGACCGCCCGGCTCGCCCACCTGCGGGCGCACGCCCACGGCACCGCCGCCGAACTCGCCGACGCCGCCCAGGCGTTGACCGACCTCGGCGCGGACCTCGCGGCCGCCGAGAGCTGGATCGCCGCCGCCGAACGGCACCGCCGCGACGGCGCGCCCCGGCCCGCCGCCCACGCCCTGGCCCGGGCCGAGGCGCTGCGCGCCGACTGCGAGGGCGCCGCCACCCCGGGCCTCACCGCCGCCGTGGACGCGCTCACCCCGCTGACCGCCCGCGAACGCGAGATCGCCCGGCTCGCCGCCGCCGGCACCGCCAGCCGGGCCATCGCCGAAGGGCTGCACCTGTCGGTGCGCACCGTCGACAACCACCTGCAGAACATCTACGGCAAGCTCGGCGTCACCGGCCGCAGCCAACTCGCCGCCGCCCTCGGCGAGTCCGCCCCCGAAGCCGCCACGAACCCCGCCCCGCCGTCCCCGCACGCCAAGCACGCCCCGCACCCCCCGCACAGAGCAGGAGAGCGCCCATGACGCCCGAGCAGATCGACCTGGTCACCGCCTCCGTGACCGTCCTGCGCCCCCGCCTGCCGGAGGTCGCCGACTCCTTCTACCGTCGCCTGTTCGCCGAACACCCCGAAGTGCGGCCGCTGTTCACCGGCGACCAGGACCGGCTGCGGCTGAAGTTCGCGGACGAGCTGGACGCGATCGTGCAGACCATCCCCGACTTCGCCGGCTTCCTCGACCGCACCCGCTCCCTCGGCACCCGCCACGCCGAGTACCGGGTCCGCGCCGAGCACTACGCCCACGTCCGCACCGCCCTGCTCGCCGCCCTGGCCGAGGCCGTCGGCCCGCAGGGCTGGACCCCCGAGACCGCCGCCGCCTGGCGGCTCGCCTACGACATGACCGCCGAGGCCATGATGCTCGGCGCCGCCCACCGCGCCCCGCGCCGCTGAACCCCGCCCCCGGTCGGAGGTCGGTCGCGTCCGGACTTTCCCGCCGGGGCGGAGATCACTATGGTGTGCCGCTGTGACCGAACAAGCGTCCAATGACGCCCAGTGGGAAGAGTTCGTCCGGGAGTTCGAGAAGAGCACCGCGAAGCCCGCCCCGACCACCTCCGCCGGCGCTGCCGGCCCTGACGGCGCCACCGAAGCCGCCGGGCCCGCCGCCCGGCGCCGCTCGCGGACCTGGCCCGTGCTGGCCGCCGTCGTCCTCGTCGCGGCCGCCGGTTCGGCCGGCTACCTGGCGCTCGACGGCAAGGAGCAGGGGCCGACCGCCGCCGCACTCCCGCCGATTGCGTCACCGTCCGCCCCCGCCGCCCCGTCCGCCCCCGCCACTGCCGCCACCGCCGCCGCCTCGCCGTCCGCGTCGCCGTCCGCCGCCCGGTCCGCGTCCGGGGAGGCCCTGTCGGGGCCCCGGACGGTCATGATCCTGGGTGGTGCGGCCTTCCCGGGGCAGGTCGACGGCTACACGCTGGTCTCCAGCACGGTCGATCAGGACTGCGCCGGGCCGGGGACGGTGGGGCCGACCCTGGCGGGGCTGATCGGCCGGAGCCACGGCTGCCTCGGCGTCGCCCGCGCGCTCTACAAGGACGCCGGCGACAACCAGTACGACCTCGCGCTGTTCGTCATGCGGGAGCAGCTCGACGCCTTCGACCTGGTCAACGGCCTCTCCCGCGACCTGACGAACCGCCAGGTGGTGGCCCAGGCCCGGCCCGAGGGGTCGGGCCTGCGCGCCCTGCCCGCCGGCAGCGGCGTGGTGCAGGCCCTCTCCTCCTACGGTCCGCTGGCGCTGGTCGGCGCGGCCCAGTGGTCCGACGGCCGCACCGCCGACCTCAACGACCTGGTCGGACGCCTCACCCCGCTCACCGGCGCGATCATCAAGGACCTCCAGGACTGACCCGCCGTCACCCCGCCGCCCCCGTCACGGGTCCGGCCCCCGCCGCGGAGCGCGACGGGGGCCGGAAGGGCGACGGGGGCCGGAAGGATGGCGGGGCAGGGACGGGGCTCAGTGCTCCTCGGTGCTGCGGGAGTCGGTGAGGGACAGCGCTCCGGCGGTGGTGACCAGGCCGACGATCACGGCGAGCACCGCGTAGGTGATCCGCTCGCCGTGGAAGAACGAGCCGATCAGGTCGGCGCCCCAGCGTCCGGCGGGCAGTTGGGTGGTGACCAGGGCGGCGATCATCGTGCCGACCACGGCGGTGCCGATGCTGCTGCCGACCTCCTGGGCGGTGTCGTTGAGCGCGGTGCCCATCGAGGTGCGGTTCTCCGGCATCGCCTCGACCAGCGCGATCGCGCAGATCGTCATCACGGTGCGCAGGCCGGTCGTCATCACCACCATGCAGACCGCGATGGCGGCGTACCCGTGGTCCACGCCCCAGGCCAGGCCCGCCAGCGAGCCCGCCAGGCAGAGCGCGCCGACCAGGCAGGCCACCCGGTGGCCGAACCGCCGCACCAGCCACTCCGACAGCGGGGTGGCGGCGAGCATCGTGACGATGATCGGCAGGTTCGCCAGCCCGGCCCGCACCGGGCTCCAGCCGTAGGCGTACTGGAAGTGCAGGATCAGGCCGAACATCACCGCGGCCATCGCGATCGAGGTGCCGATCTGCGCCACCGCCGCGCCCCGGACGGTGCCCCGGGAGAACAGCCGCAGGTCCAGCATCGGCGAGGAGCTGCGGCGCTCGTGCCACACGAAGACCGCGCCCGCCAGCAGCGCCCCGGCCACCGAGCCGAGGGTGGCCGCCGACGCCCAGCCGTGCTCGACGCCGCTGGTCAGCGCGTAGCAGGCGAGGCCGATGGCCAGCACGCTCAGCACCGCGCCCGGCAGGTCCAGCCGGTCCTTCGTCAGGTCCTCCGGCCGGTCGGCGGAGACGCCGAGCCGCACGCCGACCGCCGCGAGCAGCGCGATCGGGGCGTTCACCAGCAGCAGCCACTGCCAGCCGACGTGCGCCAGCGCGGTGCCGCCCAGCAGCGGGCCGAGCACGAAGCCGGACATGCCGACCACGATCATCACGGTCATCGCCCGCATCCGCAGCGCCTGGTCGTCGAACAGCCGGAACACCAGCGAGTTGGTGATCGGCGCCATCGCCGCCGCCGCGACGCCCAGCCCGGCCCGCAGCGCGATCAGCTGCCCCGACTCGGTCACCAGGGCCGCGCCCAGGCTGAGCGTGCCGAACACCGCCAGGCCGGCCAGCAGCACCCGCCGCCGCCCGAGCCGGTCGGCCATCGACCCGGCGGTCAGCAGCAGGCCGCCGAAGGTCAGCGAGTACGCGCCGGTGACCCACTGCAGCGCGGTGGTGCCGCCGCCCAGGTCGCGGCCGATGGTGGGCAGGGCGATCGAGAGCAGGGTGTTGTCCACCATCTCGACGAAGAAGGCCAGGCAGAGCGCGGCCAGCGGAATCCAGGCCGCGCGCAGCGACGGATAGGTGCGCGAGGCCGCGGGGGCGGCAACGGTGGCAGTCATGACGGGCCTCCTTTCGAGGCAGGTCCCGAGGCAGGGGCAGGTCCGAGCAGGTCCGGGCCACGGGCGGGTTTCACGGCAAGGGCAAGAGGGAGTGCGGGGCCCGGCGCGGCGCCCCGTATCGAACACGGTTCTACGATAGAACCGAGTTCGATAATTCTGCAACCGTGATTGGATGGGGCCCATGGCAGCCTCCCGACCGCACCCCGCCGAACGCCCCGCCCGCGGGCGCCGCCGCGCCTCGCACTCCATGGAGGCCGTCCTCACCGCCGCCGTCGAACTCCTCGACGAGTCCGGCGAACCCGCACTCACCCTGCGCGCCCTCGCGGCCCGGCTCGGCACCGGCGTCGGCAGCATCTACTGGTACGTCTCCGGCAAGGACGACCTGCTCGACCGCGCCATCGACCACGTGCTCGGCGGCGTGGTGGCCGCCGTCGAGGCCCGCCCCGACACCGACGACCCGATCGGCGACCTGCGCGCCCTCGCCGTCGCGCTGTTCGACGCCGTGGTCGACCGCCCCTGGATCGGCGGGCGCTTCCTCGGCAACATCGAGACCGAGGGCAACTCGCTGCGCCTGTACGAACTCCTCGGCCAGCAGCTGCTGCGCCTCGACCTGACCCCGCGCCAGCGCTTCCACGCGCTCTCCGCGATCGTCGGCGTGGTGGTCGGCAACGTCGCCGACCTCGGCCAGGAGCCCCCCGAGGCGGTCGTCGAGGGCGCCGTCGACCGCGAGGAGTACCTCGGCCGGTTCGCCGACAACTGGCGCGCCCTCGACCCGGAGCGCTACCCGTTCCTGCACCACATCGTGGAGGTGTTCGACGGGCACGACGACCGCGAGCAGTTCCTCGCCGAACTCGACCTCACCCTGGCCGGCCTCCGCCTCCAGTCCGAAGGAGGAGCCGGCGGGGCAGCGGCTCAGCCCAGCCGCGCCACCGGCAGCGGCCCCGTCCCGAGCGGGACTGCCTCGGCGCCCGGCCCGGCCAGCGCGCCGAGGTAGTCCCGCCGCGCCACCGGCCGGGCGCCCAGAGCCCGGACGTGCGCACCGTCCCACTGCAGGTCCAGCAGGCGGCCGCCGGCCGCGGCGAACCGGTCGCCCAGATCGGCGACCGCGACCCGGTCGGCCCCCGGCCGCAGCCGGAACATCGAGTCCAGGCTCAGCACCCCGCCCACCGCCACCCCGAACACCCCGCCCACCAGCGCGTCCCCCTCCCACACCTCCACGCTGTGCGCGGCACCCGCCCGGTGCAGCCCCACCAGCGCCGCCCGCAGCTCCGGGGTCAGCCAGACCGGACTCCGCCCCCGCGCACAGCCCGCCACCACCTCGGCGAAGGCCCGGTCCGCCGTGCTGCACCAGTCCGCCCGGCCCCGCAGGCCCCGGCGCAGCCGGGTCGACAGGTGCACCCCGCCCGCGGTGACCACCGGACGGGGATCGGGACACCACCAGGCCAGCGCGTACGGATCGGCCCCCGCCGGACCCGGCAGCAGCCGGACCCGCCCCGACGCCACCTCCGCGCCGTACCGCGCCTCCCGGTACGCCGCCGCGAGGTCGTCGCCCGGCAGCGGGAACAGCCCGCGCCGGGCCGCCGCCAGCAGCACCGCACCGGTCGGGGCGCCACCGAACGCCACCGGGCCGTCCCCGGGCGCGTCCGCCGGGTCGAAACCGTCGAAGAGACCGTCGGCCCAGTCGTCGGTCCGGCCGCCGGCCCGGCCGTGGACGTCGCTCACGACAGCCCCGGCCCCGGCATCGGCCCCGCCCCGCGCGGCAGGAGCCCGGCCCGGTCGAGCTGGGCCACGCAGCCGTCCAGCAGCCCCGCGTCGACGTCCGGAAGCACGATCCCGCTGCCCGCCAGGGCGGCCTCCGCCCCGGAGCGGTCGAACCGCGGGAAGACCGGCCGGAAGTACAGCTCGCTGATCGTCAGGCCGGTGCCGGGCGCGCGGTCCACGAACAGCGGCACGTACGGTGCGATCGGATGCCCCGGGCACGCGGCGGCGAAGGCCACCAGCTCGCGCACCCACTCCCGGTACGGGACCTCGACCAGCGGCCGCCCGGCCGCCCGCATCCGGTCCGCCAGCTCCGGCAGCGACGCCGGGCGCGGCGAGGCCAGGTGGTAGACGTCGCCGCCGGCCGGGGCGTGCGCGGCGATCCGGGCGACCGCGCGGGCGAACCGGTCGGCGGGCACGAAGTCCAGCGGCAGCTCCACCGCCGGGTAGCGCCCGCTCACCGCGAAGTACGCCATCAGCGCCCACAGCTCGGTGTCCGGGTTCATGCTCCCGCCCGCCAGGTCCCCCGTCACGTCGTTGGTGCGGACCACGGTGACCGGCAGCCCCTCGGCCGCCGCCCGGTGCAGCAGCTGCTCGGCCACCCACTTCGACTCGACGTAGCCCACCCCCAGGTGCTCGGGACGGGCCAGCGGGGTCCGCTCGTCGACCCGGTCCACCCCGGCGGCCCCGAGACCGGCCAGCACGGCCAGCGTCGACACGTAGTGCACGGGCACGCCGCGCCGGTGCCCCGCCAGCCGGACCACCTCCCGGGTGCCGTCCACGTTGACCCGCCGCAACTGGTGGTACGGGTAGAGGAAGTTCACCCGGGCCCCCAGGTGGTGGATCGCGTCCAGCCGCCCGGCCAACCGGTCGAAGCACTCCCGCCCCAGGCCCAGCAGCGGCTCGCCGAGGTCCCCGGGCAGCGCGACGATCCGCGGATCGTCCAGCCGCCGCCCCAGGAACCGCAGCTGCGCCTCCTCCAGCCGCCGGGCCGCCGCCGCGCCGTCGGCCGCCCGGACCAGGCAGTGGACGCGCGCCCCGGTACCGGCGAGCAGCGCCTCCAACAGGTGGACGCCGCAGAACCCGGTCGCGCCGGTGAGCAGCACCTCGGCCGGATCGGCCCGGTCCGGCGCCCGCCCGCCGCCGCCCAGGCGCACCGGACACCGCGGCGCGGACTCCGCGGCCCAGTCGACCTCCCCGGCCACCGGCCCGGCACCCGCCCGGGCCGCCCGCACCGCGGCGGCGAACGCCCGCAGCCTCGGATCGCCCAACAGCGCCCGGGTCAGCGCCCGCACCGCCGTGACGTCCAGACCGACCAGCAACCGGAGCCGGGCCAGCATCTCCATGGCCAGCAACGACGTCCCGCCCAACCCGAAGAAGTCGTCCGCCGGCCCCACCCGCTCCACCCCGAGCAACTCGGCCCAGAGCCGCCCGACGACCACCTCCGTCGTGTCCCCCGAGGCTTCGCCCGAAGCTCCGGCGGGAGTCCCGGCAGGGGGCCTGTCCGAGGCGCCGCCGGGGATTTCGCCCGGGGTTTCGCCCGGAACGGTGCCCGGGGCTCCGCCCGGGACCTCGGCCAGGGCATCGCCCGGAACTTCTTCCGGAACGCTGCCCGGAGCTCCGGCGGGAGTCCCGGCGGAAGTCCCGGCAGGGGCCCTGTGCGGGGCACCGCCCGGGGCTTCGGGCGGAGCCCCGTCCCGACCGCCGCCCGGAGCAGCCCCCCGGCGGGTGCCCGCGGCACCGTTCGGCAGGGCCCGGCGGTCGATCTTTCCGGCCGCCGTCAGCGGCATCGCCGCCAGGGGCACGAAGGCCGCCGGCACCATGAACGCGGGCAGGTGGCGGGCCAGGTGCGCGCGGAGCTCGGCGATCCGCTCCGGGGCGCGGGCGGTCTCCGGGTCGGGCGCGGTGTAGTACGCGGTCAGGGCGGTGCTGCCGTCGGGCGCGGTCCGGTCGGCGAGGACCTTCGCCAGCCGGACGTCCGGGTGCCCGGCCAGCACCGCCTCCACCTCGCCCGGGTCGACCCGGAAACCGCCCACCTTCACCTGGTCGTCGAGCCGTCCGAGGAACTCCAGCTCCCCGTCCGGCCGCAGCCGCCCCGCGTCACCGGTCCGGTACAGCCGGGCCCCCGGCGCACCGTCCCACGGGTCCGGCCCGAACGCCTCCGCGGTCGTGGCGGCGTCCCGCCAGTACCCGAGCGCCAGACCGGGACCGCCGAGGTGGACTCCGCCCCGCCCGCCCGGCGGGACGGGTGCCGCCCGCCCGTCCAGCAGGCGGACCCGCACCCCGGGCAGCGGCCGCCCGATCGGGGCGGGCGCCGAGGCGGCGGCCCCGTCCAGCAGCCCGGCCGTCACCTCGCACAGCGTCGAGGTGATCGCCGCCTCGCTCACCCCGTACGCGTTCAGCAGCCGCACCCCCGGCAGCCGCTCCAGGAAGGCCCGGCAGTCGGCGGCCTGGACCACGTCGCCGCCGACCACCACCAGGCGCAGCCCCGCCGGGCCGGGGCCGCCGGGCGGCAGCAGCTCCAGCAGCCGGTGCCAGTACGCGGGCGTGAGGTCGGCGACGGTCAGGCGCAGCCCGCCGATCCGCTCCAGCAACTCGGTCGGCGCCCACGGGTCGACCCCGCCCAGCACCACCGCGGCCCCGGCCGTCAGCGGCGCGAGGACCTGCTCCAGCGCGGTGTCGAAACCCAGCGCGCCGACCTGCAGCACCCGGTCGCCCGGCCCCAGCCCGTACGCCCGGGCGACCCGCCCCAGGGTGAACGCCAGCGCGCCGTGCGCCACCGCCACGCACTTGGGCACGCCGCTGGAACCCGAGGTGTGGATCAGGTACGCCAGATCGCCCGCCCCCACCGGGACCGCTCCCACCGGGACCGCCCCCGCGGCCCCCGCCCCCGCCGCCGCGTCCGGGCCGAGCACCCGCACCCCCGGCCGCTCCGGCCCGCCCACCGCCACCGCGACCCCGCACCGCTCCAGCACCGCGGCCTGCCGCTCCGCGGGCCAGGCCGGGTCCACCGGCAGCAGCCCGCCGCCCGACTCCAGCACGGCCAGCCAGGCCACCACCAGGGCCGTGTCGCGGGGCAGCCCGACCGCGACCGGATCGCCCCGCCGGACCCCCGCCGCCCGCAGCGCCCCCGCCAGCCGCCCGACCCGCGCCACCAGCTCCCCGTACGACAGGGCGCCGCTGTCGCCCAGCACGGCGAGCGCCCCCGGGGCCCGCGCGGCCCGGGCTCGGACCGCCTCGTGCACCGGCACCGCCCCGCCCGGACCGGGCCGCGGACCCGCCGCCCGCCCGCCCGGACCCGGCCCGCCCGGACCCGGTTCGCCCAGACCCAGCTCGGCCGGCCGCCAGTGCCGGGCCACGAACGCCCGGCACTCCGCCCGCCCGTCCGGCCCGGACACCCGCTCCCACCCCGCCGCCGGAGGCGCCCCCGCAGGCCGCACCGCGTGCCGCCCCGCGCCGTCCCGGACCACCTGCCACAGCTCCCGGTCCGGCGGGGGAGAAGCACCGCCGACCGTACCGCCTGCTCGTTCCACCACGGCCTGACCTCGCTTGCGCGGGAGACGGAGGGGCGCACGAAATTGTGCTGTTCGACTATATGCACCCATGGTGGACAGAGGCGTCCGCCGGCCGTCGGTCCGCCCGCAGCCGGTCCCCGACCCGCCCCGCAGGAGGTGGCCCATGACACCCCGCCGCCGGCTCCTCATGGCCTGCTACCTGTTATGGATGGCGCTGCTCACCGGCATCTACTACGCCAACCCCGAACAGCGGCTGGTCTGGTGGACCGCCATCGGCCTGAGCGGAGCCGCCGCCGTCGTCACCGGCGTCCGCCTCAACCGCCCCGCCCATCCCCTGCCCTGGTACCTGCTCGCCCTGGCCAACGCCAGCTTCACCGCCGGCGAGGTCACCCAGGTCGTGCAGACCCAGTTCCTGCACCTCGACAACCCGTTCCCGTCCGTCGCGGACGTCTTCTACCTCGCCGAGTTCGTCCTCTACGCGGCCGGCGCCCTGCTCTTCATCCGCCGCCGCAAGGCCAGACAGGACTGGGCCGGACTGCTCGACGCCCTCGTCCTCACCATCAGCCTGGCGCTGCTCGGCTGGATCTACCTGATCCTGCCCTACACCCGCAACCCCGACCTCGACTGGTTCTCCAAGGCCGTCTCCATCGCCTACCCGCTCGGCGACATCGTCGTCCTCGCCCTGCTGCTGCGCCTGCTCACCCCCAGCGGCGGCGCCAGCCGCTCCCTGCAACTGCTGACCGTCGGCACCGTCGGCATCCTGCTCTCCGACACCGCCTACGGGCTGATCCAACTGCACGGCGACTGGCGCATCGGCACGCCCGTCGACCTCGGCTGGGCCGTGCTCTACGCCGCCTGGGGCGCGGCCGCGCTGCACCCCTCGATGGTCGAACTCACCCGGCCGCTCCCCGCCCAGCAACCCGGCCTCGGCCCCGGACGCCTGCTGCTGCTCACCGCCGCGGCACTGATCGCCCCCGCCATCCTGCTGGCCGAGTGGCTGGCCGGGAACACCGCCAACACCGGCGTGATCGGCGCCTTCTCCGCCGTCCTCTACCTGCTGGTGCTGGCCCGGCTCGCCGTCGTGGTGGCCGCCTACCGGCGGGTCGCCGAACGCGAACGCACCCTGCGCGAGGCCGGTTCGCGGCTGACCGCCGCCGTCACCGTCGACGAGATCGCCGCCGGCGTCGAGGCCGCCGCCGCCGCCCTGATGCCCACCCGCCCCGGCCACCTCGTCCGGCTCGCCGTCGCCCGCACCCCGCACTCCCGGCCCACCGGCCCCACCGCCGGACCCGCCGCGCCCGCCGTCACCCCCGAGGCCGGGGCACTGCTCGACCTCGCCTCGCCGCACACCACGCTGCTGCTGCCCGCCGACGACCTCCGGCAGAGCCCCGCGGCCCTCCGGCACGACATGCCGCACGTCCTGCTCTGCCCGCTCACCCTCGCCGAGCGCCCCTCCGGCGACCCGCTGCTCGGCGTCCTGGTCGCCACCGGCACCGAACGGGAACTCACCGACCTGCGCGGATCGCTGGAGATCCTCGCCGCCCAGGCCGCGCTCGCCGTCGAACGCGCCATGCTCAGCCAGGAGATCAACCACCGCAACAGCGAGCTCTACTTCCGCACCCTGGTGCAGAACGCCAGCGACGTCATCCTGATCCTCGACGACGACGACACCGTCCGCTACGCCTCCACCTCCGCCGCCCGGGTGCTCGGCCACACCCACCTCGGCGGCACCGCCCTGACCGACCTGGTGCCGCCCGAGGACGCCCCCGGGATCGCCCGGGCGCTGGCCCGGATGCGCGACCCCGCCGGTTCCCCCGGCTCCCCGGCCCCCGTCGGCCCCGCCGCCGACCGCGCCCGCCCCCGCGAGCACTGGCGCCTGCTGCGCCGCGACCGCACCCGGATCGAGGCCGAGGTCCGGTTCGACGACCTGCGCGCCGACCCGACCGTCGAAGGACTGGTGCTCACCCTGCGCGACGTCACCGAGCAGCGCGAGATGGAGCGCGAACTCACCCACCTGGCCTTCCACGACCCGCTGACCGGCCTCGCCAACCGCGTCCTGTTCCAGGACCGGGCCACCCACGCCCTGGACCGGGCCGAGCGCAGCGGCACCGTCACCGGCGTCCTGTTCGTCGACCTCGACGACTTCAAGGCCGTCAACGACACCCGGGGCCACGCCGTCGGCGACGAACTGCTGCTCGCGGTCGCCCACCGCCTCTCCGGCGCCCTGCGCAGCTCCGACACCGCGGCCCGGCTCGGCGGCGACGAGTTCGCCGTCCTGGTCGAGAACGCCCTCGCCCCCGCCGACGTCGACGCCGTCGCCGACAGCCTGCTCGCGCTCTTCGCCGAACCGTTCGAACTCGGCACCGGCGCCGCCCGGGTCTCGGCCAGCATCGGCGCGGCCACCACCGAGGACAGCTCCGACATCACCGAACTGCTCGCCCACGCCGACCTCGCGCTCTACGCGGCCAAGGATGCCGGCCGGCGGCAGCGCCGGCACTACCGCCCCGCGCTCCAGGCCCGGCTGCTGCGGCGGCACGAACTCCACGAGAACCTCGACGACGCGCTCACCGAATCCGCGTTCCGGCTGCACTACCAGCCCATCGTCGACCTCCAGGACGACACGCTGGCCGGGTTCGAGGCGCTGATCCGCTGGCCGCACGCGCGGCACGGCACCATCCTGCCCGACGACTTCATCCCGATCGCCGAGGAGAGCGGCCAGATCGTCCAACTCGGCGGATGGGTCCTCGGCCAGGCCGTCCACGAGGCCGGGACGTGGGCGCCGCGGGACACCGCCCGCCCGGGCCCGCCGCTGCGGATCAACGTCAACGTCTCGGCCCGGCAGTTCCGCGACGCCGGCTTCCTCGCCACCGTCCGCGAGGCGCTCGACACCGGGCGGATCGCACCGACCGCGCTGGTCCTGGAACTCACCGAGTCCGTGCTGATGCGGCGCGACCACCGGACCCTCGCCGACATGCGGGCGCTCACCGCCCTCGGCGTCGGCATCGCGATCGACGACTTCGGCACCGGCTACTCCTCGCTCTCCTACCTGCGGGAGTTCCCGATCTCCACCCTGAAGATCGACAAGACCTTCATCGACGGACTCGGCAGCGTCCCGCAGCAGCACGCCCTCGTCGAGGGCATCGTCAGGATCGCCGACACCCTCGGCGTGACCGTCATCGCCGAGGGCATCGAGACCGCCGCCCAGCGCGACCTGCTCGCCGCCATGGGCTGCCCGCTCGGGCAGGGCTACCTGTTCGGCCGTCCGATGACCGCCGCCCGGGCCCGCGCGCTGACCGGCGAACCCGACCCGTTCGGGAGCCGGACCCGACCGGCCCCCTGACGGCGGCTGTCCGAACGGCTTCTCAGGCGGGGGAGAGGAGGCAGAACTCGTTGCCCTCCGGGTCCGCCAGCACCGTCCAGGAGATCGCCGAGGCGTCGAAAGCCGGATCGGTGGCGCCCAGCGCCCGCAGCCGGTCCGCCTCCGCCCCGTGGTCGTCGCCCGGATAGGGGCGGACGTCCAGGTGCATCCGGTTCCAGCCGCCCTTCGGCTCCGGGACGCGGACGAACTCCAGGTACGGGCCCACCTCCCGGGCCGAGCGCAGCACGGCGCGCTCCGCCGAGACCTCGTGCACCGTCCAGTCCGTGGCCGCCCCCCAGAACCGGGCCATCCCGCGCGGATCGGCGCAGTCCACCACCACCGCCGCCACCGGCCCGGTGCCCGGCCGGTCCGGCCGCGGCTCCAGCACGCAGAACTCGTTGCCCTCCGGGTCCGCCAGCACCGTCCACGGCACCCCGTCGCCCTGGCCCACGTCCACCGGCCGCGCCCCCGACTCCAGCAGCCGCGCCGTCAGCTCCGCCCGGTGCTCCGCCGAGACGGTCGCCAGGTGCAGGTGCACCCGGTTCTTGCCCGTCTTGGGCTCCGGCCGGGCCACCAGGTCGATGCAGACCGCCGACGGATCGGGGTACGAGAACCCCACCGGCTCCAGATTGGTCACCCCCGGAGCCTCCTGCTCCACCCCCCAGCCCAGCGCCCGCGCCCAGAACCGCCCCAGCGCCTCGTCGTCGCGCGCCTTCATGTTGACCTGCACCAGTCGTGTCGCCATGGCCCCGATCCTACGTACCCGTCCCGCCCGTCCCGACGGCAGGTCACCGGCCCGGGCCCGGGCGGCCGTTACGAGACCCTGACCCGTCCGACGGGCGGGCGAGACCCGATCCACACGTGGCCCTGACACGGCCCGCCTACGTTCGGGCCATGCCCAACACACCCGCCTCCCGAGCAACCCGCACGAACCGCGCGGCCGCCGCCGCGTCCGCCCTGCTGCTGGGCGCG
This sequence comes from Kitasatospora sp. NPDC088391, assembly GCF_044753345.1. Classification (NCBI taxonomy): domain Bacteria; kingdom Bacillati; phylum Actinomycetota; class Actinomycetes; order Kitasatosporales; family Streptomycetaceae; genus Kitasatospora; species Kitasatospora sp. NPDC088391. Next base: position 677,093 of record NZ_JBIVNB010000004.1, read on the forward strand.
ACCGCCGCCGCGCTGCTGCCGCCCGCCGCCGCGGCCGCCGCGCCCGCCACCAGCACCCGCGCCGGGGCCACCACCGCCGCCGAGCGCGAACGCGTCGAGACCTACTGGACCCCCGACCGGATGCGGCTGGCCGGGGCCATGGTCCCCGAGATCACCCCGATCCCCCCGGACGACACCACCCCCGACGACCCCCGCCCGCTGCCCGCCGACACCCCCGACCCCGGCGCCGTCTGGACCTACGGCGGCGCCGTCGAACGGAGCGTCGGCCGCCTGTTCTTCACCTTCTCCGACGGCTACGACGGCAGCTGCACCGCGACGGTCGTCACCGCCGCCAACCGCTCCACCCTGCTCACCGCCGCGCACTGCCTGCGCGGCGTCGGCCCCTCCGGCGCCGACGACACCTGGCACCACAACGTGTACTTCGTCCCCGGCTACCGCAACGGCGCCAAGCCGCTCGGCGGCTTCAGCGCCGCCGCCCTGGCCACCTCCACCGCCTGGGACGCCGACCCCGGCACCACCACCTCCGAGGACGTCGCCGAGGCCGGCCACGACACCGGCGTGGCCGTGCTCAACCGCGCCCCCGACGGGCGCCGCGCCGCGGACGTGACGGGCAGCCAGCGGATCGCCTTCACCCGCCCCGCCGAGGGCGAGTCCGTGCACACCTTCGGCTACCCGGCGTCCCGGCTCAACAACCCCGCCGACAAGTACGCCGGCTCCCGCCTGATCCACTGCGCCGGCCCCGACCGGCCCAGCCCCGTCGCGCCCCCGCTGTGGGGCACCACCTGCGACATGTCCCACGGCGCCAGCGGCGGCCCGCACTTCGTCGACTTCGACCCCCGCACCGGCACCGGCACCGTCATCGGCGTCACCACCACCACCGACGACCTCGCCGGCGGCCTCCCCGGCACCCTCTACGCCACCCGCCTCACCACCGGCGCCCACCACCTCTACGACTGGGCCCGCACCCGCCCGGCCTGACCCCGCCCGCCCCGCCCCGCCCCGGACCCGACGCTCCGTCGGGCCCGGGACGGGCCCTCAGGTCCCGGCCGGGGCGGGGGCGGGGCGGGAGAGGCGCCAGGTGGCGAGGGCGGTGGTGAGGAGGGCGGTGAGGGCGAACCGGAGGAGGGCCGGGGCGGTGAGGGTCGGGGTGACGGCGGCGTGCCAGAGGAACGGGGCGGCGACCGCGAGGGCGGTCAGGGCCGGGGCGGCGTACCAGAGGACGAAGGGGAGGGCGCCGTACCAGTCGGCGCTGACGGACATCAGGTCGTACCTGAGCGGGCCCCGGTAGGCGCCCAGCAGGGCCGCGCCGACCAGGGCCGGGGCGCCCGCCGTGAACTGGAGCAGGACGGCCGACAGCACGGGGGAGGGGACGGGCAGCAGCAGTGCGGCGGCACCCGTCGCGGTCGCGCCCAGGACGGCCAGCAGCACCGTCGGCACCAGTAGGTGGGAGCGGGCGACCGTCGCGGGGGAGAACGGCAGCAGCCCCGTGCGGGTCGGCCGGTCGGTCTCCTCCCGGGCCGGCTCCACCAGGGCGGACGCCGCCAGGTACGGCCCCAGGCTGAGCAGGCAGCCCAGCCAGGCGGCGGCCACCGGCGCCGGGTGCGCGTGCGCCGCCCAGAGCCGGGCCGCGTGCAGCAGCAGCACCGAGCCGAAGGCCCACCCCGCCGCGGCCGCCACCCGGCCCGGGCGGCGCAGCAGCGCCGTCGCGTCCCGCCAGCACAGCACCAGCAGCCGGTTCCCCGGCACCGGCAGCCGCAGCCGCCCCGGACCGGTCCGCCGGGCCCGGGCGGCGGCCTGCGCGACCAGCGCGACCTGCCGGAATTCCAGCAGCAGCAGCCCCGCCCGGGCCCGCCCCGCCGCCCGGGAGCGGACCGCCAGGTCGGCGGTCGGCAGCACGGCCAGCGAGCGGTCCGCCGCGACCAGCGCGCACCCGGCGGCGGCCAGCAGCCCGGCCGCCGCCGCCCACCGGCCCGGGCCGAAGCCGCCCGCCGTCCCGCCGAGCGCCCACCCCGCCCAGCCCCACGGCCCGGAGGCCGCCAGCACGGCGGTGGCCACCCGGCCGCCCCCCGTCCCGAGCGCCCCCAACTGCGCGAGACCCGCCAGCGCCAGCACGGACGAGCCGACCCGGACGGCCCGGGCCCAGCGCGGCGACCCCTCGGCGAGCACCCCGACGGCCGTGGCCGCCCAGGCTGCCACCAGGCCGATCGCCATGGCGAGCGCGATCCCGGCCGGACCGGGCCGCCCGCCCGCCGCGGCCAGCGCCCCGCCCAGCGCGCCCAGCACCGCCCCGCCCGCCCCGGTGGCGGCCAGCGCCCCCCGCAGCGCGGGACGCAGCAGCCGGCGGCGGTCCACCGGCAGCGGCAGCAGCCAGCCCAGGTCCGGCGCGGGCAGCACCACCGGGCCCAGCCAGAGCGACAGCCGCAGCAGCCCGGCCGCGCCGAGCGTGCCCAGGCCGACCAGCAGCCCCGGCAGCCGACCGCCGCCGGACACCGGCAGCGACCCCGCCAGCGCGGACAGCGTGTCCACCGACCCGGCCAGCAGCGCCAACGCCACCGCGGCCGCGACCAGCCCGGTCCACACCCGCAGCGAACGCCCGCCCGCGGCCCCGGCCGCCCGGCGGGCCCGGAGCCGGCGGGCCTCCTCGACCGCGTCCCGGGCCGCCGCGGCGTCCGGCACCGGGGCGTCCGGCACGGTCCGACGGGTCGTCAGCGCCACGGCGTGGCCCCCCGTTCCAGCACCTCGGCGGTCGGGCCGTGGTCGACCACCCGCCCGCCCTCCAGCACCATCACCCGGTCGGCGACCCGGCCGAGCAGCTCCTCGTCGTGGACGGCCATCACGATCGCCGTCCCCTCGGCCCGGCAGCGCAGCAGGGCCTCCGCCAGCCGCCCGCGGGCACCGGTGTCGAGCCGCTGCTCGGGCTCGTCGAGCAGCAGCAGCCGGGCCGGGCGGACCAGGACGGCGCCCAGCAGCAGGAGTTGGCGCTGCCCGGCGGAGAGGGTGTCCGGAAAGGCGTCCGCCCGGTGGCGCAGGCCCAGCGCGTCCAGCAGCCGGTCGCAGCGGGCCGCCGCGTCCGGGCCCGGCCCGTGCGCGGCGGCGACCATCCGCAGGTGCTCGGCCACGGTCAGGTCGGGGAAGCAGTCGGTGTCGTCGAGGAACACGCCGACCCGCTGCCGGAATTCGAGCTCGTGCTCCCGCACCGGTCGGCCGTCCAGCAGCACGGAGCCCCGGTCCGGGAGATGGCGCCCGGCCAGCGTCCTCAGCAGGGTGGACTTGCCGGAGCCGTTCACGCCGACCAGCCCCAGGCAGCCGCCGGCCGGGAGCTCCAGCGCCGGCAGGGCGAGCAACTGCCGCCCGCCCACGCCCACTTCGACGTCCTCGGCGGTCAGTACGGCCGGTCCGGCCCCGGGCGGTGGCGGTGGTGGCGGCTGTGCCGGTGACGGTGTGCGGCGGCGGTCTTTCCCCATGCGTGGTCCCCTGGTGTGTCCGGTGCGTCGTTCACGGTGTGCGGCGGCGTGTTCTGTCGACACGTCCATATGTCAGCGCGTCGGTGCGTCGGTGCGGCCCCCCGGTGCGAGGTCCGCCCCGCGCAGCGCGCGCAGTGCGGTGATCAGCATGTACTCGTCGTGCACCAGGATGCCAAGCCGGTTGAGCGTCATGTGCGTCTGGGAGACGGCCAGGCCCTCCCGGGTGAGCGGGCCCGGGCCGGCGGGCGGGTGCGGGCACAGCGAGTCGACGGCCGCGGCGGACCAGGCGCCGACGGCCGACCCGCGGGCGGCGAGCCGCTCCACCGAGACCCCGCCCCGCCCGGTCAGGGCTGCCGCGAGCCGGGCCGCGGTCCGTTCGGCGGCCGCGGTGTCGAAGACCGGCGGCGTCACCGACCCGGCCCAGCGGCGCCAGTACGCGGCGTACCGGGCCAGTTGGGCGTCCAGGTCGCCGCCCGAGCGGGCGACGCCGTCGGCCAGCTTGGCGATCGCCTCCAGCCCGACCAGCCTCCGCCGCAGCTCGTCCGGGGCGGCCCGGGCCACCCGGACCGCCAGGTCGCTGGAGTGCTCGAACACCGCCTCGGCGGCGTCCAGTGCCGCGCCGGAGCCGTAACGCCCGTACTCCGGAAGGTACTCGGCCGGATGCACGCCCGGCGCCCGCACGGTACCCGCCAGCGCCGGGTCCACCGAGGGATCGGCCCGGCCGCTGGCCCGCGCCAGCCGGGAGATCCGCCCCAGGTAGGCGGCGACGGACGCCGGATCGTCCGGCGCGGCGGCCAGACCGGCGAAGGACGCGCGCACGGCGGCGTCGAGCACGTCCGGCGCGCACCGCCCGGTCGGCCGCAGCCGCAGCCGCAGGTGCGGGCCGCCCTCCCAGTACCGGATGAAGAACCAGCGGTCGACCGCCCCGTCCGCGCGCAGCGCCGCGACCAGCTCCGCCAGCGGACCGGCGACCAGGCCGTCGATCCGGCCGGCCGCCGCGAAGGGCACGTGCAGGTGCCAGGACAGCCAGCCGCCCGCACCGGGCCGGGGCGCCCGCACCGCGTCCGCCGCGTTCGCCGCCCGCGCCGTGCTCACCACGTTCACCGTGCTCACCGCGCACCCCCGGACGCGCCGGAGCGGTGGAACCGGAGGTCGATCGCCGGCTCGGTGAACCGGTTGCGCCCGCACGCGACCTGGTAGATCGGCACCAGGGTGTCGGGAGCGCCGATCCCGGCGGCCACCGTCCCCGCGTGGAAGCTGCGCAGCGGACGGGCGAACAGCCCGGCGGCCGCGGCCCCCATGCAGATCCGCTGGGCGAGCCAGCCGACGGCCGCCAGCGTCCCCGGGAACGCCGCCCCGGCCGCCGGCGCCTCCCCGTCGGACACCCCGGCAGCCGTGGCCGTGGCCCCAGCCGTAGCCGTAGCCGTAGCCGCAGCCGTGTCGGACGGCCCGACCGCCCGCAGGGCGTCGACGGCCAGCACCCACACCAGGTTCGACCCGGCCAGGTCGTAGGCCAGCCCCGCGGTCGGGGCCGAGTCCAGCACGAGGCCGCCGCGCAGCGCGTCCAGGCCGCCGACCCGGCGCAGGGCGGCGGGCCCCGCGGCCGCCGCCTCCGGGCCGAGCGGGGCCTCGTACAGGCCGTCGGGCAGACCCGTGACGGCGCGCACCGCGCAGAAGACGCGCACCGCAGGCATCCACCGCGCGAGGAACCCGCTGCCCGCCGGCCCCCGGGCGGCCTCGCCGAGGACGGCCGCCAGCGCCTCCGGCGGGAGCACGCCGTGCCGGGCGGTGAACCCGTAGAAGCCGCCCGGGGCCCGGCCGCTGTTGCGCCGCCAGCCGACCTCGGCCCAACTCCCCTCCTCTGCGGTGCAGTTGCCCTGGTCGGCTTCGGCCGGACCGGCCTCGGCGGGCACCAGCCGGAAGCCCGGCAGCACCGGTCCGGTCCGTCGGGCCGGCCAGTCGGTCCAGTCGCCCGTCGCCGGGCCCGCGACCGTGAGCGGCAGCCCCAGCGCCCGGCCGGTGTCGGCCAGCGCCGCCAGCACGTGGCCGGTCTCCAGGCCCGCCAGCACCGGGCGCAGGTCGCCGTAGAAGTCCGGCAGCGCCGCCAGCGCCGACGCCGTCTCCAGCGCGGCCGGGCCGCCCCGGCCGTCCAGTCGGACCAGGGAGTCCAGCTCCGGCACCACCAGGTGCCGCCCGGAACCGTCCGAAACCGCCACCCGCACCGGGAACTTGGAGCGCGGCGACGGGTAGAGCCGGTGCTCCGCATAGGGGTTGACGATCTCGTGGCGCAGCGGGGACGCCACCGTCGCCGCCAGCTCGGCCGGGCCGACCCCCGGCACGGCCGGACCGGACTCCGGCCAGCGCCGCCCCGCCAGCCGCTCCCAGGCCGGCCGCAGCGGCTGCCGGGGCAACTCCCGGCAGGCGGAGGCCAGTTCGAGTCGCACCCGCTGCCGGTACGGCCGGGCCTGCGGGTCGTACCGGGACGGGTCCTCGGGCAGCGCGGAGAGGCGGCCCGCGAGCTCCAGGGCGGCCCGCCGCCGCTCCTCGGGGCGCGGCGGGACGGTGGGCGCGGGCTGGGAAAGGGTCTGCGGGGCCGGGCTGTTGGGCATCGCTTCTTCCGAACGTCGGGACGGGAGGGAGGGGAGGGACGGTGGGACGGCGCTCCGGCGGCTCACGGGAACGGGTGCACGGTCAGGCGGTCGGCGAGCGGGCCCTCCTCGACCCCGGCGACCGCGGCGGCCAGCCGGGGCAGCCCGAGGACGCGCTGGTGCGCGAAGCCGAAGCACATCGGCACCGCGCCCGGCACGATCGCCCGCACCGCGTGCAGGCCCACCCGGACGTGCTCCCAACCGCCCTGGTCGACCACCAGCACCTCCGGCATCCCCGCCGCGCGCAGCAACTCCCGCAGACCGTACGCGAGTTCGCCCAGACCGCCGACCGGCTGCCCGGCCGGGGCGGCGGCCGGCCGCCGCCCCCAGACGCAGTCGGCGAACACCTCGGACAGCGGCCGCGCCCCACCCGACAGGAACGGCTCGAACACCGGCGCCGCCTCCGGCACCGAGTACCAGCGGACGTGGTCGGCCAGGGTCGAGACCCGCCAGGGATCGGCGCGCAGCCGCCGAGCCGCCCCGTCGTCCCGGGCCACCAGCCGCCCCAGCACCAGCGGGGCCAGCTCCGTCAGCGCGCCGCGCACCGCCCGGACCGGATCGGGGTGCGCCCCGGCCGCGGTGAGGCTGAACCGGCCCGGCGACCGCGGGTCGAAGGCCAGCGCCCAGACCACCGGCACCGGGACGCCGCCGTCGACCCGCAGCAGGTGCACCCGGTAGCCGGCCTGCCGCATCCGGGCGTGCAGCTGACGGCTCAACGGATCGGTGACGGACCGCCAGTCGATCCGCGGCAGCGGCGCGCCCCGCCACCAGGACATCAGGAAGGCGTCCCGCTCGATCACCTCCAGCAGCGCGTGGATCACGGCCTCGTCCCGGGACGACCCCAGGGCGCAGCCGTTCGAGGACTCGAAGAGCACCCGGCCCCAGCGCAGCCCCGCCCCCGGACGCGGGGTGACGTGGTACGACGCCGCCTCGACCGGCACCAGCACCCGGCGGCCGTCCTCCCACGAGGCGGCCTCCGCCCAGAGCAGCTCCGCGTCGGGCGTGAACGGGTCCACCCGGCAGGACGGGTGCGCCAACTGCTCGGCGCTCAACCGGCCCAGCCGGCGCGGGTCCAGGGCCAGGCCGCCCAGCTCGGCGTAGGACGCCCGGACCGGCTCCCGGGCCAGCACCGCCTCCGAACCGGCCCGCTCCAGCCGCTCCAGGATCGCCGTCCGGGCCGCCCCGGCCACCTGCCGCCCGCGCCCGAACCCGGCCGTCTCGGCGTGCTCGCCGGAACGCGAGTGCAGCGCCGCGACCAGCGCGCCCGGGGAGTCCGCGACCTGCTGCAGCCCCAGCACCGGCCCGTACCGGGCGTCCACGCAGTGCTCGGTCAGCCGGTCCAGCCCGGTGGTGTCCGCCGCCACCGGCCGCAGGTCCTCGTCCAGCAGGACGGGCGGGACGCTGCCGACCGCCGGGTCGCCCAGGGGCGGGGCCCCGCAGGACGGGCACCCGGTGACCCTGCGGACGCGCTGCACCGCGGCACCGGTCCGGGTGACCACCAGCACCTCGCCGCCGCCCGGCGTCCAGTGCGCCAACACGTCCGCCGCGCGGTGCAGTTGCTCGACGGCCCCCGCCAGTAGCCCGCCGGCGGCCCGCAGCCGGGCCGAGCCCGGCGGCACCGCCCGGCCGCGCAACTGGGCGGTCGCCGCGCACAGCGGACAGCCGTCCGGGCCACCGGCCGACCAGCGCGGCCCCACCTCGACCTCACCGGGCCACACCCGGACCGGCAACAGCGCCTCGCCCGCCTCGGCACACCGCCGCAGCACCGCCGACTCGGCCTCCGGACGATGCCCCGCGAACACGGCGAGCCGGGCACCGACCCGGACCGCCACCGCCCGCAGGCGCTCCGCCAACTCGGCCGGAATCCCGGCGACTCCGTCCACCCCGTCCACCCCGTCCACTGCGGCCGCTCCGTCCGCTTCCACCGGGTCGGCCGCGTCGGGCAGTCCGACGGCGCCCACCGGCCCGCCGTCGCGGTGGCGCGGACGGTCCGTCAACTCGGCCGACATACCGGTGACTTCACCGGCCTCGGGCAGCCCGACGGCGCTCACCGGCCCGCCCCCGCCGTCTCGGTGCCGCCGATCCCGGCGACCTGGGCGTACCCGACCACCGGGTCCGGCCGGTCCCGGAACAGGTCCGGGCCGGGCGGCGCGGCCAGCAGCGGCAGCCCGTCCAGGGTGGGCAGCCCGTCCGACCCGCCGCGTTCGGCGAGGGCGTGCAGGACGCCGGTGTCGACCGTCTCGATCAGCACCCCGTCCGTCCCCCCGCCCCCGAACCGCAGCACCGCGCCGGTGCCGTCGCCGTCTTCGCGGGCCGCCCCGAACCGGCGGCCCAGGGTCTCCACCGCGAGCGCCCGGCCCAGGGCGCGCTCCAGCGCGTCCGACCCGTCCACGCCCCAGGCGGCGGTCCGCAGCCCGGCGCGGTCCAGCTCGGCCAACCGCAGCCCGCCGTGCGCGGGGTGGACCCGCCAGGAGACCGGCCCCGGCGCGTCGACCGCCCGGGCCAGCTCCGCCGCCGGACCCGGCAGCGGGCCGGTGGACCAGTCCGGTCCGGCGGCCCGGCGGAATTCGGCCGTGGCGGCCCGCAGCCGCAGGTCGGCCAACGCCGCCCGCTCGGTCGGCCCGCTCCCGCGATCCGCCCGCCCGGCCCGGACGGCGCCGCACAGCGCGTCCGTCCCGGCCTGCTCGTGGGACAGGCCCCAGCCCGCGACGGGGGAGGACCCGTACCGGCCGCTCGCCCGGGACAGCGAGACGGGCAACTGCTCCCAGTCGTCCGGGGTGTCCAGGCGCAGCACGCCGACCAGCTCGTCGGCGGCCGGGTGGTCGGGGTCGAGCGCGGCCCGCGCCGTCGTGCCCGGGTGCCGCTCCGCGGCGGGATCGCCCAGCGGCACCACCCGCCAGCCGACCACGTCCGCGTCCACCACCCGTACCCGGGGCCGGTCCTCGGTGCCGGTGAGCAGCGCGAACAGGCAGTCCGCGGCCAGCCCGGCGGCCAGCAGCCGGGCCGTGTCGCCGACCTCGCCCGGACGGTCCAGCCGCTCGCGCAGCTCCCGCCCCGGCGCCCCGCCGGGCAGCACCCACCACCGGCTCCCGGCGGCGTGCAGCTCGACCTCGACCCGGTCGCCCTCCGGCCGCTCGGCCAGCAGGACCAGCGGCCGCTCCGCGGTGCCGCCCGGCTCGACGCCGGGCGCGATCCCGCGCCGCCGCAGCGCCGCCGCGCAGGCCGCCGCCAGCGGCGCGTCGCCCCGCACGGTCACCCGGGCCCCGGTCAGGGCCCGGGCGGCCCGCTCCGGGTCCGGGGCGTGCCCCCGCAGGAAGGTCCGGGCGTCGGCCGGCAGCGCGTCCCCCGCCGATTCGCCGGGCACCTCCACCACCGCCCGGCGGCGGCCCAGCTGGTCGAGGACCTGGCGGCAGACGGCCTCGGCCGACGGGCCGCCGGCCACCGCCAGCAGCCCCTCCACCGTGGTGGGCTCCTCCAGCGCGGCCAGCCAGCCCAGCACCGGCGGCACCAGGGCGGGCGGCAGCCTGAGGGCGAAGGACTCGAACGGGGACTGGACGAAGACCCCGGTGGGAACGGCACCGAAGACGACGCTCGGACGCAGCACGACGGACGTGGCAGACATATCAGACGGTCCTCCGGACGAGGCGCTGCTGCCAGCTCTCGCCGAGGAACTCGTCCACGGCGCAGGCCAGCAGGTGGCAGCAGAGGTAACGGGTGGTGGGACGGACATCGAGCAGCGGCAGGGACTCGTACAGCCAGTTGACCAGGACCCGGTACTCCCGGAACCCCTCGGGCGGGGCGTCCCAGAAACCGGCCCGACGCAGCGTCAGATGGAACTCGCTCGCCGCGTCCGGCTCCGGACCCGCCCCGTGCTGCGGCCGGGGCAGGTCGCGCTGTCGCGGTGCGGTGAGCAGCCGGACGTCCGCCGCGTGCCCGGCCGTCCGCAGCGCGGCGTACGTCCGCGCGGCCGGCCCGTGGCCGGGCAGCGCGGCGGGGGACTCCAGGCCGGTGGCGACCAGCCGGAGCAGCCCGGCGCGGTGCTGCCGGTACGCCCGGTCGAAGTGCTCCCGCACCTGCTCGCCGTCGGGCCGCCCCGCGAGGAACGCCTCGGCGTGCGAGCGCAGCGACAGCGAACCCAGGCGCAGCCCGCCGGGGTAGACCGCCGCCGTCGCCGCGAGCAGCCCCGTCACGAGGCCGTCGACCCCGCCCGGGACGGCGCCCGACGCGGCGTCAGTGTCCGCACCGGGGGCGGGGGACAGCGCCGCGCGCAGCACGCCCGCCAGCTCCGTGCGGTAGGTCCGGCGCGGGGCGGCCAGCGGGCCGTCGTCCGGGACCTGCTCCACCTCGACGGTGCCGTGCGGCTCCGGCCGCGGCCGGAACCCGGCGCCGCCCTCCAGGGCGCGGTTGCGCTCGGCGGCGGCGGCGTACTCGGCCCCGCTCCAGGTCGGCGCGGGGCGCGCGGCCACGGCCGCGGCCAGCCGCCGGGACAGGCCGTCGACGACGCCCCGGTCCAGGCCGGGACCGGCCAGGTGCAGCGCCAGGTGCGAACCGCCGTCCCAGCCCCGGGTGCAGAACGCGACCGGCAGGGCGTGCGCCGCCCCGACCTCGCCGAGCAGCGGCAGCACCGTCCCGCTCAACAGCCCGAGCTTGCTCGGGTGGTAGTCGTAAACACGTACGACAGTGATCACGGTGTCATCCGATCCGGTCGAATTCGTACAGGTACTCCGCGGTGCGCCGCCCCGGGACCGGCAGCGGCAGGCACTCCTCCAGCACGGTCCGGTCCAGGTCGGCGGCCGACCTCGCCAGCGCGGCCAGGCTCGACGGGCTCGCCAGGTCCAGGTACCGGGGCTTGCCCCGCACCGCCGCCGGACCGGCCGTCCAGTCCGGCAGCGCCGACCGGCCCACCTGCTGCCAGGGCGGCACCGACTTGCCGAACGTCCGGCGCGGCAGCCCCCACCGGTCCGCGAACCCCAGCAGCCGGTGCAGCCGCTCCCGCTCCTCGCCCGCCGGCAGCAGCTCCGCGAGCGACGGCAGGTACCAGCGCGCCCGCTGCAGCACCACGCCCCCGTAGCCGATCCGCGGCACCGCCACCACCTCCTCCGCCCCCGCCCGCTCCCGGTGCAGCCGCTCCCGGTACAGCCGGTCCAGGCCGCCCGAGACCTCGCCGCCGCCCTGCAGCCAGAGCGCGATCCGGGTCGGCGCGGGCAGCAGGTCCCAGCGGGTGGAGGTGAGCACGAACGGCGTCCGGCCCTCCGGCGTCCCCAGCCGCAGCCCGCCCCCGGCACCGGTGTCGGCCAGCACCAGCCGGCCCCAGTCCGCCGGGGCGAACGCGCGGTCGAGCAGCTGCGGGTGCACCCCGGTGTTCAGCCCGTGCGCGCAGCGGTCCTCCGCGTACCGGTCGCCGAGCACGGCCCGCAGCCGCGCCGAGGTCCGCTCCAGCGCCGCCCCGCCGGCCCGGGCGTCCGGCCCGAGGAACCGGGCCAGATGGGTGCCGAACCCGGCGAACACCGCGTTGCAGACCAGGAGTCCGCCCGCCGGCTGGAGCATCGCGCCGAACGAGGCCGGGCCGTCCGGCAGGAGCGGCGCGACCAGCTCCGACCAGGCCCGGACGGCCGCGTCGGGCAGGTCCAGCACACCGCCGGGCGGCACCGCGGCCAGCAGGTCCGCGACCTCGCCGAGGATGCGCCCCCGGACGGACCACAGCCGCCCGAACCCGGCGTCCACCAGCGGATCGCCGACGCTCCGGCCCTGCCCCGCCGCCACCGCCGCGGCCGGCGCCTCCTCGGCCAACGCCTCGGCGTGGTCCGCCAACCGGACCTCGCCGCCGCGCCGCCGGACGGCCGCCCGCAGCCCCAGTCGCATGTCCGCCTTCAGGTCGAACACCGCCAGGAACCCCAGCAGCCGGGCCAGCTCCGCCAGCCGCTCCGGCGCCACCGGCACCGGCGCGTCCGTCCGCACCACGGTGTCCTCGTACACCTGCAGCGGGAGCGGCGCGTGCACCTGCAACCCGGCGTGCCGGGACCGCAGTTCGGCCAGCAGCCCCGGCCGCGCCGCCGCCCCCTCCACCGCCAGCCGGTCCACCAGCCCCGCGACGGCCCGCACCTCCCGGGCCACCCGGGCCCCGGCCCCGCCCCGGGCATTGCCCTCGCCCTCGGCAAGGCTCGCGCCCTCGGCCTCGATCGCGGCGGCCAGCTCCGGCAGGAAGCGCTCTTCGGCGTCCGGCACCGGCAGGGCCGGCAGCAGCAGGCCGATCTCCAGGCAGGAGCGGACCACCCGCTCCGCGTCCGCGGCGGAACAGCCCAGCTCGACGGCCAGCCGACCGGCCAGCTCCACCCGCCCGGGCACGTCGAAGCGGACCAGTCGGACCACCGCGGTCAGCGGCGGCTGCCGACGGACCGTCACCCGCCGCCGCCCGGCCGCCGTGAAACTCAGGAACGCCACCTCCGCCGGTCCGGCCGCCGCGAGCGGGGCCAGCCGCACGTGCCGGGGCGGGCGGCCGGTCCGCCGCAGCTCGGCGGCCAGCGCCGACTCCGCGATCGACACGTAACTGCCGCGCTGCACCTCGACGCTGCGGCTCAGCTCCAGCCCGGGCCGCACCACCGGGCCGTCCAGGTCGTACCCCACCGGCCCCGGCCCGACCGGCCGCAGCGCCACACCCGTGAACTGCGAACGCGGACTGGTGCGCAGCATCGCGCGGTACGCGTACGAGAACAACTGGTGCTCGGACTTGCGGTCCTGCCGGTCCCAACCGCCCCGGTGCCGCAGGAAGCGGTCCCGGGCCCGGTCCAGGTCGGCGCTCACCAGGGCGAGCGACGCGGCGAACTCCTCGCGCCCGCACACCTCGGCCAGCCCCGCCCGCTCCGCCTCCCGCAGCGCGTCCTGACCGTCCGCCAGATCGTCCAGCAGCCACTGGTAGTCGCGCGCGGCCCGGTGCCACCCGCCCACCGCCGCCGGCCCGGCCGGCGCCTCGGCGAGCGGGGTGAACGGCTTGCCGCGCACCCGCCGCCGCAGCCGGACGTGCTCCCCGGCCCGGGCGGGCTCCAGCCGCGCCAGCTCGTGCAGCGCGTCGGCGGCCGTCGCCGCGCTCTCCAGCACCGCGCCCCGGGCGGCCCCGAGCCGCTCCCACGCCGCTGCGGCGGCGGGCGGCAGGAAGTCGGAGAACGGGACGGGATTGATGCGCGTAACCGACTCGCCCGCGACCGCGAAGCGCGCGACCGGATGTCCGGCGGATTCATTTTCGATGTCCACGGAAATCTCCGGTCGTTCGGTCGGTCGAATTTCATCGGAATACGTGGGATTTCGGTGGGGGCGGGTCGCGGATCTCCGGCGACCGGCCCCGGTTCTTTTCGGAAAAGTCGGGCGGCCGGGTTCCGGGGGAGCGGGTCCTGCTGCGCCCCCGAAGCCCGGCCTCGGCGCCCTGTTGGCGCCCGGTCGGCATTCGGCCGATGTCCGGCCGATGTCCGGCCGGGTCCGCCCGATGCCTGACCGTCGCCCCGTCCGTGCCCGATCAGGGCCGGACCGCGGGACGGATCAGCTGCTGGAGCTGCAGCAGGAGCAGCTCAGGGCGCAGCAGGAAGCGCCGTCCGAGGCGCCCATGGCGGGCAGGCCCACGGTGTCCGGCAGGTCGACGGCCTCGATCTCGTCGATGGCGAAGTCGCTGAAGTCGAGGGCCTCGACGGCGGTGATCTCGGTGGACATGGGTGTATCCCCCTTCTCTGTTCATCTTCGACAAGGGGGTGGAATTCCGAAGTGTTTTTCACTTCCCGGTGCTTCCGGCACTCGGCCCCCGCCGAACTGATGTCGTCATCATGCTCATACGTAAGCGAAGGTGTCAACGATCTTGCACGGCGTCGAACTCGAGTTCCGCTCGAGCCGTCCGGAAAGCAGAATTCCGAGTACGGGGACGGACTGTCGAAATGCCCGGGCCGCCCCGAAATCCGGCGCCGTGCCGCGGTGCCGCAGTGCTGCCGCGCCAGTGTCGGGAGTCCCGGGCCGGGTAGGTTCGGGAACATGTCGATCCCCGCACTGTCCTTCGGCGCCGCCGCCCGCCTGTACGACTCGATCCGGCCCGACTACCCGGCGGAGGCGCTCTCCTGGGCCCTCGGCCCCGCGCCGCTGCGCGTCCTGGACCTGGGAGCGGGTACCGGCCTGCTGACCAGCGTCCTGCGCGCCGCCGGGCACGAGGTGGTCGCCGTCGAACCCGACGGGCAGATGCGCGCCGTGGCCGCCGAACGCCACCCGGGCACCCGGGTGCTCGCCGGCAGCGCCGAGGACATCCCGCTGCCGGACGGCTCCGTCGACGCCGTCGTGGTCGGACAGGCGTACCACTGGTTCGCCCCGCGGAACGCGCTGCCGCAGATCCACCGGGTGCTGCGCGAGGACGGCGTGCTCGCCGCCCTGTGGAACGTCCGCGACGAGCGCACCCCCTGGGTGGCCGCCCTCTCCGCCATCGTCGGCAGCGAGGGCTACGGCCTGGAGGACGCCTGGCCGTACGGGCCGGTCGCCCCGTGGTTCACCGCCCCCGAACGCGGCCTGGCCGAACACACCGTGACCGTCCCGACGGACCGCCTGGCCGACCTGGTCCGCTCCCGCTCCCGCTACCTCACCGCCGACCCCGCCGAACAGGCCCGACTGGACCGGGAGACCACCGAACTGGCCACCACCGACCCCGCACTGACCGGCCGCGACACTGTCGAGATGCCCTACCGCACCTGCACCTACCGGATGCGGAGGACCTGACCCCCAGCGGCACCCGTCGCGCCGGAGCGCCGATCGCCGACCGCGGTGCGGGCCGGGGCGTCAGAGGTCGGTCGCGGCGCGGGCCTGGACGGTGAGGAGGCGCAGCGAGTCGGCCTCGGCGGCCGCGCGCAGGTCGAACGGCCCGGTGAACGGCCCGGTGATCAGGAGCAGGGCGCCGTGGTCGCGGACCCGCCGCCGCCACTCGCGGTCGGCGGCCACCGGACCGTCGAACCACAGCTCCCCGGCCGGGCGGCGAACCGTCAGCCGACGGCCCGTCAGGACGGCCGACCAGCCCGGCGCCGGACCGTCGCCACCACCGCCCCCGGCGGGGAAGGAGCCGCGGTCGACCCAGCCCTCCGCCGCCAGGACGTCCCGCCCCGGGGCGGCCGGGGCGACCAGGACCGGCCGACGGCCCATCAACTCCGGCCACGGCCACGGCCACGGCCAGGCGCACGGCCCCGCCCCCGCCGGTGCGCCGTCCGCGCCGCTCGCGCTGTCCGTCCTGCCCACGATGGCTTCCACACCGGCCCTCTTCCCCCGCCCCGGTGCTCCCACCCGGCCTCGGGCGGGACAACCCCGCCGATGAGGAAACCCCCGCCCCCGCCCTGCTGCCGGGGCGGCGGCCGGGCGGCGCTCGCATGACGCACCGTCAGTTCCCTTCCCTCCGAAGCCCGGTGCGAAGAAGAACGCCCCGCGCGTTCCCGCCGTCCGCCGCCGCCCGGGCGGACGGTTCTGCCAGGATGGAACCGTCGAAGACGGCGCGGACACGACAAGGAGGCGGCCGATGGCACGGATCGTGGTGGTCGGCGGAGGAATCGCCGGGACGGCAACCGCCCTGGCACTGCACAAGGCCGGCCACGAGCCGGTCGTCCACGAGGCGCACCCCGAGACCGGCGAGGACATCGGCGCGTTCATGACCCTGGCCAGCAACGGCATGCGCGCCCTCGCCGGATTCGACGCCGCGGCCGCGGTGGCCCGGGCGGGCTTCGACGTCACCCGCATGAACGTCCTCGACGAGACCGGGACGGAACTCGCCGCCGTCCCCCTCGGCGAGGCCGACCACCCCCTGACCCGCTACCGCTGCCTGCGCCGCGCCGAACTCGCCACCGTCCTGCGCGCCGAGACCGCCCGGCGCGGCATCGCCCTGCGGCACGCCGCCCGGCTCACCGGCGTCACCGAGACCGCCGACGCGATCACCGCGCACTTCGCCGACGGCAGCACCGCCACCGGCGACCTCCTGGTCGGCGCCGACGGCCTGCGCTCCACCGTGCGGACCTGGCTCGACCCCGACGCCGCCCCGGCCTACGCGGGCCAGCGCGTCTTCTACGGCTACAGCACCGCCGCCCCGCCGCCCGCCGCCGCACCCGCGCTGATCACCATGGTCCGCGGCAGCCAGGCCGCCTTCGGCCACCTGGTCTCGCCCGAGGGCCACACCTACTGGTTCGCCCGCGTCCCCGGCCCGCCCGTCACCGTCGAGGAACGCACCCGCACCACCCCGGCCCGGTGGCGCGCCGAACTCACCGCCCTGCTGCGCCCGGACCGCACCCCCTGCGCCGACATCGTCGCCGGGACGGGCGACGACCTGATGGTGACCAACGCCCTCCACCTCCGGGCCGGCACCCGCTGGCGCACCCGCCGCGCGATCCTGGTCGGCGACGCCGCCCACGCCGCCTCCCCGGCCACCGGCCAGGGCGCCTCGATGGCCCTGGAGGACGCCCTCGTCCTCGCCAAGGCCCTGCGCGACACCCCCGCCACCGAGGACGCCCTCGCCCGCTACGAACACCACCGCCGCCCCCGCACCGAACAGAACATGGCCGCCAGCGCCCGCCTCACCGCCGGCCGCCCCCCGACCACCGGCACCACCCACCCGCCCCGCGACTCCGAACGCCCCCCGACCCACCCCGACAAGGCCCTGCTCCGCCTCCTCGACTGGGAGACCCCGCTGCCCTGAACCCGGCTCCACCCTGGGGAAGCCGGCTCCGCAGGGGGCGGGGTCCACTTCGCCGCGCACCGAGCCCCCGTCAAGTCCCCGCCGGACCCCCGGGTCGGGTCGGCGCGGCGCGGTGCGGGCCCAGGCGGTGCAGGACGGCGTCGAACTGCTCGGGGCGCAGGGCGGGGGAGGGCAGCGCACCGTGCCCGGGGGAGGCGCGGAAGCCGTCGAGGAGCAGGGCCAGCGGGCGGCGCCAGGCCCCGGGACCGGCGGCCCCGGCCAGGGCGGGGACGGTGCGGCCGAGGGCGGCGAGGGCGAGCAGGACGTCCTCGGGCGTGAGGTCGGGGCGGACGCTGCCGTGCTCCCGGCCGCGGGCCAGCAGCAGTTCGACGGTCCGCCGGTTGTGCGCGTGGACGGCCTCCAGGGTCCGGCTGTCCGGGAGGTGGGCGGTCATCAGGTCGTTGCTGCCCCGGTCGGCGGCGAGCCCCGCGAAGACGTGCTCCAGGTAGCCGACCAGGCCCTCCCACGGGTCCGGGGCGCTGCGGGCCCGCTCGCCGGCCGCCGAGGTCGCGGCCAGCAGGTCGCCGAAGACCGCGTCGACCAGCGCCGCCCGGGTGGGGAAGTGGCGGTACAGGGTGGCGTTGCCGACGCCCGCGCGACGGGCGACCACGTCGAACGGGGCGTCCAGGCCCTGCTCGGCGAAGGTCCGCCGGGCCGCCTCGACCAGGCGCTCCCGGTTGCGCCGGGCGTCCCGCCGCCCGGGCGGCGGTGCGGTGTCGTTCGCGTCGGTCATGCCGGCCTCCAGAGAAGCGGGGAGCGGTCCCCGGTACGGGTGGTATCGTCCCACGGAAGCAAAGCGGGGAGCACTCCCCGCTTGCCGGTCCGGCAGGTCGGAGAGGAACCCCGTGGACGACACCGCACTGGTCCTGGGCGGCGGCGGGCCCGTCGGCGGTGCCTGGACGCTCGGCGTGCTGGCCGGCCTCGCCGAGGCCGGCGTCGACCCGGCCGCGGCCGGAACCGTCATCGGCACCTCCGCCGGAGCCGTCCACGGCACCCGGCTCGCCTGCGGCGAGGACGCCCGCACCCTGTACGAACGTCAACTCGCGGGCCTCGACGGGGTGGAGATGGACGTCACCCTCGCCCGGACGGCCCGGTTCCTGTGGGCGGCCCTGCCGACCCGCGACCCCGAACGCTCGATCCGGCGCCTCGGACGGGCCGCCCTCACCGCCCGCCCCGCCCCCGGCCCGGGCCTGCACGACACCGTGCGCACCCTGCTCGGCGGCCACACCGCCTGGCCGGACCGCCCCCTGTGGATCACCGCCGTCGAAGCCGCCACCGGGCGGGTCGAGGCGTTCCACGCCGGCACCGGGATCGACCTCGTCGACGCGGTCGCCGCCAGCTGCGCCGTTCCGCTGCTCTGGCCCCCGGCCACCGCCCTGGGCCGCCGGTGGATCGACGGCGGAACCCGCTCCACCGGCAACCTCCAGCTGGCCGCCGGCCACCGCCGGGTCCTCGCGGTCACCCCCGTCCCCGCCGCCGTCGGCCCGCACCCCGACGCCCGGCAGCAGGCCGCCGCACTCCGCGCGGCCGGCACCCCCACCACCCTGGTCGTCCCGGACGCCGAGGCCCGCCGCGCGATGGGCCGCGACCTCACCGCCGACGCCCGCCGCCCGGCCGCGGCCCGGGCCGGCCACCGCCAGGGCAGGGCCGCGGCCGCCGCCCTCACCGGCCGCCGGTGACACCCGCGGCCGCACCGGACCCGGGGGCGCTCAGGCCCCCCCGGGGCGTCACTCCGCGGCAGTGAACACGTGCTCGGCGGGCGGCCCGACCAGCAGGCCCGGCCCGGCCGCCAGCGCCGCGGTCAGGTGCGGGCTCGACAGGTGCGCCTCGAACGCGGCCCGGTCCTCCCACTCCTCGAACACCAGCCACGCGCTCGGGTCCTCCGGGTGGACGTACGCCTGGTAGCTCAGGTTGCCCGGCTCGGCCCGCGACGGCCCGACCAGCGACAGCGCCTGCGCGCGGACCTTCTCCTCGGCGCCGGGCGCGGCCTTGAGCAGGGCGATCGCGGTGACCTTGGACATGACGGGGCGCTCCGTTCGACGATGACGTGCCGGGACGGCCGCAGTCTACGTTCACGCACCACCCGCCACAAAGCGCCGCCGTCCTTGCCCCGCAAGGGAGTTGAGCCCCCGTCGGACCGGAGCCGCGCGGGCGCCCGGGGCGCGGGGCGACGAGGCGTCAGCCGAACAGTTCCCAGTCCTGCGGGAGCTCGGCGGTGAGGAGTTCCGCGACCTCGGCGGGCGGGAAGTCCGGCCAGCTCCGGACCGCCTCGTGCCGGCGGTTGAGCCGGCGGTCGAGGAAGCGCTGCACCCGCCGCAGCCCGTCGGCGGCCTGCTCCGGAGCGAGGCGCCCGTCCGCGAGGGCGTCGGCGTAGTCGTCCAGGTCGAGCAGGCGGTAGGGGTGGTCCGGGGGACCGACGACGACGTCGATCCACAGGTCCCGGGTCCGCAGCAGGTCGCGGCCGTCCCACTCCAGGGACACCAGGTCGCAGTACCACCAGCCGCGCTGCTGCGGGGGGAAGGCCACCGGCTGGTTGATCTGCAGGTGCTCGGCGAGCAGCACGAAGGTGCGCTGCACGTGGTCGACGCCGTCCAGGCGGAAGCCCCAGTCGTAGGCGACGACGTCCCCCTGCCGGACGCCCGCCGCCCGCAGCGCGCCGTTGTGCAGGACGGTCACCCGCCGCTCCGGAGCCACGGATCGCCCGGCGTCAGTACGAGTGGTGGACCTGCCAGTAGGACCAGGCGCCGCAGGGGCTGCCGTAGCGGCCGTTCATGTAGTTCAGGCCCCACTTGATCTGGGTGGCGGGGTTGGTGCGCCAGTCCGCGCCGGCCGAGGCCATCTTGGAGCCCGGGAAGGCCTGGACCAGGCCGTACGCGCCGGAGGGGTTCATGGCCGTGTAGTTCCAGCCGCTCTCGCGCTTGACGATCTGGCTGAAGCACTGGAACTGGTCGGCGTCGCCGATGATCTGCAGCGCCATGTCCTGGACCGAGCCGGGGCTGATCGTGGCCAGGGTGCTGCGGGCGGAGGCCCGGTTGGCCTCCTCCTTGGCACGCTTGTCCGCGTCCGCCTTGGCGGCCTTGTCCGCATCCGCCTTGGCGGCCTTCTCGGCGTCGGCCTTGGCCTGCGCGTCCGCGGCGGCCTTCTGCCGGGCGGCCTCGTCGGCGGCCTTCTTCGCCGCGGCGTCGGCGGAGACCTGCTGGGCGTCGGCCTGGCGGCCGATGCCGTCGCTGACGTTCTGGACGTGCGCGCCGGTGGGGGCGTCGGCGAGCAGGGTCGCGCTCGCGACGTCGGCCGTGGTGACGGCCTGACCCTCATTCCCGGAGGCGGCGCCCACCACGGCACCGACGGCGGTCACCGCGGTGGCGGAGGCGACAGCGACTCCCCGGACCGAGATCCGAGTCACATGGTTTCCTTCCGGCGTCGCCCGGCCTGTGACCGTACGGGCGCGTATCTGCCCCGGAACACTGGCCTCCGTCGAACACTGGTCACCGGAGGCGCGGGCTCGGCCGCCGGTCCGGACGGGCCGGATGAAGGCGGTGGAGCCGTACGCGGGGCCTGACAGGACCCTCACGATGCCGCACGCGGGCGTGTCTACGCAATTCCCTCCGCCGTGGCAGATCTCACAGACCTCCCCGCCCGCGCCCCTCCCGGACGACCGGCCGGGACACCGTCAGTTCCCCCCGCCGCCAAGGGAACTGACGGGTACGCGGCCGCTGACCGGCCCGGACGGTTCAGCGCGCGACGTCCGCCGCGACGTCCGCCGCGGCGCCGAACGACGCCGCCGCCCTCACCTGTCCCGGAAACCCCGTCAGCTCCACGGCGGGCGAGGCGGGGGAGTCCGGACCGAGCGCCCCCGACGGGAAGCGGACCGGGCCCGACCCGCGCCCCGGGAGGGCGGGTCGGGCCCGGTCGGGCCGGACGGGGGATCAGCCGACGAGGGCGAGGCCGTTCCGCCAGAGGCTGTTGACCCGGCTGCGCTCGGTGCTGTTCGGGTTCGGGTTGGTGCACGAGGTGCCGGGGCCGCCGCCGGACATCAGCTCGCTGCACGGGCCGGAGTAGTGGTCGGGCAGGCCCAGCACGTGGCCGGTCTCGTGGGCGACGACGCGCAGCGAGCTGTACTGCCGGTTCTGCGCGTAGTCCAGGAAGATGTAGCCGCCGCCGTGGCCGTCGGTGGAGGCGTAGGAGCCGCGCGAGTCGTTGCCCTCGTAGTAGCGGAAGTCCGCGTTGGTGCCGGAGCGGAGCTGGACGTTGGTGACCGAGGAGTTCCAGATCTGCGCGCTCTGGGCGATGGTCGTGCGGAAGGTCGGCGCGTTGGTGGTGTCGTAGGTGACGGTGACGGCCAGCAGGTAGGGGTTGGCGGCCTGCTTGGCCCGGGCCGACTTCATCACGGCCTCGTAGAACGCCTTGTTGTTGGCGTCCTCGGAGGAGTTGGCGGCGATGCCCGGGGACGGGGTGTAGCCCTGGGCGGTGGTCGCCGTCCCCGCCGTGGCGGTGGTGGCCGCGGAGGCCGGCACGGCGGCGGTGCCGACCGCGAGGACGATCCCGAGGGCGGCGGCGAGCACGGTCATGGAGCGGTTCATGGGGGACTCCATTCGCGGGGCCCCGGGGCCGTGGGGGGCCGTCCGGGGCGCGGTGACAGGTGGTGTTGCACCGAGCTTGGGGGCAGGCCGGGCGGGGCGCGGAGATGCCAACCGGCGATAGCTCCGGGCAATACCCCTGCGCGGCAAGCGAGTTGACGCCCCATGGACATCTCTTGACATGCCCTTGGCAGACAAGGGGCGCCTGGCTATGCTCCCGTGATGGAGCTCGACGTCCGACACCTCCGGGTGCTGTGCGCCATCGCGGACACCGGCAGCGTCCGGAAGGCCGCCCGTCGGCTCGGCATGACCCAGCCGACGCTGACCACCCAACTGCACCGCATCGAACGGACCATCGGCGGACGGCTGTTCACCCGCGAACGGACCGGCAGCCGCCCCACCGCCCTCGGCCACTCCGTGCTCTCCCGCGCCCGACCCGTGATCACCGAGATGGACGCCCTGGTCGCCGCCGCCCGCGCCGAGGCCGCCGGACCGGGCCGCCGCCGACTGCGGATCGGCAGCGTCGGCAGCCGCGCCGTCGCGGCCTGGCTGCGCCGCGTCCACGACCGGCTCCCGGAGACCGACACCACCATCCACATCGACATCTCGGCGATCGCGCTGCTCCACCTGGTCGCCGCCGAACAGCTCGACATCGCCTTCGTCCACGAGAGCGAGGGCTTCCCCCTGCACGTCCCCGCCGGCACCGGACAACGCGTCCTGGTCGCCCGCGAACCCCAGTTCGTCGCCCTCGCCGCCACCCACCCCGCCGCCGACCGGACGGTCGTCAGCCTCGCCGACCTCGCCCACGACACCTGGATGGTCGACCCGACCGCCGACCACGAGTACGCCGCCCTGCGCCGGGTCTTCGCCGAAGCCGGACTCGACCCCCGCGTCGTCCAGGTCCGCGACAACGCCACCGCCGCCGAACTCGTCGCCTCCGGCGAAGCCGTCCGCCCCTGCCAACCCACCTCGCCCCCCGGCCCCGGCACCGTCCTGCGCCCCGTCCACGGCGACCCCCTCGCCGTCCGCCTCCTCCTCACCTGGCGCCCCGACACCATCCCCGCCCCGGCCCTCGACGGCCTCTGGACCGACCTCCGCCACACCTACCTCGACCTCGCCGCCGGCAACCCCGCCTACCGCGCCTGGCTGCGCCGCCACAACCGCTCCCTGCACTCCCTCCTCACCCCGCCGGGCGCCCCGCCCTGACCCCCCGTCACCTTCCGCCCGGAACCCCTCCGGAGAACCCCGTTCCGAGGGGCGTCGCACTGCCCCGCCACCCCCACCACGGGGCTCCTGGGGACGCGGGAAAAAATCTTTCCGACGCGCTGTCACATCCGCGGCCCGGGCGGGGTCAGCGGAGTGTCCGAGCAGGTACGGCGGAACCCGGGAGCGCCTCAGCGCCTCCCGGACCTCCGCCCCCCGCCCCCTGTCGCAGCACCCGGGAGTCCCCGATGTCCGTCACCCTCGTCGTCCTCGTCGTCCTCACCGTCGCCACCGCCGCCTGGGTCGGCTTCTCGGGCGTCTCGCTGGCCCGCCGCGCCGAGTTCGTCACCGGCCCGCTGGTCGAGTACGGGGTCCCGCGTTCCTGGTGGGGCCCGCTGGCCCTGGCCAAGCTCGTCGGCGCCGCCGGCCTGCTGGTCGGCCTCGCGGTGCCCGCCCTCGGCATCGCGGCCGCCGTCGGCCTGCTCCTGTACTTCCTCGGCGCGGTGGCCACCATCCTGCGGGCCCGCTCCTACAAGACCGTGGTCTTCCCCTTCCTCTACCTGGCCCCGGTCGCCGCCACCCTCGCCCTCACCCTCTGACCCGGCCGCGCCCGGTCGTCCCGACCGTTCGGCTGCTGACAGAACCTCCGGCGGTGTGCAAGGCTGTCGCCCGGTCGGCCGAGCATTCGCAACCAGCACACCGGGCCGATGCGGGGAGTACGGGGGAGTCAGCACCATGTCGCGTACAGGCGGCGCCGGTCGTCGTGGAGCGGTCGCGTCGCGGTGGGCGGGCACGGCCGCGGCCGGTGCCGCGGTCCTCGGGCTCGGAGTGGCGGCGCTGGCCCTGCGCCCGGACGCGGACCCGCCCCGCGGCCACGACCTCGCGCCGCTGGCCCACCACTCCGGACTGATCGGCCTGCTGGTCGTGGGGAGCGCCGTCCTGCTGGGCGTGCTCGCGCGGCGGTTCCGGGCCGCGCTGAGGTCCGGCCCGCCGCCGACCGCCGCGGCGGGCCGGCTCGCGGACGCGGTGGGGCTGCTGCTGGTGGCGGGGGCGGTCCTGATCCCCGTCGCGTTCCTGCTGGTGCACGGGCAGGACACCGGCCCGGCGCCGTTCGTCCCCGAGGAGCCGCAGCCCACCCGGATGCCGCTCGGCACGGCGGGGCCGAACACGTCGGGCAGGTCGGTGTCCGGCCACGGCACTTCGTCCCCGCACCCGCAGTCGGGGCTCCACCTCGGTACGGGACTGCTGTGGATCGGCCTGGCCGCCGCCCTGCTGGTGGCCGCGGTGCTCGCCGTCCGCCTGTGGCGCCGCCGCCGCTCCCGCCCGGCCCCGCCGCCGACGGCGGCTCTGGTGCACGGCACGGGCGGCGTGGCCGGCGCGGGGGTGCTCGCGGAGGCGGTCGCCTCCGGGCGGGCCGCGCTGCTGGGCGGGACGGACCCGCGCGGCGCGGTGATCGCCTGCTACGGGGCGATGGAACTCTCGCTCGCCGACGCGGGCGTCGACCTGCTGGACTCCGACAGCCCGACCGACCTGCTGCGCCGCGCCGCCCGGACCGGCCACCTGGACGACACCGGCGACGCGCAGACCCTGGCGGAACTCTTCCGCGAGGCCCGCTACTCCACCCACCCCATGGACGCCGACCACGTCCGCCGCGCCACCGCCGCGCTGGACGCCATCGCGGCCGCCCTCGCCGAGCCGGCCGCCACCGCCACCGCCCCCGCCACCACCGACCTGCCGGGGGGCGTCCGGTGACACCCCCCGCGAAGCCCTCGGAAGAGCCCTCGGCGAAGCACCTCGTCCCCGGCAGCGTCGCGCACAGCCTGGCGCACGCCGCCGTCCTCGCCACCGTCGTCGAGACGGGCCTCGCCCTGGTCGGCGGACTGCCCGCGTTCTGCGGCGGAGCCCTCGTCCTGACCGTCCTCGCGCTGGTCGTGGCCCGGTACGCGGCCGGCGCCCACTCCGAGGACCGGGGGCACCGCAAGGAGACCCACCGGATGCACGCCCGGCAGGTCGACCTCGGGGACTGGCGGCAGCAGGTGACCCGCTCCCTGCGGGAGGAGGACGGCTACGGGCCGGTGCTGCGCCACCGCGTCCAGCGCCTGTACGACGCCCGACTGCTGGAGCGCCACCGCCTCTCCCGCCACCACCACCCCGAGCGGGTCGCCGAACTGACGGGCCCCCAGGTCTGGCCGTGGCTGGACCCGGCCCGCACCGACCCGCCCGGCCCGGTCACCGAGTCGGACCTGCGCCTGCTCGTCGAGGGACTGCGGCAGCTCTGACCGCCCCGCCCCTCCGTCCTTCCTCTCCTCTTCTTCTTCCCCTTCTTCCCAGGAGCACCGTGACCAGCACCCACCCGGCCCCCGGCACGCTGACGCCGCAGCAGGCGGGCGAGTGCGCCCGCGCCGTCCTCGACGAGGTCGAGCGGGCGGTGACCGGCAAGCGGGAGGCCCTCGAACTGGTGATGCTGGCCGTGCTGGCCGGTGGCCACGTCCTGGTCGAGGACCTGCCGGGGCTCGGCAAGACCCTGCTGGCCCGGTCCTTCGCCACCGCGCTCGGCCTGGACTTCCGCCGGATCCAGTTCACGCCCGACCTGCTGCCCTCCGACGTGTCCGGCGCGCCGTTCTACGACCAGCGCACCGGTGAGATGGTGTTCCGTCCGGGACCGGTGTTCACCCAGCTGCTGCTGGCCGACGAGCTCAACCGCACCCCGCCCAAGACCCAGGCGGCGCTGCTGGAGGCGATGGCCGAGACGCAGGTGTCCGTCGACGGCACCACCCACCCGCTGCCGTCGCCGTTCGTGGTGATCGCCACCGCCAACCCGATCGAGTACGAAGGCACCTACACCCTTCCCGAGGCACAGCTCGACCGCTTCCTGCTGCGGGTGCGGATGGGCTACCTGCCGGTCGCCGACGAGGCCGCGATGCTGCGGGCCCGGCTGGACCGGGCCGCGCCCGAGGCCGTGCTGAAGGCGCTGACCGATCCGCTGGAGGTGCTGGCGATGCGGGCGGCGCTGGAGCGGGTCGAGGTCTCCGGCGACCTGGTCGACTACGTGGTGGCGCTGCTGGACGCGACCCGCAGCGACCCGCAGCTGCGGGTCGGCGCGTCGCCGCGCGGCGGTCTCGCGCTGATCCAACTGGCCCGCGCCCGGGCCGTGCTGGCGGGGCGGGACTACGTCGTTCCGGAGGACGTCAAGGCGCTGGCGGTCCCCGCGCTGGCGCACCGGGTGTCGCTGCGGCCGGAACTGTGGGTCCGTCAGGTCGACGCGGACGAGGTCGTCGCGGACCTGGTGGCCCGGGTCCCGGCTCCGCGCACCGCCCCGGCGGCGGTCGGCGCGTGACACCGGCCCGCGCCCTCGGCGGGGACGCTCCCGACACGGCCGAGCCGCCCTCCTCGTCCTCGTCCTCGTCCCCGCCCTCGCCCCCGTCCGCGTCCGCTCCTGCGGGCGGGCGGTTGGCGGGCCCCGCGCTGTCCCGCGCCCTGGGCGAGGACGTCCCCGACGCGGCGGAGCCGCCGCCGCTGCCGCCCCCCGGCGGGCGGTTGACGGTCCGGGCGCTGCGCCTGCTGTCGGTCGCGGTCGCGGCGGCGGGTGCCGCGCTGCTGCTCCGGGAGCCGTGGCTGCTGGCCCCGGCGGCGGCCGCGGTCGTGCTGCTGGCCCTGGGCGCGGCCGGGGACAGCGCGCCGAGGAACCTGTCCGCGACGGTGGAGGTCACCCCGCGCCGCTGTTTCGAGGGGGAGGTCCTCACGGCGCGGATCGGTGTCGACTTCGCGGGAACGGCGGGCTGGCTCGACCCGGGGGTCCACCTCGGCCCGGGCGTGGAACTGCGGTCGCTGGCGGTGACGGGGGCGGTCGTGGAACTGGAGCTGGCGGTGGCGCGCTGGGGGCACCCCGTCCTGGGCGCCGTCGACGTCGACGTCCACGACCGCGGGGGCCTGGTCCGGCGCACCGTGCGGGCCGACCTCGGCCGCGCGCAGGTGTTCCCGGTGCCGGGCGACGCGACGCTGACACCGGTCCCCGTCCATCTCCCGGCGTCGATCGGCGAGCACACCGTGCGCCGGGCCGGCGAGGGCATCGAGGTGGTGGGGGTGGCCCCGTACGCGTGGGGGGAGCGGCAGCGGCGCATCCACTGGCCGTCCACCACCCGGCGCGGGGCGCTCCAGCTCAACCGCTTCGCGGCCGAGCACGCCGCCGACACGGTGGTGCTGATCGACGCCCGCGCCGACTACGTGGACGCCGCCACCGGCACCTCCAGCCTCGACGAGTCGGTCCGCGCGGCGGCGGGCATCGCCCGGGCCTACCTGCGCAGCCACGACCGGGTCGGCGTGGTCAGCGTCGGTGCCGCGGTGCGCTGGCTGCGCCCGGGGACGGGCGACGCCCACTTCTACCGGATCGTGGAGACGGTCCTGGACGCCCGCGACCCGCTCGCCGACCGCAGCGGTACCGACCGCAGCGGTACCGACCGCGGCGGCACCGACCGCCGGGGCACCGACCGCCGGGGCACCGGCCGCCGGGGCACCGGCCACCGCAGCACCGCCGGGCGCGGGGGCGACGAGTCCGGCGCGGGAGCCGTCGCGCTGGCGGTGCCCGCGGACGCGCTGGTGTACGTGCTCACCCCGCTCGCGGACCTCCGCATCCTCGACACCCTGGCCGCGTTGACGGCGCGCGGGACCGCGCTGGTCGTCGTCGAGGTGCCCACCGGCAGCCCCCGGACCGCCGCCGCCGACCCGGCCGCCGACCTCGCCCTGGAGCTGTGGCAGGCCGAGCGCGAGGCGGTCCGCGCGGCGCTGCGCGGCCGGGGCATCCCGGTGGTGGCCCACCGCCCCGGCGAGAGCCTCGACCTGTCCCTCGCCCCGCTGACGCGTTCCAGAATCCCGGGAAGGCCCCGATGACGTCCAAGGACCGCACCGCCCGGCCGCTCGGCCTCGCACTGGCCCTCGCGGCCTGCGACCCGCCCACCCTGCTGCGCCACGGCGTGCCGGGGATGCTGGTGGCCGCCGTCGCCTGCGCCTTCGCCTGGTGGGCGGCCCCGGCCGTGGTGCGCCGCCCGGTCCGCGCCACCACCGGCCTGCGCGGCCGGCTCGCCCACCACCGCAACACCGTGCTCGCGGCCGGCACCGTCCTGCTCGCGGCCCTCCACCACCCGGGCCCGTGGACCGCCGCCGTCTACACCGCCCTCCTGCTGGCCCACCTCCTGCTGACCGACGCCCGCGCCGCCGGCCCGCCGGGCCTGTGCCAGCTCCGCGGCCGCCTCGCCCCCGTGGCCGCCGCCACCGGCGCCGCCGCCGTCCTCGCCCTCGCCCTCCTCCCCACCACCGTCGACGGCTGGGCCCCCCTCCTCGCCGTCCTCGCCCTCACGGCCACCGCCGCCACCGTCGCCCTCACCCTGCGCGGCCCGACCGGCGGGCGCTGACGGCCCGACCTCCGCCCGCCCGCCGGGGCCGGTGTGCTCAGCGCTGGAAGGTCACGTGGGTGACGCCGGAAGGGGAGGAGACCGATTCCACGGAGCCGAAGCGCTGCTCCAGGCCCTCCAGGCCGTCCCAGAGGCGTTCGCCGCGGCCGAGGAGGATCGGGACGACCACCAGGTGGAGGTGGTCGATCAGGTCGCGGGCCAGGAATTCGCGGACGACGGTCGGGCCGCCGCCGATGCGGACGTCCAGGCCGTCGGCGGCCGCGCGGGCCTGCCGCAGCGCCTCCTCGGGCGGGGCGTCGAGGAAGTGGAAGGTGGTGCCGCCCGCCATCTCCAGCGAGGGGCGGGGGTGGTGGGTGAGGACGAAGACCGGGGTGTGGAACGGCGGGTTCGGCCCCCACCAGCCCTTCCACTCCTCGTCCGCCCAGGGGCCGCGCTGCGGGCCGAACTTGTTCCGCCCCATGATCTCCGCGCCGACGCCGTGCTCGGACGCCTGCGCGAAGGACTCGTCCACGCCGGTGCCGCCGCCGTCCTGGCCGCGCATGGCGCGGAACGTCCTGGTCCGGAACGCCCATTCGTGCAGGCGCATGCCCGCGTGCCCGAAGGGCGCCTCCTCGCTCTGCCCCTCTCCGGTGGCGAATCCGTCCAGCGAGATGGAGAAGTTGTGCACCCTGACCCGGGACATCGGGGCTCCGTCCTTGCGCGTGTGCGGTCCGCCCGGCCCACGGGCGGCACCTGGGACGCCGTCAGCGTGCCACGCGCCACCGACAACCCACCCGCCGCCACGCCCGTCGCCCGGCCGTCCGCCGGGGGGCGGGTGCGCCCCCGGCGGACGACCGGGGCCGGTCAGGCGATCTGCCAGGTCTGCAGGGCCGAGCCGGTGGACGGCTGCTGGGTGACCTGGGCGCCGTCGGCGGTGGAGGCGGTGGTCAGGGCGAGGCCGCTCTTCCGGTTGGTCACGGTGTAGCCGCTGCCGAGGGGGACGAGCCGCCAGTGCTGGCTGTCGGCGCCGGTGCAGGCGGCCTGGACGACGGCCGCCCCGGCGGTGGTGGCTCCGGCGGCGACGTCGGCGCAGAGGTGCGAGGCGCCGTTGGCCAGGGTGTAGCTGCCGTCGGTGTCGAGGGCGAGCTGCCACTGCTGGTTGGGGCCGCCGTGCGGGGTCCAGGTGATCAGCCTGGTGCCGGCGGCGGTGGAGGAGGCGGGGTCGTCGAGCGCCTTGCCGCTCGCGGTGAGGGTGCGGGTGCCGCCGAGCCCGCCGCCCGCGTAGACCTCGAACTCGTGGAGGGAGTACCCGTAGGCGGTGCCGCGCCCGGTGCCGTACATCCGGACGTAGCGGCCCGAGCCGGTGAGACCGGTCAGGTCCTGGACGCCTCCGGCGCCACTGGTGGTGGAGTAGACGGTGCGCCACGTGGAGGCGTCGTCGGAGACCTGGATCCGGAAGGCCCGGCCGTAGGCGGCCTCCCAGCGCAGCACCACCCGGCCGATGGCCCGGGTGGTGCCGAGGTCGACCTGGAGCCACTGCGGGTCGCCGTAGGCGCTGGACCACCGGGTGGCGCCGTCGCCGTCGGTGGCGGCGGAGGCGGGGAAGTCGGCCGTCTCGGTGCTGGACGCGGTGGTCGGCCGGTTGCGGGCGAGGTTGCCGGGCTGGGCCAGGCCGGGCCAGGCCGGGTTGTGACCGACGGCCGTGACGATCGGCCCGAACGCGTCGTAGCCGGCGGTCGGCCTGGGCGAGCCCCAGGTCTGCTGGGCGAGGACGCGCAGGGGGAACATGATGCCGGCGGCGATCTGGTCCTCGGTCTCCGCGTTCGGGTTGTCGCACCACACGTGGATCAGCGAGCCGCGGTTCGCGCTGCCGTCGGTGACGGTGGCGCCGCCCTGGAAGAGGTCGGGCGTCCAGGTCTCGTACATCCACTTGGTGTCGGGCTTGGCGCCGCCCAGGACGTAGTAGGTGGGCGTCCAGGACTCGTTGGCGACGGTGTGCCCGCGCGCGGTCAACTGCTGAGGCGTGAGCCCGTAGTCGTACCAGTACTCGACGAGGATGTCGCTGTTGGGCGTGACGGTGCCGTCGCCCGACTTGATCCCGTCGTTCCACATCCGGGTGGTCTTGCCGGCCGCCCGGACGAGGGCGTCGGACCAGTTGACGAAGCCGTAGTAGGTGTCCTTGGCGGTGGCGTTCGCGCCGTAGTGGGCGCGGGCGTACGCCAGCAGCTGGGGGTACTGGCCGTAGTCGCCGACGTACTCGTCCGCGCCGATGTGCCAGTACGGCGCGGGGAAGAGCGGCAGGTACTCGTCGATCAGGTCCTCGACCAGGGTGTACGTGCCGGGGAGCGACAGGTCGATGAACTCGTTGCTCGCGGTGCCGGAGCTGTTCTTGAGCCTGAGCTCGGGGTGGGCGGCCAGGACGGTGTTCATGTGCCCGGGGGTGTCGATCTCCGGAACGATGGTGACGTGGTACTTCTGCCCGAGGGCGACCAGCTCGGCGATGTCCTGCTTGGAGTAGTGGTCGGCGGAGACGATCTCCGGGTGGGTCGAACTCTCCAGCCGGAAGCCGAAGGTGTCGGAGAGGTGGAAGTGGAAGTAGTTGAGCTTGAGGTAGGCCAGTTCCCTGATGTGCTGCTCCACCCAGGCGACGGTGAAGAACTTCCGCCCCTGATCGATCATCAGGCCGCGCTCGGGCTTGGCCGGCCAGTCCACGGCCGTCCCGGCCGGCACGGTGGCCGACCCGTGGAGCAGCTGGAGGACCGTCCGGGTGCCGTAGAAGGCGCCGACGTCGGTGGAGCCCTGGAGGGTGATCGAGGAGCCGACCGTCATCCGGTAGCCCTCGGCGGGCAGTGAGCCGTCGCCGAGGGTGAGGGAGATGTCCCCGGAGGCGGCCGTCCCGGTGTCCACGCTCACCGTCCGGCCCTCCAGGGCGCCCAGGTCCTCGGCGAAGGTCGCTGCCTCGTCGGTGAGTTGGGCGCTGTACGCCGGGTCGACGACGATCCGGGAGGCGGCGCCGAAGGTGTAGCCGCTGCCGCCGCCGGCGGTCCACTGACGCAGGGCCGGAACCGTCTGCGGGGCCCCGGTCGCGGCACCGGCCGGCGCGGCCGTGACGGCGGGCACCACCACGGCGGCGGCTGTGCACAGGGTGGCGAGCAGGAGTCTGAGCAGGCGCATGTGTGCCTCCGGGGGCTCAGGATCGAGGGGGACGGTGAGCGCTGCGGCCCTGACGCACGGCGGGCCAACTGCCCAACAGTGCAGCCCAGTTGACACATGATGTCAATAGTTGCTCACTGGTACGTACTTCTGAGCACGATCGCGCAGCCGAAGTCGGCGCACCCCCGCACGGCGGACGCTCCCTCACGCCTCCAACCCCTGGGTAGCATGGGCCCACGACCGGAACAGGGCACGACAACGGGGGCGGCGTGACGGAGTTGACGGAGTCCGAGGATTTCGGATGCGCGACATGCTGCGCCGACGACGTCGCGGTGGCACGGGCGCACCACCGCAACCGCACCGGGGTCCGGCACGAGGCGATGATCCGGGACGACTCGCACTTCATCGTCTCGATCCAGCGCTGCACCCTCTGCTCCCAGGCCTTCGCGAGCGTCTTCACCGAGTACATCGACTGGGCCGCCTCGCAGGACGCCCAGTACCGGACCGTGCTGCCGATCACCGACGCCGAGGCGGACGACCTGACCGCGGGCCGGTTGAGCCCGCACCGCATCGGAGCCCTCGGACGCAACCGCCGCCACCTGCAGAGCGACTGGCCGAGCGACGCCGACGAACCCTCCGTGTACTGGGACAGCGGCGTCTTCGAGGTACGCGAGGGACGCTGACCCGGCGGCCGGGTCGGCCCCCCGCGCCGGCGGGCCCGGGCAGAGCGCACCGCCGTCCGATCCGGCCGGAGACACCCTCCTCCCGGCGCCGCCCCGACACCGTCTCGTCGACGTCCCGGCGCAGCCGGCACGTCCTTCTCGCCGGCCCGGAGCTCCGTCATTCGACCATGAGGAACCGTTCCGTGAGCCCGGCCGCTCTGTCGATGGCTGCCGCAGCCTGCGCGACCGGTGTGAACAGGCCGGCCTCGGCCAGGTCGCGGAATCCCCCGGTGCGGACGTCGAACACCGATGTCGAGGGCGTCCGGTGGAGGTCCTGGAGCATCTCGTCCTCCTCGTAGCCGGCGTTCGCGCCGATCCTGAGGTAGGGCTCCTGCAGCGCCTGCGCCAGGACCGCGGCCGCTTCGGCCTGCTCCCGCCCGGTGCCCTCCGACGCTTCGAGCAGCTGCGCGGCCCGCGCCAGCCCGGCGCCGCCGCCCGGGATGACGCCCTGGTCGTACGCGAGGCGGCACACCAGCAGGATCCGTTCCACCAGGGCGACGCGTTCGGTGAGCTTCTCCTGCGTTTCGCCGCCCACGCGGATGACGCACAGGCCGTGCGTGAGGCGGTCGATCCGGTGCTGGTACCAGGCC
Organism: Kitasatospora sp. NPDC088391; assembly: GCF_044753345.1. Lineage (NCBI taxonomy): Bacteria > Bacillati > Actinomycetota > Actinomycetes > Kitasatosporales > Streptomycetaceae > Kitasatospora > Kitasatospora sp. NPDC088391. The sequence continues at coordinate 709,566 of NZ_JBIVNB010000004.1, forward strand.
CGCTCCCCGGGCGAGGCGGCGCGCGGGAGGTGCTCGGTGAGCGCGTTGACGTGGGAACCGGTCAGCTCCGGCTTTCCGCCGGCGCCGGAGACCAGGGTGCGGTCCTTGGTCATCACGACCTTCACCGCGGTGCCCAGGTGGGAGAGTTCCAGGCTTTCGAGGGCCGGCCCGGACCGCGCGGTGACCAGGGTGGCCCCGGTCGCGACGGCGAGGTCCTGGGCGGTGCCCCAGTCCATGGCGCCGCCGGGGAAGGTCGGAAGCTTGACCGCCACGGACTTCAGGGTCTCGCGGACCTTGTTGACCACCAGCGTCGCCATCGTCTCGTCCCGCACGTCCCGCGCCACGACCAGCAGCGGTTTGCCCGAGGACATGATCTTCTCCAGCAGCGGCACCAGCGGGTGGACCGAGGACAGTTCGAGGTCGGTGACCAGGAGGTAGGCGTCGTCCAGGACCGCTTCGGCGCGCTCCGCATGGGTGACGAAGTGGCCCGACATGTAGCCGGAGTCGATGCGCAGCCCCGCGGTGCGGATGCTGTCGATCCCGAACCCGTTGGCCTCCTCCACGTGGACGGCGCCGAAGGCGCCCATCGCCAGAACCGCCTCGGCGACCAGGGCACTCGTCCCGGGGTCGGGGCAGACCTCCGTGGCGATCGCGGTCAGCGCCGCCAGGTCCGGCCGGATCGCCGATCGGGTCAGCTGCTCCCGGACCAGGTCGGTCGCCGCCCGCAACCCGTGCAGCAGCCGTACCTGCCGCGCCCCGCGGCGCTGGGCGTCCATCATGCCGCGCACGCTCGCCCAGCCGATGGCCGCCGCCGTGGCGGCGCCGTCGCCGACCGTCCTGCGCATCTCCAGCACGAGATCACGCACGTACGCCATGCCCACCGCGTCGCGCGGGTCGTCCGGCCGGGACTGCTCGGCGATCGCCAACGAGTCGGCGGCCTCCTGGTAGATCCCGGTCCCGTCGCGCAGGATGACCCGCCGGCCCATCGGGCCGAGCGTGCGCCCGATGGGTTCGGCCAGGGCCTTGATGCCGCGTGCGACGACCAGTTGGTTCTGCGTGTACGTCGAGGCCACGGGCTTGGCGGAGGCGGGCGCCCCCGAGACCGCCACCCCGGCCGACCTGCGGGCCGCCTTCTGCACCAGACGCATCCGGTGCGGTTCGGCGGCGTGCGCGAAGAACCGCGGACGCTGCTCCGGCTGCCGGCGCAGCACCCCGTCCTGGACGTGCTTGAAGAACTCGTCGACGGTGATCCAGCCGTCCTCGCCGCCAGGCGCCGCGTCCCCGGTCAGCGTTTCGAGGACCGCGTCCGTGAAGACCGAGGCGCGGGGGGACTCGAGCACCATGCTGTCGGCTTCGTACGCGTACTCGTACCGGTCGCACGCGGTGATCACGACGTACCCGTCGCCGACCCTGCCGTCCATGACGTCCGGCGTACCGGCCTTGAACCCGTCGGTGAACGCGCCGCTGAAACACGCGTCGAGCAGCAGCAGGCGCCCGGCCGCCGCGCAGTTCTGCAGCTGATCGTTGACGTAGGACGCCGGAACGGCCGAGCCGGCCGGGCGATCGGTCCGGGTGTTGGTCGCGGCGAAGTAGAGCTGGCCCTGGGCGCTGACGAAGCCGTGGCAGGAGAAGTAGACCAGGACGAGGTCGTCACCGGCCCGGTCGGCCAGCACGTCCTCGACGGCGGCACGGATCTCGAAGTCCGGCGCGTCCCGCAGCACCCGGACGTCGTCGAACGCGCCCGCGTCGGGGTCCTCCAGCACGGCGGCCAGTCGTTCGACGTCCTGGTCCGGAGCGCGCAGCCGACCGAGCCGGGCATCGGTGTACTCGCCGGTCGCCACGAGCAGGGCGTGCCGTCGCCCCGTCCCGCTCATGCCGACCCACCGCTCTCCGACTCGCCGGGCGCGGCATCGGCGGCGGACTGCCCGGCCGCCAGAACCTTGGCGATCCACGCGTCGGCCAGCTGGCGCTCCGTCCGCGCGGACAGGCCCTCCGCCGTGAACGTCTCACCCCCCGATTCCAGCGTGATCTTTCGCGCCGAACCCCGCTCCACGAACGCGATCGCCAGGCGGACCAATTGCCGCAACCCCGCGACGGACAAACCGGTCGTCACCAAAAGCTCGCCCGCGGTCGCGAATACGCCGCTCTTCGTATGGTCCGGGGCATCCCCCGCCGGTATCCGCGTCACCACAGCACGTGCCGCCGTCAGTTCCCCGGCCAGCTGATCCGATACGGCGGACAGCCGCCGCGCCCCGCCGGATTCGTCCACCTCGATCGCCAACACCACCCGCGCAACTGCGGTTCCGGCTGCCACGGACCACCTCCCGTCATAAGGCCGACCCGGCAGACCCGCGCATGCGACGGAACACCTGGAATCCGTCACGCGCCCACCCGTCGATACCGCCCCGGCCGTTCCGTCACTAGCTCCCCACCAGGAGCCTCGACAAACCATTCCCCCTCCCGAATTCATTGGACGGAAATGGCCTGTCCAGGTCCGCCCGGCGAAAATCCCTGCCCCGTTCCCGGTAGCGGGACGCTGTGATCGGAATCGATTCCCCCGGAGCCCGTGAAACAATTGTGGCGACTGTTACTGATGGGGCCCGGCCGAAAAACTGCAGGCCGAACCCCTGCCCGCCGCCGATCGCCGGGCCCGGCATTCCCACCACGGCACCACCGGTCCGGTGGCCCGGTGGTCCGGCCATATGGTCAAGTTGCTCCCGGCGTGCGCTGCCCCGGCTCTGCCGCGACGGCCCCGCCGTGGTGCACAGCAGACCGGTCTCGGCCCGCAGCGCGGGCAGGGGCGCTCCACGAGAACTCCATGATCTTGGAAGCCGTGCCTGCCTGACCCGGGCAAGCATCAGCGACGGGGTACGACGGCACGTAGCATCAGCCTGTGACGAGGACACCGAGGCCAGGAGCTCATTGCCCTGTGTGCGGGCTCGATCAGGGATTCGATCCCTGGGGTTCCGACGGACTGACGCCGTCGTTCGCGATCTGCAGCTGCTGCTTCATCGAGTTCGGCTACGAGGACGCCTCGAATGCGGGGGTCATGACCGCGCGGGCTGCATGGATCGAGGCTGGCTGCCCTTGGCGCGGATCGGTGAGCGAACGCCCGGCGGCGTGGGATCCCCAGGTGCAACTGGTCGACAGCTTGAAGCTGCCGTAAGGCTGGGTCTCGGGCTGGACATCCGTATCCGTGAATGCCTCTCACCCTCTTGAGGCCACATGCTCACGAATCGGACATCCCGCGACTTCGCCGAAGCCCTGCCCCTTGCCCGTCCGACCGGGCAGGGGCGGGCGTCGGCTGTGGCGGCGGACGGCCGGAGCCGGTCCCGAAGCGCTGTCGACAACGCCCGCAGGCCGACCGAGGCCGCCTCAGCCCTCGATGAGCGGGGCGTAGGGCGTGTTCTCGGGTGTGAAGACCAGGGCGTACTCCCGGCCGGGCCCGGTGGCGACCTCGCGCAGGCGGGCGAGGGCCTCGGGCGCGGTGGGCAGGGACAGGCCGAGGGCGGTGGCGGCGCGATCGCGCTGCTCGGCCAGGTCGGGGACGTCCTCCGCCCAGTCCTCGGCCAGTTCGGCGCTCTCCTCGGCGGTGAACGCGCGGCAGTCCCGCCACCAGGGTGCGACGAGCAGGAGCCGCAGCAGCTCCGGCAGGCCGATCGCGAGGAGGGCCGCGCCGCCCTCGGAGTCCGCGTAGAGCACCGGGCGTTCCTCGCCGCCGTCCCCGCAGAAGAAGTAGGTGCCGCCGGCGCCGTCGCCCGCGAAGCCTTCCAGCGCCGCGCCGCAGGCCAGGTGGACCGGTTCGACGTGGTCGCCCCGGTCGAGGTCGAAGTCGCCCGGCCAGGACAGGTAGTCGGCCGCGTCGTCGTTCCCGCGGACGGTGGTGATCAGCGATCGCATGCACCGCACCGTAGCGGACCGGGGCCGCACGGTGCTCTCGCCGTCCGGGCGGGGCGGGCGGGGGCGGTCGGTTCGGGTTGCCGCCGGAGAGCGGGGCCCGGCTTCGGCGGGGACCGGCGTGCCCGGGGGACAGGGTCCGTCAGGTCCTCACGAACCAGGCGTACAGGTAGGCGCAGGCCGCCGCCTCGGTGTCGAACCTCCTGGAGTGCGGCGAGGAGCCGGTGGCGGTCCGTGGGCGGGGCTCCGGTCTCGGGCACGAGGCGGCCCTCGACCTGGCGGGTCGGGGACCGGGGCGTCCCCTCCTCGGGCCACCGTACCCAGTGCCGCAGCGCCGGTGTCCGGCCGCCCGGGCCGCTTCCTCGTCGCGCTCGTGTGACACGATCACGCTCATGATCGATGAGTCCTTCGCCGGTGCTGACACCCACGTACGGCTGCTGGCGGGCCACAGCGGCGCCGGGCAGCCGGTGTTCGAGGTGCTTCCTGCCCGGACCCTGGGAGCGGACGCGTTCGAGCTGACCGGCAGTCCTGGCCTGGTGCCGGGATGCGCTGCCGGAGACGTGCTGCAGGTCGCCGACGACGGGACTTTCGAGGTGACCGGGCCCGGGGCCAACGTCTGCGTCCAGGCCTACCGCGGAGGCCCCTTCTCGGCGGAGGACCTGGCGGGACTGGCGGCCGGCCTCACCGCCCTGAACGGGCTGGCCGAGGCGCCGGCGGACCGCCGGTTCATCGTGGGGACGGTCGCCCGCAGGGTGGGACTGCCCGCCATCGAGCGGGTCATGAACGACTGGGCCGCCGGCGTGCACAACGTCGAATGGTGGTTCGGGAACGCCGACCGAGCCGGCTGCTGACCCCGACCCGCGAACCCGGAGCCGATGTTGTTCCCCATGAAGGCGTCCTTCCGGGCCGGATCTCCGGAAGCCCACCCGATCACTGCGGCGACCACCTTCTCCCGGGAGACCGTCCGGGTCCGGTAGTGCTCGGCGGCGCCGCCGTCCCGGTACTCCAGTTGGTAGGTGTTGTCGTCGCGAAGCCGCACCTGGACGTACCGGTCGGCGTCGGGCTGCTCCGGGACGTGCTCGACGATCAGGAACGCGTTTCCGCGTCGGAGATCGGCCAGCATGGTGCTCGTCGCAGGCTTCGAGGGCTTCCTGACCCGCAGCTCGGCCTCATTCGTCGCCACCAGCATGCGCTGACCGTTCCGTGCAGCCCTGACAGCGGCGTCGGCCCCGCCGGCCGAGTCTTCGTCGTCGCTCGCATCGAGGTCCCTGAACCCGGCCGTGCGGGCAGGGCTGGTCACCACGATCTCCCGGGCTTCCCACAGGGACACCTCCTCGAAGCCGAGCAGCCCGCGCGTGACGATGACGGCTTCGAGGACACCGGACCCCCGCTCACGCAGCCGCTCCTGGACCAGGTCCATCCCGCCGTCACCGCCCAGCAGCGGGAGGCACTCCTCGACCAGTGCGGTCAGGTGAGCGCCCAGGGACGGGGTGAGGCCACGGACGTACTCGAACATGTCGGTCCCACCTTCAGTAACCAGCGGACGGGGTCTGTACTCGCCGCCTCACGAGCTCGGCGTCTCACTCCCCGGCCGGCTCGCCGAGGAGCCGGCCGTAGTGGCGACGCCGCCCGGTCAGCGAACGGGCGACCTCGTCGTCACCGGTCTCGTTCAGCTGCCCGAGATGCCCCAGGAGGTTGTCCCGCTGCGGGTGTTCGGAGCTGCCGACGTACTCGACAGTGCGGGCCACGCCGGCGGCGAGCAGCAGATGGTGCGGCAGTCCGCACCACGTGTCGAAACTCCGGCAGATCGCGTTCCACAGGAGCCAGACGTCCTCGACCCGGCGCTCCTCGGCGACCAGCAGGGCCGCGAGCTCGATGCTGTGGCAAAAGCCCCAGGAGTGCCGGTGGCGCTCGGTCTCCTGGGCCAGCAGGTACCTGGCGAAGTCCCCGACGCCGGGTTCGGGCGTGAGAATCAGGGCTTCGAGGACCTGCTGCCGGTCCTCCCAGTAGATGTCGACGGGCAGACCGCGGTCGTCGTGTCGCCCGTCGAACTCCAGCAGCTCCCACCGTTCCGGGTCCTCGCACCACCAGGCCGGGTCGGGTACCGCGGGACGGCTCATCGGTGCTGCTTCCGTTCGACCGGGGGAGTACTGGTGAGAAGGTTCCGGGCCGGGCGCCAGCAGGGGGTGTGCTGCTCACGACCGTGTTCGAGACCCCGGTCGGTCGTGGCGCCGACGGTGCGCCACCCTCTGCGGGCCGGAGGCCCACCGGCGGTGGGAAGTCCTGGAGGGCCGACGGGTGGTCAGGCCGGCCCGTACGCCCGCTCGGCCAGCGAGGCGACCGCCAGCGGGAACTCCCGCGCGGGCACCGCGGCCGAGGCGGGGGAGGCAGGCGTCAACGCCCCGGGGGGGCCAGAACGCCACCCGGCAGCCCGTACAGAACCAGGCGTTCTCCCACGCCTGCATCCGCTTCGTCCAGACGCGCTTGTGGTAGGATACCAGCTCGGCGTTGGCCTCGGGGCGCGGAGCCCGGCTGCGAGCCAGGTGGAGCACCACGAAGAACCCGACGCCGGGCAGCGGCACCCCGGCCAGGACGGCGCCCCCGCTCATCCCCGCCGCCTCGGCGCCCAGGACCGCCACCAGGGCGACCAGCAGGTAGCAGCCGACGATCAGCGCCATCGCCCGCGTGCCGGGGTTCCAGCGCGGCTCGGCGGTGGCGATCCGGGTCACCGGCGGCGCGGCCGGCGGCGACACCTCCAGCGCCGGCGGATCGCCCTCGTACGCCTGACGCGCCCTCAGAGTGCCGCCCCGCTCCCCGCACTGCGGACACTGCTCGGACACGGCCCTTCCCTCCCCTGCGGCGGTCCACCCCTGACGGACACCGGCGCTTCGCGTACCCGCCGATGACCACGACGCCGCAGCGTAGAGGAGGAGCAGCCCGCGGGGAAAGCGAGTTCGTCGCGGCGGCGCCGTCCGCCGCCGGCGCCGGACACCGACAGCTTCGACATCCTCCTCGCCGCGACGAGGGGAGGGCTTGCGGGCGGTCAGGCGGCGGGAGTCGGGGCGAACGGCAGGGCCGCCAGGTCCGCGTGGACCTTCTCGTCCTGACCGGCCGTGACCTGTCGGACGAACAGGACCGCCAGGGCCGCGGCGGCGACGCCGGTCACCAGGTGGTAGGGCGAGAAGCCGTCGGGGTGCGCCTGGAAGCGGATGACGATCGCCCCGCCGAGGGTCTTGGCGAGCCATGCGGCCCACCAGGCGTCGACCACCCGGGCGCCGCCGCCGGTGCCGCTCGCGCGGTGGACGTCCAGCGCCACGCGGCGCGGTATCCACCACATCGCCAGCGGGATGAACCACGCGCCGACGGCGAAGCCCGGCGGGTAGCGGTGCGTTCCGGGCGCGAAGACCTCAGCGTTGAGCCGGCAGCGCCGGAACCAGCACAGGAACACCATGATGCCGCCGAAGTACAGCAGCACGGACACCGGGAGGGTCCAGACGAACAGCGCCGATCCGGTGCCGCCGGCCACTCCCACCGCGACCTGCAGGACGGCCTGCGCGCCGATGATCACCTGGGTGGCCGTGGCCAGGCGCCGGGGATCGGCCACCGCCCCGCTGTAGGCCAGGGCCCGCGGCGCGTTTCCCACAACAGGTCCAGAGTCCACCACTGCCCCCGACAGCCACGCCTGCGGTGCCGGTCACGCGCAGAGATCATCCGGAGGATAGGGGCCCTGCAGCCGGGCTGTCCACGCCATTTTTTGACCGCGCCCCGTTCTGACCAGTGCAGATGCCGCCCCAGCGCCCCGGCGGCTGTCCGGCCGGGGACGGAGCCGCCGCAGTCGGCCCGAACGGCGGGGCCCGGGCACTGCCTGCCCGGGTGGCGTTGCTGCGCGGGTGCGCTGTGCCTCCGGTCCGGGAGGGTGCGGCGGGCCCGTTCCCTGGTTTCCCTGCCCTGCCCTGCCCTGTTCCGCCTCGCCCTGTTCCGCCTCGCCCTGTTCCGCCTCGCCCTGCCCCGCCTCGCCCTGCCCCGCCTCGCCCTGCCCCGCTCCGCCCTGCCCCGCTCCGCCCTGCCCCGCTCCGCCCTGTTCCGTGCGACGGGGTCAGCGGGGTCGGTCGGGGCCCCGGTAGGGGAGGGTCTGGCGGTAGACCACGCTGGTCGTGGTGGTGCCGAGGGTGCAGAGTTCGTCGACCAGCGTCTCCAGGTGCTCCATGGAGGTGGCGGCGAGTTTGAGCGTGTAGCAGTCGTCCCCGGTGGTGCGCAGGCACTCCAGGATCTCCCGGCGTTCGGCGAGCAGCCGGTGCAGCGGCTGGTGCCGACTGCCCGGGTACTTGAGCCGGACGACGGCGAGCACGGGGTAGCCGAGCCGGCCCAGGTCGACGGCGGCGTGGTAGCCGGTGATCACGCCGGCGGCCTCCAGGCCGCGGACCCGCTCCGCGGTGGCGGAGGACCCGAGGTTGACCCGGCGGCCCAGTTCGCTGAGCGAGAGGCGGCCGTCGGCCTGCAACTGCGCGACGATCGCCCAGTCGGTGTCGTCGAGGTTCCCGGTCATCCGGCGATCCTACCGGCGATCTCCCGGCAGATCGGCCCGTTCACCGGGAGTTCGATCTTCACCGGCCGCCGGGCGCCGGGATAGCCTCGCCGCATGCAACTGGGCGTCAATGTACCGAACTTCGGGCCCGGCACCGACCCCGGCGTGCTCCGGGCCTGGGCCGGGACGGTGGAGGGGCTGGGCTTCGACCTGCTGATGGTGTCGGACCACGTGGCCGTCACCCCGGACGTGGCGGAGCGCTACCCGGAGCCGTTCCACGAGCCGTTCACCCTGCTGTCCTGGCTGGCGGGGCTGACCACCCGGGTGCGGCTGGGCACCACCGTGCTGGTGCTGCCGTACCGCGACCCGCTGCTGACCGCGCGGATGGCCGCCAACCTGGACGCGCTGAGCGGCGGGCGGCTGGTGCTGGGCGTCGGCACCGGCTGGGCCCGGCAGGAGTTCGCCGCGCTGGGCGTGCCGTTCACGGAGCGCGGGCGGCGGGCCGACGCGTGCCTGCGGGTGCTGCGCGAGGGCCCGGCCGCGTCGGTGCCGGTCTGGGTCGGCGGCCACAGCCCGGCGGCGCTGCGCCGCGCCGTCCGGTACGGCGACGCCTGGCACCCGCTGCGGCTGTCGCTGCCGGCGATGCGCGAGGTCCTGGCGGCGCACCGGCTTCCGGGGTTCGCGCCCCGGCTGGCGTTCCGCCTCACGGACCGGCCGGTCCCCGGTGCGGACCGACCGGCCGGAACCGGCGACCTGCCGCAAGTGCTGGACGACCTGCGGCAGTTGAGGGCGCTCGGCGCGCAGGCCGCCGTCCTCGACCCGTACCACGGCGACCCGGAGCTGACCCGGTCGCCGGAGACCGCCTGGCGGGACCTGGCCGCCGTCGCCGCCCACCGCAAGGAGCTGCCGTGATCTCCACCGCCGACGAGGCCCTGCTGCGCCGGGCGGTCGCCCTGGCCGCCCGCGCGGTCGAGCTGGGCGACGCCCCGTACGGCTCGCTGCTGGCCGGCCCGGACGGCACCGTGCTCGCGCAGGCGCACAACACGGTGCGCCGCGACCGCGACATCACCGCCCACCCGGAGCTGAAGCTGGCCCGCTGGGCGGCCCGCGAACTCGACCCGGCGGCCGCGGCCCGCACCACGATGTACACCAGCTGCCAGCCCTGCACGATGTGCGCGGGCGCCCTGCAGCGCTCCGGCCTGGGCCGGGTGGTGTTCGCCCTCTCCACCGCCCAACTGGTCGCCCTCAACCCCGAGTCGGGCGCCTGGCCGACCGTGCCCCAGCACGGCCCGGCCCTCTTCGACGAGGCCCGCCTCCCCATCGAGGCCCACCACCGCCGGGGGTGACGCGGCCCGCCCGGTGCCCGCGGGACGGACGGTGTCCGGCTCCGCCCCCGCCTGTCGCGCGGCAGGCCCGTGGTGCGCGCCCCGGCCCTGCGCCTGCCTGCCCGCTGCTCCCGGGGCCGCCTGGACGTCGAGCGGCTGCCGGGGCGTCCCGATTGCGTCCGGGTGGGGGCAGGAGGACGGTGGAGGTACCGCGCTCGTACGGCCTGCGGTGGAGCATGACGCGATGCCAGCGCCTGTGGCCGCCGTCGGCCTCCCGTGAAGAGGTGAAGCGTCGTGACCGGTGTGGCCACGCAGTTGACGGTGGCGGATCTCGTGCTCGACTCCCTGCGTTCCGGTGGTGGCCCGGTGCCGGACGACGCGGATCTGCCGTTCTTCCGCCTCGGCGCGCTCGGTCCGGTGCTCGCGGACTTCCTGCCGACCCATCCGGCGGCCCCGGCCGGTGGCAGCGCGCCGATGTTCGGGGTGTGGGCGCCGGTCCTCGGGTTGCTCGCGGGGACTCCCGGCACCCCGGGCATGGCGGCGAACCTGCGCACGCTGAAGGACGTGCTCGGCCGTTTCGAGCGGGCCGTGCGCGACAAGGACCAGCTCGCGCTGCTGGCGATGAAGGACGACCTGCGGGGGCTGCCCGGCGTGGTGACGGCCCTGCAGGGGCAGTTCGCCTCGATCAGCGGATTGAGGTCCGCGCTGAAGGACGCGATCCTCAGGACCCGGCCGCGCCCCAAGGCCCGGCCGGCCGGCGCGTGGGTGCCGCGCGACACCGTGCACGCCCACCGCACCGGGGCGTTCTGGCATGCGCTGCGGCAGAAGGCCGCGGCCTCGGGCGACCCGCGGGTCCGGGCCTTCGGCCTGGGCACCGCCGTGGGGTACGCGGGGGCTCTGTGCGGGAACCCGTTCGTCAACGGGGTGGTCGGGTCGCCGTACCGGACCCACTGGTGGCGCCACCGCTGGGTGTCGCACCACGTGGACGCCTGGGTGTGGGGCTACTACCGCACCAGGGAACGGGTGCGCGCCGCGGGCGGGGAGATCGTCTTCCCGGCCGGGACCGGCGGCCGGGTGCCGCTGCCGCCGTGCGGCACCTGGGACGACATCGCCGGGTCCGAGCTGCAGGACCGGTTCGCCGTCGGGGGGATCGCGCCCGACCTGGTGCTGAACGCCGTCCGCGACCGGGTTCCCCTGACCGGTTTCCTGCCGCCCGAGCTCCTGACGCTCTGGCTGGACAGCTACCGCGAGGCGGTCGGCGACCCGCCCTCGCCGGGCGTCGACGGGCCGGGCCTGGACGGCGCGTACGCGATGACCTGGCTGACCACCTGGATCACGAGTTCGGCGGCGCTGCTCGGCTCGACGCCGCCCCACCGGATCCAGGAGCCGGACGCCTGCGGCGACCGGCCCGACTGGGTCGAGGTGGACGGCAGCGTGGTCGTCGGCGGCACGGCGGTCCCGCAGCCGCCGGTCGCCCGGCCCGATCCGTCCGTCCCGGAGATCGCGAGCGCGATCGCGGCGGCGATCCTCGCCGTGGCGGAGTACCTGCTGGCCGGACTGGCCGCGGCGGCGGCGCTGATCTGGGCGGCGGTCGAGCTGCTGGACGACGCCACCGACCCCGGCTGGGACAACCTGCGCTGCCAGTCCGGCTGGACGGACTCCTTCCTCGCCCGCCTGGAGAACGCGTTCCACGACCTGCTCGGCACGAGCGGCCTCGGGCCGCCGTACGCGGTGCAACTCGCCCACAACGAGATCCAGTTCCAGACCTGGGGCACCGTCGTCCCGCCGGACTCCGCGCTCGGCACCTGCCGCAGCCCGTCCGCACAGGAGGGGGACGGCTACCCCGCCGCGCTGTGGAGTCCCGTCGCGCCGAACGAGAGCAACTGGCCGCAGTACCCGACCGAGCCCCTCGAACCGCCCCCGCAGCTGTCCTACCCGGAGGGCCCGTGGTGGCCGCTGCACTTCGTGGACGGCTTCACCTTCACCGACGCCGGACCCGGCGCCGTGCCGCGGTTCCCGTCCACCCAGAACAACCCGCTCGCCGCGCCCGCCGGCGGCAAGCCGACCGTCCTCGACGCCGCCGAGTGGGAGCTGCGGATGCGGCGCGCCGAGGCGGGCGGCAGCCCGCAGGGCGCCTTCGGCAACGCCGTCGACGTCGCGGTCGCCCTGATCGGCAGCCCCACGACCCCGCTCCCCGACTGGGACCTCGACGGGGACCGCGGCATCGGCTGGCCGACCTGGATGTTCCAGGACGCGGCCGGCCAGCCCGGCCCCGTCGTGCGGGAATGACCGCCGAAGACGACCGTCCGGACCGACCGCCGAAGACGACCGCCGGAACCCACGGCCGGTACCGACCGCCGAAGACGACCGCCGGAACCCACGGCCGGTACCGACCGCCGAAGACGACCGTCCGGACCGACCGCCGGGACCGGCACCAGGGACCGTGAAGGGAGGCCCGCCATGACACCGCCCGCCCATGACACGCCCCGCCGCCCCCAGGGCGAGGGACCACCGCCGACCTACACCCCGTGGCTCGTCGTGCGGGCCGCACCCGGCGACCAGGGGGCACGGCCGCTGCCCGCCGGCGCCGTCTACTACGCCAGCCCGGACATCGCGGCGGCGCCCGCCGACGCCTGGGGGAGGGTGCGGGCCGGCGACCCCGTGACGGTGTCGGTCACCGCGCAGAACCTCGGCCACGCGGCCGCGCCCGGCGTACGCGCCCGGTTCTGGTGGGCGGACCCGTCTGCCGGGCTGACGCCCCAGCAGGCGACCTTCATCGGCGCCTCGGACCGCACGCCGATCGCCGCGGGCCTCGCCGAGACGCTGACCTGCACGACGCCCTGGACCCCGGTGTTCGTCAACGGCGGCCACGAATGCCTGGTGGTCGAGATCGCCTCGCTGTCGGACCCACTGACCAGCACCTTCCGGCCCGACCTGGACCGGCACGTGGGCCAGCGCAATGTCACCGTGCTGTCGCCGCAGGGCGAACCGCAGCGCATCGTCCTCACCCTGGCCAACCCGTTCGGCGAGGACGCCCGGACGACCCTGTACGTGCGCACCTTCCAAATCACCGGCTTCGAACGGCTCCCCGGCTTCGGCCTGCCGCTCTCCCCGGCCGACACCCTGCTCCACGTCGACGACCCCGTCCTGGCCGAACCGCTCGCCGCCCTGGGCGCCGAGGTCACCGCACCGGAACCGGGCCGGGGCCTGTGGATCGGCGACGCCGTCGTCGACGCCGACGCCCGCTGCGGCGGATACCCGGACGCGGTCCTCGACGACCTGCGCCAACGCCGGGCGCCCGGCCACGACTTCGGCCGGCCGGCCGCCGAGGCCGACATACCCGCCGCCGGCACCGCCACCGTCGAGCTGAGCGCCCCGCCCGGGGGCACCGGCGCCGCCGCCGTGGTCCACCGCCTCACCCAGGTCTGCGACGACGTCGACATCGGCGGCTACACGCTCCTGTCACTGCCGCTCTGACACCCCGGCGCCGCCGCGGACAGTGGCCAAGGAGTCCTCCGGCCTTGATCGAAACGGGAGGTGACGCATCGTCAGGCGAGGACCATCGCCGTCGCATGCGGGGCGGTCATGCCGTCGGGGACCGCGGCGAGCCGTCCCGCCAGGCCCTTGCGACCGGTGGCGCGTTCCAGTTCGGTCAGGAAGGCGTCCGCCTCCTGGTCCGAGTCGAAGTCCCAGACGATGAGGCGGTGCACCATCGCGACCGCCATCACCGGCGCCAGCGCCGCGCCGCCGGTCACCCGCCGCCACTGCGGGACGAGGCGGCCCAGTTCGGCCCGGGCCTCGGACAGGGTGAGGCCTTCGTCGCCGACGGCCTGCTCGATGACCGGGAGCAGTTGCACGAGGTCGCCGACGGCGGTCAGGACGTCGCCGGTGCGTGCGGTGTTCACGGCGAGCTGCACCTGCGCGGTGAGCGTCATGGGGTGCTGCGGGCCGAACTCGGCGTGCAGCGAAGGCAACAGGTGGCGCAGGCGGGCTGCGGCGTCCTCGCCGCTCCCGGCGTTCCCGATCGCGAAGGCGAGGTCGGCCTGCGCGTGGAGGCTCTCGCGGTCGGCGGGGCCCAGCACCTGGGCCATGTCTGCTGCCACCTGCCCGAGCAGGTGGACGGCGGCGGCCCACTCGCCGGACTCGTTGCGGATCTGGCCGAGCTGCCGCCACGCCACCAGCGTGTCCCGGTCGTAGCGGCCCAGCAGCGACGTCATCTCGCGGGCGACCTTCTCCAACAGGTGGGTCGCCCCTTCCGGCGACGGCGCGTCGAACACGCCGTCCCGCAGCCGCACCAGCAGCGCCCGCACCTCGGGCGCCACCTCGACCGGCTCCGGCGCGGCACCGAAACTCCCCACCGGCGATTCCGTCATCCCGGCCCCCTTCCCCGTTGCCAAGCCCCGACGCCCCGCACCCTACCGACCACCACCCCCGACGGGTGAAGCGGGCACCACCCCCGGCGGCGGGACGTCCCGGTGGCCGCGGCACCCGGAGGCCGCCCCGTCCCCACCCCGGCCCGCCGGTGAGGTGCCCGGTGAAGCCCGCCGCCCCCGATCCTGTCGGCCCTCCGACCCCTCAGCGCGGGAGGCGGCCGAGCCCGCCCGCACGCCGATCCTGCGGCCGCTGACGTCCACGAAGGAGTCCGTCGCCGCCCGGTAGCGCTCACGGCGTACCTGGAACTCGGTGTCGTCGACCACGCCTTTGCGCCAGTACGAGCTCAGTGCCTGGCCTGCGGTGTTCACCTCCTCGGACGCGGCGACGAGAGCGGGATCGCCCGAGAGGATCCGGATGCGCGCCGTGGCCAGCCGGTGGCCGTTCAGGTCCCACCCCTCCACACGGCCCGGGAGACCGAGCTCGCGCTCCTCCCACACCCGGTACAGCAGATCGCTGCACGAGGCCGCGACCTCGGCACAGGAGTTGAGCAGCAACTCCACCGCCTTCGCCCGTTCCTCCCTGCGCTTCGCCAAGTACTGCCCCACCAGCGCAATGGCCGCGCCCACGACAGCGGCCGCCAACGTCCCCCAACTCTCCATGGCGGTGGTATCCCGATCTGACCCCGCTGCCAAACCCGACCGTTTCCGCCCGCCGGCAACGACCGACGGGCGCGCGACAGGGCTCCGCGAACGGCGTTGCAGGGGTGAGCGACGGTCTGCGCTGTGCATTCGTGAAGAGGCCCGCAGCGTAGGCTCCTCCCTCATGATGGTTCCCGAACGGAGCGGAGGCCAAGGCATCCCGTGCGAGCAACGGCAAAAAGCCAAAGGCACTCTGACGGTCCGTCAAGGGTCAGGACAGCATGCGAATCGACAAGGGCAATCCTGAGCACGAGTTGCCCGGCCAGCGGGTCGACCGTGTGGTCGTGAACCCGAGAGGTGAGATCATCACCAGGGACTGAACGCCTGGCAGGACGCCGAAACCCGGCAAGGACCTGGAAGCTCGTATCCCCTTGAGTGAATGGTGGGAATGGAGTGCTCGGAATGCCTCGTAGGATTGGGCTTGACATGCCATGGCTGCGCGATGAACTGATCGAGGCTCTGGAGCCGTTCGGGAAATCGGAAGGGCCGAGTGAGTCCGATTTCCATGACCTTCTGGAGTTCCTGGACCGAACTGGGGCTGTGGACAGTCCGGAGGACAACGCAGTCGGCCACTTTCTGCTCGACGCAGGAGAGGCATCGGTGCTGCGCGGCCTCGGTGCAGCGTGCGACGCCGTGATCGACCTTCCGCAAACGGATGTTGCGGTATTGCTGGCGACCGACGAGGGGCTGAGGTTCAGCGCCGAAGCCAGGTCGGTTCGCCAGGCCCTGCTGCGGAACGACCGGCCAGCCGCTGACTGAGGTTGTGGATTCCAGGGGCGTTGTTCCGGTGTGAGGCGCGCTGTGGCCTGGAGTTCTACGGGCTTGTCCCGCGTCAAGCAGTCGGCAGGTTCTCGGGTTCGGGAAAGTCGGGGACGAGCGGGGCCGCAGCGACGGTGCACACATCATGGGGCCGGACGGTGTTGTATTCGCGGCGGTAGTCCTCGGCACGCCTCACGAGGTCGAGGGCGGCGGAGGCGCCCTCCGGGAACAGCTTCTCGTACCTGAGCGAGCCGAAGCCGCGCTCGCGTGAACCGTTCTGGCCCGGCGTGCGGACCCGGGAGCGGACGCGCTGCGGCCCCGTGCCGGGTGGCCCTCTGCCAGGAAGGCTGTGTTCAGGCTGCACGACCTGGCGGAGTCGGTTTCCACCGCCGTTGTCGGCGTGCGGCTCGCTGCGGCCGCCGCCCGCTCCGCCTCCGCCCGGGTCTGCGAGGACTGTTGGACCCGGCCCGGGGCGGCCGCTGTGCCGGGCCGACCTCCAGGCCGACAGGATTCGCCGTGCCCGGCAGCGTTGACGAGGATCCGCGGAATCGGCGCTGGCGCACATCACGTGAGGACTGCGGAGAACGGCCGTGAAGTCGACTCTGCACACCTGCCCGGGGAGCCCACATGCAATAATCGTCCATATGACGATAATGGCGGGGTGCCTGCAGGCTGCCGTGCGCGACATGGCTGCCAAGCTCGATGGCGTGACTGCGGGCGACCTGGCCGCCTTCAGTCGCCAGGACTGCGCCCACCCCTACCTCTTCGTCCGAGGCGGGATCATCCACTGGATCGCGGAGGAGCGCGGCCAGGTGCTTGAGCACCGGACCACCAGTGCCCTCGACGAGGCCCTGCACTGGGTCGCCCTCGATGCCACCCACTCGATGGCCATGCGCTGGGAGCTGTGGCAGCGGGGCCGCTTCCCCGCAGACCAGGACAGCCGAATCGGCTGGCTCGCCAAGCAAGTCGAACTGCTCGGACGCCTCGACGCCCGATGGGCTGAGCAGTTCCGCGCAGGCATCCCCGCCCCATGCCCGGGAGTTCGCCTGGAGGACGTGGACACCCACCCCCTCACGTGGCTGTCCGGCCGAGGCGATCCGCTCGCCCGCCACTCATGAGGAAGCCGTCCGGTGCGGGCGCCCGCCGACAGTGGGGCCAGGTCGCCGGTTCCGTCGTCGCGGCTCCGGATCCGGAAGCGTGCGAGTGGCGCATCGCCACTCGAAAGTGGCGCCAGCGGACACGAACTGCCGAGCCGGCGCCATGCCGGTCCACAGGTCCACAACCGGTTCTCCGTCTCGCTGCCCCACCGGCTCCCGAACAGCGTGCGCGGTACAACGAGGGAAGTCACTCTCGGTCATTGCCACAGGGTGTCTCCGCAGAGCGGCGGGCGTTGATCGAGTGGGGGACGCATGCGAGGTCCGGAGTTTGGTCCGGCCCGAGGCCGAAGACCTGGTGGTGGAGCGGATACCGGCAGATGAGAACGTGGTCCGAGTCGATGCTCACAGCCGGCGCCCGGTGCCCGGCGGCGGAGTGCCGGAGCCGCGGGGCGATGGGCCTCAGGGTGCGCAGTACGTACCGGCGACGCCGGGTCGATCGACGGCTCGGCGGTCGGCCCGGCATCCTGACCCTGCGGGTCCGCCGGGGGAAGGTGCTGTTGTGCCGCCCGCACCGGCTGTCGGACGGGGCCGGTGCGGGCGGTTGCCGCATCGCCTCCGCGGGGTGCGATGCTGTCGCGCCGGTGTTCTCCGGCCGCCGGGGCGGTCTCAGTGGGCGGGGCGGCCCGGGCGGTGGAAGCAGGCGGTGACGGTCTTGCCGTGTCCGTCGGCGCGGGCGCTCCAGTCGTCGGCGAGGGCGTCGACCAGGGCCATGCCGCGGCCGGAGGTGGCGTCGCGTCCGGCTTCGCGCGGGTGGGGCAGGCGCGGGGAGTCGTCGTGGACGCTGACGTACAGGCAGGAACCGTCCCAGGTGAGGACGAGGTTCGCGTCGCTGTGCGCGTGCCGGTGGGCGTTGGTGAGGAGTTCGGAGACGGTGACGAGGACATCGGCGGCCGTCTCGGCGGCGTGCTCGGTCCAGCCGAGTTCGCCGAGGTGGCGGCGGGTCCAGGCGCGGCCGGCCGCGATGCTGCTGGACAGGGGCAGCGTCCGGGCCCAGCCCACCGCTCTGACGGTTGCTTCGGGTTCTTCCATGGCCTGTGTCCCTTCGAGGTGAGAGCGCCGCGACCGACTGCGCGGCCCTGCTGCGGAGTTGACCGTTCCCGGCACGGCACGGCACGCCGGGCCGGGCCGGGAACGGTCGCAGGGGGAAGGCTCCTCCCGCAGGTGGAGCCTTCCCCGACCGGAACCCCTCGGCCCGTCCTGCCCGTCGCCGCAGGTGATCGGATCCGGTCTGCTCGAAAGGTGGGACGGGCCGGTCCGTGACGCTGGGTCAGTCCGTCCGTGCCAAGGCGGGTTCGGTGCCCGGCGGGGCCTGTCGCCCGTGGGCGGTGCCGTGGTGTTCCGGTTGTTGCGGGGCGGCGGCGTGCGATGTCCGGCCCCGTCGCACCACCCGGACCAGCCGGCGCCCCAGCAGGAGGTAGCCGAGGACGGCGCCGCCGGTGTTGAGGACGATGTCGTCGACGTCGAAGGCCCGGCCGGTGATGAGTGCGCCCTGGACCAGCTCGACCAGCAGCATCAGCACCGCGGTCGCCAGCAGCACCCGGAACAGCCCGCGGGCCTTCGGCCAGAGCACCGGCAGCAGCGGTCCGAACGGCACGCCGAGCAGGACGTTCCCGCCCACCTGCCGGACGGCGTCCGGCACGGGGGAGTGCAGCAGGTAGTGGCGCAGCGAGCTGCCGGGCCGCAGGTTGTCGTGGACGTGGCCGACCGCCCCGGGCACGGGCACCAGGGTGATTCGGGCCAGCGCGGCCGCGAAGGCGACCGAGGCCAGGAGGGCGGTGGCCAGGACGAGCCATCGGGCCGCGACCGCGAGCCACCGCCGCCTCCCGGCCCGCTCACGGCCGACCGCAGCTGCGCCTCGACCGTCCACGACTGCCCGGCCCGCCGTACGGGGCTCCGCCCTGTCCGGCGGTACCGCCTCACGCCCCCGGCCGGTCACCTGCCCGTCCGTCTCCGCGCACCCGCTCCGCGGTCGTGTCCCTTCCGCACCGACGATCCTCGCTGCCACGCCTTCCCCTCTTTGTCCATCTGTCTGCGCAGGTGTGCGCGGGTCTTTCCGGGTGCGTCCGGGGCCTGCCCGGTGGCCGAGTGGGCCCCGCACGCGCACCGCCGGGTGGCGGTCGGTCCTTGAAGGCGTCCTTGACGTGCTCGCCGGCCTGCTCGAGGTCGTCCTCGGCCCGGTCGGTCCTGCCCTCGGCCTCCAGGTGCTCGCTCCCGACAACCTCGCCGACGGCCCCCTCGACGGTGCCCTCGATCCTGTTGCCCAGACTCCCGATCCTGTTGCCCAGGCTCCCGGTCCTGTCGCTCGCGCTCATCGCGTCCTCCTCGTTGCCATGGCCCCACCCGGTGGCCCACCGCGGTGCCGGACCCAGCGGATTCCCCCGTGGGGCCGGTCTGATTCGTGTGAATATTCGGCCGGTTCAGGGGCAGGCGGCGGTCCGACACTGACTGCGTGGAGGTCGCCATGGTTCCCCTTCTTCTGGTTCTGCTGCTGGCCCTGCTCCTGTTCGGCGCAGGCTTCGCGGTGAAGATCCTCTGGTGGGTCGCGGTCGTCGTGCTGGTGGTCTGGCTGGTCGGCTTCGTCGCCCGCGGCACCAACGCCGGCGGCAGCCGCGGCCGCTGGTACCGCTGGTAGCCGGGCGGTACACCGGCACCCGACGACCGGAGCGGGGCCCGCGCATCGGCGCGGGCCCCGCTTTCGTGCGCCTGCGCGCCCTGGTGTGACCGAATGGCCGGGCAGTCCGCCGCCGGGCGCCGGGCCCGGTTGTGTCGGGCCGGGTTCGGCGCAGCCTCCTGATCTGCCCCGGCCGGCCCGAACCCGGCCCGAACCCGGCCTGCACTTGGCGTGTCCGCTCGTCCCTGCTGCTCGGTGTGGAGAGCGTGTGCCTGGATGCCATCGGGTTGCTCTGTCTGGTCGCGCTGCCCGCCGTCCTGTGCTGGGGCGGCCCCGACGTGGGCCTCGGTCGGGTGTTGGGCCTGTGCTTCGACGCCGCCGCGGTGTTCGGCGTGTGCTGGACGGTCGCGGTGTTGAGGTCTGCCCTGTGCGTGTTCGCGGTGGTGGCCGGGTTGGAGGGTTTGTGCGGCCTGTGGGGGTGAACGTTCGGATGTCCGCTGCCGGGCCGGAGTTTGACGGTCGGTCGGGTGGCGGGTGTTCTACGGGCCTTCGTTCTTCGGGGTGTGGGGGTGTTCTGCGGGCGGGAGGTGCCGCTCCCAGAGGCCGGTCAGGTGCGCGTGCAGGAGGTCCTGCGCCTCGTGCGAGGTGAGGCGGCCGATGAGGACGTGGGTGGTGAGGCCGTCGGCGAGGGCGAGGAGGGTGCGGGCCTCGCGCTGCGGGTCGAGGGGCGCGGGGTGTCCGGTGCCCTGGGCGGCTTCCCGGATGAGCCGGGTGAACGTCTGCTGCAGGGCCGCGTAGTTGGCTTTCAGTGTGTCGGCGAGTGGTTCGCTCACCACGGCCTGGGCGACGAAGGCGAGCCAGACCCGTGCCTCGGCGTGGTGTTCTTCCCGGAGCAGTGCGACTTCGGTGACCGCGTGGCCCAGGGCGGTGGCGGCCGACTGGGCCGGGCTCCGGACGAGGCGGGCCCGGGCCCGCCCGGTGATCCGTTCGCCGATGTTCCCGAGGGTGAACACGAGCATCTCTTCCTTGCTGCGGAAGCAGCGCTGCACGGCGCCCATCGACACCTGGGCCCGGGCGGCGACGTCGCGCAGGGTCACGCCCTCGAGTCCGTGCTCGTCGGCGAGGAGGCAGACGGCTTCGGCGATGCGGTGGCGCCGGTCCTCGTGGTCGACCTTCCTGGGCATGCCTGGCTACCTCCGTCGGGCCGGCGCATTATTCGATGCGCTCGTATCGGTTCCCAGGATACAGTTCCGATGCAAGCGCATCGGAACGTGGGTGGGGAGGATCGAAATCATGGGGGATGCCCTGTGGAAACTGTCGGCCGCGGCGCAGGCCGAGGCAGTGCGCGGCGGAGAGGTCAGCGCCGTCGAGCTGGTCGAGAGCCACCTGGAGCGCATCGCCGAGGTCAACCCGGAGGTGAACGCGATCACCCAGCTCCTGGCGCGGCACGCCCGGCAGGCCGCCGAGCGGACCGACCGGCGGCGGGCCGCGGGCGAAGAGCTGGGTCCGCTCGCCGGGGTGCCGTTCACCGTGAAGGAGACCACCGCCGTCGAGGGCGTGCCGACCACGTTCGGCACCCCGCGCTTCCGCGACCTGGTGGCGCCGGCGGACGCGCCGCCGGTGGC
The DNA here is from genome assembly GCF_044753345.1 of Kitasatospora sp. NPDC088391. Classification (NCBI taxonomy): domain Bacteria; kingdom Bacillati; phylum Actinomycetota; class Actinomycetes; order Kitasatosporales; family Streptomycetaceae; genus Kitasatospora; species Kitasatospora sp. NPDC088391. Next base: position 730,537 of record NZ_JBIVNB010000004.1, read on the forward strand.
CCGGCTGCGTGCGGCCGGGGCGATCCCGATCGGACACAGCAACATGCCCACCCTGGTCCTGGCCGGGATGCACACGCGCAGCGAGCTGTTCGGGGACACCCTCAATCCCTGGGACCGCGGCCGGACCCCCGGCGGAACGAGCGGGGGTGACGCGGTGGCCGTCGCGACGGGCATGGCCGCACTCGGGCTCGGCAACGACTCCGGGGGATCGGTGCGGATTCCGGCCCAGTTCTGCGGTGTGGCCGGGCTGAAGCCGACCACCGGCCGCTTTCCCGCCGACCACCGCATCGTCGGTCCGGACGACCCCGGCCCGGCGTCCCAACTGCTGGTGACCGACGGCCCGTTCGCCCGGACCGTGGGTGATCTGCGGCTGGCGTACGAGGTGCTGGCGGGCACCGACCCGCGCGACCCGCGGGCCGTTCCGGTGCCCGCGTACGGCCCGCCCCTGCCCGGGCCGGTGAAGGTCGCGGTCGTCGCGGACCCCGGCGGGCACGGCGTCCACCCCACGGTGCGCGCGGCCGTCGCGACCGCGGCCGACGCGCTGCGCGACGCCGGGTACGACGTGCGCGAAGTGCCGGACGTGCCCCGGCTGGACGAAGCGCTCGACGCCTACGGCCGGATCGTCGCGACCGAGTTCGCCCCGACCTGGCCGGTGGTGCGGGGGCTGCTCGGCGAGGGCGGTGACCGCTACATCGGGATGGCGATGGAGCGGACCCCGCCCGCGAGCGCGGACGAATTCATGAAGCTCATGGGCACCTGGATGAACATCCGCCGGTCCTGGGCCGAATTCCTCGACGACCACCCGCTCCTGCTCGGCCCCTCGTTCACCGAACCGCCCGTCGAACCCCGACTGGAGTCGCGCGACCGGGCCGGGAGCGACCGTGTCGGGTCGGGAATGCGCCTGTGCACCGTGACCAGCTTCGTGGGCGTGCCCGGAGTCGCGGTGCCGACCGGAGTGGCCGACGGACTGCCCTCCGGAGTGCAGATCGTCGGCCGCGCGTTCCGCGAGGACCTGTGCCTGACCGCGGCCGAGGCGATCGAGGAGCGGCTCGGCGTGCTCACACCGGTCGACCCGCACCGGGGCGCTCGGGCTGATTGACCCTGCCGGCAACGGGTGCAACGAGTGCCACGGACAGCGGATCGAAAGCGGGCCACAGCGGCCCCGCGCCCCGGGCCGGCTGCTGGACAGCTCGCCCTCCCCAGAGCCGGGACAGCAGCGAGGGCACAGGCTTCGGGCCAAAACCGGAACCCGGTCCCCACCCCGATCCCCGCGAGCCGGAGCCCTCCCGGGGAACACACGGCAGGCGGGCGCGCCGTCAACGACCGTGTCACCAGCCCCAAACGAGCTCACTGCCTGTCAACGGCCGTGATGCGGGTGGCGTGGACCCGAGGGGCGGGGGCGGCGCGGCACCAGGTGGAGCGGACAGGGGTCGACCACCAGGTGCAGCGCGTCGGCCTGGGGCCGGTTCCCCGTTCTCCCCTTCCTGCGTCCGCCTGATGGCGGCCGCCGCTATCGGTTCGGGGTGGGCGGCCGGGTGGTCGGGTGCCGATCAGGGGCGGTGGTGCGAGGGGTGCGGGCGGTGCTGGTCTGGTGGGTGTTGGCCGGCCTCGGTGGTGGTCGGGTGTCCGGGGTCGGGCCGGTCGGGGGAGTGCCTGCTTCGGGGCCGCCCCCGTCCCGGCCGGTGCGGAAGGCCCGCCCCGGCCTCCGCCACCGTGGTGCTGCTCCCCGTGCCGTCCCGTCTCCATGGTGCTGTGCTGCGCCTTGGGCGTCGGGTGAGGATTCCGTCCGGTATTCGGGCCGGATTCCCTGCCCGGGCGTGCCGTGAATTCCCTCTTGTGAATTCCGATAAGAGTGGCGCATTTCGCTCTTGAATTCCCTCATAAAATTTCTCCGGTGGGGCCGAATTGAATTCGGTGGCGGAGGTGCAGGTGGTGTCGGCTCGGGAGTCCTGCCGGGCGGGCTGCCTGTTCGTCCGGGCCGTCCGGCTGACCCCGACCGTTATCACTGTGTGTAATGTCAGGTGGTCCCTGTCCGGGCATCGGCTGGCCTCGGGTGGGCTGCCCGACCCGGCAATGGGCATGACATGAAAGTCAAGGTGACCGCACCGCACCTTCTGGTCAGCCCGGCCGGAGGCCACCCTCCGCCAGCCATACTCCCAGCTCAACGACTTGATACCCCATCAACCACTCTGGCCGCCGGAGCGAAGCGGAGGCGCGCCCAGGCCGAGCGCGAAGCGCCGGCCAACCCCCGCGAAGCGGGGGTACCGTCCGGGCGAAGCCCGGACGGCGAACACGCGGAGCGGGTTCAGGAGGCGCGGAGCGCCGACTCCCGAGC